>CAWEKN010000012.1:0-477795 GCA_963809685.1 uncultured Solirubrobacterales bacterium | reverse complement strand
TGGTGACTGAGACGCCCGCAGCTGGCGGCTGAAGGCCTCGACACCGCCTGGAAGCGTCCGCTGGTCGATCCGCTTTGTTAGATGGTCGCGGAGCGGGGCAAGGCCGCTCGCGAGCGCCGCGCTGCTGACGATCGCCACACCGTCGTGCCGGCCCAAAGACGCGACTGCTACATCCAACCCTGGGCCGTCTGGAGGCGAGTCGGCGCCGCCCCGCGCCGCTCGCCCTCAGACGAAGTTTCGCCCCCTCGCTCTTTCCGTTTGACACGCCCCCTGGAACTTGGGAGGTTCTCCGGCCGCCTCGACCTGATGCACTGGAAATTGTCATGGAGGCGTTGGCATACCGTTTCCACAACGTTGCCACCCAGCTCGAGACGCGCAATCCGCGCATTCCGCGTCTCGCGAGCGGTGATCACGAGCACCGTGCTGAGACCGAAGCAGGTCTCGAGATCGGCGTCTAACGTTCGGCCGGTTCCGACTGCCGGCGGTCGGCGCGGAAGGGAGCTTCTAATTGCGGAACTGTCGATTCTCTGGACTGCTTGGCCACTTCTGATGCAATCACGCCCTTACAGGCAGCGCGATCGTGCGCCGCGGGTGAGTCCTGGCTGCGGGGGCGCCGGCGGAGAGAGCATCAGCGTCGGCGGCTGTCCACCAATCGCTGTGAATGAATCCACTCGAAGCGTCGCGCATTGGTGTGAGTGGCGCTGGTTCACCCCGCCGCCGCGCCGGCCGCGATGGGATGGCATTCCGCTTCGCGTCCGGGTCTTAGTGGCGGACCGGCGACGGCGCACGTGAAGTCGTGCAGTACGCCGGTCGGCAGGTCTCCGCCCGGCGCGGGCTCGGACTCGAGGACTTCGGAGCCTATCGGCGACCAGGTCATATCCAACCTCGGCTACCGCGAGACCGGCGCAGACCAGCATCGCTACGTGGAAGCCGTGGTCCATCGCCGCCGGGTCGTAGAACTTCTCCCCGGTCAGCCCGGCGACCAAAGGCAGGACGGCGACGATGATCAGACCGGCGAGACGGGAAACGGCGGTGTTGATTCCCGAGGCGATGCGGAGTGCCGCTCATCCGCGGCAGCCATCACCGTTGCCGTGACCGGCGCCACGACCAAGGTCAGGCCGAAACCGAAGACGATCACCGCGGGGGAGCACGCCGGACAGGTAGCTGTCGCCTGGGAGCGATCGGCGACATCAACAGCAGTCCGAGAGCCGTGACCAGCGGCCCTACGGTCAACGGTATCGGCTCGATCCGTTGGGCAAGTGCTCTCTGCAGCGGGGGAGAGGAGCAGCATCAGGGCCGTGATCGGCAGCGAGGCGGCATCGGCCGCTAACGGCGAGTAGCCGAGCGAGATCTGCAAGAACGCCACGAGCAGGAAGAACACTCCGCTGAGCGCGCCGAAGACGACGAAGGTCACCGCGTTGGCGGCGCTAAATTGGCGCGAAGCGAACATCGAGAGCGGCATCATGGGGTTGGCGGAACGCCGCTCGGCGAGAACGAAGGCGATGAGTGCGAGCCCGTCGCCGATCGCCGCCACTAGGACCAGCGGCGAGCCGCCGTGGCTCGGGGCCTCGATCAGCGCGTAGGTGGTGCCGCCCAGGCCGATCGCTGCCAGGATCGCGCCGCGAAGTCGAGCGGCCCGCGGGCCTCGGGGTCACGGGTCTCAGGCACGTGGCGGCCTGCCATCACGACAATGAAGATGCCGAGCGGAAGGTTGATCAGGAACACCGCGCGCCATGACACCGTCGCCACCAGCAGGCCGCCCAACAGCGGGCCTAGAGCGCCCGCCACCGCGCCGAGCCCCGACCAGGCGCCGATCGCTCGGGCCCGATCAGCGGGGCGAAAGCCCGACTCGACCATCGCCAGACTGCCCGGTGTCAGAAGAGCGCCGCCGACCCCCTGCACCAGCCTCGCCACCACCAACAGCTCAGCACTCGGCGCAACCGCACAGAGGACCGAGGCGATCGTGAACAGGCCGGCGCCGGACACGAAGATGCGACGCTGCCCATAGCGGTCGCCAAGCGACCCCCCGAGCAGGATCAGCGAGGCGAGCGTCAGCGTATAGCCGTTGAGGATCCACTGGAGGGTGCTGGTCGATGCGTGCAGGTCACGGCCGATATCCGGTAATGCGACATTGACGACGGTGGCGTCCAGGAAAGCGATTCCGGAGCCCAGCACCGCCACAGCGAGCAACCAGCGACCGGGGGCAGAGTCGAAGTTCACCTTGTCCTAGGCGAAGCTCGCGTGACGCACGCCCGCGCCGCGGTGGCGACTCCGCGCCACATCCGGCGCGCCTTGTTCTCGCAACCCACCCAGCGACGGGAAGCGCGCGACGAAGTGCTCCACCGTCAATTCGGTGCTCAATCGAACGAGTTGCGTTACCGACGTCCCACTACCGGCGGAGCATCGGCGTCTCGTCCGGTTCATCGCCGATCAATTCTGCTACGTCCGGTCAGTGAGCCCTTCGATCAGCGTGTACAGCACGGAGATCCGTCCATCGCGTACCTGCGCCACGTCGTAGCCGGTAACTGCAGGGCGGCTGCTCAGGCACTCCGTAGTTGAAGGCCAGCTGGCCCAGATCGCGGAGTACGTGGACCGGCCCCGCGGCGTTGAACACAAAATCGGGCGTGCTGTCGAGCACCACCCGGGCTCGCTGCATTCAGTTCCTCGTGGCCGTGGGTCGTCGCTTCCGAGTCTGACCAGACCACGTCATCCGTGTAGTTGGCAACGATCGCCTCCAGGCGACGGTCGGGATCGCGTTCGCTGAACACCACGAAAGGTTGAGCAGCAGCAGCTCGCGGATCCGTGACGCGTCGGTCGAAAGCGCTTGTTGGGTCGGGGCGGTGGTCATCGCGGTTCCTTTCGTAGAGGGAGGAGCCTTCCTCCCGCACCTTGCTTGAGTCGAGAACCCGCAACCGAATCGTGGCCAGCGCGCGGGTGATGTGTCATCGCCAGATCCCGGTGATCAGCAGTAGCTAGCCGTCACGACCGCGGGGCGCCGCAACGTAGTCGTAAGAGTGCCAGACTTCTGGTTCGGGCTGACTGGTGATCAGTCGAACCCGACGGCCGAGAGTGCTCCGTTCACGACGATGGGCCCCTACGAACTGGATTCAACCCAACGCCTACTGCCCCTCCGGACGGGCGGATCGCGCGGCGCGCCGGTGGCTGACGGCTCCTTCCCGACGTAGCGGAAGCCCGCGCGCGCCACACAGCAGGTCTCGACCTCAGGGTCGCGCCGCGCCCTCCCCTTCGCCATCTCGACACTCAACGCGCTGTCCGCTGACCTTCCTCGATTCAGACGCGTAACGTCGGCCTCGACGTTCCCGCTTCGGACGCGCTTCGCGTCCGCCTCTGCGACGCTCTCGTGCGCGGATGACCGCCATGTTCGCAAGAGTCGCATCACGGCGCCGGACGGCGCGAGTGGGCAGTCGGTCGGCGTTGGATGACCCGCAAGGTCCAGCGGTCGTGGAAATAGCGGCGCGGACCAGCAGCGATCTAATCGCGAGCTTCCCCGGCGGCGACTGGTCCGGCGATAGCCTGGCGGCGCCGTTCTCGTCCTGGTCGGTGTGCTGATCATTGCGCTGATGCTCATCCACTCCTGCTGTTCAGACATCAGGTTCATCGTCGTTCGGTACGTGCTCGCAGCGAACCTGGACGGAAGGGTCGTACTCGTCGTCCATGGACTGTCGAGGCTCGCACCCTGGGACCGCAGGATCTGAGCGTCATTTGAGTCGAGCGTGCAGGGTTGGCGTCGGTCCGGCAAGGTCGTCACGCGATCGCTAAGACCTGACCGCCGGACGCGAACCGGACCCCTTTGATCGTTGACGGCGAGCAGGCGGCCAGGCTCCCTGCGTCGCTTGCGTCCGCTGGTCATTCGCTGATTGAGACACGTCGAGTTCCTGCTCCCCAGCATCGCCAACGCCGAACCGTCTCGCTGGTCGATCCTTGACTGGCGTATAGACGATCGACGAAACGACTGTCGCTTACTCGGCGATGTCGTGGCCAACATGCGCAGCTCCTCGATCGCCTCGTCGAGCAGCGTCGCAGGGACGAGACGAGGTCGCCATCGAACGTCGAAGCAACCCAGACCAGCAGCTCGCCGGCTGCCAGCGGCGCCACGATGGCGCTCGCGTCCCGGTCGCCTGGGGATCGTGCGGCTCGTCACCATTCCACAGCGCGGCCCTTGCG
This sequence comes from uncultured Solirubrobacterales bacterium, assembly GCA_963809685.1. Taxonomy (GTDB): domain Bacteria; phylum Actinomycetota; class Thermoleophilia; order Solirubrobacterales; family Solirubrobacteraceae; genus Palsa-465. The sequence goes on along the minus strand of CAWEKN010000012.1, from coordinate 473,610 downwards.
TTGTCCGCGGTGTCGTCGCGCCGTACCGTCGTACGTCCATCCGGACGAATACGAGCGCAGAGCAGTTCGGCTGCAGCGGCGACCTCGAAGCGTCGGTCGCGCGCTCGAAGGTGAACCGCCCTCGGCAGGCCTCAGTTTCTGAGGTCGGTGACGACACGCTTGATGGTCCCATGATTGCCCCCGGCGCAGCTGCCGCTGTATTCCCGGCGCCGGCCGCCGTGTCCGCTGATCCTTCCTGAGTGAGATGACTATTGGCGCCGCGTGTCGAGCCCGGCAGTCGTTGCTGGCGATCCGTAGCCGCCGTCGGCGGGGATGCGGTCAGTCGCGGTCGTTTCGGCGACGGCAGCGTCAATTCTCATGGTCTACGTGATCGCGGCGTCCAGTCGCACCGCTCGCAGGTGACGGCGCGTGGGCGGGCGGTGTTCGACCGCCTGCCGGCGCCCGGCTGCTTCTTGTCGGGATCGCGTCCGTGCAGGTCGGCGCCGCGTTCGCGACCAAGCTGTTCGTGCATCTGGGACCGGCGGGCACGGTGCTCCTGCGCGTCCTGTTCGCGGCCGTTGTGTTGTGCGCGATCTGGCGGCCGAGACCGTTGTCTCACCACGCAAGTGATCTCCGCCTGGCCGCCATGTTTGGGCTGGCGCTCGCGCTGATGAACCTGTGCTTCTACGAGGCGATTGCACGGATACCGCTGGGGGTCGCGGTCACGCTCGAGTTCGTGGGCCCCCTCGGGGTCGCGGTCGTCGGCTCGCGAACACGGCTGGACGTGCTGTCGGGCGGTGTTAGCCGCAGGCGGGGTCGTCTGCTCGGGGGCGTCGGGGCCTCCGACATCGGTGGGGTCCTGTTCGCGTTGGCCGCAGGTGGGCTGTGGGCGGCGTACATCCTTTTGAATGCCCGTATCGGGCGTGCATTCGCGGGCGGCGAGGGGCTAGCGATCGCGATGGCCGTAGCGACTGTGCCGCTGATCCCGATCGGAGTCGCCGACGCGGGCGGGGAGCTGCTGCGGCCGGACTTGCTCGCGGCGGCGTTCGCGGTGGCGATGCTGAGCTCGGTAATCCCGTATTCGCTGGAGCTCGAGGCGCTCCGCCGGATGCGCACGCAGTTGTTCGGGGTCCTGATGAGCGCCGAGCCGGCGATGGCCGCGCTCGCCGGGCTCGTCATCATCGGCCAGGGATTGAGCGCGCCGGACATGCTCGGGATCGGTCTGGTCATCACGGCATGCGCGGGTGCGACGCTCGGCAGCCGCGCGCCAGCTCCGATCGACGCTTAGCGCACAGCGGCCGGACGGGCTCGACGCCGCCGCCACACAACCACTTCGGACAGCTCTGCGCTTCGGAGGCTACAGCGATCCTCTGCTAGTCCCCAGACGCCTGGTCTTCGCGCTTGCCCCGCAAGGCTTCCTCCAGCACTGTTCGCAGGCCGTTGGTTTGCGCACGCGGTCCTTGGCCACCAGCGGAGACCGTCAGCGGCCTCTGGGAACCGTCCGCTGCGCCATTGCGATTTGAGACGGTATCGGGGCCGGAATCGGACGCCGTGCTCCACTGTCGGTGGCGTCCGCTGGTTCATCTCCGTATCTGAGCCGCTCACGGCGCTGGATCCGTGCGCATGCGAGGCCATGTGAAACCAGAAAGGCTCGCCCGGCGGTTCCTCCAGTTCGGGTGCCAGCTCGTGAGATCATGCCTCTGTGCCTACCCCACCGCCCGAGGCCTTGCCGTTCTATCGAGTCCTCACCGGGCCGGATGATGATGCCTTCTGTTGGCGCGTGAGCGAGGCTCTTGAACTGGGCTATCAACTCCACGGCAGCCCCACCGTGACGTTCGACGGCGACCGCGTCATCGTCGCCCAGGCGCTGCTTTGGCCGTCGCATTAGCCCTTGCGCTACTGCGACGAGCCGTGGCTTCCGCGCGTTGAGAGGCGGACCTCGACGGCACCGAGGTGCGCACGCTGACAACAGAGCAGGAGCGGCAGCAGCACAGGGATCGGAGGGTCCCGCCTCCTCAATTCCGCAAACCTCGGGGTCCGTGCCGCTGGGCGCTCCTAAGCGGGGCTCTGCAACTCGTCGATCGACTTTGTTCAGGCGGAGCTCTCGATGTCGAGCACGCGCGGCGCGTGGGATGACGAGTAGACGTAGTTGGCGCAGATCAGAGCGTCCCGCAGCAGGATGACGTCGATGCCGTCCCACTCGATCTGGCGCCCACCCGTGCGCGTCGCCGTGGCCGTCCACTCCACCACAGCGAAGCCGTCGCCGAGGTGCTTGCGTCGCTCCGTGAAGCGTGTGTCCGGCCACCGTGCGTGTATCTGCGCGACGTGCTCGCCGAACTGTCGGGCATTCTCCACCCGCTCGCCGGCGGTGTAGTTGTGAAAGACGACATCCGGCGTCACCAACTCGAGTAAGCCGCTGACGTCGTGGGCGACCCACGCATCCCGGTAGTCCTCAACCAGACGCCACAGTGCGTCACGATCCACACGAGCAGTCTATGGGTCGGCAGAGCATGCTCGGGTCTGGGAACTGCACCGCGAGCAGGCGATCGATGGGTCGTGATGTCCGGACCGGACGCCGTCGCGTTTGGGCGAACGGCTCGATCGTCCGTGTTGCGCCGCCCTCGGTCGTGCTCCCCTTCTCGCCAAGCGGCGGCTACATCCCTCGGAACCGGATCCGACGATCGCGAGGATCGTGGGGCTGTGATTGTCGCGCTCGTGCTCTCCGCCGATCCGGGAAGCGCCGCCGCCGTCCGGCCGTGACCGCTTATGTGCTTGCGGCTGGCCGCCTTCGAGTTAGCGCTCCCGAACAACGGGTGCGTTAAGCCAGGCGGCGGCGGCGCCAGCGCAGGAACGGGGACTGGCGCGGCGGCGGCGTGGCGGGGTGCGGGGCCGGCGTGGCTGCTGGTGGCGGTGGTGGCGGTGTGCACGAGGCGGTTGTGGTCGGCGGCTCGGTGCAGGTCGGCGATGTGCTGTTGGGCGAGGATGTGGATGAGTTGGGGATGCACGGCGGACCTCGTGTTCGGTTGTGGTGCGGGCACTGTGATCCGCACGGGTTGCAGCTGGCTTGCAGTCCGGTAAACGGCCTCGGGCACTGCAACCGCGGGGTGGGGTGCCGTCGGCGGTGTTCGGTCGGCGGCCAGCGAACCGGGATCGGTACCGTCGCGAGGGCGTATGCGTTTCGGGATCCTGGGTCCTTTGCAGGCGGTCGGTGACGATGGGCGTGAGCTCGCCCTGGGCGGGCGGATGCCGCGAGCCGTGCTTGCTGTGTTGCTGCTGCGGGCGAACGAGGTCGTGTCGAGCGATCAGCTGGTTGAGGCGCTGTGGGCGGGTGCGGCGCCGGCGAGCGGCGCGAAGGGACTGCACGTGCACGTATCGCGGCTACGCCGGGCCCTTGCCGCCGGGGACTCAGACCAAGACGGGGAGCGGCTGGTCACGACTGCCGGTGGCTACGTCCTGAGAGTCGGGCCCGAGGAGCTCGATGTGCAGCGATGCGAGCGGCTGATCGGCGAGGGCCGATCGCTGCTGGCGGCGGGACGACCAGATCAGGCACTCGCCGCGCTCAGCGGCGCACTGGAGCTGTGGCGCGGCGACGTCTTGGCCGACTTTCAGTACGACGCGTTCGCGCAGGGCGAGATCGCCCGGCTCGGCGAGCTGCGCGCCGCCGTGCTGGAGGAGCGGATCGCGGTCGAAATGCTGCTGGGCCGGGAGGTGCAGGTGCTGGGCGAGCTCGAGCGTCTCGTGCGGGACTACCCGTACCGCGAGCGTCTGCGGGGCCACCTGATGCTGGCTCTGTACCGGACTGGACGGCAGGCGGAAGCGCTGGCCGCCTACCGTGCGGCACGGTCGGCGCTGGTCGACGAACTGGGGATCGAGCCTTCGGTCGAGCTTCGGGAACTGCACGAAGCGATCCTCGCTCAGGACCGGGCGCTGCTCCAAACCGACTCAGGCCAGACGGCCGCACCCGCCGGCGCCGGCGCCACGACGGACGCGCGAGCGCCGGGCCATGTCCATCTGCCCTTGCAGGCGACACCCCTGATCGGCCGCGCGCGCGAACTTGCCGAGCTGATGACGCTCGCTGAGTCGCGCCGGCTGATCACCCTGACCGGAACCGGTGGGACGGGAAAGACCCGGCTCGGGGTGGCGTTCGCGGCGGGCCTCGCCGACCGCTATCCGGACGGCGTGTGGTGGGTTCCGCTGGCCATGGTCAGCGAGGCGCGGCTGGTACCAGCCGCGATCGCGGGGGTGCTCGGCGATATTGCGGATCTGCCGATGTATCTGCGCGGGCGAGCGCTGTTGCTCGTGCTTGACAACTTCGAGCAGGTGATCGAGGCAGCTCGCGCGGTCGCCGAGCTGCTCTCCGGCGCTCCGGGTTGCGGGGTGATCGTGACAAGCCGGGAGCGGCTCGGGGTCGCCGCCGAGCAGGAGTACCCGGTGGCGCCGCTGTCGCCCCACGCCGCCGTCGAGCTGTTCACCGCGCGGGCGCGGCAAGTGGAGCCGGGCTACGAGCCGGGCGCTGAGATCGACGCGATCTGTGAGCGACTCGATCGACTTCCGCTCGCGCTCGAGCTCGCGGCGACGCGGGTCAAGCTCCTCTCCGAGCAGCAGCTCCTCACCCGGCTGGAGCGGCGGCTCCCGCTCCTCGCCGGCGGGCGCCGCGACCTCCCCACGCGCCACAGCACGATGCGGGCGACGATCGCCTGGAGCTACGACCTGCTGAGCGAGGCCGAGCAGCGGTTGTTCACCCGGCTGGCGGTGTTCGTCGGCAGCTTCGAGCTCGATGCGGCGGAACAGATCTGCGGCGCAGATCTCGACGCCATGCGGTCACTGATCGACAAGAGCCTCGTGCGCCACGCCGACAACGGCTGGCTCTTCCTGCTGCACACTACGCGCGAATATGCACTCGAGCAGTTCGACGCAAGCGACGAGCGCGACGAGATTCGCGCCCGCCACGCACGCTGGTACTTCGCGCTCGGTGTCGCTGATGGTGACGGCCCCCGGGTGGGCACCGATGACCTGATTCGGCTGCGCCAGGACGCCGCTAATGTCGGGCTCGCCCTCGCTTGGGCACTTGACCACGATATCGCCGCCGCGCTCCCACTCGCCGATGCCCTCTTCACGCCCTGGTTAGGGGCCGGACGCATCCGTGAACTCGCGCGGTGGTACGAGCGGGCGCTGGCCGATCCGACCGCACTGTCGCCGGGAGACCGCGCCAAGGCCCTCGCCGGGCTCGGCCACGCGCTGGTGTTCCTCGAGCGCCTCGAGCAGGCGCGAGCCGCACTGATAGAGGCGCTCATGCTCTACCGGGACGCCGGCGATGAACGCGGCGAGACCCTCGTGCTGCTTCGCCTCGGCGCCGCCGAGTTCATCGCCGGCGCGCCGGAGAGCGCCCTCGCGTGGGCGGAGCGGGCGCTTGCGATCTACGAGGGCCTCGACGACACGCTGGGGATCGCCCACACCTTGCACTACGTCGCTGAGGCTCTCCGGGACCTCGGCGATTTCGAGCGGTCCGCCGAACTGTTCGCCCGTTCCATCGAGATTCGGCGCGCAAACGGACTTGGCAGTAGTGCGGCCACGGCGCACAGCCTCGGCGACCTCTATCTCGACGAGGGCGATATGCCCACCGCCGAGCGTTACTACCGCGAGGCGCTCGCACTCAGCCTGCAAGAGGGAGACGTGCGGGTGGGGGCGTACTGCCTCGCGGGTCTCGCCTGCGTCGCCGCGCGAAATGGGGACGCAACTGCGGCCGGCCGCCTGTGGACTCTCGCCGAGCGGCTCGAGCACGAGATCGGCTTCCGGATGGTCGCCGCCGAGCGAGTCCGCTACGAGCGGAACCTGACCCCACCACTCACCAACACCGACGAGTACCGCGCCGGCATCGCGGACGCAGCAAACATCGACCCGCTCACCGCAGCCGCCGAGATCGTCAACCCGTAGTGCGACAGACGCAGTCGAGAAAACAAGTCGATCGCGCCGAGACCGCCACCAACCTGCTATCGCCGGGCAACCGGATCCTGCAAGCAGGAGAGCAGCAGTGGTGTCGCCGGCACGCTCGTTGTCGGTATCGGACACAAGGAGTCACGCGAGCCTCACCGTCAAGGCGCAACCCAGCGCAAGTTGCGAACGGGGTCTCGACCAGCGTCCACGAGTCTCGGAAGTCGTCAATCTCGTTACTCAGCCTGTCCGGTGATCCTTCCCGTTGTGAGACGGCGACGTCGCCGAGCTCGGGGTCCGGCTCAAGACTCTCAACTCGTTGCGGTGAGCATGCTTTGTAAACGGCGAGGCGAGGCCACGGCGAAGAAGGCGAGAGCCGGCACGCACAGACGACGGTGCTGGCCGGCTGCGCCAGGCCAACGGAGGGTGGTCGGGAGGTACTTGGCAGCGAGAAGAAGGGTCCGCTCGGATGGTGTCGCTAGGACCAGGTGCCGGAGCTGCTCGCGTGCCTGACCGGAGATTCGGATTGACGGGGGATTGCCGCCTCGGCGCCCCGAGGGTCTGGAGAGGTCAGCTAGGCTCGCACGAACGGTTCGGTGGCAGCGATCACGCCCGCGGTCATCACGAGTCCGGCGGCGTCACGCAGTTGTTTGCCGCCGGCCGCAAGCAGCAACTCAGCGGCTGAGAGCAGCTTGTCGATCCGCTCGAGCGCCGGTCCAGCCGGACCCGGGTCAGGGTCGCGGCACGCCGCGCGCGCGAGGGCAACGAACGGCAGGCTTCGGCCAAAGTCGGGTGGCGGCCCCGAGCCGAGCGCGGCGGCGAACGACATCAGCACGTACGCGTTGATCCGCGCGAGGCGGCCGCTGGTCGGGCGGATCTCCGGCACCCGCGGCGTCTGGGGTTCTGCGAGCGGCCGTCCCTCGAGGACGTCGAGCATCGTTCCACCAACCAGCGCCCGCGTTTCACCCTCGCCGAGCCCGGCATAAGCGGCGATCCGCAGAGCCGCGTACAGCGCCCCGACCGGCCGCCCGTACGGTACGTCTGAGGCGAACACGATGCGCTCGGCCGGAACACGAGCGAACAGCTCCAGCTGATCGAACACGGAGAATGTCGACGTGTCGTAGAGCGTATTCGGGTGATCGGCCAACCTGGAAGCGAACATCCCCTGATCGGCGATCGCGGCGTGGGCGAGGACGAGCACGACATCCGGGTAGCGCAGCGCGAGCTCGGCGAGCGAGTCCATCGGCGGCATCCCGCGGCCTGCGTGGATCAGGATCGGAACATTCGCCTCCTGCGCCGCCTTCCAGATCGACTCCGCCGCCGCATTGCCGAAACCGAACGCCTGCGCTCGCGGGTGAAGCTTGATCCCGCGCGCACCGTGCGCCAAGCATCGCTGCGCCTCGCGCACGGGATCCTGCCCAGGATCCAGGCGACAATAGGGGTAGACCCGTCCATTGGACTCAACTGCCCACGCAAGTACGCGGTCGTTGGGGATCTGGTACCCGGGGGCTCGCTCGGGATCGTGCAAGGGAAACGTGACGGCCCGCGCCGTAGGCGAGATCTGATCCAGAAACGCGATCAGAGCCGCGAGATCGAGCGACTGGCCGTCCTCGTCGCGACCGAGATGGGTGTGTGCATCGAGCACGATCGCCCCATCGGGGAGCAACTCCTCAAGCTCCGCGCTAACCGGCTCGAAGGCCTCAACGAGATCCACGCCGGAATCCTCGCAGCTCCGCGCCCGGCATCATCCACAGCCATAAGGGCCGACCAGTTGCGCGACTACTGCCTAGTTCCGAACCCGAGAGACGGCTCGCCAATCGCCCTAATGGGCGGCGTACCGATGTACGCTGAGCGTCCCAGTGAGACGGCCGCCGCCATCCGCACCGAGGGACCGATCACCCCCCGAAGGCGTCGCGGTCGTCGATATGTTTCGGACAGCGGTGCCGGGGTCGCTCTTGAGTATCCAAAGCAGCCGTCGAAGGCGCGGTGACGGTCTTGCTGCTGGTCGCTCGCAGCAGGGCTCGGCCGCCAGTCGGCGAGAGTGCCGCGTTCGAAGCAGACGCGACCGATGAGTTCGAGGCCCTCACCTCGACGAACTTGCCGCCAACTGGACGCTGGCCCAGGCACTCGAGCCGCTGATAGCGATCGCCCCGCTCCCCTAGCATGAGCGACATGCTCCGAGTCACCGACGTGCAACCGCTCGATGATCATCGCCTGCGAATCGCGTTCAACGACGGCGTCGTGCGCGAACTCGACTGCACCTTCCTGCTGCACGGCACCCTTGGCCAACCGCTACGAGACCTTGAGTACTTTCGGCAGGTCCGCGTCGACGAAGAGTCAAGAACCATCGTCTGGCCCAACGGGCTTGACCCAGCGCCCGAGCTCCTGCACGACGACGACCCAGCCTCAAGCACTGGCAGCGACCGCCCAGACCGCGCCGCCGCGTAGCAACTAAACCCGCAACAGGAAGGCTCGACGCGGCGAATCGTTCAGTCTCAGGCCGCCTCAAACCCCTGTCCGCTGGTCCTTGGTTGGTGAGACGCCCAGCCGATGTCGGACGCGAGAGTGAGTCGCAGCGGCTGGAAGCGTGCGGTGGTCGATCGTCATCTGCAGCGAGAGCGCGCTGCCCCTAGCGGCACCCATGACGCGGTGCCGGCGCGCAGCCTTTCGACCGCGTCACGACGGTGTCGAAATCGCCCGCGCTACAGGCGCAGCTCCGATCAGGTGAGGATGTTCACTGCGCGTGCGACGACGAGCCCGAGAATGATCAGCGAGATCAACGACTGCACGCCCATGGTCAGCTTGGCCCAATGCCGCAGCGGCATGACGTCGGTCGGACTGAACGCGGTGGCGTTTGTCAGGCCCAGGTATAGGTAATCGAGGAACAGCGGTCGCCAGCCGGGGGGCGCGAGAGCGGGGTTCATGTGCTCCGGGAACGCTAGGTGCGGGTACTTCGGGGTGCGATGGGCGCGCGCGGCTGGGCCGCCTGCGTCGATCTCCCAGTAGGCAAAGGTGAAAGCGATGATCGTTTCCAGCCAAACCAGCGCTCCGGACGAGAGCAGCTCATGCGGGTTGTTCAGCGCCTTGTTGCCGTTCACCAACTCGACGGTCAGCACGACCGCTTGTGTTGTCGCCCCCGCGACGAGGACGACTAGCAGCCCGACGCCGATCGAGCGAGTGGCGCGTGACTGCCGGTCGATGCGTCCTGGGTCGGCGATGATGTGCGCCACGAGTAGCAGCGCCAGCAGTGCCGGTTCGACCCACTTCGACACCAGGCTGAAGCGATCGGGCAGCAGTAGCGGGACGGCGATCGCCAGGCCAAGCACTATCGTCGGAGGCCAGCGACTCTCTCCCCGCAGGTCGTCGATCTGCTCCTGAGTGAGGGGACTCCCCATCGCGGACCCGGCCGCAGAGCATAGACCTGACCAACGTGCTCGCGCCAGCGAAGCCGAGGCGCGACGGATCGCGCGGCGTTCCGCGTCAGCGGCGGGCGGCGACAGGACCGCGCGCTGGGCGACGGTAGGGATCACCGTCGTGGCAGTATCTGTCCCGTGGACTCGTTTCCGGACTTGGGCCCGCTGGGAGACGAAGAGCTGAAGCACCTGCTGAACCGGCTCGTGGCAGAAGAAAGGAAAGTCGCGACGCGGGAGTTGGACGGCTCGTCCTACAAGCGCCGGGTGCTGCACGGGAAGGTCGACGTCATCCGCGCCGAGCTCGTGAGGCGGCGGCGCCGGCGCGAGAGCGGGTGACTAGGCCCGAACGTTCGAGCGGATCCGAGGCACGAGTCGCCGTCCGGTGACCCTTCTTGGGCGAGACGGGTGCTCACGCGTCTGATCGCTAGGCGGTCCGGGGCGTCCGTGACGGTTCAAACGCAGCGCTGCAACGGATCCAAAGCCTGGTCGCGGCGACGGATCACGGCACCGGGGAAGACTTCGACCGAGCCTCTGCGGTGGGCGTCTCGCAACCGCGACTGCGGTGATCCCGCTATCTGTGCATACGGTCATATAGGTGGGCCGTCCGTTATCTCGGCCGCATCCGATCCAGGGTCGAGTAGAGGGATCGCCGCTGGTCGCGGAATGGTCTGCCTCGCAGAACGGCCGTGCGCCCGGAAGGCGCTAGTTTCCGGGACGTGTCCGAGCCGGGATTTCACTTCGTCTGCGTGCCATCCGCATTGGTCGGCCTTCCAGCCGAGTGGGTCACCGGGCTGCTCGGGGGCGGCGAGATCGCGCTTCTGGCCGACGACGGCGGCTTCGCTGCGATCAACGAGGTTGCGCACACGATGGGGCTGATCAGCGTTCCGCTTTTACGGCGCGAGGAGACGCAGGAGCGCCAGCAGGAAACGGTGATGGCATACGCCGATCGCCTTCCGCTCGTATGGGTCGGCGAGAACTTCAGCGAGACGGTCACCGCCTGGGCCCGCGCACGCGGGCCGATGACGTTGCTCCTCGAGGCGACGGGCCCGCTGTCCGAGGACGAACGTCGCCGGATCGATCGGTTCGTGGCGATCCTTGGCCGTCAGTCCGAATAGCGAAGCGCGTCGTCAGGTCAGCCGGTGCGCTGTCCGCTGAGCCTTGGTCGTGAGACGATCCCAGCGATGGCCGGACGTACCGAAACTCATGCCAGCGCAGCAGTCACCGGGCGGTCTGGATCGTGCCTTGAGGCGTCCGCCCGGACAGGCAACGAGAACGGCGGCGGTCTCTCGGTTGAGATCCGTCGTTCAGTTGCCGACGCCGGAGGCGATGTGAGCGCGGGCAGACTGTTGGAGACATGGCTGCGGTGATTGTGCATCGCGGTGTCGGGGATTGTCACGATTGCATCCAGGCGCCGAGCGCTGTGGCCAGAGGATGTGGATGACCGTGGCGCGGCCGGGCGCGAGCGAGCCGGTGCGGATCCTGGTTCTCGGCGCTGGGGTGATCGGCAGCGTGTACGCCGGTATGTTGCTCCAGGCAGGACACCACGTGGTGTTGCTGGCCCGCGGGAGTCGACTGACGGACTTACGGGCCAAGGGGCTTGTCCTGGAGAACTCGGAATCCAAGCAGCGTTTGCAGTTGTCGGTCTCGGCAGTGGACAGTCCAGAGGCCGATCAGCGCTATGACCTCGTGCTCGTAGCGGTCCGAGCTGAGCAGCTCGCGGCGACGCTGCCGGTCCTGACCGGCATGAACGACGGCTCTGATGTGCTGTTTTTCGGCAACATCGGGGGCCACGGCCCAGCGTTGATCGAGGCGCTCGGTCAGCGTGCTGTGTTCGGTTTCCCTTCCGCTGGCGGGATCCGGGATGGCGCTGTGATCAGGTATGTGCTGATCGGTCAGCAGAAGACCACGCTTGGTGAGCCGTGTGGCGTGACGTCGAGTCGAGTACGGCGGCTGCAGACGATGTTCAGTGGCGTCGGCTTCCCGAGCACGATCACAGCCAACATCGACGGCTGGCTGCTCGGGCACGCGGCTTTCGTCGTGCCGATGGCATTCGCGCTGTACCGGGTCGACACCGACGCGGAGCGATTGGCTCACGACGCGGCAACGCTGCGGCTGATGATCCGGGCCACGCGGCAGGCGTTTCAGGCGCTGCGGGCCTTCGGCATCGGTGAGATCCCGACGAACCTCACCGTCCTTTACCTTCGGATGCCCGAGAGATTCGTGGTCCACTATTGGCGACGGGTCTTGGCCAGTCCCCGCGGGGAACTATGGTTCGCCGCTCACAGCCGAGCGGCTGTCCAGGAGATGACCTCCCTCGCCGACGAGCTACAGGCCGCAGTGCACCGAACCGGGCGCGAAGCGCCCGATCTCGACGCCCTGCTGTCCCGTCATTGAGTCAGCAGCCGGCGCTCAATGCAGCCTCTCCAACGCGTCGGCGGGCGCCCGCGTACCCCACGGCCAAGGTTAGAGAGCAAGACGCCGCCGTAGCCCGGCTCGTCGACTCGTTGCATTTGAGGTTCCCCGGCTGACACATTCGACGGCGACGACGCCTGGCCCGACGGCACCAGTCGTGGAGGGGAGCGCGGCGCGAGCACCGGCGCTCCCCTGCGACGTGCTCAGAACGACATGTACTTCTTGTTGCCGATCACGAACCCGCGGTTATCGCCGTTGAAACACAGGATCGAGTTCGAGCCGATGTTGCACGTGACGCCGAGTGAGGTCCAGAGCGTCCCTTTCGACAGAGTCTTCAGGTTGTTGCTGACGTACGAGTTCTGGCTGATCAGCACGAGCTTTGGCGACCCGGACGCGGAGATCTGAACGAATGGATCGCCGACGCCGTGCTTGGCGCGCGGGATGCCGGTGGCGCTGCACAGGAGCTGCGTGGCCGGCTTGTTCGTCGCATGTATCTCGATCCCGCAGACGGCGGTTTTGCTCGGGTTCTGGAAGAGCTGTGTATTCGATGTCTTGGCCGCGGCTGTGGCCGGGAGGGCGGCAGCCCCGATAACGGCGGTGGCCACAAACACGCTACTCGTACGCATCACGTTTCCCCTCTCTTTTTGGATCGTCGTGGCTGCTTGCCACGCCGCGACCGGACTCAAACCCGCAATCGCGGCTCCGGATGACTCACTAGAACAAGCAGTCTCGGGAAAAGTTCCGTCTAACAACCAGGTCGGGCGCGTCGGAACGGCGCTACTGACGAGTCGTCGGGGCCGGCGGCGCGCACGGCTGGTCTTCGAAAGGGCGTGGCTTGGGGGCTCGCGGCGGCCAAGCAGATGAGCCGCTCGGCCGATCCGCAGTGGAACGCCAAGCAGCAGCTGCTCGACGGCAACCGTCCCCTCGGCCTTCCCGCTGTGCGACGCCATCTGCCCAGGCTCCGGACGGCCCCGATCGGGCGGTCCGGTGCGTGCGGTTGTCGATCGCCTTGCGGGCGCTGTCGGCCGCATTCAGATCCTCACGGCCTCCGCGCGGCCGCGTCCGCAGTCTCCCTGTCCGCGCGCGGAGCAGGTGTCCCGTGCGATCCGGTCGCGGAGACTCGCCGCCCGCGCGGTCGGGAACGGGATTTGCGGGTAGCTGCTGCAAACGGTTAGGGGGTGATGTCAAAACTCTAGGGTGCCACCCGATGCGCGAGGTCCGCTGCGGTCGAGATGCTTGGCGTTGTGAGCGGACAAGGGCCAGCGCGCGACGGAAGGCGGGCACACCTCATGGCTCGTGTGGCGCTCGCGTGCGTTCTGTCGTTGCTGCTGGTGTGCGGTTCGGCGCGCGCGACGCCCACGTGGCTACCGGCAGCCGATCTCTCCGCGACAGGCCAGACCGCTGAGTTCCCGCAGGTCGTGGTCGATCCGCAGGGCGACGCGACCGCGGTCTGGCAGCGCTACAACGGAACCGAGTTCATCATTCAGGCAGCGACCCGTCCGGCCGGCGGGGTGTGGCAGCGACCGGTTGATCTTTCGGTCGCCGGTCGGAATGCGGCCAACCCGCAGGTCGCGGTCGATCCGCAGGGCGATGTAACCGCGGTCTGGGCTCGTTCTAACGGTACGAACACGATCGTTCAGGCAGCAACGCGTCCGACCGGAGGGGTCTGGCAGCCGTCGGTTGATCTTTCGGTCGCCGGTCAGAATGCGGCCGCCCCGGGGCTCGCAGTCGACGCGCAGGGTAACGCCGTCGCGGTCTGGGATCGATACGACGGCACGGATTTCATCGTGCAGGCGGCGGACCGCCAGGCGGCGAACGGCGTGTGGCAGACGCCTGTTGACCTTTCGGCCGCCGGTCAGAATGCAGCCAACCCTCGGGTGGCGGTCGATCCCCAGGGCGATGTAACCGCGGTCTGGGACCGTTCTAACGGCACGAACACCATCGTGCAGGCGGCAACGCGTCCGGCCGTCGGGGCGTGGCAGTCACCAGTGGACCTTTCGGCCGCCGGCCAGGACGCTGCCAAACCTCAGGTCGCGCTTGACGCGCAGGGCAACTCAATCGCGGTTTGGTACCGATACGACGGCACAGACTTCGTCGTGCAGGCGGCGGGCCGCCAGGGGCCGATCGGCGTGTGGCAGGCACCAGTCGACCTATCGGCTGCCGGTCAGGACGCGGGCGGTCAGCAGGTCACGTTCGACGCGCGGGGTAACGCGACCGCCATTTGGGCACGCTATAACGGAACCGACTTCATCATCCAGGCAGCAGTCCACCCGGCGGGCGCGACGTGGCAGACTCCAGCCGACCTCTCCGCCACCGGCCAGGACGCTCAGTCCCCCGAGGTGAGAGTCGACGCGCGGGGCAAGGCCGTCGCGGTTTGGTACCGCTACAACGGGACCGCCTTCGTCATTCAGGCAGCGGTGCAGCTGGAGGGTGGGATGTGGCAAGCGCCCGTCGACCTCTCGTCAGCCGGGCAGCAGGCCCTATACCCAGGGGTGTCCCTCGATGCCCAAGGCAATGCGACAGCCATCTGGCAGCGGCTGAACGCCGCAAGCAACTACATCGTGCAGGCGTCTGGCTATGACGCAGCTGGTCCCGTATTGCGCGGGCTCTCGATTCCGGCCTCGGGGGCTGCCGGATCGCCGGTGTCACTCGCGGTCTCGCCATTGGACGTGTGGTCACCGATCGCGTCCACGCTCTGGAGCTTCGGCGACGGGCAGAGCGCCACCGGTATGCGCGTGAGCCACACCTACGCGAAACCGGGCAACTACGCGATTACGCTGGGCAGCGCTGACACCCTGGCCAACGCGACCAGCGCGACCGCGAACATAACGATCGTGCCAGCCACCACGATCCCGCCGAGAGCGCCGGCGCTGACGCACGTCCACCAGACACATCGCAGCTGGCGCGAGAGCACCCGCCGGTCCGCGCTGAGCCGCAAGCCGAAGCGCATGGCGCCGGTCGGCACGACGTTCGGCTTCACGCTCAACGAGGCCGCCCGCGTCAGCCTCGTGTTCAGCCAAACCATGATCGGGCATCGGGTGTCCGGCCATTGCCGGACCTCCAGCAAACACAACCGCCGCGGCCTCCGGTGCCGACGAGCGGTCATCCGCGGAACGCTCGCCTATACCACGACATCGGGCCGACATCAGCTCGCGTTTGAAGGCCGGATCGGCAAGCAGCAACTGCCGCTCGGCGCGTACACGCTGACGATTGTCGCCGCCAATGTGACTACCCGGGATCGCTCCCGCCCCCGAACGCTGCAGTTCACGATCCTCAGATAGGACCGACATGATGATGGCCGTCGGTTCCTGGACGGCCGCGTGCGTCCAGTGATTGCTCTTGGACTCGGGTGCTCGACACGAGCGATGCCTCGCCGCGGGGGCGCCGTGGCAGTGACCGGATGAGCCCCTACTTCGAGCGCGACCGCACCTGCAGCGACGACCACGGCCGCGGGCAACGCGAACGTGACGACGCGATGTCGGCGACGCCGTTCGCGAGGTTCCGGCAACGCCAACGCACGAACTCATCGAGGCCTCACCCGGTGGGGGATCGAGCTCCATGGGCTCCGCTTTCCACGCGGGCCTGCCGCGACCCTCGCCACATGCCACACGTGCTGGCTACGAGTTCTTCTCAAACCAGGCGCGTATCACGGGTGCTCATGCAGTCCGGAGACGCTGCGTGTAAGCCGACTCGCTTCCGCGCTCCGTTCGGGAAGACGACAGAAGCTGACGTCATCTTCGGTGTGGTGTAGACCTGGCGCCTGCTTCTGCGGCGCACACGACGGCGTCGTCGGGTAGCGCGCAAACGGACACCCGGATGGGCCGATCACCGTGGTCGCGCACGTAAACGCACTAGAGCGCCGCTCGCCGGCCGCGCGCGCCGATCGTACCGCCGCCGCCTGAAGCGTCGTACGCTGCAGCGGTCGCGCTGATCACCACCACAACGTCCATTTCGGTCGCGTTCGGCACCGCGTGCAACGTTCGTCTCATGGTCCCCACTCCTCCTGATCCAGAACGCCGGGGACGGCGAGCATCGCGGGCGCCCGCGCCTCCCGCACTCGGGAAACCCCGCAGAGCTTGACTCCGTCCCATCGCTATTCGGGTGCGCTTCTGGAGCGCGAGCGTGAGCTCGAGCGCGTCGGTGAGCTGCTTGCGGCGGCTCGGGCTGGGGTCGGCGCTGTGCTCCTGATCACCGGCCCGGCTGGGATCGGGAAGACATCCCTGGTTGACGCTTGCGTACAGGACGCCGGGGCGCGCGAGATCGTGGTGTTGCGCGCCCGTGGCGATCAGTTGGTGATGGAGTCGTCATTTCAGGCGATACGGGAGTTGCTCTGGAGCCACGTACGCGGCGCCGGCGAGCAGGTCTGGGACGGCGCGGCGCGGTTGGCTGCGCCCGTGTTCGAGGTTCAGGGCGCGGGCCCGGCCGATACCGGCCTGACGGCCTCGGTTTTGTATGGGTTGTATTGGCTGGTCGCGGGGTTAGCGGAACGTGCGCCATTGGCGTTGCTGGTCGATGATGCGCACTGGCTCGACGCTGCTTCGGCGCGATTTCTTGTCTATCTCGCGCGTCGCATCGACTCTCTGCCAGTCCTGCTTGTGATCGTGGTGCGGGGGCGTCAGGTGCTCGATGCGGGCTCCCCGCTGGCGGCGTTGATGGGACTGGCGGACAGCGAACTGCGGGTCGGTCCGTTGAGCGAAGAGGCCAGCGCGGCGCTGGTCCGTGTCGGGCTCGGGGCGCGGGCGGATGAGGAGCTGTGCAGGTCGTGTCATATCGCGACGGGCGGCAATCCGTTCTACCTGCGTGAACTCACGGCTGCGCTCGCGGCCGAGCCCGGCCGTCCGACGGTCGAGGTGGCCAAGCGCGTGCGCGAGCTGGGGGCCGGCACCGTCGGCCGAACCGTGCTCATCCGCGTCGCGCAGCTCGGTGCTGACTGCGAGCGACTGGCGCAGGCGGCGGCGGTGCTTGGACCGGGTTGTCCGCTTCGGTACGCGGCGGAACTCGCCGCGCTCGAGCGTGATCGCGCGGAGGTGGCCGCCGACGCGCTGCGCGCGGCCGATCTGCTCACCTCGGATCGGGCCCTGTCTTTCGTGCACCCCATCGTCAGCGAGGCGCTCACCGCCGAGCTGCCGCCTTCACGGCGAGCGGCTCTGCACGCGCAGGCAGCCAGCCTGTTGGCGGCCAACGGCACCGGCGCGGACCGCGTCTCCGCACACCTGTTGTCCGCCGAGCCGTACGGGCAGCCGTGGGTCGTCGACATGCTCCGGGCCGCTGGCCGCGAGGCGCTAGCGCGCGGCGCGCCGGAGGTGGCCATCGCGTATCTGCGACGGGCGGTGGCCGAGCCGCCGGCGCCCGGATCCAGGCTTGGAGTGCTTGTCGAGCTGGGTCGTGCCGAGCGCCTGCTCCCCGAGGCCCACGACTTCACGGCATTGCGCGACGCGCTTGCGCTCGCCCGCGATCCCGAGCAGCGTGCGGAGATCGCGCTGGAGCTCGCACTCGCCCTGTTCGCGGTCATCCGGAGCAACGAAGGCCGAGTCGTGCTCGAGGATGCGTTGGGTCATAAAGAACGTCTCAGCCCCGAGACGGTGGAGCTGCTGGAGGCAGCCATGATCGGCGGTGGGCTCGACGAGCTGAGCGCGACACCGGTCCTGCTCGCGCGCGCTGCGCGACACTTCGAGCGGGCCAGGCGGGGCGATGTCCACAACCCGAGGGTGCTCGCCGTGCTCGCTGTCACAGGTGCGTTGACCGGCATGGTCGCACGAGACGTTGCCGAGCTGGCGCGGCTGGCGCTCGCGGACGGACGGCTACTCGAGCGGTGGCTCGACGACGGTTACGTGGCCGCCACGTACGCTCTGTGCGCGACCGACCGGCTCCGCGAGGCCGCTTCGGCGATCGATAGGGGGATCGCCGAGGCCCGGCGTCGCGGGTTGGCTCCGATGTTCATGCAGTTGGCTGTCATGCGCGCCGAGGCAGCCTTCCGTGCCGGAGATCTGGACACTGCGGAGGTCTACGCCGAACGAGCGCTGGATCTAGGTCACGAGCTCGGCGTTGAGCATGTTGCGCTACTGCAGTGGTTGCCGATCGTGCTGATCGAAAGGGGGCGTGTGGACGCGGCTTGCTCGGTCGTTGAATCGGTCGAGCTCGACGACTCGATCCTGGGTGGGTCGTTCGCCGTGGTCCTGCTCGCACATCGAGGACGCGTGCGCATCGCGGCGGGAGACTTCGAACACGGCGTCGCGGACCTGCTGGATGCGGATCGCAGAATGGCTGCAGTCGGCTGGCAGCTGGGCGCGCAAACCGATTGGGCGCCGGCCGCTGCACTGGGGCTGGTCGCGCTCGGGCGCCGTGACGAGGCCCAGCAACTGGCGAGCCGAGAACTCGCCGATGCGACCGCGTTCGGCGCGCCGCGTCGCAACGGGATCGCCCTGTCGCTGAGCGGTCTGCTCAGCCCGGGCGACGAAGGCCTGGCGCGTTTGCGTCAGGCGGTCGAGATCCTCAGACGCGCCGGTGCTCGGCTGGAGCAGGCGCGGGCGCTCGTGAACCTGGGTCAGGGGCTGCGGGAGCGCCGTCATCCAGAGCCGGCCCGGGTAGCGCTCACGCAAGGCATGGATCTTGCGCAGCGCTGCGGCGCTGGAGCCTTGATCGAGCGAGCCCGCGCAGAGTTGGTCGCGAGCGGGGCACGGCCACGACGGGATGCACTGAGCGGCCCCAACGCACTGACCCCCGCAGAGATGCGGACCGCGCGCATGGCTGCCGACGGTCTCACGAACCGCGAGATCGCACAAGCTCATTTCGTCTCGACCAAGACCGTCGAGGCGCAGCTCTCCCAGGCCTACGCAAAGCTCTCGATTAACGGCCGCCGCGAGCTTGCCGTTGCGCTCAGCAGCGTTCCGGGCGGCGCCGGCGAGCTAAACGTTAGGGCGTGAGGCCAAAACTCTAGGGTGACACCCGATGTGCGGGGGCGCTGCGATCGGGATGCTCGCCGTGATGAGGGGAAGACGAATGAGGCGTGTCTGGTCTCGATGGCCGGCGCGGCGGCGCCTCGGCCGTGTCGCGCTCGCTGGCGGGTTGTGGGTACTTCTGGGTGGTGGCTCGGCCGTTGCGGCGCCGGCGTGGCTGGCCTCGGTCGATGTCTCGGTTGCGGGCGCGGACGCTACGTGGCCTCAGGTGGCGGTCGATTCGCGGGGCGACGCGACCGCGGTCTGGGAGCGTTCCAACGGAACCAACTCGATCGTGCAGGCGGCGGTGCGCCCGGCGGGCGGGGTGTGGCAGGCGCCGGTCGACGTGTCCGTCGGCGGCCAAGACGCGTTCGACCCGGTGGCTGTGCTCGACGCTCGGGGCGTCGCGACGGCGGTCTGGGACCGCTTCAATGGCTCGAATTACATTGTGCAGTCCGCGATCCGCCCGTTGGGCGGGGTCTGGCAGGCGCCGGTCGATTTGTCGGTCGCCGGCGGCGACGCCGTCATCCCGCAGGTCGCGCTCGACGCTGGCGGCGATGCCACCGCGGTCTGGATTCGCTCCAACGGCACCAATTACATCGTCCAGGCGGCGATCCGCCCGGCGGGCGGCGCGTGGCAGGCGCCGGTGGACCTCTCCGTGCCCGGGCAGGAGGCGCGCGAGCCGGGGATCGCGGTCAACGCGCAAGGCGACGCCACTGCTGTCTGGCGGCGATCTAACGGCACCAATTACATCGTCCAGGCGGCGATCCGCCCGGCGGGCGGCGCGTGGCAGGCGCCGGTCGACCTGTCAGTGATCGGCCAGAACGCTCTTGGCCCACGGGTGGCGGTCGATTCGCAGGGCGACGCGACCGTGGTCTGGCAGCGCCCGAACGGAACCAACTCGATCGTGCAGGCGGCCCTGCGCCCGGCGGGCGGGGTGTGGCAGGCGCCGGTCGACGTGTCCGTCGGCGGCCAAGACGCGTTCGACCCGGAGGTTGTGCTCGACGCTCGGGGCGTCGCGACGGCGGTCTGGGAGCGGTTCAACGGTTCCAACTACATTGTGCAGTCCGCGATCCGCCCGGCGGGCGGGGATTGGCAGGCGCCAGTCGACCTCTCGGTGACCGGCCAGAACGCCGGCATCCCACAAGTCGCACTCGACGCGCACGGTGGTGCCGATGCGGTCTGGGAGCGCTCCAACGGCACCACAGACATCGTGCAAGGCGCGTTCCGTCCCGCTGGCGGGACGTGGCGAGCGCCGGTTGACCTCTCGGCCCCGGGCCAAAACGCGGTCAACCCGCAGATCGCGCTCGACCTCCAGGGGGACGCGACCGCGGTCTGGCAGCGCTTCAACGCCACCAATTACATCGTGCAAGCGGCCGGTTATGACGCCGCCGGCCCACAGTTGCGTGGCGTGTCGATCCCGGCCTCGGGGACCGCCGGAATACCGCTGTCATTCTCGATCTCGCTGCTGGACGTCTGGTCGCCGATCGCCTCCATCAACTGGAGCTTCGGCGACGGGCAGAGCGCGACCGGCGCGAACGTGTCCCACACCTACAGCAGCCGCGGCAGCTATCCGATCGCTCTCACCAGCTCGGACTCATTGGCGAACACGACCAGCACCACGGCAACCATCACGATCAAGCCCGCACAGCCCAGCATCGTCCCATCGAGCGCACCGGCGCTCTCGAACGTCTCCCAAACGCATCGCAACTGGCGCGAGGGAACCGGACAAGCCACACTCGCTCGCATTCCCCGGCGCAACGCGCCGATCGGCACCACGTTCGCGTTCACACTCAACCAGGCCGCCCGCGTCACGCTTGCGTTCAGCCAAACCGCCGGCGGGCGCAGAGCCTCCGGCTGCCAGGCACCCAGCAATCGCAACCGCGGCCGTCCCCGGTGCACGCGGACGATCACCCGCGGAACGCTCGCCTACCGCGTCCAGTCCGGACGCCACCGGCTCGCCTTCCAGGGCAGGATCGCCGGCAAGAGATTCCCACTCGGTGCCTACACGCTGACGATCTCCGCCACCAACACCACCACCAACCGGCACGCCCGCCCCGACACCCTGCACTTCACGATCCTCAGATAGGGACGGCACCATCACCGCTGCCAACTCCTCAACGCACAGTCCGCTGCGGCCCCTGCACCGGCACGGCGCTGCCGTCCTTCTGGTGGGAGCGCTGCTCGTGGTCGCGACCGCGTTCGCGCCGAGCGTGATCGGGCGTCGCGGAACCGACGGTGGCACAGCAGTGCGTGCCCCTGTGCACGGGCGCGGGGCGGCGGGCACGCAACTTCCCTTGGCGGCTCAAGGTCCAGTGTCGCGCGTGCTGGGACGCGATGATCCCTCCTATCGCGCAGTCGCAGCGGGCGGCGGCTTCGCGGTACGCAGCGCGCGGCAGCACCTGCGGGCCCTGTTCGATCGGCGAGGCGTAGTGATCCGGTCGGGCACCGCGTTGCTCGGGCTCAGCTTGAGCGGCTATGGCTACCGCGACCGGTTGCGCGCTGTCGGCGCTGCGCGGCCCTGGGCGCGGGACAACAAGGTCGTCTACCGGCGCACCGGGGTGACCGAGTGGTACGTGAACGGGCCGCTGGGGCTCGAGCAGGGCTTCACGCTTGGGGCCCGCCCTGCGGGCCGCCGGGATGGTCCGTTGACGTTGTCGCTTGCGGTGTCGGGAAACGTGCGTGGGGTGCTCTCGCGCCGCGCTGATGCGGTGGCGTTTTCGCGGGCTGGGGTGTCGCTGGGATATCGCGACCTGATCGCCAGCGACGCGCGCGGCCGGCAGCTGCCCGCCCGGATCGAGCTGCGCGATGGTCGCCTGCTGTTGCGGATCGACGATCGCGGGGCGAGCTATCCGTTGCGGATCGACCCGTTTGTCCAGCAGGCCAAGCTGACCGCGTTGGACGGGGCGGCTCAAGAGTTCCTTGGACAGTCGGCGGCAATCTCGGGCAACACCGTGGTGGTCGGCGCGTACTTCGCCACGGTGAACGGACACGTCAGGCAGGGGGCGGCGTACGTGTTCGTGAAGCCCGCGGGTGGGTGGGCCAGCGCGACCGAGGAGGCGAAGCTGACCGCCTCCGACGGCGCCGCCGTCGACGAGCTCGGCACCTCGGTGGCGATCTCGGGCGACACGGTGGTGGCTGGCGCGCCGAACGAGCCGCTGAGCGGCAACCTCGGCCAGGGGGCGGCGTACGTGTTCGTCAAGCCCGCGGGCGGCTGGGCCAGCGAGACCGAGGCGGCGAAGCTGACCGCCTCAGACGGCGGCGCCAACGACGGGCTTGGCGGGTCTGTGGCGGTCGATGGCGACACGGTGACGGCCAGCGCGCTCAACACCACAGTGAGCGGCCACATCGGCCAGGGGGCGGCGTACGTGTTCGTGAAGCCCGCGGGTGGGTGGGTCACCGAGACCGAGGCGGCGAAGCTGACCGCCTCCGACGGGGCCGGAGGCGACGGGCTTGGCGGGTCGGTGGCGGTCTCGGGCAACACCGTGGTGGCCGGCGCGCTGTTCGCGACGGTGAACGGACACGTCGATCAGGGGGCGGCGTACGTGTTCGTGAAGCCCGCGGGTGGCTGGGCCAGCGAGACCGAGGCGGCGAAGCTGACCGCCGCCGACGGGACCGGAGGAGACGGCCTTGGCGGGTCGGTGGCCGTCTCGGGCGACACGGTGGTGGCCGGCGCAGTCAGCGCCACGATCAACGGCAACTCCCAGCAGGGCGCGGCGTACGTGTTCGTGAAGCCCGCGGGCGGCTGGGCCAGCGAGACCCGGGCGACCAAGCTGACCGCCTCCGACGGGGCCGCTAACGACGGGCTCGGGTGGTCGGTGGCGATCTCGGGCAACACGGTGATGGCCAGCGCGATCTTCGCGACGGTGAACGGACACTTCCATCAGGGGGCGGCGTACGTGTTTGCGGAGCCCACGGGTGGGTGGGCCAGCGAGACCGAGGCGGCCAAGCTGACCGCCTCCGACGGCGCCGCGGGGGACGAGTTCGGAAATTCGTTGGCGGTCGATGGCAACACCGTGGTGGTCGGCGATCCGAACGCGACGGTGAACGGTCTTGGCAACCAGGGGGCGGCCTACGTATTCGGCTTCGTGCGTACGACGACCACCGGCGCAAGCTGCTCGCCGAGCACGGTGGTCGCCGGCCGCGCGACGACCTGCACGGCGACGGTTACGGACACCGACGCCGGCGCCCAAACCACGCCGACGGGGACCGCCAGCTTCTCGAGCGCACCCGGTCCGGGAGGCTTCACCGGCAGCCCGTGCACGCTGTCAGGCAGCGGCGCATCGGCGAGTTGCTCGGTGACCTACACGCCGACCGCGACAGCCATCACGCCGGTCCGTACCGACACGATCACCGCCACCTACGGCGGCGATTCGACACACGCCGGCGGCAATGGGTCCACGACTGTCAAGTTCTTGTCGATCACGCTGCTGGATCACGGATCGTTCGTGATCGGCGACCAGAACGCCACCGTCGGCAGCACCGTCACCTTCTGGGGCGCGCACTGGTCAAGCATCAACAGCTTCAGCGGTGGCCCGGCGCCATCGAGCTTCAAGGGCTTTGCCAGCGACACGCCGAACAACCCCCCAAACTGCGGGGATCCGTGGACGAGCCCGCCGGGGAACAGCTCAGGCCCGCCCGCCACGGTACCGCAGTACATAGCAGTCATCGCATCAAGCTCGATCACCACATCGGGCTCGACGATCGCGGGCAACGCACCGACCGTCGTCGTCGTCAAGACCAACCCCGGGTACGGCGCCAATCCAGGCCACCCCGGCACTGGCACCGTAGTCGGGATCGTCTGCCCCTGAGCACCCAAGACCAGTCGAACGACGCCAGCTACATCGTTCGCCGCTGAGGATGACCTTGCGGTCAGCGGAGCCTTTCCGGCGGTGGAGCCGCGTGGCCGACCGTTGTCGAGCTAAGCAAGCATGCGCTTGCGCGGGCGCCTGGGTCAGGTCAGGGCCCGGGCGGCTTGGCGCTCGGGACTGATTCGCACGACGTCCCAGATCAGGCCTGTGCGCTCGAGTAGCCGGATCACCAACGCGGAGGGGTCGATTTCGAAGCGGTGCAGTCCGTGAAATGCTGAGGTGGGGAACGCGTGGTGGTTGTTGTGCCAGGCTTCGCCAAGCGACGCCAGCGAGAGCCAGGATAGGTTGCGCGACTGGTCGTCGGTCCGGAACCGCCGCCGCCCGTAGCAGTGGCACAGCGAGTTGATGCTGTACGTGACGTGGTGTAGGACGAACACGCGGACGGCGCCGCCCCACAGCAGGCCGGTCAGCCCGGCCGCGACCGAACCGCCGATCGCGACCCCAAGCCCGAACGGCACCGCGAGGCCGAGGAGAACCCACAGCAGCGATGTCGTGTTCACGAAGCGAATCACCGGGTCCTGGAGCAGGTCAGGGGCGTAGCGTTCGGTCGCCGCGCGCTGGCTGTGGAGGAACAGCCAACCGACGTGCGCGTGCGCGAGCCCGCGCATATCCCCGCGCCAACCGGGGCCGTGACCGACGTGGGGGCTGTGCGGATCGCCGGGGAGGTCAGAGAAGGCGTGGTGCTTGCGGTGATCGGCGACCCACGAGATGACCGGCCCCTCGATCGCCGCCGATCCCAGCGCGGCCAGCACGCCGCGCACGAATGGGCTCGTCTTGAAGCTGCGGTGGGTGAGGTGGCGGTGAAAGCCGATCGTCACCCCAAGCCCGATCGGGATGTAGGTGACCGCAAACACCACGAGGTCATACCAGTGCAATGCCTCGTTCCATGCCTGCCAGACCGCCACCGCCAAGAACACGACGGGCGCGAGCGTGACGATCGCGGTGACCATCCGAGAAACGGCCTCGTTGTTGCACGGCTGGGTATCGGCCGGCGTCGGCGATGCATCAACTGGCGGCTGGGTGAATCCCACAGCGCTCACGGTCACGAGCCTAATGCCTCTTCCTAAAGCGCCTGGTCGTAGGGTTCTACGGATGCGGTTTGCTCGCAGCGGCCCGTTGCGCCGGCGGCTCGCCCGCGAGCTGCCCTCGCGCCCGTTCGCGCTGCGCTTCTGGGACGGGACGCTGCTGCCCGCGACGAGCGGTTACGGAGCGCTATTCACGGTGCGCTCGCCGGCGGCCGTGGCGTGCGCGCTGCGCGCTCCGGGCCAGCTGGGGATCGGGCGCGCGTACGTTGCTGGTCTGCTCGAAGTCGACGACCTCGACGCCGTGCTCGACCTGCTCGCCGACTGGCAGCCCCCGCCGCTGAGCCGATCGGGCAGGATCAGGCTCGCGCTCGCGGCGCTGTGCGCGTGCGGGCTGACGCTGCCGCCGCCGGTGCCGACGGTCGAGCTGCGACCCCGCGGGCGCCGTCACAGCCCGGCTCGTGACGCGCGCGCTGTGCGCCATCACTACGACGTCTCCAACGAGTTCTTCGCGCTCTTCCTCGACCCGTCGATGACGTATAGCTGTGGGATCTTCTCGCGGGGCGCGAACACGCTGGAGCAGGCGCAACGTACCAAGCTCGAGATCGTCTGCAACAAGCTCACGCTCGAGCCGGGCGACCGCGTGCTTGACGTCGGCTGCGGCTGGGGCAGCTTCGCGATCCACGCGGCGGCCACGCGCGGCGCTGAGGTCGTCGGGATCACTCTTTCCGAGCAGCAGGCGAGCTTCGCGCGAGAGCGCGCAGCGCGGGAGGGGGTCTCCGACAGCGTCGAGATCCGCGTGATGGATTACCGCCAGCTCGCCGGCGAGCGCTTTGACGCGATCGCGAGCATCGGCATGGTTGAGCACGTCGGTAGCGTCCAGATCGATCTCTACGCGCAGCAGCTCGCCGCTCTTCTGCACCCGGGTGGGCGTCTGCTCAACCAAGGTATCGCACGGCTGCGTCACGGCGACCCGGAAGCCGGGCCGTTCTCCGAGCGCTACGTGTTCCCGGACGCCGCGCCGCTGCAGCTCTCCCGGATCCTTGTGGCGCTCGAGCGCGGCGGATTCGCAACCGAGCACGTCGAGGGATTCGCCGCCGACTATGCCGAGACCCTGACCCACTGGCTGACGCGCCTGGAGGACCGTCTCGACGACGCCATCCGGCTCGTCGGCGAGCAACGGGTCCGCGTCTGGAGGATCTACCTGCGCGCCGCGCGCAGCGGGTTCCGCACCGGCTTCACGTCGGTCTACCAAGTCCACGCGCACCTCGCCTGAGGAGTACCGGCCCGCGTCGCAGGACCGCAGCGTCGCGCACCGCCGCTCGCTGCTGCGGGGCGCAGCTGGACGCGGTCGCACACCGGGCGAACGTCAAGGATCTGCCCGGCGCTCGTGTTCTTGTCGGCTCGTGCCGGTGTCCGCGGGGCGGAGTGGGGTTCAGGTGAGGTGTCCGATCAGGTCGATGAGGTCGTCGCGGCGGTATCCCTCTCGTCGTGCGAGCTCGACCAATTCGTGAGCTTTGGCGAGCACGGCGCTCTTGGGGACCGCGTCGCCGGTGACGTGGATGCCGCGACCGCGGCGGAACTCCAAGAGGCCCTCGTCGCGGAGCAGTCGCAGGGCGCGCAGCACGGTGTTGGTGTTCACCCCCAGGACGGCCGCGAGGTCCCGGGCGGGTGGCAGTCGCTCACCGGGGCGAGCCTCTCCGTCGGCGATCGCGCGTCGGATCTCCCCGGCGACCTGGTCGTGGAACAGAGCCGGGTCGGATCGATCGACCTTGACCTTGAGCATTGTGCTAGTTACGATAGCACCAATGATCGACACCAGGTCGCGAAACACGACGTGAGCCTGCTCGCTCCTGATCGCCCGGCGGCGGAGCCAGCGCAGCCGGATCTGCTGATCCGGGAAGCCCGACGGCGCCAGCGCAGGCGGAGGCTCGCGGTGACGGGGCTGGCGCTCGTCGTCTTGGGGGGCGGCGGCGTGGCGATCGCCGCGACGACGGGAGGGCCGTCGCCACGACACGCGCCGCTGCTCTCGCGCCCGCGTCCTGTGACATCGCCTGGGCCCGGCGGCGGGTCGATCCTGCATATCGACGTCACGACTCACGAGACCACCGCGGGAGGCCGGACCTACACCTGGGAGCAAGCCGTGTACGAGCAGACCTCGCCGCCCTACATCAGCCGCACGATCGACCCACGCCTTCCGGGAACACCGCCCGGCACCGAAGGTGTCATTGGCGTCGGAGTTGGCGAGCAGCTCTACGACCCGACCAACAACACCATCTATGACCCCCCGGTCCCGAAGCCGGCCCCGGGCACCCGGACCCTGACACCAGCCCAGGAAGCCCAGCTGTATGCGCCCTCCATCGCGCGGTACCCGCGGCAGCTGCGCGCGAAGCTCGCCTCTGGCAAAGCCAGGATTGAGGGCCGGGCCACCGTCGACGGCCGCGCCGCGCTCAAGATCAGGTTCGCCGGCGGCCACGAGACCGACTACGTCGCCGCGGACGGAAGCTACACCCCGATCAGGATGATCTACGGCAGCCCGTCAAGCGCGAGCGGCCGCACAATCAGCACGTACCACATATTCCGGTATCTGCCCGCTGCGGGCAACGCCGGGCTCCTCAGCCTGACCGCCCAGCACCCAAGCGCAAAGGTCAACAGAAGCCTGCGCGACTTCCGCGCGGCCAACAACCGGCTGTTCCGGAACGGATAACGCCGGGCCGAACCAACCCCGTCTCGAGACCGAGCCGCGTCCAGCGAGACCCCAACAGAGTGCTGCTCCCACGAATCTGCTTACGCGGGTGCTGCGTGATCCGCAACCCTCGACTGTGACCGCAGCGGGCTGTGCGAAGACGCTCACCGACCGCCCCGCCACCGCCCCGCCACCGCGCCGCCACCGAGCGTGACGAGCGGAGCGCCGCGTACGACGTAGCGGCCGGCGGCCGCCGGTAAAACCGGCTCCGGAGCGGCTCGCCGGCCGAACCCGACCTCCACGCCGGGGGCCTCACCGCCTCGATCCCGACCTGCACTCGGATCCGGCTCACCGGCTGACCTTGACCCTCACCCGTACGGTCCGGCTGCCGCCCGGGTCACGCACGGTGAGGGTGACGGTGAACGTGCCGCGTTTGGAGTACTTGTGGGTGACCCGGCGGCCAGTGGCCGTCTTGTGATCACCGAAGCTCCAGACGTAAGTCGTCTTGCCACTTACCTTGCTGGCGCCGCCATCGAGCACGACCGGCTGGTGCACCCGCGGGTGTTTCGTCTTGATTGAGATCTTCGCCGTCGGGGGGACCGGGTTGGGGTTGGGGGTCGGACCGTCTCCGGGCTGGCTGGGATTCGCCGCCTGTGACTGGATGTCGCCGGCGGCATAGAACGGCTGGGCGCCCCCCGGGATCAGCAGCTGCGGCAGTACGTGCGTGCAGGCGCCGCCTGAGGAGGACAGGTCGGTGACGTTGGCGATCTCGACTCCTCGGTCATCGCCCCACAGCAGCTTTGTGCCATCGGGCGAGAACGTGGGGCTGAAGTCGAACGGATCGCTGCTCTGGGCCGCGTCGAGCGTCAGCTTGCACTGGAGGTTGTAGCCATTCTGCTCGGCGTCGTCCACGCTCGCCGCGGTGTAGAGCCAGATCGCCGCGTTGTGCGTCTGGGGAGGAATCCAGTTGGCTTTGTCGTCCTCGAACAGGGCCGATACCTTGCCGTCGCGGGACACGATCCCCTGAAAGCCCGTGCCGGTGGCGTTCTGCTCGATCCACCCCGGGCCCCCGGGCGGCGAATCTGTGTCCGTCACGGCCCACATCGACTGGGTTCCCGTCGTCTGGCCGGGATGCGAGACCGTGAAGTGGGTGTTGTCGATCCAGTCGGGGTCGGTGTAGTCCTGCACTCCCAGGTTGTTGTCCTGATTGGGCCAGCTCAGACCGGTGGCGCTGGACGGAGTCCACAGCGCCGTCGGGCCCGTGGAGCACAGCGTGCTGCCGTAGGCGATCTTGCTGCCGTCGGGCGAGACCCGCACCGAGGTTGGCGGGGTCGTGGGACAGTTCAGCGTGTAGTAGGTGCCCGGGGTCGGAATCGGGCCGCCGATCTCGTTTCCATTGGCGGAGAAGCGGTACAGGTCCGATCCGGCGAACCCGTATGGCCCATGGGCGTCGCCACCGGCGGCGACGATCGTGCCGTTATCGGCCTCGGAGGGCCAGCCCCAGTGGAACGGGCGCAGCGTGAACTGACGGGCGCCGCTGCCGTCCGTATGGGCGATCCACACCTCGCCGGACTTGATGTAGACGATCGAATCGGCCCCGGCTGCCGCCGTCGCGATCAGCGATACCGCCACCGTGCCAGCGATGGCCAACAGCTTTCTCATGCGAACTCCTTGGGGTGGTCTGATGTGACGGCCATCCCGTAGCCCCTACGGCGGTACCCCGGTAGACCTGTCGCGTGATCGGCATCGGTGCCGAGAACGGCGGGGGAAGCTACACGACTGCCGGCTCAGCCGCAAGCCGCGCTGATCAGCTCACGGAAGGCACGGGGCTGCCGATCGGGCGGTCGCCGACCTGATCGAGGCAGAGATCCGCCGCCAGTCGGAGACGCTCTGCCTGATCCCGTTGGAGAATTACGTGTCCCGTGCCGTTCTCACGGCGATCGGGAGCGTGTTCACCAACAAGTACTCGGGGGGCACACTAAGCGAGGCGCGCGTCGTGCCGGACCCTTAGAACGCCGACTCCGGGCCTCGGTCTTTGAGTGACTGGTATTGGGCGTCGGTTATAACGCCCTGCGTGTGCCACTCCTCAAGACGAGCAGCGAGGTCGGTGAAGTACCCGGTGGATATCGTGAACCCCCGCTCGATCAGGATCCCGGTCCCCGCTCCCGAAGGGGAGCACGGCGGCCCGGGGATGGGCGAAATACCCTCGGGCAGCGCGTGGACAAGCTCACGCGCGAGATAACACGTGGAGCCTAGTGTCGCCCCGGGGGGGACCCCGCCCCTCGCCGGGTCGACCACGATCATGCGTCGTGCGAGCAGCTCGAAGCTGTCCGGGTCGAAGATCAGCTCTTCGCGGAGCCCACGCTCGAGACGGGCTACCCCCAGGCCGCTGCGGCCCAGCATGTCGGTGGCGCTCGCCAGCGCTTCGGCGCCCGGCAGTCCCGCCGCCACCTCATACAGCGGTCGGCGTAGCGCCGGCGGCACGAGCGCTTCGCCCATCAACTCCCCAATCCGGTGCACGCTCAGGCGCCGCGATGCCGCCAGCGATGCGGCGAGTTTGTCGACCTCAGCGGGAAGGGTTTTCAAGAGCTGAGCACGCGCACTAAGGCATCCAGGTGCATATAACTCGATCGCCGGGCTGAGATCCTCGCGCGCGGCCCGCGCCGGAGCCTCCTTCCAGCGCGCGCGCTGCTCGTCGGTGTAGAAGCTCCACCCGATCCCCGTCGACCGGATCAACCCGGACGCGTCGCTGCCCAACCAAGCCTCACGGCGCGCCTCGACCATCCGCTCGAACATGCCGTCCATGAATTCAGCGTTCGTGCCTCGCGATTCGATGTACTGGTAGCTCGGGCTCACGCCGCGATTCTCCCCGGCCAGGCGCGTGTGTGACGACCTGGCGTGCCGCGCGTAGAGTGGTCAAGATGCGGCTCAGGTTCTTGCTCGCAGGTGCGCTCACGCTGTCGGCAGCGGCCGCGACGCTGTTCCTGCTCAGCGTGACCGCCAGCTTCGCGCACACGCAGCAGCGCAGCATCTATCACCGCTGCAAACGGGAGCAGCTGAGCGTCCGCGGCCTCAGTCCGCAGCACCCGAAGGCTCGCTGACCGTCACCAACCTTCGCGTGATCAGGATCTCGTGCTCACGAGCTGCTGACGCTGTGCGCGCCAGCAGCTACGAGGCGACTCCAGGTGGCCCGCTGTTCACCTCACCAAGGTTCAGCTGCGAGGGACCTGTGGGCCCACCACCGCCCGGCTCAAAGCCGCGGTACTACCACTGCGACCATCGGCGCCAGCGGTTCGAGTTCCTCGTGCCCGGATTCTCCTGACAGAGATCCGGATGTCCAGAGGTGGGCCCGTTGACCGTACCGATCGACCGGTGAGAGTTCAGGCGTGCGCCGTAGAAGGATCCCTGGGTTCGGCGTGCGAACATGGCGTAGAGGCGTGTGGGCCTGGGCTTCCGCTTCATGATCGGCGAGGAGCAGCGAGTCGCCGCCGGGAAGGGCTCGTGCTGCTGTTCAAGCGCAGAAGCGTCGTTGAGACTGCCGGAACTCGATTCAAAGCGACACTCGCGCCCCGTGTTGGGCTATCGGTAGGTCTGGGCTTCCTCGGTGTCGTCTGGGACCAGGCGCGGGAAGTATTTTGCGGCGATCCCGAAGATGAAGTCGACGAGCTGCGTTGGCGTGGGCGGGTGGTCGGGGTCGGCGAGTAGCGCCGGGATCGGGAGGCCGGACTGTTTGGCGTGTTCGAGGAGCGCGGGGCCGATCGCCTTGCCGAGGTTGCTTAGTACCTCGCCGAGCTGGACCTTGGTGAGCTGCCATTCGGGCACCGGCTGCGGCTGGAAGTCGGGCCAGGTTGCGGGGTCGCGCGGCGTGTCGCGTGAGAGGAGGTGATCGAACGTGCGGGCGGCGGCGTCACGGGCGGTGAACGCGTCGCCGAGGCCCCAGACCTTGCGCAGCGTGGCGAGCATGGAGGTGTGGCGGTACTCGTCGTTGATCACTGTCCCTTCGTCGACCCAGGGGGAGACGATGATCGCCGGTACGCGGTAGCCAGACCGGTCGAACTTGAAGTCGCACTGTCCCGCAGGCGCGGTCGAGTCCGGTGGCGGTACCGGTCCCGGTGGCACGTGGTCATAGGTGCCGCCGGGCTCGTCCCAGCCGATGAAAAACGTCGTGTTGTAGGCGTTGGATCCGTCGCTGGAGTCGGCGGTCTTGATCGCCCGGTAGATCCGGTCCAGGAAGTTCTCGCCGGCCAGGATCGAGGACGGCGGATCGATCGCGATGTTGTAGTCGTGCCCGATCAGCGCGCGTCCCTCCGCGGGGTGGTAGTCGCCGTGCCCGGCGATCAGATGCGGCTCGATTAGGCAGAAGTCCGGGAGCTTCCCGTTGGCGGCGTCATGCTCGAACTCCGAGAACGGCACGAAGTGCGTCGCCATCCGGTCCTTTAGGCGCGGCATATGGAT
This sequence comes from uncultured Solirubrobacterales bacterium, assembly GCA_963809685.1. GTDB lineage: Bacteria > Actinomycetota > Thermoleophilia > Solirubrobacterales > Solirubrobacteraceae > Palsa-465. Next base: position 441,906 of record CAWEKN010000012.1, on the reverse strand, counting down.
CCACCCCGTGAACGAGATCCGCGCGGGTTCCAGGACGTACACCTTCCAGCTGCGCCCGTGCGCGTCGAGGCGATCGAACAGCGTCTCGGCGGTGTTCTCAGTCGTCCATTTGAGCGCCGGCGAGTTGGTCACGAACCCCGAGGAGGTCCCGGCCATCCAGAACGAACGGTTCATGAACGTCTGCGACGGTACCTCGCAGAACCAGTGATCGAACACGCCAAACGCCCTGGCGATCCCGTTGAGCACCGGCACCTGCTCGGGCGTGTAGCCGGTCATGATCTGCGCGTACTCCTCAAACGTCGGCTGGCGGCCGACCTCGCCGGTGAACGTGCTGATGTAGTCGGTCACGAACCCGTCCATCGTCGGCTCGGTCCCGGGCGGCGGGACGTTCCACGGCGCGGTCACCGCCTCGCCGGTCTTGAAGCGGTTGTGCTCATCCAGCGTGTTATAGAGCTGGGTGTTGGTGTGGAAGTACTCCTCACCGGAGTCCGGGTTCGGCGCGTCCATGTCGGTCGCGACGGTGTACGGGACGGTCTTGCGCTCGGCGCCGTGCTCAGCCCAGTCGGGAATCGGGTTGCTCAGGTCCTTGCCGATCACCCCCTCGAACGCCCTGCCGTCCTCAGGCCCGTACAGGTGACCCAACACGTTGTCGAGCGACCGGTTCTCAAACAGAACCAGTACGACATGATCCATGCCATGACTTCGATCAACAGTCATTGCGACCCCTCATTGCGTTCACGGACATCGCGCTGCCGGGCCCGAAGCACCGCAGGCCCAGCCACCCGAGGCTAGACCGCTTCGACCCGAGCCACGTCATCCGATCTGTATGAGAACCCTCACACCACGCGACCGCTCGTCGCTCAGCGGCAACCTCGTTCACGGAACCGGCCGCCCTGAGCTACAAGAAGCTAGCGCGTGGGCCGACCGCATCGCTGTTCCCAGCCAGGGTAGAGCAGCGCAGCGCAAGGCGTTCCTCGAATGAGACGGCGGCCGGACTAGAGCTCGACAGCGGTAACGACGCGAACTCGTCTCGCTGAGCGATCGACGGCAGCGACAGCTCCCGCATCGACCCGACTGTTCGCAACACGGTTGGAGCAGTTGCTCACCGAGTTGCGGCGGGTCGCCGTTCGCCCCCGGCTGCAGTTCGGGCTAAGGTAGCGCCGCAACGTCCGATGACGCACTCATGTGCGCTGAGAAGGGGTATGGAATGGCTGGTGAGCAGAACGTCGAGACGGCCAAGCGCGCGTATGCCGCATTCTCGGCCGGAGACGCTGAAGCGGCGATGGCGAGTATCGCCGATGATGTCGAGTGGATCACGCCCGGCAACAGCGCGATCAGCGGCACCGTGCGCGGCAAGCAAGAAGTGGGGGCGCTGTGGGCCAAGCTCGCAGAGAAGGGCTTCAGCACGTCGCCCCAGTACTGGTTCTCCGACGATGAGCGGGTGGTCGTCCTGACACATATACAGGCAGGCGGCGAGGAAGCTGACGCCGCTGATGTCCTCACTTATCGCGACGGGAAGGTGGTCAAGTTCCAGACGGCAGGCGACACGGCGCTGCTGGAACGGGTCTTCGGCTCGAAGTAGCAAGGGAGGGCGCACCGGCCGCGCCCGCCGGGTGACTCCCCGTCGCATTCGGAGCGCACCATCTGCGGGATGCCGCTCACACGCCTAAGTGAGATCGGGCGGTCCCTTCCGCGGCTCGTCCGTGTAGTGGTCGACGGGGCGACCTATTTCGGTCGTCAGCGAAGGCGGCGGAAGTCGCGGCGTACAGCACAGGGCGTTGGGGTTTGCGGCCGGCCCTCAGCCACGAGCAGACTGCGCCCGTCGTCCGCCTGCGTAGGAGCAGACGTCGATCAGGAATGCGAGGCCCACGAAGATCCATCTCCAGTTCAGGTGGTGCCCGGGCGCCCAGTCCCAGAACGCGGCGTAGGCGAGCGTCGTCCACGGCAGTAGAAAGAAGCCGAGCAGTGGGAGGATCCAACTCGAGTAGGCGCGGCTGAGGAGATCGCTGAAGATCCAGATGAAAAAGAGCGCGAGCCGCGGGGATAAGAGCGCGATCAGTGCGATCAAGCAGCCCATGCGGCCGCAGTCTCGCAGCTTGCTTGGGCTCCGACAACCCACAGACGAGCTGTTGCATCGCGCCCAGTCTTCGATTGCGCCGTCAAGCGGCGCGTCCAACCGGCACATTGCCGTCAGACCCAAAGCCGCGGGATCAAGGCCACCCATTGCCACGAGCAGAGCCACCTTCCGCTTGGGCTTGGCGCCGCAACGTGCGCGTCGGCTCAGCCACGGGGTTTCAGCGCCCTGTTCGCTGAGTGTTGGGATACGGACGCGCTTCCGACGGCATAACGGCCGCGTCGTCGGCGTGCTCGTCACGGGCATCGATGTGGTCAGCCGTCGGGGCTTACCATGACCGGAAGCGTGACTCGGTGCGGCGCCTCGGGCGCCGACTCGCGCATTGCCGGCCGTACCGGTCGGGAATACCCTTGCCAGCGGTCGGCGTAGCGAGCGCCAGGCCCTAGATCTCGACCTCGCCTTCGAGGTAGAACACGCAGCGTCCCTCGAGTGTGACGCGATCGCCCACGAGACGGCACACGAGCTCGCCACCACGCGGCGAGGCTTGAAACGCGCGAAACGCCTGCTTCTCTGATCGGCCAGCCCAATACGGCGCGAGCGCGCAGTGAGCGCCGCCGGTAACCGGATCCTCGGCGATCCCCTTGCGGGGGGCGAAGTAGCGGCTGACGAAGTCGTGGACCCCGGTCGCGAGCGCGGTCACGATCACGCCGCCGCGATCGAGACGCTCAATCGCGGCGATATCAGGCGCAAGCTCACGCACGACCTGCTCGCTCTCGAGCCGAGCGATGTAGTTGAAGGCATCGGCGACCACCTCCAGCGGACGAGCTCCCAGCGCTTCGATCAGCCCGGGCGGTGTCGAGACCGGCTCGGACCAGCGCGCAGGGAAATCCATGACGTAGCCCGTCTCCCCGCGGACGACGGTCAGCGGACCGCTCGCCGCCGACCGAAATACCACTCGGTCCCGGCCGGGTTCCAGTTTCTCCATCACCACCGCCGCGCTCGCGAGCGTGGCGTGTCCGCACAACGGCACCTCGGTGGTGGGCGTGAACCACCGCACTTGGTAATCACCTCCCTCGGGCACCAGGAACGCCGTCTCGGACACGTTGTTCTCGCCCGCGATCGCCTGTAGCACGCCGTCCGCCAAGAAGCTGTCCAGCAGCATCACCGCTGCCGGATTGCCCGTGAATCGGCGGCTGGCGAATGCATCTGCCTGGAATATCCGCACCCGCATCGCGCACGCCATGCAATCACGTCCTACGCGATTCTCCCTTTAGCCGCGCGCGAGGACAGCGCGTAGCAGCTGCTCCTCAGCGGGGCGCGAGACCGAGCCGGAGTTCGCCACAGCCCTCAGCGTGTAGAGATATCTACCGGCGCTGGCCAGAAGCTCGAGTCCGCCGGCGCCGCCTGCGGTTGCCGTGAAGGTGAGGATGTAGCTCTGCGGCAAGTTAGTGTCGCGGCCGGTGCTGACCGTCGCGCCCGCCGGCGCCTGGGTGCGGGCAGCCAGGGTGACTTCTTGCTGGAGAGCAACTCGTGCCCGTTGGGCGGAGCTCAGCTTCACCGCTGTGGACTTGAGGCTCGGCAATCCCGCGCTGGCGAACTGACTGATCGCCGCCGCGCGGAAGCCGTTGGTCTGCAGGAGGGTCTGCTCCGCACGGGCAGCCGACCGGCTCGAGTTGTCAAGGGTGGTGAACTGCGCCGCCATAAGCGCTCCCGAGGGAACTTCCTGGTTGACAGCGGGCACGTCCGAGCTGCGGAGCACCTTCGCTACTGGCGCCTGGTCGAGCGCCACGACCCTCGGAACCGCCGGCAGCCGGGGAGGCCCGGGGCTGGTGGCTGTCGCCGCGAGGCAAGCCTTGTCACTGAGGCCGAACGCGCTATGCCCACGGCCTGCGCAGTCTCCGGTCGCAGCGTTGCGGAGGTAGATGCGGAAGCTGCCGTAGTCGTCGCGCGTGTCGGGGTCGAGCACGCGGAACGAGACCGGCTTGCCGACGCCGGTGAGGGCGAACTCATACGTGTGGGACGGGCTCGGCCTAACCGGCATGTCACGGCCCAGCACGCTCGGATGCTCCCAGCCCTGCCCGGCGTTTGCCTGGAAGTTGGTGTAGGACCTCGGAAGCCTCGTGTTGACACACGTGTTGCCGACCAGCGGTAAAGCGAAGATGAACTCGGCGTCGTTGCCGACCCTGCCCGATCCACCAGCGGAGCCGAACAGAGGCGCGCGCTGGAGCGTTCCGCACATGACACGCCAGGGGGCCTGGAGGGCAACGTAGTCGACGGCCTCATAAAAACTCACCGAGCCGCGTACCGTGGCGACGTAGAGGTGTCCTGGCGCCAGCTTCGACCGGCTCGAGACTGGCGGCGTGAAGGGCTTTCTCGTGGGTGAGTACGCGTCGAGCACCAGCGGGCGCTCGCTGAAAGACTCGGCCGCGGCACTCGAGACCGGTAGTACGCACGCCAGCGCGAGCACCGCAGCAATGACTGCCCTCCTGAGCGAATAGCCCAAATCCATCCTGGCCGGAGCCTAACGCCCAACGCGCGCCGGCATCAGCTCCTGATCGCCGGCATCACTGCCGCGCCGGCTGGCTCTCGCGATCCCGTCTCCGACAGCGGACGCCTGCGTCGATGGAACGCCTCGAGCAGGAACCGGACACGGCCGCTCGCGACCACTGGGTCTGAACGAAGGCGAGAGCGCGTCTGCCGAGGGCTGCCGGGCTTCCGCCAGAGCTTGGCCGAAACCGCTGTCCGCGGTTGACCAGCCGACGGTCAGGAGAGTTCGGCGAGGCCCTGAACGACCCAGGCCTTCAGGGGCTCAGCCTCGGTAAAAGGAGCGCCATCGGCCTCCGCGCGCGCCAGCACCTCGTGGGCCGAGGCGCCCGAGCGCAGGCCCGCATAGAGATAGACAAGGGCCGACGACCGCGGACCGGTGCGGCACGTGACCAGCGTCGGCCTGGGCAAATCGTCCAGAGCAGCGACCCCACGCCGCGCGACATCCATGTCGAACGGTCGAGGCGGGTCCGCGATTAGATTCACCGACTCGTGGACGGCAGACTGGACGTCGGCGAACGAGATCCCGCCCTCCATGCCCGCGAACTCTTCGCCACACAGGTATAGCCACGATGAGGCACCGGCGTCCTTCGCGAATGCCGCCGGATCGGCGATCAGCCCTCGGTTGTGTGTCAGATCCGTGGGACTCTGAAACTCGGCCACGATCAACCCCCCCTTTTGCGTAGGGCCTATGAGCCTACTGCCCGCGGCCGGCGTGGCACAGGTTGCAGTTGGCCTTTATCGACCGTGGCGGACGGCGTGTACCGGCCGGCGCTCGGCATGTCCGGTTGAACGGGTGGCTGGGAGAGGTCGTGTCGCAGTGCAGCAGGCAAGCCCCGGATCGGCTTGCCTCGAGCGAGTCCGGCGGGTCTGTCGAGCACCGCGGTTCAGACGGCGGTTACGGGCGCCTGGTCTAGCCTTCCTGCGTGGACGCTCCCGAGGCACAGTACGTAGAGCGTGACGGTGCCCAGCTCGCGTATCAGGTTGTCGGCGAGGGAGGCGTTGATGTGCTCGTGGTGGGCGAGACCGCTCAGCACTTCGACTTGTGCTGGACCGACCCGTACATCCACGAGGTGTACGAGCGGGGCGCCTCCTTCTCGCGCACGGTCTACATGCAGCCGCGCGGCTTTGGGCTCTCCGAGCGAATCCGGTACGTCCCGACCCTCGAACAGCACGCCGACGACATCCTCGCCGTCATGGACGCCGTCGGGATGCGGACGGCAACGCTGGTCGGTGTGCTCACCACGTCAGGGCTGACCGCGCTGGCCGCAGCCCGAGCGCCTGAGCGCATTGCAAACCTCGTCCTGTTCAAGCCGGTCGCTTGTGGCCCACTCGCTCCAGATGCCGAGCAGCACGGATGGACGAGCGCTGACGCCGCCGAGTACGTGTCGCGCTGGCTCCCGGCGTTGGATCGATGGGGAAGTGGTGCAGTCATCGACGTGTACGACCCAGTGCAGGGCACCGCCTACAACCGCCGGCTGATGGCGATGTTGGAACGCTGCTCGGCGACGCCCGCGACCGCACGACAGTACTGGGAGTGGTTCGTGCGCCTTGACATCAGCGATGTCCTTCGCGCCGTCCGGGCGCCGACCCGAGTGCTGTACGCGCCGACCTCCCCGGAACCGGAGGCTGTCGTGCGCCGGGTGGCTGAGCTGATCCCCCAGGCCAGCCTCTACCAGCTCCCGCCGACTCCCGCAGGGGCAGCCATAGGTGAGGCGTGGATCCCGGTCTGGCTGCATGTCGAGGAGGCCGCGACTGGCGCCCGGCGCTCGCCGGACGCAGACCGGTTCTTGGGGACGATGCTGTTCACCGACGTCGTCGGGTCCACCGAGTTGCTAGCCCGGATCGGCGACGCCGAATACCGCGCGCTTCGCGCCACACACGAACGGCACGTGCGGCTCGAGGTCGAGCAGAGCGGCGGTCGGCTCATCAACATCACCGGCGACGGCACGTTCAGCCTGTTCGATGGTCCGACCCAGGCAGTGCGGTGCGCTGACGAGATTCGCAAGGCGGCCGACGAGCTCGGCATTTCGGTGCGCGCCGGCGTGCACACCGGCGAGCTCGAACGCACCGCCCGCGACTTCACCGGGCTAAGCGTGCACGTCGGTGCACGAGTGGGCGCTATGGCGATGCCCCATGAGGTACTCGTTTCGCGGACAGTTCGCGACCTCGTGGCGGGCTCTGGGCTTGAGTTCGTCGAACGGGGCGCACACAAGCTGAAAGGTGTGCCGGGCAGCTGGGACCTGTACGCGCTCGCGGCCGCCGATCAACCAGCGATTCTGCCGAGCGAGAGGTCACTTGAGACACCGCTCGATCGTGTCGCGCTGCGCACCGCCCGTACCGCTCCCCGGGCAGTGCGAGCCGCCTTGCGAGTCGGCAACGCACTGCAGCGTTACCGCGCCCGGCCCGGGATAGATGGCGTCTAGTCGCCGGCCGCACGATTGCATCCATGTCCTCGACCACCTCTGGTCCGGCCATCGCATCGGCGACGAGGTTGCGTCGGCGAGCACGGGCGCGAGACGGCTGCTTCGTGACGCACGGCGATCGTCAGCTCGACCGTCGGGTCTGGGCGTCTAGGCGCGGGGAGGTCCGCTTGTCCTGCGGGGCACGAGCGTGGGAGCGATGACGATGCGTCGCGCGCGACGATTGGGCTGCTCGATCCGCGTGAGCAGCGCGTCCGCGGCGAGCGCTCCGATCTTCGCGGCGGTCTGGTCGATCGTGGAGAGCGCAATGTGGCGCAGGGCCGCGAACGGCGTGTTGTCATAACCGACGACCGACAGCTGCCCGGGGACGTCGGCCCCGGCGTCGACGGCGGCATCCAGCACCCCGAGCGCGGCTAGGTCGCTGGCGACGAATACGGCGGTGATCGCGTCGGGACGGCGCGTCAGCAGCTCCGTCGCGGCCCGGTAGCCGCCGGCCTCGGTGAAGCCGCCTGGGACGATCACGCTCTCGCGCGCCAGCCCGAGCCTAGTCATCGCGTCCTGGTATCCGCGGATGCGGTCGAGGCCGGCCCGCTCTTCTCTGTCGCCGATCATCGCGATCCGCCGGTGTCCAAGCTCGGCGAGATGCTCGACCGCGATCGTGGCGCCCGCGTAGTCGTCGTTGACAACCGAATCCACACGCGGAAGCTCGGGCGTTCGCGTGAGGATGACGAGCGCCGTCGAGCGAGCGGCGTCGAGCAGAGCGTCTCGACCGAGCCCGGGCATGGCGCACACGATCCCGTCGACCCGAAGTTCAAGCACGCGATGCAGTCCCTCGAGCTCCGTCGGTTCGCTGTGCTTGCCGGTGACGATCACGGTCGTATACCCGTGGTGTGAGAGCACCGGATCGAGGCCGGCAAAGACTTCGGGAACAAACAGGTTGTGCAGATCGGACACGAGCACCGCGATCGCGCCCGACCGGCGTCGGACCAGCGTCCGTGCTGCCGCGTTGGGGCGATACCCGAGCTCCTCGATCGCGCGCAGCACCGCAGCGCGCCGCTGCTCGCTCACTAGCGGCGAGTCGTGGAGCACGCGCGAGACGAGCGATTTCGAGACGCCGGCTTGGGCCGCGACGTCCCTGATCGTGGGCCGATATGACGCGCTCTGCGGCCAGGCACGCCGTCCCGGTGTGTGCTCGGGAGCTCCGCTCACGGCCGAACAGGCTAAGCGAACGGGATAGCCCCGGAGGTGCCGGTCAGCAGATCGGCCGTGGGCGGGCTGCCGGGGCGCGGCAGGCGCCTTGACGACCGGCCGCACCTGATCTAGCCTTCCGCAACTGGGAACGTGCCCACTAACGACGCAGCAGCCACGTGACGACGACCGTCGAGCGGGATTACAGCCTCATCGGGCGCGATAGCGACCGCGCTCAGGAGCAGGGCCTCGTTGCGGCGGAGTGGTATCACACGGAGATCCCGCGCAAGCGGATTAAGGTGCTGATGCAGCGGCGCGACGGCCCCGCGATCCGTGACACGCTGATCTGGCTCGCGCTGCTGGCGCTGAGCGGTTTCGGCGGCTACTGGTTCTGGGGGAGCTGGGCGTGCGTCCCGTTCTTTATCGCCTATGGCGTCCTGTACGGATCGGTGTCCGATTCGCGCTGGCACGAATCCGGTCACGGGACGGCGTTCAAGACGCCGTGGTTCAACGACGCGCTCTACCAGCTCGCGTCGTTCATGAACATGAAGGAGCCGACGCTATGGCGCTGGAGCCACGCCCGGCACCACACCGACACGATCATCGTCGGACGGGACCGCGAGATTCTCGCGATGCGCCCGCCCGACGCGCTGCGGCTTGTCGTCAACGTGCTCGGCATCAGAGACGCGATCGACGTCGTCGTGAGCGTCGTCCGTCACGCATCCGGCCATCTCACGGCCGAGGAGGTGACGTTCATCCCGGAGCCAGAGCGGCATCGCGTCGTAGGCGAGGCACGCGCGTGGGTCGCGATCTACCTCCTCGTGATCGCGCTCGCGATCTCCCTCGGAACGTTCCTGCCGCTCATGTACGTCGGGCTGCCGAGCCTCTACGGCCGCTGGCTGGCGCACTACTTCGCGTTCACCCAGCACGCCGGACTCGCCGAGAACGTCCTCGACCACCGGCTCAACTCCCGCACCGTGTACATGAACCCGGTGCTGCGGTTTCTGTACTGGAACATGAACTACCACATCGAACATCACATGTTCCCGATGGTTCCATACCACGCGCTTCGGAGGTTGCACGCGGAGATACGTCAGGACCTGCCCGTACCGTGCAGCAGCACGATCGGTGCCTACCGGGAAATCGTCCCCGCGCTGCTGCGACAGATGCGCGACCCCGAGTACCACATCCGGCGCGAGTTGCCGGCCACAGCGAAGCCGTTCCGGCCCGACCTGCACCAGGTCGTGTTCGAGGGCTCGCCGCCCGCGTGAACGCGACCCGAGACATCAGCGGCGAGGGATGGGTGCACGCGTGCGATGTCGACGACATCGAGCAAGAGGACGTGATCCGCTTCGACCATGATGGGCGAACGTTTGCGGTATACCGCAGCCCGCAGGACACCTTTCACGCCACGGACGGCCTGTGCACGCACGAGCGCGCGCATCTCGCCGACGGGCTGGTGATCGGGGGCATCATCGAGTGCCCGAAGCACAACGGACGCTTCGACTACAAGACAGGCGAGGTGAAACGCCGGCCGGCATGCGTCGACCTCCGCACGTATCCCGTCACCGTCGAGGACGGCGTGATCTTCGTTCGGATTGGCTGACCGGCCGGCCACCGCGACGGACGCTTTTCACAATCCCGATGGCGCGCAGCGTGCCATTCCTTCGGCGACCAAGTGCACTCCGCGACGCGCCGATGCTAGCCGGCAGCGAGCAAGCAGACTCGGCCGGGCGCTCTCGAGGCGCTTCTCCTTGATCGCCGATCGGCAGCGGGCCCTGGGGACGCTGGCGATCAACTCCTAACGGTTGCGCAAGTCGCGAACTAGGCTGTGACACGCCCTCGCCACGCCAACCGCCGATGCCCGATAGGTTGGTGTCGTGGTGGGCCGCTATGAGAGCTTCTTCACGGCGAGCGCGGGCGCGTCTGCTGCCATCTTGGGGTTGCTGGTCGTCGCCGTATCGGTCGTCAACGCCGATGACGCGAACCCCACCACTCGGGAGCTGCGAACCGTGTTGGCCGGGAGCGCGTTTGTTGTCCTGGTAGACATCTTCTTCGTCTCGATCGTGTCCTTGACCGGGGGCTCGGTCGTCTTCGGGCTATCAAGCGTCGCAATGGCCACCATCGGCCTGGTGGCGACCAGACGGCTGATACCGAGGGCCAAGCGGGCTGGAAACTTCTCCCGCAGCTCTCCAACGAGGCTGCTGAATCTCGCCTTCGCGTCGATTTCGGTTGTGGGCTACTCAGCGCAGCTCGGCCTGGCCGTAGCGCTCCTGGCGAACACCCACAGTGCTGCTCTGCAACGTGCTTTGATCCTCGTCATTGTGGCTTTTTATGGAAGCGCCGTTGGTCGAGCATGGGTGGTCACCGGGATAACCCGGCGGGGGTAAGAAGAACGTCACCACCGTCGACGTGAGCAACGTCCGGGATCGCGGCTTCCGCGATCCCGAAGCTGGACCGTCGGACGGAGTTCGCGCTGACGAGCGCTTTCGCAAATCTGCGACCGCTCCAGCGGGCTTCTGCCTGGGCGACGAAGTGATGGCGCCGTGGGTCACCGGCCCGGGTCGAAGGCGCCCGTCCGGACGAGAGTGCCCGGACGGCGGCGAAGCGGCGATCAGATCCGCGAGCTTCGAAAGCGCAGCTGTGCCGAAGACAGCGGCGAGCGTGACCTCGCCGGCCAATAGGAGGATCTCCGGCACTATCCGTCCCCTCTAACTTAATCCCTCCGGCGTCATCAGGCCCGTTAAGCTGGCGCCCCAGTGGGCCGGTCTTCCTGGAAGCACCGATTCAGGCCGGAGGGTGTGCAAGAACGGCAAGTGGCGCATGCTCGGACGCAGTACCGGGTGGACGACCTCGCTCGCTGGGTGGCTTCGCCGGTTTCCCGCCGACGTGCGCTCGAGCTCGGCGCGGGCGCGGTTGCTGGGATGACGATGGTCTCTCTGCGCCCGCGCAGCGCTTTCGCCCGGAGCGGCCACGTCGTCTGTTCCCCGGCAAACAATTTGTGCTTCGAGTACAGCTGTCCAGCCGGGACGACATGCTGCCCGCGCCCGCATGACCCCAATATCCACACGATCTGCCCAAGCGGCGACTGCTGCAACCCGTGCAACCCAGCCAGCTCGACATGCGGCTCCGACGGCTACTGCTACCCCGGACCCGTCGCCGCGCATTGCGGCGCGGACTGCCAGGGACCTGCGAACCGGATCACGAGCGTCGAGACGGCGAGCGGGAGCGACCTCGGCCTGACCAATACCTCGTTCCGGCCGGGTCAGCGGATCACGGCGTCGGAGGTTACGCGGCTTCAGCTCGGAGACGGCTCACGCCTGGTGCTCGACAAGGGGACGTCGATGAAGATCGAGAAGTGCCCCTTCGAAGAGTCGACCGTCATCGAGTTGCTGACCGGTCGGCTTTGGAACGCGGTCAAACGGGCGGTCGGCGCCCCAGAGTTCCAGGTCGAAACAGAGCGCGCTGTGACCGGCCCACGCGGCACGACGTACTGGATCTCCTACGCGCCCGCGAAGAAGCGGACGACCGTGCACGTGATCAAGGGATCTGTCGAGCTTCGGCAACGCTTCGGCGCGAAGCGCAAGCTCCTCGTCCGGGCGAGCCAGACGGCAGTCCAGCAGGGGAACGGGCGGCCACGAGTCACAAAGCGTTGAGGGACGCATGGGGGTTGAGCGCCCGGTGCTGATGCTCGAGGCCGGAACGCCGACCGTGAGTCCAGGCCCACGTCGGTCACGAGGGTGCGACGACCGCACTCGTGTCGACGGGTTCGCGTCGATGGTGCTGCTCGACGCGTTGTTAGCGGCGGGCGAGGCGTTCGGGGCCGATGGGACGCCGATGGCGGTGCTCGTCGGTGCGGACGGCCGGGTTGGGTCGCCTGTGGTCGGAGGTGCCGACGACGTCCTGACGCTGGTGCGGAACGGTCATGGCTAGGAACTGCACCGCAGCGGACGCACGCCGGAGACGCGCGTTCATGGCGGCGCCGATCCTCGGCTGGCGTGCGCTGCGCCTGGCGGCTGGGGCGAGCGCGGTGGTGGTGACGCTGTTGGCGCTCGCCCCCGTCGCGGCAATGGGTCAGGCGGATCGGAACAGGCTGATCTACTCGCTGCGCCTCGACTACGGAGCGCGTGGAAGCTTCCTGGGACAGCTGTTCAATAACTGCGATGACCTGTTCGTCGGCGGCTTGGCCGAGCAGCCGCAGGGCCGGTGGGTGTACGTCAACGGCGATGGGTCGGCGACCGGGGCGCTGAACGTCAGCCACGGCCGCGGCGAGGTCTTCATCAAAGGTCTGGACTGGCAGGTCGAGAGCCTTCCTCCCGCGCCGCCGCCGGTCAGATTCGCCGACGTGGGGATCTCGCTGCGACGGGGCAAGATGTTCGTCACGGCCCGGATCACGAGCGGACCCGCGTTCTTCACTGCCGCCCGTCGCACGCCGATCGCGCAACTGCGCGGCGTCAAGACCCAAAGCGGCCCGCTCGTCGATCAGCACCGACGGCCGATCCCGAACTCGTTCTCGTTCACCGGCTCCGGCCGGGCGACGATACTCCCCGCGATGGCCCGCGCGCTGGATCGCGCTCGCTGCAAGGACCCCCGAAGGGGCCGGTTCTCGCGACCGATCAACTCGCGCACTCCGCTCGGCCGGTTCGTATTCGGGGTTCGCCCCGACAGGGCCATGGGACTCGCAGGCAGCGCACAGATCGGGATGGTCGTCTTCAACGACATGGTGAGCATCGAGCCGACAGCCGGCGCCACGACGCTCGACAACCGCCTCGTCGCGCCGATCACCTCCCGCTCGGTCCCGCTGGGGTGCTACTCCGGACTCTCGTGCTTTCCCAGTGCCGGCAGTGTCGCGCTCGGCGGCGGCTTTGATCTCGTCTTCGCAGGCCACCACGCATCCGTGGCGAATCTCGTGCTCACCACCACCGGCACCGCGCCCGACTCGCTTCACGAAGCCCTCACGGGCACCCTCGACGGTGCGCCCGTCACAGTCTTCACCAAAGGACCCCTGACCGCGGGCCTGCCCGGCTTCACGAGCGACTTCGCGCAGCGAGCCGGCGCCGCGCTGGGCACAGTCATCGGAGGCGAAGTTGTCGCAGCGCTCGTGTTCACGAGCACCGGTCCGGCTTAGCCTCGATTCTCGGTAAAGAATCCCCGCTGTGTCGCCGGGATCAGCGTGCGCTGCGCGCGGCGCGGCGCGTTCCGGCGCGGCGCGGCGGGGTAGGCGCCAAGTAGGCGCTGTCGGGCCGCTGGTACTCCTCGCCGGTCAAAGGGCTGGAGAGCACGAAGTCGGCGGTCGCCCGATTGCAGGCGGTTGGTACGTTGCACACGACCGCGATCCGCAACAGAGCTTTGACGTCGACATCGTGCGGCTGTGGCTCCAAGGGGTCCCAGAAGAACACCAAGAAGTCGATTCGTCCCTCGGCGATCGCCGCGCCGACCTGCTGGTCGCCGCCCAGCGGTCCGCTGAGGAACCGGTCGACGCTCAGGCCAAGCTCGTTGGCGAGCAACGCGCCGGTCGTCCCGGTTGCGTGGAGCTCGTGAGCGCGCAACGTGTCGACGTTGAACCGCGCCCACTCGAGCATGTCCGCCTTGCAGTTGTCGTGCGCGATCAGAGCGATCCGCTTACGACGGGGCATCAAATGAACGACATCACCCATCGCCTTGCCGGAGAGCTCATCGTCTCGTGAATCACGTTGCATAACGACGATGTTAGACGCGGCTCAACCGCGCATTGTGTTCGCGGCATGTTCGGCTCGGCACCTCAGCCGCCACCCGGACTCGCTGCCGGCGTTCGTCATGGCAGAGCGCATCATCGGTTTCTGCGGGCGGGGCGACCGCGCCGTCGGTGACGGCGGCGGTCGAGGACGTGGGACACGATGAGCGCGACCGCGACCGGGAGCTCGATCAATACGACTACGCCCAGGCCAGCCGTGACCGTGACCGTGAGCAGCGCGAGGACCAGAGCGGCGGCGGTGTCCTCGAGCAGGTCGCGGCGTCGGCGCGCGAAGTGCTGCGAGCGTCGCCGACGCTCGAGCGCGGTTCTCGATGGCTGCGGCCGCGGGATGGATTGCGGTGCATACCGTGGGCGGCGGGCGGGTGTAGCGGGCATGTGGCTCCTTTACATACGCCCGTTCACCGGCGGACGACGAACACCTTGATCCGAGGCGATGAGACTTCGCTTAGACGCCGTGCGCCCGACAGGTGGGTCCTCGCCAAAGGCGAAGTCCCGGCGTAGCGCCGCGCCGAGACAGCCTGCGGCGCGACACGATGACTGCAATAGCGACGACACCGGCCGATCAACGGCGCGCGCCGCTTCCGGCGCGCCTGACCCCGCTGAGGCGCGTACGACGAGTGCTGGCGCTCGCGTTGTGGATGTGCTCCATCCCGATCGCGTTCTCCTACGTGACGACAATGCTCGGTCCTTCGAACTCGAGCTTCGCGATCCGTTCATTTGAGTGGCTGCGTGATCACGGGGCAGCCCAGATCGCCTCGGAAATCGAGACGGTCTACTACACGATCAACGCTCCAACCCGCGGTGGCGCTCCGCTGCGTAAGCTGCCGCTCAAGGCCGAGACCTCGATCGAGTCAGTCCATCCTCCCGACATCCGCCCCGTGATCACCCCGGCGCTGCGCGGCGAGGGCGTGTGGGTGCCGGCGGAGACGTGGAGCGGGACGAATTCACCGGTCCAGATCGCACAGTTTCGCAGTGACCCGAACTACCCGCAGATGGTCGCAGGAGTGGCATGGATCGACATCCGGCGTGCGTCCGTTCAGCTGTATCCCGGACAGCTTGAGCCATCCGTAACGCTTTCACGCGGTCCGATGGAGGTACCGCCAGACCTACGTCCCAGACTGCTTGCGACCTTCAACAGCGGCTTCAAGCTCGCGGACTCCGGCGGTGGCTTTGCTATCGGGGGGCGTACGTACGCGCCGCTCAAGGACGGGCTCGCGACGCTCATCGGCTACGTGGATGGTCGGGTCGACATCGAGGCGTGGACTGGAGGCCCGGACGTACCGCCCGGGGTGCGATACGCGCGGCAGGACCTGCCACTGATCGTCTCCGGCGGGCGACCGAATCCAAACCTGTCCGACGGCCCAGAGTGGGGTGCAACGCTCGGCAACGCGATCCGCGTATGGCGGTCGGGAATCGGCGTCGACACGAACGGAAACCTGATCTACGCAGCCGCCGACAATCAGACCGTCGCATCGCTCGCTCAGATCCTGACCCGCGCCGGAGCCATCCGCGCGATGCAGCTTGACATCAACTCCTACTGGGTCACCTTCATCTCGTATGCCCAGAGCGGCGCCGGAGATCCCAGCAGCCTCCTTCCCGGAATGACTCGCGGGCCATACCGCTACCTCTCACCCGACGACCGGGACTTCTTCGCGGTGTACCTACGAGCCGCGAACTAAGCGACAACGACGCAGGTCCACCCAGACTGCTCCAGGCGCGTGAACCGGTCACGGGTGAGCGCGACGGCCTCGGTCAAACGTGTCCGTTAGTGTGTGAGCGCGTGACCGTGGAACTCGGTGTGCCACAGGCGGGCATCTTCGCGCTCGGGACTTCCTCGCATGCGTACCTAGAGCTGGACGTTCGCGACGGTGTAGATCCGCGTGAGCTGGTGACGGGTCTCGCGGACCTGCGCGAGCCGCGCACGACAATCGGCGGGGTCAACCTCGTTGTAGGCGTCAGGCCCGAAATCTGGCGCGACCACCTCGGGGCCCCCGCGCCGACGGGGCTACATGGATTCGATGAGCCGATCGTCGGGCCGGATGGCTTCCTGATGCCAGCCACCCAGCACGACGCTCTCCTTTGGCTCGCCGGGGCAGCATATGACGTGGTCTTCGACGAAGCTCGCGGGGCCATCGCCGCGCTCGCGCCCGTGGCTCGTATGGCGAGTGAAACCTCGAGCTGGCCGTACCGCCACGATCGCGACCTCACTGGATTCATCGACGGCACGGAGAACCCGAGCCTTGCGCGCGCCGCCGAGGTGGCGCTCCTGCCACCGGACGCGCCGGGAGCCGGCGGGTCCGTCCTGCTCCTGCAGCGCTGGGCGCACGACGTCGAGGCGTGGGAGGCGCTTGACGCGCGTGCCCAGGAAGCGGCCATGGGCCGAACGAAGGACGCCTCGATCGAGCTCGACGACAAGCCCGCCAGTTCCCACGTCGCTCGCACAGACCAGGACGTATTTGGCCACATCTTTCGCCGCAACATGCCCTACGGGACCGTGACCGCCCACGGGACGATGTTCGTCGGCTTCGCCGCCGACCAAGGCCCGCTCGCGCGGATGCTCGACAGCATGGCGGGCATCGAAGGCACGCGCGACGAGCTGACGCGCTACACACACCCAGAGACGGGCGGCTACTACTTCGTTCCTGCCGTCACCGCGCTTCGAGCGTTCGCGAGCGAAATCGAAGCGAGCTGATCGAAAGCGTCCGACAGGACCGTCTCCCTCGTTACGACGGCACGAGTTCCCCTCAGCAGGCATTTCGGGTGAAAAGTGGATTCCTGGCCGCGATGCTGCTGGGACTTCTCTATGGTGACCGCAGATGTCTGATAACGGTGCGGCGATCGAGCGCCGCCGGGTGGTGATCGTCGGCGGCGGATTCGGCGGTGTGGACGCGGCCCGGGGTTTGAGGCACGCGAACGTGGACGTGACCGTGGTCGACCGTCAAAACCACCTCCTGTTCCAGCCTCTGATCTACCAGGTGGCGGCGGGGGCGCTCTCATCGGGCCAGGTGGCCGCGCCGATTCGCCACTTGCTCAAGCGCCAGGCCAACGCCACTGTGCTAATGGCCGCCGTCACCGATGTCGATGTCGAGCAGCGCCATGTAGTGCTCGACCGTGGGGAACGGCTGAGCTACGACAGCCTGATCGTGGCCTGCGGTGCAGAGACGTCGTACTTCGGTCACGATGAGTGGCGGTCGCTCACGTGTGGGCTCAAGACACTCCGCGATGCTGTCGATCTCCGCGAGCGCGTCTTCGGCGCCTTCGAGGAAGCTGAGCGCGCGTCGGACCCTGCGATACGTGAACAGTGGCTGACATTCGTGGTCGTCGGCGGTGGGCCTACCGGTGTCGAGATCTCGGGTCAGTTCGCAATCCTGTCCCGCCACACGATGAAGCGAGACTTCCGGCGGATCAACGCGCGAGCCGCGCGAGTGATTCTGCTCGAGGCGGGCGAACGGGTGGCGGCGGCGTTCAGCGCACCCACGTCCGCAGAGGTCGCCAAGCAACTCGCCGAGCTAGGCGTCACCGTGCGTGAGCGCGCCACGGTCACGGCGATCGACGAGCACGGAGTCACAGTGACGGTCGGCGAGGAGAGCGAGCGGATCGCCACACGGACGGTGGTGTGGGCGGCGGGCGTGCGGACGGTAGAGATCGCGGAGGTGGTCGCCCGCGCTGCCGGCGCCGTCACCGATCGGGCCGGCCGCGTCAAGGTCAACTCCGACCTGACGTTGCCAGGGCACCCCGAGATCTCGGTGATCGGCGACGCCGCGAGTCTGGCAGGCCCCGATGGTAAGCCGCTGCCCGGCCTCGCAACGGTGGCGATCCAACAGGGCCGTCACGTCGCCCGCGCGATCCGCGACGGCCAGCCGGGAGCCACGACGCCGTTCCGGTATCTCGACAAGGGGGCGCTGGCGGTCGTTGGCCGCGGCAGAGCGGTGTGTGAGGTGAGAGGCCACCGGCTGTCCGGGCTGATCGCGTTCCTCATCTATGTCGCCGTGCACCTCTTCTACCTTGGCGGCGTCGGCGGCCGGCGCATCACGGTGGCAATCACCGTCATCGGTTCGCTGTTCGGGGCACGGGAAAGCCGCATCACGCACGGCCGACTCCCGAGCGCGGGGGCCTCATCGTCGATGCCCGAACCGCAACAGAGCGAGAACATCAGCTGATCCGGCAACCGTGCGGCCGCGAAGCCGGCGGCACGACGACGAAGCTCCGCGACAGGACGTGGGCGGGGTCAGGACGCCTGAAGGACGGCAGAGACGTCCAGCGAGATCGCGATCTTGTCGCCGACGAGCTTGTTGCCGCTAGCGAGCGCCTGGCTGAAATTCATGTCGAAGTCCGAACGCAGGAGCTTGCCGACGCCCTCCACCCCCGCGCGAGTGTTGCCCCACGGATCGATGTCGGTGCCCTGAGTCATCCCTTCGAGCACGATCTCTCGCGTGACGCCGTGCATCGTCAGGTTTCCGGTCACGCGCGTCATCTCATCGTCGATCGCCTCCACCCGTGTCGACTCGAAGGTGATCTCCGGAAAACGCTCGACGTCGAAGAAGTCCGCCGAGCGCAGGTGCTCGTCGCGCTTCGCCTCTCCGGTGTCGATCGACGCCACCTTCACCGTCCCATAGATCCGGCCATGGGCGAGGTCCTCCCTCACTTCCAGTGTCCCCTCGAACTCGGTGAACTTGCCGCGCACCTTCGCGATGCCCATGTGCTTCACCGAGAACGTCACGCTGGAGTGCGCCGCGTCGACCTTCCACGTCCCGGTCGGTATGACCGGAGTCGTCCGGGTCCCTGTTCCCGTCGCCATAGTGACCTCCCAGATCTAGGAATTGCGGTCGCTCAACCGTACTGCCCGCGGTCACGAGCGACAAGTCGTCCCGGTCGGCTGGCGTGCTGCTTCGTGTGCGCCAGACGGGAGCTGCGACTAGATCTCGCAGATGGCAATGGCGGGAGCGTCGCGGCGGGCCTTTTCGGTGGCGGAGGTCAGGCTGGCGAGCGGCACGTAGGTTAGCCGCGCGAGATCGATGTCGAGCTCCGCCGCGTCGATGGGGTCAAGGCGCTCCAGTAGTGCCTTGGATGCCAACGCGCGGCCGCCGGTGGCGCAGGCTTCGATCCGGGCGGTCTCGTTGACCTCGTCACCGAGCGCGGTCACCTCGGCGCGGCCGCTGGTCATGAGTCGACCAACGTAAAGAGTGGCGCCCCAATGAAGCCCGAAGCGCATCGTCAGCTCGCTCGCGTTCAAGCCGCCTCGCTCTGCAGCGGTCAAGGCTGCTTCTCGGATTGCTCGCATCGCGTCGATACACGCGCGCGCCGCCGATGATTCAGACCCGGCATCCTCGGCCAGGAAGAACGCGGTAACACCGTCGCCGGCGTGCTTACCCACGATGCCGCCACCGTTGACGATGGCGCGATCGCCGCGCCTTGCCAGTCGGCCGATGAGCGCGAAATATGCTGGAGTCGAGAGACGCCTTGCCAGCGAACTCGATGCCTCCAGGTCAGCGAACAAGACCGCTCCCGGGCGACGAGCCGGCTCCAGAAGGCCGCTCATCCGCTCAAACAGTCGCGCATCCCCGAGCGCGAGCATCCCCAATACCGCAGCGCGAAGCTCAGGTTTGACGAGCGCGACGTAACCAACCCTGTGCCCATCGGCGCCCCGAAGGGCGATCACCAGGACGTCATTGCCGATCGTCTCGGCGCCGAACCTGACAGCCACTCGGGTGCTCCAAGCAGGCGGCGGAGGTTTCGGAACGATCGACCGCAGAACCTCGCTCAAGCGCGGATCTGCGATCTCAAGCAACGCCTCCCGTCCGCCCGGCGTTGTCGACATGACAAAGCTGCCCCAATCTCGCAATGACTCACGGAAGCTCTCGAAAGTCGGCCCGGTCGGCCAGGTCTCGCGCGCTGCGACCGCCGCAGCCGAAAAGACGTGTTCGCCGAGCCCGGCAACATCGGCATGGCGCCGACCGGCCGACACCAGCGTCCGGAGCTCGCTCGAGAGATACGCGATTCGCCAACTCGCATCCCACACCTCGCCGGCGAAGCCGTGCAGCTCCAACGCTGTCGCCACGACCGCGAGGTCGGGATCGTCAGGAAGATCGAGCAAAGGCCATTCGCCAGACACAGGCCCCGACCCTAGCCGTCGACACAGACGTGGCGACGGAACTCGAATGTGCGGCTCAGCTCGCCACAACCGCTGAGGTCGTGGTCTGGTCTCGAGGGTAGGGGTGTGTGGCGCGGTATCCACGCAGCCTTGCGAGCGGTGCAATCAGGATGGCGGTCGTCTGCAGCAGCGGCCACGGCGGGCTTGTCGGCCTGATCTCGGCCTTCAAGCGGGCGCGGCTACGACACTGTCACGCTTTGCGTGCTGGACGCGGGAGCGTGAGTGCTGTCGCCACTGTACTTAGCCTGAACCAGCCAGCCGCCAGTCGAGAGCAGACCCCCGACGGGGGCGTTGAGTTGGTCGCTGAAGCTTCCGTCGGCGGCGGTCATCACGCTATCCGTTGTGGGTGACCCCGACCCGGGCGGGGGCTGGTAGGTCAGCGAGATCTGTTCTGCTGGAACCACCGCCCCCGCGGAGGTCAGATGACCCATGCACTTGATGTACATCCTGTTCGGGTCGGGCGTGCAAGTGAGCGAAAGCGAGCTCGGCGCCAACACAGGTGTCGGCACGGTGAACCGGCATGCCGTCTGCGCAGGCGCGAAGGTGGCATCGCCGTTGTAGTGGGCGATCGCCTGCCACGTCCCAGCCTGGCTCGGCGCGAACGAATCCGTGAAGTTGCCGAGGCTGTCCGTGGTCACGGTATGGTCGAGGATCGCGCCCGACGGGTCTTCATACAGGACCGCCATCGTCACATCCGCGGACGCTCCAGACAGGTTTCCGGAGAACGTACCGGGGGTGCCGATCGAGGCGGATTGCGGGCACGTGATCCTCAGCTGACGCGGCGCTCTCCGCACCACCGCGGCGCACGGTGGCGCGCTCGCCGGCTCGTGTGTGCTGTCGCCGGCCCAGTTGACGAGCACGATCCAGTTCCCAGCCGAGTCGAGCGTGTACCGGTCGCCGAAGCGTCCGGCCGAGTCGGTGAGCACTGTACGCTGGACGGCAGGGAGGAACGCACCAGAGACTTCTGGCGGCAGGTATTCGATCGTCAGCCTATGCCGTCCGTTGCCAGGTGACAGCGTGCCCGACACCGAGGCGCCACCTCCTGCCGTACCTGGGAACGTGCATCGAGCACCAAGCACCGCGGGTTGACGAAGCTGATCACTCTTGACCGATGCCTGCCCCCCCTTGAGCTTTGCGACTATGTGGATCCTCACACCTGGATGTTGTGCCAAGAGCAGGCGTCCAAGTTTGGTGAGGCGAAGCGAGAGCGTCTTCTGCACGCCCGGGGGAATCCGGAAATGGAGCGGCAGGCTGACGGCACCGGCCGTCGTCGATAACTTGAGTTTGCCGACGCATAGCTTGACGTGGCAGCCAAGGACAAGGGAGGCCTTCCCGGCGCCCTTCACCTGCAGAGGCGATAACACCGTGATCCCGGCCGCGAGCGATGCGCGCTGTAGGAGCGTCGAGCATCGCGACGGCGGCACGTAGTTGAGGTTGACGAACTTCGTCACGTATCGAGCGTTACCGTTGTCCGACAGCATGTAGAGGTTGGAGCGACAGTCAAACGCGACGCTCGAGGGTGGGTTGCTCGCGATCAGGTCCCAATCGCGCGCTGGGCAGTTGACCGAGTAGCAGGCATAACTGGGAGCGTCCAAGTTTGAGTCGGTGTTGCCGAGACCCGACCCGAGATGGATGGTCCCGAGGTCTGAGTCGCCGGTCGCGTAGACGTCACCGGCGTTGGGGTCGACGGCGACGCCGCCAGGATTCACTCCGTCGCTCTGCCAGCCGTGGTAGCAGTCGAGGCTCGACTCGCTCAGCCAGCCAAAGCCGACCGCGGTCCCGCTGGGCGTGAAGCGCACGGCTTCGCCGCTGACCAGTGGCTCGGGGTAGGGGTGATGATCGACGCCGTATGGGTATGGCGAATCGATCACGGAATGACAGTCCGGTTCGGGATTAGACAGAGACTGATAGGAATCGCCCACGACGATGGGATAGCCCGTCCTGTCGACAGCGATCGCGGTCGCGACCCACTTATAGGGAGCGTCGTAGCCGGCGGAACCGAAATACGAGCCTGGCCAATTGGTCGCTGCGAAGCCGCCAATGCTCTTTCCGCTGCCGTTGTACTCGCCCACCGCGTTGAGGAAGCTGGTCAATACCCATAGGTGACCCGCGCCGTCGGCCGCGATCGACTTCGCAAACGGGACGCTCCATGTAGAAACCAGCTTCAGATTCGACGTGTACTTGGCCACCGTACCCGTCGCCTTATAGACGACGTACACGTTCCCCGACAGGTCAGTCGTTACCCCACTGGGTTCCACGCGCGCCTTGAACCGCAGCACGCGTTTGGCGGCCCCGTCAGAGCTGTACTCCTCCAGCGCGTTCGCGTAGGTGTCCGCTACGTACACAGAGTTCCCATCGCGGCTGGTCGCGATCGCCCCGCCTTCGTAGGATCCCGGATACCCCGGTAGCGCCGGTAGCCGCCAGTAGAACGCATCGCTCGGATCCAGGTGCGTCGCGTTCGCGTGCCCAGCCGCGACAAGTCCGACCAGAACCGCAAGACCGAGGACCCTCGTCACAGTGCTGAAAAGCTTTACCCTCATGCGTGTTACCCCCACGTCGAGTCCGCGACTCTCCCGCCACGGCCGCTCGACAAGAGATCGGGGCTACCTTATATGGCGCGCCCGGGCAGAGGCAAGGCTGCCGACCCTCAGGCGCCGCCGGAAGCGATCTCCCGGATCGGCTGCGACGTCACACGCGGCCGCTCCGCGCCGCGGCTAGCGCGACGATTGACCGATTTGGTCGAGGCGCACCGCGATCAGCTTCTGTACGAGGCTCGTGGGTAGCGGACGATCGACCGGGAAGTGAAGAGCGCCCTTGGTCATCGTGTATCCGCGGAGCTCGTCTCCCAGCTGTTGAAGGACCGAGCCACTGAACGGAAGGTAACTCAGGTGATCCTTGAACGCGGCGAAGCCGGCGACGATGTTGCCCTGTACACGGAAGGCGGGAACACCATACGAGATCACCTGCTCGGCCTCAGGGACGATCTCAAGGATCGTCCGGCGCAGCGCCTGAAGGGTCCCGCGCTTGGGCTCATCGACAGCGCGCAGGTACTGGTCAACCTCCTCCGCGGACATGACGCCGCAGTCTATGCCGCCACATCGGCTCACCACGGCTACCGAGGCCTCGGATTCCTGCTTCCCTGCAGAGCCTCGCCGTTCGGCGGGTCATGCGTTGACCGCCAGCCCAGTTGGGTGATGCGGGGCGGCCTCGAGGGCGCTGCACGATAATCAGGGGGTTCGCGAAGAAGGGTGCCGCTCGAGTCATGAAATACCAACGCCCCACAACGGAATTGCGGGAGCATGTCGATGAGTACGGCTCGTAATGGCCGACGTTTCTGAAGCGACCTACGGCGAGCCCGTGGGATGGAAGGCGGCTCGACCGCAGTTCAGTCCGCTGCGTCTGGTGCTGGCGCTGCTCGTCGGCGCCGTTTCGGTCGGGGTGTCGGCGCTGGTCCTGCCGGGGGTTCACGTCAAGACGTTTCTCGGTGCGCTGGAGGCGGCGGCGTTGATTGTCGTGCTGAACGCGGCGTTGCCGCCGCTGGTGGCGGCGCTGCGGCTGCCGCTGATGTTGATCATCGGGTTCTTGGCGGTGCTGATCGTCGATGCTCTGATCCTGTTGCTCGTCTCGGAGCTCGCGCCGAACGACTTCAAGGTCGATTCGTTCGGGTGGGCGTTGCTCGCGGCGCTGGTGATGGCTGCAGCGAGCATGGTGCTGCAGGTGTTTTTGGGCGTCGATGACGATGACATCTACTCGCTGCGGGTTATTCAGCGGGTGGCCAAACGTCAGGGGGCAGCGGCGCGCACCGACGTGCCGGGCATCATCTTTCTCGAGATCGACGGGCTCGCGGGCCCGGTGCTTCGCCGCGCGATGCGCGACGGCAACACGCCGGTGCTGGCTCGGTGGCTGGCTGACGGCAGCCACGACCTGATCGAGTGGGAGCCTGACCTGTCCTCGCAGACGGGAGCCAGCCAGGCCGGCATCCTGCTCGGCTCAAACGACGACATCCCGGCGTTTCGCTGGGTCCAGAAGGAAACGGGCAGGTTGGTGACGTGCTCGGCGCCGGATGACTGTGCCGAGATCGAGCGCGATCGGGCCAGCGGCGTCGGCCTGCTGATCGACGGCGGCGCCAGCCGCGGCAACCTGCTCTCCGGCGAGGCCGACGAAGTGATCCTGACCGTCAGCCGGATGGAAGCCGACAAGAAGGCGAACCCCGGCTACCGCGCGTTCCTCGCCAACGGTTTCAACGTCACCCGCGAGCTTGTCCTGTTCTGCTGGGAGGTGGGGCTCGAATGGTCCGCGGCGGCCCGGCAGCGACGTCGCGATGTGATCCCCCGCGGGCACCGGGGCGGCCGGTACCCGTTCCTGCGGGCGGCGCTGTGCGTCGTGGTCCGCGACCTGATCGCATTCGGCGTCGTGACCGACATGATGCGCGGCCGCCCCGCCGTGTACGCGACCTTCTCCAGCTACGACGAGGTCGCCCACCACTCGGGGCTCGAGCGGACCGACACGCTGGAGGCGCTGCGCAAGCTCGACAAGCAGTTCGGACGGATCGAGAACGCGGCACGCTACGCGTCCCGGCCGTACAAGCTCGTGGTGCTCTCCGACCACGGTCAGACGCAGGGAATGACGTTCAAGCAGCGCAACGGCTACGGGCTCGACGACCTCGTCCAGCGCTCACTCTCCCGCGGCGAGGTGAGGGGTATGAGCGGCGGCGACGAGCACGACGCCGCGGTCGGGCAGGCGTTTAACGAAGCGACCGGCCGCAGCGGCAAGCAAGCGAAGCACGGGACGAGCGACGAGCACGCGATTGTGCTGGGCTCCGGCAACCTCGGCCTCGTCTATCTGATGGAAGAGAAGCGCAGGCTCAGCGCCGAGGAGATCCAGGAGCGCCACCCCAACCTGATTGAAGCGCTCAGCTCTCACCCTCACATCGGATTCATGCTGATGCGCTCGTCCAAGCACGGCCCGATCGCCGTCGGCTCTGGCGGCACGCATTACCTGGCGACCGGCCGGATCGAGGGCGAGGACCCGCTCGAGCCCTTCTCTCCCAATGCCGCCGAACACCTGCGGCGAACGGACGGATTCGCGCATGTCGCCGACATCATGGTCAACAGCTTCTACGACCCCCACCTCGAACAAGGCTGCGCATTCGAGGAGCTGATCTCGTTCCACGGCGGGCTCGGCGGCCCGCAGACCAGGCCGTTCATCCTGTACCCGGTCGAGTTGCCCGTCCCCCACGAGCCGATCGTCGGTGCCGCCGCCGTGCACAAGCTCCTCACCGGTTGGCGCAGTCTGCTCAAGGGAGCACCGAACGCCCTGGAGGAAACCGCCGAAGGCGGGAGCTAGACAGAATTGACCTGGGTCGTCATTCGTCCTGTTGGCCTGGTGTGATGAGGCCGGTCTCGTAGGCGATCGCAACCAGCCCGGCGCGGTCGTGGCAGTCGAGCTTTCGGAGGATGTTGCGGACGTGGCTCTTGGCGGTGAGTGGGCTGATGACGAGCCGACCGGCGATCTCGTCGTTGTTCAGGCCCCGGGCGATCAGTCGCAGGATGTCGAGTTCCCGGTCGGTGAGGTCGGCTAACGCGGGGAGTGGTTGGTGGGGGTCGCGGCGGGCGGCGAACTCGGCGATGAGCCGGCGGGTGATCGTTGGTGAGAGGAGCGCGTCGCCGGCGGCGATCACCTCGATCGCGCGCAGCAGTTCACGGCGTGGTGTGTCTTTGAGCAAAAACCCGCTGGCGCCGACGCGCAGCGCGGTGTAGACGTAGTCGTCGAGGTCGAAGGTGGTGAGCACGAGCACGCGGGTCCGCTCGAGCGTTGGGTCGGTGCAGATCAGCCGGGTCGCGTCGAGGCCGTCGAGCACGGGCATCCGGATGTCCATGAGGATCACGTGCGGGAAGGTGCGGCGGGCGAGGTCGACGGCCTCGCGCCCGTTGGCGGCGGTGCCCGCGGCCTGCATGTTGTCTTGGGCGTCGATCAGCGCGGCGAATCCGTCGCGGACCGTGGCCTGGTCGTCGGCGACGAGGACGCGGATCACAGACGGGGCTCGTAGGGGAGCTCGGCGTGGACGTGGAACCGGCTGTTCTCGGTGCCGGCGTGGAGGGTGCCGCCGAGCGCGGTGGCACGCTCGTTCATCCCGGTGATGCCAACTCCGGAGGACGTGGCGCCGTTGTTGCTCGGCGCGGCGGTGGCTGGGTTGTCGACGGCGATCCGCAGAAGGCTGGTGTCGTACTCGAGGTGGACGGTGACCGGTGCCCCGGGGGCGTGCCGTCGGGCGTTGGTGAGCGACTCCTGCACGATCCGGTAGGCGGCGAGCGATACCGCGTCCGAGAGCCGCACCGGCGCTTCGCCGGTGATCTCGAGGCGCACCCCGAGCCCCGTCTGGCGAGCGCGATCAGCCAGTTCGGCGACGCCCTGGATACTAGGCGTGGGTGCGCGCGGGGTCTCTGGGTGATCGGCGTCGCGCAGAACGCCGAGGATCGCTCGCAGCTCGCCGATCGTTTCGTGGCTGGCTTGCTCGATCGTCTCCAGCGCCTTGCGCGCGTCGCCCGGTGCGGTTCGTTCCGCGGTAGAGCCCGCTTGGACGTTGATCTCGGTCAGGGTGTGGGCGACGACGTCGTGCAGTTCGCGGGCGATCCGCAGCCGTTCCTGTTCGGCGCGTCGGGCCGCTTCTTGCTCGCGGGTCCGCTCAGCCAGCGCGAGGCGTTCCTCCAGCAGCCGCAGGTAGGCGCGGTGGGTGCGGACCTGCTCGGCGGCCAGGAGCGGGATCGCGACCAGCATCACGTGACCGAGCGTCTGCAGCACGCCCGGCTGCCCGGAATGCAACAGCTCGGCGAGGAGGACCGCACCGACCGCCGCGAGTGCGGCGAGCAGCTGGGCCGGGCGGCTGCGGGTGAGCGCGAGCGAGTACAGCGCGACGGCCGGCGCCAGCACCGCCACGGTGCCGGCGGAGCGGTCTACGTGGAACAGCACCGCCACCAGAACACCCGAAACGGCGAGCGTCCAACCTGGCGATCGGCGGCGAGCAAACAGCGTCGCCGCCGCGGCCAGCGCGAGCGCGACAGCCGCGAGCCGCGCGCTGTGCCCGCCGTGCAGTACTTCGCCGACGACGATCACCGCGCCGACCAGCACCGGCACAGCCGCATCGACTAGCGCTTCATGGCGACGGAACACCTCGACGCGAATCTAGCGCCGGCTCGCGCCGCGGGAATACCCCAGCGGGAGTAGATCGAACACCCCGCCAGGATGATGCGACGTCGGCGCCCGTGACCGAACATCCCCGGCATGCAAGGAACCCAGCGCGACCCGCTCACCGCCGAGGCAGCAGTCCGGGACGCGCCCGGGACCACGGCGGTGCCGGCCGTGAGCGTCAGCCGGCTGTCAAAACGATATGGCGACGTGGCCGCGGTCGACGGGCTCACCTTCACGCTCGAGCGTGGCACGATCACTGGCTTCCTTGGCCCCAACGGCGCCGGCAAGACGACTACCCTGCGGCTGCTGCTCGGGCTGGCGGAGCCGACCGCCGGCGAGGCGCTCGTGTTCGGCCGACGCTACTGCGAGCTCGACGAGCCGAGCCGCAGGATCGGGGCGTTGCTCGAGTCGTGCGACTTCGATCCGGGCCGCTCGGGCCGCAACCACCTGCGGACGCTCGCGCTCGCGACCGGCATCGGATATGACCGGGTCCAGGAGCTGTTAGAGCTGATCGAGCTCGATCGGGCCGCCGACCGGCGCGTGGGCTCCTATTCGCTGGGGATGCGCCAGCGGCTCGGACTCGCCGCCGCCCTGCTCGGCGACCCGGAGCTGCTCGTGCTGGACGAGCCCGCGAACGGGCTCGACCCTGCCGGCATCGCCTGGCTCAGAGGGTTCCTGCACCGGTTCGCCGCCGACGGGCGCACTGTGCTGATCTCGAGCCACGCGCTCGCCGAGGTGGCGCAGACCGTTCAGGCCGCGCTGATCATCAACGGCGGCCGGCTGGTCGGAGAGCTCGAGCTCGACCAGCTGCAGGGTGGCGCCCGGTCGCTCGAGACCGCGTACCTCGAGCTCACAGGAGCACCGGCGTGAGCCGCCTGGTCAAATCCGAGCTGCTCAAGCAACGAACCACCCGCACCAGCGTGGTGCTCCTGCTGTGGATGACCGCGCTGATCCTGCTCGTCGTCCTGCTTCACGTCCTCAGCCTCTCGACCGACCACATCTCGACGGCCGACGGACAGCTGAAGGTCGTCGGCTGGGGGACCAGCATCGCTGCGCTGTTCGCCTCACTGCTCGGCGCGATCTCGATCACCGCGGAGATCCGGCACGGCACGATCCGCCCCACCTTCCTGGCAACCCCCCGCCGCGAGCGGGTGATCGCCGCCAAGCTGACCGCCGGCGCGCTCACCGGCATCGGCGTCGGATTGCTCGCCGAAGGACTGACAGCCGCGATCGAGGCCGCCGGACTCCAAGCGCGCGGAATCCACAACCAGCTGACCGCCGGCGACTATGCACAGCTGCTGGCGGGCGGGGCAGCCGCAGGAGCGCTGTTCGCGGCGATCGGTGTCGGCATCGGCGCCATCGTCCGCCAGCAGGTCGGCGCGGTAGTCGGACTGTGCGTCTGGCTGCTGCTGATCGAGACGGCCCTGATCGGGAACATCCCGTCTGCCGGCAAATACGCGCCCGGCGCAGCCGCCGGCGCGATCGCCGGCGCCGTCCAAACCCAATCCCCCACGAAGCTCGTCGCCCCCGCTCTCGGCGTGCTACTGCTCGCCGCCTGCGCCGCAATCGCCGCCGGCGCCGGAACGCTCCTCACCATCCGCCGCGATGTCGCCTGACACAACCCCCAACCCCGAACCAACGCCCAGCGCCATGGACCAACCCGCACCCGAGCACCGCCGACCGGGAGCCCTGTCCGAGCACGATCCCCCAACCGACAGCGCCGCGACCAACAGGCCGCCGCTGCTGCTGGTCATCGCCGTCGTCCTACTCGTCACCGCCGTAGTGGTTCTGCACCTCACCGGCGTGTTGGGCCCCGGCTCTCACTGATCTCGATGAGCGAGCGTGCAAGACAGCTGTTCCAGACCGCCGAAGAGCAGATCTCGGGTCTGACCGCGCTGCTCGGCGCAGCCGACGAGGCGGCACTCCACGCGCCATGCGCCGGACGGGAGAAGCTCGGTGACGGCACCGTCGCGGCGATCGCCATGCACACGGCCGACAACTACCATCGGATCGCCGAGTATCTGAGCGCCACCACACTGCCCAGCTCTCACACACCGGCACGCCGTCACCGCATCCCGGCGTTCCGCGGAACGCACAGCCCTCGCGGAGCTCGCGACCACAGCCACAGTGACAGCGCGGCCGCATACAGCTCCGACAACATCGATGCTCGGGATCTGCTCGAACGTCTCGCGACCGCTCGAGCCCGGCTGACGCCGCTCGCCGAGTTATCCGACGAGCGGCTCGCCGCCGTGCCGACGGCCAGCGACATGCGGTTCGCCGATGGTCAGCGAACGCTCGATCAGATCGTGGTCAGCCTGCTCACCCATCAACGCCACCAGTGCGACGCGCTCGCGGCCGCGCTGTCTTGCGCTCGAGGCGCTTAGTCGCCGCGCTCAAAGGACCTTGCGGTACCAACGCGCGGTGCTTCCCG
Organism: uncultured Solirubrobacterales bacterium; assembly: GCA_963809685.1. Taxonomy (GTDB): domain Bacteria; phylum Actinomycetota; class Thermoleophilia; order Solirubrobacterales; family Solirubrobacteraceae; genus Palsa-465. Next base: position 412,173 of record CAWEKN010000012.1, on the reverse strand, counting down.
CGGGACAGTTCTCGATGACCCCGATGGTCTCGTATCCCAGCCGCTCGTAGAGACCGCGAGCGAGCAGGTCATAGGCATGCAACACGACGAGCGCACAGCCTCGGCGGCGCGCCTCGGCCTCCGCTCCGGCGACGAGTGCGCGCGCGAGCCCTCGATTGCGCAGCGACTCCTCCACCCACATCGCCTGCAGCTCGCAATACCCGCCCCAAACGATGGCGGAGATGCCGGCCACGACGCGACCGTCATCGCTGCGGGCGAAGATCCCGAACTCCTGCTCCTCGCCCAACCCGGTGGCGGCGATCGCAGCTGCCGCTACGTGCTCCTCCAGCAGCGCCAGGTCGGTCGCCGCGGGCGAGTCCTCGACGACGAGCTCCGGCAACCGGTCAGTCGACTCCGGCGCACGCGGTCGCACCGCGGCGATCGCGTCGGGTCAGGTTCCGAGGATTTTGGTCAGGTTCCGAGGATTTTGGCCTTGGCGGCCGCGAACTCCTCGTCGGTCAAGGTGCCGGCGGCGTGCAGCTCACCAAGCTGTTTGAGCTCGTCGTAGTCGATGGCTCCGCTCGGCTCGGCGGGCGCAGGCGCTGCCTCTTGCGGCGGCGGCTCGTCGTACCCGCCGCCCCCGTAGTCCTGGTCCTGCTGATTGCGCCTGTGCCTGCCCGCTGCATAGGCCGCTCCTCCGACCACCAGTGCTGTCCGGCGGCGAGCCCTACGACGTACGAATCCCATTGCGTCCTCCTGATCGTGGACCGTGCTGAGATCACGGTTCCGGTGGCTTCACGGGCACCGGGCACCGAACATCATGCCGTGCAGAGACGGCTACAGCATCACCCGAAACGGGCGAGACGTCGCAGGTCAGTCCGTCGGCTCGGCCCGGTACCCGGCGGGTGTACCGCACGCGCAAGGTGTCGCGCGGCCCGACCTGCACGGCGTCAGGAAGCACCCACACCGACGTCGCCCAGCTTGACGACGGCCACCTCCAGGGATCGAGCGTGTGGACGACGCTGTCGTGCAGGTGGGCGCGGAACGTCACGGCGACGGCGTTGACCGGACCGGTGACGACGAGCTCGGCGGCCGCATCGATGGAGGGTCGTTGATAGCGCTCGAGCGCGACCGTGGCGAGCGTGACCGGCGGACCCGCGGGTGGCCAGTGGGCGAGGACCTCGGCCTCTGTCGGGTTGTTCACCGGACCTGGGAAGGCGGCGTCGAGCAATGGCTGGAACTCGATCCCGTAGAGCTGCCGCCAGCGGTGGATGGCGTCCCGGCCGATCGCGCGCTGCCTGGCTTCGGCATTCGGGACAAGGACTGGACGGACCACCAGCTCGAGCGTGTGCGGAATCAGCCGCGCCCCCGGTTTCAGCAGCCGGCGGCGGGCGTCAAGCGTCGTCTCGAGGATCTCCTCTTCGAGCGGTTCGTTTCCGATGACCTCCGCCACGAGCAGGTCCGCCGGCTCCGACAGCTCGATGTCTCTGGACCAGCCGCGGAGGAGGGTCACCCGGTCCTGCACGCCATTGGCGGCGAACACGCGTTCAGCGACGTCGGCGATGTCGCTGGCCTCGACGGCGTACACGTGACGCGCGCCCGCCCGGGCGGCGGCGACTGCGAGGACGCCGCTGCCGGTGCCGATGTCGAGCACGATGTCCGTTGGTCGTACCGCCTGGCGGAGGGCGGCGATGTAGTCATTCGTTCGGCGGCCATCGTGGAGCATGCGCGCGTGCTCAACAGGATCGGCCCACCCCCGCGTCAGCACGCGATCCGCATCCGCTCGCACGAGCGCGCCGTCCTCGATCAGCATGTTGATCACGCTTAGCGTGGGCACGAAATCGGTGCAGCGGCTGCTGTCGTTCTCCAATCGTTCGATCCCCGCTCCGAGGCTCAGCGGCCGCGCGAACATCGACAGCGTCGAGAACCCATTCGGGCCCGCGTCGATGATGGTGCCGTCCGGCGCGTCGACGAGGACGTGGCCAACGCCGTCCAAGCGCGTGCGGAGGCCCGGCGCGAGCTGCAAGAGGGTCTCCGGTGAAAGGTCGGTGCCAGGCACCGTCGGCGGCTGGCCGTCGCTCATGCTCCTTCGTCGGCTGCCTCGCGATCCTCCTCGGCTGCGGCGATCAGCATCTGGGTCGGGATGTGCCCCATGCCGATCAGCTCCCCACCGGAGTGGCGAATCGCCGATGCCAACGGGCCGGCCCACGTGTTCTCCCAAACGAGCACCGCAGCCGTGCTCCCTGGCTCCAAATCGGCGCCGACCCGCTCAGCGTCCTCCGTGGCAAGCAGAAGAGACAGGTCCGTTTCGAGCGACCGCAGCTCGCCGACTTCACTCTCATCGTGGTCGCGCAATTCGGCTGCCGTCACCGTCCCGTCCTCGGCCCTCGTGACCATCACGAGATCGAGCACTCGTATCGTGCTGCTGTCCATCAGCTTCTTCAGCTCATCGGCCATCGCACCGGAAAAATCCGACTTGTCGCGGGGAAAGCCGACCACGAGGTAGTCGACTGGGCCGAGCTGGTCGAAGTCGATGTCGGTCATGTGTGCCTCCATCTGCGCCGTCCGGGTCAACACCCACGCGTGCGACTTGATCGTCGCGCGGTCGCTGCTCCCCGGAAATATGGTTTGACTGCCGATCCTCACAGGGCCTGCGGCGGGCGTAGCGGGCCGAATGCGCCGCGCCCTCCACGCACTTGTCCGAACACGCTGGTCGCCTCGCCCTGTTCGGAGCGAGCGCCCGCAAGCGTATGGTCGCGCGCGGGGGTGCGGGTCACCCCATTCGGGTGATGGCGGCATCGAAGCTGAAGCGGCGCCTCAGCGTGAGAGCTTGCCTACGGTCACGCTTGCGTGAGCGGTGCCGCCTGCGCTCGTGGCGGTGAGCGTCAACGTCAACGACTCCCGGCGCGGCGTCGAGGGCCCGCCGCCGTCGATCTGATCCGTGGTGCTGGCCGACGGCGTCACGTCGAACGTGTCGCTGCCGGACCCGCCGTCCACCTCGCCAGATCGCCTCTCGCGTGCGCGACTCCCGGAGCTGCCCCGAGCAGCGCGAGCATCGAAATCACGAACCGCGCCTCGACGCCAACGTTCAGAACGTACACCAGCGCTGGTGCGTGTCCTGGTCGTAGGAGACACGTGTCCAACGGGTGCGGCCGACCTGATAGGTCTCACTGATCCGGTAGTAGCCGTGGGTTCGGATGTTGAACCACGGCCCGAGCTGGGGCCCGGCGTAGCTTCCGTGGTCCGTGGGGTACGCGAACAGGTGCCCAAGCACGCCGAAGAACGGGTAAGGCAGGTTACCGAGGGATTCGTCAATCTGCTTTCGCCCGTAACGGTCGGAGACCCCGATATACCAGCGGGTGTTCGCGACGTGGCGCCAGCGCGTGCCAGTCCACTGGTCGAGCGACGCCCTGAACCAGACCTCGCGTAGCTGGGTGCCATCGGTGTAGACCGTCGGCCAGTTGGCGCGCATCCAGTCATAGTTGTAATTGCACGTCCACCCCCACGATCTCGACGACAAAGCGGCCGCAGGACTCGCGAAAACGACGCCGACACCCGTGGTGAGCGCGATCATCGCCGCGAGGTGGCAGACGCATCTGCGAGTGCGCTGTCTGGTCAACCGAACGCATCGCTTGACCCACATCCTTATCTGCTCCATCGCCTGATGCCCCGGTTTTCGTTGCGGTGGATTGGGCAAGCACAGTAGCCACTGCGACACTCACAGTCAAGCGAACCGGGACGATCGGTTTGGCGCTATGGTTGGCGTGCTCGCGGCACCCGTGGTTTGCGTGTTCCGTGGATTTGAGTCCCGGCGTCTGATTTGGGCGCGCTAGGTTCGCCGGACATCTCTCGGAGGCAATATGAGGCTTGGTCGCACTCGGGGCACAATCGGAGCGGTCGTTGCAATCGCGGCACTGGGGCTCATGGCGTCGCCAGCCATCGGTGCGACCACGACCGTCGGCTTCGACGATCAGCCCAGCGGGACGGCGCTCGGCGAGCAGTACGCCGCGCTCGGCGTGCATTTCGGCCCGTCGCCGTTCGCCGGTCAGAGCGGTGGTTTCACCGCTGATGCTCGAGCTCAGGCCCGGTCGGCACCGAACGTCGCGGCATTCGCCTACGACTCCCAGACCAACTTCAGCTCGTCGTGGATCAAGTTCGACACGCCGCAGAACAAGGTCAGCTTCTACGCCTGCCGCACAGGTGGGCCGCTCGACCCGGCGATGCCCAACGTCAACGTCGTCGCATATGACTCCAACGGCACCCAGGTCGACAACCAACAAGGGATCCCGTGCAGTCTCAATGGCGCCCTCGTTCCGATCACGATCCAGACGGGCGGCATCAGTTACATCAACGTCTCCGGGACCGGGGGCGCTGCGGCGCCCGCGCCGGGTTGGGCTCTGGACGACCTGGCCTTTGACACGAATCCGCCGCCGTCCGTTCGTCGCACGCTCACCGTGAGCACTTCTGGCACCGGCGCAGGGACCGTCACAGGCACGGCCATCGACTGCGGCGGGGCAGGCCACAGCCTCTGCTCGACGACGGTCGCTGACAGCACCCAGCTCACGCTCACGGCCACCCCGGCGGCGGGCTCGCGCTTTACCGGCTTCGCCGGCGGCGGTTGCGCTGCGAGCACCCCCTGCACCGTGACGATGAACGCAAATCAGACGGTCCAGGCGCAGTTCGACGCGATACCTCCGCCGCGCAACGTGACGAGACCGTCGATTTACTGGAGCTTGTATCAGGATGCGTTCACCTGCAACCCGGGTACATGGCAGAACCTGCCGGCGAACTCGGCGTTCTCGTACGAATGGCTAAGAAGATCCGGAGTCGGAAACGGGCGCCTGCGCATCAGCGTGGTGGCGACGACCCAGGCCTACAACCCGAATGGGTCACAACGACTGTTCGCCTGCCGCGTGACAGCGCACAACGCCGGCGGGGCTACGGCCGCGACCAGCGACTTCAAGGCGCTCGTGCCACTCGCCGCTCCGACGTTGCCGTATGGCAATTTCCGAATTCGCGGTATTGATGTATTTCAGGTCGTGCAGCCCACCTCGTGCGCCGGAATGTTTGGATACCTGCCCAACGCCGCGTTCCCATGTGTTCTCGGCGGCGGCACCCCCACCAGCTATTCCCGCCTGGGGCGCATCAGCGGCGACCACCAGCACGCTTCCTACATCGGAGTGCCGATCGACGCCGACAAGCCGATGACAGCGGTCGTATACGTCGACTCCACCGAGGCCCTCTCATCGCCCAGCCAGGCGCTCGACGTGACGCTGCTCGCGCGCTACAACGGCAGGCAGATCGGCAACATCACGCTCACCCGGCGAATCACCAATCCTCCGCTGAGCTCCACCCCCTGGGTCACGGCGGCTGACCGCGGTAACCCGCGATTTGGGGTGCAGTTCCAGTTACCTGCGATCTGGCTCCAGGTCCCAGCGACGCTGGGCGGCACGCTCGATCTCGAGGCGAGGGTCCGGTTACCGGTTGGGACCTCCAGGCTGATCGCCGAATGCAGCGCGTCGCGCAACTGCTCAGCCGACGACGTCTACCACCTCAACGGCGTGCCCTCTCAGCATGTCAGCCCGCTGAACGTCAGGACCGTCGAGCTGCTGGGGGCCAACCAGTCTCTAGCCAGCATCACCGCGCCCGACCGAGTCCTGTCCCGGGCGCGTCAGATATATCCGGGCGGCGATCGCATGGAGGTGTCGTCGTACTACTCCGCCTGGCTCGGCGTGGTCAACCAGGAGGCGTTCAGCGCGACCTCAACGCCGGCCAAACCTGGCGAGATTGCGCCTGTGTTCACCTGCAACAACGTGCGCTACGCCAGCACCACCGCGGCCGCCGCCACAGTCGCCAACGCGACGCGCAGCTGCCGCTCCAGTGCGATCGGCGCGGTCGTAGCAAGGTGGGAGACAGATAACCCGGGGAGCGGGTACGACGTGACCGCAATGATCCACAACTACCTGACGTCGCCCGGAGGGACGATCGAACCGGGCTGGACCGCGACCGGGAGCAACGGCACCCTGGCGAGCGTGCAACCGCAAGCGGGAAACTACGTGCGCCCGCTGATTCTGATCAACGACGGCAGCGCCAACCGGCCGTTGACCGCGGCTTCGCACGAATTCGGGCACGCCCTGGGCATGCCTCACGCTGAGCTCTTCCCCTACACGAACAAAGCGACGGCAGACTGCGGCGGGAGCACCGGCGGTCAAGTGGGCGAGCCGTGGCCTCCAGACAATCAGGGGCGCCTCCAGGGCGTCAAGTTCGACCAGCTCCGGCTCGGGTTTGGCCGTATCAAGGACTTCACTGCGGTCGTCGACGGCCAGGGCGCCTCGCTGTTCGACCTGATGTCGTATTGCGCTCCGAACAAGCCCGAGACGAATACCTGGTTGTCGGCGCGCAATTGGAACCGGGCGTTCAGGACGCTGCTCGATTACGAGGGACGTATCAATGCGGCAGCAGCCGACCGAGCCTCCGCCGCGGCGACGTCGAGCCCGGGCAAGGCGTTCGCAGTCGGGGTCGTCGGATCTGGCGGCGGCCGGATCGACCGTATCGTCCCGCCCCACGGGCCCGACCTGATACCGACTCCGGTGCCGTCGTCTCCGCTGCACTTACGCGCCTTCGACGCCGCCGGGCGCGCGCTCGAGGACGTAGGCGTGCTGATCCAGGGGACAACGTTCGCCGGGGCGCCCGCAGAGGGCGGCACCTTCGTCGGGCCGGTGCCGGTCAGTGCCGCCTCGGTGGAGCTGGTCCGCGACGGCATCGTGCTTGACCGCAAGGTGCGCAACCGGCCGCCCCAGTTACGACTGCTCGCGCCCGACCACCGGACGCGAGTGCGGACGCGCGGCAACCTTCTCGTCAGATGGTCGGCGAGCGACCCCGAGCGCGACGCGCTCCAGGCAACGGTTGACTACTCACCAGACGCAGGGCGTACCTGGCGCACGGTCTACGACGGCCCCAGCATCGGCCACGCGACCGTGCCCAACTCGTTCCTCGAGGGCAGCACTCGCGCTCGAATCAGGGTGTTCGTCAACGACGGGTTCAACGAGGCGCAGGCTGTCTCGCAACTGTTCCGGGCCGCCGGGACGGCGCCGATCGCGACGATCATCCGCCCCGACACAAGCGAGCCGGTACGCGCAGGCGAGCGCACCCTGCTGATCGGCAGCGCCTTTGACGACCACCATCGTCGGCTCCGCGGTCGCGCGCTGACCTGGTACGCCGGTCGCACCCGGCTCGGTACCGGAGAGCAGGTCAGCGCGACGCTGCAGTCGGGACGGATCGTGCTGCGGCTCCTCGCTCACGATCAAAGCGGACGTCAAACACTGGCGCGCCGCACGCTACTCGTCGCGCCCACCCCGTTACGCGTACTGCAACTGAACTACGCCGACCGAGTTCGCCACGGCGGCCGGAAGCTCACCGCGAGGATCAGCGTCACCGCACCAGCGACCCTTCGCGTCGGCGCTCACCGCTACGGCGTCGGGCCACGCGCACGCCTAATCGTGATACCGCTACCGAGACGCCCAGCAATCGGCCTACTCAAGCTGCGATTCACGCTCACGGCCACCGGCCGAGGTCCAGGAAGCATCGAACGTGGGACGATCATGGCCGTACGCTCGTAGCAGTGGTACGAGGATCGGCTCGTGGGGCGATGCAGGTTGCGAGATCGGACGGGCAGTCATGAGCTCGCGCCCTGCAGTGCAGCGGTCAGCTTGCGGCGTGCGCCGGCGCCCATGAGACCGAGCTTGCCGTACGCGCGGGAGAGGTGTGTCTCGACGGTCTTGAGGCTGACGAAGAGCTCTTGCGCGATCTCGGGGTTGGTCGCACCGGAGGCCGCCAGGTTGACCACGCGCAGCTCGCTGGCCGTGAGCGCGTCGCGCCCGGTGACGGAGCGGCGAGGACGACGACCGCCGGCCGCTTTCAGCTCGTCCTCAGCGCGGCCGACGAGCCGCTGAGCGCCGCACCGGTGGGCGAGCCGGTAACCGTCCACCAGGGGCGACCGGGAGTCCCGGCGCTGGTTCGCGCGGCGTAACGCGCTTCCTAGCTCGACGAGCGAGCGTGCGTGCTCCAGTGGCGCCGGGGAATGCTCGAGCATGACGACGGATTGCCGAAGCAGCTCGATGCCGTCGGCCGCGCCTTCGACGATCCCGAGCGCCCGTAGCGCGATCCCCTGTGGGCGCGCGAGTCCGGTCAGGCGCGCGAGCTCGAGCTCCTCGGCCGCCAAATGCCGGGCCTCCTCGCGATCCGTGCTCGCGAGTGCCGCGGCGAGCGACGATCGCCAGGTGGAGAACAGGGGTCCGAACCCCAGCGCTGCATACGTCTCTGCAGCCGCGCGGAGGTCCTCGACTCCGCGCGCGTGTTCACGGTGCAGCAGGCGGAGGCGGCCTCTGACCTCGAGCAGTTGCGCTCCGCTGGCGCTTCGGAGAAAGTCCGGTGAGAGCTCGGTCTGCTCGACGAGCAGGGCGACCTCGACCGGCGTCTCACGCTCGGTGAGCACGTCGATCAGGGAGGACAACGCGGTAGTTACGCCCAGCAGCAGTCCGGCCTCGCGGGCGAAGTGCAGCAGTGCCGTCAGATCCGACTCGGCGGCCGCCAGGTCGCCCTGTCGCGCATGCACCCACGCACGATTGACGGCGACCGCGAACAGCCCGCGGGCCGAACCGGAGGCGCGAGCGGCCAGTTCGACGTCGTCCATCACGACCAGCGCCCGATCGAGCTCATCTGTGACGATGAGCGTTCCGAGCACCTGTGGGGTGGCCCAGCCACCGGCTCCTCGCTCGTGCAGGAGCTGCCCTCCGTCCAGCGCCTGCTCGGCGAACGCGAGCGCTTCACGAACCCGGCCGCCGACCGCCGCTTCGACGCCGAGCATTACCGCCAGGGCGCGGCACGCCCACCCCTGCCCCTTGGCCAAGTCTGCGTACCTGTCGCGCCGGCTGGCAAAGCCGGCGACGTGGGCCGGGTCGTACAGCATGAGCGCTGCCCCTGTCGCCGCCACCTCGGCCTCGAGCTCGGCATCGCCGCCACGAAGCTCGCGCTCGGCCTCCATGATGAAGCCGACGGCATCGTCCCAGTGGCCTGCGTATCCCAGCACTTCGGCGAGGGTGATGGCCATCCGGATTCGCAGCTCGGGGTCCTGCGCAAGTTCGTGGGCCTGACGCAGGGCGGTGATCGCGCTCGGATCGCCCTGCATCGTCTTCGCGAATCCGAGGCGCGCCATCAGATGGGCGGGAGATGGCTCGTGAGCACCTTCGACCAGCGCGCGTTCGAGCCAGCCGATGGCCTCGTCGGGAGCGGCGTGCTCGAGCGATCGGTCCGCCGCCGCGATCAGCGTGGCCACGAGCGCGCCGTCGCCGCTCGGGGCGAGCGTGCGCAGGTGGGCGCCAACCGTCTCGGGCGTTGCTCCGAGCTGCTCCAGGACCTGCGCCGCGCGGCGATGCAACTCCCGGCGCTCGGTTTCCGCGATCGCGTCATACACCGAGCGGCGGATCAGTGGATGCACGAATGCGACCTGATCCTCGGCAGCGAGTACCTCGATCCGGCGCAGCCGGTGCGCGGTCTGACCCGCGAGTGCCTCTGAGACCGACGCGAGCTTGGCCACGGTGCTGAGCTGTGCGCCGTTTCCGAGCACCGCCATCGCGCGAGCGACCGCAGGCGCGTCATCGCCCAGGCGGTGGATGCGTCGAAGCACCCGCTCGCCGAGCGTCGGGACGGAGGCAGCGAGCACGGCATCTGCGTCGGGTGCGGCTTCGCCGGCGCCAATTGACCGTAGTAGCTCCTCGAGATAGAGCGGGTTGCCGGCGGTGGCCGAGTAGCAGGCGTCGCAGATCTCGTCGGTTGCCTGTGGAAGGCGCGCGCGTACCAGCTCGGCTGCCGAGTCGGGATCGAGCTCGGTGACAGCAATGCGGGCCTCGGCGGCAGTGCGAAGCCCGTCGAGCAGGTCGAGCCGCGAACCGGGTTCGTGCGGGCGCAGCGCGACGATCAACGCGACGGGCAGCTCGGCGACGCGTCGGGCCACGAAGTCCAACGCACGCAGCGAAGACGGATCTGCCCAGTGCGTGTCGTCGATCGTCAATGCCAGCGGCCCCTCTTCGGCGAGGTGGACAGTCAGCCAGTAGATCGCTTGCATCGCGCCGAAGCCGGCGGCGTACACGGCGGATTGGCCGCCACCCGCACCGACGAGGTGCGCCGCCGGGGCGGCCGCGCCGGCGAGAAGGCGCCCGCGGCGGCCCGGCTCGGCGGTGGCCAGCATGGGCTCGTACAGCTGGCGGATCAGCCCGAAGGGGTACTCCTGCTCGAGCTCTCCGCCGCGGGCGCTGAACACCTGCATTCCGCGCTCGCGCGCCAGTTGCCGACCTTCTCCGAGCAGCGCGGTCTTACCGGTGCCGGCGGCTCCCTCCAGCAATAGGATGCCCCCGTGACAGGCGCGCGCTGCCGTGAGCGCCGAGGCCAGCGCCTCGAGCTCCAGCTCCCTGTCGAACAGACCCGGTGACGATCGCCCCATCTACCTACTTGTAGAGCGTAACAGCCAAGATCAGGGTGCCACCCCGACGCGAATTCGCGTCGTCTGTGGGAGGGTGGCGCGCGTCATGTGGGGCACAGGGCGCACGACCCCGTCGCTGGGGGCAGCCGGTCGCGCTCGCGATCGGCGCGATGCTGCTGTCGGCACCACCGGCGCTGGCCGCCCCGGGGGACCTGGACGGCTCGTTCAGCGGCGATGGGAAGCAGTTGGTCGACTTCAGCGGTAACGACCGTGCCACCCACCTGGCCCTCACACCGGACGGACGAATCGTCGTGCTCGGCTCGACCGACGCGACCGGCGGCGGGGACTACGCGGCGGCGCGCCTGCAATCGGACGGCACGCCCGACAGCTCGTTCGGCGGCGGCACGGGGAAGGTAACCCTCGGCACCCAACCGGGCGTGAACGACAGCGGCGGTGGGGTCGTCGTGCTCTCCGACGAGCGGATCGTGGTGTCCGGTCAGGGGAACTCAGCGCAGGACTTCGTGACCAAGCGCCTGAACGCCAACGGCACGCTCGACACGAGCTTCGCCGGCACCGGAACCTCCTCGGTCGACTTCGGGGGAAACGACGCCGACAACGCGATGGTCAGCCAGCCGGACGGCAAGCTCGTGCTGGTCGGCTCGACGAGTGCGACCGGCGGCGGCGACTTTGCGATCGCTCGTCTGAACGCCGATGGCACGCCGGACACGAGCTTCTCCGGTGACGGCAAGCAGACAGTCGATTTCGGCGGCAACGACGCCGCCTTCGGCGTCGCGATCACCTCGGGCGGGCAGATCGTCGTCGCCGGGCAGGGCGGGCCGAACAGCGACATGGTCGTAACCCGGCTCAACTCAAACGGGTCCGTCGACACCTCGTTCGCGGCGGCCACGTCAGGTAAGGCGTTCGTGACCTTCGGCGGCACCGACGGCGCCAACGCGATGGCGCTGCAGTCGGACGGCAAGATCGTGCTCGCCGGCTCGACGAGCGCGGTGGCCTCCGGAGACTTCGCGATTGCACGCCTCAACGTCGACGGCACGCCGGACACGACATTTTCAGGCGATGGGAAGCTGACCGAAGGCTTCGCCGCGCCGAATGAGACCGCGTTAGGAGTCGCGATCCAGCAGAACGGCAAGATCGTGCTGATGGGCAACGGCGACGCCAACCACGACTTCGTGGTGCTTCGTCTGTTGGCCGACGGCACTCCCGACAGCGGCTTCGGCACCTCAGGCGCGGTAGGTGTCGACTTCGGAGGTTTCGAGTTCGACGGCGATCTGGCGCTCCAGCCCGATGGCCAGATCGTGATCGCGGGCTCGACTGACGTCAACACCAGCTACGACATGGCGACTGCCCGCCTGAACGGCGACCCGGTCACAGGGGGCGGCGGCGGTGGCGGCGGCGGCGGTGGGGGCGGTGGCGGCGGCGGCGGCGGTGGCGGAACGCCGCCGAGCATCAGCGTGACCACCCAGACGCCGCCGGGCGGCAAGGGTGCGGTCCTCCAGGTGCATGCCACCGGCGCGACAAGCATCGGAGTCGATCTCAATGGCGACGGCCGTCCCGATTACCGAGTTCCGGCGAGGTTTCCGTTCATCAACATCCTGTTGCCGCAGACCGCCCAGAAGGCGATCACAGTGACGGGCGTGAGCCCGTCCGGGGCCACGTCCAGCACGACGATCCACCTCAAGATTCTCGGCACGGGGCTGCCCGTCGGGAGGGTCCCGCAGACGGCTATCTTCGCCGCGAGCCCGTCGCTGTTTCAGAACACGGTGCCGAACTGCACGCAAGCGTCGATCGTCCAGGCCCTGATCGACGCGCGCGGGTGCTTCGCGCACTTCACGTCGGTGGGTGACGTGCCCGCAGCGGAACGTGCCACCGCGCAGCTGTACTACAAGAGCACAACTCTTCCCCAGTTCCTGGCGAACATGCAGCCCTGCCACGGAGCCCCAGGGGTGAAGGCCGCATGCCAGATCCTCACGAATCTGTTCACGAAGCAATACAGCGTCTACGTCTCCGGCGGGACCGTGAACCTGAACGGCCTCACGATCACGCCAGTCGGCGGCCATGCGGTCGTCGTCGATCCCAACGGCACCCGCGTGTTCTCCTCGAGCGCGACCGTGAAGCTGGGCTCGATCGTCCTGAAGACCGGGAAGGTCGACCTGGACTTTTCGGACATGATCCACCACACCGGAAAGGCGCCGGGCGGCGTCGTCTCATACAACGGCTTCACGAGGCCGGCCTTCACGTTCGACGCTCGCAGAGGCCTTCCGTTGATCGGCGGGTTCCCGGTGGACGCGGGCGCCGAGCTGGCGTTCGCGGCCGAAAACGGAGTTCGTGAGTCGAAGGTCACCCTTCACGTGAAGCTGCCCGCGATCTTCGACGTGTTCGGCCCCGGCGATCAGCCGAGCGCGGCCGGTGCGGGTGTCACCAGCAACGACCAACCGTTCCACGTCGACACGCTCGACCTCAGGGTCCCGCACGCGTCGCTTGGCGGCATCGGCTTCGACAACGTCGCGTTCCACTACTCGCGGGCCGGCGAGCCCGATCCGGCAATCCGTTGCCCGCGCGACTACTGGCACGCGATCGCCAACATCACGCTCGGTCAGGGGCCAAACGGCGAGCCTGGTGCGGGATTCATCCTCTCGCCACCCCCGTCTCAGAACGGCATCGCCTTCTGCGGCGGACGCTTCAAGAGCGCCGGCGGTCAGATCAACTTCGGTTACCCGATCCCGCCGCCGCAAATCTTCCCCGGCGTGTTTGTGAACGACATCAACTTCGGGATCGGTCTGAATCCGACGGTGATACGTGGCGGCGGCACGATCTCCGCGGTCGACCTGTTCAAGGTCAGCGGCACGCTGCTCGCGGCGTTCGCCCATCCGTGGGAGCCGTACACGTTGACCAAGTCCGATGCCGGGGTCGAGCTGCAGGACATCGCGCCGCGAACGTTCACCAGCACGACATTCGCTGTCGGGGGGTCATTGGCGCTGACGGTGCCGGCGATCGGCACGCTCGATATCGCTCACGGCGCGGCGATGTACTCCTATCCCGACTACGTTGCCGCAGGCGCTCGCGTCGACGCACAGCTGGGCATCTTTGTGTTCCACGGAAGCCTCGGAGCACAGATGAGCGTTGGCACCCGGCATTTCGAAGCCGACCTGAGCGCCAACATCTGCATCCGGGGCGTGAAGATTGCGTGCGCCGGAGGTCTCGGGATCGTCAGCTCGAAGGGCGTCGTCGCCTGCCTCAACATCGGGCCGCTTCATCCCGGTGTCGGACTGAAGACCAACCTCCGCTACGAGGTGTGGCTGATCGATGGCTGCAAGCCGAGTCACTACTGGGTCCGCGACATCGCCGCGCCACGGGCCGCCGCCGCAGGGGGGTTGTCGTTCAAGGTCGCGCCCGGCGAAACGGTCAAGAACCTGCAACTGAGCGGCGCCGGCGGAGCGCCGAAGATCCTCGTCAGTGGCCCGGGCGGGCAGAGCCTGTCGCTGGGTCAGGATGGACTGACCCGGAACGGCGCACTCGTCGGGCTTCGCGCCGACCAGTTCGGTGCGACGTACATCGGCATCGATCACGGACGGCCGGGCACGTACAGGATCACGCCACTACCGGGCTCGGTTGCGCTCGGAAAGCTGTCGGAGACACGCCCCGGCTACGACACGACCTTCGCGGCCGGCGTCACCGGACGCGGGGATCGGCTCACGCCTCCGCTACGACGCTCGCAGGAGCGGCGGCGGACAGCGCGTGACGTTCTACGAAGACGGCCCGAGCGTGATGCACGAGCTCGGCACCTCGACCGGCGGCCGCGGCACGCTGCACTTCACTCCCGCTGCCGGTGCGCGCGGCACACGCACGATCGTCGCGCGGGCCACCGTCGACGGTTCGCCGATCCGCGACCAAACGATCGCGCGCTTCCACTACGCGGGCACGAGCCGAGCGGGAAAGCCGGGCCGGGTCACCGTGCGGCGCAGGGGCACGACGCTCCTCGTCAGCTGGGCTCCCGTGACCGGAGCGCTCAGGTACGGCGTCGTCGTCAACAGAAGCGGTGGCTCGCAGCATCGATACGTCGTCTCCTCGCGTGTGCACTCGTTGCGGATCAAGGGCTATCAACTGACGGAGGGCGGCCTCGTTGGCGTCAGCGCCCAGGGACGACTGGCGGACTGGGGGCCGTCGCGGCACAGCGCCCGCTTCAAGGCGATCAAGCAGCTGCCATCGATCTTCCTCGCCCCGCTGAAGAAGCGCTGACAACACGCGCATGGCCGCGTCACCCCTACGGGCGGTGTGGCGCAATGGCCAAAGTCGCGCCGTTCCGTCGTAGTGACCCAGCGGCTGAAATTCGCGCTTGACGTTCTCGTGATCCGGAGTAGCGTTTTTGCTCAGCATTTGTGCGCTCTGGGCGCTGTACCCGGGAGGCCACCTGTGGGCATTTTCGACCGTCACCGTGGAGACGGTGACTGACGGCGGATGGCTCGGTGAGTCACGACGGCGGCGATGTCCTTTCGCGCCGAGCAGTTCTCGCGCGTGGCGGATTGCTGGTCGCGACGGGTGCGCTGGCTCCGCTGCCGCGGGTGGCGGGCCGGCTCGGGCTGCTCGGCGTGGCTTCGCCTTCGACCGACGCCGTAGTCCGGGACACGCTCGGCGGCCTGATCGCATATGTGGTTCCCGGCAACGACCGCTATTCGATGGCACAAGGGGTGTCGACCACGGAGCCGGGCGGCGTCGCTGCGGGCGCAGTCGACGCGTTGCGCTCGACGCTGGATGTCGAGGGTCCCGGTACCGCGGACGCGGCGGCTGTGATCCTGAACGCCCGGGCCCAGGGCGTCGCCCCCGGGGTGGGTACCCGCGGTTTCGCGTCGGCGTTCGCGGCGCTGTCGTATGCGCGCAAGGATCAGGTCGTGAGGACACTCGCGCAGAGCCACGAAGCGACCCTGAGGGTGCTCGGCTCGACCGTTCCGGCGTTGGCGGTCTTCTTGTCGTATTCGGAGGCGGGGGTGCTGGACCGGCGCACCGGTCGTCTGCGCGGCGTCCCGGTTGGGTGGCGGATCACGGGTTACAGCGGCGTGGCCGACATCCGCAATGAGTTCCGGGGGTACTACGGCGGGCATCGCACAGCGCTCGGCGGGGGACACTTCGAATGAGCGGCAGGCCGGAGAAGGAGGAGTCCGATCCGTGATGTGATCGTGATCGGTGCGGGTGGGGCCGGCGCTGTGGTCGCCAAGGAGCTCGCCGAGCGCGGCCTCGACGTGCTTGTGCTTGAGGCTGGCCCGCGCTTCGCCGATCCCGAGCGCGAATGGAGTCACTTCTCCGAGGACGCGGTCGACCCGGTGACCGGGTATTTCCGTTGGGGTCCCGCCGATCGCAGCAAACCTCCCTACGCACGCGAGCTGAATTCTCCGACGATGTTGGTCCTCCAGGTCGCGGGTGTCGGCGGTGCCACGCTGCATTACTCGGCGATCTGCCCGCGCGCGATGCCTGGGGTTTTTCAGGGCTACCGCGGGCGCGATCGCGGCAACTACGACACAGGGCACCTGTTCCCGCTGTCTTATCGCGAGCTGATCCCTTTCTACGAGTGGGTCGAGGAGACGCTGCCCGTTCAGACGGCGGCGATGGGAACGAAGGAGCAGGTGTTCTTCGAAGGCGCCCGCCGCGCGGGGCTTCCGCTCAACAGGTTTAAGGACGTGTCCCGTCCGTCCTTCCGTCCCCAGGAGAACGCGATTCTCCAGCCCGGCGGGACGGCGGGTCGAAGCGATAGGCCGGGCGACGCGCACTTCCCACGCGCACGCGGCTGCACGTTCTGCGGCCACTGCCTCGAGGGGTGCTTCGAGCCGCTCGGCGCGCCGCGCAATCTCAAAGCCAAGCGATCGACCGACAACTCCTATATCCCGATGGCGCTCACCGCCGACATCTGGCGCCGCGGCGGGCGGGCAGCCACACTGCTCACCGGCGCCTTCGCTGACAGGATCGAGTTCTCCACGAACGGACCGATAGGGACGGCCACCGGGGTGTCATGGATCGTGGAGACGACCGGCGAGCGATTCAGCGAGGAGGCACGCGTCGTCGTGCTCGCGGCCGGGGCGATCGAGAGCCCCCGGCTGTGGCTCAACAGTGACCTGCCGAACCCGAATGGGTGGGTGGGACGGGGCATGACTAACCACTTCGTGGACGTGGTCACGGGCCTGATGCCGTTTGAGACCGGCTTCACGAAAGGCCCTGCGTCGGGGGCGCGGGCGGACTATCCTGGCCATGGATCACTCGACGCCTCTGGGGTCACTCCCGCCCCCGCCGCCACGCTCGCCGCCGCCGGACTGCTTTCACAACCTGCCCCTCGAGCAGTTACGCAATCCACGCCCGGCGGACGCGTGATCGGACGGCCGCTCGAGCATTTCCTGGCGCACGTCGATCGGCTGATGTCCTTGGCGGTCCTCACCGACGACGATGTCGACCCGCGTAATGCCGTGAGCCTCTCCAGTAGCCTGCCGCCAGACGCCTATGGACGGGTGCCGCGCATCGACGTCATCGCAAGGACTCCCCGTTCGATCCGCAACCGGCGGTTCCTGATCCGCGAGGCCACCAGGATCATTGAGCGCGCTGGCGCCGTGGCGATTCATCGTGTGAATCCGCCGCCGTATCTCGCGCATATTCATTCGACGCTGCGGATGGGCCAGCGGGCATCGGACTCGGTGCTCGACCGATGGGGCGAGGCTCGGTGGGTGCGCTCGCTGTTCGTCGCGGATAATTCGGCGCTGGCCAACGCGCTCGGGGGCTCCAATCCGACGCTCACCACGCAAGCGCTCGCCACAAGGGCGGCCGAGCGGATCTTCCAGAAGTATTTCGGGGGCGCGCCGTGGGTCGATCACGAGCATCCCATAGTGTCGACCGACCCCGGCGTCACTGCCGCGGTGCGGCAGCGTCGACTCTAAACTGTCAGTGCGCGGCTTCCTGCGCGCGTCGCGGTAGTTTCCAACCCGGACGGACGAAGTGGCACGTGTAGCCGTTGGGGTAGCGCTCGAGGTAATCCTGATGCTCGGGCTCTGCCTCCCAGAACGGTCCGGCGGGCGCCACCTCGGTGACGACCTTGCCCGGCCACAGGCCAGAGGCGTCGACATCGGCGATCGTGTCCTCTGCGATGCGGCGCTGCTCGTCGTCGACGTAGTAGATCGCCGAGCGGTAGCTCGCCCCGACGTCGTTGCCCTGGCGGTTCTTCGTCGTCGGGTCGTGAATCTGAAAGAAGAACTCCAGCAGGTCCCGATAGGAGATGCGCTCCGGGTCAAACAGGATCTCGATCGCCTCCGCATGCGAGCCGTGGTTGCGGTAGGTCGCGTTGGGCGTGTCGCCGCCGGTGTAGCCAACGCGCGTGCCGCTCACACCATCGAGCTTGCGGATCAAATCCTGGACACCCCAGAAGCACCCGCCCGCCAGAATCGCCTTCTCGGTTGCAGCCATCGCTCTGCTCCTCCTCGTCATGGTTGATTGGTTGCGTTGGACATATGGTGACGATCCGGTCGACGCGCCCTCTCGAACGGCCCCCGACGAGGTCGAACTCGTCGACGTAGACCAGCTCCCCGTGCCCGCCCAGCGGCGACCCAGGCCGCCTCGGCTTCCGGTGCTCGGAGCGTCCGCTGATGCCGGATGCTGATATCTACTGGCTGATGCTTAGGCGCGCGAACCTCTACGAAGTCGAGCTTGATCACGACGACGAGCCCACCGGCTACGGATCCGGCTACCGCCGAATTGGACCGCTGGTCGAGGCTGCTGAGACCAGCCTCAACCTGATCCTGCTCGAGCCCGGACAGGCGGTCTGCCCGTACCACTACGAATACGCCGAGGAGTGGCTGCTGGTGCTCGAGGGCGAGGTGGTCGTCCGCACTCCCGACGGCCACGAGACGGCGGTGCGCGGCGACGCCGTCTGCTTCCCCGCTGGACCCGACGGCGCGCACAAGGTGAGCAACGACAGTGAGGCGCCGGCGCGCGTGGTGATGTTCTCGAGCTCCCGCCGCCCGGCGATTGCCGTCTACCCAGACAGCGACAAGATCGGAGCGTTCCCGCCGAACCCAGACGATCGCGTGATGCTGCGACGTGAGGACGGCCGGCGCGACTACTGGGACCGGGAGACATAGCGCCAGGCTTCCGAGCGCCAAGCTTGGCTGGATGATCGCGCCCGGCCTTCGGGCCTATGATTGCGAGCGGGCGACGACCAAGGAGGCCCAATCATGAGCGCGAACACGGACACGATATTCGGCCGCGCCAAGCAGGCACTCGGTGCCATCACCGGTAACAAGAAGATGAAGCGCGAAGGGCAGGTCCAAGAGGACAAGGGCGAGCTCAAGGGCAAGTTCGACTCAGCCGTCGACAAGACACAGGGCAAGCTTGAGGACCTAAAGAAAAGGGTCGACCGCGCGTGAGCGACTGTCTCAGCAGCACCGACACAGACGAGCTACTCGCCGCTCGCGTCGCGACGGCTCCCGGGCTGGTCCGAGCCGGCCCCAGCTGCTGGGATCATGCCCGAACTCCTATCCACGCGCTCTCGATGGAGAGCGCCTACGCCGATCCCCAGCTGCTGCGCGATCTCGGGGCACGGGGCGCACGGCTCGGCCCAGACATCGGCGTCGAGGTCGTTGTTGGCGCCGAGACTGCCGGTGTGCCGCTGGCCGCGTCGATATCGCTGATCGCGGAGCTGCCGTTCGCGTTCGTCCGCAAGCCGGGGTATCGCGGTCACGAAATCGACGAACCACCGGTCCGAGGGGCAGATGTAGCGGGGCGCCGGGTACTGCTGGTAGACGACGCGATCTCCACCGGCACGTCCGTCGAACGCTTCACCGCCTCCCTCGTCGGTGTGGGCGCCGACGTAGTCGGAGTGTTCGTCCTCGTTGACATGCGTCAGGTCGCGGACGCAGTCTCACCGGTGGCGGCCGCCCTCCCGACCGATGCGGTGAGCACGTATCTGCAGGTGCTCGATCTCGCCATGGCCAACGGCCTGCTCGATCCTGCCCTCCACAAGCTCACCGTCGACGCGATCGTGAACCGATGGACCGATGACGATCCGCGTTGGGATCTTCTGCCCGTGACTGCAGACGGTCCCTTGACTGTTTCGCTACGGGAGGCTTGCCCGTTTGCCGGTGCGAGCACGCTCGTGGACACGGCGACTTCTCCTGGATGACGTTGCTGCGCGTCAACGCGCTGCGCCACTAGCACGAGGTCGGTTTGCCACCGCCGGTGGGTGGCCATTGGGACAGCCGGGCCTTCATGGAGCTTCGCCCCGCTCGATGAAGGCCCGCGCTGTCGTCGCGCCCCGCACTATGAAGTCATCGTGCTCTGCGGAGGCCATGGGAACCGCAGCAGCAAGCACCACTGTTATGGTGTGATCGAAAACGCATCCGAATCTTATGCCCAAAGTGGATAACGCGTCAAGTCTGCGGAATGCTGATGGCGGGTCGAGGCGCGCCTTGGTTTCGTCGCTGCGTGGCTCGGTCGATGCGCTGCCCTCGGGTTCACAGCTCCCCGGCGTTCGTGAGCTGATGCGTCGCTATAAGGTGGGACCGGCCACGGTGGGGGCTGCATTCGCTCAACTCGCCGCGGAAGGGCTTGTAGTAACGCTACCTGGTCGCGGCACGTTTGTCGCGGATGCGTTATCCCCGGGGTCGCGGGGCGACACCGATTGGCAGCTGACAGCCCTGGGCGAGCGCTTCGGCACGGTCGATGAGTTGGAGGCGACGACGGCTGCGCCCGCCGCGGATCCAATCCCCCTGTTGAGTGCATACCTTCCCGCGGAGCTGCAGCCTCTCAGCGGCCTTCGCAAGGCGATGGAGCGAGCAGTCCGTCGAGAGGATGCGTGGGAGCGAGTGCCCGGGGAGGGGATCACAGAGCTCCGAGCGTGGTTCAGCAGACAGATCGGCGGCGGGCTGAGCGAGTTCGAGACGCTGGTCGCGCCGGGCGCCCAGGCGGCATTGTCCTCGGTGATCAGAGCGCTTACGTCTCCCGGCGATGCGCTGATCGTAGAATCGCCAACGTTCGTGAATGTGCTTGCGCTCGCGCGGGCGCTGAAGCTTCGTCTCGTTCCGGTCCCGACAGACGCCGGCGGCGTCCGCGTCGAACCGTTTCTCCGCGCGCTTGAGGCTTCACACGCGAAGCTGGTCTATCTGCAGCCGACGGTCGCTAACCCGCACGGCGCGACGCTCGCCGGTGATCGCAGACGTGACGTTCTGGGCGCGGTCACAGGAGCCGACGCGTTCATCGTCGAGGACGACTTCGCGCGCGATCTCGTGTTCTCCGGACCAGCGGCTCCGCCACTTGCGCGCGATGACCCCGATGGGCACGTCATCTACGTGCGCTCGTTGACGAAGGTCATCGCCCCGAGCATGCGCATCTGCGCGATCTGCGCGCGCGGCGGCGCGTTCGAACGGCTACGCGCGACACGCCTGCTCGACGATCTGTTCGTCGCGGCTCCGCTTCAGCAGACGGCGCTCGAGCTCGTCACCTCGCCCGGCTGGCCTCAGCATCTCCGGCGGGTCCGTCGAGCACTCGAGCTCCGCAGGGACGCCATGATCGACGCCATTGAGGAGTACATGCCGGGCGTCACCTTGCCGTGTGTGCCTCGGGGAGGTCTTCACCTCTGGGTGAGGCTCCCGAACCAGATCGACGAGGCGCAGCTCGTACAACGCGCACAACAAGGGGGCGTGATCGTCAGCCGCGGCCGAAACTGGTTCCCGGCGGAGGCGCCCGGCCCCCACCTGAGGCTCACCTATGCCGCAGCCGATCCCGACTCGATTCGCGAGGGCGTCCGGCGGCTGGCGGCGGCCATCGATTCCGACCAGCGCTGAACCATCGGCCCGCGTGGTCAGCCGCGACAATCTCCAGTAGACGCCAAGGAGCGAGGGCAGCATTGCTTCCCTCGCTCCTGAGCCACAACTTTAGGTCAGCTAGGTGCTACGCGGGGCTGCGTGTCGTCCGACGCCGGACGCTGTTCACGCCAACCATCCCGCTGACCAGGAGCGCAATCAGTGCGACCGTACCAGCCCCGATTCCGGCATCGCCCCAGTCAAAGCCGCCACTGGGGGTCGCGGGAGCTGTCGAGCTGACAGGGTGTGAGCCGACCGAAGTCGCCACGGTTCGCGTAGCGCCGTCGATCGCTCCGCCCCGCGTCGCGACGAGTGTCGGGGTGATGTGGCGTGCGCCGGCCGGCCGCCCGGTTGTGGCGGCGGCGATCTTGGTGCTTCCATACCCGTATCCCCCACCAGCAAGAGCCACTGCGCGCGCCCTCGGGTCGTGAGGCAGGGCCGCGCCCGAGTTGTGGCTAACGTAGCCGCTGGCGGAGCAGACCTCGGAGCACAGGTTTGTGTTCGCGGTCGTGCTGTGATTGTCGGCACCTGTCGCTGGGTTCAGCTCGAACCTGGCGGCGGCAGGTGCTGCGGAGGCAAGCGCGAGCGTCAGCGCGATGGCGGATGCGACGCGATGGTGATGGCGGATCATGTCCACTCCCTCAATTGTTCGGTCGCCCGGTGCAACCGATTTGGACCGCGTGGACAGTCGTGAATGCAGTGGAGGCGGAGTTGTTCCATTGAGCAGCATCCCCCGGGAGCGCGTATTGCCTCCCGTACATTTCCGAACCGTCCAGCTGTCGCAGCTACTGTCGCGCGCTGGCGCAGCGCTCCCGTGTGACATTGGCCCAATCCCCACGGCGTGTGAGCACGTTCACAGTGGACCCAGCAAGATCCAACGGGGTGAGCTGAGGCGACTCTGGCTCGCGCGCTCGTGTGGTTGTCCGCGCGGTGGTCAGTGCCTCGGACTCGGTGCGCCGTGCAATCGGAGCGAATCCCAAGACGGCTACGACTGCGCAGGCGAGGTAGCAGCTGGCCTGGACATTGAGCAGGACGGTTAGCGAGACGGTGCTGCTGAGCAGGCCGGCGAGCAAGATGCCTGTTCCCTGGCCGAGCGCCTGGGCGACCTGAATGAGGCTGAGCACCCGACCGAGAACGGGGCGGGGACTGGCCCGCTGCGTCCCAGTCAGCAGGCCGGTCACCAGTGCAGTGGCCGGGACGCCGACGGCGATGAAGAGTCCCAAGTACCACCACATCTCGGTGGTGATGGCGGGGCTGTTCCAGGTGAGCAGGGAGAGAAGGCCAAACGCGGCCAGGCCGCCCACAGTGAGCGTGCGCGCCGCCAGCCGCGTTGCCCAGGTGCCGACCAGGAGCCCGCCGAGTACGCCGCCGATGGCTTGTACCCCGCGCAGCAGTCCCACGACTTGGTCGCCGGCGTGCAGCGAGCGAAGCACGAAAAGAACGAACAGGACGAGGAACATCCCTTGAGCGACCGCCGACAGGAACGAGATGACGAGCGCTGAGATGAGCGTCGGGTTCCGCCGGACGGCGCGCGCGCCGTCACCGATGGCCGTGACCCGGCTGGTGGGCCGTGCGGATCGCGGCGAGGCTGAGCGCGGTGAGACCCGGCGGCATCCCGCGAGAAGCGCGGCGCTGACGAGGAAGCTGGCCATGTCGCTGAGAACGAGGCCCTCAAGCCCGAGCACCGGCAGCAGAATTCCGCCGAGCGGGGAGCCGAGAAGTCTGGCTGCATTGCTGGCCGTCTCCGCCATGGCGTTTGCTCTCGGTAGCTGCTGCGGTTCGACTAGCGACGGGACGAGCGCCTGCAGTGAAGGGGTGGTGATGCTCGTGATCGCGGCCTGGACGGCGGCAACCGCATAAGCGATCCATAACCGGTCAGGCCCGAGCCAGAGCAGTGGCAGCAAGAGGACAGCTTGGGAGCTCGTGAGAGCCGTGAGGAGACGTCCCGGGTTCCAGTGGTCGATCACGGGGCCGCAGACCGTCCCGACAAGAACTGCCGGGGCCAGCTCAGCCATGAACACGGCGGATGTGTCCAGCGCAGAACCCGACACCTGCAGCACGTAGAGCGGTAGGGCGATGAAGAGCAACCAGTCGCCCACCTCAGAAATCGCCATCGCCGACCAGAGGCGGCGGTAGGCCGGATTGTCGCGCAGCGGCGGCGCGGGACGATCTCGCCGCACCCTCGCGCGGCCAGGGTTGGCTGCCGGGCCGGTCACCCGGCCTCCGGGTGTCTGAAAGCGAGCAATCGCAGGTACGCCACGTCCGCGTCGTCGGGTGCCTCAGTGCGGGTCAGGCCGATGTACGGGCGCACCAGACGATCGACATCGCTCACCAGCTGTGCCAGCTCGCGAGGCGTGATCCTCAACGCATAGCTGTTGTGCGCCTCGGCGGCGCGCCATTCTGTCGGCTGAGTGTCGTGACGTGCGAGCGCATCCCGAGTGAGCTCCTCATCACGCGCGAGCGCCAGCTCGTCTACAGCGCGCGCTGCTGCGCTCGACGACCTCGAGGCTTCAGTCTTCGTGGGCCCGAACTCCAGACCGGTTGAGCTGCTTCGCCAGGGACGTTCCCGCCCGTCGGCCGACTGGCCCCGCTGCACCAACCCGACTCGCGCGAGCGCTCGCAAGTGGTAGCTGCAGTTCGACGCCGTCGAGCCCACAGCCGCCGCGCACTGAGCCGCCGTCTGCTCACCAAACGACATCAAGCGGTCAAGCAGAGCCAGGCGCAGCGGATGAGCCAAAGCTCGCAGCGCCTTCGGGTCGGTGATTCGAGTGCGCCTTTCTCGCGCTCCGCCAGATATGAAAGACATCTTTCACAGTGTCTCAGAAGGAACGGAAATGCGCAAGAGTTCTTTCACATCCGGCCCACGACGACAGAGCCGAGCTACTTGCGGCCGCGTTGCCAGTGCCGAGAGTCGTCGTCGTGTGGCCGGGACCGGCTCGTCAATCCCGAGCGGTTCTGTGGTCTAGGGACGAGCGCCGCTTCGCTGCGACCGCGGCGTCGCGAACGGCGCCCAGGAGGGCTCGCGTCGACGGGCGCTTCGCGTCGGCGGCGCGCGTCACCGCGGAGATCGCGCGCGCCGGGCGTGTTCCCGCGACGCGGCGCACGGCGATGCGCGGGTCGCCGTCGGGAAGTGCGAGCCGCGGCAGCAGCGCCGCGCCACTGCCGCTTGCGACCAGGGCCGCCGCGACGACTGCGTCATTCGCGCGGTGGCGGATTGACGGGGCGAACCCGGCTTCGAGGCACAGCCGCTCGGTGATGTCGTTCCAACCGAGGCCGCGCGGCCCGCTGATCCATGTTGCGTCTGCGAGCTCGGCCAGGGCGACTGCGCGACCGCGCCGCCGCGCGGCCGGATGATCCGCGGGCAGCGCGAGTAGAACGGGGTCGATCAGCAGTTCGTGGCGATCGAGCCCGTGCGGCACCCGCCAGGGAGCGTGCTGCCATTCGTCGCCGATCACCAGATCGATGTCACCGAGCGCGAGCGCCGGCAGCGCCTCCTCTGGCTCGGCAGCGACGAGCTCGCAGCGCAGCTGCGGGGCGTCGACGGCGAGGCGTGCGATCGCAGGGATGGCGATCCGCAGCGCTCCCGACTGAAAGCTGGCGATGCGGCCGCGACCTGTCACCGATCCGACGGCGTCGGCGAGCTCGGCCTCGGCGCGCGCCGCCGCGTCGAGGAGCCTACTCGCGTGCTCGACGAGCAGGAGCGCAGGGTCTGTCAGACGCACGCCGCGTCCGGCTCGTTCGAGAAGCGTGACGCCGGTCTCGCGTTCGAGCATCGCGAGCTGCTGGGAGACCGCCGAGGGCGTGTACTGCAACGCGTCGGCGACCGCGGCAATCGTCCCGCGGGCGTGGAGCTCGTCGAGCAGCCGAAGCCGACGGAGGTCGAGCATCAGGTAGCAACGCTACCGAATAAGCGTTAGGAATCGCAATCGCTTCTGATCGATCGCACCGCCAAGATCCTGTCCGTGTTCTCGCGTGGCGCCATCGTCTGTCTCCTATCCGCCGCGGCGTTCGGAGCGATGGGGATCTTCGGCAAGCTCGCGTTCGACGACGGCGCGACGCCCGGCACATTGCTGGCCGCGCGATTTGCGATCGCAGCGGTCGCTCTCTGGTGCCTGATCGTGATGAAGGGATCGCTGTCTCAGATGCGCGCGGTCGCGCCACGTGATCTGACGACCGCTCTGGGCCTCGGCGCGTGTGGGTACGCGCTCCAAGCGGCGTGCTATTTCGTCGCGCTCGAGCATCTCGACGCATCGCTGCTGTCGCTCGTGCTTTACACGTTCCCGGCGATCGTCACGGTCGCCGCAGTGGCGCTCGGGCGCGAGCGCCTGGACCGCCGCCGCGTGCTCGCGCTCGGTCTGGTATCGACAGGGCTGGTGCTCATTCTTGGCACACTGGGGGCCTCGAGCGTCAACGGTGTCGGCGTCTCGCTGGGGCTTGGGGCGGCGTTCACGTACAGCGCGTACATCCTCATCAGCGACGGCGTCGCGCGCCGCGTGCCGGCGCTCATGCTCGCCACACTTGTCTGCACCGGCGCCGCGGTCTCGCTCACCGTCGGATCGGCCCTCACCGGACAGCTGCGCCCCGGAGAGGTCACGCTCGCCGGGTGGGGCTGGCTCGCCTGCATCGCGGTCGTATCCACCGTCGGAGCGATCACGCTCTTCTTCGCAGGACTCAGTCGCGTCGGACCGACCACCGCGTCGATCCTCTCGACCTTCGAGCCCGTGGTCACCGTCGTGCTCGCAGCAGCTGTCCTGGCCGAGCACCTCGGGCCGATCCAGCTCGCAGGCGGAGCACTCGTGCTCACCGCCGTGCTCGTCCTACGCGTCGGACCACGACAACGGGCTGCCGACGAGAGCGCTCGACTAGCGTCCCCTGGACTCCTCGCCGAGACGAACTGACCCGGGTGTGACGCGCAGCACTAGTGTGCGCCGCGCGCGGCGTGCGCGGCGGGTTTCAGCACCCACCGTGCGAAATCGGCAGGGCCCACGTTGCTTCCGCACAGGATGGTGGTGACGCGCCGCCCGGCGAACCGCTCAGGCTGCTCGAGGACGGCGGCAATCCCGAGCGCTGCGGACGGCTCGACGACGAGCCCCGCGTGCTCATAGAGCGCACGCATGCCGGCCATGATCGAGTCCTCGCGCACGAGCACGACGTCGTCGAGTACGACGAGCAGATCATCCAGCACCTCGGGGATCGGACAGCGCCCGGCGACGCCGTCGGCGATCGTCTCGATGCGGTCCGTCTCGACCACCGTTCCCTGACGCCACGACAACGCCATCGCGGGCGCACCGACGGGCTGGATTCCGATGACCTCCACTTGGTCGGCGAGCGAGCGCGCGACGTAGCCCACGCCGCTGGCCATCGCTCCGCCGCCGAGGGCGACGAGGACGACGTCGAGTCTCGGATCGTCTCGGACGAGCTCGAGGCCGATCGTGGCGGCGCCCTCGCAGGTGGCGATGTCCAAGCTGTCCTCGACCAGGTAGGCACCGTCCGCGTCCGCGATCTCCCGCGCCAGCACGCGGGCGTCGTCGATGTCCTCGCCCGCGAGCCGGATGTCGGCGCCGAAGGCGGCGATCTGGCGCAGCTTGAGCGCGTTGGCGGTTCTCGCGGCCACGACGGTGACCTCCAGGCCTCGACGCGAGCCGCTGTAGGCCAGCGCCTGACCGAGGTTCCCGGCGCTCGCGCAAACCACTCGCGACGCTCCTATGCGCCGGGCGACGGCTGCCACCGTCTCCGTGCCGCGGCCCTTGAAGCTTCGGACCGGGTTGAGCGTCTCGACCTTCAGCGTCACCGAGCAGCCAAGCACGTGACCGAGCGGCCGGCACGTCAGCGCCGGCGTGTCGAGGAACACCGGATCGATCGCGTTGAGGGCACCGCGGACCTGATCGAGGTGGAGCCGAACGCGGTCGAGGCCACTCACGGCACGCAGCATGCCATGCCCCCGGATCGGAGTCGCGGCCCCTGGCCCACGGCAAGAGCCGCCCTCTCGCGTGGTCGTGCGCGTCTACGTCGCCCAGCGGAAGCCGGTGGTCTGGGGGCGCGGCGCCAACGGGCTGGGCGGCAGCTCGCCCGGCGGGTCGTCCTCGTTGTAGGCGCTCGGCGCCACGTCGTTGGGCGCGTCGGCGTGGAATAGCGCGGCGAGCAGCTCGATCTGCCCGCGGCCCACGCCCAGCTCGCCCATGCCGCCGCCGTACATCGGCCGCCGCTCCCGCGCGCAGCGTGCGTAGACGTCGAACAGGGCGCGCAGGCTGCCGATCCGCGACGGTTTGACGTTGACCACACGCGCGGCCAACGGCGTGGTGCCGATGTCCTGCGGGTCGCGGATCGGCGCGTCGTAGGACACGCGCTCGAGGTGATCGGCGAGCAGCTGCGCGATCTCGGGCAGGTCGTGCGGGTCCTCCAGATAGGCGTCCGGAAACGCCGCGAGCACATGGTCGTACAGCCGACGCAGAGCCTCCGGATCCTCGACCTCGAAGCCGTACTGGCCCTTGAAATCGATCGTGTCGACAGCGCCCGTCGCCGCGACCTGATCGACGAGCGCCGACGGCCAGGTCGCCTCCGCGTCGAGCTTGTAGCGCACACCGGGGGAGCGAGCGAGCCGCCGGCGCACAGGCTCGATCGAAGGCTCCTTGCCGAGGCCGAGCGAGTTGACGAAGCGCACCGGCTGCGGCTCCAGCGCGAGCACGTCGTGCAGCGAGTGCCCGGCCTGGCGCAGCGCGAGGTCGAGCGCCGCGGACTCGAACGCCCACTTGCGCAAGCGCAGCGCCCCCTCCCACTCCGGCGGCTCCGTCCACAGCTCGAGCGTCGCGAGGTGGTCACAGAAGCCGGCCAATGTCCATTCTCCCTCGAGCGGCAGCGGCCGCCCTGCCTCGTGCAGCGCGGTGCCATCCTCACGGAACACCGAGACATCCTCGCCGAGCCCGTCGGCTCCGTCGCCGACTAGCCGCACCTGCGTGGTGATGCGCTCGAACTCGTACGCGAGAACGGCGTGCAGGCGGTCGTAATCGCACGCCTCGATGACGAGCGGCAGTCCCGCGAGCCGCGGCCACATCGACTCGCTATCGATCATTGGCCTCGCCGGCATCGTCGCTGCGATTGTGACGCTGGTGGGGATATGACGGCGGAGCCCCGAATCCTTTAGGGATCGATCACCGCACGCTGCGAACGCGGCCGATCGCGTCGGGATTCAGCCGGGCGGGCCGGCCTCGGACGACAGGTCACGTGGTCTTGACCAGCCCGCCATCGATCACCCAGTTGGCACCGGTGACATTGCCCATCAGAGGTGAGGCGAGCAGTGCGACAATCGACGCCACTTCTTGCGGTGTCGTGAAACGCCCGGTCGGCATCCCCGCCACGGCCCCGGCGCGAACCGCATCGGCTCCGGCTCCGGTGGCTTGGCCGATCGTCGCCGCCACGCCGTGCTCTCCCAACCAAAGGTCGGTGGCCACCGGCCCCGGGGCGACGCTGGTGATGCGGATGCCCTGCGGGCCCAGCTCCTGCGAGAGGGACTTGGCGACATTCACCAGCGCCGCTTTGGCCGCGCCGTAGTCGATCACCGCGCCATCGGGTTCGAAGAACGCATTTACCGAAGTGACGTTCACGATCGTCCCCGACCCGCGACGAGCCATGTCGGCCACCGCCGCCCGGATCGCGCGCAGCGCCGCAAAGAAGTTGAGCTGAAGCGAACCCTCGAAGTCGGCGTCGGTAAGGTCGAGGAAACCGCCCAGTCTCGGGTGCACGGCCCCAACGTTGTTGACGAGCACGTCGATGCGACCGTGGCTGTCGATCGCCTCGGCGATCAGTTCTGCCGGTCCCGCGGGGTCTGCGAGATCGACCGCGACCGGCGTCACACCGGGCATCCCGGCGAGCGCGTCGATGGTACGAGCGCCGGCGACAACGAGCGCGCCCTCCTGCGTGAGCGTCTCGGTCACAGCGAGGCCGATGCCCTTGCTAGCCCCCGTGACGACTGCAATCTTGTCCGTCAGTTGTAAGTCCATGCCCGCCACGTTACGGGACCCGGCCGGCGCATTGTCCGCTCGACCTTTGGTGAGCGACGCGCAACGGGGTCGCGGTCGCGCCCGAGCGATTGGACCGCACGCGTCGTTATCGTCTGGGGCGTGGATGGACCGCTCGGACTGATTGAGTTCCCGGCCGATGATCCCGACCGCGCGCGTCGGTTCTGGTCCGGCCTGCTCGGCGTCGAGCTCGCCGAGCGCAGCGAGGCCGAAGGTCGCGGCTGGCAGACGCAGAGCGGGGCGCCTGTGCTCGGCATTCACGAACGTGGCGCTGGACCGGGCGACACGGCCTCGCTGCCGTACTTCGCCGTCCCTGAAATGAGCGCCGCGCTCGAGCAGGTCAAGGCGCTTGGGGGAAGCGTGATTCACCCAGGGCGGCAGTGGGCGATCTGTCGGGACTCCGAAGGGAGCCCGTTCGGCCTCGCGCTTGCATCCCGCTCGTAGTGCGGGAGGGTCATGAGGTCCGCCCCTGGGGCCGCGCGGCACGAGCCATGGCTACGCTTAGGCGATGAGTGAGAGCGTCCGCGTCGAGCGTGGTTGGATCCTCATCGACGGCACACGCCAAGACGATGGCACGATCGAGCTAGGGACCGGCGGCGAGATGCGCTTCAGCCCGTTCGAGGCGATGTCCCAGCGCCAGGGCACAGAGATCACGTGGGGTCACATCCTCAAGGCGTCGGTGCAGCGGTTGGCGTTCTGGCGCCGCTAGACGGCACGAACTGCGGCCAGCACCCGACGTCCCGAAGTGGGTGGCTGACCGCAGTTATCACGTAATGTGTGTCAGCCTCCGTAGTTTGCGGGGGGTGGGCCGCCACGGCCGCCAGGGCCTTGGATGACGTTGTACGAGCTGTCGAGGTGAACCTCGACCTTGGTGCCGTCGGGCTTTGTGACTGTCACTTCGAAGCCCGTTCCGGTGTAGTCGGTCGTGACGGCGCCGGCGGTGCCGCCGCCGACGGTCTTGATCGCCGCGGCCTGGGCCTTGGCGGCTGGGGCTCCGGTCACGGCCTTCTCAGCATCCTCGTGCGCGGCGGTGCCATGCGCCGGGCCGTTGAACGCAGGTCGCGCAGGCGAGCTTGACGCCTTTGGACTTGTTGTACTCGCGGTCTGGGAGGTGGCAGCGCTCGCGATTGCCGAGCCGCCGACCGCGAGCGCAGCCAGCGCGGCGGTACCGGCGAGCACCTTCCTGAATTGGTGAGACATCTGTCCCGTCCTTTCGGTCGTCCGGGGCTTTCCCGGTTGCACCCAGCACGGTGCACGCCCCGCGTAGGACGGTGGTCGCAACAGTCTAAGAACGCGACAAGAGTTGATCGCACAGAGCTGAGCGATCTGCTCGAGCGCGCCCGCATCCTGAGGCGAGTAGCGGACCAGCGCGACGTTTTTGGCTGCTCGCCGGCGGCCTATCCCGACAGCGTCGCGCGTGCCACAGGCCGGCCGCGATCGCGGCCGGCCCCGATCGGAGCGATGGGCGGGTCCTCTCCGTCGGCCCTGCACTTGGCGAGCGTGATCTCGATATCGGGTGCGGGTGGGAGCGACAGCGGCTTTGGCAGGCTGCGTCTGGTGACGTCGAACATATCGCCGAGGTGCCACGCGGCTGCGTCGCGGCGGGTCATCGCGGGGAGATTCCACTTGCGTTCGATGAACGCGAGCGGCGATGTGAGATCCGCCACCTTGTGCGACACGTACCGCGGCCGAGCCCACGGCGAGACGACGGTCAGCGGAACGCGGAAGCCATAGCGGTCGAAGCGGGCCCGGAAAGTGCCCTTTGCCGACAGCGTGAGATCGGGCGGGATGTCGTCCGGAGGGACGGCCCTCGGTGGCGGCACATGGTCGTACCATCCGCCGTGCTCGTCATATGTGATGAGCAGAGCAGTCTTGTGCCACTGCGGTCCTTCCATCACCGCCGCCGCAACCCGTCGGAGAAAGCTCTCGCCGTACGCGATGTCCTGCGGGTTCTCCTCGGACTGGTAGCCGAAGTTGGGCTCCACGTAGGAGACGGAAGGCAAGCGCCCCGCCGACGCGTCGGTGAAGAACTGCTCGTTCGTAACACACCGGGCGACCTGCCTCGGGTTGTTGCGGAAGTTCGGGAAGTAGAACGGGCTCGGGGTGTTGCCGTAGTAGACGCGCCATGAGACCTTGCCCGCGTCGAGACGATCGAAGATCGTGCCGTTGGCGGCGGGCACGAGAATGCTGGAGTTGTCGTCGTTGATTTGGCCGCTGGAGGTCCCGCTGAAGTAGTAGCGGCGGTTCGGCAGCGTCTGACCGAGGACCGAGCAGAAGAATCGATCGCTCACGGGAAAACGTTTCGCCAGCGCGTATGTCACGGGCATCTGCGCCGGGGTGAGGTAGCCCATCGGGGTGGTCGAGTTCGCGTTGGCGACGAAGCCGTCGTTACGACCCCCGTGCCACTGGTTATGGCTCGAGTTCCAGTTCTGCGTCAGGCCGTGGGACGGGCACATGTCGGGCAACGCGAACGACCGCACGCGGTTGCCGTTACCGTCGGGATTGCCGGCGACCGGAATGCCATGCCGGTTCGCCGGTAGGCCGTCGAACTCTCCGCGGCGCACCGCCGAGACGTGCGGCAACATTCCGAGCACGTTGTCAGCGGAGTGGTTCTCGAGCATCAGCAGCACGACGTGCTCGATCTGTGGGATCCCCGGCTCGCCCATCGGGCGGTCCGGGAACGGCAACTCGTCCACCCAGCCTCGGTGCGGACGCAGTTGGCTCCGCGCGGCCGTGCGGGCCCAAGCTGGCAGCCCGCCGACAGCGAAGGCGACCGCGGCGCCCGCGCCGATCCCGACCGCGGACCGGCGCGTGAGCACACACTGGTCGTCTGCCCGCCCCTGGGCGCGGCCAGAGTCCGCGCCCGCATCCGCCCCCGACGGGGCACGTTCAGCCATGGCGCGCGATGCTAGTCCCGCGGCGACGGCCAGTGTTATGAGGCAGTGAACGCGGGCTCACACCGGCGCCGCGACGCCAGCAATCAGCCGCAGCGACGCTGAGTCCGACCTCTCCGGAACAAAACGCCAAAGTTCGTGGCTCAGGTGACGATGTCGATTTCGGCCGATCGCGTTCGTGTAGGGGGCGAGAGGCCGGAGTCAGCCTCGTCTCGGAAATCTGCATGCAGCGCATCTCGGTGCGCTGCCGAGGCCGAAAGGACAGAACATGGGAAAGGTGATCGTGATGAATCACGTGACGCTTGACGGCGTGATGCAGGCACCGGGCGGCACAGAAGAGGACACACGGGATGGGTTTGACCGCGGCGGCTGGGCGATCGCACGCGGCGACGAAGCGATCGTCGCCAGGATGGGCGAACGGATGGGCGGGGATCGAGCGTTTCTGTTCGGACGGCGCACCTACGAGCAGCTCCTGGCCTCCTGGAATGCCCGAGGCGGCCCGTTCAAGGACGCGCTCAACGACGCCCACAAGTACGTCGCCTCGAGCAACCCGGCGACCAGGCTCGACTGGCCGAACTCGACTCTGCTGCACGGCGACATTCCGGCCGCCGTGACGGACCTGAAGGAGAGCTCGGGCACGAACCTCGTGGTCATGGGTAGTGGGGTGCTGATCGGCTCGCTGATGGGCGCCGATTTGATCGACGAGTACCTGCTGATGATCCATCCTTTGGTGCTGGGCGTCGGACGCCGGCTGTTTGCCGGTCGCACGCAAGCGTCGCTGCGGCTGGTCGACAGCATCGCCACGGCCACGGGCGTGTTGATCGCCACCTACGATCGCGCCGCGGAGAGGCAGTGAGCATGAAGCAGTACCTACTGACCATCCACCAGCCCGACGGTGAATTACCGGCCGCCGAGGTGCTCGACAAGATCTCGGGTGACGTGCACGCCGTGCAGGAGGAGATGCGCGCCGCGGGCGCCTGGGTGTTCTCCGGCGGGCTGCACCCGCCGAGCACCGCGACGGTGCTCGACCCGCGCAGCGACGAGATGCCGATGACCGATGGGCCCTACGTGGAAGGCAAGGAGCACATCGGCGGGTTGGTCATCATCAAGGCGGAGAGCCTGGATGAGGCGCTGGCGTGGGGGCGGAAGGTGGCGCGGGCGACGACGCTGCCGGTCGAGGTGCGCCCGTTCCAGGGCGATCACGAGGACTGACGAAAAGCGTGCCGGCGGTCACGCGTTCGGAGATCGGGCGTGTCTTTCGCGACGAGTATGGGCGGGCGGTGGCCGTGCTGGCCCGCGTGTTCGGCGACATCGACATCGCCGAGGAGGCTGTGCAGGAAGCATTCGCCACAGCGGTCGCGCGCTGGCCTGACACCGGCACGCCGCCCGCGCCGGCGGGTTGGATCATCACGACCGCTCGCAATCGCGCGATCGACCGCCTGCGCCGCGAGGCGTCGCGCGATGACCGCCACGCGCAGGCGGCGCTGCTGCACGCCCGCGACGAGCCGGTGGATGAGAGCCCGGTGCAGGACGACCGCCTACGTCTGATCTTTACCTGCTGCCACCCGGCGCTCGGCCGGGCGGCTCAGGTGGCGCTCACGCTCAGGCTGCTGGGCGGGCTGCGCACCCCGGAGATCGCGCGCGCGTTCCTCGTGCCCGAGTCGACGATGGCGCAGCGACTGGTCCGCGCCAAGGGGAAGATCCGCGACGCCGGGATCCCGTACCGGGTCCCGCGCGAGGCCGACTTGCCAGAGCGTCTCGCCTCGGTGCTGGCGGTCGTGTACCTGATCTTCAACGAGGGCTATGCCGCCAGCTCCGGCGAACTGTTGATCCGCGAGGAACTCGCCATCGAGGCGATCCGCCTCGGACGCCTACTCGCCGTGCTGATGCCCGACGAGCCCGAGGTGCTCGGGCTGCTGGCGCTGATGTTGCTGCTGCACTCGCGACGACGAGCCCGCACCACCGGCGAGGGCGAACTCGTGCCGCTTCCCGAACAAGATCGCGATCTCTGGGACGACGATCTGATCGCTGAAGCGCAGGCGCTCGTCAAGCGATGCCTGCGGCGAAACCAACCAGGCGCCTACCAGCTCCAGGCCGCGATCAGCGCCGTCCACAGTGACGCCCGCACAGCGTCCGAAACCGACTGGGACCAGATCCTCGCGCTCTACGACCAGCTCCTCACGCTCACCCCGACCGCGGTCGTGGCGCTCAACCGAGCCGTCGCCGTCGCGGAGGTCCATGGCCCTCGAAAGGCGCTCGAGCTGATCGACGAGCTATCGCTCGCTCGGTATTACCTGTACCACGCGATCCGGGCAGACCTTCTGCGACGTCTCAACCGGCCACACGAGGCTACGGCCGCCTACCAGGCCGCGATTGACCGTACCGACAACGCCGCCGAGATCAGGTTCCTGAAGAGCCGCATTTCCGCGATCCGGTGCCTCGGGTAAGGGGTTGCGGTCAGACAGTGGCTCCGTTCTGCCGATGTGCGGCCGCGGGCCTCAGTTCATCCTCCTGCGCGAGGTGCAATCAAGGTGGAGGAACTGGAGCTCAACTCGACCGAAGGGAGCCTGCCGTGCCTGTCAAGCGCGCCAACTGCGTGGAATTGTTCTATGACGTCACAGGGGCGGGCGAGCCGGTGGTGCTGGTGCATGGGTCTTGGGGCGATCATCACAACTGGGATCCGATCGTGGCAGCCGCTCAGCGAGTGGTTCGAGGTCGTGGTCTACGACCGCCGCGGCCATAGCCAGAGCGAGCGTCCGGCGGGGCAAGGGAGCGTTCACGAGGATGCCGATGATCTCGCCGAGCTGATCGAAGCGCTGGGGTCGGGCCCCGCGCACGTCATCGCTAACTCGTTCGGTTCGATCGTCGCGCTGCACGCGGCGATCCGTCGGCCGGAGGTGTTCGCGACGCTCGTCGCGCACGAGCCACCTCTTGTGGGGATGCTGGCCGAGACCCAGTTTGAACCTGTACTGAAGGAGGTGAACCGGCGGGTCGGTCGCGTGATCGAGCTGTTGGACGCCGGCGACGACGAGGCCGGGGCGAGGCTGTTCGTCGACACGGTCGCTCGGCGGGCGGGGGCATGGGACGAGGAACTCACCGCTGAGCTGCGCGAGGTATTCGTCGGCAACGCTCAGACGTTCCTCGACGAGGCGCGCGACCCGGATGGGCAGCGACTCGATCTCGATCGACTGCGGCGGTTCGACCGGCCTGTGCTCCTGACGACGGGCAGCGCTTCTCCGCCCCACTTCAGTGCGATCGTCGACACGATCGCGGCGGCGCTGCCACGCTTTGAGATCGAAACGATCGAAGGCGCAGGTCACGCCCCGCATCAGACGACCACCAAGCTGTACATCGAAGTAGTCAGACGGTTCGTCGAGGCCGCGCGCGTCGGCTAGCTCCGGCCGTTGGGCTGCTCCCGACGCCGTCCACTCAGCCGGCAGGCGACTCGGACTGAAACGCGAGCCGATGGTTGCGCCCGACGATCACCCGGGAGACGATGTCGGCCTGTTCGAGTATTCGCAGGTGAGGAGGAACCTGATGTCGCCAATGGATCACTACCTGCCGATCGCCGAGCATGGTCTGATCGGAGACCTGCACACCGCCGCGCTCGTCGGCACGGACGGCACGATCGACTGGTACTGCTGCCCTGACTTCGACTCGCCGAGCGTGTTCGCCGCGATCCTCGACCGCACGCGCGGCGGGTACTGGCGGATCGCGCCAACGGGCACCGGCTGGACGAGCAAGCAGCTGTATTTCCCTGACACGAACATCCTGATCACGCGCTTCCTGGGCGCCGACGGTGTCGGGGAGGTGGAGGACTTCATGCCGATCGCGAGATCGTCGGATCACCCGCCGCATTCGCTGATGCGCCGGATCGTGTGCGTCAGGGGAACGGTCGAGTTCGAGACGGAAATTGAGCCGCGCTTCGACTACGGCCGCTGCCGACACGAGCCAGAAACGCGCCCGCGTGGGGCGATCTTCCACGCTCCCGGGCTGTCGTTGGCGCTCGCCGCCCCCAGGCCGCTGACGGTGACAGACACCGGGGCGCGAGCGACGTTTGTTCTATCGCACGGCGAGAGCGCGACGTTCGCACTCGTGCCGTCGGAGCCGGGAGCCGAGCCGCCGCCGTTCGATGAGGACGTCGCGGCCGTCGCGTTCGAGGACGCCGTTCGCTTCTGGCGAGGCTGGCTGCGCCAGTCGCGCTACACGGGACGTTGGCGGGAGATGGTGCACAGATCGGCGCTGACGCTGAAGCTGCTGACGTACAAGCCGACCGGGGCGATCGTCGCGGCCCCGACCACGAGCCTTCCCGAGATGCTTGGCGGTGAGCGCAACTGGGACTACCGCTACACGTGGATCCGCGACGCAGCGTTCTCCCTCTACGCGCTCCTGCGGCTCGGGTTCACGGAGGAGGCGGCCGCGTTCATGGACTGGCTGACCGAGCGCTTCCGGGACTGCCGCGACGGCGCGTCGGGTCCGCTGCAGATCATGTACGGGATCGACGGCCGCTCGGAGCTACGCGAGGACGTGCTCGGGCATCTGGAGGGGTACATGGGCTCGGCGCCGGTGCGGATCGGAAACAGCGCGGCGAAGCAGCTGCAGCTCGACATCTACGGGGAGCTGATCGACTCGGTGTACCTGTACAACAAGCACGGCACCCCGATCTACCACGACGCCTGGGACGACCTCTCGAGGATCGTCGAGTGGGTGTGCGAGCACTGGGACCAGGCCGACGAGGGGATCTGGGAGACGCGCGGAGGGCGCCGCGACTTCACCTACTCGCGCCTGATGTGCTGGGTGGCGGTCGAGCGGGCGATCCGGATCGCCAATCAGCGCGGGCTCCCCGGTGATCGGGCTCGCTGGGGCCGCGCCCGCGACGCGATCTACCGCCAGATCATGGAGCGCGGGTGGCACCAGGGGCGGCGGGCGTTCGTCCAGCATTACGAGACTGACGTGCTCGACGCCTCGGTGCTGCTGATGCCGCTGGTCAAGTTCATCGCCCCGACGGATCCGCGGTGGCTCTCAACCTTGGATGCGGTCTCGCGGGAGCTGGTCTCAGACAGCCTTGTCTACCGGTACAACGCCGAGGCCTCGCCGGACGGGCTCGCCGGCCGGGAGGGCACCTTCTCGATCTGTTCGTTCTGGTACGTGGAGGCGCTCGCGCGCGCCGGCCAGCTCGACCAAGCACGGCTCGTGCTCGAGAAGATGTTCACCTACGCCAACCACCTCGGCTTGTATGCCGAGGAGGTGGGGCCCACGGGCGAGCAACTCGGCAACTTCCCCCAGGCGTTCACGCACCTGGCCCTGATCAGCGCCGCTGTCAACCTCGACCGCCAACTCGGATGAACTCATCGACGACGGCCTCATACGCCTGATTACGCTCGACCGCCATGGAACAAGCGCGCGACCGCAACTTGGAGGACGCGGTGCAGGCGTTTCTCGCCGCCAGTGTCGGCTACAGGATCGGCCGCGCGGGGCGGCTGCTCGCCGAGCACCCGGAGATCGCCGAGCACGGTCTCGAAACGGCGCTCGTGCTCGGCGACGCGGAGCGAGTCAAGCGCGCGCTGACCGCCGATCCGGGGCTGACGAGCAGGCGCGATCCTCGAACGGGTTGGCTGGCGCTCCATGCCGTGTGCGCGTCCCGCTGGCATTTGGACCCCGTCCGCGCCGAGGGCCTGCTAGCCGTCGCGACCCTGCTGCTCGACGCCGGAGCAGACCCGAACGCTCTGAGCGATAACCGCCGTTGGTCGCCGTTGCGGTGCGCGGTGACAAGCGCCAACTCGGGTCGAGCGAACGAGCCCATCATCAGGCTGCTGCTGGATCGCGGCGCGACGGTGGAGGATGGCGATCTATATCCGGCGGGGTTCGCAGGCAGCTGGTGCGTGCAGCTGCTGCTCGAGCGCGCCCCGAACGTCGCGGAGATCGACGAGCAGGCGCTTGGGGCGCCGATCAGCACAGGGGACCTGGACGCGGTGCGGCTCCTGCTGGACGCCGGCGCCGATCCGAACCGCTATCGCGACGGCGACGGCCGGCGAGTCGCCGTGGTCGCAGAGGCGCTCACCGCCGGCGCCTCGAACGAGGTGATCGAGCTGCTGCTTTCCCACGGCGCAGACCCAGCCGCGCCGGGCCCCGACGGCCGCTCGCCCTACCGGCTCGCCACCGCGCTTGACCGCGGCGACGTCGTCGAGTTGCTCGTGCGCCACGGTGCGCGCGACGACAGGACCACGGTCGACCGGCTCCTGGGCGCCTGCCGTCAGGCGGACCGCGAGACCGCGATGAGGCTGGCGGCCGACCATCCCGGGCTGCCGGAGCGGCTGACCGGCGCCGAGGCCGCCACGATCGTGACCGCCGCGGAGGCCGGCGACGCAGCGGCGGTCGCGGTGATGCTGGACGTCGGTCTCCCGATCGGCGCGCGCAACGACGGGCACGGCGCCACCGCGCTGCACACCGCCGCGCACTCCGGCAGCGTCGAGACCGTGAAGCTGCTGCTCAGCCACGGCGCCGACATCGAAGCGCGGGACGAGATATTCAAAGGCAACGCCCTCGATTGGGCGGTGGTCGGCAGCGGGGAGCGGCCGTCCCGCGCCCCTGATCCCGACTGGGAAGAGGTCGTACGGATCCTGCTCGATGCCGGGTCCTCGACAGACGGGATCGTCCTGGCTCCCGGAGAGGTCGGCCAGCCGAGCCCGGAGGTCGCGGGCCTGCTGCGCGATCGGATCAAATAGCGCGCCGGGTCACCGGGTGTCATCCCGCCGGTTTGGGGGCCACAGCGGTGCGGCAAGCTTGACTTGCGCTCAATTGCGTGCAGAGTGTTGCGGCTGTTGACGACGTGTCCTGGCCGAAGCACAGCCGAGGGCCCGCGTGGCCCTGCCACAACCGATGGAGGTCGAGATGAGCAGCGTCCCTGTGAGCAGCGAATCGACGGGCAGCCCACCGGTGAACGCCGGGGAGATGAAGCTCGAGGTCGTGGTCCTACCGGTCTCGGATGTCGATCGGGCGAAGCGCTTCTACGAGACGTTGGGGTGGCGCCTCGATGCCGATCTCGCGGTCGATGATGGCTACAGGGTCGTGCAGCTGACACCTCCCGGTTCCGCCTGCTCGATCATCTTCGGCGAGGGGGTCACGTCAGTCCCGCCCGGCTCGTCCGAGGGCCTTCAGCTCTCGGTCTACGACATCGACGCGGCGCGGGCAGACCTGGTCGCGCGCGGGATCGACGTCAGCGAACCGTTCCACGACGTCACGGGGATCTTCCATCACGCCGGGACCGAGAGCCGCTTGAGCGGTCCGGCTCCGGAACATGCCGACTACGGCTCGTTCGCCGCCTTCAGTGATCCGGACGGCAACGGCTGGTTGCTCCAAGAGATCAAGACACGGCTTCCGGGCCGCTGAAAGGGGGCTGCCGACATGAGCAACGACTACGACGTGATCGTGCTCGGCGCGGGCTCGCCCGGCGAGCACTGCGCGGGCGCGCTGGCCGAGGGCGGGTTGCGCGTGGCGGTCGTGGAGCGCGAGCTGGTCGGAGGAGAGTGTTCGTACTGGGCGTGCATTCCGTCCAAGACGCTGCTGCGGCCAGGCGAGGCAGTCCACGGGGCACGGGACGCAGCCGCGAGCGCGGAGGTCGATGTCGAGGCGGCGCTTGCGTGGCGTGACTTCATGGTCTCTGACTACTCCGATGCAGGACAGGAGCGCTGGCTGGGAGATCACGGCATCGACCTGCTGCGCGGGACCGGCCGACTCGCCGGTCCGGGCGTCGTCGAGGTCGACGGCGTGCGTCACACGGCCGACCACGTGGTGCTCGCGAACGGCGCTGATCCGGTCATTCCGCCCGTCGCGGGCCTGCGCGAACTCGAAGGCGTCTGGACCAATCGCGAGGTCACCGGCATGAAAGCCGTTCCGCGCCGGCTCCTGATCCTGGGTGGCGGGCCCGTCGGCGTGGAGATGGCTCAGGCCGTGCACCGACTCGGCGGCGAGGTGTCGGTCATCGAGGCGGGCGAGCATCTGCTCTCCCGGGAGCCGTCACCGCTGGGTAAGGCGCTCGGCGACGTCCTGCGCGGTGAGGGCATCGAGCTCGTCCTGTCCGCGAGCGCCGCGGCGGCGCGGCGCGACGGCGAGGACTACGTCCTCGTGTTGGACGACGGGCGCGAGCTGACCGGTGACCGCCTGCTCGTCGCCACGGGCCGGCGCCCGCGGGTGCGCGGGATCGGCCTCGAAACCGTCGGCGTCGAGCCCGACGGTCACGGAGTTCCGGTCGATGCGCACCTGCGCGCCGCTGAGCGTTTGTGGGCGATCGGCGACGTCAACGGGCTCTGGCCGCTGACACACGTGGGCAAGTACCAGGGCGACGTGGTCGCCGCGAACATCCTCGGGGAGCCGCGGAAGGCCAACTACGAGGCGGTCCCACGCGTCACCTACACCGACCCGCAGGCCGCGGCGGTCGGCGACGGCGCCGGCCGCTTCAGCGCGATGGTCCCCCTGTCGGAGCTACCGAAGACCGCCACGTACACCCGCGCATATGCCGACGAGAAGGGGTTCCTGACGTTGCTCAGCGACGGCGAGCGGCTGACGGGCGCATTCGCGCTCGGCTCCGAGGCCGGCGAATGGCTGCAGCAGGCGACGCTGGCGATCCGCGCGCACATTCCAATCGACGTCCTGGCCGACACGATCCAGCCATTCCCGACGTTCTCGGAGATCTACGTCGAGGCGCTGAAGGTGCTGCGCCGGAACATCGCGGCGGCGTCAAAGCGAGTCGGCACCGGACCGCCGATGGCGAGCTGACGCAAAGGAGAGACGATGACCACAGAATCGGTCGCCCCGCCCACCGGCCGCGAACCGCAGCTGAGCGGGCAAACCGTCGTCCTGATCGGCGGCAGCGCCGGAATCGGCCTCGAGACCGCCCGACGCGCACGCCGCGAGGGCGCAGACGTCGTTCTCACCGGCCGCGATCCCGAGCGGCTCAAACGGGCGGCGCTCGACGTCGATGCGCGGAGCACCGCCGCGTTCGACGCAAATGATTCAGCCGCGCTGGGACGGTTCTTCGCCGATCTGCCCGACCCGATCGACCATATCCTGATCACGGCCGGCGGTCCGACCTACGGGCCGCTGCTGGAGATGGACCCATCGCAGGTGAGCCATGCACTGAGCGACCACGCGGTCATGGCGCTGGAGGTCGCGCGCGCCGCGGCCGGCAAGATCAGGCCAACCGGCACGCTGCTGTTGATGGGCGGCACCGGCGGCCGGCGGGTGGACCATCGCCTCGGGATCGTGTCCGCCGCCACTGCACTGCTGCCTCCGTTCACCGCGGCGCTTGCGCTCGAACTCGCGCCCGTTCGTGTCAACCTGATCGCCGCCGGCTTCGTCGACACCCCGCTGTCGGCATCGCTGCTCGGAGATCAACTCGAGGCGCGCCGCAACGAGCTGCGGGCGACGCTCCCGATCGGCCGCGTCGTCGGGCCTGCCGACGTCGCCGCGCTCGCCGTTCACATCATGACCAACACGGCCCTCACCGGCGCGACCTACGACATCGACGGCGGCCAGCAATTCGTCGCGTAGCGGCACGCAGACCCGACTGAACCCGAACCGAAAGGCTCCCCCACGATGCGCTCCGATATCGCACCGGGCGGCACGTTCCCGGACTACGAACTCCCCGACCACGAGAGGGTCCCTCGAAGGCTCAGCGAGATCCAGGGCGACGATCCGATGATCCTCACGCTCGCGCGTGGCCACTACTGCCCCAAGGAGCACCAGCAGCACCTCGAGCTGGCCGAGAACTACCCGAAGATCAACGTGGCCTACACGAAGATCGTCACGATCTCGACCGACACCCATCACACGAGCCAGGAGTTCCGCGACTCGGTCGGGGCGCAGTGGCCGTTCCTCGAGGACCCGGAGCGAACCGTGCAGAAGGACCTCGACATCCAGGAGTACACCGACCCCGAGAACGACCCGATGATCCCCTACACGCTCGTGCTCAAGCCCGGGCTCGTCATCTACAGCATCTACAACGGCTACTGGTTCTGGGGGCGCCCGTCGTTCGTCGACCTCTGGCACGACCTGCGCGCGGTCACCCGCGAGATCCGGCCCGATTGGGACCTCGGCACCCCCGGGCTGCGCGAGCGCTGGGACGCGGACGACCTCGCGCCCTTCCATGGCTGGAACAAACGGGCCACGGCAGACGCCAAGCCGTGACGGCTACTTGTGTGTCCCGACCGGCGGGCTGACGTCGTCGTAGATGCGCGCCGCGGCGAGCTTTCCGCTCGGACCGCGGACGTAGACCGCTACCCCCGCTTCGGGCAACAGCTCGGTCTTGCCCCACCGCACGACGTTGTACTCCAGCGCGCACGCGCGCCCGTCGTCGATCATCGCGCAATGCTCCAGCGAGATGCCGCCGCCGTTGGAGAACAACGACCGATAGAAGGCACTGAGACCGTCGCGGCCTCGATGGACATGGTCGCCGCCGGCCGGCTCGCGGGCGTAGCCGTCCGGTTCGAAGGCCGCCACGATCGCGTCGACGTCGCCGGCCTCGAGGGCGCGCTGGTACTCGGCCACGACATCTGATTCGCGCAGCGCCGGATCGGGCTGCAGCAGCGGCGGGCGGTTCGCGTGGTGGCCGGTGAGCGGCCAGCGGCTGTAGTACATCCGCAGCTCCTCGATCAGTCCGTCAGACCGCCGGTCGGCAACGATCGCGACCGGCAGCTGGACTCGTTCGGTGTCACCGTCGAGGCGGAGAATCGCCTCCCCAAAACCCTGTCGCCCGACGACGACGTGCTCGACCTCTTCGATCGAG
Source organism: uncultured Solirubrobacterales bacterium (assembly GCA_963809685.1). Classification (GTDB taxonomy): domain Bacteria; phylum Actinomycetota; class Thermoleophilia; order Solirubrobacterales; family Solirubrobacteraceae; genus Palsa-465. Next base: position 369,178 of record CAWEKN010000012.1, on the reverse strand, counting down.
GCGTCGCGCTGGTTGATCCACGCGTTCGTGTCGATGACGTACGCCTTGAACGCGTGCACGCCTCTGATCCGCCCGCGCACAGGGTGGTGCAGTTCGGGTTCGCCGGCAAACGACCCGACCAGCGCATCGAACTCCCCGGCCATCAAACCTTCGAAGAACGGCACTGTTTCGAGTCTCCGCCCCCGCTGCTGCGCCAGTCGTTGCAGCGCCGGCGCGGAGAACAGCTCAGGGGCCCACGGCATCGGGAAAGCCTCCCACATCCTCCGCGCTCTTACCGGGTGACGCCGGCAGTGCTGGGAGTTATGTGAGCGAGTCGATCCAGCGTTGCAGGCGCCGACCTTCCCGGAGCATGAGATCCGGGTCGCGGAAGGCGTTGGTCAGCAGCGCGATTCCCTGGTAGCTGGCGATCAGGGCGATCGCGAGGTCGCGGGCATCGCGTCGTCCCATCGCCCTGAACTGGCGCTCGGCCCAGTCGACCGGCAGTCGCATCATCTCCGCGCAGGCGGTGCTGAGCGTGTCGTCGCGCTTGTCGAGCTCCGAGCACAGTGTTCCCTGAGGGCAGCCGTAGCGGGCCGTGAGCTCGCGCTGCTCGGAGAGCATGCGCACCAATGCCTTCAGGCGGGCCTTACCGGCCTCATGCTTCTCCAGCGACTGGAGTCTCTCGCGAATCTCGCGAGCGTGGTCGCCGATCGCCGCCTGCACCAGTTCGTCCTTGGTCTTGAAGTAGTAGTAGACGTTGCCGACCGGCACATCGGCGACCTGCGCGATCTCGGCGAGCGTCGTCGTTTGCACTCCCTGCTCGTAGAGGACCTGTCGCGCGCCTTGGACGAGCCGCTCCCGCTTTCCCAGCCGCTCGGAACGGCTCTCGTCAGCGACCTGTTGGGGTTGGTCAGTCATCTCACTCAAAGGGTAGACGGAAACCCGCCAAGTCAGTCAACTCACTTAATGATATCGTGCCGCTGAGTCAGTTGGCTCACTCAATGCTCGACCACAATGGAGGTCCTCGGATGGAAACGACGAACCCTTCGTTTCTTGCGACCCGCCGCGGCAAGCTCACACTGGCGTTCCTGTGCGGGGTGGCGTTCCTCGACTTCGTCGACGCTTCGATCGTCAACGTGGCGCTCCCGTCGATTCGCCACAGCCTGCACTTCTCGATTCAGAGCCTCCAATGGGTCCTGAGCGGCTATTTGCTCACCTATGGCGGCTTCATGCTCCTCGGCGGCCGAGCCGCGGACCTGATCGGACGCCGGCGAGTACTCGTCGCCGGCACGGTGCTGTTCGGGATCTCGTCGCTGGCAGCGGGGCTGGCGCAGTCGGAAGGAATGCTGATCGGAGCGCGGCTCGCCCAGGGGATGGGCGCCGCGATGATGCTGCCGGCCGCCCTCTCGATCCTCACGACGTCCTTCAGCGAGGGCAGCGACCGCAACAAGGCGCTCGGTGCCTGGGGCGCGACAGCCGGTCTGTCCTCGGCGCTCGGTGTGTTCCTCGGCGGCGTGCTGTCCGAGGGGCCAGGCTGGCGCTGGGTGTTCTTCGTGAACCTCCCGGTGGTCGCCCTTGATCTGTTCGCCGCGTATCGCCTGATCGCCGGCGAACGGCGACGCCCAAGCCTCGCCAATTTTGACGCGCTCGGGGCCGTGCTGGCGACAAGCGGCATGCTGCTGTTGATCTACGCCCTTGTCAAAGCCCCTACCGTGGGCTGGGGCGCGACCCGGACGATCGCCGAGCTCGCGGGCGCCGCGGCGCTACTCGCCGCATTCGTCGTCAACGAGCGGCGGCACCCCAATCCGCTGTTCCCGTTCTCGATCCTGCGGATCAACGGACTTGCGGCCGCCGACCTCACGCAGGTGACCGCCATGGCCGGGTTCTACGCGATGTTCTTCTTCCTGACCCTGTACATGCAGAACGTTCTCGGGTTCTCGCAGATCCAGGCCGGCGCCGCCTACGTTCCGGCCGCCCTCGGCGTGGCGGTCGCGTCGGGCGTCTCCTCACAGCTGTTCGCACGCACCGGGACCAGGCCGATCATTGTCGCGGGCGCGCTGCTTGGTGCGGGCGGGGTGTTCTGGCTCTCCCGGATCCCCGTCCACGGGTCCTATGTCACCGACCTGCTGCCCGGCCTGCTGATCATGTCGGCGGGACTGGGGGCGGTGTTCGTCGGCGTCACCACTGCCGCCCAAGCCGGGGTGCCGCCGGATAAGGCCGGGCTCGCCGCGGCGCTGATCAACACCTCGACATGGCTCGGAGGTGCGCTCGGGATCGCGATCTTCTCAGCGTTGTCAACCTCGCGTGCGCACCACTTGCTCGCAACCGGTGCCACGCCCCACGAAGCGCTGACGTCCGGATTCCAACGCGCCCTGCTGGCTTCCAGCATCTTCATGGTCGCCGCGGCCGCGATCGCACTGCGCGCCACCAACACTCGCGGCGAACCCGTCCTGACACCCAGGCTCGAACCCGTGCCCGCTACTGAAAACGCATAGACAGGACGGCTGCCAATGCGCGATTGTCAGCTGCCGGCCCGACAGGCAACCGGCACTCGGGCTCCGGGCGGCAGGCATCGCGTGGCAGCCCTTGGGAGAGTGCCGCTCCGGATCGTGTACAGCAGCGCCTCGCCGACTCGGTTGGGCGCTGTGATCCGGATCTCGAGCTTGGTTCCCGCCTGCAGGCGGCTGTGCACGAACATGCCGGCCAGCGCGACCGGGCGGTGGCGGGGCTTGAGCACCTTGCGGCCAAACGGGCAGCCGACGCCACTGCACGAAACAGTGATCTGAGGACCGCTGGGCAGACCCGAGAGTGTCAGCTGATGAACGATCGTCACGCACGGGCCGCACGGCTGGAGCGTCAACGTCCAGTAGTCGTTGACGTGCGGCTTCACGCGCGGGTAGGCGAACGTGATCGTTGCGCTCAGCCCGGTCGGATCGGCGAAGACGAGCTTGGTGGGCAGCGTGTAGAAGCGCAGAAGCAGCTTCCTGCCGGCGGCATTGGCCGTGATCCGCAGCGTCGCGGCATGGCCGGCCTGGACGTCGTATCTCCCGGTCGCGACGAGCAGGGCCTTCGTCGTCAGCGCAGGATGTCGCGTGGGTCGCGCCGCTGCGGTGACGGCAACGATTGACCGTCCTCGCAGCTGCTCGGTGACCGTGCCCCGCAGGCCGCCTGAGCATCGCTGACCTGGGGCCCCTGTGCATGTGAGCCTCACGTTCGCGGTGGCGCCGGCAATCGACACCGAGCCCACCGCGAGTCGCGCCGGAGCAGATGTGATCGGCTGCGTCGCCGTCGTGAACGTCTGATCCACGCCGGTGACGGTGCCGACTGCGTTGTGGGTGACCAGCCGGAAGTGGTAGGTGGTACCGGGCGACAGGCCCGCCAGCTGCGCGCTCAGCCGGAGCTGCGCCGTCGTGGGGTTGACCGTCTGCGTGGGACTGTTGCTGCCATAGCTGGTCGTCGTGCCGTACTGGAAGAAGGCGGTCGCCGGGGCCAGATCGGGGTTTGACGCGATCCCGTTGAGCACCGCCGAGCTGGTCGCCACGGAGCCCGCCGGCACGGTGGTCGCGCTCGGGCTCGCGAGCTCGAACGAGCCGATGTCGCAGCCGCCGCCGGCGGGGCGCAGGACGCCGCGGGCGTCTGTCGCCGGGCACGCGCCGACCGCGGCGGCGTTGACCGCGGGGCTGCCGGGTAGCAGCGCAACCGTCTGGACCGGTCCGCCGTTGTTCGCGAGCGCTCCAAGCACGGGATCCCTATTGACGAGGTCACCACCGGCGTGGAAGTTGCACTGGTTCCGGTCGTCGATGTTGTTGCCGAGCGACGTGAGTGTCCCAACCGAGCCGCAGTTCTCGAAGCCGGAGTCGGCCGTGCCGCCGGCGACGACCGTGTTCTGGATCGTGGCTGCGGCGTCGGACGGGACGAAGATGTTGCCGCCTTGATTGGTGCCACCTCCCGCAGCACTATTGGCCGTGAGCGTCGCGTTCGTGAGCCGCTGACCGGGGTTGTCACCGACGAAGAAGATCGCGCCACCTTTGCTGGCGGTCAATGAGCTGTTGGCTCCCTGGGAGCGCGCGATGTTGCGCGTGAACGTGACGTTGGTCATCGTCGAATTTGCTATCGAGCCGATTTCGAGCAGTGCACCACCGCCTAGCGCAGTGCCGCCCGACGCTCCGGGGCCGGCCGAGGCGTCGGCGACGTTGTCGTTGAACGTGCTGGCCAGCACCGAGGCCGGACCATTCTCGGCGAAGAGCCCACCACCGTCGGCCTCGCCACCGAATTGGTTGGAGTCGAACGTATTGGGCTTCGTCTTTCCGCCGCCGCCGGCATCGGCGAGATTGCCCTCAAACGTTGAGGCTCGCACGTCGAGCGGGCCCTGGCTCCACACACCGCCTCCGTCGGCTGTGCCACCCGCGTGACCATCGGCGCCAGTTGCACTTGCAATGTTGCCCGCGACGTCGGTGCCAACGAGGTTCAGCGGCCCCGTGCTGGACACCCCGCCCCCAGTGGCGAGGCCTCCGTTGAAGTTCGTCGCGGCCGCGTTGGCGCTCGCTCGATTGCCACTGATCACGTCGTGGCTCAGCGTCAGCGTGGCATTGTCGTTGAGTACGCCTCCGCCGCTCGCCTGCGCCAACAGGGGCGGCGGCAGGGCGATTCCGCCGCTGATCGTCACGCCGCTGATCGTGACCTGGCTGCCGGCGGCGTTAATGTGAAAGACACGGGAGAACGTCTGCGTGGGTCCTGCCTGTGCCTTGATGGTCGTGGTCGCTGCCCCGGCACCCGCGATCGTCAGGGTCCGGTTGACCATCAACTCGCCGAGCGGCAACGCGTACGTCCCGGCGGGCACGACCACGGTGTCGCCCGCGGCGGCGTGCGCGATCGCGTCACGAAGCGAGCCGGGAGCGCCGTCGGTCGGGCTGGTGACGACGATCGAACCGCTGGCGGAGGCCGTCGGCGGGATGACGGCGATCAGTGCCGCGACCACGGGCAGCACCGTCGCGATGATCCGGCCTCGCTTCGCACATCTTAGAAGTCGATAGATGTCTGATGACATCAATCATTAGGACAGTCCGTCTGCGCAATTCCTTCCCCGCCGGCAGAGCGTCGCGGACGCTCCGCCCGGCAGAGCGTCGCGGACGCCCTACTGGATCTTGCCTACGGCTACTAGGACGCGGCGGCGGCTGCGGTCCGGGCATTGCTCGCCCTGGCAGCCTGCACTTCGGGAAGGTGGTCCATCGCCCACCGGCAGATCGCCACGAGCGGCTCTGAGAGCGTCTGGCCGAGAGGTGTGAGCGCGTACTCGACGTGCGGCGGGATCACGTCGATGACGGTGCGCTTGACGAGGCCGTCAGCTTCCATGCTGCGAAGGGTCTGGGTGAGCATCTTCTGAGAGATCCCCTCGATCATCCGCTTGAGCTCGCCGTGCCGGCGGGGGCCGTCGAGCAGCGCGTAGACGATCAGGCACGTCCACTTGTCGGCGATCCGTTCGAGCGCCTGCCGTGACTCGCAGTCCTGGTTGAGGACGTTGGGCCGCACCTCGTCGATTCTGTCCATCAGTGGTTTCTACCAGAGCCTTAAGGCACTCGCAAGTACCTACTTGTCAGCAAGTGCCTCACCTACTACCTTGACGGCCATGTCCTCGAACTTGATTCATCGCTTCCATGCGACCACCGGCGACACGCCTGTCAACGCCTACATCATCGAGAGCGATTCCGGCGCGGTAGCCGTCGACTCCACGCTCACGGTCTCCGACGGCCGCAGACTGCGGGACAGTGTCGACAGGCTCGGCAAGCCGCTGCTCGGAGTCATCGTCACCCACGCCCATCCCGACCATTACGGCGGGCTGGTCGAGCTTGTCCGCGATCTCGACGTGCCCGTGTTCGCGACCTCCGGCGTCGCGGAGGTGATCCGCCGAGACGATGCCGTCAAGGAGACGATCCTGCGGCCGATGTTCGGCGATGAGTGGGCCGCGGAGCGCGTATTTCCAAACCAGACGGTGCAGGATGGCGACGTGGTTTCGCTCGACGGCCTCCGGCTCAGGGTCACCGATCTCGGACCAAACGAGTCGCCGCACGACAGCATCTGGACGCTCGAGGATGCAGACCGCCACGTCTTCTCCGCCGATCTCGTGTATGACCGCCACCACTGCTACCTGGCCGACGGCTTTCATCATGAGTGGCTCGCCAACATCGCTCGCGCGCGCCGGGAGCTCCCCGTCGGGGTCACGCTCCATCCCGGACACGGCGAGCCGTGCGGCGCCGAGGCGCTCGACTGGCAGGAGCGCTACATCAACACCTTCCTCCAGGCGGTTCAAACCGCCGATTGGTCTGACGCCGACGGCGCGCGACGACAGGTGATCGCGCGGATGTTCGAGTATCTCCCGACCTCGGCGCTGCAGTTCCTGATGGAGCTGTCGATCGACCCGGTCGCCGACCAGCTGGGGGTGCGGTGACGCGCGTCGGTGTGATCGGAGAACCGGTGCGGTTCGTCGCCGCGTGAAAGCTCGCTCAGATCGGAACCGGTGCGGTTGGTCATGCGGCGGCGACGGCGGTCGGCTCGCTGAACGCGGCGTCCGCGAACGGCACGAGCTGCGCCGCTACGCCGTCGGGGTCGGTCGTGTGCGGGACGTGGCCTGTGTCGAGGACGACCAGGCGCGCCCGCGCGAGCTCGCGTTCGAGCCGGCGTCCGATCCTGACCGGAATGACCGGGTCGCGGCGTCCCCAGATCAGCAGGGTCGGCGCGGTGATCGCCGATGCATTGCGGCGCAGGTCGTGCTCAGGGGAGTCGAATGAGCGCCACAGCTGTGCGACGGCCCGCAGGCCGGGGTCACGCCGGGTGGTGGCGATCGCGGTCTCGCGCGCACGCCGGTCGGCGTCGGTCCGCGCGCGCATGTAGAACGAAGAGAACGCCGGATAGACGGCCCGGAGGAACCACGGTTGTGCCATCAGCCGGCAGAAGGCCCGATCCTGTGGCGGCCGGCCGGCGAAGCCGCCGCCGTCGATGATCACGAGGCCCCTGACCAGCTCCGGGCGCCGGATCGCAAGCCGAGCGGCTGCGAACCCGCCGACCGAGTTTCCGCACACGACCGCGCCGTCGGGCGCGACCTCGGCGACAAGGTCCTCGACGACGTCGGCGAAGCGCATCGCGGTTGCGGGCGACCGTCCGGCCGGCGAAGCTCCGTGCCCTGGCCAGTCGAGCGAGATCGAGCGAAACCGGACCGGCAGCAGCGCCCGTAGCTCATCGTAGTCCTGGTGACCGTGTCCCCCGCTGGGTAGCAGCACGATCGGATGGCCGTTGCCGCGGGCGTCATACGCGACCGGCCCAGTGGATGTCTCTAGTAGCTCCATGTGGCGAACCGTACCAGAATGACCGACCGGTCGGTCAGGTCTGCTGACCGACCGGTCATCTATGCTCGGCGAGTGCCGAAGACCGCCCCCGCCGACGCTCCGACGACGACCACCCGCGACGCGCTCCTCGACGCAGGGGCGGCGGTGGCCGGGGAGCAGGGACTCGCGGGACTCAGCGTCAACCGGGTCGTCGCTGCTGCGGGTGTAGCCAAGGGCACGTTCTACGTGCACTTCCGCGATCGCGCCGCGTTCGTGGATGCGCTGCACGAACGGTTCCATGACCGAGTCCAGCAAGCGGTCACCGCCGCGACCGCAGGGTCGGACCCCGGGGCCGAGCGGCTCTTCAGGGCGGCCGAGGCGTATCTCGACGTGTCCCTCGCAAATCGCGCTGTCAAGGCCCTTGCGCTCGAGGCTCGCTCTGACCCGTCGTTGATCGCCCCGATGGCCGCCAGACACGACCGACTCGCGGCCGCTGCGATCCCCAGCCTGAAGGCGATGGGATGGCCCGACGCAGCCGCCGCCGCGCAGCTGCTCGCCGCGATGACGGCCGAGATCGCGATCCGCGAACTCGACGCCGGGCGGCGGCTACCAGGCTCGCGCCGAGCGCTCCGGCGCTTGCTCGGCGCGTAGCGCAGCGCAGGCTGAGGTTGCTGCGCGGAGCTCGGGTGCGACTCAGCCGCCGCTCGCGGCGGCGGGCAGCGACCACAGCCGTTCGAGCGGATCCGCGGGGTCCGCGTAGGGTGGCCCGGCGTCCGGGCGTCCCCAGACCACGACTCGCCGGGCCGGCCGGCTCGGGTTGTCGAGCAGCGTGAACTGGGCCATGAGGTGGGCATGGTCCTCGCGAGCTACCTGCTGGCGCAGCAGGCGCCAAGGGACGGCGGCAACGCGCCGGAGCGCAGCGACAGCAGCTGGGAGTGTGCGAGCTCGCCGGGGCTGCGGCGCCGAGATCATGGTTGTGCTCCCTTGGACTCGCCGGCGTCGGGCCGGCCGGGGCGCGCCGTAAGGACGGCTTGGATCAGGCGAATCCGGTCCTCGCGGGCATTGGCGACGAGGTTCTTGGCTTTCGCGGCGAAGTCCGGAACATAGACATGCAGGCCGAGGTCAGCCGGTGGCGCGGCGAAGAACTGCTCCATTGCGCCGGCGGCGCTCTCGGTCAAGTCCCTCCATTCGGTGATGTCGAAACCGGACTCTTGCAGCAGCTCACGGAGCTCGCTGGGGCCGATCAGGTGGCTGGTCTCGGGGCTGTTGGCCCACGGGACGGGGAACCGGATCGGCCCGCCTGATCCGGCGGTCACGTCCCACAGTGCGAGCCGGCCGCCGGGCGCGAGCACCCGTCTGGCCTCGGCGTAGAGGCGTCGCTTGTCGGCGATGTTCATCTGGACGTGCTGACTGATCAGCACGTCGAAGCTGCCGGGCGCAAACGGCAGCTCCAGGACGTCGGCCCGGAGCACCTCGATGAGGTCGTCGAGCCCGACGCTGCGGTTGAGCCAGCGGGCGGTGTCGCAATACTCGGCTGTGAGGTCCACGGCGGTGACTCGGCAGCCGATCTGCGCGGCGAGCAGGCGGGCGGTGCCGCCGATCCCACTCCCCGCGTCCAATACGCGGTCCTCGCTCGTCAAGCCGGCGAGGTTGATCAATCCGAGCGTGGCGATCCGGCCCAGGGAATGAAAGTCCTCCAACTGGGCGAGGTCGTCAGGCGCGAGCCGGTCCGGGTCCTTGCCCGATCGGGTCAGCGCCTGCGCGATCCGCCTCCGGGCTTCTCCGGTCTCGTAGGTGCTGGGTGTGGTGGCAGCGGTGCTCATCGCGTCGCCTCCGACGCCACCGGGAGGGATGAGGAGTGTCGGTGCATGCGAAACAAATAAAGCAGCGACACAAAAAAGTCAAGTTATAACTTGATAAATCTTCCAGCGCGGAGCCCGGGAGCTGCAATCCAACGAGCCGCCCTGGGCCGACTTCAGAGCCGCCGGCCCAAGGCGTTCGGCGCGCCGCTTCAGCTGGTCTTGGCGTAGTCGCTGGCGCCGTACCAGTCGACGACGACCACGGGGTCGTCGCCCACAACCCACGCGTCGTGGCCCTTCGGTAGCGACGTGACGTCGCCCGGCCCGGCGAAGGGTTGGTGGACAAGACGCTCTCCTTCGACGGCTCCCTACGGGCGGATGTGTGCAGACGCATCCGTAGAAACGTGCATCCGGCCGCTGGACAAGCCACATGCGTGCCTCAGATCCCTGTCAAACCGGTGCGTAGCAGCCGATGAGATAGCTAGAAGAAACAAGTTGTCAAGGAGGCCGCACCATGAAGACCATCTCGCTCCGCAGCTCATCCCCGGTCTCACAGGCCCGATCGCGAGTCGCTCACGGTGTTCGCGCGCGTCGCGCCACGCAGACCCTCCGTCCGGTCGTCGCCGCGGGACCGCCCGTCAGCCGCTGGCAGTTGGGCAGCGACGGTCGTCTCGTCTGCAGTTGGTCGCTACAGCCGTAGCAGCCGTGCGCTAATCGCGACCCGGGCCGCTGATCACGCAGTCGCGACCGGCGTGCTTGGCTTCGTAGAGCCGCTGGTCGGCGAGCTTTACGAGCGCCTCGAGCTTGCGTGGATTGTGCGTCGAGGCGACGCCGGCGCTGGTCGTCACAGTCAAGCCGGCGGCGATCGCTTCCCAGTCCTCGTCGTGGATCGCGTCGAGGATCCGCTCACAGCAGGCCGTGGCGGCGCGGGCGTCGGTAAGGGGCATCAACACCAGGAACTCCTCGCCGCCGCTTCGGACGATGATGTCTGAGTCGCGCAACACGTCGCACAGCAGACCGGCGACGCGGACCAGGACCTGGTCGCCGGCGCCGTGGCCGAAGCGGTCGTTGATCGACTTGAAATGATCCAGATCCAGCACCGCGAGGCTGAACGGGACGGCTACGCGCTCGTCGGTCAGGTGCTCGAGCGCGCGCGCCAGGTAGCGCCGGTTGTGCAGGCCGGTGAGCCAGTCGCGCTCGGCCTGCTCGCGCAGCTGCTCCTGGAGTTCTTCGAGCTGGCCGGCGCGGTGCTCGAGCTCGGCGTGCGCCTCCGCGAGTTGCCGGTTCTTGGCGGCCAGCGCATCGCTCTCGCTGCGCGCGGCGGTCGTCTCGAGCGTCGCCCGCTCGAGGCTGAGCTGCAGCTCCGACAGCTCGCGGAACCCCTGACGCTCCAGCTCGGCCGCCCGGGCGAGGGCCTCGTAGGCTTCCTCGACCCTGCCGGCCTCGCGCAGCGCAGTCGCGACGGTCGAGAGGATCAGACTGCGGGTCTGGGGCACGCGGTCGCCGAGCCACGCGAGAGCTCCTTCGCCGGATTGCTGAGCGCCGTCGAACTGGCCGAGCGCCATCCGGGCTTGAACCTCGGCGCGGATCGTCACACCGAGCACGTACGGGTTCGGTTCGGCGTTGTCGGTCTGTAGGGCGATCGACAGCTCAGCGTCGGCGAGTGCGTCCTGCGCGCGGCCGGCGAGCAGCCCGATGTCGGCGCGAGTGGAATGGATGATCGCGAGCGCGAACCTGTTTGCGGAGGTGATCGTGTGGGCGACTGCAAGCGCCCGGTCGATCTCGCGCTGGGCGGCCGCGACGTCGCCGGCCTGCTGGTGATAGCAGGCGAGGTCGTTGCGCGAGATCGCCTCCTCCCAGCGGTCACCGCACACGAGCGTCAGCTGGAGGAGCTCTTCCAGCCGATCTCGCCAATCGCGGACGCCGACGTTTCCGACCACCAGGCATGCCGAGCGCCGCGCGAAGATCCGCAGATCCGGATCCCCCACTTGGTCGGCAAGCTGGATCGACAGCTCGGCCTGGCTCAACGCTTCGGCATATGACCCCGTGAAGAAGTTGAGCTGACCCTTCAGCGCGGCGACCTCCGAGCGCGCGGTCGTGTCGTCGCTGCCCTCGGCGAGCCGCTCGGCCTCGACCGCGAGCCCCAGCGCGCTGCGCAGATCTCCGCGGTGAAGCGAGACGGCTCCCTGCAGTGCACGGGCCCGGGCGCACAGCCCCGCCTCGCCGAGCGAGCGCGCGATCTCGTGGGAACGGATCGCCTCGGCGAGCGCGGTTCCCGGGTCCTCGTAGTACCCGCGCCGGGCTCGCACGAGCGCCTGCTCCGCCCGTTCGGCGTTGCCGCCCAGAGCGGAATCGCGATATGTCGTGTCTGCGGAAGCCATCAGAAGAACTGCCCACGCGCGCCCCGCGTCTAGACCTTCTCGGCAGATCCTGGTCGGAGCTTGAGCGTCTTCTCGGGTGCGCCGCCGCCGGGTCGCGCTTGGGCCCCTACGACGGACCCTGCTCGGCGGCTATACCCGCGGGCGGCCTGATCTGGCTCGGTCCCTAAGACGATTCTCAGACCGAGTAGGATTTTGGGCACGACCAGGAGGGATCGCGTGGCGCCGGGGCCCATCGAGGGCAGTACCAACACGATCGTCGGGGTACTGACGCCGAGCGGTGAGGTGGCGGCGCGATGAGGCTCGTGATCGCGCTCGTCGTGTGGGTTGCCGCGATCGCCGCAGCCGCGGAACTGTCGAGCGTCGTGGCAAAAAGCGCGGGCAAGGATGCGGCGGCGGCATCGTTCGACGCCAGCGCTGTGAAGGCCACCGACGCGCGGTCGTTGTTCGTCGCAGCAAATCTGGACAAGGCGCTATCGACTGTGAGTCGGCACTTCGGTGCGGGCGCGCGCATTGACCGGCTCGTCGTCTACCCCGGTTATCTCGATACGACGGTCGTGACGCCCAGCGGCGAGACCGACGTGTACGTCAACGCCGCTGGCAAGTACGAGCCGACGAGCACGCCGGCGACCCCCGGAACCGACCCGCTGATCCCCCTATCGCGGATCAAACCCGGCGATCCGGCCGCGCTCGCACAGCGGATCGCCACCGGCGCTCACGTACCGACATCAGCGCTGCACTACATGATCGCCGATACCGACCCGGTCACTCACCGTTTCGAGTGGCTCATCTACACAGTGCCCGGGACCGGGGTCGACTACTTCCATGCTGCAGGTCCGACCGGGCGACTGCTCGAGTACCGCACCAACAGCACCGTCGGGCTGCAACCGGTGGGAGGGTGACGGCGCCAGTCCGTGGCGACGGGAAACCGGGGAACGCAGACGCGCGCGACGAAGACACGCGGGCGGGCGGGTCTCGCGCTTCAGAAGCGCCCAGGCGGTGGCCGTTCTGGGCGCCGCTCGCCGTGGTCGTCGTCGGACTGCTCGCGACCGGGGTGCTGGCGCTCGTGTCGAAGGCTCAGTACGACCGCAACGAGAAGCGACTGCTGTCATTGCGAGTCAGGGAGGTGGGCGCGGTTCTCGAGGGAGCGCAGCCGAACACCCAGATCCCACTCGCCTCCGCCGCGGCGCTCGCTGACGCGACCAACGGCGATCCCGAAAAGTTCAAGCGCTTCGTTGCGCCATACGTGGGCGCGGCCCCGGGCCACCAATTCGTGACCCTCTCGCTGTGGCGGGCCGAAGCGCCGGAGCGCGGGCCGATCGTCGTCGTCGGCGCGAAGCCCACGCTGACTGCGTCGAGTGCCCCCGGCAAAGCCTTCTTCGCGCGGGCCGATCGAGTGCCGAAGCTGAGCGTGATCGGCCTGCGGGAGCCGTCGCTGTTCGGCGTCGGATACGCGTTCACGACACCCGAGCCAACGAGCCGCTTCATCGCCTACGGCGAAAGCCTTGTGCCGGCGAATCGGCGCTCGCGGCTTGAACGAAACTCGGCCTTCTCGGACCTCGACTATGCGGTGTACTTCGGCGATTCGCAGCGCTCGCAGGACTTACTGGTGACGAGCCTCCTCCGGCTCCCGGACCGCCACCACAGTGCGACGATGAAGATCCCGTTCGGCGACACCGTGCTGACGCTGGCGGTGACGCCTCGCGGGTCGCTGGCGGGCAGCCTCCCGCAGCGACTGCCGTTGATCATCACGCTCGCCGGGATCGTGCTCACGCTCGGCGCGGGGGCCCTGACCCTGCGCCTGGTACAGCGCCGGCAGGCTGCCGAGCTGATGGCCGGCCGACTCGAGCTGGCCGTCGACGAGAACCAGCGGCTCTACGCCGAACAGCGGGCCATCGCGCAGACGCTGCAGCACGCGCTGCTGCCCGAGCAGCTGCCCCAGATCCCGGGCGCGCAAGCTGCCGCACGCTTCGAGCCCGGCCAGCGCGGCGTCGAAATCGGCGGAGACTGGTACGACGTGATCCCGCGAGCGCGCGGACGGGTGCTGCTGGTCGTCGGCGACGTGTCCGGGCAGGGCCTTCGGGCCGCTGCCACGATGGCGTCGCTGCGCTACGCGATCCACGCCTACGCCGCCCAGGACGACCCGCCGGAGCAGATTCTGGCCAAACTCTCCAAGCTATTGAGCGTGACTACCGACGGTCAGCTCGCCACCGTCTTGTGTGCGCTCGTAGACGTCGGCGCGCATGAGGTGACCGTCGCCAGCGCCGGGCACCTGCCGCCGTTGTTGGTCAGTGGCGGCCACGCCGAATACATCCACTTCGAAACCGGGCTGCCGATCGGCGTCAGCGAGGAGGCGGCGTACGTAGCAACGACGGTCTCCGCGCCCGGGGAGGCGACGTTGCTCGCCTTCACCGACGGCTTGGTCGAGCGCCGCGGAGAGAACCTGGACCTGGGCCTCGCACGCCTGCGCGACGCGGCAGCCGCCGACGGCGCAGGGCTGCCGGACATGCTCAGCGGGCTTATCGCGCGCGTGCGAGACATACCGTCGCAAGACGACACCGCGATCGTGGGGCTGCGATGGACCGACTAGGTGGGCAGAACGGTGTGCAGATGACGTTTGAGGTCACGACCGGCGACGACGGCACGCCAACGGTCACGGTCAGCGGCGAGCTGGACATCGCGAGCATCGACGGGCTCGACGCGGCGGTCACCCCGATCATCGCGCGAAAGCCGCGCCGGCTCGTGGTCGACGTTGCGGCGCTTCGCTTCGCCGACAGCTCGGCGATTGCGCTGTGGGTGCGATGGGCGGCGAGCGTCGAGCAACTTGAGCTTCGCGACGCCTCGCCGCTGCTGGCGCGCGTGATCATTTCGATGGGACTCGGTCAATGGCTCAACGTGCAGACGTGAGGCGCAGCCGCGTGTTCACCGGTGAGCCCGAGTCCGTTGGCGCCGCTCGGCGGTTCGCGACAGAAACGCTCGGCGGCGTCGATCCGAAGCTGCGCGATGCGGTCGAGCTGATGGTCTCGGAGCTCGCCACCAACTCGGTCCAACATGCGGAGACGGCGTTCGAGCTGACGGTCTCGCAGTGCAGGGATGAGATCCGCGTGGAGGTGACAGACCGCGCCGGCGGCAAACCGCGGATGCGATCGGCCCGGCCAGAGGATCCGACCGGTCGCGGCCTGCAGATCGTCAACCTCCTGTCGGATGCGTGGGGAGTGCAGCGCCACCCGACGACGGGCAAGACGGTGTGGTTCACCATCAGCGGTCCGTCGCCCGTGAGCCCAGGATCTCGATAGTCGCCGCGCCCGCGCCGGCGGTGCCAACGGCGGCCCATGTAGAGTCGCGGCATGTCGATTGCGCCGACGACCGAGCTGCCGGAAGCGGACCTCGGCTCACTCGATTTCTGGGGCCAGCCGGCCCGCGAGCGCGACCGTTACTTCGAGGTGCTGCGGCGAGAGGCTCCGCTGACACGCCACAAGCCCCCCGAAGACATCCTCGGATTGCCCGATCAGGGCCGCATGCACTACTGGGCGATCGTCCGCTACGACGACATCAGGACGATCTCGCGCGACCCCGCGACGTTCCGTTCGGGTGATGGCGTCCAGTTCAGCGATGCGCCGCCGGAGATGCTCGAGGCGTCGCAGTCGTTCCTGGCGATGGACTCGCCCCGCCACGGCAAGCTGCGTGGACTTGTATCGGCGGCGTTCACGCCGCGTCAGGTCGCACGGATCGACGACGGAATCCGCGTCAGCGCCAAGCGAATCATCGCCGAGGCTGCGCCCACCGGCGGCGGCGACTTCGTCGAGCTGATCGCCAAGCGCCTGCCGCTACAGACGATCTCGGACATGCTCGGAGTCCCGGAGGCCGACCGCGAACGAGTGATGGAGGCGGCTGACACGCTGATCGCCGCGGTAGACCCCGAGGTGTTCGGCGACCGTCAGCCGATCGAGGTGCTCGGCGCGGCGCTCTGGACTCTGACTGAGTTCGCGACCGAGTTGGCCAAGCACCGCGAGCAGCATCCCGGCGACGACCTGATGACGGCGCTGGTGCAAGCCGAGGTCGACGGTGACCGCTTGACGCACGCTGAGATCTCCGCGTTCTTGGTGCTGCTGTCGGTCGCAGGCAATGACACCACCCGCCACACGACCTCCCACGCGCTCCGCGCGCTGACCCTGAACCCCGGCCAGCGGTCGTTACTGATGGAAGATCTCGATGCCCGTCTCCCCGACGCCGTCGAGGAGTTCGTGCGCTGGGCGACGCCGGTGCAGACGTTCCGTCGCACCACCACGCGCGAGGTCGAGCTGCACGGCCACAGGTTGCCGCCGGGAGAGAAGGTCGTCCTCTTCTACCATTCCGGTAATCGCGACGAGCGCGCGTTCGAACAACCGTGGGAGTTCGACCTTACGCGAAGCCCCAACCGACACATCGGTTTTGGCGGTGGCGGTCCCCACTACTGCATGGGCGCGTCGCTCGCGCGCACCCAGCTGAAGGCGATCTTCGGCGAGATGCTGCGAGTGATGCCCGACATCGAGGCGGGCGAGCCAGAGCTGCTGCGCAGCGCTTTCATCCACGGCATCAAGCGGATGCCGTGCACGTTCACGCCGCGGTCCTGACTCGCGAGCGCGCAGCGTATCCTGTTGCGCACTCAACATAAGGAGCGATCATGGCGAAGGTTGTTTACACGGCAGAGGCGACCGTCACCGGAGGACGTGCCGAGGGACACGGTGTCACGTCCGACGACGCGCTCGACGTCCAGCTGCGCTTGCCCACAGAGATGGGTGGGGCGGGGGGCGGGACAAACCCGGAGCAGCTGTTCGCGGTCGGCTACGCGGCGTGCTTCGAAGGCGCGCTCGGAGCGGTCGGCCGGCGCGAGCGGGTCGAATTAGGGGACATGTCGATCGACAGCAAGGTCAGCCTGATCACGACCGAGGAACGCGGTTACAACGTCGCGGTGCAGCTCCACGTGACGCTGCCGGAGATACAAGACGCCGAGCAGGCGGTGCGGCTCGTCGCCGCCGCGCACGAGGTGTGCCCGTACTCGAACGCCACCCGTGGAAACGTCGAGGTGACGCTGACGGCCAACGGTCAGGAGGTCGCGGTGCCGGCGGCGACCTGAGCCGGCAGCCGCTTCACTGCTAGCCGGCGGTGAGCAGGCGATTCGACGCGGTGTGCCTGTCAGGAGACCGCTGCGATCAGCAGCGGCCGCACGCCCCGGGGGACGTGGACGTCGACTTGATCGCCGACGCGATGACCGATCAGCGCCCGCGCGATCGGTGACTCCGCGGACAGCTTGCCTTCGCCCGCGGCCGCATCGTGCGGTGCGACGATCGTAATCGTCTGCTTGCGGTCGGAGACCTGGTCGGTGAACGACACGGTGGATCCGAGATGGATCTCGTGGTCGGTGCCCAGCTCGATGGTGCTCATGTCTGCCCTTCGTGTGTCGTAGGTGCGAAACCGAGGCTCACCCCATGAACTCGGTCGCAGAGACGATTCCTTTACTTGTCCGTAGCGCGCGTGAACGCCGAGCGGCGTTAGGCTTGCGGTCGGGAACCGAGAGAGGAGCGCGATGTACGACCCAGTGCTGTTACGTGACCGGCCGCGACCGGTGCAGGTCGTGCTCGGCGGCGTGATCCCAGGGATCATCGGCGGGATCCAGGGTGTGCTGATCGGCGTTTCGAGCACGGCGTACTGGGTGGTCGGCGCGATCGCCGGAATCGGCGCGTTCGTCGCCGGGTTCGAGCATCGGGACGGCTGGGGCGGCGCTGACCGCGGCTTGGTCGGCGGGGCGATCTACGGCACGGCGCTGCTCGTGGTGCACGGACTAGTGGGCACGGCGGCGAAGGTCTCTCTGGGCAGCTTCCCGCCATTCCTAGCTGTGATCACGGCGATCTTCGGCATGCTGCTGGGTGCCGCGGGCGGCCGGATCGCCCGAGTACAGCGCGAGCGCGCCCGCGCTCGCGCCGGCGCCGCGGTCGCCAAGGAGAACCCGGCTCCGTAAGCGGGTGGACTCCAGCGCTCGCCGGATACGATCCGCAACCGGTCATGACCAGCAGCGAGCCGCCCTTCTCAGTTGCCCGCCTCGATGAGATCGAGCGACTGCCGGCATTCGGCGTCGATTCGGTGTGGAGGCCCGTCCGTCAGCACTTCGGCATCGAGGCTTTCGGCATCAACGCCTACACCGCCGATGCCGTCGGATCGCAGGTGATCGAGGAGCACGACGAGCTCCAGGGTGGCGCGGGGGGTCACGAGGAGCTGTACCTCGTGCTGCGAGGCGCGGTCGCGTTCACGATCAACGGCGAAAAGGTCGAGGCTCCGGCCGCGACGCTCGTGTTCGTCCGCGATCCGGCCGCCCGCCGCAGCGCGGTCGCGCTCGAGCCCGCGACCACCGTGCTCGCGATCGGCGGCGAACCGGGCAAGGCGTACACGGTCTCGGCGTGGGAGTTCGCGTTTCGCGGCCTGGCCAAGGGGGGCCGCGAAGGGGCGGAGATCTTCAAGGACGGCATCGCGCGCTATCCCGACCGGGCGTCGCTGCACTACAACCTTGCGTGCATGCACGCGCTCGACGGCGATCGCGAGCCGGCGCTGCAGGCCCTGCGCCGGGCGATCGAGCTCAACTCCGAGGCCCGCGGGTGGGCTGCCGGCGACGATGACTTCTCGACGCTCCGCGGAACCGAGCAGTTCCAGGCGCTGGTGGGCACCTGACGTCGCCGGCGACGGCCGGCCGCGGGTGGTCGAGAAACCGTCACTATGCGTCGGGTTCTCGACCAGCCAATTCATCGATTGAAGCTCGGATTCCGTCGGCCAGCACGTGCAGGTCCTTGACGGTGTCGGCGTCCGCGCACAGCCCGAAGAACAACGAGCCGTCGGCCGAGATCACCGAGATTCGCAGCGCGTGGTGCTGGGCGATCTCCGCGAGCGAGTACACGCCGCGGACGCGCGCGCCGAGCACATAGATCGGTTGCGCAGGCCCGCGCACATTTGAGACGTTGAACGTGAACACGCGGGGGCTCATCGCCCAACGCGAGACGAGCGGATGCCGCCCGACCCGGTACAGCGTCTCCGCGTCGTGGTCGAGCTTGCGCTCGTTGGTCTCCCGGTTGATCGCGAGCAACCTCGCGGCCGGATCCTGCTCGGCCACGGGCAGGTCGACGAAGAAGTACGAGTCGTAATTGCCGAGCTTGTCGTCGCCGTGATGAAGGCTGACCGGGACCTTGGCGCGGATCCCGTCCGTCGGACCGCTCACGTGCAGAAGCCACCGTCGCGCCCCGCCGGCGACGATCCCGAGCACCACGTCGTTGAGCGTGATGGCGCTGTCGATCGCCTTGCCCGCGCGCTTGAGCTGCTCCAGCGGCGCCTGCGCGAACGCAACGCTGCGACTGCGCCCGACGCGACCGCCGAGCTCGGTCGTCGCCGCGTGGCGGCTCAGCTCGCGTCGCATGACTCGTGCGTGCGGCGTCGATCGGGTCGCGGGCGACGGCGGCCGATCTCGTCCCGGCCGTCTGGCGCGATCGGCGACGCCGGCAGCCAGAAGCGCCAGCGCACCGGGCTGCTCGCGGGGAGTCCATCGCGCACCCGCGGTCACAGCCGGGTCTGGATCGTCGCTCCAGAGCACGCTCGAGCCGATCCGCATCGACGCCGTCCCGTCGGCGAGGCAGTGGTGGATGCGCCACACCAGCGCGGTCGAGTCGTCTTCGAGTCCCTCGATCACGTCCAGATGCCACAACGGGCGCGAGCGATCGAGCCGTTGGGTCATCAGATCTCCGACGAGCAGCTCGAGCTCGGATCTGCTGACCGGTGCGGCGGCGTCGATCCGGGTGACGTGGCGGGCGATGTCGAACTCTGGGTCGTCGAGCCACACTGGCCCCGCCACTCGCAGCGGCGTCTCCACCATCCGCTGGCGCAGCCGAGGCGCGAGGTGAAGGCGCGCCTCGATGCCCTCGCGCAGCACCCCGAGCGTTGGCAGCTCGTGGCCGTCAGAGCGCTCGAGCACCAGCACCTTGCACGTGTGACCGCCCACGGCTCCGGACTCGAGCCTGAGGATGTGCACATCCTCGGGACCGAGGCGGTCAAGCTTGGCAGCACCCCGCATCGCGATCACCCCGAGCGAAAGATAGCCCTACCTGCTGCCGTACGCTCCGGCCGCCGCGACGAGCGGCCCGGTGCGCGCCGGTACCTGGCGCGAGAGCACGATGTAGCTGGTGCAGCGGCGGATCGCCGGCGTGCGCAGCAGTTCGTTGACCAGTTGCTGGAGGTGCTCGGTGTCGCGCGCGACGATCCGGCAGATCAGATCCTGCGGCCCGCTGATCGCATCGGCCTCGAGGATCTCGGGCATCCTCTCCATCACCGCGACCGCGTCGGCCAGGCGTCCCTGCGCGAGCTCGACCAGCATGAACGCCGTGATCGTGTAGCCGAGGGCCGGCGGGTCGACCTCTGGGCCAAAGCCGGTGACCACGCCGCCGCGCTCGAGCTTGGCGAGGCGCGCCTGGACCGTGCCGCGAGCGACACCGAGCCGGCGGGCGATCTCGAGCAGCCCGACCCGCGGGCTCGTCCGCATCGTCTCGATCAGGCGAGCATCGAGCGAATCGATGGTCATATTGACCAGCAATATAGCCATGCTGGCCGCTGCTGTGTGCAATCTGCCGTCAGGAACTGGTCACACTTGCGATCAGCGGGCTCGAGTGCTGGAGTGCTGGTTTCGAGGGATGTTCGAGGAAGCTCAGCTCTACTCGCCGGTGACGACCGAAGCGGACGGCTCGGTCACCGTCCACCTCGCCCACGACCACCCGGGCGCGAACGACCCCGCCTACCGTGAGCGTCGTGGCGAGATCGCTGCGGCGGCGCTGGCATGGCAGCCCGGCCGGCCGTCGCCTTCGATCGCCTACACCGACGAAGAGCAGGAGGTCTGGCGCACGGTCTGCCGCGAGCTCGCGCCCAAGCACGAGCGCTACGCGGTGTCGGAGTATCGCGATGCGCTGGCGCGCTTGGCACTGCCGACGACGCGAATTCCCAACCTCGACGAGGTCTCGCAGAGGCTGGCCCCGCTGACCGGCTGGAGCTACCTGCCGGCCGCGGGCCTGGTCGCACTCGACGTCTTCTACGGCTCGCTGGCCGACCGGCGCTTTCACTCAACGCAGTACGTCCGCCACCCGGCCGTCCCGCTCTACACGCCCGAGCCCGACATCATCCACGAGGTCATCGGCCACGGGCACCTGCTTGCGACGCCAACGTTCGGCGAGCTTCACCGGCTGGCGGGCGTCGCTGCCCGGCGCCTACGCGACATCGAGAACCTGCGCTTCCTCTCCCGCGTGTTCTGGTTCTCGTTGGAGTTCGGCGTCGTCGTGCAAGACGGCGAGCTTCGCGCGTACGGCGCCGGGATCCTTTCCAGCTACGGCGAGATCGAGGAGTTCCGCGGGATGGAACACCGCCCGCTGGATCTCGTCGAGATGGGAACCGCCGACTACGACATCACCGCCTATCAGCCGGTGCTCTACCGAGCCGAGTCGATCGACGAGCTGGTCGACGTCG
Organism: uncultured Solirubrobacterales bacterium; assembly: GCA_963809685.1. Taxonomy (GTDB): domain Bacteria; phylum Actinomycetota; class Thermoleophilia; order Solirubrobacterales; family Solirubrobacteraceae; genus Palsa-465. Next base: position 348,178 of record CAWEKN010000012.1, on the reverse strand, counting down.
TCGGCGGGTTCTTCATCACCTGCACCGACGAATCGATCGCTGCGATGGCCCGGCGCGCCGGCGCGGTGAGCTGACCAGGGAGGCAACCATGGCAACCAAGCAGGCGATCGCCGAGCCCGCTGAACGAGCTCGCGACTTCATGCCGTTGCACGGCATCGACCACGTCGAACTGTGGGTCGGGAACGCCGCTCATTCGGCGCACTACCTGACTCGCGCGTACGGTTTCACCGAGGTCGCGTATCGTGGCCTGGAGACAGGCGTTCGCGACCAGGTCTCCCGGGTGCTCCAGCAGGGGCGGATCAGGCTCGTGGTGACCGGCACGCTGCGCTCCGACTCGGAGATCGCGCGCCACCACGCCAGGCACGGCGACGGCGTCAGGTCGATCTCGCTGTCAGTCCCGGACGTCGACAACGCCTACCGAGAGGCGGTCGCCCGAGGAGCGCGAGGCGTCGTCGAGCCCTACGACATCGAGGACGAGCACGGCAAGGCGCGCCTGGCCGAAATCGCCACCTACGGCGACACCGTGCACCGGTTCGTCGATCGCTCCGGATACGAAGGCCCGTTTCTCCCGGGGTTCGGGCCCGCCGCCGCCGACCACGACCGGGCGCAGGGCACCGAAGCACACGAGTTGCTGACGATCGATCACATCGTCGGCAACGTCGAGCTGGGATCGATGGACACGTGGGTGAAGTACTACGAGGACGTGTTCGGGATGACGGAGATGGTCCACTTCTCCGACGAGGCGATCTCGACGGAGTACTCGGCGCTGATGTCGAAGGTCGTCACGACAGGCGACGGCCGAGTGAAGTTCCCGATCAACGAGCCGGCGCAGGGAAAGCGTAAATCGCAGATCGACGAATATCTGGAGTTCTTCGAGGGACCCGGGGCGCAGCACATCGCGCTGACGACGCGTGACATCGTCGCCACGGTCGATCGCCTGCAGGCGCGCGGTGTGCAGTTCCTGCGAACGCCCGACGACTACTACGACGCGGTCCCGACACGGATCGGGCAGATCGACGAGTCGATCGCGGACCTGCGCCGCCTCGGAATCCTCGTCGACCGCGACGACGAGGGCTACCTGCTGCAGATCTTCACCAAGCCGATCGGCGACCGCCCAACGATCTTCTTCGAGATCATTGAGCGGCACGGCGCGCGCGGCTTCGGCGAGGGCAATTTCAAGGCGCTGTTCGAAGCGATCGAGCGCGAGCAGGAACGGCGCGGCAACCTCTGATGCGCTACGTCTCCAGCGGCCGGCTGCCACGCAAGCGTCACAGCCAGGTGCGCGACGACGGCCGTCTGCTGGTCGAAGAGGTGATGGGTTACGAGGGTTTCTCGGGCAACGAGTCGATCCTCTACCACCTGCACTCGCCGTGCAGGCTGGACGAGGTCGGCGCGTTCACGCCGATCTCGCGCGAGGAATGGGTGCCGCAGGCCCACGTGCATCGGCTCGCCGACATCAACCCGGTCGGGCCCGGCGGCGACCCCGTCTCGGGTAGGCGGCTGCTGATGTTCAACGGCGACATCGAGGTGTCGGTCTGCAAACCGGTGCTCGACCGCGACGGCTTCTACCGAAACGGCGAGGGCGACGAGGTCGTCTACGTCCACCGCGGCGCCGGCAGGCTGCGGACGGTGTTCGGGAGCATTGCCTTTCGCGAGCAGGATTACGTGGTCATCCCCCGCGGGACCACCCACAGCTGGGAGCTGGAGCCGGCCGCCGATCAGGTGTGGATCTGCTTCCACACACCGGGCGAGATCGAGACGCCGCAGCGCTACCGAAACCGCTACGGGCAGCTGCTCGAGCACGCGCCGTTCTCGCAGCGAGACTTTCGCGCGCCAGAGGCACTGGAGACTTTCGACGAGTCGGGCTCCTACCGGTTGACGGTCCGCGTCCGCGACGGGTATCAGGAGTATGTGCTCGATCGCCATCCGTTCGACGTCGTCGGCTGGGACGGATACGTGTGGCCGTACGCCTTCAACGCGGCAGACTTCGAGCCGCGCACCGGCCGCTTTCACCTGCCACCGCCGACGCACCAGACCTTCCAGGGCCCCAACTTCGTGATCTGCACGTTCGCGCCCCGGCTGCTGGACTGGGATCCGGAAGCCGTCCCGCTGCCCTACCACCACTCGAACATCCAGTCCGAGGAGGTCATGTTCTACGCCGCGGGCGACTACGCGGCCCGCAAGGGCGTCGATGTCGGCTGCCTCACCCTGCACCCGTCGGGGCTTCCGCACGGCCCGCAACCCGGCACGGTCGAGCGCGCGCTCGGAGCAACGAGCACCGACGAGCTTGCGGTCATGTGGGACACGTTCAAGCCGCTGCGCCTGACGACTCTGTGGCGCGAGCACGACAACCCCGACTACGCCTACTCCTGGAACCCGGATCGACTGGCGTCCGCCGACGGCGGCAGCGATCACGGGCAACGCAACGGGGAGGGCAAGGAGGCCGGCGCCGAGAGCACGCCGGCTGCCCAGACCGGCGCGCCGTCCACGCCGGTCGCTGCGGAGCACCCGGTCACCGGTCCCTCGACGGTGACCGGGCCCTCCGCCTGATTGTCGAAAACGCTGCAATTGCAGGCGTAGCTTGTCATTCATCTGACCAAATGACCGGCCCCACCCGTTTGTCGTGCTCGGCACCGGGTACACCTATTGAGCATGGAAGTTCTTGACGTATGCCGAAAAGGGAGGTTGTTGTGACGGCCAGGCTGCTAGACGGCCCTGCGCTGAGGTCCCACGTCGTCGCTGACGGCGTCGACTCGTCCGAGTTGTTCGTCAGCTGGCAACAGGACGGAGACCAGTCCGCACGCGAGGAGCTGGTCCAGCGCTTCCTGCCCCTTGCACGCAAATTGGCGCGTCGCTACAGCGGTGCCCACGAGCCGCTCGACGATCTGATGCAGGTCGCGAGCCTCGGCCTTGTCAAGGCGATCGATCGGTTCGACGTCACGCGCGGTACAGCCTTCTCGACGTTCGCAGTACCGACGATCCTCGGCGAGCTCAAACGCTACTTCCGCGACCTCGGCTGGGCCATCCACGTCCCGCGCGGTGCACAGGAGCTCGCGCTGAAGGTCGAGGACGCTCGCCAGCGGCTGACGACCAGGACCGGCCGACCGCCGAGCGTCCCCGATCTCGCCCAATACATGGAGCTGAGCATCGAGACAGTGCTCGAGGCGCTCGAGACCGCGGGCGCGCACCATACGGCCTCCCTCGACGCACCTCGCGATGACGGTGAGGAGGAATCGGGCACGCTAGCGGATGCATTCGGACAGATCGACGAGCGATTCGAGCTAGTCGACGCGAAGGTCACGATCGCGGTGGCCGCCCGCCACCTCGGTGCGCGCGAGCGTCGGGTGCTGGTCCTGCGGTTCGTCGAAGACCTCACCCAGAGCCAGATCGCGGACATGATCGGCGTGTCACAGATGCAGGTTTCCCGCATCCTTCGGCGCGCACTGGATCAGCTTCGCGACCTCACGGAGGCTCGCGGCCAGCCGGTGCAGAAGTAGCCGTCTCGACGGCTGACGCCGCTTGCACGAGCCGACGCCCGGCCGCCGCCACGCTCGTGATAGACGCCGGCGGGGTGCGGCTTCTCTCTCCGTCGCACGCCCGCCGGCGGTTTCTCGGTGCACAGCGCACCCGAGCCGTGAACCACGCTCGCGGCTTGCGCGTACCCTATGTTGCTAGTGCTCCACAGGCCACGGGGCCTCCAGTTGCTGCTGGCAACCTGTTTGCAGGCGGCGTATCGTGGCGGCGGTCGGTTCCAGCCCCACGGAGGCACCAGGCACCTGGTGAGAAGCTGAGGATGACCACAGAGCCACAGAGCGTGACGCCGCCTGTCGGCGCAGCCGCGCCGACCGTCAGCCTTGAGCTCGACAGCCGGCCCGAGACGCTGACGCTCGTGCGCGGCATGCTCGGCGGGGTGGCCGAGCTGCTCTCGATGGATCACGAACTGCTGGACGACCTCAAGACAGCGGTCAGCGAGGCGTGCAACAACGTCGCCCTCCACGCTTACCCCGGCGCGATCGGCTCGCTGACCGTCCTGCTGAGCTCGACGCCCGACGCGATCGAAGTGGTGGTGCGCGATCAGGGGCTCGGCATCACCGAACAGGCTGCGTCCGACGACCGGGTGCAGGGCGTCGGCCTGCAGGTCATCCGTGCACTGAGCACGCAGGCGGAATTCCGAGCGCTTCCGCGCGGGGGGACGGAGGTCTGGATGCTGTTTTCGGGCCGGCGGGACGGAAAGGCGCTGTTCGACGCGCCCGCCGAGGCGGCTCCGGACGACGGCTGGTCCCGGCAACTTGCCGGCGACGCGGTCGTCTCAGTCTCGCCGGTTGAGCTGTTGAGTGGCGTTCTCGGACGGATCTCGCGTGCGCTCGCCGCGACAGCCAGGTTCTCACTGGATCGATTCTCAGACTTGTACCTCGTGACCGACGCGATTGCGGCGCACGCTGCCAACGCATCGGCGGGGAACCGGATCGCGTTTGCGATCAGCGCGGGCGGGCGACGGCTGCGGCTGGTCGTGGGCCCCTTCCGTGAGGGGTCAGGAGGCGCGCTGGACGCCGACGCCCAGGACGGCTGGCGCTCGCCACTGCACATGCTCAGCGACGAAGTCCAGCTGATTCCAAACGACGGCAGTGAGTTGCTGCAGATCGTGATGATCGACCACCGCTCGCCCTGACCGGTGGCGTCGCTCAGCCTGCGAGCAGCTCCTCTGGCGTATCCGCGAACGTCAGCCGCTCGTCGACGCCGGTGAGGCTCAGCAGGCGCTGAACCTGTTGCGGTCCCCGGACCAGGCCGAACTCCTGACCGGTCTCCTCCGCCCGCTGGTGGGCCTTGACCAGGGTGCTCAGGCCCGTCGAGTCCATGAACTCGAGCTCGCGAAGATCGACTACGACCTGGGTCACGCCGGACTCGGCCACACGTCCGAGCTCGTCCTCCAGGGCTGCACTCGACGCGAGGTCAAGCTCCCCGCTGACCATGACGACAGCTGCCCGACCATCGTTCCGAGTCTCTACGCGGAAGTTGCTCTGCACTTGTAGGGGCGAGCCTACTGATCTGCAGCGCTGCTTGCCGGATCCCTACAGCTGCGCGTGACCCGCCCCAATCCCGGGTAGCCCACGCTTGGATGAGAAATCAGTCCTGCAAATCGGGAAGGAGGCCTGAATGGTCGCATTGATCGCTCTGCTGCTGATCCTGGCGATCTTCGGCGGGCTAGGTTTCGCCGCTCACGTGCTGTGGCTCGTGCTGATCGTTGCGCTTGTGCTGTGGGTCATCGGGTTCTTCATCGGCGGCGTCGAATCGGGCATCGGCCGCCGGCGATGGTACGGCCGCTAGCGAGCGCAGCGGTGCCGCGGCCGGAGAGCCAGGCCTGAGTTCCAGAGCGCGGGAGCTCAGGCCAGGCGGTCGTCGGTCAGCTCACGCAGCCGCTGCAGTGACTTGCGCAGCAGGCGCGATACCTGCATCTGTGACACGCCCACGCGCTCGGCGATCTCGGTCTGTGTGAGGTCCTCGCCGAAGCGGAGATAGAGGATCTGACGCTCTCGTTGCGGCAGGTGCTTGGCTGCCGCGAAGATCGTCGCATGGTCGTTGACGAGCTCGAGGCGGTCGTCGGCATTGCCGATCGACTCAAGCCGCGTGGTGGCGCCGTCATCGCCGCTCAGAATCGGGGCGTCGAGCGACACGGCGTCGTACGCCTCGGCGGTCTGAAGTCCGTCGAGCACCTCTTCCTCGCTGATCTCCAAGTATTGCGCGAGCTCGCCGACGGTGGGCGGACGACCGGTCTGGGCGCTGATCTTCTGCTGCCCGTCGATCACCCGGCGAGCGCGCTCCTGGGCGCCCCGGTCGACGTGCAGCGCCCATCCCGAATCGCGGAAGTAGCGCTTCAGCTCGCCGACGATCGTCGGCACCGCGAACGAGGTGAAAGCGAATCCGCGGTTGGGGTCGAAGCGCTCGACCGCCTTTACCAGCCCGAGGCTGGCGACCTGGACGAGATCGTCGTAGGGCTCGCTCGAGGGCACGTACCGCCGGGCAAGCTTTCGCGCGAGCGGCAGAAACCGCTCGATCAGTTCATCCCGCGCATTGCGGTCGGCATACCGCCGCCACCGATGGAACAACTCAGCAGAGCCGGTAGCTGCTGCGGTTGGGCTAGTGACCGCCATCGCTGACCTCCCTGGTGTTGTGCAGACGTGGGTGTTCTAGCACAGATCGACGCCCGGTCCGTGGGGGCTCGAGAATTTTTGCACACCGTTGGCGCCCGTTGCGACGGTCTTAGTCACTTCTCGGGCCTCGCTGAAATACTCCTGGGACGTGACCGACCGTCGCTACACCTCAGCGCTCGCCGAGCGGATGGCGTCCGATCTCCTCGAGCGGTTCCTGCGTTATGTGCGGATAGATACGCAGTCCACCCGGGACGCGAACGGATCGCCGAGCACGCCGGGTCAGCTCGAACTCGCAAGACTGCTCGTCGCTGAGTGCAAGACGATCGGCCTGAGCGACGCCGCGCTCGACGACAACGGCTACGTGACCGCGACGCTGCCCGCGAGCGACGGGGCGGGTAGCCGCGCCCCGGTCGTCGGGCTGATCGCGCACGTCGACACGAGCCCGGACGCGCCGGGCGCGGGCGTGCAGCCGATCGTCCACGAGCGCTATGACGGCGGCTTGCTGGAGCTGCCCAGGGACGGGACGCGGCTTGACCCCGCGCAGATGCCGGAGCTTGCGACCAAGCACGGTCACGACATCGTCACCGCCAGCGGCGACACGCTGCTCGGCGCCGACGACAAAGCGGGCGTTGCTGCGATCATGGCTGCGGTCGCGCACCTGGCCGCCACCCCGGAGCTGCCACGTCCGACGGTGCGGATCGCGTTCACTCCCGACGAGGAGATCGGCATGGGCGCCTCGCTTCTGGACCTTCAGGCATTCGGCGCCGCCTGCGCCTACACGATCGACGGCTCGACTGTCGGCGAGCTGCAGGACGAGACGTTCAGCGCGGCCGAAGCGATCGTGACGGTACTGGGAGTCGACGTCCACCCGGGTCAGGCCACCGGCAAGCTCGTCAACGCGCTGCGGCTCGTCGCGCGCATCGTTGCTGCGCTGCCCGCAGACCGCCTCACTCCTGAGACCGCAGGGGGCCGCGACGGCTTCATCCATCCGTTCGAGATGCGCGGGACGCCCAGCCGCGCCCAGGTGCGCCTGATCCTTCGCGACTTCGACGACGCCATGCTCGCTGAGCACGTCGCGCTGCTGCAGCGGGCAGCCAAAGAGGTCGCCGACACCGAGCCGCGCGCGACGGTGGACGTCGACGTCCACTCTCAGTATCGAAACATGCGCAACCACCTCGAGCAGGTGCCCGAGGTGCTGGCAGTGGCGGAGGAGGCGATCCGAGCCGAGGGCATCGAGCCCAAGCGCGTCCCGATCCGAGGTGGAACCGACGGCTCGATGCTGAGCGAGAGGGGCCTGCCGACGCCGAACCTGTTCACCGGCGGGCACGAGTTCCACTCGGTCCGCGAATGGGTATCGGTGCAGGACATGGCAGCCGCGGCAGCGACAGTCGTGCACCTCGCGGAGGCGTGGTCGAGTCGATCGGCGGCCCGATGAGCACGCACCCCGACTCGCTCGCATCGCTCGACGGCGAGATCATGCCGGCGGCCGAAGCGACCGTTCCCGCGACCGATGAGGGCCTGCTGCGCGGTGACGGCGTGTTCGAGGTCATCCGCGTGTACGACGGGCAACCATTCGCACTCGAGGAGCACCTTGCGCGCCTGCGCCGCTCGGCCGCGAACCTCCGGCTCGAGCTCGACCTCGAGGCGGTACGCACCGACGCTTACCGGCTGCTCGCGCGCGCGGGCGCCGGCCCGGCCCACGAATCGCTCCGGATCGTCCTCACCCGCGGCGGGCGCAGACTGCTGCTGACAGAGCCGGTGGCAACCGTCGACGGGCGCGTGCGGCTCGGTTCCATCACCTACGCGCCGACGCGGATCCTCGACGGCGTCAAGTCGCTCTCGTATGCGGCGAACATGCTCGCTTCGCGGCTCGCGCGCGAGAACGGATTCGACGAGGCTTTGCTCGTCACACCGCACGGCAGGGTGCTCGAGGCCCCGACCAGCTCGATCTTCTGGGTCAAGGACGGCGAGGTGCTGACGCCGCCGCTGCACGAGCACATTCTCGCCTCGATCACGCGCGCGGCCGTGATCGAACTGACCGGCGCGACCGAGCGTGCCTGCACGCTCGACGATCTCGCTGTCGCGGATGAGGCGTTCCTGGCTTCGACGATCCGAGAGGTCCAGTCGATCGCCGCGATCGACGAGCGCGAGTTCCCGCAGGCCGGGCCGGTGACGCTCAGTGCGGCCGACGCGCTGAGCAAGCGGATCCGCAGTGAGCTGCGCCGCGCATGAAGGTCCTGACAGTGATCGGCAACCGCCCTCAGTTCATCAAGGCGGCCGCCGTCTCGCCGCTGCTGCGCGAGGCTCACGAGGAGGTGCTGATCCACACCGGACAGCATTTCGACGACGAGCTGTCCGCGGTGTTCTTCGCCGAGCTGGGAATCCCGGCCCCAGATCGCGAGCTCGGGATCGCGCTCGGATCCAACACCTCGCAGACGTCGCGGATGCTGGCCGCGCTCGAGCCGGTGCTCGAACAGGTCCAACCGGACGTCGTGCTGATCTACGGCGACACCAACTCGACGCTCGCCGGCGCTGTTGCCGGCGTGCAGGCACGGTTGCCGGTCGCGCACGTCGAGGCCGGGATGCGCTCGTTCGATCGAACGATGCCCGAGGAGCTCAACCGCGTGCTCGCCGACCACGCCAGCTCGCTGCTGCTGTGCTCCTCCCAGATGGCGGTCGACAACCTGCACCGCGAGGCCGTCGACGGCCAGGTCGCGCTCGTGGGCGACGTGATGATCGACGTCGCGCGGCGCGTCCAGCCGCTCGCGCGCGAGCGGATCGACCTGCTGCAGGCCCACGGGCTCGTCGCGGGCGAGTACGTCCTCGCGACCGCCCACCGCGCCGGCAACGTCGACGACCCCGCACGCCTGGCACTGCTGGTGGCGCTGTTGCTCGCAGTCCCGCTCCCGGTGATCCTTCCGCTGCATCCGCGGACCAAAGCGCGCCTGCGCGACGCCGACCTGCTCGATCGCCTCGAGCGGTCCGAACATGTGATCCTCACTGCTCCCGTCGGCTATGTGGAGTTGACCGCGCTGCTGTGCAACGCGCGAGCCGTGCTGACCGACTCGGGTGGGATTCAGAAGGAGGCGTACCTCGCGGGCGTCCCCTGCATCACGATGCGCCCGAGCACGGAGTGGGTCGAAACCGTCGACAACGGCTGGAACGTGCTCGTCGACCTCGATCGCGACGCGGCGCTGGCGGCGCTGGACTCCCGGCCCACCGCGGAGCGGCCCGATCTGTACGGCGACGGCGCCGCCGGCGCACGCGTGCTGCAAGCGCTGACCGCGTACTGCGAGAACGGCCGTGGCTGACGCCTGGCCGCAGGCGACCGTCGCGGACGGCGCACAGCTTGCCGACGGTGTCTCGGTCGCAGCCGGTGCGGTGATCGACGACGGTGCCCGGGTCGGCCCGGGGGCGACGATCGGACCCGGGGCGGCGATCGGTTCCGGGGTGACGCTCGGCGCCGAGGTCAGCGTCGGGGCCGGCGCCGTGATCCACACGGGCACGAGCGTCGGAGACCGCTGCCTGATCGAGGAGAACGCGGTGCTCGGCAAGCGCCCGCGCCTGCGCAAGGGCTCGAGTGCCGCAGGCGGTGAGCTCGAGCCGCTGGGGGTGGAGGCGGATGTGACCGTCTGCGTGGGCGCCGTGATCTACGCCGGCGCGCACGTCTGCGCGGGCGCGATCGTCGGTGACCAGACCCAGCTGCGCGAGCGTGCGACGCTCGGGCCGGGATCCGTGCTCGGCCGCGGCTCGTCGATCGACTTCGGCTGCACGGTCGGCGCCCGAGTGCTGATTCAGACCGATGTCTACGTCACCGGCGGTTCGATCGTCGAGGACGACGTGTTCCTCGGCCCCGGCGTGCTCACGACCAACGACAACGCAATGGGTCGGCACCCTGCGGGCGAGCCGCTGCTCGGGCCGGTCTTCCGCCGCGCCTGCCGCGTCGGCGGCGGCGCTGTGCTGGTGCCGGGGGTCGTGATCGGCGAGGAGGCGTTCGTCGCCGCCGGGGCGCTTGTGACTCGAGACGTCGGCGAGCGAGAGGTCGTGATGGGCGTCCCCGCCCGCGTCGTGCGCCGGGTATCCGACGAGGACCTGATCGAGCGCTGGCTGTAGCCCGTGGCCGCGACGGCAGCTCAAGTACAACGCAGACCGATAGCGAGGTGAGACTGATGCAGACCTGGGACATCCGCGCGCTGGCGATCGAGCCCCACAAACCGCAGGTCCTGCGCTCCGACGAGGAGATGCGCGCGATTGCGATCCATCTGCCGGCCGGCGAGGAGCTCCAGGAGCACCAGGTCCACGAGCGGGCCTACCTGATCGTTGCCGACGGCGAGGTCGAGGTCTCCGACGGCGGCGAGCGGGTCGTGGGCGGATGCGGATTGCTCTCGCATTTCGAGCCGGGCGAGAGGCACGCGGTCAGGGCGATAACCGATGCCAGGCTCGTGCTCGTGCTGTCTCCGTGGCCCGGCGTCGGGCATCCTTCCCGCGTCGACTGACGCGGGAAGGATTCGAGCAGTCGACTTGGGTTACGCGGTCACGGTGACGTGTCCGCGCATGAACCCGTCGTGTGCCATCGCCCAGGGGTCGCACGGCAGCGCGCAGAACCACTTGTAGCTGCCGGGCGTCGAGGGCGCCTTGAATGTGAACTTGACGACGCGGGGCACCTTCTCCGAGCCTGCCGCGATCGTTTCGTTGATGCCCATCGACGGCGACGTGTACGTGTGCGGGGCGCTGTCGTAGTTGGACACGGTGACTGTGACGGTCTGTCCCGCCTTGACGCTGAGGTTGCCTCCGAGGATCGCGTCGTGCCACTTGCCGTCAGTGCCGCGCTTGCCGTGTTCGGTGTCGGTCTTGACGGCCATCGTGACGGCGAGCGGCGGGGGCGCCGCCGGCGTGCTCGCCGCGGGCGTCGCCGCTTGGGCGATTGTGGTCGTGGTCGATGCGTTGCTCGACAACGCCACGAGCGACAGGATCACGGCCAGGATCGAGAGCAGAGCGGTCAGGAACACTCCGACCGCAAGCCATTCCCTCCAGGCGCCGTCCTTACCCGTCGGGGCGCCGTCCTTACCCGTCGGGGCGCCGTCCTTACCCGTCGGCGGGGGTGGCCCATTGGTCTCGAGGTGAAAGTTGTTGTCGGTTTGTATCGGTCCGTTGGGGCTCGTCGTCTGAGTAGTCATTAGATCCCTCCCAGGATTCCGCCATTTCGGGCGAGGCTAAGCGGTCGCCGACGCCGCGCCATCCGTGTGTCTGCGCGGTGTGGCGACGCTGCACCACTGAACGTCGGTGCGGTTTTCCCGCATCCGGACCGACGCGTGAGGGATCTACGGGCTACGCGACGAGCTCTGCTATGCGCCGGCGCTGCAGTGCGCCGGCGCTGCAGTGCGCCGGCGCTGCTAGGCGCCCGCGCCGGCGGGCATTCGGCCGCCGATCGTGCCCGCGCTCGCCCGCGTCCAGATCACCTCTTCGCGGCCGGGGCCGACACCGATCAGCACGATCGGTACCCGAACGAACTCGGCGATGAACTGAAGGTAGTCACGGGCCGCCGCGGGCAACTCGTCCTCGCTGCGGCACTCGCGCAGGTCCTCGGTCCAGCCGGGCAACTCGATGTACTCGCCGCTGGCGTGATGAAGGACGGTCTGGTGGTAGGGGAAGTGGTCGAACTCAGCGCCTTCGGCGCCGCGGTAGCGCACGCACACAGGGATCGTCTCGTGCCCTGAGAGGACGTCGAGCTTTGTGACCGCCAGGGCGGTGAGGGAGTTGATGCGAGCCGCGTAGCGCAGCGCTACGAGGTCGAGCCAGCCAACCCGCCGAGCGCGTCCGGTGGTCGTGCCGTACTCGCCTCCGCGCTCGCGCATCTTGTCGGCGAGGTCGCCCTCGATCTCGGTCGGGAACGGGCCGGCGCCGACCCGCGTGCCGTAGGCCTTGGTCACGCCCCAGACCTCATCGATGTCCTTGGGCCCGACGCCGGCGCCGATGCAGGCCGCGCCGGCGACCGGGTTCGACGAGGTGACGAACGGATAGGTCCCGTGGTCGATGTCGAGCAACGCGCCCTGAGCGCCCTCGAACACGACCACCTGGTTGTCGTCCAGCCGCTCGTGGACAAGTCGCGTGGTGTCCGCGATAAACGGCTCGAGCCGATGGCCGTAGGTCAGGTACTCGTCGGTCATCGCCTGCAGGTCGAGCCGCGCGTCCTTTGCGAACGGGCGCAGCGACAGCCGCTTGGGCTCGAGCGCGACGATGATCTTCTTCTTCAGGATCTTCTCGTCGAGCAGGTCCTGGACGCGGATCCCCAGCCGCGCCGCCTTGTCGGCGTAGCAGGGCCCGATGCCGCGCCGGGTGGTGCCGATCTGAAGCTTGCCGAGCCTCGCCTCGCCGGCGTGATCGAGCATCAGGTGGTAGGGCATGATCAGGTGCGCGTTGGCCGAGATCCTGAGCCCGGTGATGTCGACCCGGCGGCGGCGCAGCTCCTCGAACTCCTCGGTCAGCACCTTCGGGTCGATCACCACGCCGTTGCCGATCACGCACAACTTCCCGGGATGCAGGATCCCGGATGGCATCAGGTGCAGCTTCCACGTCTTGCCGTTGCGCACGATCGTGTGGCCGGCGTTGTTGCCCCCCTGAAAGCGCACGACGGCATCGGCCCGCTCGGCGAGCAGGTCGGTGATCTTGCCTTTGCCTTCGTCGCCCCACTGGGCTCCGACGACCACGATTCCGGGCATACGAGACTCAGTGTACGAGGCGGAAGGGCGGCGCCACGGCGGGCTGGATCCTCACGCGAGCCGCAGGTCCATGCGGCGGTCGTGACCGAGCAGCGGGAGCTCATCGCACATCTCGGTCAGCCGCGAGACGGTGCGCTCGGTGATCTGCTCGCACAGGGCCTCGCGGTCGAGGATGTTGGTCGTGATCATCATCGACCGCTCGTCCTCGTAGCGCGAGTTGACGATCGAGTAGAGCTCTTCGAGCACCCAGTCGGTGGTCCGCTCGGCTCCGACGTCATCGATGTGCAACAGGTCGACCGCGGTCAGGCGGTCGAGCAGGTCGACGTGGGAGCGCTCGGCGCGATGGGTGTCGCGGATCTCGTTCAGCAGCCGCGGCAGCGAGTAGATCGCGACCGAGCGCCCCGCGGTCAGCGCCGCCTGTGAGACGAGCATCGCCAGCGTCGTCTTGCCGGTCCCGACCGGCCCCATCAGCCACAGGCCGCGACCGCGGTCGAGGTGGTCGTCGATCCGATCGGCGAACCGCCGCACGGCCGAGACGATGTGACGGTCGATCTCGGTCACCGGAGGCCGGTCAAAGCCGACGTGGCGGTACTTCTTGGGGATCACCGCCGACAGGCTGCGCGCCTTCGCGAGCGCCTGCAACTGCGGCCGGCAGCGGCAGTCGTACGCCGTGTTGGTCTCGTGGTCGTACATGAAGCCCGAGCCGTCGCACTGGCCAAACGCGCAGTCGCTCATGCCGCGGCCCGCCTGCCGAGTCGGCCGGGTCGTTGTCCGCGCGTCATGCCGCGAACCGATCGCCGGCGTAGTTCATGAACTTCGGGTACTCGCGCTGGAACGTCAGCACGACATCGCCGACCGGGCCGTTGCGGTGCTTGGCGATGATGATGTCGGCCTCGCCCTGGCGCTCGGACTCGTGGTCGTAGTACTCCTCGCGGTAGATGAACATCACCAGGTCGGAGTCCTGCTCGATCTGCCCCGACTCGCGCAGGTCGGAGAGGATCGGCTTCTTGTCCCCGCCGCGCTGCTCGACCGCGCGGCTGAGCTGCGACAGCGCGATCACCGGCACGTTCAGCTCGCGGGCCAGGCCCTTCAGCCCACGGGAGATCTGGCCGACCTGCTCGACGCGGCTCTCGACCCGGCCCTCGTGGCGCATCAGCTGCAGGTAGTCGATGATGATCAACCCAAGCCCGTTTTCCGTCTGGTGGTGCAGCCGCCGCGCCTTGGCGCGGACCTCGAGCACGCCGGTGTCGCTCGAGTCATCGACGAACAGCGGCGAGTCGGCCAGCCGCCGACACGCCTCGAGGATCTTCGGCCACCGGTGCTCGGCGACCCTGCCGCGACGCAGGTCCTCGCCCTTGATCCTCGCCTGCGACGCCACGAACCGCTGTGCGAGCTCCGACTCGGACATCTCCAGCGAGAACAGCGCCACCGCGTGGCCGGCGAGTACCGCGTTCTCGGCGATGTTGGCCACCAGCGCCGACTTGCCCATCGACGGGCGGGCGGCGATCACGATCAGATTGCCGGGCTGAAACCCGCCGGTCTTGTCGTCCAGGTCCTTGAATCCCGAGGGCGTCCCCGTCAGCGCGGTCTTCTGCACCGACAGCCGGTGCAGCTTGTCGGTCTCCTCGTGCAGGATGTCCGCGATCGAGCGGATCTTCTTCTGCCGGTCGTCGTGTGCGACCTCGAGCATCGAGCGCTCGGCTCGCTCGACCAGGTCGCGGGCGGGCGCCTCTCGCGACAGGACGCTCGCCTGGATCTCGTAGGACGCCGTCAGCAGCGCCCGCATCTGCGCGTTGTCGCGAACGATCCGCCCGTACTCACGCGCGTGCCCGGCGGCCGGCACCCACCCCGCCAGCTCGTCGATCGCCTCGGGCCCGCCGACGGTCTCGAGCGAGCCGTTCTGGCGCAGCTTCTCGGAGACCGTCAGGTGATCGATCTTGCGGTCTGACTCGTACAGCTCGAGCATCGCCGCGAACACCGCTCCGTGCTGCTCGCGGTAGAAGTGATCCGGCCGCAGATGCTCCTCGACCAGCAGCGGGTACAGATGCCGCTCATCGAGCAGCACCGCACCGAGCACCGACTTCTCAGCCTCGAGGTTGTGCGGCGGAACCGCGATGTTCTGGACGGCGCTCATACCCGTCGCCGAGTCTATGTCCGAGGCAGGCGGCCAGATCGGCGACTTCCCGCTCGCAGCAACAAGTTGTGGCAGCCGTCCTTCGCCCGCCCGCGTGCCAGAGGTGTGGCAGCCGTCCTTCGCCCGCGTGCCAGAGGTGTGGCAGCCGTCCTTCGCCCGCGTGCCGGAGGTGTGGCAGCCGTCCTTCGCCCGCGTGCCTACCGGGGCGTATGGGTTTCGCGGGCCGATCGGCCTGGGCACGCAAGTGGGCTCAGTACGGCCACCACACCTCCAGCCCGTCTGCTCGGGTGGTTCCGGCGCGGTGGGCTGCGGTATGGGATGTCGCGCCGTTCGCGGCCACCGGTCCGCGCCGCTACGCCGGCGGTCGGACCCTCAGATGCGGCGCTCCGCGACCCGCGGCGCATCAGGGTGACGGGCTAGCAGCGCGGTGGTCGTCCTGAGCCCACTTGCGTGCCCAAGCCCACCGGCCCGCGAAACCGATACGCCCCGATAGGCACGCGGTGGGCGACGGACGGCGCCGCGCGAGACGCTAGGACGCTACGACCATCGTCTTGATCGTGGCGGTCACGCCGTCGGAGACCTCGATCACGACCATGTAGGTCCCGACGTGGCGGATCGGGTCCTCGAGGTGGACCTTGCGACGATCGACCCTGATCCCGCGGGCGTCGCGGATTGCGTCCGCGATGTCCTGGGGCGTGACCGAGCCGAACAGACGACCGTCGTCGCCGGCCTGCTGCGGGATTGTCAGGACCGTGCGGCCGAGCAGCGCCGCGTTCTCGCGAGCCCGGTCCTCGGCCTCCTGCAACGCCCGTTCGGCGCTCTCGCGCCGGCGCGAGGCGGCCTCGATCGAGCCCTTCGTGGCCGGCTCGGCGAGCTTGCGGGGCAGCAGGTAGTTGCGCAGATACCCAGCCGACACGTCGACGACAGCGCCGCGCTCGCCGAGCGTCTCCACGTCTTCGAGCAGGATCGCCTGGGGCATCGGGCGGCCTCAGCTAGCGGTCGCGGTCGCGGTCGCGATCGCCGCGGCCGCCACGCTCGCGGTGGTCGCTTCCACCCTCGGCGACGTACGGCAGCAGCGCGAGCTCGCGCGCGCGCTTGACGGCTCGCGCGACCTGACTCTGATGGCGACGGCACGCTCCGGTGATCCTGCGCGAGCGGATCTTTCCGCGCTCGGAGATGAAGCGGCGCAGGGACGAGAGGTCCTTGTAGTCGACCTGATCGATCTTGTCGCGGCAGTACGGGCACGGCTTGCGGCGGCCCGAGGTCGGCCCGCCTTTCCTGTCGCGCCGGCGAACCGGTCGTCTACGTTGCTTTGCCACTTGTCCTCACCTGGCTGTCTTGTGTGGGTCTCGCCTCAGAACGGGATGTCGTCGTCGGCGCCGGCAGCCACCGGGGCGGTCTCGAAGTCGCGGGTGTCGATCGGGACGTCGCTCTCGGTAGCACGCGCGCTGCTGGAGAACCCGTTCCCGTTGCCGGTTTCCTCACGACCGCCGAGGAACTGCACGGAATCAGCGATGATATCGATCGCCTCGCGCTTCTGCCCGCTCTGGTCCTCGTACTGGCGCCACTCGAGGCGGCCGTCGATCGCGACCGGACGGCCCTTCTTCAGGTAGGTGGCGCAGTTTTCCCCCTGCGCACCGAACACGGTGACGCGGAAGTAGTTGGGCCGCTCCTCCCATTCGCCGGTCGCGCCGTTCTTGCGCCGGGTGTTCACGGCGATGCCCAGGTTGCAGATCGAAAAGCCGTTGCTGGTCGACCGCAGCTCAGGGTCTCGCGTCAGATTTCCTGTAAGCACGACCCGATTGATGTTCATGCTCGAGGCTCCTTTCCGGGACCGTTGTGAAAGCTTGCGGTCGAGTCTAGGCGGGTCGCAGACGGCAACCCCGAAGGTACGCGGAAAATGGGTGGAAACGTTGCGAAGCGGGCGCTGAGCTGTTGCGCGCCGTCACGATCCCGTTGCAAACAGCGCGACGTGCTACTCGCCCGGCTCGTCTGAGCCGCCGACGTCACGGCCCGCGCCGCGCTCGCCGCGATCACCGCCGCGCTCACCGCGGTCGCCGCCGCGATCACCGACCCCGACGGGCGCCGCAGCGGTGGCCGGCGCGATCACCGGCGGTGCGGTATCGGACGGCGGCGGGGTCCCGGGGATCACCTTGATGATCCGGAAGCGCAGCACCGTGTCGGCGATCCCGAGGCTGTGCGACATCGATTCCAGCAGCGAAGTCGGCCCGTTGAACTGCAGCAGGTGGTACTCGGCCTCGGCCTGGTGGTTGATCTGATACGTCGTCGGTCGCGTGCCCCAGTCCTGCTTGCGCTGCACCGATCCGCCGGCGGCGGCGATCGAGGCTTCGATGTCCGCGACGATCTTCGCGCGGTCCTCGGGCTCGGCGGTCGTCGACAGCAACAGCACGAGGTCGTATAGAGGTGGTTGCTCGGGCATCGAAAAGCGCCCACGGGGGCGGCGGCCGACTATAGCAACGGGGCGGCAATCGGACGGGTCGTGACCTGGGGGTCGTGACCTGGTGCGTGCACGGGAGTTGGGGGGCTACTCGACGACGTTGTGGGAGATCGTGTGCCCTCTGGGGGCAAAAATCTCCCACGGCTCGCGCCCGCAACGGTCCGCCCGCGCCCACGACGGTCCGCCCGCGCCCGCGACGGTCCGCCCGCGCCCGCGACGGTCCGCCCGCGCCCGATCCGCCCGCGCCCAACGGTCCGTAGCATCCACCCGACCACGCTCGATGCCCGCACGTGACGACCTTCCGATGCTCGAGCTCGACTCCCAGCAGGCCTGGGTGCAGTGGCTGGACGCCCACCACGCCGACTCAAAGGGCGTCTGGCTGAAGATCGCCAAGAAGGGCGCCCCGCGGCCCACGCCGACCTATGCAGAGGCGCTGGACTCCGCGATCGCATACGGCTGGATCGACGGTCAGAAGGGGGCCGTCGACGAGCACTTCTGGTGCCAGCGTTTCACGAAGCGCAAGCCCGGCAGCAAGTGGTCGCAGCTCAACCGCGACCGCGCAAACGAGCTGATCGCCGACAAGCGGATGAAGCCGGCGGGCAGGCAGGAGGTGGAGAAGGCCAAGGCCGACGGCCGCTGGGACGCTGCGTATGAGCCGCAGAGCCGCGCGACCGTCCCCGACGACCTGCAGCGCGAGCTCGACCGCAACCCCGAGGCCAACGCGTTCTTTCAGACCCTGAAGGGCCCGAACCGCTACGCGATCCTGTACCGGATCGCAGACGCGAAGAAGCCCGAGACCAGGGCGAGGCGGATCGCGACGTTCGTCGCGATGCTCAACGAGCGCAAGACGCTCCACTGACCTGCCCCGCCGGCCCGCCCGGTCCGGTCAACGAGCGCAAGACGGTCTACTGACCGCTCTACTGACCTGCCCCGCCGGCCCGCCCGCCCCCGCCGGCCCGTCCGCCCCCGCCGGCCCGCCCGCCCCGGCCCGCCCGCCCCGACCGCCCCACCCGTGTGGCGGCCTCCGCGTGCGCTTCCTTCTCGCGGATGTCGGCGAGCTGCTCGTCGATCCAGTCGCCCGGATCACGCGCGGTGACGATCGACTTCAGCCCCTCGTGCCGGCGGCGGCGCTCCTCGATCGGCATCGTCAGCGCGGCGTGGATCGAGTCCGCCAGCTCCTGGATGTCGAACGGGTTGACCGACAGCGCGTACTCGCCCAGCTCCTCGTGCGCGCCGGTGTTCTCCGACAGGATCGACACGCCGGCGCGCTCGTTGACCATCGGGCCCTCCTTGGCGACGAGGTTCATCCCGTCGAACATCGCGTTGACGATCAGCACGTCGTAATGCTTGTAGGCCGCGACCGCCTCCTCGAGATCGTCGCGGAGCTTGAGCTGGATCGGCATCCAGTCGGGTGAGCCGTGGCGGTGGTTGACGACCGCGACCACGGCCTCGATCCGCTCGAGGTACTCGGCGTACTCCGGTATGTCGGTCCGCGAGGGCATCAGCTGGGCGATGAACGTGACCTTCTCGCGGAACTCGGGATGCTGCTCGAGGAACACGTCGAATGCGCCGAAGCCGCGCAACACGTTCTTCGACAGGTCGGCGCGGTCGACGCGGAGGATCAGGTGGTCGCGGCGGCGCCGCAGCAGCTCGTCCTCGAACTCGCGCACGCGCTCGCGTGCGGCGACCGACTGCACGGCGCCGGCGTCGATCGGCAACGGGTAGTGCCGCACCCAGACCTCGCGGCCGCCGTGGTGCACGAGCCCCTGCTGGTGGTCGACCTCGAGCCCGAGCAGGTCCTCGCAGCACTGCAGGAAGTTGCGCCAGTAGGGGCTGGTGTGAAAGCCGATGATGTCGTTGGCGAGGATCCCGTGATACAGGTCCTCGCGGATCATCGCCGGCAGCACCCGCCAGGCGTCCGACTGGCTCCAGGGGATGTGGACGAAGTGATGCAGGAACGCATCGGGTCGCGCGCGGCGAATCAGGCCCGGAAGCGTGTACAGGTGGTAGTCGTGAACCATCACGACCGGTTTCTCGACGCCCTCGATCTCCTCGAGCACTGCGCGCGCCAGGTCCTCGTTGACGGCGTTGTAGCCGAACTCGAAGGCCTCGGTCTCGTTGCGCCGGATGTCCGGGGCATTGGACAGATCCCAGAGGTTGTGCTGGATGAACCACAGCAACGGGTTGGCGATGATGTTGTAGAAGCGGTCGTAGGCCTCCGGGTCCGAGGCGACGAGCTTGACTCTGTACTCGCCGCCGTCGGGGGCTCGCACCGGGAACGCGTGGCCGTCGTAGCGCTCGGTCATCGCGACGTCCTCATCGGTCATCGCCGACGCGATCCAGGTCACGTCGCGGTAGGAGGCGAGGCCGATCAGCGCCGTCACCAGACCACCGGTCCCCCGCCGCACCCCTCCGCCCGGCTGGAACGTCACCGGACCACGATTGGAGACGAGTACGAGCGGGAGCGTTTGCCACCGTTAGCCCCCGGGCGCTCCGCGGATCGCCGCCGCATTGCCTCCCAGGTGTGGGCAGCCGCCCGTCACCATGGCTAGGCCCCGACGTCCTCGAACATCTGCAACCAATCGCGCAGCAGGCGCGGCGTCAGGAACCGCTGGCGCGCGATCTCCTTGCCGGCTCGGCCGAGTTGCTTGCCGAGGCCCGGATCGCTCAGGATCTCCAGCGCGCGCTGCGCGCACTCCTCGACGGTGGAGACGAGGAATCCCGATTCGCCGTTGGACACCTGCAGCGGGATCCCGCCGACGTCGCCGCCGATGAACGGCCGAGCTTTCCAGATCGCTTCGGTCACGGTCAGCCCGAAACCTTCCCGTTTGGACTTCTGAATCACCACGTCGCAATGCGATTGGAACGCGTTGACCTCGATTGCCCCGACGTTGTTGAGGTTGTTGAGGATGTGGATGTCGGGATCGCCGTCGGCGTGGGCGACGGTCGCGTTGAAGAAGTCCCAGCCCTCGGGGTCGTCGGTCGCCATCGAGCCGACGAGCGCGAGCTGGACGTCGGGCATCTGCTCCTTGACGATCCGGTAGGCGTCGATCACGCCGAGCGGATCCTTCCACGGATCAAACCGGGACACCTGGCACAGCAACGGCCGGTCGACGTCGATCCCGAACTGCCCACAGATGTACACCGCATCCTCGGGCGAGAACGCCATGTTCTTCGGCGCGAGCGGATCGATCGCCGGCGGCACGATGTGGGCGCGGCCGTCGATGCCGGCGGGCACGTAAGCGGGCATGTGGTACACGGAGGCCGGGTACACGTTGATGTAGGGCAGCAGCCGCTCCAGCGTGGGGGCATAGGGCGTCGAGAGATCGATGTGGCAGCGCCAGATCCAGTGGCGGGCCTTCTCCGCGACCAGCGAACCGATCGCGGCCGGCTGCGGGTCGTGGACGATGCACACGTCCCAGCCTCCAGACAGCTCACGCGCATTGATCTCGTTGTATTGCTGCCAGATGCCCCATTGCTCCTCGGTCAGGTCCTGAGGATTGCCCTGGAGGGCGTTGTGCATGACCTTCGTCGCGTTGAAGAACTCCTCGCGACCGTAGATCACGTGCCACTCGCAGTCCAGGCCGACGTCGATCATCAGCGGCACCAGCGTGTACAGGATCTCCGACACACCGCCGCCGAACGCGGTCGCCGACAGGTGCAGCACCCGCTTGCCCTTCAGCCGCTCGGCGCGCTCGCGGATTTCCTCCACCAGCGGACGGCCGACGATGCTGGCGTAGTCGGAGAGATGCTTGTGAGCGACGGAGACGGGCTGGAGCATGGGCTAGCGAAGGCAGGCGGCCGCACGATACCGAGCGGCGACGCAAACGCGAATCAATTGGCCGCCCCCGCCCACCCCGGAGCCTGCTTGCAAGCCCCTCACGAGCGCATCGCCTTCAGCCGCGCAACCCCCTCGTCGATGGCCTTCACGAGCTGCGCGTGCAGATCCCGATTGGATGCCGAGATCGACGACATCTGGAACTCGTGGCCGGAGCCGAGCAGGCGATGGCGGTCCAGCGGCTCGCCCCAGCCGTCGCTGACGACCCCGCCGGCCTCGGTCAGGCACAGCCACGGCGCGGCGAGGTCGTAGGGAGAGTTGTTGAGCACCTGTCCGCGGCCGACGCGCTCGAACTCCGCTCGCATTCCGGGCACCTCGTCGACCAGCCGCGAGCCGACCTCGATCACCGAGTCCAGCTGTCCGGTCACGATCCGCGTCATCGAGAACGCCTGCGAGCCGAGCTCAAACGTGCCGCCGCCGACCGACGACGCATCGATCAGGTCGCCGAGCACCTCGACGGTCGGCCGGGCCGGCCGCCCGCGGAAGCCATAGCTCCAGAACATTCGGCTCAGCTCCGACGATCGACCGAGCGCGACGGGCCGGGTGCCGCGCACGCCACCGCCGCGCACCGCCAGATACCAGTCCCCCGATTTGATCTCCATCACGCATCCGACCTCGATGTCGGCCATCGTCGGCTCGCCGTCCCCGAGCGGCGCCAGCGCGACCGCGACGCACGCGGACTCGAGCCCCGCCATCGCCGGCCGGGTGCCGTCGATCGGATCCACGACCAGCACGTGCGATGCATCAGCGGGCGCGACCAGGCCACGATCCTCGGAGTAGAACGCCAGTCCAGGTGCGCGCTGCGCGACGAACTGCTCGAGCGAGCTCTCCGCCAGCTCATCGACGGCGAATGTCAAATCTCCGCCCGCTCCGCCTTCCGAGGCCGCACGGCCGGCGTGCGAACCGAGCTCGGGCACAACGCGGTCGCGAAGCGCGCCGGCCAGCTCGAGGACGAGTCGGTGACGTGACGGAAGATCCGCGCGGTCGACGGGGGCCGGTTCGAAGCTCACCGCCGTCAAGTCAACCAGGCGCGCGGCGCTGCGAACATCCAGCCATGAACCGAGCAAACCTGTTCAACGCGCAATACGAGTACGACTCCGCAGACCCGTCGGGCTATCGGGCAGGGATGGCGCGCGTCGGCAAGCTCGCCGGCGGCAAGGACCTGGTCGTGAAGCTGTTCGAGCTGCCGGCGGGCGAAGACCTGTGCCCATACCACTACGAGTACGTCGAGGAATGGCTGCTCGTGCTCGATGGCGAGGTCCAGGTCCGCGCGCCCGACGGCGAGCACGAGCTCCGGCCGGGCGACCTCGTCTGCTTCCCGTCCGGCCCCGCCGGCGCCCACAAGCTGATGAACCACGGCGATGCCCCTGCCCACGCGCTGATGTTCTCGAGCGACGAGGTGCCGGCGGTCGCCGTCTATCCCGACAGCGACAAGATCGGCGTGTGGACCGACAACGCCGACGACCACGTGATGGTGCGACGCGCCGACGGCAAGGTCGACTACTACGAGGGCGAAACCTAGAACACGCCGTCACGAGCCGCCGGGCCGCCCCGGCGCCGCCCGGCCGGGGAGCTCGAGCGTGAACACCGTGTCGCCCGGCGCCGAGTGCACCGACAGCCGCCCCGACATCCGCTCGGCGAGCTCGGACGCGATCGCCAGCCCGAGCCCCGATCCCTGGGCATCGTCGGCGGTGTAGAACGGCTCGAAGATCCGCCGGACGGCCTGCGCGTTGATCCCTTCGCCGTCGTCGCGCACGGCAAGGCGCACGTGGCCGTCGTCGCGGCCGGCGGTGACGACGATCCGGGTTCCCGCCGGCGTGTGCGTGAGCGCGTTGTCGATCAGGATCCGCATGATCTGCGCGACGCGCACGGGGTCGCATACGGCCTCGATCCGCCGCGCCGCCAGCCGCAGCTCGAGGTGCGCGTCGTGCTGGGCCAGCGTCGGCTCGAACTCCCCCGACACCGACCGAGTCAATTCCCCGAGGTCGACCTCTTCGGGGCGCAGCTCGAGGGTCCCCGACTCGAGCCGAGACAGATCGAGCAGGTCGACCGACAGCTTGCGCAGCCGCTCGACCTGGTCTCGCACCTGTTCCAGGAAGCGAGCTCGGGTCTCGGCGTCGAGCTCCTCGTCCTCGAGCAGCTCGACGAACCCGCCGAGCGAGAAGATCGGGGTTCGCAGCTCGTGCGAAGCGGTCGCGATGAACTTCTTGCGCGCCTCGTCGAGCTGCCCGAGCTGCCGCTGCATGTCGTTGAATGCGACCGCAAGCTGGCCGAGCTCATCGGTCGAGTCGACCGGGATCGGGTGCTGGAACTCTCCGCCGGCGACACGCTCGGCGGCGAGCTCGAGCCGCTTGACCCGCTGAGCGAGCGCGCGGGCCACCAGATAGCCGCCGACGAGCGCGACCAGCAGCGCGATCCCGCCCGCGACCAGGATCTCGTGGCGGACCAAAGCGACGTTGCGCACGACGTCGGAGACCGGGTCCGAGTACACGACCACCCGCGCCACGCGGCCCTGGTAGGTGACCGGGTAGGCGGCCTCCGCGACCGTGCCCGCGCGGGTCGACTCGGTGCCCGTCCGCGGCTCGCCCGAGCGAGCGGCGCGCAACGCGGCCGGGTATCCAAGCCGCTCGCTCGCGCTCGGGTTGCTGGAATCGGCCAGCACCGACAACTGCGGGCCGCCCGGCGCGATCGCCGTCGAGACCGACAGCAACGTGACCCGGGCCCCGGACCCAGCCGCTGCCGTGTTGACGCGGGCTCGGATCACACCCAGCGGGTCGGAGGCGCCGACCGTTTGCGTGATCGGCCCGGAATGCCGCAGCGCAGCACCGGCCAGCTCCTTGAGCTTCTCGTCGACCAGGCGCTTCTGCAGCCCCGGCGCGACGTACAGGTACAACACCCCGATCGCGGAGAACGTGACCGCCGCGAAGAACAGCGCCAGCTTGTTGCTCAGCGAGATCCTCATCGGACCGCCTGCGCCGCGCCGCGCGATCGGCGCGCGAGCGATCGTCAGACCTCCGTGTCGCGGAAGCGATAGCCGACGCCGCGGACCGTGAACAGGTACTCCGGATCCTTCGGATCGTGCTCGATCTTCTCGCGCAGGTGCCTGATGTGGACGTCGATCGTCCGCGGGTCGCGATATGCAGAGTCCCCCCAGATCCGCGCGAGCAGCATGTCGCGCGTGAACACCCTGCCCGGCGCGCGTGCCAACGCCGACAGGATCTCGAACTCGACGAACGTCAGCTGCGCCTCGTCGCCGCGGACGCGGACCGTGCGCTTGGGAAAGTCGACGCGCAGCTCGCGGACCAGCAGCGGCGCCTCGTCGGGGGCGGTCTCGGCCGGCCGGCTCATCTCGGCCCGGCGGAGCGCCGCCTTGATCCGGCTGGAGAACTCGCGCAGCGAGAACGGCTTGGTGATGTAGTCGTCGGCCCCGAGCTCGAGCCCCACGACCTTGTCGATCTCCTCGGACTTGGCCGTGAGCATGATGATCGGCACCGAGCTACGGCTGCGCAGGCGGCGGCAGATCTCCAGGCCGTCGATCCGAGGCAGCATCAGGTCCAACACGACCAGATCGAACGGCTGTTCCTCGAAGCGATCGAGCGCCTGGCGCCCGTCAGTCGCCTGGACTACGTCATAGCCCTCCTTGCGCAGCGGATAGGAGAGCAGCGTCTGGATCGACTGCTCATCGTCCACGAGCAGGATGCGCGCTGAGCGATCGGCCACGGGTCTCCTTCCTCTTAGGCCGGAAGAGTAGTGCCATAGGGTAAGAATCGGTTACGAAAAACGGGCGCGTACCGACGTTCGTGCGAGCACGAGCAGCCGAAGATCCCGGATCCGGCGCAGACCCCGGATAACCTCTTAGGGCCGATGCTGGATCCGCGCATCTACCGGATGGGCTTCGTCGCGGTGGCGTTGGCCGCGGTCGTGCTCGCGTTTTCGCTGACCGATCAGCCGGGGCCGATGTCCGCGACGCTTGCGCCCGACGCCTTCAACGTCGAGAACGTGGTCACGACGATGAACTCGTTTGCGAAGACGTACCCGGACCGTCGGCCCGGCTCAAACGGCGACACGGCGCTGGCCCAGGAGGTGCAGCAGCGGCTCTCGAACATCCGCCAGGGCTGGAACGTGTCGCACGCGCTGACCAAAGCCCGGACGGTGGACGGCACCCAGGAGCTCGAGACAGTGACCGCGGTCAGGGCCGGACAATCGTCCGGCACGATTGTGATCGTTGCCCATCGCGACGCGCTGACGCAGCCCGCGACAGCGCAACTGTCGGGCACGGCGACGCTGCTGGAGCTAGCCCGCGTGCTCGCCGGCGAGACCACGCATCGCACGATCGTGCTTGCGTCGACCAGCGGCTCAGACGGCGTCGCCGGCGCCACGGCGCTCGCGCGGGCGCTGGGGCAGCCGATCGACGCCGTGATCGCGCTCGGCGATCTGGCCGGTGCCACGCTGCACAAACCGATCGTCGTCCCGTGGTCAAACGGCCAGGACGTCGCTCCCCCGGCATTGCGCAACACCGTGGCGGCGGCGCTCAACGCGCAGGCGGTGGGCAAGCCCGGCGGCACCACGCTGGCCGCCCAATTTGCGCGCCTCGCGTTCCCGTGGACGCTCGGCGAGCAAGGGCCGTTCGGCGCCGCGGGCGATCCGGCCGTGCTGCTGTCGACCTCGGGTGAGCGCGCCCCGGCGCCCAACGAGGTCGCCAATACCGGCCAGCTCAACGCGCTCGGGCGCACGGTGCTGCAGTCGATCAATGCGCTCGACGGCGGTGCCGAGCTCCCCTCCGCCCGCCCCTACCTGGTCTACGACGGCAAGGTGATCCCCGCCTGGGCCGTCCGGCTGTTTGTGCTGGCGCTGATGCTGCCGGTGTTCGGGGCGACGATCGACGGCGTCGCGCGTGCCCGCCGTCGCGGCCAGTCGATCTCACGCTGGACCGTGTGGGTGCTGGCCAGCTGTGTCCCGTTTGTGCTCGCGCTCGGGCTCGCTGTCGCGGCGCAGCCGGTCGGACTGGTCAGCAAGGCGCCACCCGGCCCGGTCGCCGCCGCCGCGGTGCCGCTGCACGGCAGCGGTGTCTTGGCGCTCGCGCTGCTCGCGTTCGTGGTCGTGTTGTCGTTCTTTGCGTTTCGCCCGCTGATCATCCGGCTCGCCCGGATCCGCCGGGCCGATCGAGAGCTGGCCGACCCAGGGCCGCGGGGTGCCGCCGGGGTTGCCGTCCTGCTGGTGATGTGCGCCGCCGCGCTCGCGATCTGGCTGACCAATCCGTTCGCCGCTGTGCTGCTGATCCCGGCGCTGCACCTGTGGATGTGGGTCGTCGATCCCGACGTCAGGCTGCGGGGAGTCGTGACCGTCGCCCTGCTGCTGATCGGCTTGGTCGCCCCGATCCTGCTGATCGTCTACTACGCCAACGCGCTCGGGCTCGGGCCGGCGCAGCTGGCGTGGAACGCGCTGCTGCTCGTGGCAGGCGGGCACATCAAGTTGCCCGCAGTGCTCGAATTCGGCGTTATGCTTGGGTGTGTCACAAGCGTGTTTGTGATCGCAGTATGGGGGCAACGCGAACCGCGAGCCGAAGACCTGCCGATCACGGTGCGTGGACCGATCACTTACGCCGGACCGGGCTCGCTGGGCGGGACCGAGTCGGCGCTACGCCGATGAGACCGCTACGCCGATGAGACGACTGATTCGCGATATTTCCTCTGTACTGATCATCTCCGGGATGCTGCTCGTCCTCGACGCCGGAGCGACGGTCGTGTGGCAGGAGCCGGTCACCGCGGTCGTCGCGATGATCAAGCGCACGGAGATCAACAAGCGCTTCCTCAGCTACCAGAGCGTGCCCCTGACCAGGACTGACCGCAGCGCGCTGACCGTCCTGCAGACGATGGGGCAGCGGATCCGCTACCTGGCGCGATCCGACCAGCGCCGCGTCACGACAGGGGCGGCGATCGGCAAGATCGTGATCAACAAGATCGGCGCGAGCTTCGACGTCATCCAGGGGACCGATACGGCGTCGCTGGAGAAGGGCCCCGGTCATTACCCGGGCACCGCGTTCCCCGGCCTCGGGAGAACCGTCGCGATCGCCGGGCACCGCACCACTTATCTGGCGCCGTTTCGCCACATCGATTCGCTCTCGCCGGGCGACCGGATCGTGCTGAAGATGCCCTACGCGCAGTTCACCTACGTCGTGCAGTACCACAAGATCGTGCTGCCGACAGCGCTGTGGGTCACCAACAACGTCGGCTACGACCGACTTGTGCTGTCCGCATGCAACCCGCTGTACAGCGCCGCGCAGCGGATCATCGTGTTCGCGCGCCTGCAAGAGGTGCAGCCGACGAAGGCCGTGCTGGCCGCCTCGACGTCGGCGCCCAAGACCACGCGCGTTGCGTCGATCCGTGTAAAACCCTGATCGAGCTTGCGTCGATAGCTGCCGATGCAGGATATGACTTCCATGAATGTGGACCCCGAGAAGGTGGCCGAGTTGTCAGACAGAATCAGACGGAACGAGTACCGAGTGCAGCCCGTGGTCGTGGCCGACGCGATCCTGCGTCAGTTGCGGGAGCTTTCGGCCGCGCGCGCCGAGCATGTCTGCTCGGGCGAGCGTGCCTGCGCCGCCGACGCAAGCCTCAGATTGAATGCTCGTAGCCGGCAAGGCCGCTTCGGGCGTCACTGAACAGCACGCCGGCGGGTCCCTCGACGACTGCGCCGACGAACGTGAGCGGGCCGGGCAGACTCGCCCACGCCGCTGCAACGGCGTCTCGTGCCGCCGCGGGCATCGTCACGCACAGCTCGTAGTCCTCTCCCGCCGTGGCCGCGAACGACCCAGCATCCTGGCCGAGCTGGGACGCGACCTCCTCGACGCCGGGCGCGAGCGGGAGCGCCGCCAGCGACAGTTCGAGCCGGACGCCGCTTCGCCGCGCGATGTGGCCGGCGTCGGTCGCAAGGCCGTCTGACAGGTCGATCATCGCCGTCGCACCGAGGTCGGCGAGGATACGGCCCTCGGCCAATCGCGGCTGCGGCCGTGCGTAGCGCTCGCGCAGCGCGTTTGAGCTGCGCTGGTCGGCGAGCTGCGCGCGGTCGTCGAGCAGCGCGAGCCCGGCGCCGGCGTCGCCGAGCGTGCCGGTGACCGCGACGAGGTCACCCGGAGCCGCGCCGTCGCGCCCCACGAGCCGGGCGGGATCGTCGCTCCAGCCGACGACCGTGAACGAGACCGTGAGCGTGCCGGCGCGCGTGACGTCGCCGCCGGCGATCGTCAGCCCGATCTGCGCCGCCAGCGCCTGGGCTCCGCTCACGAGCGCAAGCGCTTCGCCGCGCTCGGTGCCGGGAGGCAGGCCGAGCGCCAGATACGCCTCGCCGGGGTCGGCTCCCATCGCCGCGAGATCCGACGCGGCCGCCGCGAGCGCGCGGTGGCCGATCTCCGCCGGCGAAAGCTGCTCGCGGCGAAAGTGGACCCCTTCGATCATCGCGTCGACGGACGTGACCGCGTAGGGGCGGGCACGAACGACCGCGGCGTCGTCGCCCAGCCAGCGAACGACCCGGGGGCTGCCGGAACCCAGCGCCTGCTCGAGGGCGTCGATCAGCTCGAGCTCGCGCACCTGTGTCCCGGTTCAGACACCCGGCAGCGGCTCAGCGGTGCCGGTAGACGATCCTCGCGCGGTCCAGGTCGTACGGAGACAGCTCGACCCGCACGCGATCGCCGGGCAGGATGCGGATCCGGAACCGTCGCATCTTTCCCGCCACGTGACCGAGCACGACCCGGTCCATGTTGTCGAGCTTGACGCGAAACATCGCGTTGGGCAGCGCCTCGACGACCTCGCCTTCCAGCTCGACCTTTTCTTCCTTGGGCATGTGTTGCTGTGTTCCTGTGTTCCCGTGAGAGAGCGGGCACGCGCCGACGCGCGCCCGGGGTTGACAACGCTAGCAGCAGCCCGGCCGTGCGCGCCCCGCGTGCACGGCGCGCGCGTCCTCAGTGCCCGTTCCCGCCGTTCTGCGGATTGCCGTGTCCGGTGCCACCGCCGCCACCGCCACCGCCGCCGTTGCCACCGCCACCGTTGCCGCCGTTGCCGTTGCCCTGCTGGGTCGGACCCTGTGGCGGCGTGGAGTACAGCGTCGGGTTGCTGGCTGGGCTGGCGCCGCCGGTGGTGCGCGTGCCCGGAGTGGGGCCGGTCGCGGTCGTCGAGGTCGTGGAGGTGGTGGTCGAGCCTGGTCCGGTGCTGGTGTTGGTGTTGGTGTTGCCGGTCGTCGCGAACTTGCCGAAGAACGCGGTGCCGTGCCACGGGACCGCGGGCTGCGCAAAGTCGCCGCAGAAGCCGTTGCTCGCGACCGACATGTAGTCGTGCCAGATCGGCGCCGACAGCGTCCCGCCGAAGCCCGGGCCGAGCCCATTGACGTCGTTCATCGAGACCGTCGAGTTCGGGTAGCCGACCCACACCGCGGTTGCGAGCTGTGGCGTAAAGCCGTCGAAGTACGCATCCGTGTAATTGCTCGTCGTGCCCGTCTTGCCCGCCGCCGGGCAGCCGTAGTCGGCCGCGGTGCCGGTGCCGCTCTGGATCACCGTCTTCATGACCTGGGTGGCGGCGTACGCTTCGCCGGGCGTGAACACGCGGTTGCCCGGCGAGTCGCCGAGGTTGACCGAGCTGCGGTCGGGGAACGTGACCTGGGTGATCGCGGTCGGCGCGTGATGGATGCCGCCGGAGGCGATCGTCGCGTACGCGTCGGCCATCTCCAGGGGCGAGACGGCGACCGCGCCCAGCACCTCGGACGGGAGATCGCTCAGCGGCGAGGTGATGCCCATCGCGTGCGCGGTTGCCGTGACCTTGTCCATCCCCAAGTCCTGCCCGAGCTGAGCGAACACGGTGTTGTCCGACATGGTCGTCGCCTTGGTGATGCTGATGTCGCCTTCGTAGCTGTGCTCGGAGGTCTGCACGTGGTAGGTCGGGTACCCGGGCAGCCATCCCGGCTGCAGCTCGTGCGAGTTGTAGAACGTCTGGTTGGGGTCGCCGTCGTAGTCGTGGATCAGCGTCATCAGCGCGAATACCTTGAACGCCGATCCGGTCTGGCGGTGCGACTGCGTCGCGTAGTCGAAGCTAGTCGTGCCGGCAGTCGATCCGTACGTCGACGAAGTGGCCATCGCGAGGATGTGGCCGTTGGTGGGATCGATGCTGACCAGCGCCGCCGCCGGGTCGCCGGGCTGTCCCTCGTTTCTGAGGATCGCGTCGCGCGCCTGCTGCTGGCGCTTGAGGTCGATCGTCGTGTAGACCCGCAGCCCGCCCTGCTCGACCGTCTTGAGCCCGAACTTCTGGATCAGCTGGTCCTTGACGTAGTCGAACACGTACGGCTCGCGCTTGAGCTGGTAGGTGTTGTTGCGGTGCACCTGCAGCGGCGAGGCATCGGCCGCGGCCGCCTGCGCCAGCGTGATGTAGTGCGAGGTGACCATCGCGGTGAGCACCTCGTGGCGGCGCGCCCGGGCGAGGTCGGGGTACAGGAACGGGTTGTATTCCGACGGCGCCTGCGGCAGTCCGGCGAGCAGTGCGGCCTGCGCCAGGTTGAGCTTGCCGGTCGGCTTGTCGAAGAACAGCTGCGAGGCCGCGCCGACCCCGACCGCCGTCTTGCCGCCGAGCGTGCCGTAGTCGACGTCGTTGAGGTACTGGGTCAGGATCCAGTTCTTGGAGTGCTTCTTCTCCAATTCCTGGGCGAGCTTCGCCTCGATGATCTTGCGCTTCAGCGAGCGGGTGTCGGCGAGCCGGTAGGGCAGGTAGATGTTGCGCACGAGCTGCATCGTCAGCGTCGAGCCGCCCTGGATCGTCTTGCCGCCGCCGAACACGTCCTTGACCGCGGCGCGCACGATTCCCTGGTAGTCGATCCCGCCGTGCTGATAGAAGCGGCGGTCCTCGATCGCGACCGTCGCCTGCTTGAGCCGGTTCGGGAGCCGGCGGCTGTTGACGTAGGTGCGCAGCGTGTCGGAGTAGATGTAGCCGAGCAGGCTGCCGTCGCTGCCGAAGACCTCCGACAGCTGTCCCACATCCCGCGGCTTGAGCTGGGCAATGTTCGGCGCGGAGTCGGCCGTGTTCATAACCCAGGCGGCGGCACCGGCGATCCCCGCGCCGATCGCGACGAGGCTGAGCAGCACCGCGATCAGGAATACGCGCCGGACCGGATGTCCACGGTTGCGGTTGCGGCGGCGCTGTCGTTCGCGTCTGCTCATCAGGACTATCGTCGACGAGAAGGCGCCCCCAAACGCCGTCTGGTGCCGAACGTGGACGATCGAGTGTAGCTGGGCAGCTGATTCGGCCCGCCGGGTCGTGCTCCTCCAATCGCACGGACGATGGCACTCTGCAAGTCATGCCCGCTTCGCCCACTCGCGGCCGTACCGTGCTGCTGCTGGACGCGCTCGGGACGCTGGTCGCGTTGCAGCCGCCCGGGCCGCTGCTGCGCGCCGAGCTGCAGCGGCGCTTCGGGATCGAGGTCGGCGAGGACCAGGCAGCGGATGCGATCGCGGCCGAGATCGCGTACTACCGAACGCATTTCGACGAGGGCGCTGACGGTGCCGGCCTGGCGTCGCTGCGCGAGCGCTGCGCCGAGGTCGTGCGGGGGGCGCTGCCGCCGTCGCCCGCGCTCGAGCGCATCAGCCCGCCGGCGCTGACCGAGGCGCTGCTGGCGTCGATCCGCTTCAGCGCCTTTGCCGACGCCCGTCCGGCGCTGGCGGTCGCGCGCGGCCGCGGGATGCGCACGATCGTCGCCAGCAATTGGGACGTGTCGCTGCACGAGGTGCTGCAACGGCTCGGCCTCGGTGAGCTGCTGGACGGCATCGTCACGTCCGCTGAGGTGGGGGCGCGCAAGCCGGCCGCGGCCGTGTTTGAGCGCGCGCTGGCGCTGGCGGAGGCGCAGCCGTCGCAGGCGATCCACGTCGGCGACAGCCTCGACGAGGACGTCGCGGGCGCGCAGGCGCTCGGGATCGAAGCGGTCCTGCTGTTGCGCGACGGCGGGGCGGCCCCGCCGCTGTCGCGCCCCGGCGGCGCGGCCCCGCCCGGGGTGCAGGTGATCGGCGGCCTGCGCGAACTCGAGCGGGTGCTGTCTACAACTCCCCGGGGCCTTAACCTTGGACCGGATGCCTAGCACCCCGAGCACGCCGCCGCCCGAGACCGCGGTCCCCAGGCTCGAGCAGGCTCCGAACCGCTCCGAGCGCGGCCCCGACGAGCCCCCGTGGCGGCTGTGGACGGCGCCGGCCGCGGTGCTGCTCGGGCTCGCGATCGGGCAGGTCGCGGTGATCGTGATCGAGATCATCGGCCACAGCGCCGGCTCGAGCCTGACCCATCCGACGCCGGCGGTCACCATCATCAGCGACGTCGTCGTCGACCTTTCGTTCGTCGCCGCGGCCGTGTACTTCGCATCGCTGCGCGCGCGGCCGACGCCGGCCGACTTCGGCTTTCGGCGGATCAGCATCCGGCTCGGCGTCAGCGCGTTCCTGATCGCGGGCGTCGGCTACTACACGGTGACCGCCGCGTACGCGGCGATCTTCAACCTCCACGGCAAGGACAAGCTCCCTAGCGAGCTCGGGGTCAGCCACCACACGGCAGCGCTGGTGGCGGCGGCCGTGTTCGTGTGCGTGATCGCGCCCGTGGCCGAGGAGTTCTTCTTCCGGGGCTTTCTGTTCGGGGCGCTGCGCCGCTGGCGGATCAACGTGTTCGGCAAGGAGATCGGGACGTGGGTGGCCGCCGTCTTCACCGGGGTGCTGTTCGGTCTGGCGCACACCGGCTCGGCGTCGCCGCAGTATCTGATCCCGCTTGCATTCCTCGGGTTCGTGCTGTGCCTCGTCCGTTGGCGCACGCGCTCGCTGTACCCGTGCATGGCGCTGCACTCGTTCAACAACTCGCTCGCGCTCGGCTACAACCAGCTGCACTGGTCCGCGGTGGCGATCCTGGGGCTGGTTGTCGGCTCGTGGCTGGTGATCGGCGCCGCGACCGGGCCGCTGTCAGCGCCGCGCCGCGCGCAGCCGGCGCACAGCTAGACCGTCGGGTCGCAGCGCGGCACGCCTTCAGCCCTGATTCAATAGTTCTTGATGCCACGGACTTTGGGGCGCGTCCTTGCTTTGAGCGCGGTGATCATGCTGGTGCCCGCGGCCGTCGCGGGCGCATCGAACAGCGGCACCGCGGCCGGCAAGGCAGCGCCGACGACCACGACGACGACTTCGACGACTACGACCAC
This sequence comes from uncultured Solirubrobacterales bacterium, assembly GCA_963809685.1. GTDB lineage: Bacteria > Actinomycetota > Thermoleophilia > Solirubrobacterales > Solirubrobacteraceae > Palsa-465. Next base: position 314,688 of record CAWEKN010000012.1, on the reverse strand, counting down.
TTCGACGACGACGACGACGACGACGACCACGCCCGCGCCGCCGCCGGCGCCGAAGCCGCGCAGCGGCTCGCTGACGCTGCACATGTTCGACGCCTTCTATGTCCACCGCCAGCCGGTGATGGTCCCGGGCCGAGTGCTGCACGTCGACGGCATCGTCCACCCGTTTGTCCCCGGCCAGTGGGTGACCGTCAAGTCCTTCCTCGGCCGCAAGCTGATCAAGACCGACCGGCTACGAATCAAGCCATCGCCCAAGCACAACTACGGACGCTTCACCGAGCGGATCAAGAGCAGCGGCGTCGGCACGGTCTCAGTCCAGGTCACGCACGACCGCACCGCGCAGATGCTCGGCTTCAAGTCCAAGCGCAACTTCGACGTGCTCGACACCAACGTCGGCTTCGGCTCGACCGGGCCCTTCGTCGACCTGCTCCAGCAGCGGCTCGCGGCGCTTCACTTCTTCATCCCGCAGACAGGCGTCTACGACAGCTTTACGGGCTGGGCGATCGACGCCTACCACCGGCTGCTGCGATCGGGCACCTCGCAGTCGCTGGACGGTCGCACGGTCAGCTACCTGCTCAACGGCTGGGGCGAGTTCAAGATCCGCTTCCCGCAGAACGGCCACCACGCCGAGGGCAACCTCGGGCTGCAACTGCTCGCGCTCGCCGACGGCAGCAACGTCCGCTACATCTTGCCGATCAGCTCGGGCAAGCCGTCGACCCCGACGATTCTGGGCAACTTCCAGATCTATCGGCGCGACCCGGGATACCTGTCCGATGGGATGTATTACTCGAGCTTCTTCATCGGCGGCTACGCGATCCACGGCTTCAACCCGGCGCCCGATTACCCGGCCAGCCACGGCTGCATGCGCCTGCCGATCCAGGACGCAGTGTTCGTCTTTAACTGGCTGAACTACAACGACTGGGTCGACACGTACTACTAGGTTTATGGGGCCGCTGACGCGGCCCTGTGGGTTTCGCAGCGCCGGGCCGGCTCCTCAGTTCTCCGGGCGCGCGTATCGCGCAAGGAATCCCAGCCCGAGTCCGTAGGTCAGCAGCGCCAGCAAAGTCCCCTCGATCTCCACCGCCCAATGACTGTCGGTGCGCACCAGCGAGCGAAACGGCGAGGTCAGCGCGCTGGCCGCGTCGTCGATGAACCGGCGTGGCTGAGCATGGTGGGTCTTTACCGGGACCGCTGCCACGGTCGCCGACTGGCCGGCGACGATCTCACTCGTCTGCTGCTCGGAAGCGCCGGCGAACTGATCGCGGGCGAACAGAGCAAACGAGGCGATGACCAGCCCACAGCAAACGTAGGCCGACAGCACCAGAACCCGATGGATCACGGTTCGGTCTATCGCCCCGGGCCGAGGCTAGGATGAACAGCCGTTGATGGAACTGGACACTCGGACGACCGCCCGGGCGCGGCTGCTGGACGAATTGCGTGCGCACGCGCTCGTGATCGGCGACGTCGTGCTCACCAGCGGCGCCACGGCGAGCTACCTGGTCGACGCCAAGCGCGCGATCCTGCGCCCCGCCGGGTTCCTCGCGCTGGCGCAACTGGTCGCCGCCCAGGCGCGCGAGTGGGACGCGACCGCGGTTGGCGGGATGACGATGGGCGCTGACCCGATCGCCTGCGCGGCGCTCGCGGGCGGAGCCGACGTCAAGGCGTTCTTCGTGCGCAAGGAGCTCAAGCAGCACGGGCTCGCCCGCCGGATCGAGGGGCCGCTGCTGGCGCCCGGCGACCGTTGCATGCTGGTCGAGGACGTCGTCACGACCGGCGGCTCGACGATCAGGGCGCTGGAGGCGCTGCGCGACGAGGGCCATCAGGTCTGCGGCGTGCTTGCGATCTGCGACCGCCTCGCCGGCGGCGCCGGCGCGATCGAGGAAGCCGCGCAGGCGCCGTACGTCAGCCTGACGACGATCGACGACGTCTACCCCGACCGCGGGAAAACGCCGACGGCGTTTCCCCGTGGGAGAAAGCGGCCAAAGCCGTCGGCTTTCGCTCGGAGAAACGCCTTCGGCGTTTTACCCGCTACCGGGGCAGGCTGCGGCAGCCTGGCGCGACCTGGTGGACGCCCTGCACCGTCCAGCCGCGTGAGTGTGGCGTGAACAGCACCAGCGGGTTGCCGTGCGCGATCGCCTGGCCGTACTTGAAGCCGACCTTGACGACGTTCACGCGCAACTGCCAGGCGAGGATCGTCTGATACTCGAGCCGCGTCAGCGGCTCCCCGCACGCGCGCAGTCGCGCCGCGCCGCCGTTCGCGATGACCACCGATGCCAGGCGCCCGATCTCGGTCGTGCGCCGCTGCTGGGCGACCAGGTCCTTGTGCTCGGTCCGCGCCCGCGACAGCGCCGAAGGCACGAGGCTGGCGCAGATCAGGACGACGAGCGCGATCGTGGCCCATCCGGCGGCAGGCGAGAGCTTGGGCGCCTGCGCCAGCAGCCGGCCGACGCCGACCGCGGCGAGCACGATCGTCACCGCGCCTGCCTCGAACATGTAGCGCGGCAGGCCCGGCCAGCCGTGCAGTGCGAACGCGATCTCGAGCACCACCCAGGCGACGACCCCCGCCGCGAGCCCGACCAGCAGCCACTTGCGCCGCCACAGCGCCCATGCGACCGTCAGCAGCGCGACGATCTCGTACGGCGGCGCCTGCAGGTGCAGGAACCGCTTGACCGTCCCGAACACCTTGTCGCTGTGCAGCGCACGGCCCGAGCCCAGGGCGTTGGTCCCCGCCACGAACGGGCTGCGCGAGGTCAGGGCGGGGATCCCGAACCACATCACCAGCAGCACGACCACGCCGGCCACCGTCAGGCGCCTCGTCGACGGCGCCGCGCGCCACGCCCAGATCATGTAAAGCCCGAGGAACGGCCACACCTCGGGGCGCCCGAGCGAGGCCAGCACCCCGAGCGCGATCGCCCAGCGGTGATGGCCGCCGAGGTGGCAGTCGATCGCGCCGAGGCACAGCGCGACGATCATCGGATCGGACTGCGCGCTGAGCAGGTAGTGCCAGTAGCTCTGCGACCCGTCGGTGATCAACAGGATGCCGACGCCGGCGAACACCGCGGCCACGATCGCCGGATATCGCCGCCCATCGGTGCCGGTCAGGCGGTAGGCGATCCGCCCGGCGAACACGACGCCCGACAGCGAGATCGCCAGCGACGCGATCATCCACAGCCACACCTGGTAGTGGCCGAACAACGCGAATGGGACCGTGAACAGGTACGGCAGCGGCTTCCACGACGGGGCCGCGTTGGTGTCCAGCGACAGCGACAGCGTCTTCTGGCCCCATACCAGCCACCCGTACGGGTCAAACCCGGGGCGGGTCCGCGCCAGCACCACGATCACCGTCGACAGCAGCGTGATCCCGACGCCGGTGCTCCACCACGGGTGCGCGCGCATGAACGCGCGCAGCGTCCACGGCTGCACCTCGTCGCCGCGCTCGCCGCCGGCCCAGCCGGGGGCCATGCGGGGGGTCTCGACCGTCGTACCGTGGGTCGTCACTGCGGGGCGACCGGAACGCCCACGGGCGCGGGGGTCGGTACGAGCACGCCGTTCGGGTGGCGCCCGGTGTAGATCCAGTTTGAGTTGAGGTTGGCGCACGCCCGCTGGTTGGACGCCAGCGTGTGCCACGGGTACGTCCCCCACCCGTTGTGCAGCGGGCTGAACATCACGATCGGATACTTCTGCTTGAGCTCGAACTTCGGGCGGTGGCCGGTCACTCCGACGTTGCGCTTGGTGAAGTAGGCGAGCATCGCGACGTACCTGACCGTCGTGACCGGCTCGCCGCAGGCGAGCACGTGCTTGTAGCCGCCGAGGTGGTTGATGTCGGCCTGCAGCCACGCGATCACCTTCGTGCGCCCGCGCTCGTGGCGCAGGTCGCGGTGCTCGGTGCGCACCCTCGCCAGCGCGCCGGGCACCAGCGTCGCGACGACCACACCGACGATCGCGATCCCGGCCCACCTGGGCACGCCGTGCCCGAGGCGCGGGACCTCGACCAGCACCCACCCGACCCCCACGCCGGCGAGCACGATCGTCACCGCCGCCGGCTCGAACAGGTAGCGCGGGACGCCGGGCCAGCCGTGCAGCACGAACGCAAGCTCGACCAGGATCCAGCCGACCGCGCCGGCGCCCAGGACCAGCACGGTCCAGTTGCGCCGCACCCAGGCGATGCCGATCGCGACCAGCGCCATCAACTGGATCGGGAGGTAGGTCAGTGCCGTGAAGCGGTGCAGCGTGCCGATGATCTTGTTCTCGTGAAGCTCGCGCGGGGACAGCAGCGCGAGCTGGCCGGACACGAACGGGCGGTTGTTGGTGATCTCCGGGACTCCGAACCACAACAGCGGGATCAGCGCCAGCCCGGCGTAGATGAACCACCGCATCGACGGGATCGCGCGCCACGTCCAAATCGCGTAGATGCCAAGGAACGGCCACATCTCGGGACGTCCCAGCGACGCAAGCACGCCGAGAGCGAACGCCCAGCGGTAGTGGCGGCTGAGATGCATGTCGATTGCCCCGAGGCACAGCGCCACGATCATCGGGTCCGACTGGGCGCTGAGCATGTAGTGGAAGTAGTCCTGGATCCCCAGCAGCGCCAGCCCCGCGAACAGCGCCGCGGCGATCGCCGGCCAGCGGTTCTCGGTCGTGACGCCGGTCAGGCGATAGGCGATCCGCCCCGCGAAGATCGAACCCGACAGCGTGATCGAGACCGCCGTGATCATCCACAGCCGGAGCGCCAGATGCCCAAACAGCGAGTACGGGACCGTGAACAGCCAGGGCAGCGGTTTCCACGACGGCGCGCCGCCGAGGTCGAGCGACCCGTGCACGGTCTGGTAGCCCCAGATCAGCCAGCCGTACGGGTCGTAGCCGGGGCGCGTGTCGGCCCAGAACACAAGCGCGGTCGAGAACGCCACGAGGCCGATCCCGACGATCCACCACGGGTGGCGGCGGATCAGGGCTGGGAGTCGTGGGCGCGGGGTCTTAGACCGTGGTTCCGGGCTCTCCGGCGCCGGAACCGCCGGTGCTTCAAGCGTGCTCTCAGACACGAGGAGCTAGCAAGGTAGCAGCCGCCTGCGCCGGTTGGCGCGTGCCCGCGCGTGCACGCGTTCGGACGCAGAACAGGCCCGGGAGCGCTACAGGCCCGGGGCACGCAGGACAGGCCCGGGGGCGCGTCGAACCTATGCCCCCGGCAGGAATCGAACCTGCATCCCGCGCTTAGGAGGCGCGTGCTCTGTCCATTGAGCTACGAGGGCGGCCTGCTGAGGGTATCCGCCCGGCAGCCGACCGATCGTCGCACCACGACCCGCCGCCGGCGCGGCATCGTCCATTCGTTGTCCCGCCGTTAACCGAAGGTGACAAGCCTGTTGTCGTGTGGTATTCCCCCGTCTTGTGGACGAGGTGTGGCGCTAGGTCGCCCGATAACGCATGAGCGTAGGCGCGTCTGATCTGCTGATTGAGGACGAGGGGATCCTCGATGTAGTCGAGCTTGCTCCCGGCGACATCGCGGCCCGTTCACCGCTTCAGCTGTTCTGGCGCCGGTTCCGCTCCGACCGCGTGGCGATGGCGTCGCTGTGCTTCATCATCCTGTTGATCCTCGCCGCGTTCCTGGCGCCGGTGATCGTCAAGCTCGTCGGCGTCACCGGGCCCAACGACCAGAACATCAACGCGCTCGACCTCTTCGGTCAGCCGACGGGACCGAGCGCGGCCCATCCGTTCGGCGTCGACGAGCTCGGTCGCGACATCTTCGCGCGGGTCATCTACGGTGCGCAGACGTCGCTCGAGGTCGCGTTCATCTCGACCGGCCTGGCAGTCTTGATCGGCGTCACGATCGGCACGATCGCCGGCTACTTCCGCGGGTGGGTCGACTCGCTGCTGGCGCGGATGATGGACATCGCGCTCGCGTTCCCGATCCTGCTGTTCGCGATCGGTTTGGCCTCGGCCTGCTCGCTGGGAAAGGGCTGCCTGGGCGGGCTGATCACGCCGGGCCGGGTGACGCTGATCGTCGTGATCGCGCTGTCCTCGTGGCCCTACATCGGCCGCATCGTCCGCGGCCAGGTGCTGTCGCTGCGCGAGAAGGAGTTCGTCGAGGCGGCCCGCTCGCTGGGCGCCTCGAACAACCGGATCATGTCGCGCGAGATCCTGCCCAACCTGGTCGCGCCGATCATCGTCTACACGTCGCTGATCTTGCCGACCAACATCCTCTATGAGGCAGCGCTTTCGTTCCTGGGCGTGGGCATCCAGCCGCCCACGGCCAGCTGGGGGCAGATGATCGCGGCAGCCAGCGGACGCTTCGACACGGCCTGGTGGTACATGGTCTTCCCGGGCGTCGCGCTGGTGCTGACCGTGCTCGCGTTCAACCTCGTTGGTGACGGGCTGCAGGACGCTCTGAACCCGAAGGCCAACCGCCGGTGAAGCAATTGTTCGGGACCAATACGTCGCACACAAACAAGGAGGAGGCAACTAGATGCGTCTGTCTCGGCTGACGCTGACCCTCGTGGTGGCGATCGCATCAGCGTTCGTCTAGCCGCGTGCGGGTCAAGCAGCTCCAGCAGCACCAGCAGCAGCAGTGGTGGTCAGACCACCACGAGCTCGGCCAGCGGCGGGATCTCGCTCAGCGGCCTGGCCAATACGAAGCCGCAGCCCGCGGCACAGCAGCAGGGCGGGACGCTCAACGTCATCTCGGCCGAGGGGTGGCAGCACCTCGATGCCGGGTGCCGCGTACTTCCAGATCGACTACTGGTCGTGTACTCGACGCAGTGCCCGCTGTACACGTTCACCCCCAACAGCCCGACCAGGCCGGTGCCGCTGGTGGCCGCGGGAGCGCCGACGATCAGTGCCGACGGCAAGACGGTCACGGTCCACATCAAGCCGGACTTCAAGTTCAGCCCGCCGGTGAACCGCGCGGTCACCTCTGCCGACGTCGCCTACGCGTTCCAGCGGATGTTCAACCCCAACGTCCAGAACGGCTACGCAGTCCGGCTACTTCCCGATCGACGGCGCCGACAAGGCTACGGGCAAGCCGATCTCGGGGATCAGCACGCCCAACAAGACGACGATCGTCTTCCACCTGACCAAGAACTTCGGCGCGACGATGGCCGAGGCTCTGACGATGCCGGGGACCGCCCCGGTGCCCGAGTCCTACGCAGCGAAGTTCGACAAGAGCAGCCCGTCGAAGTACGACACAGACCCGACAATCCAGGCCTTCACCGGGCCGTACATGATCAAGAGCTACACCGCCGGGCGCAACCTCGTGCTCGTGCGCAACCCGAACTGGAGCAAGTCGGTCGACGGCGTCCGCCCGGCTTACGCCGACCAGATCGTGTGGAACGCCGGCTCCGACGCCGCCGTCGCGGCGCGCCAGACGCTCGACTCGAGCTGACCTGCTGATGGCGGACACGCCGCCCTCGGCCGTGCTGAAGACCGCGTACGAGTCCAAGAAGACGCAGCTGTCGATCGCGCCGCTGGGCAGCTACTACGCGTCGCTCAACACGCAGACCCCGCCGTTCGACAACATCAACCTGCGCAAGGCGGTGATCGCCGCCCAGGACCGCCAGGCCTACCTGCTGGCGCGTGGCGGAAAGCTCGTCGGCCAGGTGATGACGCACTTCATCTACCCAGAGGTGCCGGGCTTCCAGCAGTCCGGAGGGATGGCCGGAGGCGGGCAGGACTACATCGCCAGCCCGACGGGCAACATGGCGGTCGCTGAGAAGTACATGAAGCTGGCCGGCTATCCGGGCGGCAAGTACACCGGCAACACGACGGTGTCGATCGTAGGGTCAAACGCCGACCCGGGCCCGCAGGAGATGCAGATCGTCCAGAACGGCCTGCAGAAGCTGGGCTTCAAGTCGACGATCAAGGCCGTGCCCCAGCAGACGATGTACTCGAAGTTCTGCGGCTACGTCAAGGCGAAAATCAACGTCTGCCCGACGGCAGGCTGGATCGAGGACTTCCCCGATCCCTACGCCGCGCTGTTCGTGCCGTTCAGCGGCGAGGCGATCGTCCCGATCAACAACAGCAACTGGGCCGTCCTCAACGACCCGAAGGTCAACAAGGCGATGAACGACGGCGCGGCGATCACCGACGTCAACAAGCGGCTCGCGGCGTTCGCCAACGTCGACAAGATGATCGTCGACGACGCGCCCGCGATCCCCGAGGTGTGGGCCGACAACGCCCTGCTCGAGGGCTCGAAGGTGCACGGGGTCCTCGACACCTGGAACGACGACTGGAACCTGTCGTTCAGCTCGCCGAGCTAGGAGGGATCGGGCCAAACCCTGACTGAGGGGGCCTCGCGACGGCGGGGCCCCCTCGGGGACTCTCACCGCTACATGGGCCGCTACATCATCCGCCGCCTGCTCTGGGTCGTCTTGCTGCTGATCGTCGTCAGCATGGTGACGTTCCTGATCTTCTACCTGCTGCCGTCGGCCGATCCTGCCGTGCTGCGCGCCGGGCGCTCGCCCAACCCGCAGCTGATCGCCAACATCCGCCACAGCCTCGGGCTCGACAAGCCGTTCTACGTCCAGTACTGGCTCTACATGAAGGCGATCGTCCTGCATTTCAACTTCGGCTACAGCTACCAGAACTCCGAGGCGGTGCGGACCGAGATCTTCCAGCGGCTGCCTGCGACGATCTCGCTGACGGTCGGCGCCGTCGTGATCTGGCTGGCGATCGGCCTGCCGATCGGGATCATCTCCGCCCTTCGCAGCCGCACGGTGCTCGACCGCGCGACGATGACCGGCGCGCTGCTGGCGATCTCCTCGCCGGTGTACTGGCTGGGCCTCGTCGCGCTGTACCTGTTCGCCAACGACATCGGCGTGGTCAAGATCTTCGACGGGTCGGGCAGCTACACGCCGCTGACGCACGACCCGGCGAAATGGTTCAGCTCGCTGCTGTTGCCATGGATGGTGCTGGCGGCGGGCTTCGCGGCGTTCTATGCTCGGTTGCTGCGGTCGAACCTGATCGAGACGATGTCGGAGGACTACATACGAACCGCGCGCGCGAAGGGCCTGCCGGAGAGTCGCGTGATCGGCCGCCACGCGCTCCGTTCGGCGATGACGCCGATCGTGACTGTGCTGGGGCTCGACATCGGGACGCTGCTCGGCGGCGCGATCCTGATCGAGATCGTGTTCAACATCCCGGGGATCGGTCGCTTTGCGTACGACGGGATCGTCAACGCCGACCTGCCCGTGATCCAGGGCACGGTCCTGTTCGGGGCGTTCTTCATCGTGATCGCCAACCTCGTCGTCGACATCACCTACGCATTCCTCGATCCGCGGGTGCGCTACTCGTGAGCGAGGTGCTGCTCGAGGTGCGCGACCTGCGCGTCTCGTTCCACACCGAGGACGGAGTCGTGCACGCGGTCGACGGGATCTCCTACTCGATCGAGGCGGGCAAGACGCTCGGGATCGTCGGCGAGTCGGGCTCGGGCAAGAGCGTCGCGTCGCTGACGATGCTCGGCCTGACGCGCTCGAAGTCCACCACGATCGAGGGTCAGATGCTGTTCGAGGGCGACGACCTGCTCGCGATGCCCGACGCCCAGATGCGCAAGGTGCGCGGCAACGAGATCGCGATGATCTTCCAGGACCCGCTGTCGTCGTTGCACCCGTTCTACAAGGTCGGCTGGCAACTCGTCGAGGCGATGCAGACGCACCGCAAGCATTTCGAAGGCGGCGGCCCGGGCGCGCGCGATCGAGCTGCTCGACCTGGTCGGGATCCCAGACCCCGAGAGCCGCGTCGATCAGTACCCGCACGAGTTCTCGGGCGGAATGCGCCAGCGCGCGATGATCGCGATGGCGCTCTCCAACGAGCCCAAGCTGCTGATCGCCGACGAGCCGACGACCGCGCTCGACGTCACCGTCCAGGCGCAGATCCTGGCGCTGCTCGAGGACCTCCAGCGCCGGCTCGGGATGGCGATCATCATCATCACCCACGACCTCGGCGTGGTCGCCGAGATGGCCGACGAGATCGGGGTCATGTACGCGGGGCGGATCGTCGAGCACGCGTCCACCGAGCGGATCTTCGCCGGGCCCCAGCACCCGTACACGTGGGGCCTGCTGAAGTCGATCCCGCGGCTGGACGATGCCCGCGACGAGGAGCTCGTGCCGATCTCAGGCCGGCCGCCGAGCCTGATCAACCGGCCCTCGGGGTGCCACTTCCACCCCCGCTGCCCGTACGTGCAGGACTCCCACAAGCGGATCGACCCCCGCCTCGAGCCGGTCGCGGACGAGCCCGGGCACGAGGTCGCCTGCCTGCTCGAGTCGGCCGTACGCGCGCAGATCTGGCAGGGCCTCCAAGCCGGGCGCGACCCCGAGTCGTTGCTGCACCTGGCGCGCAAGTCGGAGATGTCAACCGCGGTGGCGCCGCCGGCGGCGGGCAACGTCACATGAGCACGACCGACGGCACCCCGCTGATCCAGGTCCGCAACCTGGTCAAGCACTTCCCGATCACCCAAGGCGTCGTGTTTCAGAAGCAGATCGGCGCGGTCAAGGCCGTCGACGACGTCTCCTTCGACGTGATCAGGGGCGAGACGCTGGGGCTCGTCGGCGAGACCGGTTGTGGCAAGAGCACCACCGCGCGCCTGATCGTGCGGCTGCTTGACCCCACCTCGGGTCAGATCCTGTTTGACGGCGAGGACATCGCCGGCCTCAAGAAGGACGGCCTCAAGGCGTTGCATCGCCAGATGCAGATGGTCTTCCAGGATCCGTACTCGTCGCTGAATCCGCGCAAGACGGTCGGCTCGATCATCGCCGAGCCGTTCGTGATCCACGGAATGCTGACCGGCCGCGACGAGCGCAAGAAGCGCGTCCAGGACCTGATGGACCGCGTCGGCCTCAACCCCGAGCACTACAACCGCTACCCGCACGAGTTCTCCGGCGGCCAGCGCCAGCGGATCGGGGTCGCGCGCGCGATCGCGCTCGAGCCGACGTTGCTGGTCGCCGACGAGCCCGTGTCGGCGCTCGACGTCTCAATCCAGGCGCAGGTGCTGAACCTGTTGCGGGCGCTTCAGCGCGAGATGGGCCTGACCCTGATCTTCATCGCCCACGACCTGTCGGTCGTGCGCCACATGTGCGACCGCGTCGCGGTCATGTACCTGGGCAAGATCGTCGAGTTCGCGCCCAACGAGCCGCTGTACGGTTTCCCGCGCCACCCCTACACCGGGGCGCTGCTGTCCGCGGTGCCGGTGCCCTCCCCGGCCGGCGCCAAGCGCGAACGCCAGCTGCTGTCGGGCGACGTTCCAAGCCCCGCCAACCCGCCGCTGGCGTGCCGCTTTCACACGCGCTGCTGGAAGGCCCAGGAGATCTGCTCGCAGGACGAGCCGGCGCTCGAAGACAAGGGCAACCAGACCCGCGCGGCCTGCCACTTCCCGCTGACGGAAGAGGAGGCCAGGCTGCGATTGCCGGCGGCGCTGTCGGGCCAGAGATAGCGGCGGGACGCATGCCGGCGGAGGTCTTGGGAGATTTTTGCCCCTGGAGGGCACACGATCTCCCGAGACCTACCTACCTACTCCTCTGACTCGTCCTCCGAGTCGTCGTCGACGTACAGCGACTCGACCGCGAGCTCCTGCCCGCGTCCGTCCCACAGCTTGACCTCGATGTAGTCGCCGCGGTAGTTGTCGGGTGCGATCAGCGTGAAGCGCTCGTCGACGACCTCGCACTGGTCGACGGCGAGGTTCGCGAGCTCGGCGGTCACCATCGCGCCGCCGGCGATCATCGGGACCCCCCAGACGAGCGTCATGTCGGCCGACTTGCCCTGCTCGCCGCGCCAGACCCCGATCACGTCGTCGTGAGAGGTCGAGCTTCCAGTCCGGGTTGGCCTCGGCCAGCTCGGAGGTGAAGTCGGCGCGCGCCTCGAAGTTACTCGGGCCGCCACCGATCCCTCGTCGAAGGAGACGAACCCGAACAGCTCGAACTCCGCGGTGGTGCGCGCAACCGCCGGAATATAGGTGCGCCCGCCGAACGAGCGGTCGGGAAACCACTTGATCTCGCCGGGCTCACCGATCTCTTCGCCCTCGGTGTCGATCTCGCGGCACGCGCCGAGGAAGTGCTCGCGCAGGGTATCGGCCCAGCGGCCGTAGGGGATCGTCTCCTGCGGCGGCTCGGCCGCAAACGTGATCACGAATCGGTCGGTCGGAGGCATAACGCGTGCGGGAGCCTACTCGGGCAGACCCAGAGGCGCGCGCAAGCGCGCTCTTAGAACGCACCCCGGCGGCTGAGGACGGCCGGGATCGTCTTGAGCAGGATCGACAGATCGAGGAACACCGACCAGCGCTCCAGGTAAAGGAAGTCGAGCCGCACGAGTTCGTCGAAGTCAAGCTCGGAGCGGCCGGAGACCTGCCACAGGCCGGTGATCCCCGGCAGCACCAGGTAGCGCTTCTTGTGCCACTCCTCGAGGCGCTCGAAGTCGCGCATCGGCAGCGGCCGCGGCCCGACGAGCGACATCTCGCCGCGGATCACGTTGACCAGCTGCGGCAGCTCGTCGAGCGAGAAGCGCCGCAGGAAGCGCCCGACCTTGGTCAGGCGCGGGTCGTCGCGGATCTTGAACAGCGCGCCGGTCTGCTCGTTGAGCGACTCGAGATCGGCCTGGATCTGGTCGGCGTGCTCGCGCATCGTGCGGAACTTGAAGCAAGAGAACGGCTTGCCGGCCATGCCGGGACGGACCGAACGGTAGATCACCGGCCCCTGCGAGCTCAGCTTGACGGCGACCGCGATCGCCAGCAGCACCGGCGAGAGGACGATCAGGGCGATCGTCGAGACGACCAGGTCGAACGTGCGCTTGAGCGCGTAGTCGATGCCCTCGAACACAGGCGGGCGCAGCGTGAACAGCGGCACGCTCTGGCCGGGCACGAACTCTGCCCGGTCGAACAGGATCTCCATCGTCGACGGCGCGACGTGGACGGTGACGCCGCGCCGGTGGCACACGTCGACGAGGTCCACGGCCCGCTCCTGGGGGAAGTCGGGGTCGGCGATGATCACCTCCTGAACGCGCTCGGCGGCGAGGATCTCCGGCAGCTGATCGAGCTGGCCGAGCGACCGCAGGCCGTTCTTGGGCCGCGGCGACAGCGACACGTAGCCGACCACCTGCACGCTCGTGCGGGCGCGGCCCGAGAGGGCATCTGCGACCGCCTCGATGTGCTTGCCCGAGCCGACGAGCAGCGCCCGGCGCTCGTAGCCGGCCTGTTCGAGCAGCCATCCGGTCACCTGCGTGTGGACGTGGCGCAGCGCGCCGATGTAGATCGTCCCGAAGATCAGCGAGCCGTAGAAGATGTAGTAGCTGGAGAAGTGCTCGCCGTTGGCGAGCGCGAACACGAGCGCGATCACGGTCGACTGGAACAGGGCGGTGACGATCTTGCTCAGGCCCGGGCGGCGCGGCCGGTCGGCGTACAGGTCGGCGCGAGCGAACATCAGGACCGTCACCAGGTAGGCGAACGCGATGTAGGGCTTGGTGTCGTGCCACGCCGCCCGGAAGTCCAGCTCGCCCTTGATCGCGAGCTTCAGAAACAGCGCCGTGTAGATCGCGCCGACGACGCCGATGAAGTCGAGCGCGAGCAGCGACAGGACCCGCCCGCCGACACGGAGCGTCTCGAGTCGCAGCACGAACGACAAGAACGGCGGGCGCTTGCGCCGAACATCGCGCTCCGGGAGCGCAAGCGGAACGGGAGCCTCGTGGTTTCCGTTGATTTGGCTGCGCGGAGCCGATCTTTGTTCGGTTGTCACGATGAGCTCAAACGCGGGTTACCTCGCTGCCAAGGTAACGGTATCTTGACAACGAAGTTACGAAGTAGCCTCGCGGGCGACGGGATGCGCCTACCGGACGGCGCCCACGAGGGTCTCCGCGCCCGACCGATCGATCGTCCGCCGCAGTCCCTCGAGCAGCTCGACCTCGGGCTCCCACTGCAGTAGCCGCCGCGCGAGCGAGATGTCCGGTTGGCGCACCTGGGGGTCATCGGTCGGGAGCGCCTCGAACACGATCTCCGAGCCCGACCCGGTCACCTCGATGACCGCCTTGGCGAGCTCAAGGAGCGTGAACTCGTGCGGGTTGCCGATGTTCACGGGGTCGTGGTGGCCGGACTCGGCCAGGGCGATGATGCCGCGGATCAGGTCGTCGACGTAGCAGAACGAGCGCGTCTGCGAGCCGTCGCCGAACACGGTGATCGGCCGATCCTGGAGCGCTTGGCGCAGGAACGTGGGGATCGCGCGGCCGTCGTGGGGGCGCATCCGCGGCCCGTAGGTGTTGAAGATCCGGACGATCGCCGTGTTGACGCCCTGCTGGCGGTGGTAGGCCATCGTCAGCGCCTCGGCGTAGCGCTTGGCCTCGTCGTAGACCCCGCGCGGGCCGATCGGGTTGACGTGTCCCCAGTAGGTCTCGGGCTGGGGGTGGACCTGGGGGTCGCCGTAGACCTCGCTGGTAGAGGCGGTCAGGAACCGCGCCCGGTGGCGCTTGGCCACGCCGAGTGTGTGGTGGGTGCCGTAGGAGCCGACCTTGAGCGTGTGCAGCGGCAGGCGCAGGTAGTCGATCGGCGAGGCCGGCGAGGCGAGGTGATAGACGAAGTCGATCGGTTCCTCGACGAAGTACGGCTCGATGATGTCGAGGTTCAGGTGGACGAACCGGTCGGTGCGGATGTGGTGGATGTTGGCGAGCGAGCCGGTCTCCAGGTTGTCGACGCAGATCACGCGATGACCGCGCGCGAGCAGTTCGTCGCACAGGTGCGAGCCCAGGAACCCGGCGCCGCCGGTGACAAGGCAAGTCGGCATCGGCTCGGCAATGTAGCGTTATCGGCGCCCGGGCCGCGCAAACGACAAGGAGAAGGCATGGCCGCAGCACGCTTCGTCGAGCGTCTGAACGAGCAGATCGGCTACGAATTCGCCGCCTCGCAGCAGTACATCGCCAACGCGGTGTACTACGACGCGCAGACGCTCCCGCGGCTCGCTGCGTTCTTCTACGAGCAGGCGGTCGAGGAGCGCAATCACGCGATGATGATGGTCCAGTACCTGCTCGACGCCGATGCCGACGTGGCGGTTCCAGGCATCGCCCAGCCCGCGACCGACTTCGACGACGTGGTAGCGCCGGTGGTCCTGTCGCTCGAGCAGGAGAAGCGGGTCTCCGACCAGATCGCTGCCCTCGTCGGCGTCGCGCGCGAGGAAGGCGACTACTTGTCTGAGCAGTTCGTGCAGTGGTTCCTGAAGGAGCAGGTCGAGGAGATCGCGACGATGTCGTCGCTGCTGGCCGTCGTGAGGCGATCGAGCGACGCCCCGAACTTCGTCGAGGACTACCTGGCGCGCGAGCACGGCGGCGGCGCCGAGAGCGCCGATCCGACCGCGCCGCCGGCCGCCGGCGGCGGACTGTGATCCAGTGATCAGGACCCGCCGCGGCGCGCCCGCAGGTGGTGGGCGTCGCCGCGGCGGATCGTGACCTTCTCGGCGTCGAGGTGCTCGAGCAGCGCCTGGGCGAACTTGCGCGACGTGCCGAGCTCGTCGCGCAGCTGGGCGAGCGTGACCGCGCCGTCGTTGCGCTCGGCGATCGCGACGACGCGGGCGCGGACGTCGGCCAGGACGTCTGCGTGGTAGTGCAGGGTCCGCGAGACGCGGACCGCGTGCCCGGCGGCGCGCAGCGCGGCGAGATCGCCGGGATCGAGCTCGCTGTCGAGCGGCGGCTGCAACGCGGCCGTGCGCAGCCTCTGCTCGAGCGCGACCGCGCTCGGTGAGAGCTCGACTGGCCGCGCCGGCGCCGACACCACCGCCGGAGTGGCCTCCGGCGCCGGGCGCACCGCGGGGCCATCGTCGTCCTCGCCCCGGGCCAGCCGCTGCAGGCGCGCCGTGAACACCCTGCTCGGACCGTGCTTGCGCGGTCGGGGGTCGAGGACGCGGCCGCCGCCGATCGTGTCGGGGGGGGCGATCTGGCGGATCACGAGGCGGTCGTCGCGGGCCGGGACCAGCGGCTGCTCGAGCCGGATCTGCCAGAACGGACCGCCGAGCCACGCAATGCGCGCCGGCGATTCGCGCGTGCCGTGGTGGACCTGGACGCGGTCGCCGTGCTGCGGCTCGCGGCGCTCGCGTTCGCGTTCGCGCTCGCGCTCGCCGAACTCGAGCTCGGCGTCGATCAGGAAGGTCGGGGCGAGGCCCGGTCCGAGCGCGGCGAGCACGTCGCCACGATCGACGTCCGACACCGCCGCGTTCGTCAGGTTGATCGCGACGCGCTGTCCGGCGCTCGCCCGCTGCACTGCTTCGTCGTGGACATGGACGCCGCGGACACGGACCCGGCGACCGCTGGGGAGCAGCTGCAGCTCGTCCGAGCGGCCGATCGTCCCGGACCACAACGTGCCGGTCACGACCGTCCCCGCGCCGCGGATCGTGAACACGCGGTCGATGTGCAGGCGTGCGGGGCCGGGCTTCACCGCGCGGCTGGGGATCGTCCGCGCCACGCGGTCGAGCGCTGCGCGCAAGTCGTCCAGGCCGGCGCCGGTCCGCGCGCTGACCGGGATTGGTTGCGCGCCGGGTAGCAACTGCGCAGCCTCGAGGGCCGCCGCCTCGGGGTCGGCAAGATCGCTCTTGGTGATTGCGACCACGCCGGCCTCGACCGCCAGCGCGCGCAGCACCGCAGCGTGCTCGCGCGTCTGCGGCATCACCCCGTCGTCGGCGGCGATCGTCATCAGATACAGGTCGATGCCGGTCGCCCCGGCGACCATCGTGCGCACGAACCGTTCGTGGCCGGGGACGTCGATCACCGACAGCCGCCGCCCGGACGGCAGCGTGAGGCTCGCGTAGCCGAGCTCGATCGAGATCCCCCGGGCGCGCTCCTCGGGCAGCCGATCGGTGTCGACGCCGGTGAGCGCCGTGATCAGCGCGGTCTTCCCGTGGTCGATGTGTCCGGCGGTGCCGAGGGTCAGTGGCGGCGCGGGCGTCAGCGCTCGCGCTCCAGGGCGGCGCGGGTCGCAGCGGTGGCGAGCGCGATCTCCTCATCGGCGAGCGTGCGCGGATCGAGCAGGACGCGGCCTTCGTTGATCCGGGCGATCACCGGCGGGTCGCCGTCGCGCAGGGCCGTCATCAGTGCGACCGGGTCGTCGTCGGCGGTGCGCAGCGCGATCGCCGGGCCTTCGAGCTCGAGCAGCGGCAGCGCTCCGCCGCCGACCTTCGCGGTCGCGCGGATCAGCTCCGCCGCCGGGCCGATCTCGTCGGCGAGGCGCTGGGCCTTGGTCGCGAGTTCGTGCTCGCTTGCGTCGAGCATCGCCAGCACAGGGATCTCGCGGCGCGCCCGCGCCGGATCGCGGTAGAGGTCGACCGTCGCCTCGAGCGCGGCGAGCGAGAGCTTGTCGATCCGCAACGCGCGGGCGAGCGGATGCTTGCGCGCCCTCTCAACGGCGTCCTCACGGCCGATCAGCAGTCCGGCCTGTGGGCCGCCGAGCAGCTTGTCGCCCGAGCAGCAGACGAGCGCCGCGCCGGCCGCGATCGAGCGCCTGACCGGGGGCTCGTCGCCGAGCGCGGGGATCCCGCCGGCGTCGGCGAGCACGCCGGAGCCGACGTCGTCGATCACCGGAACGCCGAGGCCGCATAGCGCCTCGATCGCCACGTCCTGCACGAATCCGACCGTGCGGAAGTTCGACGGGTGCACGCGCAGGATCGCGCCGGGCGTCGACTGCGCGGACCGTGCGTCCTGCACTGCGCGCTCATAGTCGGCGATCGTCGTGCGGTTGGTCGTCCCGACCTCGAGCAGCTGTGCTCCCGACTGCGCGATCACCTCGGGGATCCGAAAGCCGCCCCCGATCTCGACGAGCTGGCCACGCGAGACGACGATCGCGCTCCCGGTCCCGCGAGCGCCGCGGCGGCGAGCAGCACCGCGCCGGCGCCGTTGTTGACGGCGAGCGCGGCCTCGGCGCCGGTGAGCTCGCACAGCAGCTCCTCGACGTGCGCCTGGCGGCTCCCGCGGGCGCCGGTGTCGAGGTCGAGCTCGAGGTTGCAGTAGCCGGCGGCTGCACGCGCCACCGCGTCGCGAGCCGCGTCGGCGAGCGGCGCACGCCCCAGGTTCGTGTGGACGATCACGCCGGTCGCGTTGAGGACGCGGCGAAGCGAGGGCCGTTCGATCTCGGCCAGCAGCTGGCGCGCCCGGGCGTTGAGATCGCGCTCGGCGGTGGCGTCGGTGTCGGGGGCCGAGCCGGGGTCGGCGAGGATCGCCCGGCGTCGTTCGTCGATCGCCTTGCGTGCCGCCGCGACCGCGAGCGTGTGCGGGGCGTTGAGGGTGGCCGCCAGCTCGTGGACGGCCGGCAGCTCGCTCAGACGTCCGGGCCCGGCGCCGGCGTGGTCGGTGGGAGGTTTCCCTTCACCCACTCGCCCTCCTCCTTCTTCCAGATCGGGGCCTGCGATTTGATCTCGTCGATGATCTCGCGCGCCCCCGCGAACGCGGCGTCGCGGTGGGGCGCCGACACGGCGACGACGACGGAGGGCTCGGACAGCGGCACGATCCCGACCCGGTGCTCGGCGGCCGCGGCGCACAGTCCGTGCCGGTTGACCGCCGCCGCCACGATCTCGGCGATCTTGCGCTGCGCCATCTCGGCATACGCCTCGTAGTCGAGCTCCGCGACGTCGCGCGTGACGCCGCTGAACGTCACGACCGCGCCGGCGCCGGGATCTCGGACCAGCTCGAGCAGCGGGTCGAGCCTGAGCGGATCCTCGGTCACGCGGGCGTGCACGGTGGTCACCGAGCCGCCGGAGACGGGCGGGATCAGCGCGAGCTCGTCGCCGCCGTGCAGAGGCGCCTCGGCGTCGGCGTACTCGTGGTTGACGGCCATCACCACCGCAATGCCGTCGGTGAGCTCCTTCAACTGCTCGAGCGCGTCGCGCACGCACGCGCCGTCAGGGAGGTCGAGCTCGAGCTGCGGCGCGCCGGCGCGCTCGCGCAGGATCGCGAACAGGCGTATGCGCACGTGCATCTGGCAAAGGCTATCCATCGTTGACTCTGTTGATGGCGGGTTAACGAGCAGACTCGGGCGGCGCATGTTGCCTATCCTGCCGTTCACTGGGGCCCACTGAAACACGAGGAGTCAGATGTTCACACGGAGGAACCGAGTCGTCGCAATCATCGCGGCGCTCAGCGCGATAGCGGTGGCGGGATGCGGTAGCAGCAGCAGACAGCATCAGCAGCAGCACGAGCAGCGCGGCGGCGACAAGCTCGAGCTCTGCGAGCACCTCGGCGGCGGCGCCGTCGGGTGCTGACGCCGCAGTCGCGGCGCTTGTCCCGGCCTCGGTCAAGACCAACGGGCTGACCGTCGCCGCCGACGCGACGTACGCTCCGGATGAATTCGTGGCGACCGACGGCCATACCGTGATCGGGATGGACCCGGACCTGCTGAAGGCGATCGGGGGGCTGATGGGCGTCAAGGTCAACGTCAAGAACGCCACGTTCGACAGCATCATCCCGGGCCTCGCTGCCGGCAAGTACGACGTCGGCGCGTCGTCGTTCACCGACACCAAGGAGCGCGAGAAGACCGTCGACTTCGTCACCTATTTCACGGCCGGCGAGTCGTTCTTCACGAAGGCCTCGGGCGGCACGACGGTCAACGGCCTGGCCGACCTCTGCGGCCATACCGTCGCGGTCGAGAAGGGCACGACCGAAGAGACCGACGCGACCACCCAGAGCGGCAAGTGCACGAAGTCCGGCAAGGCCAAGGTGACCGTGCTGTCGTTCCCGGACCAGAACGGCGCCAACCTGGCGCTGTCCAGCGGCCGGGCGCAGCTCGGGTTCGCGGACTCGCCGCCCGCGGCGTACCAGGTCAAGCAGTCCAACGGGCAGTTCAAGCTCGTCGGCGCGCCGATCGCGAACGCGCCCTACGGGCTCGCGGTCGCCAAGCACAGCAGCCTGGCGCCGGCGATCCTCGCCGCTGTCAAGGTGCTGATGCAGAACGGCCAGTACAAGGCGATCCTGACGCACTGGGGCATCCAGGACGGCGCGATCACCAACCCGGTTATCAACGGCGCGACGAGTTAAGCGGCACACTAACGCTCGGAGGTGAGCACCTCGGAGCTTTCACAGGAGGAGACGGGACGGCCCGACGAGATCGAGGCCGTCCCGGTTCGCCACCCTTGGCGCTGGGTCGCCGCGGTGATCGTGCTGATCATCGTGGCGTCGCTGATCCGTTCGGTGATCAACAACCCGAACTTCGACTGGCACGTCGTCGGCAACTACCTGTTCGACTCGCGGATCCTGCACGGCGTGGTCGTGACGATCCGGCTGACCGTGATCTCGATGGTGATCGGGATCGTGCTGGGCGTGGTGCTGGCGGTGATGCGCCTGTCGCCGAATCCGTTGATCTCCGGGTCGAGCTGGCTGTACATCTGGTTCTTCCGCGGGACGCCGCTGCTCGTTCAGATCCTGTTCTGGAACTTCATCTCGGCGCTCTATCCAGACGATCACCATCGGCGTGCCGTTCGGCGGGCCCGCGATCATCAACGCGAACGCGAACACGCTGATCCCGACCTCGTTGGCGGTGATCCTCGCGCTCGGGCTCAACGAGGGCGCGTACATGGCCGAGATCGTGCGCGCGGGGTTCATCTCGGTGTCGCGAGGGGCAGACGGAGGCGGCGCAGTCGCTCGGGCTCTCGCGACTGCAGACGATGCGGCGGGTCGTGCTGCCGCAGGCGATCCGGGTGATCATCCCGCCGACCGGCAACGAGGTGATCTCGATGCTGAAGAACACGTCGCTCGTGAGCGTCGTGGCGTACACGCGAGCTGTCTGTACTCGGTGCAGCTGATCTACGCGGCCAACTACAAGACGATCCCGCTGCTGATCGTCGCGGTGATCTGGTACCTGGTCCTGACCAGCGTGCTGTACGTGGGCCAGTACTTCATCGAGCGCCGCTACGGCCGCGGGTTCACGCGCGCGCAGCAGGCGTCGATGAGGGAGCGATGGCTGGGCTTCAGGCATGGGTACTGAACCGATGAGCGAGCCGATGGTCAAGGCCGAGGGCGTCCACAAGCGTTTCGGACGGTTGGAGGTGCTCAAGGGGATCAACCTGGAGGTGCAGCGCGGCCAGGTGCTCTGCATGCTCGGGCCGTCGGGCTCGGGCAAGTCGACGTTCCTGCGGTGCATCAACCACCTCGAGAAGATCAACGCGGGCCGCCTGTCGGTCGACGGCGAGCTGGTCGGCTACCGCGAGTCGGGCGGCAAGCTCTACGAGCTGCACGACCGCGAGATCTGCCAAAAGCGCGCGGAGATCGGGATGGTGTTCCAGCATTTCAACCTGTTCCCGCACAAGACCGCGCTCGAGAACGTGACGCTTGCTCCGACCTTGGTCGCCGGGTTGTCGCGCCGGGAGGCGGACGAGCGGGGGCGCGAGCTGCTCAACCGGGTCGGCCTGGGGGACAAGATCGAGGTCTATCCAGTCGCGCTGTCGGGCGGCCAGCAGCAACGGGTCGCGATCGCGCGCGCGCTGGCGATGCAGCCGAAGCTGATGTTGTTCGACGAGCCGACGTCGGCGCTCGACCCCGAGCTCGTCGGCGACGTGCTCGACGCGATGCGCCAGCTCGCGGCCGACGGGATGACGATGATCGTCGTGACGCACGAGATGGGTTTCGCGCGCGAGGTCGCCGATACGGCTGTGTTCATGGACGACGGCGTGGTCGTCGAGGCCGGGCCGCCGCGCGAGGTGCTGGTCAACCCGGCGCACGAACGCACGAAGGCGTTCTTGTCGAAGGTGCTATGAGGCGATCAGCGACGGGCGAGGGCGCCCCGGCCCTCGCCCATGCTGGTCCGTGCCAACGCCCCCAGGAACCGCGCCGTTTGTCTCCTCGTTGGCATTGCTGACAACCATCGTGCAAGGTACGGCCTGAGGCGATCGTTGTCAGTGTCGAATCGGTCTCATTCCGGTTGCGCCGCGAGCCGGCGCGTTGCGACGGGGCGGCCGGTGTGCGGGTAACCTCAGTTGCCTGATGGCGACCACTGACGAACACCGCACGATCGCGCCGATCGTCGGCCCCGACGACCCGCGCCGGTTCACCGACTCGGGAATCGAGATCCAGCCGCTCTACGGCTCTGACGACGTCGCGGACGACCTCGACGCGCGGCTGGGCAAGCCCGGGGAGTACCCGTACACGCGCGGCGTGCATCCCGACATGTACCGGCGTCAGTTGTGGACCATGCGCCAGTACGCCGGGTATGCGAGCGCGAAGGAGTCAAACGAGCGCTACCACTACCTGCTCGAGCACGGGTCGACCGGCCTGTCGATGGCGTTCGACCTGCCCACCCAACTGGGGCTCGACTCCGACGATCCGCGCTGCCTGGGCGAGGTTGGTCGCACCGGTGTCGCGATCGACACGATCGACGACATGCGGACCGCGTTTGACGGGATCCCGCTCGATCAGGTGTCGACCTCGATGACGATCAACGCGCCGGCCGCGGTGCTGTTGCTGCTGTACGAGCTCGTCGGCGAGGAACAGGGCGTGCCGTCCGATCAGCTCCGCGGGACGACCCAGAACGACATCCTCAAGGAGTACATCGCCCGCGGCAACTTCATCTACCCGCCGGAGGGCGCGATCCGGCTGACGACCGACCTCTTCGCCTACTGCAACGAGCGGGTGCCGAAGTGGAACACGATCTCGATCAGCGGCTACCACTTCCGGGAGAAGGGTTGCTCGGCGGTCCAGGAGGTTGCGTTCACGCTCGCCAATGGGATCGCCTACGTGCAGGCCGCACTCGACGCCGGCCTGGAGATCGATCGCTTCGCGCCGCGCCTGGCGTTCTTCTTCAACGGCCACAACAACGTCTTTCAGGAAGTCGCCAAGTTCCGTGCCGCGCGGCGGATGTGGGCCTCGATCATGCGCGAGCGCTTCGGCGCCGCCGACGAGCGGTCGTGGAAGCTGCGCTTCCATACTCAGACCGGCGGGGTCACGCTCACCGCCCAGCAGCCTGAGAACAACATCGTCCGCGTCGCCCTGCAGGGTTTCGCCGCGGTCTGCGGCGGCACCCAATCGCTGCACACAAACGGCTTCGACGAGGCGCTCGCGCTGCCGACCGAGCGCGCCGCCAAGATCGCGCTGCGCACGCAGCAGATCATCGGCCACGAGTCGGGCGCGGCCGACACCGTCGACCCGTTCGCGGGCTCGTACTTCGTCGAGGCGCTGACCGACGAGATCGAGACCAGCGCGACCGCGCTGATCGCGAAGATCGACGAGCTCGGCGGCTCGGTCCGGGCGATCGACTTCATGAAGAACGAGATCGAGGAGTCGGCGTTCGGCTATCACGAGCGCTACCGCCTTGGCCAGGACATCGTCGTCGGCGTCAACAAGTTCGTCGAGGACTCGGGTGGTGGGGTTGACATCCCCGACATCCTGCGCGTCGACCCGGAGGCCGAGCGGTTGCAGGTGCAACGGCTGGCAGCGTTCAAGGCGCAACGCGACGCAGCGCTGGTCGGGCAGCGGCTCGAGGAGGTGCGCGCCTGCGCTGGCGGGAGCGAGAACATGCTGCCGGTCCTGCGCCAGGCGCTGCACGACCGTTGCTCGATGGGCGAGGTCTGCGGCGCGATGCGCGACGTCTTCGGCGAGTATCAGCCGACGTTCTGAGCGCCGCCGTGCTGACCGAGGCCGCCGCGTTCTGGGAGTACATCCTCGCTCTGCACATCATCGCCGTCGTGGTCGGGTTCGGAATGATCTTCGCCTACCCGCTGCTCGGCGTCGCCGGCGAGAAGCTGGACCCTCGCGCGATGCCCTGGTTTCACCGGATGCAGAGCATCCTGACCCAGCGGATGATCAACCCCGGGCTGCTCGTCGTGTTGCTCGCCGGCATCTACCTGGCCAGCAACCGCCACCAGTGGGATCGGTTCTACGTCCAGTGGGGGGTCGGGATCTCGGTCGTGCTCGGCGCCGTGTTCGGCGCGTTCTTCGTCCCCAACGAACGCAAGCTGTCGCAGATCGCGGCCCGCGACGTCGCCGCCGCCGGCGACGGCGAGGTCCAATGGAGCACCGAGTACCAGACGCTGCGCGCGCGGGTCGCGACGGTCGGTACTGCCGCGAGCGCGCTCGTGCTGATCACGATCGTGCTGATGACGGTGCAGGCCTGAACGAGATGCGGATCTTCATCGCCGGCGCCAGCGGGGTGATCGGCGTCGGGCTCATCCCGCTGCTGGTCGCCGACGGTCATGTCGTCGCGGCGATGACGCGGTCGCGCGCGAAGGCCGATCGGCTGCGGTCGCTCGGCGCAGAGCCCGTCGTCTGCGACGTCTATGACGCCGACGCGCTGAGTTCGGCGGTCAAAGCCTTTGCCCCCGAGCTGGTGATGCACCAGCTCACCGACCTGCCCGACCGGGCCGACGATCTCCCGGAGTTCGCCGCGCGCAACGACCTGATCCGGACCGAGGGAACGCGCAACCTGCTCGCGGCCGCCGCCTTCGCCGGCGCGCCGAGGCTGCTGGCACAGAGCATCGCCTGGCGACCGCCCGGACGCGCGGAAGCGGTGGAAAGCCACGAACGGCAGGTCCTCGACGCCGGCGGCGTCGTCGTCCGCTACGGGCAGCTGTACGGCCCCGGCACGTTCTACGCGGACACGATCCCGCCGCCGCCTCGAATCGCCGTCGGCGAGGCGGCGCGACGGACGGTGCGCGCTCCTCGACGCCGCGCCAGGGGTGATCGAGCTCGTCGAGTAGCGGCCGAGCTGGTCGAGAAACGGCCAACATGCGTCCGTTTCTCGACCACCCGAGCGACGCTGACGCTGGATCAGGCCCAAGGCTTCACCGCTCGCTGTGATCGCGATTGCAAGCCTCCGGCCGCGGAAGGAGTCGCGCCCGCACGGGCGAAACGAGGAGCCATGACAGAGCACGAGGCAAGCCGAACCCTGGTCAAGTCCCCGCCCGAGCTGTGGGCCGAGTGCAGCGACGCCGCATCGCTCGCGCGCCACCTCGACCAGTTCGGAGAGATTCGGATCACAAGGCTCGAGCCGGAGACCGCCGTCGCCTGGGAGGGCGAGCTTGCCAGCGGCACGGTGCGGCTCGAGCCGTCAGGATGGGGGACCCGAGTGGTCCTCACCGCCCGCGCGCAGGACACCACCGCCCGGGCGCAGGACGCCGCCCCGCCGGCCCAGCAAGCGGACGCCGCCCCGCCGGCCCAGCAAGCGGACGCCGTCCCGTCGGCCCAACAAGTGGACGCCGCCCCGCGGGCGCCGCAATCGGAAGCGGAGGTCCCACCGCGGGCCCCGGAGGCGGACGCCGCCCCGCCGGAGCGCGGTGGGTTCATGGCGCGGCTGCGGGGCAAGTTCGGCGCCAAGCGCGGCCCGACGCCGCCGGAGGCCGCAGCGACCGAGCCGGCTGAGCCGCCCGCCGCGCCCGCCGAGCCGCCCGCTGAGCCGCGCGCTGCAGACCGACCGGCTGAGCCGCGCGCCGCAGACCCGCCGGCTGAGCCGCCCGCCGCAGACCCGCCGGCTGCGCCGCCCGCGCAGGCACCCGCCGCCGGTTTGGCGGCGGATCCCAACACAGCGCTGACTGCGGCGCTCGACAGCCTCGGCCAGGCTCACCACCGGCCGTTCTCCCGAGCCTGACGCCGGCCGGCGCGTGCCTTTCTCAGGCCCCGCGTAATCGCGAACTCGTCGCAGTTGCATCCTATTTGCAGAAAGCAGCGATTTGCAGGGATTTTCTTTGATCCGCGGAGCGCGTGCGTGCGAACTGTAGGGGTACAAGAGGCGATCTCGCGATAGCAAGCGACGGACCGCCGCAACCCCTGTCCGGAAGGAGCGCGCATGCGCTTTCTCAAAAGAGCTTCGCGGCGGCCTTGGCTGTTCGCCGTGATGGCCGCAGTCGCAGCGAGCGCGTTTGCCGTTTCGCTCAGCTTCGGCTCCAGTCACCGTGAGGCGCCCAGCATTGCGCTGGACCCGACGGCGGACAACACAGATCTGTACGCGTTCAAGGCCAATGACGCGCCGAACGATCTGACCGTCGTCGCCAACTGGATCCCATTCGAGGATCCCGCCGGCGGACCGAACTTCTATCGGTTCGACGACAACGCGGACTACTACATCAACATCGACAACACGGGCACGGGCAAGCCGGCGATCCGTTACAAGTTCAAGTTCCGGACGCACACCCGCAACGGGAACACGTTCTTGTATGCGCTGCCGGGGGTGAGGTCGATCAACGACCCCAAGCTGAACGTGTACCAGACCTACTCGGTCACCCGCGAGCTGTACCGCGACGGCCGCAAGGTCTCACAGAAGGTGATCGCGCGGGGGCTGCCGGTCGCGCCGAACAACGTCGGCCCGAAGACGTTCCCGGACTACAACGCGGTTGCCGCCCAGGCGATCAAGAACCTTCCGGGGGGTGGCAAGGTCTTCGCCGGGCAGCGTGACGATCCGTTCTTCGTCGATCTCGGCGCGACGTTCGACGGGATCAACCTGCGCGTCGGCACGGGCAACCGTGGCGGCGGCAAGGACGACCTGGCGGGCTACAACGTCCATTCGGTCGTACTCCAGGTGCCCGAGTCTGACGTGACCCGCGACCACAAGCAGGTGTCGGGTCCTGGAGCGTCCAACGCCGTGATCGGCGTCTGGTCGACGACCGAGCGGCCGCGACTGACGGTCCTGACGTCGCACGGCCCGAAGCCGCGCGGCCGCGGCGAGGTCCAGGTCAGCCGTCTGGGCAACCCGCTGATCAACGAGGTCATCATCCCGCTGGCCCACAAGGATCAGTTCAACAGCACCACGCCCGATCATGACGCGGCGCTGTACGGCCAGTTCGCGCTGAACCCCGAGCCCGCGCGTCTGCTCAACGCGCTGTTCGGGCTCGGCGTCAAGACGACCAACCGGACGGACATCGTCACGGCGCTTCTGACCGGGATCCCCGGCAAGACGCAGATCGCCAAGAACGCGGTCCCCGCCGACACGCTGAAGATCAACCTCGGCGTGCCGCCGACCCCGGTTGGCAAGCAGAGCACGATGGGCGTGCTCGGTGGTGACCTCGGCGGGTTCCCGGATGGACGGCGCCTGACCGACGACGTGGTCGACATCGAGCTGCGGGTGATCGGTGGCGCGCTGATCGGCAAGTCGCTGCCGCTCGGCGACGGCATCGACAGCAACGACGTTCCGTTCCTGAGCAGCTTCCCGTACGTGGCACCACCGCACGACGGGTTCCACTCGGCGCTCAAGCGGATCAACCCGCTGCACCCGCCGACCGCCGCCAAGGACGGTCTGTTCTGAGGATCTGATCAAGGGCGCAACCGGGGGGCGGCAAGACGCCGCCCCCCGAGCGCGCCCCTCACGAACACCGGAGCGAGACACACCATGACCTTGATCCACCCGAATTTCCGCGCCGTGCTGGCGGCCGCGCTGGCCTTCATCGCCGCGCTCGGCACCCTGACGCTGCTGAACCGCAGCCACGCTTCAAGCCTGCAGGCGCCGCGCAACCTCGAGACCGGGCCGCCGGCTCTGACCACCGATCGGCAGATCGCCCAGCTGCAGGCGACGATCCGCGCCGGCCTCGGCGGCACCGTGGCGTACGCGAACCTCGGCGACGCCTACCTCCAGAAGGTCCGCGAGAACGGCGATCCGACCTTCTACCCGAAGGCCCAGGGCGTGTTCGAGACCGCGCTGGCGCGAGACCGGCACAACATCTCGGCGCTGGCAGGCATGGGCACACTCGCGCTTGCGCGCCACCAGTTCCGCCTCGGCCTGCACTACGGCCTGCAGGCGCACAGGTACGGGCCCGAGGTGCTGGCACCCTACTTCGTGATCGTCGACGCGCAGGTCGAGCTGGGCCGCTACCGGGATGCGCAGCGGACCCTCCAGCGGCTGATCGACGCACGCCCGACGCTCGCCTCCTACGCGCGAGTCTCGTACTTCCGCGAGCTCCACGGTGACCTGGCCGGCGCGATTGCGGCGATGCGGCTGGCCGTCAGCGCCGGCGGCGCGACCCCCGAGAACCTCGCCTACGTGCAGACCTTGCTCGGGCAGCTCGAGTTCGATCGGGGCGCGCTGGCCACCGCGGCGCGCGACTACCGAGAGGCCCAGATGAGCTTCCCGTCGTACGTGCCAGCCGTCGCCGGACTTGCGGCGGTGGAGGCGGCACAGCGCCACTACGACAGCTCAATCGCCGATTACCGCTACGCCGTCAGCCGGCTGCCGCTGCCGCAGTACATCACGGGGCTCGGTGAGGTCGAGCTTGCGATCGGGCGCACGCACCAGGCCCGCGGCGACCTTGCGCTGGTCGGCGCCGAGGAGCGCCTGCTCGCAGCCAACGGCGTAAATACCGACGTCGACCTGGCGCTGTTTGAGGCCAACCATGGCAGTCGGGCGCGCGCGGTCACGCTCGCACGCAGGGCTTGGGCACAGGCCCCCAGCGTCCGTTCGGCCGATGCGCTCGGCTGGGCCCTGACCCGCGCCGGCGATCCGGCCCAAGGCCTGCAGTGGGCGCACAGGGCGGTCCACCTCGGCTCGATCGATCCGCTGTTCCTGTACCACGCCGGGATCGCCGCCAAGCAGTCCGGGCGGGCCGCGCAGGCCCGCGACTACCTCACCCGATCGCTGGCGCTGAACCCGCGGTTCTCGCCGCTCTACGCCCCGCTGGCGCGGCGAGCGTTGGAGACGCTGCGATGACGCTCCGGGCGATCGTTGCGATCAGACGCCTGCTCGCGGTCACCGCATCCGCGGTCGCGGTCGTCGCGGCCGTCGCGGCCGCGCCCGCCCAGGCGCATCCGCTGGGCAACTTCTCGATCAACCACCTGGTCGAGGTCCGCATCTCCGCAAACCAGGTCGATCTGCACTACATCCTCGACCAGGCCGAGATCCCGACGTTCCAGGAACGCGGTCTGTCGCCGGCCGCAGTGCTCGCGCGCAAGCGGGCCGAAGTGCAGCACCACCTGACCCTGAGGGTCGACGGCCGGCCGGTGCCGCTGAAGATCCAGCCTTGGTCGATCCTCGCCCATCCACCCGGGCAGGGCGGCCTGCCGCTGACCCGCGTCGAGCTGCGCCTGACCGCGGCGGTCCGCTCCCCACATCAAGTCGAGGTCAGTGACCAGACCTTTCCCGGACGGATCGGCTGGAAGGCGATCGTGATCCGCCCCGGGGCCGGGACCGACGTGCGCTCCGACGTGCCGTCGACCGACCCGACCCGCGGTCTGCGCAGCTACCCGCAGGACATGCTCTCGAGCCCCCTGGACCAGCGCACCGCGAGCTTTGGCGTCACGGCTGGGGACGGGGCGATCACGGCCCCCAACGGGCATACCAGCGGACCGACGACCGAGAACCGCTCCGGCGACGGGTTTGCGGGCGTGTTCGCCAACGCGGCCGCGGGCAAGGGCGTGCTCCTGTTCTTGCTGCTGGCGGCGTTTGCGTGGGGAGCGATCCACGCACTGTCGCCGGGTCACGGCAAGACGATGGTCGCGGCGTACCTGGTCGGCACGCGCGGCACCGTCCGTCACGCGGTCGCGCTTGGAGCGACGGTCACGATCACGCACACGATCGGCGTGTTCGCGCTTGGCCTGGTGACGCTCGCGCTGTCGCAATACATCCTGCCCGAGCAGCTGTACCCGTGGCTGAACCTCGTCTCTGGGCTGCTAGTGCTCGTGATCGGCGCGAGCGTCCTGCGGGCGCGCGTCCTCGCCGCTTCAAAGCACCACCACCACCATGACGGCCACGACCATCATCACGACCACCCGCACACCCACAGCCACAGCCACAACCACGACGACCGGATCACGTGGAAGGGGATCATCGCGATGGGCGCCTCAGCCGGCCTGCTGCCGTGTCCCTCCGCGCTCGTTGTCCTGCTCGGGGCGATCGCGCAGCACCAGGTCGCCCTCGGCCTGTTGATGATCGTCGTGTTCAGCCTCGGGCTCGCCTGCACGCTCACGACGCTCGGGATCGCGGTCGTGTCCGCGGGCAGGGTGACGGCGCGGCTCAGCCTGTCCGGGCACGGGATGGCGGGCCGGGTGACGACGGCGTTGCCGGCGCTCTCGGCCCTGGTGATCCTCGTCGCCGGAGTCGTTCTCACCGCGAAGGCGGTGCCGCACCTGTCCTGAGCAGGAACTGACGCAGCGCAATGATCCGGCTGCTCGCACGGTCCGTATGAACATGCCGTGACGGCTGTACACCTCGACGCGCCGCTGCTGAGCGCCGACGACGCCGAGACGGCGGGGGGAGTGGTCCGGGCCAACGGCCTGCGGCTGTCGGCGGCGCGGCGACTCGTGCTCGAGGCGCTGTACGCGGCGCAGGCTCCGGTCGCGGCCGAGGAGATCGCCGACGGCCTCGGCGGCAGGCTGCCGCGCTCGGACCTCGCCTCGGTCTACCGCAACCTCGAGACGCTCGAGCACGTCGGGCTGGTCCGCCACGTCCACCTCGGGCACGGTCCGGGCCGCTACACGCCGGCCGGGCGGCCGGCGGACTTCCTTGTATGTGAGCGCTGCCGCACGGTGGCGGCCGTCAACTCTGACCAGCTGTCGGCCGCGCGCGACGCGATCCGGACGGCAACCGGCTTTGAGGCGCACTTTCACCACTTCCCGATCTCCGGGTTGTGCGGGGACTGCAGCGTGTAAGCGCTGCCCCGACCGCGGCGGGGTAGACTCGCGCGCCCGATGCGCGAAAAGGCCCCGGAGACCTACGAAGAGAAGCTCGAGCAGCTTCAGCAGCTGCGATACGAGGCGATCCATGCCGGCTCACAGGCAGCCGTCGAGAAGCAGCATGCGAAGGGCAAGTACACCGCCCGTGAGCGGATCGAGAAGCTGCTCGACCCTGGCTCGTTCCAGGAGCTCGACACGTTCGTGCGACACCGCACGACTGAGTTCGACATGGAGAAGAACCGGCCGTACGGAGACGCCGTGGTCACGGGCCACGGGACGATCGACGGGCGCCGCGTGTGCGTGTTCAGCCAGGACTTCACGGTGTTCGGCGGCTCGCTGGGCGAGGTCATGGCCGAGAAGATGTGCAAGATCATGGACCTGGCGGCGAAGATCGGCTGCCCCGTGATCGGGATCAACGACTCCGGCGGGGCGCGGATCCAGGAGGGCGTCGTCTCGCTCGGGGCCTATGGCGACGTTTTTGTCCGCAACGTCATGTGCAGCGGCGTGATCCCGCAGATCAGCCTGATCATGGGCCCGTGCGCCGGCGGTGCGGTCTATTCGCCGGCGATGACGGACTTCGTCTTCATGGTCAAGGAGACCAGCCACATGTTCATCACCGGGCCGGACGTGGTCAAGACCGTCACCGGCGAGGAGCCGACGTTCGAGGAGCTCGGCGGCGCGATCACCCACTCGACGAAATCGGGTGTCGCGCACTTCGCCTCAGACGACGAGGACGCTTGTCTGGAGGACACCCGCTACCTGCTCTCGTTCCTGCCCGAGAACAACCTCGAGATCCCGCCGCGGGTGCTGCCGACAGACGACCCGCTCAGGCAGGACCCCGAGCTCGACAGCGTGGTGCCCGACAGCCCCAACAAGCCCTACGACATGCGCGACGTGATCCGCCGCGTCGTCGACGACGGGGAGTTCTTCGAGGTGCACGAGCTGTACGCGAAGAACATCGTCTGCGGGTTCGCTCGCCTGAACGGCTACGCAGTCGGCGTCGTCGGCAACCAGCCCAGTCAGCTCGCCGGCGTGCTCGACATCGACTCGTCGTGCAAGGGCGCCCGGTTCGTGCGCACGTGTGACGCGTTCAACATCCCGC
Organism: uncultured Solirubrobacterales bacterium; assembly: GCA_963809685.1. Lineage (GTDB taxonomy): Bacteria > Actinomycetota > Thermoleophilia > Solirubrobacterales > Solirubrobacteraceae > Palsa-465. The sequence continues at coordinate 283,082 of CAWEKN010000012.1, read as the reverse complement.
TGATCACGTTCTGCGACGTGCCCGGCTTCCTGCCCGGCACCGCGCAGGAGTGGGGCGGGATCATCCGTCACGGCGCGAAGCTGCTGTACGCGTACACCGAGGCGACCGTCCCGAAGATCACGATCATCACGCGCAAGGCCTACGGCGGCGCGTACGACGTGATGGCGTCAAAGCACATGCTCGCCGACTTCAACTTCGCCTGGCCGACCGCGGAGGTCGCGGTGATGGGTCCCGAGGGCGCCGTCAACATCATCTACCGGCGTGACATCTCGTCCTCGCCGACGCCCGACGCGCGCCGCCAGAAGCTCATCAACGACTACAAGGCCCACTTCGCGAACCCCTACGCGGCGGCAGAGCGCGGCTACATCGACGACGTGATCGTCCCCCACGAGACCCGCCCGAAGGTCATCACCGCGCTCGAGACGCTGCAGACCAAGCGCGAGCCGGGCCCCAAGCGCAAGCACGGCAACATCCCGCTATAGCCGTACGGTCTGCGCCTCGACGGTTCCGTCCCGCCACGCCTGCAGCGCGGCGCCCGCCACCGCCAGGTCTTGGATCGCAAGCCCCGTCGAATCAAACAGCGTGACCGTCTCGGCGTCCTGGCGGCCGCGAGCGGCGCCGGCCAGCACCGCCCCGAGCTCCGTCACCTGCTCGCGGCTCACGAGCCCGGCGTTCACCGCCCCGGTCAGCTCGCCACCGTGCGATGCCTGCTCCCACTCGTCGCAGAACAACGCGCACGAGGCCACCGCCTCGATCGTCGCCTCGGCCTTGCCGGGCCCGTCGGCCCCGAGCATGTTCAGGTGTTGGCCGGGGTGCAGGTCCCGGGTGTCGACCACGATCGAGGTGCCCGGAGTTACGCAGCAGACGATGTCGCAGCGAAGCGCCTGCTCGCGCGAGCCCGCATCCCAGTCGAGTTCGCCGGCGATCGCGTCCGCCGCCTCGCGGCGGGGATCGTTGCACACGCCCGGCCCGTATCCGGCAGCCGCGATGCAGCGGGCTGTCCAGGTGCCGTGAAGCCCACAGCCGATGATCCCGACCGTCCGTGCCTCGGGCCGCGCGAGCGCCTTCGCCGCGACCGCGGCAACCGCGCCTGTGCGCAGCGCCGTGACCGAGCGGGCGTCGAGCAGCATCAGCGGTTCGCCCGAGGTTGCGTCCGAAAGGCAGATCACGCCGGTCACCGTCGGCAGCCCGCGTTCGGGGTTACCGGGAAACGAGGTGACCCACTTCACCAGCGCCAGTCCGTCGCCGCGAGCCGGCATCGCGCGGAAGTCCCCGAACGGCGGGCTATCCAGGTAGATCTTTGCCGGCATCACCCAGTCGCCGGCGTGGTGACGCAGCAACGCCTCGCGCACGCGTTCGATCGCGACCGGCGCCGAGACGGCGGCCAGCACGCTGTCGTAATCAAGGACCGCGAGTTCGGGCATGGCCGTCGGACAATACGGTTCTGCTTGACCGTTGCGCGGTCAGGCTCGATCATTGGCTGGTCTGGGACAGTGAGGAAAGCGCCGTGGGGGCAGCAGCCCGGCGCGACAAGGACGTGAAAGGGGCGGACATCACAACTGCAGCTAAGCCGATCGGCATGGCGTTCGTGCTAGTGGCCGCACTGACCGCATTCGCAACCGATGGCGCCCGCGCCGCGGGGATCGGCGGCGTCGTTGCAGACCAGCCGACCGGAGCCGTCAGTCCGCGGGCGCGGCCGGCGCTCTCGCCTGATCTCCTCGACTACAACGGCGGCCCGGTGATGCACACCAACAGCACCCACGTGATCTTCTGGGCCCCGTCAAACAGGCCGCTCAGCTTCGATCCCGGCTACAAGCAACAGGTCATCGGCTTCCTGCAGAACGTCGCGGCCGACAGCCACAAGTCCACGAACGTGTACTCGGTCAGCGGCCAGTACTACGACGGCCCTTCGCCGTCCGACCCCGCCGCCCATTCGCAGTACGACTCGACGTTCGCCGGCGCACTCGACGACACCGACCCGGTTCCCGCGTCCAACACCTGCACGCTGCCGCCGCCGCCGGCGCTCGGCAGCACCGGCCCGACGATGCCCGACGGTGTCACAGGATGGCCGGTGTGCGTGTCCGGAGCAGTGCTGAAAAACGAGGTCGTTTCGTTCGTCACGGCTCACAGCCTGCCGACGGGGCTGGGCGACCTGTACTTCGTCGTGACTCCCGACGGCTTTGGCACGTGCTTCGACGGGACGCACTCGCCCAACAACTGTTCGCTCGGCGGCTCGGGTGTCCAGGGCGCCCCGGTCACCGGGAGCTTCTGCGGCTTTCACACCTCGGCCGACTCATCGACCGCGCCCGTGATCCACATCCTGTACGCCGATATGCCCTACACGGCCGTGCCAGGGCACTGCGTTTCAGGCAGTCCGCGGCCGAACGGCAGCACCGCCGACCCGACGATGAGCGTGATCAGCCACGAGCACAACGAAGCGATCACCGACCCGCTCCCCGGTCCTGGGACGGCCGCCTGGCAGAACCCGGGCGACATCGAGAACGGCGATCTGTGCGCCACCAACTTCGGCCCCACCCTCGGCGGCACCGGCTCGACCTCATACAACGAGGTGATCGGCAGCGGCCACTACTTCCTCCAGGAGGAGTGGAGCAACGACGACAACGCCTGCATCGCGCGCGAGGAGAGCAACGCGCCCAGCTTCAGCTCCACCGCGCCGCGGCCCGCCGGGGTTCCGATCGTGTTCACCGGCTCCGCGAGCGATCCGGACGGCGCGATCGGCGCGATCGTCTCGCTGAGCTGGAACTTCGGCGACGGCTCGCCGCCGGCCATCGGCACGCCGGTCACTCACACGTACGCGTCGAACGGCATATATCAGGTGACGGTGACCAGCACCGACATCACCGGGCAGCGGGACTCGCAGACCAGGCAGGTGATCGTCGACACGCCGCCGTCGGCGAGTTTCTCCAACGCGCCGCGTGCGCCGGTGGCGCGCCAGTCGGTGAGGTTCGACGGCAGGCGCTCGACCGACGCCGACGGCTCGATCGCCTCGTATCGCTGGAACTTCGGCGACGGCACGCCCGACTTCTCCGGGGCAACGGTGGCCCACTCGTTCGCGCACGGCGGGAAGTTCACCGTCCTGCTCGAGGTCACCGACAATCTTGGGGTCGGCTCGACGAGGATCCGATCGATCACGGTCGCGCCGCTGCCGCACGTCTCGACGTCGCTGAAGGGCCGCTCGCTGAGCGTGTCGGTCAACGAGGCGGGCACGCTCACGGTCGGCTCCAAGCGCAAGCGGCTGAAGACAGCCGGCAGGGCGACGTTCGGGCTCGGGCTGAGCCCCGGGCAACTGGCCGCGTTGCGTGCTGGACGGCCCGTCTCGCTGAAGCTGACGATCACGTTCGTGCCGCGCATCGGGCCGCGGCTGACGAGGAAGATCACGATCACGGTCCGACACTGACGCCGCCGACTCGGCGGTTGACGCGGGTGGGCTGTCGGCGGGCTGTGGGCGGGCTGCCGGCGGAGTGCGGGCGGGCTGCGGGCGGTCATCCGTTACCCTGGCCCGCTCGCATGAACCGCCGGCCGAAGCTCACGATCGTGGCGCCCGATGCCTCGCCAGAGGAGGCGGCAGCGGTCGTCGCCGCGCTCGAGCGGTTCATGCGCGAGACCGCACCCAAGCCGGCGCCACCGGCCCGTCCGCGGCTCGGTCCGTGGCAGCGTGCGGCGCTGCACGAAGGCATCGCCCGTGAGCCCGCCGACCCGCTGCCCTGGCAATAACACCTGCAATAGCGTCTAAATAGCCTTATTCAGATCGCCTTTTGGTACATTTCGGCGGACGCTTTGAGATCCCGCTGACGGCTACCCAAAGGACGTCTGATGGAGCCCGCCTCGCTTGAAAGCACCAACAAACGCACGGGCACGCTCGAGAACCCTGAAGTGCTCGAGAACGTGCCGGGCCACGTGATCCCGATCCTGGAGCAGGAGTTCGACGACTTCGACACCGAATCGACGCGCTTTCGGAAAGGCGAGCTCGAGGGGGACGAGTTCATCAAGTTCCGGCTCAAGCAGGGCGTCTACGGCCAGCGCCAGCCCGACGTGCAGATGGTCCGTGTCAAGCTGCCGATGGGCGGTGTCACGCCCGACCAGCTCGACGCGTTCGCCGACGTGATCGAGCGCTACGTCCCGCTGCAGAAGGGGCACATCACCACCCGCCAGAACATCCAGATGCACCACATCCCGCTGCCGGACGCCGCGAAGCTGATCCGCGAGCTCGGCGACGCAGGCCTGTCCAGCCGCGAGGGCTGCGGCAACACGATGCGCAACGTGACCGGCGACCCGCGCGCCGGCACGCTCGAGGGCGAGCTGTTCGACATCACCCCGTACGCGGGCGCATACGTGCGCTACTTCGTGCGCCACCCGACGACGCAGGCGATGCCGCGCAAGGTCAAGACCGCGTTCGCAGCGACCGACGAGGACAACGCGATCACGCGGATCCACGACATGGCGTTCCTGCCGCGCGTCAGCGAGACGGCGTCCGCGGTGTCGAGGTCCGGGTCGGCGGCGGCACCTCGATCATGCCCCGGCTCGCTCCGACGCTGTACGAGTTCGTCGAGCTCGACAACGGCGACTACCTGAAGATCACCGAGGCCTGCATGCGGATCTTCGACCGCCAGGACTGGCTGCGCGTCAACCGCGCCCGCGCCCGGATCAAGGTGCTGATCGACAAGATCGGGATCGACGCCTTCCGCGAGATGGTCGAGGAGGAGCTTGAAGGCGACTGGGTCGCCGAGCGCGACTTCTCCCTCGACGGGATCCTGTTCGATCACGACGAGGAGGCCAACGCACCGGCGAAGCAGGCGAGCTACGCCACCGCCAACGGCGATCTGAAGCAGTTCGACCACTTCCTGCAGTCAAACGTCGAGGCCCAGCGCCAGCGGGGCTTCACCACCGTCGAGGTAAAGGTCCGCCGCGGCGACCTGACCCCCGAGCAGCTGCGCGGCCTCGGCCAGATCATGCGCGACTACACCGGCGGCTACGCGCGCACGACCGTCCACCAGAACCTCGTCCTGCGCTGGGTCCGCGACGAGTCGGTCTACGAGGTGTGGCAGCGCCTGGGCGAGCTCGAGCTCGCCGACGCCGGCGCCGACGAGATCACCGACGTCGTCAGCTGCCCGGGCACGGACTCGTGCAAGCTCGGGATCACGAGCTCGATGGGGCTCAACCAGGCCGTCCAGGACCGGCTCGTGGCGATGAGCATCGACGACCAGCTGACCCGCCAGATCCACGTCAAGATGAGCGGCTGCCCGAACGGCTGCGGCCAGCACCACATCGCCAACATCGGCTTCTACGGCGCCTCGATCAAGGTCGGCGAGCACACGATTCCGGCCTACATCCCGCACATCGGCGGCGCCTACGAGGGCGGCGACGTCCGCTACGGGCAGCGCCTGAAGGCGCGGCTTCCGGCCAAGCGCGTGCCGGAGGCGGTCGAGCGCTGGGTACGCTTCTACGAATCCGAGCGGACCGACGGCGAGGAATTCAACGCGTTCGTCGACCGCGTCGGGACCGCAAGAGTTCGAGGCGCGGGTCAAGGACCTGACGATGCCGATCGAATTCACCCTGGAGAACATGAACTACTTCATCGACTGGACCAAGAACGGCCCGTTCGAGGTCATCCGCGGCGAGGGCGAGTGCGCGGTCTAGGGTCGCGATGAATCGGGACACTGGCTTCGGGCCGAGATGACGACCATTCCCCGATCTGGAGACCGCCACGGCGCAGGAGGTGCTCGCCTACGCGGTGCGAGCGGTTCCATCCGCGACCTGAAGATGGCCTGCTCGTTCCAGAAGGAGGAGTCGGTCCTCGTCCACATGCTCACGGAGATCGAGCCGACCGCGAACGTCTTCATGATCGACACAGGCGTGCTGTTCCCGGAGACGCTCGAGACGTGGAAGCGGTTCGAGGACCGCTTCGGTGTCGATGTCGAGGTGGTCGACGCCCGCAGTCCGGGCGAGCCGTGGACCGCGGCCAACTGCTGCGGGGCGGCGAAGGTCGACGCGCTGCGAGCGCGCGCTCGCCGACGTCGACGCGTGGGTCACCGGCATTCGGCGCGAGCAGGCGCCGACGCGCGCGGCCACGGCTAAGCTCGAGCGCGACGAGCGCCGCGGGATCTGGAAGGTCAACCCGATCGCCGACTGGACGCGAGAAGGACCTCTGGCGCTACATCTTCGAGCACGACCTCCCGTACCATCCGCTCCACGATCAGGGCTACGCCTCGATCGGCTGCGCGCCGTGCACGCTGCCGGGCGAGGGCCGCGAGGGCCGCTGGGCCGGCCAGGACAAGACCGAGTGCGGGCATCCATCGAGTGAGCCGCGAGACGCACACATGAACCCATTCACCTACGAGCTGTCGCATCTCGAGACGCTCGAGGCCGAGTCGATCCACATCTTCCGCGAGGTCGCCGCCGAGTTCGAGCGACCGGTGCTGCTGTTCAGCGGCGGCAAGGACTCGATCGTGCTGCTGCGGCTGGCCGAGAAGGCGTTCCGGCCGGGCCGGTTCCCGTTCCCGGTCATGCACGTCGACACCGGCCACAACTTCCCCGAGGTGATCGAGTTCCGCGACCGGCTCGTCGCGCAGACTTGGCGAGCGCCTGATCGTCGCCAACGTCCAGGACTCGATCGACAACGGCCGCGTCGTCGAGGAGACCGGCCCGCGCGCCTCGCGCAACCGGCTGCAGACGACGACGCTGCTCGACGCGATCGAGGAGCACGGCTTCGACGCCGCGTTCGGCGGCGCCCGCCGCGACGAGGAGCGGGCCCGCGCGAAGGAGCGCGTGTTCTCGTTCCGCGACGACTTCGGCCAGTGGGATCCCAAGCGCCAGCGCCCCGAGCTGTGGTCGCTCTACAACGGCCGGATCCGCAAGGGCGAGCACGTCCGCGTGTTCCCGATCTCCAACTGGACCGAGCTCGACGTCTGGCAGTACATCGCGCAGGAGGGGCTCGAGGTCCCGTCGATCTACTACGCGCACACCGCGCAGGTGTTCGAACGCGACGGGATGCTCTACGCGCATCAACGAGTTCGTCGAGCTGATCGACGGCGAGGAGCCGTTCGAGGAATCGGTCCGCTACCGCACGGTCGGCGACATGACCTGCACCGGCGCGGTGCGCTCGACCGCGACCACGCTCGAGGACGTCGTCGCCGAGATCGCCGCGACGCGGATCACCGAGCGCGGCGAGACCCGCGCCGACGACCGTGTCACCGAGGCCGCGATGGAAGACCGCAAGCGCGAGGGCTACTTCTGATGGCGGCAGTCGCGAGCAACGGGCGCGCCCACGACGCGCACCCGCACCAGCGAGCTGCTGCGGATCGCGACGGCCGGCTCGGTCGACGACGGCAAGTCGACGCTGATCGGCCGGCTGCTGCACGACTCCAAGTCGATCCTCGAGGATCAGCTCGAGCACGTCGCAGCAGACCTCCGAGCGCCGCGGCGACGGTTATCTGAACCTCGCGCTGCTGACCGACGGCCTGCGCGCCGAGCGCGAGCAGGGGATCACGATCGACGTCGCCTACCGCTACTTCCAGACGCCGCGCCGCAAGTTCATCCTCGCCGACACCCCCGGCCACGAGCAGTACACGCGCAACATGGTCACCGGCGCCTCGACCGCCGACCTCTCGATCGTGCTCGTCGACGCCCGCAAGGGGGTCAGCGAGCAGACCCGCCGCCACGCCTACATCGCGTCGCTGCTGCGGATCCCGCACCTGGTCGTGTGCGTCAACAAGATGGACCTCGTCGACTTCGACGAGGAGGTCTTCTACCGGATCCTCGACGAGATGACCGACTGGGCCGCGCGGCTGGCAATCCCCGACATCACGTTCATCCCGATCTCCGCGCTGCACGGCGACAACGTCGTCGAGCGCTCGTGGGCGATGCCGTGGTACGGCGGCGCGCCGTTGCTCTACCACCTCGAGCACGTCGTGATCGCTCCGGACCGCAACCTCAACGACGTCCGCTTCCCAGTGCAGTGGGTGGTTCGGCCGATGAGCGAGGAGCACCACGACTACCGCGGCTACGCCGGCCAGGTGGCCGGCGGGGTGTTGCGCCCGGGCAGCGAGGTCGTCGTGCTGCCCGGCGGCACGCGAACCCGCGTCGCTGCGATTGACACCTACGACGGCGAGGTCGCAGGCGGCGTTCCCGACGATGTCGGTCACGCTTCGGTTCGCCGATGAGGTCGACATCTCGCGCGGGGACATGATCGTCGAGGCCGATGACCAGCCGGCCACGGCGCGGGAGCTCGACGCGATGGTCTGCTGGATGGCCGACGCGCCGATGAGCCCTCGCGGCCGCTACGTGCTCAAGCACACGACCCGAACCGCGCGCGTGATCGTCGACGAGCTCGAGCACCGCATCGACGTCAACACGCTCGAACACGAGCCCGCGTCCCAGCTCGGGCTCAACGAGATCGGCCGCGTGCGGCTCCGTTGCAGCTCGCCGTTGATCGTCGATCCGTACTCGCGCAACCGCACGACGGGTAGCTTCATCCTGATCGATGAAGTCACCAACGACACCGTCGCTGCGGGCATGGTTCTCGGCGCGCGATAGCTTCTACTCCGTGTTTCGGAGAAGCTCCCTGGGTTGGGGCTGGATCAGCCTAGGCCTGGCCGGATCGCTCGCAACCACACTGGCCGGCGCCGACCTGCTCGCCGGGCGGCCGATCGACTGGTGGTTTCGCCCTGGACTGGACGGCTCGCGGCAGTTCGTCTTCTTCGGCGGGATCGCATGCCTGTGTGTCGCGTGGCTCGGAGTGGGCCGGCGCGTCTCGCGGGCGACCTCGCGCGAGCTGTTGCTCGTCGGCGCGTTGTGGGCGCTGCCGTTGCTCGTCGCGCCGGCGCTGTTCAGCCGTGACCTCTACAGCTACCTCGCCGACGGAACGCTGCTGCACGCCGGGCTCAGCCCGTACACCCACGCGCCGGATGCGTTGACGAGCATCAACCAAACGCACCTCCTGAGCACCGTGTCTCCGTTCTGGCAGCACACGACCGCGCCCTATGGGCCGTTGTTCATCTCGATCTCGAGCGTGATCGCCGCGGTTGTCGGTCCGCACGTGATCGCCGGCGTGTTGCTTTTGAGGGCGGTCGAGCTGGCGGGCGTGATCCTGCTCGCGATCTTCGTCCCGCGGCTGGCCCGCACGCTTGGCGCCGACCCTGGTCGGGCGGTCTGGCTTGCTGTCATCAGCCCGCTCGTGCTGCTCGAGCTGATCGGTGCGGGACACAACGACGCGCTGATGGCGGGGTTGCTCGTGGCCGGGGTGGCGCTTGCGCTCGAGCGCCGCCCGCTGCTGGGGATCACGCTCTGCGCGCTCGCCGCCACGGTCAAGCTGCCCGCGGCTGCGGGCGTCGTGTTCATCGCATTGTGCTGGTGGCGGTCCGAGCCGGGGCGTGCGATGCAGATCACCGCGCAGACGGTGGGCGTCGTGGTGGCCGTGCTCGCCCTCGTCGGGGTCGTGAGCGGGCTCGGGCTGGACTGGATCTCCGGCGGGCTGCTCTCCTCGACCGACAAGCTGCGGCTCGCGATCACGCCCTCGACCGCGATCGGCTACACCGGCGCGTCGGTTCTGCATGCGCTCGGGATCGGCGTGGCCTCCAAGAGCCTGGAGGCCGCCGCGGGGGCGGTGACGCTGGCGTTGACCGCCCTGTTGGCGGTCGTGCTGTGCCGGCGGGTGCGCTACGAGAACCTCGCGCTGTACCTCGGGGTGCTGCTGCTCGCATCCGTGGTCGGCGGGCCGGCGGCGTGGCCGTGGTACCTGATCTGGGGGATCGCGCTCGTCGCCGCGACCCGGACCGGGCAGTCGTGGTCATGGCTGCCGATCGTGATCGTGGCGACCTCGTTCCTTGTGCGGGCGGACGGCCAGCTCGTACTGCCGAGGGGGACGGCGCCGTTCGTGCTCGCCGTGTACGTGCTGGCTGCTGTGATCGTCTGGCGACGCCGACCGCGTCGTCCCGTGGGTGGTCGTTTCGCCGCGCCGAGGCGACGCGAGCCGGCGGCGGTCGTCGCGCGATGACGACCGAACCGCGATGACGACCGAGCCGCGATGACGACCGAGCCGCGATGACGACCGAGCCGCGATGACGACCGAGACGATCTCGCCGCCGGTGGCCGTCGACTCGCGTAGCTCGGCCGAGCGGACCCGCGGCTCGGGGGCCGCGTCCTGGATCTGGATCGTCGGTCCCTGTGCACTTGCAGCCGCGCTCGTGCTCTACCAGCTGGCGACCCGCAGCCTGTGGCTCGACGAGGCGGCGAGTGTCTCGATTGCCTCGCAGCACGGGTCGGCGCTGTGGCACGCAATCGCCCACGACGGCGGCAACATGCTCGGCTACTACCTGCTCCTGCACGCCGTGATCGGGCTGTTTGGCGACGGCGCGGCGGTTATCCGGCTGCCGTCGGCGCTCGCGACCGTGGCGACCGTCGCGCTCGTGTGCCTGATCGCGCGGCGGATGCTCGATCGCCGGGCGGTCGCGGCCGCCGCCGGGACGCTGACCGCGGTCAGCCTGCCGCTGGTGTTCTGGGGCCAGGATGCGCGCGCGTACGCGCCGATGCTGATGTTCATCTGCGGTTCGTTCCTGGCGTTCATCGAGGTGGTCGACGGGGACGCCGGCGCCCGCGACGCGAGCCGCCGTCGACGACGGTGGGCGTGGGTCGCCTACGTCGCGACCACCGTGCTCGCCGCGTACATGAGCTTCGTCGCGCTCCTGGTCGTGCCCGCGCAACTGCTCGCGTGGCTGTATCGCCGCGACCGCGCGAAGGCCGTGCTGTCAGCCGCCGCGATGATCGCCGCCTGCTGCGTGCCGTTGCTTGTGCTCGCGCAGCGCCGAGGGTCGGGCCAGCTGTTCTGGGTGCCGCCGCCGAACCTGAAGGGCATCGGCCAGACGCTGCGGTGGCTGAGCTCGGCGGGGATGCCGCCCAACTTCCACCCGACCGTGACGACCGTGCCGGCGCTGGTCCTGTCGCTCGCGCTGCTGGTGGCGTGTGGGATCGCCGCGGTCCGCGCGCGCAGCAGATCGTGGTCGACGCTGCTGGTGCTGTCCTGGCTCGTGGTGCCGGTGCTGCTGAGCATCGCCGAGTCACTCGCCGGCCAGCCGATCCTGCTGTACCGCAACAGCCTGGTTGCGCTCCCGGCGGCGTCGCTGCTGCTGGCGTGGGGGCTGATGCAGCCGCGCGTGCCGCGGTGGATCGGGGCCGGCGCGGTCGGAGCGCTGGTCGCCCTGCGCGCCCTGCAACTGGCGCCGAGCTACGGCATCTCTCCTGAGAATTGGAAGGGCGCCGCCCGGTACGTTGCAGGGGCGCGCGAAAGCGGGCGACTGCATCGCGTTCTATCCGTCCGACGGCCGGATGCCGTTCAGCTATTACGTGCCCGGAGCCGTGCGCGGCTCGCTGGTGCCGGTGCTGCCGACCGCGCCCTGGTCTGCGACCAGGCCGTTCGTCGAGCAATACACGCTGCCATCGGGGTCGCGCCAAGCAGCGATCACGGCCTCGTGCCCGCGGCTGTGGCTGGTCGCAAGCCACTACGGCGCCCGCAACGGGCCCGCCGCATCCCGCAACCACTACGCGGGCTACATGAACCTGCGCGCGTCTCTGAGCAGCGCGTACGCGACCACGCGCAACGCCACGTTCGGGTGGGCCAGCCCGGTCCGCGTGCAACTGTTCTCGAGCAAGTAGCGCCCCACGCCTACGGCCGCAGCCCGGTGCCGACGTAGGTCACCAGGCTCATCGCCACCAGCAGGAACGTGCTGACGCCGAGCAGGTACGCGTACGCCTTGCCCCTCATCCGGTATGCAAATACGAGCACCACCGGGAACGCGGAGATCAGCATCCGCGGGTTGGGTTGCGTCATCGACGAGGTAAACGTGAAGGCGGCGATTATCAGCGTGTAGACGATCGGCGCCGCGGGGATCCGCGGGCGCGTGCGGAACAGCAGCACGATTCCCCACACCATGAAGGCCGCGCCGACCAGCCCGCTGACGTAGTTGAGGTTGATTCCAGGGTGGCTGATGCTGCGGGCATCCGCGATCTGATCGACCAGGTGCTGCGCCACGTGCACGAGCGAGAACAGCGTCGTGCGCTCGCTCCAGCCGTGGTGCTGGGCCGTGTAGTTCGCCAACGGCGACCCGGTCCACAACCACATGAAGATCGCAAGCAGAGCAAGCCCGAGCGGTGCCAGCAGCGGCGCCAGCAGCGCCCGGCGCGCCTCGCGGTTTTGCCACCCGCGCGCGCGGATCTCGAGCCCCGCCGCGACCGCGCACGCTGGGACGATCGCGAGCGCGACCGGGGCCACCGCGGTCGAGGCCCCCGCGAGCAGCCCGGCGAGCACCCACCGCCGGCGCTGCAGCGCGAGGAAGCAGCCGGCGACCAGCGGTATCAGGACCCCCTCCGAATACACCATCGAGAACACGATCGAGCCCGGGAACAGGCAGAAGAAGACGACCGCTCGGCGGCTTGCGTCCTCGCCCCACCAACCGGCCGCCAGGCGCCCGACCAGCACGGTCGCGATGAACCCGCCGACGAGCGAAACGACCATGGCCGCGACGAGGTACGACGTGAACAGCAGCTGCGAGGTGATGTACGCGAGCAACGGGTACAACGGCAGGAACCCGAGCGTCGTCTGCAGCGTCGACTCGTATTTCGGGTATCCGTGGCCGATCAGTGCCAGGTACCAGACCCCGTCCCAGTTCCCGAGCTCGTGCCCGAGCGACGTGCCGTGGATCACCGTGTCGGCGAGCGCGATCAGCAGGAGCAACAACCGGCTCGCGACGTACACCACGAGCGGGAAGCGCAGCTGCGCCGCCCATGGAGCAACGCGATCGCGCAGACCGCGCGCGGGCGGCCGTCTGGGCGCCGGGAGCACGGTGGACGCGTGTGGCGGCTCGGCGACGTCCGGATGTGGTTGCACCCCCGGGGATTCCCCGAGTGCCTCCGGGAGCGTGTCCATCGATCTTAAGTCTAAACGCGCCGCTAAAGTCACGCGCCCATGTTCTCGAAGGTGCTGATCGCCAACCGCGGCGAGATCGCGGTCAGGGTTGTGCGCGCGTGCGAGGAGCTCGGGATCGCGACCGTCGCGGTCTACTCGGAGATCGACCGCGACGCGATCCACGTCAAGCGCGCCGACGAGGCCTACCTGCTGGGCCCGGCGCCGGCCAACGAGAGCTACCTCGTGATCGACAAGCTGATCGAGGCGGTGGAGCGCTCCGGGGCCGAGGCCGTGCACCCGGGCTACGGCTTCCTCGCCGAGAACGCTGCGTTCGCCGCGGCGCTGCAGGAGCGCGGGATCACATTCATCGGACCGCCGGCGTCGGCGATCGAGGCGATGGGCTCGAAGACCAGGGCGCGCGAGCTGATGGCCGCGGCGGGCGTGCCGATCGTGCCGGGCACGACCGAGCCTGTCGCGACGATCGACGAGGCCCGCAAGCTGATCGCCGACACGATCGGCTACCCGGTCGCGGTCAAGGCCGCGGGCGGCGGCGGCGGCAAGGGCTTCCGGGTGGCGCTCGCCGAGGACAAGCTCCAGGACGCGTTCGAGGGCGCGGCGCGTGAGGGCGAGAAGTTCTTCGGCGACCCGACCGTGTACCTCGAGCGCTACCTGCCCGACCCGCGCCACGTCGAGGTCCAGGTGCTGGCCGACAAGCACGGCAACGTGATCCACCTCGGGGAGCGCGACTGCTCAATCCAGCGCCGGCATCAGAAGCTGATCGAGGAGGCGCCGGCGCCGGCGGTTGACGAAGCGCTGCGCGGCACGGATCGGTTCGATCGCCACCGAGGCGGCCGCGGCGGTGTCCTACACCGGCGCGGGCACGATCGAGGGCCTGCTCCAGGACGGCGAGTACTTCTTCCTGGAGATGAACACGCGCGTCCAGGTCGAGCACTGCGTGACCGAGATGGTCACCGGGATCGACATCGTCAAGGAGGGGATCCGTGTCGCCGCCGGCGAGCCGCTGTCGATCTCCCAGGACGACGTTGTGCTGCGCGGCCACGCGATCGAGTGCCGGATCAACGCCGAGGACGCCTCCAAGAACTTCGCGCCCGCGCCGGGCTCGATCGGCGCCTACCGCGAGCCGTCCGGCCCCGGCGTGCGGGTCGACTCGGGCGTCGGCCCCGGGTCCGAGATCTCGCCGATGTACGACCCGATGGTCGCCAAGCTGATCGTCTGGGACGTGGACCGCGAGCAGGCGACCGCGCGGATGCTGCGGGCCCTGAGCGAGTACGAGATCGACGGTCTCAAGACGCTGCTGCCGTTCCACGACGCGATCCTGCGCACGCCGCAGTGGGCCGCAGCGCGAGACCTGCCGCGACCTGATCGAGGACCGCGAGTGGCTCAAGCAGCTTGCGTTCCCCAAGCCGGCCGAGCCCGAGCCCGAATCCGAGAACGGCGAGAAGGTCGAGCAGGAGTACACGGTCGAGGTCTCCGGCAAGCGCTTCGACGTCCGCGTGATCGGGCCCCCCGTCCGGGTCCGCTGAACGGGGTCGCCCCCGCGGCCGCCCGCACCGCCCGCCAGGCGCGCCGCCCGTTCGCTCCGCAGGCGGCGGCGGAGGCGGCGACTCGCTCGCACTCACCGATCCAGGGCACGGTCCTGAAGATCGCCGTCGAGCCCGGCGCCGCGTCGCCGAGGGCGCGCTCGATCTGCGTGATCGAGGCGATGAAGATGGAGAACGAGATCACCGCCCACAAGGCCGGCACGGTGTCCGAGCTACCGATCGCCGTCGGCGCCTCGGTCGCGACCGGCGACACGCTCGCGGTCATCTCCGACGCTGCCGACTAGCCCCGGTTCGCTGTTTGTCGGGCTCTGCGTGGCGGCCGACGGCCAGCGCGCTGTGTATCGCCGGCCCTCGTTGGCCCACGCGACTCTGGGGCGGGCGCGCTGCGCGCGCCCGCGGCCCCGGCCGGCGAGCGGCCGCGCGGTTCTCGGCAGCGAGGGTGGGTCGGCCCCTCGGCACCGACGTCATCCCGTGAGAGCGCGCTTATGTCCCGAAATCTCCGGGCCCGCCAGAGCTTTCCGGAGATGAGCACGCGTCCCGAGCTTATCCCCGGTCGAGTCGCACGGGCGGCGAGGTTTCCGGAGATAAGCGCGCGCCGTGCGGCAGGCGACGCGGCCGTGCGGTCAGGCGACGCGGCCGGGCGGTCAGGCGACGCGGCTGACGTTCTCCTCGTGGATCTTGCGCTGCGCCGACAGTCCGGCGGCCCGGCGGCAGCGGCGCATCGGGGCCGCGGGCGACAAGCGCCTCCAGGTAGGCGAGGTCCTCGTGCACGATTTGCAGCGCGGCGCCGCGCTCGACCGGCGCGCCGTGGCCCGGGACGACGGTCGTGGCCTGCTCGACGAGCGAGTCGCAGCCGCTCCAGCGTCGCCAGGTACGCGGTCGGCGAGCCGCCGTCGGAGATCCTCGGGATCTCGACCGGCGAGAGGTAGTCGCCGCAGACGAGCACCCCCAGCCACGGGATCGCAAACGCCGTCCCGTCGACGGTGTGGCCGTCGGCGGGGTGCAGCTCGAGCTCGTGCGCGGGCCCGAGCGACAGCTTGCCCGGGACCGGCAGCGACTGCACGTCCCGCCAGCGCACAGCGGCCGCGGCCGGCGACGTAGTGCTCGCTCGTCGAACTCGCGCAGCTCCGCGCTGCGCCGCGCCCGGCTCGCCCGCAGCCGCCGCCGGTCGTCTCGCCGCACCCGAGCGACGCGTCCGGGAACGCGAGCCGCCCGAGCAGGTGATCCCAGTCGCCGTGCGTGGCGAGCAGGCCGCGCACCGGGAAGCCGGCCTGCTCGAGCACGCCCGGCAGCGCGTCGAGCTCGTCGGGAACACCGGCGAGTCGATCACGAAGCCCTCGTCGCCGGCGCGGACGCGCGGTCGCAGGTCGTCTGCCAGAAGTCGCTGACGAAGACGATCACGTCCGGATCGAGAGCGAGCGCGCGCAACGGGCCGGCGTACAGTCGACGTCGAGCAGCTTCGCCGCCTCGCGCAGCGTCTTGACCTCGGCGTCGGGCTTCTTCTGGCCCGCCTCGAGCGCCTCGCTTGTGCGGTTGACCCAGATCACCGGGATCTTCTTCTTGATGCACGGCTCGACGTCGTGGTAGTAGCTCGCGGCGACGTGCACCCAGCCCTTCTTGCCGCCGATCCGCCGCTCGCACTCGGTGAAGTGGGCGGGATCGGGCTTGTAGGAGCGGACCTGCTGGGCGGTGACGACGAGGTCGAAGTCGAGCGGGATGTGGCGGCGCGTCTGGCCGAGCAGCTTGTCGTCGATGTTCGAGATCAGGCCGATCTTGTACTTCTTGGCGATCTTCGCGAGGACCGGGTTGGTCTCCTTGAACGGCGGCCAGCGCTGAACCGAGTCGGGCAGGAAGCCCGACCGCGAGGGCTCGAGCGGCCAGCCGAGCTGCTTGGCGATCTGCACCGCGGTGCGGCGCAGGACCTCGGCGTAGAGCTCGTACGAGCCGGCCTCGATCTGCTGCTGGATCTCGTGGAACAGCGGGATCAGCTCGTCGCGCTCGAGCGTGAAGCCGTCGCGCGCGGCTTCGCTTCGCGAAAGCGTCGTAGGCGCCGGTCTCCCAGTCGATCAGGGTGCCGTAGACGTCGAAGGTGACGAACGAGATTTGCTTGGGGATCGCCATGGAAGCGGGCATGATGCCATGTCAAAACGCTTCAGTAGTCGTGCAGATCCCTGATGGACCTGCTCGAATATCAAGGCAAGCAGCTGTTCGCGCGCCACGGTGTCCCGGTCCCGGCGGGAGGCCGGCGCGCACCGTCGAGGAGGCGGTCGCGGCCGCCGAGGAGATCGGCTACCCGTGCGTGGTCAAGGCGCAGGTGCAGATCGGCGGCCGCGGCAAGCTCGGCGGTATCAAGATCGCGGGCGACGCGGACGAGGCGCGCGCAGCACGCCGAGGCGATCCTCGGGATGGACATCCGCGGCCTGACCGTCCACGAGGTGTGGATCGAGGGCGCCTCGGAGATCGCGTCCGAGTACTACGCCTCGGTGGTCTTCGACCGCGCCGCGAAGGCGCCGCTGGTGATGCTCTCGACCAAGGGCGGGATGGACATCGAGGCGGTCGCCGACGAGGACCCCGGACGCGATCGCCCGGCTGCACGTCGACCCGCTGCTCGGGCTTTCAGGACTTCCACGGCCGCCGGCTCGCCTTCGAGGCGGGCGTCGACGCCGACGTCGTGCGGCCGGTCGGCGAGATGCTCGCCAAGCTCTACGACGCGTTCGTCGCCGAGGAGGCGACGCTGGTCGAGGTCAACCCGCTGATCGTCACGCCGGACCGCCAGGTCAAGGCGCTGGACGCGAAGGTCACGCTCGACGACAACTCGCTCTATCCGCCACCCCGACAACGCGGCGCTGCGCGACCTCTCGGCCGAGGACCCGCAGGAGCGGATGGCCAAGGAGCGCGGCCTGACCTACGTCAAGCTCGACGGCAACATCGGCATCCTCGGCAACGGCGCCGGGCTGGTGATGTCGACGCTCGACGTCGTCGACCAGGGCGCGGCGGCGAGCCGGCGAACTTCCTCGACGCGGGCGGCGGCTCGAAGGCCGACGCGATCACCAGCGCGGTCGAGGTGATCCTCTCCAACCCGAAGGTCAAGGCGGTGCTGTTCAACATCTTCGGCGGGATCACCCGCTGCGACGAGGTCGCGCGCGGCCTGATCGAGGCGTTCGCGCAGATCAAGCCGACGGTGCCGTTCGTCGTGCGCCTCGACGGCACCAACGACGAGGAGGGCCGGCGAGCTGCTCGCCGAGGCGAACCTCCCCAACGTCTACACCGAGTCGACGATGGACGGCGCCGCCGCAGAAGGTCGTCGAGCTCGCGAAGCCGCGGCGGCATGAGCATCCTCGTCGACAAGAACACGCGCCTGTGCGCCTCCGGGATCACCGGCCGCGAGGGCACGTTCCACACGCTGCGAAACCGCGACTACGGCACCCAGGTCGTCGCCGGCGTGACGCCCGGCAAGGGCGGCCAGGACGTCGAGGGGATCCCGGTCTTCAACACCTTCCACGAGGCGGTCGACAAGACCGGCGCCAACACGGCGATGATCTTCGTGCCGCCGCGGTTCGCCGCCGACTCGATCCTCGAGGCCGAGGACGCCGGGATCGAGCTGATCATCGCGATCACCGAGGGCATCCCCGCCCACGACGAGCTGCGCGTCTTCAACACGCTCAAGAAGAACGGCCGCTCCCGGCTGATCGGGCCGAACTGCCCGGGCATCCTGTCGCCCGGCAAGGCGAACGTCGGGATCATCCCGGCCGCGTTCTTCAAGCAGGGCAACGTCGGCGTCGTCTCGCGCTCGGGCACGCTCACCTACCAGATCGGCAACGAGCTGGCCCAGAGCGGCTTCGGCAACTCGTCGATCGTCGGGATCGGCGGCGACCCGGTCCCGGGCACCGACTTCATCGACGTCATCGGCCTGTTCGAGGACGACCCCGAGACCGAGCTGATCGTGATGTGCGGCGAGATCGGCGGCGACGCCGAGGAGCACGCGGCCGACTTCATCGCCGAGCACGTGACCAAGCCGGTCGTCGCCTACATCGCCGGCTTCACCGCGCCGCCCGGCAAGACGATGGGCCACGCCGGCGCGATCGTGTCCGGCTCGCACGGCACCGCCGCGGCCAAGGCGGAGGCGCTCGAGGCCAAGGGCGTGCGGGTCGGCCGCACCCCGACGCAGGTCGCCGAGATCGCGGTCTCGCTGCTGGGCGCTACGGCGGCCTAGCCGGTCACCACCTCAGCGGCGATGAGAGCGCGGCCCGGGCGGTCTTCGACGTCCAGCTGTCGTAGTCTTTGAGGCCGATGGCCGCCAAGCCGATCTCCTTCGCCCGCGGCGCCCCGTCGCTTGACATCGTCGACGTCGAGGGGCTGCGGGAGGCCGCGGACCGGGCCTTCGCGGACGACCCGGGCGGCCTGACCGCCTACGGCACGGCGTCGGCTACCTGCCGCTGCGCGACTGGATCGCCGAGCACCATCGGCGTCGCAGCCCGAGCAGGTGATCGTCACCAACGGCTCGATGCAGGCCGACGCGTTCCTGTTCGACGCGCTGGTCGAGCCGGGCGACACGGTGATCGTCGAGCGCCCGACCTACGACCGCACGCTGCTGTCGCTGCGCCAGCGCGGCGCCGACGTGCGGATGGTCGAGCTCGAGCCCGACGGGATCGACGTGGCGGCGCTCGAGCGCGTGCTGCTCGCCGGGGCCGAGCCGAAGCTCGCCCACATCATCCCCAACTTCCAGAACCCGGCCGGCTACACGCTGTCGGCGGCCAAGCGCGAGCGGCTGCTGGAGCTCGCGCGCGAGCACGACTTCATGATCTTCGAGGACGACCCCTACGTCGAGCTGCGCTTCGAGGGCGAGCCGCTGGCGACGATGGTCTCGCTGGACGCGCGAGAACGTCGTCTACGCGTCGTCGTTCTCGAAGACCGTCTGCCCCGGGCATCCGCGTCGGCTACCTGGTCGGCCCGACCGAGCTGATCGCCCGGATCGCCAAGCTCGCGACCAACACCTACATCTCGCCGAACATGGTCGCGCAGGCGATCGTCAACGAGTTCTGCCGCTCGGGCGCGATCGACGAGCTCGATCGAGACGGTCAAGACGGCGCTGCGCGAGCGCGCCGCGACGCTTGCGACGCGCTCGCGCGCGAGCTTCCCGACGCCCGCTTCGTCGCGCCCGAAGGGCGGCTACTTCATGTGGGTGGAGCTCCCGCGCGGAACCGACGTCGACGCGCTGTTCGCCGCCGCCGCCGAGCGCGGCGTCCAGTTCGTCAAGGGATCGACTTCGTGCTCGAGGGCGGGGACTCGTCCCTGCGGCTCGCCTATTCGGGCGTCACCCCGGAGGAGATCGAGGAGGGCGTCCGCCGGCTCGCCGAGGCCTACCGCGACGTTGCGACGCCGGCCGGCGTCGATGCGGCCTGACGAAGTCGCAGCGCTGGGCGACCTAGCCGGCGAGGCGGCCGCCGGGCTGACGTCCCAGATCCGCGAGATGCATGCTGGGATCGCGGGGCGCGTGTTCGCCGCCGTCGGCGCCGCGGGCGCGCCGGTGCAGCTCGCCCACGATCAGATCGCCGAGCGCTCGTATGGCGGGGCGCTGATGCTGACCAGCGCGCTGCTGCGCGGCGCCGCCCGCGCGTTCAGCCTGACCCGTCCGCAGGACGCCCGTTCGGTCGATCAGTCGGTCGCAGGCCGGCTCGCGATCGGGGCGCTGAACGGCGCGTTCGGCGACGGCCTGCACCGGCGCGGCAACTCGCTGGCGCTGCAGATGACGCTGCGCCGCGGCGGGCGCGATCTGGCGATCACCCCGGCGGCGCTGGCGCATGCGTTTCCCGACGCGACGCCGCGCCTGGCGCTGTTCGTCCACGGCCTGTGCGAGACCGACGACGCGTGGAAGCTCGGCGCCGACCGGCACGAGCCCTACGGCGCGCGGATGCAGGCCGAGCTCGGCTACACACCCCTGTACCTCCGCTACAACACGGGCCGTCACGTGTCCGAGAACGGCCGGGACCTCGCGCAACTGCTCGACGGCGTGACGCGATCCTGGCCGGTCGAGGTGCAGGAGATCGCGCTGATCGGCCATTCGATGGGCGGGCTCGTCGGCCGTAGCGCATGTCACTACGCGACCGACTGCGAGTGGCCGTCGAAGGTCGCCCACATCTTCACGCTCGGCACGCCGCACCTGGGCGCGCCGCTCGAGCAGGCCGCGACCGCGGTAGGCGCGGCACTCGCGCGGTTGCCGGAGACCCGCGGCTTCTCCCTGGCGCTGAACGCCCGCAGCTCGGGGATCAAGGACCTCGGCCACGGTTACCTCGTCGACGAGGACTGGCTGCATTGGGATCCCGACGCGTTCGTCCAGCAGGCCGGCTCGGAGATCCCGTTCCTGACCTGCGCCAACCACTACTTCGTGTGCGCGACGCTCTCGCGCGACGTCGACGCGCCGGTCGCCCGGATCATCGGCGACCTGCTCGTGCTCCACCCGAGCGCGTGGGGCCAGGTCCGGCGCCGCGAGCGCCTGCGGTTCCCGGTGCAGCAGTATCACCACGTCGGCGGCGCCAACCACTTCGACCTGCTCAACCACCCCGCGATCTACACCCAGATCGCCAGGTGGCTCGCAGGTGGTCGAGAAACGGACAACATGCGTCCGTTTCTCGACCAGCCGAAGGGCTAGCGAGGGTTCAGCGGCCGTAGCGCTCGCGGCCGAGCACGAGTTGCTCGGGGAGTGCGATTCGCGGCGGGGGAGAGGGGTCGGCGAGGACCGAGACGGTCTCGGCGACGCTGTGGGTCACGGTCGCGTCGCCGTTGCCGAAGCTGACCGTCACCATCTCGCCGTCGTTGGCGGCGATCTCGCCCTGGAGGCCTGGCTCGACCCCGGCGTGCTTGAGGTAGTGCAGGAGATCCTCGGCCTCGTTCTCGAGCCGCAGAATCGTCACCCTGGCGCCCGGGTCGCAGTCCGCGAGCGGGACGCCGACGATCCGCTCGCCGACGCGGATCGGGTGGCCGTGGGGGCAGGTACGCGCATCGCCGACGCTGGCGCGGACGTACGCCTCGAAGCGCGGCGTCATCGCGTGCTCGAGGTGCTCGGCCTCCTCGTGCACGTCGTCCCAGGGCACGCCGACGACGTCGGTCAGGAACCGCTCGATCATCCGGTGACGGCTGACGATCCGCTCGGCGTGCTCGCGTCCCGATTCGGTGAAGTCGATCGTCCGCCCGGAGTCGCGGATGACATAGCCGTCGCGCTCCAGGCGTCCGAGCATCTCGTGCACGGTCGGCGCTGAGAGCTGCATCGCCCGAGCGAGATTTGCCCCGGTCATCGGCAGCCCGGCCTCCAACAGCCAGTACAGCGTCTGCAGGTAGTCCTCCTCGGCGACGGTGGCGTGCGCATCCATCCGCCAGGATCGTAGCGGGCGCTCAGAAGCTGATCCGGGCGCGGCCCGGCTAGCATCGTCGCTCGGTGACCCTGCCGCTCAAGCCGCCGATCAGCCCACAGCTCGCCCGCTCGCGCGCGGCGCTGCCCGTCGGCGAGGAGTGGGTCTACGAGCCCAAGTACGACGGCTTCCGGGCGATCGCGTTCGTCGACGGCGAACAATGGGTGATCCAGTCGCGCGGCGGCAAGCCGCTGTCGCGCTATTTCCCGGAGCTGGCGTTTGCGCCGGGCCGCTACGTGCTCGACGGGGAGATCGTGATCGACGACGCCGACGGCCTGCAGGACTTCGGCGCGCTCCAGAACCGGATCCATCCGGCCGCGTCCAGGATCGCGATGCTGGCGGAGCAGACGCCGGCCCGCTACGTCGCGTTCGACCTGCTGGCGCTCGAGGACGACTCGTTGCTCGAACGGCCACTGGCGCAGCGCCGAGCGGCGCTCGAGCAACTGGTGTCCGAGCCCGTCGGGCTGACGCCGCTGACCGCCGATGCCGCCGAGGCCGAGCCGTGGTTGCACCGCGGCGAGGGGGTCGTCGCCAAGGACCGCCGCGCCCCTTACCGCCCCGGCCAGCGGACAGGGATGGTGAAGGTCAAACGCGTGCGCACGATCGACGCGGTCGTCGTCGGCTACCGGCCCGGCAAGGAGCCCGACACGGTCGGCTCGCTGATCCTCGGCCTGTATGACCCCGACGGCAAGCTCCATGCCGTCGGTCACTCGTCGGGCCTGCGGGCGGCCGAGAAGCGCGCCCTGGTCAAGCGCCTGGAGCCCTACGAAACCGGCGAGCGCGGCCACGGAGACCCAAGCCGCTGGAAGAACGAGAAAGAGCTCGAATGGATCTCGCTGCGCCCGGAGCTCGTCGTCGAGGTCACGTTCGATCACACGAGCGGCGGCCGGATCCGCCACGGCACGAAGATCCTTCGCTGGCGCGACGACAAAGCGCCCCGCGACTGCCTGCTCGCGCAGATGGACTCGTAGCCGCGACGGGCCGACGCGGCTAGTGCCCGGCCAGCCGCGCCACCAGCGCGCGCGGCGTGTGGGCCAGGATCAGCGCCGCGGCTCCCAGCACCTCCGCCCGCTCGCCGAGTAGGCCCGGGATCACCTGCACCGCCGACGCCGCCGGCGCGACGGCGTGGCGCTCGATCTCCGTGGCCATCGGCTCGAGGATCACCGGGCCGGCCTGCGCCAGGTCGCCGCCGACGATCACCAGCTCGGGGTTGAGCGTGTTGACGAGCATCGACACCGCCCGTCCGACAGCCTCGCCCGCATCCGAGACGGCGCGGCGCGCCCCTCGGTGGCCGTCCTCGACAAGCGCCAGCAACTGCGGGATCGAGACGCGCCGGCCGGTGCTGCGCTCGAGCAGGTGGGCGATCGCGGTGGAGCTTGCGATCGCCTCCAGGCAGCCGCGGTTGCCGCAGCGGCAGATCGGACCGGTCGGGTCCGAGAGGATGTGCCCGATCTCGCCGGCGACGCCACCGAAGCCGCGGTAGGGCTGGCCGGAGAGGATCAGCCCGGCGCCGATTCCGGCCGACAGCCGGATGTAGATCAGGTCCTCGACCCCGCGGGCGGCGCCGAACGCCTTCTCGCCGAGCGCGCCGACATTGGCGTCGTTCTCGAGCGCGACCGGGAGGCCGAGCCGAGCCTCCATCTCGGCCACCGGCCGGATCCCGTGCCAGCCGGGGAGGATGCCGTCGGCGTCGAGCTCGCCCGTGCGCTTGTTGATCGGCGCGGCGAGGCCCATCCCGACCCCGAGCAGCCGGTCGTGCTCGACGCCGGCGCTGCGCAACGCCGCTCGGACCAGCTCGTGGGCGAGGTCGAGGCTCTCGATCGGCGCGTGGTCGACCTCGGCCGGCGACCAGTCGTCGACGACCGGGGCGCCCGACGCGTCGCACACAGCGACGCGGATGTGCTCGTGGCCGAAGTCCAGCCCGACGGCAAAGGCCGCGCTCGGCACCAGCGACAGCAGCACGGGCGGGCGGCCGCTGGCGCGTGGCGGCGCGCTGTCGCCGGACTGCTCGTCGACGATTCCTGCTCGCACCATCTCGTCGACCAGCGTCGAGACCGTCGCTCGCGACAGGCCGGTCCGCCGCGCCAGGTCCGCGCGGCTCGAGGACGGGTGGCGGTACAGCGCCTCCAGGATCCGAAGCCGGTTCATGTGCCGAGGTCCGAGGCTCGGTCGGTCGCTCATGGGAACGCTCACATTGCGGAATCTAGAGGCGACTGCCGACGGTCGCAAACGGTTTTGCGTGGAGTTGGCACTTCATGGCAGTTAACCGTTCACAACTGGGTTGACTTTCGCCAACATTCGACGTAAGGTGCCGCCCGCAATCTCCAACGCAGTGAGGGCCGGACTAGTTGCCTGCCCGGACCCGGCAAGCCGTCCGACCCTGAGAACGCGTTCGGGCGGGTCCGATTTGGACCCGCCCGCTCGCTGCCTCGCCCACCGCGCAGCGCGATGGGCCAAGCGTCCCGCCGTTCAGTGCTTGATCACGGCCTGCACGAGCAGCAGGCAGGTATCGACGCCCTGAGCGCTGCGGAAGCCGTCGCCGGCCGACAGGATCGGGTTGAAGAACGTCAGCTGGCCGGGGGTGCCGTCAGAGCAGTACTCGGCCTGGTTGTTGTTCGTATCGATCGCGAGCTCCTGGCCCCGCTGGACCTTGATGCTCACGTTGCGGGACTCGACCGGGAAGATCCCGTTGTCCATCTGCGACTGCGTCGGCCCGTTGAAGTTCAGCGTGCGGCTGACCGCGACGACCTTCGCCTGTCCGTGGGTGTGGTCAGCGGACACGTTGCGGACCTTGACGACCTTGAACTTCAGCGTCATCGGGCCTGCGGCGCGGACGCGAACCTTGACGATCGTGCCGCTGACGCCGGCCTGAGCGTGGCCCGAAGTGCCCGGGTAGTACGAGCCGACGTGCGTGCAGAACACCTGGTTGTCGAGGTTGTTCTGGTCACAGCTCGAGCCGACGTTCGCGGGCTCGTGGTTGAGGCTCGAACCGAACGCGGTGGTCGCGGCCGACGCGCCGGCCGGGATCATCGCCAGCGCGGCGATCGATGCGGCGAGCCCGGATATGAGGCGGGGTCTGCGGGTGATCCTGCTGATGTTGTTGATGCTCGACATTGCGTTTCCTCCGAAAGGTCTTTGGTTGTGGGCATCAAGGTATGTCTCGGAGGTCCGCTGCGACAGAGGCCCTAGGGTGGGTCTTGGCCACACCCCGACATACTGCGGCGATGCCCGCGATCCCGGGGATCCCGACCGCCGTGTTGGTAGCGCCCGACTCGTTCAAGGGCACGCTCGGCGCCGGCGAAGTCGCGGCCGCGCTCGCCGCCGGCCTGGGCGAGGCCGGCGCGCAGACCGACCTCTGCCCGGTCGCCGACGGGGGCGAAGGGACGCTCGAGACGCTCGCGGCGGCGCTGCACGCGCGCGTACTCGTCGCTACGGTGTCGGACCCGTTGGGTCGGCCGGTGCGGGCCGCCTTCGGGTTGTTTGAGCCGGCTCGCGGCGGTGCGCCGGGCGCGATCGTCGAGGTCGCGGCCGCGAGCGGGCTCGGCCTGGTGTCCGAGCCCGAGCGGGATGCCTACGCGGCCAGCACGTTTGGGACCGGCGAGCTGATCGTCGCGGCCGTCGAGCAGGGCGCCGAGGTCGTGCTCGTCGGGGTCGGTGGCAGCGCGACGACCGACGGCGGCGCCGGGGCGATCCGCGCGATCGACGACGGCGGCGGACTGCGCGGCGCGCGGCTGGTCGTGCTCTGCGATGTGCGCACGCCGTATGAGGACTCCGCGCGGGTGTTCGGGCCTCAGAAGGGCGCCGATCAAGCCGAGGTGCGGCGCCTCACGCGCCGCCTCCACGCCCATGCGCGGCGCCTGGACCGCGATCCCCGCGGGGTCCCGATGACCGGCGCCGCCGGCGGTCTGTCGGGAGGCCTATGGGCCGCGTTCGGGGCCGAGCTGGTGCCCGGCGCGGCGTTCGTGCTCGACGCGCTGGAGTTCGATCGCCGCATGCGCGCCGCTCGGGCGGTCGTCACTGGAGAAGGCAGCCTCGACCAGCAGAGCCTCGCGGGCAAGGCGGTCTCGGAGGTCGCCACCCGCGCGCGCCAGGCCGGGGTTCCGTGCTTCGCCGTCTGCGGCCGGCGCGAGCTCGACACGTTCGGCGCTCGCGTCCTTGACCTGCAGGCGGTGATCGAGGCCGGAACGGTGACGGCGCTCAAACGGGCCGGACGCGATCTCGTCGGGCTAATCTGGGATTAGGCGCGACCAGGTCGAATCGTCTGTAGGCAGATCTTCTGCGACCGCAACTAACGCTGTTAGGATCAGATCCGTGAGTACAACCGCCATATCCCCGGCTCCACCCCAGGCCACGGCCCCCGAGCCGCTGGCATCGGATCTGTGCTGGCTGCTCGGTCGCGCGAGTCACTCGTTGATGACCGAGTCCACCGCCGCGCTGGAGGCGTCCGGGATCTCGCCGCGCGAGCACTCCGTGCTGGCTACGGCGATGACCGGCGAGCACACCCAGACCGAGCTTGCGCGGGCGATCGGGCTCGATAAGACGACGATGGTCGTGACCGTCGATGAGCTCGAGGCCGCCGGCCTCGCGCAGCGGCGTCCCTCGCAGACCGATCGCCGCGCGCGAGTGATCGCGGTGACGAAGGCCGGCGAGAGCAAGGTCCGTGAGGCCGAGGAGATCCTTCAGCGGGTTCGCGAGGACGTCCTCTCGGCGTTGCCGGAATCCGAGCGCCAGGTCTTCTTGCGGGCGCTCGGACGGCTGGTGTGTGGGCGCCTGGCCGAGCCGGTGCCGTGCTCGCACGCGGTTCGCCGTCGCGGCTAATCCAAGCTAAGGGCCCGGCCACCGCGAGCTAAGGCATCTGTCGCCGCGATCGGCTGCGATCTGCCGATGTGCGCGGCGCGTTCGCAGGTCAAGGTTCAGTGCGGTCGATCGCGACCCGCCAAAACTTTGATCGGATCGAGATTGTCCCGTAGCAGATCATTTGCTACGGTAACGGTCTCGTCCAAGACAGGGAGATGCACATGACTCAGACAACGGATGCGACGGTGCTGCAACCACCACACGTCGACGAGCGCGGGCGTTGGATCGCGCTCGTGGTGCTGTGCGCGGGCTTTCTGATGATCATCCTCGACCAGACGATCGTCAACGTGGCGCTGCCGTCGATTCAGACCGATCTGAACTTCTCGCAGTCGAACCTCGCGTGGGTGGTCAACGCGTACCTGATCGCGTTCGGAGGCCTGCTGCTGCTCGTCGGCAGGCTCGGCGACCTGATCGGGCGCAAGCGGATCTTCCTCGCCGGCCTGACGATCTTCACGGTCGCGTCGATGCTGTGCGGGCTGTCGGACAGCCAGGGGTTGTTGATCGGCGCGCGGTTCGTGCAGGGGGTCGGCGGTGCGATGACCGCCGCGGTGATCCTCGGGATGATCGTGACGATGTTCCCGGCCCCGGCCGATCAGGCCAAGGCGATCGGCGTGTACGCGTTCGTCGCCTCCGCGGGAGGCGCGATCGGACTGCTCGCCGGGGGCGTTCTGACCCAGGGGCTCAACTGGCACTGGATCTTCTTCGTGAACCTTCCGATCGGGATCGTCACCGGCATCTTGGCGCTTCGGCTGCTGCCCGCCGAACACGGCATCGGTCTGAGCAAGGGCGCCGACGTTCCGGGTGCGCTGCTGCTCGTCAGCTCGCTGATGCTCGGCGTGTACACGATCGTCGAGGCCGGCGGCTACGGCTGGGCCTCGGCCCACACGATCGGATTTGGCGCGGTCGCGGTCGCGCTGCTGATCGGGTTCGTGATCCGTCAGGCGCGTGCGGCCAACCCGCTGGTGCCGCTGCGGATCTTCCGTTCGCGGACTGTGACCGTCGCCAACCTGATCCAGATGCTGATGGTCGCGGGGTTGTTCGGGATGTTCTTCCTCGGAGCGCTCTACATGCAGCGCGTGCTGCACTACGACGCGATCGAGGTCGGCCTCGCGTTCCTGCCGGTGGCACTCGGGATCGCCGCGATGTCGCTCGGGCTGTCGGCGCGGCTGATCACGCGCTTCGGTCCCGCTCGCACGCTGGTGCCCGGGCTCGTGCTGGTGGCGGCGGGGCTGATTCTGTTCCGCGGCGTGCCGATGCACGCCAACTACGCGAGCGATCTGTTCCCGGCGACGGCGTTGCTGGGCCTCGGCGCAGGGCTTGCGTTCCCGTCAGTGATGACACTCGCAATGTCGGCGGCAACGGCGCAGGATTCCGGCCTCGCCTCCGGCTTGGTCAACACGACCCAGCAGGTTGGCGGCGCGCTCGGGCTCGCGGTGCTCGCGACCCTCTCGACGACCCACACGAGCACGCTGCTGAGCCAAGGTCATTCGCTGCCGAACTCGCTGATCGGCGGGTATCACCTCGCGTTCACGCTCGGGGCGATCCTCGTCGTGGTGGCGATCGCAGCGGCGGTGCTGCTGATGTTCTCCGGCGGCGAGGCCGCAACCGAGGAGCAGCCGGCCGAGGCGTTCGTACAGGCGGAGCCGGCCTACCTCGAAGAGGCCGCCTAGTCAATCGATCAGCTCGGGGGGCTGCGGCGCCGTCATCTCCGGCGGCTTGGAGTGCGCCGGCAGCCCCTCGAGCGGCGCGCCCTCGTCCGACAGGCACACGCGGCAGAAGTCCTCGCCGAACGGCGTCAGATGGATGCTGCGCCGCACGACCTTCGCATGCCCGACCGAGTGAAGCGCCGCCAGCACGTCCGGCTGCGCTTCGAGCACCTGATAGCGCCGCGGGTCTCGCAGCGTCTCGCGTGAGAACCAAACCATCCCGAGCCTGAACAGGTTGTTCAGATACGCGGGCACGCGGTCGACATACCTGCAGCCGGCTCTCGCGCCGATCATCGACAGCCCGGGCGCAATCAATCGCGAGCGGACGAGCCCGAGCGGGCCGCCGGTACGGACGTCGACGGCCGGCTGCGGACCGCCGAGCAGCAGCAGGCGCAGGATCCGTGCCTCGTCGGGCGCCAGCTCGGACAGGATCCGCTCATAGGCCGGGTGCGAGCCGAACTCGTAGTGGACGTCGCGCGACTTGCGCAGCAGCTCGGCGCCCTCCGCGCGAAGCGTGCTGCACGGCCTGTTGGTGGTATCCGTTGGCACGGTCGCCGCTTGCGGGCTCCGGCGCCGTGGCGTCAGCCTGCGGCGTGGCCCGAGGGCCCGGCACCGGCATCGCACCGCGCGCCACCCGGGCGAGGTCGAGCGCCCGGCCCGGGTGCAGCGCGACCTCGGCGATCGCCCTCGGGATCGCGGTCGATGTGCGCAGCGGCCCACTCCGTCGGTACGCCACGACGCCGACGCTGCGATCCGGGCGATCCCGGCCGCGGCGTCGAGCCCGTGGCGCTCGTCATCTTGCTGATCGCTCATCGCCTCATGCACCGAAGATCGCGAGGTGGATAAACCCGCCGGCGAGGCCCATCACCGCGCCGTGCAAGTACAGCATCCATTCGTCTTCCCGGATCGCCGCCCGCAGCATCTCGACGAAGTCCCGCGGTGGCAGCTCGCGCGTGCGCTTGGCCACGAGCTTGCGGATCTGGTCGCTCTGACGGGCGCTGAAAACCGGATCGCGGAACGGGGTCATCGTGTGCTCGACCGCCTGCTGGGCGACGGACTCGCGGATGTTGTCGTACTCGCGCGTCCCGACGGCCACGCGGACGGCCGCGCGCGCGGGGCCCGCGGCGCGGTCGATCGCCGGCTTCATCGCATCGTGGAGCAGCTGCCGGGTGCGGTCGCCGCGCGGGCCGTCGAGCAGGAAATTGCCGACGTTCTCGAGCGTCAGCACGTGGTCGGCGATGATCCCCGCATACACCTCCGCGACCTCGTCCTGGCGGCGCAGGAACAAGCCGTGGAGTTTCAGCGGGCCGATCCGTCGCACTTCGACCGGCTCGAAGATCACGCGCATCCCAAGCAGGTTCGTGACCCAGCCGACGACCACGCCGAGGATCGGCAGCAGCCACCACTGCTGCGCAAAGTGAGTCGCGATCGCCACCGGGATCCCGAGCAGGAAGCCGAACAGAAAGCCGAAGTTCACCATCAGCCGCAGCTCCTTGTGCCCGACGTCGCGGAAGATCCGGTTGACCAGCGCCGGGTTGCGTTCGAAGTGATCGATCACCATCAGCTTCGGGTCAAGCAGCTGGTCGATGTAGAGCCCGATCTCGTCGGTGACCTGGCTGACGATCGCCGGCAGCTGCTCTTGGACCCGGGCGTACACGGCTTGGCGGCCCCGCTCCGGGACGTCGCGCCAAAGCCCGGGGGTCTCGCGGCGCATCGTCTGGTCGACGAGCGCCGGCACCTCAGGTGCGAACGTCGCGACGATGTGCTTGGCGATCTCGTCGGGCTCGAGCTGCTGGTAGAACTCGTAGGGCGTGCCGAGCTTCGCGATCGCCTTGTCGACGGCGACGCTGCCCATCTTCGCCGCGCGCGCCGGCACGATCCCCTGCCACCCGATCCCGCCCTGCATGATCCCGGGGATCTCCTGGAGCTTGCGCGGGAGCAGCGTCGAGAGCTCCTGAAGGCCCGGGATCCGGGTCCCGCGAAAGCGCACCGGGTTGAACAGCATGACCAGCCCGGTCCAGTTGATCAGCCAGCCGATCACCCCGGTGAAGACCGGGATCGAGACCAGCTTCACCCACTCGCTCGTGCTCATCAGTGCGACCCTGTCAGCCGGCGGCGGTGCAGGACATGCCGCGGCGATCGAGCCCAAGCTAGCGCCTCCGAAGCGGTCGTGCCGCGGCTCCGTCCAGCGCGGATGTCAGCGCGCGAACGTCAGTGGGCGAACGCCTTGCGCTTGGAGACGTGCGGTGCGGGCAGTGGCTCGCTCAGCGATTCCAGGAACTCCGTGTGGGCTTGCAGCGCGTCGAGCAGCAGGTCAGCCATGTCGTGGGACATGCCGGCGCGGACGACGACCCGAAGCACGCTGAGGTCTTCGCGGTTGGCCGGGAACGAGTACGCCGGCACCAGCCAGCCGCTCTGTCGCAGGCGATCGGAGACGTCGAACACCGTGTAGTTCGCGATCTCCGGCTTCAGCGCGAACGCGAACACAGGCAGGTCGGTGCCGTCTGACAGCAACCGGTAGGGCCCGAGCTCGGCGACGCCGCGGGAGATGTGCTTGGCCACGTCCCTGGCCTCGGACAACACGTGCCGGTAGCCATCGCGTCCCAGGCTCATGAACATGAAGTACTGCGCGATCACCTGGCTGCCGGGCCGCGAGAAGTTCAGCGCGAACGTCGGCATGTTGCCGCCGAGGTAGTTGACGTTGAAGATCAGGTCCTCCGGCAGTGCGTCCTTGTTGCGCCACACGACCCAGCCGACGCCGGGGTAGACCAGGCCGTATTTGTGGCCGGAGGCGTTGATCGACTGGACCCGGTCCAGCCGGAAGTCCCACACCAGGTCGGGTTGGATGAACGGCGCGACGAAGCCGCCGGACGCGCCGTCGACGTGCAGCGGTACGTGCAGGCCGCGGTCGGACTCGAGCCGCTCGAGCGCTTCGGCGATCTCGCCGATCGGCTCGTAGCGGCCGTCGAACGTCGACCCGAGGACGGCGACGACGCCGATCGTGTTCTGGTCGCACTGGGCGACCGCCTCGGAGGCGCCGAGCATGTAGTGCTCGCCCTCCATCGGCACCAACCGGCACTCGACGTCCCAGTAGCGGCAGAACTTCTCCCAGCACACCTGGACGTTGGCGCCCATCACCATGTTCGGCCGGTCGGTCGGCTTACCGGCGGCGCGCATCCGTTCGCGCCAGCGCCACTTCAGCGCCATGCCCGCGAGCATCGCTGCTTCGCTGGAGCCGGTCGTCGAGCACCCGGTCGCGTCCTCGTGCTGCGGTGAGTTCCACAGCTCGGAGATCATCTGGACGCAGCGGGCCTCGATCTCCGCCGTCTGTGGATACTCGTCCTTGTCGATCATGTTCTTCTCGGCGGTCTGCGCCATCAGCCTGCCCGCCAGCGACGGCATCCACGTCGTCACGAACGTGGCGAGGTTCAGCCGTGCCTGGCCGTCCAGCAGCAGCTCGCCCGAGATCGCCTCAAACGAGGCCTCCAGTCCGAACCCGCCGTCCGGCAGGCGCTCGCTCGGCATCCGGCCGGCGAAGTGCGTGATGTCGCCCGAAGTGGCCGCGGAGCGGTGAGTGGGACGAGTTCCTTGGCGAGTCAGGGCCATCGGGGCTTCTCCTTGGTCGTAGAGGCTCTCGGCGGATCATCTCTGATCCGCGAGCTCCAGCAGGTCATCCAGAATCGCGCCGTAGCTACCGATCACGATCGACATGTGGCCCTCGCCGTCGCGCAAGCGCGCGCGGGAGCCGGTGACGTGCCGCGCAAGCCACTCCCCGTGTGCGAACGGGACGAAGCGGTCCTCGCGCCCCTGCCAGATCGTGACCGCAGGCTCGATCCGTTCGAGGTCAAAGCCCCAATCGGCGATCATCGCGAGGTCGTCATCGAACCACCCCCAGATGCCTTCGCTCAGCCCTCGGGTGACGCTGGCGGCGAGGTGGTCGGCGAACTGCAGGCTCAGCGTCGCGTGATCCGGCTCGGAGACCAGATCCCCGAGGGCGGTTTCGATTTGCTCGCCGGTGACGCCCACCAGCTGCCCGCGGGCGTGCTCGAGGAACTCACGCAGGGGCTCAGGTCCCGCCTCGGCGGCCGCGAACTCGTCGAGGTTCTCCTGGCCCATGCCCGCGGTCCAGTCGAGTCCCTCGGCCCGCCAGGGAGCGACACCGCTGAGCGAAGCGGCGGCGATCGTACGTTCCGGCAACAGCGCCGCGCAGGCCAGCGCGTGGGGTCCGCCGCCCGATGCACCGATCATGAACGCGCGCTCGATCTCGAGCTGATCGAGGATCGCGGCCACGTCGGCGGCACAATCCCCGACACTGCGTCCCTCGAGCCGGTCGGATTGCTCGTAGCCAGGGCGCGAATAGGCGATGTGGCGTAGCCCGCGCTCGGCGCCGATCGCGACGAGCGGCTCGTACACCGTGCCCGCGTCGGGAGTGCCCGAGTGAAAGACGATCGCGCGCCCGCCGTCCGGCCCGCTCAGCTCCACGTCGAGTCTCCGGCCCTGAGGTCCGCGGATCTGAGCCCGCTTGCTCACCGGCGCGGAGGATACCCGCACTCAGCTGACCCTCAACGGTCCCACTCGGCGAACAGATCGAGCGGCTTGCGGAACACAAGTCCTCGGACCGCCGGCGGGCGCCGTGGGTCGAGGCGCAGCGTCGGCAGAGCGTCGAACAGCGCGCCCAGCGCGATTTCCGCCTCGAGCCGCGCGAGATGGACCCCGACGCACACGTGCGGCCCCTGCGCGAAAGCAAGGTGCCTGCGCGCGTTTCGCCGTTCGGGGTCAAAGACGTCCGGCTCCGGGAACACGGCCGGGTCGCGGTTGGCGGCGGAGATCGATAGGCGCACGAGTTGGCCCCGCGCGATCGCGACGCCGCCGAGCACGGCGTCGTTCGTCGCGTACCGGTCGATCACCGCGGCAGCCGGCTCGAGCCGCAGCGATTCCTCGAGCGCGCCGTGCAGCCGCCGGCGGTCCGCGCGGGCGAGTTCGAGCTCGCCGGGCCGCTGCAGCAGATGCAGGATCGCGTTGGCGATCATCGCCTCGGTCGTCTCGATCCCCCCGAACAGCAGCACCGCGGCGTTGGACACGATCTGCTCGCGCGACAGCGACGAGTCGCGCGCGGTGGCGGCGAGCAGCGACGCCGAGCCGGGTCGGTCGATCACCGCGAGCAAGCGCGCGCTCAGCTGTGCAAACGCTTGCCGCGCGTCCGGGCTGACGCCGTTTCCGGTGGCGGTGAGCTCGTTCACCGCGGCGACGATCGCCCGGTACCAGCCGAGTACCGCCGGCGCCTCGTCGCTGCCGAGCCCCAGTGCCCGGGTCACGATCGAGGCGGCGAGCGGACCGGCGAACCCGCGGCGAAGCTCGCCCCCGCCGGCGGGCCGTAGTGCCGCGATCAACCGGTCGGCCTCCTGGGCGGTCGCATCGGCGAACCGCCGGCGCACCTCGGGCGCCCGGAACGGCGCGACGAACGGTGCGCGGTGACGGGCATGGTCGGATCCGTCGAGGC
The DNA here is from genome assembly GCA_963809685.1 of uncultured Solirubrobacterales bacterium. GTDB lineage: Bacteria > Actinomycetota > Thermoleophilia > Solirubrobacterales > Solirubrobacteraceae > Palsa-465. The sequence continues at coordinate 249,135 of CAWEKN010000012.1, read as the reverse complement.
TGAGCATGCTCGGCCCGATCACCTGGGCGGTCGAGAATCGGGGGTCGTCGACCGTGTAGGTGACCGGGTCGCGCATCACCTCCAAGGCGAGGTCGTGCCGGGTTACCAGCCAGCCGTCAAGCGCCCCGATGAAAGACACCGGCTCGTGCTCGCGCAGCGCGGCGAGCACGGGGTGGGGGTCGTCCTCCAATTGCGCCACCGTGACCGCCGCTCCCAGCTCCAACGAGGACATCGACGGAGCATGTCAAGCGCCGGCGGCCGGCTCGCAGCCGATGTCGAGCAGATAGCGCGCGAACGCCACGCGGTCGCGGTCGGGGTGAAACGGATCGCTGCCGTCGCGCAACAGCGAGTTGACATGCTCGAGGTCGTACAGCAGCGCCAGCTTGCCCGGCGGGTCGTCCCATTCGCCGGAGTCGTAGCGCGAGGCCCAGGCAGCGAGCGCCGCGAGCGCCTCGACCTGGACCTGGTCCTCCCACCAGCCGGACCGGACCGCCAACCGGTAGCGGTCGCGCAGCGCGCACACGTCTCGCCACAGCTGCTCGAACCACATCCATCGCTCGCGCGGGTACAGGCCGTGCCATTCCAGCGGCCAGCGGCCCGCCGGGGCGTCCTCGTCGCCGGGGTCGAAGCCATCGTCGCCGCCGCGGTCGAGCGGATCCTCGTCGCCGTGGTCGAAGCCATCGTCGCCGCGGTGCAGCGGGTCCTCGTCGCCGGGTCGAAGCCGTCGTCGCCGCGGTGCAGCGGGTCCTCGTCGCCGGGGTCGAAGCCGTCGTCGCCCGGGTCGTGCCAGCTCATTGCGCTGCCAGCCTGCGCAGACGGCGATCGGCGAACCACATCCGCAGCGCAAGCCGCGTCGGGGCTAGCCGTCCGTACAGCAGCAGCGCGTGGCCTTCCTGGATCTGCCGCAGCGCCTCCGGTGCAACCAGCGGCCGGCGCCGCAGCGCCGCCGAGCGGGTTGTCCCGCCGGCGCCGGTCGTGCGCGTGTAGTCGCGCGCCTCCTCCTCGCCGACGAGCCCCGAGAAGTACCGCAGCGTCTCCAGGTCGGCGACGCCCGCCAGCAGCATCCGCGCGCGGTGGCTGTTGACCATCGTCTCCGCCTGGCGGCCGTACCGCGAGCGCGCCTGGGCGAGGTCGTGGAAGATCGACACGAGTTGGATGTTGTGGCTCGGAGCGGTCGATGCGATCTCGGCCAGGTTCGGCAGCGGCGCGACGTTCCCGGCCTCATCGAGGCACAGCAGCAGTGGCTGCTCGAGCCGGCCGCCCGCGAGCGTCGCGCGCTCGTAGGCGCGGTCGACGATCTCCGAGAGCAACGCCAGGAAGATCGGCCGCAGCAGCTTCGATGCCTTCGCGTCGCCGATCAGATACAACGTTGCCGCCTCGTCCAGCAGCCGGTCGGCGGTGATCTCCGATCCGTGCGCCGACGCCGCGACCCGCGTGAACCGGTACGCGCGCATCAGCGCCTGCGCGGTGGCCTCGATCGAGCTGCGCGTCCGGTCGGCCTGGGCCTCGAACGCGCGAACAGCGTCGTAGGCGGCGTGAGCATCACGCAGCGCGCGCTGATCGCGAGCGTCGCGGACGATCCGATCGAGCGATTCGTGCAGCTCGCGGGTCCCCTGTCCGTAGGCCCAACGGACGACGCTGTCGATCGGCTTGCCGGCGACGGCGGCGGTGTACAGCAGCGGCGCCAGTCGCTGCTCGGCCGCGATCGCCCAGAAGTCGCCGCCGTCGACGCCGCGCTGGTCGACCTCACCGGCGGCGGCCAGCCTCCATGCGACCTCGAGCGCCCCGTCCCAGGTCCCCGCCTGCACCAACGGCGACCATGTGTGGGCGCGGCCGCCGGTGAGCCCGAACGGATCGAACACGTAGGCGCCGCCGAGGGCATCTCGCCGCCGGCGCGTCGCCGCCAACAGGTCGGTCTTGATCGATGACGCAACCGCGGGCCCGCGCCACTCGAGCAGGGCCGGGATCGCCAGGGCCGAGGACTTGCCCGACTGCGGTGGCCCGAACGCGACGAGCGCGTGGCGGTGCTCGGCGTGCAGCAGTCGCCCGCGATGGCGTCCGAGCGCCAGGCGCGCAGCGCCGCCGCCGCGGTGGCCGCGCCGTAGCCGGAGCTCGCCGGCGCGGTGGCTGCGCAGGAGCCGGAGCTCGCCGGCGCCGGCCCAGCGAGCACCGCGGTCGCGACCGCGCCAGATCACGCCGCCGGCGCGGGCGACGGCCGCGGCCGCGCCGGCCGCGAGCGCGGCGACGATCGCGAGCGCGGCATAGAACCCGCCGGCGCCGGGCAGTTGCGCGCGGGCAGCCGCCGGCCACGCCGAGGCGGGGTGCGACAGGCGCGCGGGCAGGCGGGTGAGGATGTCGAGCACCTGGCCGGCGCCGACGGTCGGCCAGCCGCCGCCGAACAGCGCTCCGGCGATGTCGCCCCAGAGCCAAACAAGCGCACCGGCCGCGAACGCCCCGCCGATCACCACGAGCACCGCGATGTCGGAGATCCCCTCCTCGGAGCGATGCGAGCTCATCGCGCGCCAGCCCCTGCGTCGCCGAGCCGCATCCCGGTGTCGGTGTTCGTCAGCTGGGCCTCGCGCGGCGAGCGGTAGTGCTGGACCACGAACGAGCGCGCCCCGACGCGCCACAGCGCCTGCCCCGCCGACAGCATCGAGATCACCTGCGCCTCGGTCGCCGACAGCCCGAGCAGCCGCTGCGTCAGCGGCACCTGGCTCTCGTCCTGGTGGTAGACGATCCGCGTCGAGGCGTCCGCGATCAGCCCCTCGGCGATCCGAGCCGCGCGCGAGCCGGCGTCGCCGGCGGCGTGCAGGTCGGCGAGCTTGTGCAGCACCACCAGGTTCATCACGCCGAACTGGCGCGCGAGCTTGAAGTTCGACTGAAACCACTCACCAAGGCCGGTGTGCTGCACGATCTTCCAGGACTCGTCGGCGACGTTGATCAGCCGCTCGCGTCCGGGGCGCTCGGCCATCCGCGACAGCAGCGCGCTCATCCAGGCGCTGGCACACGCCATCAGGATCCCGACCGCGGGGGAGTCGCGGACGGCGTGCAGGTCGAGCACGAGCAGGCGGGCATCGAGGTCGAGCCCCGGCGACGTGGCGCCGTCGAACATGCCCCGCAGCGGGCCCTCGCAGAGGTCCTGGAGCGCGAGCGCCGTGCGGCGCGCGTCGTTTGCGAGTTGCACCGCGGTGGTGCGAAGCCGCGACGCCATGTCGGCGGACGGCTCGAACAGCACGCGCGCGACGTCGGGCAGCGTCGGCTCGCCGGCGCACCGCGCTCTCACGGTGCGAAGCGCCTCGCGCAATGCCCCCGCTTCGATCTGGGTGAGCGGGCCGCCGGTCGCGGTGATCGCCACCGCCCTGAGCAGACCGAGCTGCGCGTGCTCGTCCGGACCGGCCGCAAGCGGGTTCAGCCGCACGGCGCCGCCGGGGACGAGCGAGATCGGCTCGACGCCGACCGCGCGGCACAGCGGGCCGTACTCGCGCTTGACATCGAGCACAAACGCGCGGCGGCCGAACAGCAGCATCCGCCACAGCAGCGTCTTGACCAGCGAGCTCTTGCCCTGCCCGAGCTTGCCCAGCACGATCGCGTTGGGGTCGCCGAGCAGGCCGTCGCCGTACAGGACCCACGGGTCGTAGCAGAAGGCTCCGCCGGAGGCGTCGCGTCCGACAAACACACCGCGGCTGCCGAGCCCGCCGGCCGCCATGAACGGGTAGATCGCCTGGGCGTGGCGGGTCGTGCACCGGTGCCCGGGCCGCTGCGCCGCGCGCAGGCTCATGTCGTGCTCACGTCAGTCCCCGGCACAGCGGCAGCGTGAACGTGAACGCGTCGGCTTGCTGGCCGTACATCCGGTGCAACTCGAGTCGCGCCCTGGCGGCATGCTCCAGGACATCGGCGCACGCGCGGCGCAGATCGTCGCGATCCCTCCCCGAGACGGTGATGAAGCCCGACAGGCGGACCTCTGCGTGGCCGGCGGCGAGCTCGGCCTCGCGCCGGATGGTTGCGTCCTGCGCTTGTCTCTGTCGAGCGGTCTCGGACTGCCCGAAGCGGCTGCGCAGCTCGCGATCGGCCCGGTCGCGGGTGACCGCGGCCTCGACCTCGCGGGTCGAGCGGTCCGGTGGGAGCGGCTCGAACGTGACCGCGACCGTGCGGACGATGCTCGAGCGTCCGAGCAGCGCGTCCATGAACATCGGCGAGACCTCGACCCGCGGCCATGCGCCGATCCAATACGTCGCGTGGACCGCGCCGTCGGTCTGGTAGTGGTCCCACGCCTCGCGGACGCCCAGTGGCCACGCGTTGTGCTCGGCGAGACCGTCGCGGCTCGGGTCGGCGGTCTCCAGCGCCGCAAGCTCCGCGCGCGCGTAAGGGTCGAACGCGGTGCGAAGTGCGCGGGCGAGCTGGCCCGAGCTGAGCGCACCGAGCACCGTCACCTCGGCGGCCTCGAGGCCCTGGGCGACGCGCTCGGTCTCCTGCACGAGAGCCTTGCTGACCGCGGTGTCGCCCCGGTCGCGGACACGATGCCCGTCGACCTGAACCGCGACCAGGATCTCGTGCTCCTGGGTCACCCTTGCGGTGGTCCCGATCAGCTCCAGGTACGACTCGATCATCGGCGTGCCGCGCAGCGGGACCGCCGGGTCGCGCTCGGCGTGCAGCCAGCGCGCCAGTTCGTCGCCCTGGGCCGGCGCCGTCCGCTCGACCCACTGCAGGCGCCGGATCGCGGTGCTCGCAGCGCCCGACAGGACCAAGCCCCAGCGCGCGAGCCGGCGCTCCTGCGCCTCGGGGTCCAGCAGCGAGAACGACACGACCCGGCAGGCGAGCACGGCCGTGAGCCATCGGCCAGAGCGTTGCGACAGGGCTCCGATCTCGCCGTCGCGATATTCGACCTCGGCGATCCGCACGCCGCGCAGGGGCGCAGGCGTCTCCGGCGCGCCGCCGCCGGGCACGTTCGCCGCACGGCCCGGGCGGACGCCCCGGATCGGAAGCGGTGAGCGAAAGCGCAGGCGGCGGCCGCCGAATCTGAGCGCGAACGAAAACCCGATCGGCGCCCACTCCTGCACCGTGCGCCGGCCAAGCGGCGCCAGCGCAAGGCCGCACGCGGCCGCGAACATCGCGGTCGCCGCCAGCGCCCCGCCCGCCGTCGGCGCCCGATCGAGCACGACGACCGCCACGAGCACACCGACAGCGAGAATCAGCGCTTGACCGACCCGGACCGGGCCCAGGATCCCGCGACGTTCGAGCGGACCGAACCGGTAGCTGAGCCGGGGATCGCTCACAGGTGGCCCTCCTCGGGATCCTGCGCGGGCGCGACCGGGTCGTCGTCCTGTTCCCAGAACGGTGTCGAGGTCACGATCTGTGGACCCATAGGCGGAATCCGCCAACGTCCTTCGTTGGAGGTGACCATGCCGATCCACCGGTCGGCGGGCCGCGCGCCCGCCGGCGGGTCGTGCTCGGGCGCGTTCGCGTCGCCACCTCCCTGCGCGTCGCCCGCCCCGGTCGCCGCGCCGGTCACCGCCCCGCCCGCCGCCCCGGTCGTCGCCGCCGGTCCGCCGCCCCGGTCACCGCCCCGTCCGCCGTCCCGGTCGTCCCGCCGGCCGCAGCCCCGGTCGCCGCCCCGGCGAGCCCAGGCTCGGGCACGGGCGTTCCGTCGAGCTTCTCGAGCTCGTCCCTCGCTCCGCCGCGCCCCTCGGCCGTCGCCCCGTCGCGCCCCTCGTCGCCGTGTTGCGCGCCGCCCGACGGCGAGCCCCACAGCGCATCGGCGTGGCGTCGCATCCCCGAAGTGATCGAGCCCGCCCAGTTCTCGACCCGTCCCGCCGCCTCGTCGCCGGCGGGCAAGATCCGGTTTGCTCTCGGCAGCCCTCCTCGCATCTGCCCGGCGGTGCCGCTGGCGAGCTCGGCGAGCGGCAGGAAACGGACCAGCGCCCAGGGAGCAAACGCGGCCAGCGTGACGAGCACGAGCCCCGTGAGCATGCCGCCCAGGCCGCCGGCCTGAGAGATCGCCGCCCCGCCCAGTGCGAGCACGGCGACGATCGCAAATTTCGACAAGATCAGCGCCACCAGCATCTCGACGGCGCGCGTAGCCCACACCCGGCGCGCCGGCCACGCAAGCGCCGCAAACGCCAGCGGGAGCATCAACACGACGATGTAGACAGCCGCCTCGCGCATCAGCAACTCAAGCCACAGCGCGATCGCCCCCGCCGCGGTCAGCAGCGCGATCAGGAACGCAAGGAACGGCGAACGGGCGACGGCGGCCAGTCCGGCGGTGAACAGCCCGAGCTTGGTCAGGAAGTGCGTGCTCGAGTGGCCCGCGGCCGACGAGACGATCGCCGACATCTGATCACACGCGGCAAGCAGCAGCATCGTCAGCGGCGCCGCGATTGCGACCGCCAGCAATGACAGGGGCAGGTACCCGAACGCGGCGCGGGCGAGCAGCGCGAGGTCCGATCGGATCAGCGCCTGAACTGCGGCGGCGAACAGGAACGGAAGCGTCAGGACCGCGCCGATCGCGGCCATGCGCCAGTACGTCGATGAAAACCAGGTGCTGCCGAGCCTTGGGCTGGTGGTGTCGCCCAGGGCCTTGGCCGTGCCCGTCAGCGCCGCCTTGGCGCCGCCGATCGTCCAAGCCCCGATCGCGGCGAGGCTGACGAGCGTGGCTGCCTTCGATCCGCCGCCACCACCGCCGCCCCCGAACACGGTGCTGACGGCGCCACCGATGTGCCCGGTTGCGAGCTGCTTGCCGCCCTTCAGCAGCTTGTCGCCGTGCGTGACGACGCCGCACGCCTTCCCCGCTGCCCCGTTGAGCCAGCCGACGACGCCGCAGACCGAGGCCGACGCAGCGCCCGCCGAACACGCCGCCACGGCGGCCGTGAGCACGAACGCGACCACGGCGACCCGCACCACACGCATCGCGCCCCTCACCTCGCCTTCGTCCCCAGGTGCTCGAAGAAGTTCACCAGGCCGGGGGCGGACCCGACGACCAACGCCGACGCAGCCGAGATCAACGCCGCCATCCGACCACGCCCCGCGTAGTGGTGGTTGTGGGTGTGCGAAGCAACCGCCCAAAGCGCTGCGCCGACGAAAGCTCCCAGTAGCGCGATCGTCAGCGCCCACGCCTCGGCGCCGTTGACGATCTGCTGGAGCACGTTGCTCCCCGGCAGGCCGGTCGGATTGGGGTGCGCGGTCACGGCCGCGGTCACGGCTGGCTGCATTTGGTACCTCCCGAGTCCAATTGAGTCTAATTAGATGCAGTCATAACCTAGCAACACTAATTTAGTCTTGCTAGGGTTATTAGTATCAAATTAGTCCCAATTAGACTTACGTGGTAGCCGCCCTACACCTCCACGGGGATGAGGCCGATCTGTTTCGGCTGTACCACCGCGCGCTCGTGCACGCCGTCGCGCGCGCGGTGAACGCGTCCGATGAGCTGATCGAGGATGCGTGCCAGAGCGCCTGGGCGGCGTTGCTGCGCTGTCAGCCGCAGCGCACCCCGTCGCTGTTTCCCTGGCTCCGCGCGGTGGCTGTCCACCAGGCCTACCGTCTATCTGCACAGGAGCGGCGCGACGCGCGCCTCGAGGATCTCGCCCCCGACCGCGGGTGGGAGAGCCTACTCGGGGTCTCTGACTCGCTCGACGCCGCGATCGAGGCGCGTCGCGGGCTCGAGCTGCTCGCGTCGCTGCCCGCACCGCAGCGCGACGACCTGCGTCTGCTGATCGCGGGCTTCAGCTATCAAGAGATCGCGCAGCGCGGCGGCAGGCCGCGGTCGACCAACAACGTCAACAAGCACCTGACCAAGGCGCGGGCGCGGATCCGCCGGCTCGAGGCGTCCGCGTTCGATCGCGCCGCCTGAGCGCGGCGCTCACATCATCTCGCCCGGCCGCGCTTGCGCCGTTTGCGCTCGGCCGGCCTCAGCTTGCGCGGCTTGGGCTTTGCCTTGGTGGCGCGGCTGCCCGCTCCGGCAGCCACCGCCGCCGCGCTGTGCCGCGTCGGCGCCCGCCGGCGGGCGTCGCGCCAGATGAAGAACGAGATCCCCGCGAGCACCGCAAACGCGCCGAGCGCGATCCCGATCGCGGTCGAGCTGCTCAGCCCGCTCGAGCCCGACGTCGGGGTGGTCGAGACGACCGGAGGCGCTGTCGTCGTCGTCGGGATCTGGGACGGTGAGATCGGCACCCCGGGCGAGAACGGGTTTCCCTGCTGGCCCGGTGGCGAAGGGGAGATCGGGGCGCTGGCGGCGCCGCTGCCCGTCGTCTGCGTGGAGCTCGTGGCGGTGGTCGTCGAGCCGCTCTTCGAGCCGGCGGCGAGCGTGACCGCGGGGGACAGCAACGTCGCCGCCGCGACGGCCACAGTCACGATCACGCGGCGAGTAACAAATACCGCCACTAGCGCTCCGATGCGAGCGGCTGCTCCATCGCCGGGGTCTCGGGGGCGTCCTTGTAGGGCTGCTCGGGCTCGACGTCCTCCTCGTGATACACGCTCTCGGCGTTGACCGCCCAGATGTCGTGGTGGGTCCCGAGCAGGATGTTGTCGACGGCGCGCATCGCCGTCAGCATCGAGTGGTCTGAGTTGTTGTAGCGGTGAAGGCCGTTGCGGCCGACCTGCGCGAGGTTGTCGATGCCCTGTAGCCACCCGCGGATCGTCTGTACGCGCTCGGCGTACTCGACGTCGTAGATCGGATATGCCTTGTGGACGCGGGCGACGAAGCCGAACTTCACCTTGGCCGCCTCGGCGAGGTGCAGCTGTTCGATCTCGCGGGCGGCCATCGCGACGAGATCGTCGTCGGCCATCGTCCACAGCTCGTCGCCCTCGAAGCAGAAGTACTCCATCCCGATCGAGGCATCGTGGTCGTTGGGGACCATCCACGGACTCCACGACTTGAAGTTCTGGATGCGAAGCACGCGGACCCCGGGCTGGTGGATGTAGATCCAATTGTCGGGGAACAGGTCGCTGCCCTCGATCACGAGCAGAACCGTGAGGAACTCCCGGTAGCGCAGCCCCCGCGCGGCGTCGCGCACCTCGCCGGGCGCCTCGGGCTCGGTGATCCCGACGGTCGTGCGCAGCGGCAGCGATGAGATGACGTGCGACGGCGTGAGCGTCTCGCCGCCGGCGATCACCTCGGTCACGCGACCGCCGGAAACGGTCAGCCGGGTGACGGGCGCGTTGAGCCGCACCTCGCCGCCCTTGGCGCGGATGTCGGAGGTCATCTGCTCCCACATCTGCCCGGGCCCATAGCGCGGGTAGTTGAACTCGGAGATCAGCGACTTGATCTTGTTGCCCTTGTTGCCCAGGAACGCGGCCTTGGCGGCGCTGAAGAACGACAGCCCCTTGATCCGCTGCGCCGCCCACTCGGCGCGGATCTCGTCGGTCGGGACGCCCCACAGCTTCTCGGTGTAGGTCTTGAAGAAGTGGTTGTAGAGCCGCTTGCCGAAGCGGTTTGAGACCCACTGCTCGAACGTCTCCTCCCGACCCTTTGGCTTCATCGCCGCCCACAGGTAGGACAGACCGCAGCGGATGAGCTCGACCGGACCGAGCTTGCGGATCACGTCCATCCCCTGCAGCGGGTACTCGAGGAACTTGTCGTTCCAGTAGATCCGCGACTGGCGCGGACGTCGCAGGAACTCCTCCTTCATGATCTCGTGCCAGAGCTCGTCGACCTCTTTGACCTTGGTGAAGAAGCGATGGCCGCCGAGGTCGAAGCGGTACCCGTCACGGACCTCCGTGCGCGCGATCCCGCCAACCATGTCGGACGCCTCGAGCACGATCACCGGCTTGCCCTTCTTGGCGAGGAGGTATCCCGCCGTGAGGCCGGCCGGCCCGCCGCCGATGACGACGACCGGGCGCTCGGAAGTGATCCCGGGATCCACGGACGGCTTGCCTGAGGGTGGTGTCTCGTTCATCTCTCGATCCATCAAGTCTTCTGGTAGAGCACCGCGCTGTTGCCGACGCAGCACGCCCCGCGGTAGTTGTGCGGCGCCCACCAGATCGGTCGCAGCGTGCCGGTTCCGACAAGTGACTGCAGGGCGGCTCCCCACTGCGCCGAGCGCCGGCGCACCAACTGCGTCCACGGCGCCTCCCAGCTGTTGGCGCCTTCGGTCAGCGGCCGCACGAACAGAAGCTGCTGACCAGGCCTGAGGCTAGCAACCATCGGGGCGAGCGTCGCCTGCGGGTTGGCGGCCTTCAGCCGCGCGAGCGCGTGCACCCAGTTCATCGACTGTGGATCCTTGCTGGGGCCGGTCGGATCGGCGAACCGCAGGCCCGACGGCATGTAGTACCACGCGAGCGGCGTCTGCTCGGGCTGTCCGACGACCACCAGATCGCCGGCATGCATCCGCGGCGCCATCTCGCCGGCGACGTCGCGCATGTCGCTCTTGTATTGAGGCGTGTAGGACTTCGGGTTGGCCCAGAAGATCACGCACAGCGCGAGCGCGATCAGCCCGACACCCTTCGCGCGGGCCAGGCCGAATGCCGCGAGCAGCAGCAGCGCGCCGAGCACAGGCGCGAAGTAGCGGTACTGCCAGGCGGGGGAGAAGCGCGACACGATCCAGCCGAACGCGAGCGTTCCGACCGGGAACAGGATCAACGACCACATCGCCAGCGCCTCTTTGGACGTCCGGCGGTTGCGCGCCCAGAGGACCGCGAGTCCGAGCGCGGCGCCGAGCACCAGCGCCGTCGTCGCGCGGTCGCCGCCCATCAGGTTGCGCGAGATCTGGACGGGGGCGCCGAAGTTCGGCGCGCTGTCCCACGGCGAACCGGTGTGGCTGGCCTGGTAGAGCAGCGTCGGCAGCCACGGCAGGAACAGCACCGCGGCCGTGCCGAAGCACAGCAGCGCATCGCGCACCAGCCCTCGGCGGTCGTCGCTCACGGCCCACACCGGGATCAGCGCGACGAACGCGCCGACGCCGAAGAAGATGCCCCATGCGTGCGTGTACAACATCACCGCCTGGCAGACGGTGAACAGGACCAGGTACTTTCGCCGCCGGTAGATGAAGCCGTGAATGAACCCGGTCGTCGCCAGCAGCCCGAGCAGCGACATCAGCGTGTACATCCGCGTCTCTTGGCTGTAGGCGGTGAGGAACGGGTTCAGCGCGAACAGCACGGCCGCGATCAGCCCCGCGCGCCGGCCGAACAGGCTCCACGCACACCACGTGCCCACCGGCACGGTCAGCAGGCCGAACAGCAGCGACAACGCGTGCACCGCGCTCTCGCTCGATCCGAACGCGCTCATCCAGACGTGCAGCAGCATGTAGTAGAACGGCGGCGACCCGTCGTGGCGAAGGACGCCGGGGATCGTCGCCAGCGAGTGCGACGAGATCCCGACCGACAGCGCCTCGTCCATCCAGAACTGACCGCTGAGGTAGCGCGTCCGCACGAACGCGGACACGAGCAACATGAGCACGATCACCCCGCCCGCGGTCGCCCATCCGGGCAGGCGCTCGAGCCACGCCGGGCTTCGGAAGTCGAAGTCGGGGAGGTAGCGGCGACGGGCGGTGACGGTGGTCATGCCTGGCCCTTGCAGTGCTCAAACACTCTGAACGTCTTGGTCAGGGCCACGAGCCGGTAGGGGGTCGTCTTCCAGGCGCCGACGACCGGCAGCAGGTGCGCGTTGCGCTGGGCACGAGTCTGGAAGATCACGTTGGGGGCGGTCCCGGGGTTCGAGACCGACTGCGGCGAGGCCGCGACATCGACCGTGTGCACGCCGAGTGTCCACGCCAGCATCGGCACCTGGAACCCCTCGGTCATCACCGTGCCACAGGAAAGCACGCTCGCCGGGCCGCCGGCGTGGTCGACCGCTGCGGTGAGCCCGGAGCGCAGGTGCGCCTGATACGTGAGCGCGCGATGCGTGCGCTGCACGTCGATCAGGCTGTTTGCCACCCAGCCCGGGATGAACGCGAACACGAGCGCGAGCGCACCGACTGCCGACCATGCGATCGCGGTCCCGCCCGGCTGACGCCCCGTGCGCGAGCTAGCCACACCACGAGCACGCGAGCCGAGCTCGATCGCCGCCCACCCCCAGCCGACGGCGCCGGCGACCTCGATCAATGCGGCCCCGAGCACGAGGTAGCGGTTGTTCCCCGAGAAACCCGCCTGGGTCATGATCCCGATCACGACCCACCAGCCGACGCCGAGCAGTCCTGAGGCTATGACCGCGGCGAGCGCTCGCTCGCGCGGCGTCTGCAGCCGGCGAGCTCCGGCGCGCCACCCGCGCAGCAACACGATCCCGGCGGCGCCGACCGCGAGGACGGCGGCGATCTTCACCCGCAGCAGCACGGTTGGCCACGCGTGGTCGACGAGCTCTGAGCAGAACGGGCACTGGGCGAACGCGGGGCTGTTGGAGCGTGGGTGCTGGGCGCGGTTGACGCCGCGCAGGAAATGGCCCGAGCCCCAATACTCGGGCAGGAACCACAGCACCGGGATCAGCGCGAACAGGCCGATCACGAGCTTGCGAGACCCGGGGTCCTTCCAGAACAACCAGAGCCCGTACGGGCCCCAGAACAACCAGATCTCGGGGCGGTCCAGCGCCGCCACGAAGCCGACCGCGAACGCGGCCCGGTACTTGCCGTCGAGGTGAAGGTCAAAGGCGATCAGGACGATCGCGGTCATCAGCCCCTCGGAGTAGCCGAGCGCGTTGTCGCTGATGAAGCCGCCGGAGAAGACGAGCGAGATCGTCGCGATCGTCCCTGCCAGCAGCGCGGAGCCGAGCAACAGCGCTCGGCCGCCGCCGTCCCGCGCGAGCCGCGAGCCGATCTCGCGCGTCAGCCGCCAAGAAAGCTTGAACACCATCGCCGCCGCCATCACCGCACCCGCGCGGGCGACCACCAGCCACAGATCCGGTGCTGCCTTACCAAACGGCGCAAACAGCGTCGTGAAGACCACGGGCAGCGGCTTCCACGACGGGCCGCCGGTCGTGTGCAGCTTGAGGTGGACGATTTCGCGCCCCCACACCAGCCATGCCCACGGGTCGTAGCTCGGGGTCGACGGGATCAGCAGCGACAGCGCGCCGATCGCGATTGCGGCGCCCGCCAGCCACAGATACAGCCGGGTTCCGGTCAGCTGCCTGGTCAGGCTTGCTGTGGGGAACCTGCGCGGGGCGGCCACGGCGGGCGCAGTTAATCCTGGGACAGACAAGAAAGAGATTCCTTGACGCCGCTCGCACGGCTCGAGGGCGGCGGGGACATAAAGGACCCCGCTCGTTGCGCGGGCGTCGCGGGCGAATTCTAGAGACGCGTCTCCGGCGGTGCGCTCAGCCGGTCCCGACCCGTTGCTTGAGCGCCACGATCCTGGCGTAGGACGCCTGCGCCTCGCCGAGGTTCAGCCGGCCGCCGCGCAACTCGCTCTGCAGCGCCGCAAGCTCTCCCGGGGCGGAATCGGTGTACAGCAGGATGTCGGCCCCGGCGCGGGCCGCGATCGCACCGGCTGTGATCTCGTCATGGCCGGTCGGCGTTCCCAGCGCGTCGGTGATCGTCACCCCGCCGAAGCGCAGCGTGCCACGCAGCAGGCTCTGGACGATGTGCCGCGACAGGGCGGTCGGCGTCCTGCTCGGGTCATACGCCGGGAACGCGGCTGTCGAGAGCATGATCGCGTCGATTCGGCGCGCGATCAGCGACCGGTAAGGGACCAGCGCGCCGGCAAGCTGCGCGCTCGTCGGTCGCAGCACGTCGAGCTTGTTGTCGGTGTCGATGCCGGCTGACCCGACGCCCGGGAAGTGCTTCGCGGTCGCCGCGACGCCGGCGCTCTGGACCCCGAGGGCGAACGCGGTCGCGAACTTCGCCACGGTGGTCGGTGCAAACGAGAACGCTCGGCCCTGGGTCCAGATGAATGCGCCCGAGAACGTCGGCACGTCGACGACCGGGGCCAGGTCCATGTTGATGCCCAGTCCCTTGAGGTAGCTACCCGTCGCGCGCCCCTCCCGCGAGGCAACCGCGGTGCTGCCAGTCCGAGCCATCTGCGGCGGGGACAGGTCGGGCGGCCCGGCAGGCAGTCGCTTGATCTGGCCGCCCTCCTGGTCGACCGCAATCAAGAGCGGCGGGTTGCCGCCCTGGCGCGCGGCGCGCTGCAGCGAGCCCGTCAGCGCCTGCAACTGCGAGCGGCTGACGATGTTCGCCGCGAACAGGATCACCGACCCGACGCGGCCTTGGCGGACGTCGCGCAGCAGCCCCGCGCTCGCGGAGGTGCCGTCCATCCCCACCATGATCCGCTGCCCGAGCAGCTTCGTCGTGGGTACCGACGGGGGCGTCGACGTCGGGGTCGGCGCCGGCGCGGCACCTCCCGGCCCGGAGGTGCGCTGCAATCCAGAGACTGGGTGGACCGTGGGGCGTGGGCTCGCGACGCCGCCGCGCGAGATCGTCGCGAACGTCCCTCCGATCAGCGCGAGCGCGACGAGAAACCCGTTCATGGGCATCCGCTACCCCTGGACCCCGACCGCGAGGCAGTCCTCGATCACCTGCAGTTGTCGGTCGGACGCGCGGTTGGGGTAGAGCAGCGCACTGCCGATCACCTCAGCGCCCTGTGCGCTGCCGCTGATCTGGGCATGCTGCGCCGCGCCCGGAGTCGGCTCGAACCTCACGGTGGGGCCGATCTGCGGTTGGCCGACCTGAATCCCGGTCTGGCCGACTTCGACGGCGGGGATGTGCGCTTGGCGCAGGCACTTGACGTGCTTGGTCCGCGGGTCGTCGACGACGCCGCGGCCGGTATGAACGGTGGTCACGTGAGTCGCGCCGGCGACGGGCTTGTGCGAGGTTCCGCACGCGGACAGGGCGAGCACGATCAGCGCACAGGCTGCCGCGAGCTTCGCAGATGACATGCGGCCAGAGGGTAGAGGATCACCCGTCGGATCCGCCAAGCGCCGCATGAATGCGGCCGCCGGGCCGGGGGCGTTCTCTCTACCCTCTCGGCCACGTGATCACGTTCGCAGCTGTCTCTGGACCGATACCGAAGCTGGGCGTGGTCGTTGTCGCTGCTCTCGCGGCCGGCGCACTGCTCGCGCCCAGCCGGCGAACACGTGCGGTCGCGATGCTCGGCGCGATGCTGCTGGCGCCGGCACTGTTGCTGGCAGACATCTGGCACTCGCCCCAGCTGGGCACGGTTCACCGCCATCCGGTACCGGCGGCGGGCGCCGCGGTGATCGCGCTGGGCGTGGTCGCCGGCGTCGCCGTCCTGCTCGCGCGGCGCCCTGCATTGCTCGCACCACTGACCGTGCTCGCGCTCCCGTTCCGCGTGCCGATCCAGACGGGCAGCACGACCTCGAACCTGCTCGTGCCGCTGTACCTGGTCGTCGCCGCCGGCACGCTGTCGTGGGTCGTGCCGAACCTGTGGAGCGACGACCAGCCCGACCGGCTGCAAGAGGCGAACGCGACCCATCGCGGCGTTCGCTGGGTGGAACGCCTGCTGGCGTTGTACGTGGTCCTGTACTCGGTGCAGTCGCTGTACTCGGTCGACTTCGAGAAGGCGCTGCAGCAGATGGCCTTCTTCTACGTTCCGTTCACGCTGCTGTTCTGCCTACTGCGGGAGATCGAGTGGACGCCGCGGCTGATCCGGGTGTGCCTGTACGTGTTGGTCGTGCTCGCGCTTCTGTTCGCCGGCGTCGGGTTCGTCGAGTACGCGACCAAGACGATCTTCCTGAATCCGAAGCTGATCGCCGCCAACGGCGTCCACACCTACTTCACCGTCAACTCCGTGTTCTTCGACCCCGACATCTTCGGACGGTTCCTCGCACTGGTGATGACGATGGTCGCCGCGGTGCTGCTGCACCGGCGCGATCCGCGCGAGCAGATCGCCGCGACGCTCGTGCTCGCCGTGCTGTGGGGGGCGCTGGTGCTGACGCTGTCGCGCTCGAGCCTCGCCGCGCTGCTCGTCGGGCTGGGCACGCTCGCGGCGCTGCGCTGGCGCGCGTCGCGGGTGCTGATCGTCGGCGCTGCGGTGGTCGCGGTCGGCGTGGCGGCGATCGCGATCACCCCGAAGACGTTCGGCCTCAATCAAGGCCTCAACAACGCCTCCAGTGGCCGTGCCAACCTCGTCAGCGGCGGGATCAGCATGTTCGGCCAACGGCCCGTCTGGGGCTACGGGTCGGGATCGTTCGTGGTCCAGTATCGACGGGGGCATCCCTCCAGCAACGGGACGACGCTCGCCGCATCGCACACGATCCCGATCACGGTCGCGGCCGAGCAGGGGCTGATCGGGGAGATCGCGTACGTCGCGCTCGTGCTGGTCGCGAGCTTCGTCCTGCTGCGCGGCGCCCGCGCGAGCCCGGTCCGGGCAGCGATCGCGGCCGCGTGGCTGGCGCTCGTGTTCCACACGTTCCTATATGCGGACTTCCTCGAGGATCCGGCGGCTTGGACGCTGCTGGGAATCGGGACTGCGCTGGCGGCTGCCGCGCCCGCGCGGGCGCCGGCCCCCGATCCGGTGCCGGCGGGACGGGCCACGCCCGTTGCGGCCTGACGCCGAAGCCGGCCGAGCGAGGCTAGTCCAGCAGGGCCGACACGTCGCAACCGTCCTGCGCGAGTTGCGCCTGCGGCACTTGCGCCTCAGCCTCGAGCAGCAGCCCGCTCACATCTTGCGAAAACGGCGGCAGGTGGATCAGCAGCAGCCGCTCGATCCCCGCCTCGACAGCGACCCGTGCCGCCTCGCTGGCGGAGCTGTGGATGTCGGGATGTCGCGGCGTGACGGCGGGGAACCACGCCTCGTGGGCGAGTAGCCGGCAGCCGGCGGCGAACTGCGCCGAGTCGGGGTCATACGCGGTATCGGTGATCCAGGCGAAGCTGTCGTCGAAGCGAAGCCCCAGCGACGGCGCGGAATGCCGGTCCTGGCGGCGCAACGCAACCCGCACCGACGGCAGCTCGAGCTCTCCAGCCGGCAGGTCTCGGACTTCGATGTCCTGCTCCTCGAGCGGGACCGGATGCAGCGGCTCGTGCGACACCCTCTCGAGCACCGCGCGGGTGCTCGTGTCATACAGCAGGCGGCCCGGGCCCCAGACTGTGGTGTGCTCGCAGACGCCGATCGCCGGCAGGTACGCGACCCCGACCACGTGGTCGAGGTGGAAATGGGTGAGCACGATGTCGAGCCGCGTGATGTCCTGCAGCAGCTGCGGACGCTCGACGAGCCGGGCGACGCCCGTGCCGGCGTCGATCAGGACCGCCGAGTCACCGTTGCGCAGCAGCGCCGACGCGGTGTGACGCGAGTGCGCCGGAAACCAGCCGCCGCCGCCGAGGATCGTGAGCGTCCCGCGCATCGCCGGGAACTATGTCGCGTCGGCGCGCGCGACTGTGTGACGTTCAGCGCGCGGCTCAGCGCGCGGGGATCGTCGCCGCTGGAACATCCTGTGGCACGGCGGGCGGCTTGCTCAGGTCATGCGCGTGAAGCGCGAGACGCAGCAGCAGCTCGTGCAGCTGCTTGCGCTCCTCGTCGCTGAGCGGCGCCAGCAGGTCCTCCTGCGCCTGGGTCGCCAGCTCGCGACCGCGGGCGAGCCTCTCGCGGCCCTTGGCGGTGACGTGCAGCGCGTGCGCGCGGCGGTCGCTCGGATGGCGCCGGCGTTCCACCAGTTCCTGCGCCTCGAGCTCGTCGATCGTGGCCACCATCGAGCTTGGGTCGCTCCCCATGCACTTGCCGAGCGCGTGCTGGGTGATCTCGCCCTCGGCCTCGAGCACGTTGAGTGCGCCCCACATCCTCGGGGTGAGGTCGAGCGACTCGATCCGCTCGGTGAACTGGCGCTGGGCGACCATCCCCATCCGGCTGATCAGGAAGCCCGTGTGGCGCATGAGCGCGCTGTGGATTCCACCCGACGTTGTGATTGACGGCTCACCCATTGCGCAGACAAGTATAGCCGTCGAAAGGTAGACTGCGGGAATAGTTTGTGATACTAATCATGCGGGCTGTCAAGCATTGGTAGAACTTACGACCGCTAGTAGGGAGCGCAGGAAAACGATGATGACCTCGATCACACGATCAGTGTTGGCTCATAAACGGATCGTCGCGGCGGTGTGGATCCTCGTGACCCTGGTTGGGTTCGCGACCGTCGGCAACGCGACGAGCGCCTTCAGCAAGAAGTTCAGCGTCCCCGGACGCGAGGGCTTCCAGACCAACGACAAGATTGTGCACATCTACCACCAAGGCGGGCGGAATGCGCCATTAGTTCCGGTCGTCACGCTCCCGCCCGGCGAATCGGTCTCCTCGCCCGACGTGCGTGCGGGGCTCTCGCAGGTCGAGGCGAAGCTCCGCCAGGCGATCCCCGGGACGCGCACCGCCTCGTTTGCCTCCACCGGCAACAGGGCGTTCGTGTCCGCGGACGGCCGCACCACGTTCGTGCTGGCTTACCCGCCGCCCGACAACGAGTCGTTCGGCAACAACACGAAAGCGGCGAAGACCGCCGACCGGGTGCTGTCGGGGATGACGATCGGCGGCGCCCCCGTGCGGGTGTCCGGCTTCGACGCGCTCCAGAACCAGACCGGCGGGGGCAACGGTCCGGGCGTGCTGCTGGAGTCGATCGTCGGCGGCCTCGGAGCGCTGATCGTGCTCGCGTTCGTGTTCGCCTCGCTGAACGCGTTCGTGCCGCTGCTGGTCGCGGTCGTCTCGATCATGACCACGTTCCTGGTGCTATGGGGCGTGACCGGGATCACCGACGTGTCGATGATCGTCGAGTTCCTGGTCGCGCTGATCGGACTTGGGATCGCGATCGACTACTCGCTGCTGATCGTGGTCCGATGGCGGGAGGAGCGTGCGAACGGGCACACCGGCGATGAGGCGGTCGTGCGCACGATGCAGACCGCCGGGCGTGCTGTCGTGTTCAGCGGCACCACGGTCGCGATCGGGCTGCTCGCGATGATCGTCCTGCCGCTGCCGTTCCTGCGGTCGATCGGATTCGCGGGGATGCTGATTCCGCTGGTCAGCGTGGTCGTCGCCGTCACGCTGCTGCCGGTCGTGCTGTCGAAGTTCGGCGACCGACTCGACTGGCCGCACATCCGCAGCGATCACGATGCGAGCCGGTCGTGGACCAATTGGGCGAAGCTCGTCGTGCGCCGGCGCTGGGTGGCGGTCGGCGCTGCCGCGATCGTGCTGGCCGCGCTGGTGCTCGCCGCGACCGCGCTGCAGCCCGGAACGCCGAACCTCAACACGCTGTCCAAGCAGGGCGATGCCCGGGCCGGCCTGGTCGCGCTCGAGCAGTCCGGGATCGGGGCGGGAGCGCTCGAGCCGATCGAGGTGCTGAGCGCCGGTGGGGGCCAAGCGCAGCAGGTCGCCGCGGCGATGCGCACCGTCCCCGGCGTCCACGGCGCGTTCGCGGTCGACAGCCCGGCCTGGCAGCGCGGTGGGACCGCGGTCGTCGACGCGCTGCCGGTCGCCGACGGCTCGTCCTCGGCCGGGCGAGACACGATCAAGGCCGTTCGGACGGCCGCCCATGACGTCGGGGCCGATGTCCGCGTCGGTGGCGTCGGAGCCGAGAACGCCGACTTCGTCTCGGCGATTTACGGCAGCTTCCCGCTCATGATCGCGGTGATCGCGGTGCTGACGTTCGTGCTGCTGGCGCGCGCGTTCCGGTCGCTGCTGCTGCCGCTCAAGGCGGTGATCCTCAACATCATCAGCGTCGCGGCCTCATGGGGCGTGATCACGCTCGTGTGGCAGCAGGGCCACGGCTCGCATCTGCTGTGGGGGATCTCTGCGACCCACTCGGTCAGCGCCTGGATTCCGCTGATGGTATTCGCGTTCCTGTTCGGCCTGTCAATGGACTACGAGGTGTTCATCCTCGCGCGGATGCGGGAGGAGTACGACCGCACGGGGTCGACCGACGTGGCGGTGGTGCGCGGGATCGGGCGCACCGGGCGCCTGGTCACGAGCGCCGCGCTGATCCTGTTCCTGGCGTTCGTGTCGATGGCGTCGGGGCCGGAGACCGACGTGAAGGTGTTCGCGACCGCTCTCGCCGCCGGGATCCTGCTCGACGCGACCGTGATCCGGGCACTGCTGGTGCCCGCGGTGGTGTCGCTGTTCGGGCGCTGGAACTGGTGGCTGCCGCCGGGTCCTGCGAAATGGCTGCGGGTTGAGCCCTCTCTCCCTCGCCCCGCGCCCGAGGCCGCCGGCTGACACGAGGAGCCGGCGCCTCACTGCGCCGGGAAGGCGAAGCGCCCCAGAGCCTCCCGGCGCGTACCTACAGCCGCGGGCCGTCCTTTCGGATGACGGCCCGCGGCCAGCGGTGGATGAAGTCCGCGACATAGGCGGACTTCGTCCACCGCTCACAGCGGAGTCGTGTAGGCCCCGCTGATCCCGCCGTCGACGACGAACGTCGCCGCGTTGACGTAGCTCGACTCGTCGCTGGCCAGGAACAGCGCTGCGCTCGCGATCTCCTCGGCGCGGGCGAACCGGCCCATCGGCACGTGCACCAGCCGCCGCGCCGCGCGCTCGGGGTCCTTGGCGAACAGCTCGCGCAGCAGCGGCGTGTCGACCGGCCCCGGGCACAGAGCGTTGACGCGCAAGCCGCGCCTGGCGAACTCCACGCCCAGTTCCCGAGACAGGGCGAGCACGCCGCCCTTCGACGCCGTGTAGGAGATCTGCGACGTCGCCGACCCCATCACCGCGACGAACGAGGCGGTGTTGATGACCGAGCCGCCGCCGTTTTGCAGCAGGTGCGGGATCCCGTGCTTGCAGCACAGGAACACGCTGCGCAGGTTGACCGACTGCACCCGCTCCCACGCCTCGAGCCCGGTCTCGAGCACCGACGCGTCTTCGGGCGGGGAGATGCCGGCGTTGTTGAACAGCACGTCGATCCGACCGAACTGTTCGTGGACGCGCGAGAACGCAGCCGCGACCGCCTGCTCATCGGTGACGTCGGTCTGCAGTGCGAGCTCGCCGACTGCATGGTCGAGCAGGTCGACCCCGGCGACGTTCGCGCCCTCGCGCGCGAACAGCTCGGCGGTGGCGGCGCCGATCCCACCGGCAGCGCCGGTGATCACGCACACCTTATTCGCGAGCCGACCGCTCACGAGGTCGCGCAGCCGGCGCGTGGCAACTCCTCTAGCGCCGCCGCGGTGGCGGGCTCGAGGACCATCAAGGTCTGCGTCATGGCCTTGCCCTGTGCTCGCTACGGCGCCGCGCCGACGCCGGGGAGCGGTGCGGCGTCGGGCTCGTCGATCGTCCGGATCGGGCCGTTGAACCAGTTCCTGGCGGACACCCGGTACCAGATCGTCACGGCTCCGATCACGGCGATCGTGATGATCGGCGCGTAGTTGACGGAGTTCAGCGTGAATCCGCTGTTCCATGGAACGCCGAGCGGCGAGAACGGAAGCGAGAAGATCACGACGCAGATAGCAACCCAGACGATCGCGATCATGTTGACCCACTTGTACTTGAGCCCGAGTGTCCACGGGCCGGGCTGGAAGCTGTCGCCCATCCGCCAACGCAGGTACGTCGGGATCACATACGCGATGTAGAGGCCGATCACCGAGATCGAGGTCACCGCCAGGAACGCGACGGGGATGTTGGCCGAGTTCGGGAAGAAGGCGGGGATCGTGATGATGAACGCGAACGAGCACACGAACACGACCGCCCAGGTCGGGGCCCTGTTCTTGCCCAGGCGCCGCCACAGGTTGTGGCCCGGGATCGCGCCGTCGCGCGAGAATGCGAACGTCATGCGAGACGCGCTGGTCACGCAGGCCATCCCGCAGAACAACTGCCCGACGGTCGAGATCAGCACGACCAGCTTGAGCATCGAGGAACTGAGCGCCTGCTGGAAGATCGCGATCGCCGGGTAGCCGGTCGAGGTCGTGAGGATGGCGTGCTCGTTGCTCTTCTGGATCGCGAACGTGATCGCCAGCAGCACGATCCAGCCGATCAGGGCCGAGTAGAACACCGACCGCCAGACGCCCTTCGGAGCCGCCTCGGCGGCGTCGTTGGTCTCCTCGGAGATGTGGGCTGAGGCGTCGTAACCGGTGATCGTGTACATCGTCAGCAGGAAGCCGAGCGGCAACACGTACCACCAGAACATGCTGCTCGAGAAGCCGGAGTTGTTGATCGTGTGGCCGAACACGTAGCTGAAGCTCGCGTGGTGCGACGGCGCGACGATCAGGATCACGATGATCACAGTGACGCCGATCACATGCCACCAGACCGACACGTTGGTGAACATCGACACGAGGTGGCTCGAGAAGACGTTGATCAACCCGTGGACGCCGAGGATGATCGCGAACATCGCGAACTCGACGTGAGCGATGTACTTCGCGTTCGTCGATGTGAAGTTGAAGATGAAGTCGACGTTGAAGAAGCCGAGCAGCAGCGTCAGGAAGACCGCGCTCACGTAGACGACCGACGCGACCACCGCCACCAGGCCGATCAGGTTGAACCAGCCGGTGAACCAGCCCCAGCCCGGCCCGCCGAGCTTCGACGCCCAGTAGTAGATCCCGCCTGATGTCGGCATCGCCGACGCGAGCTCTGACATCGAGAAGGCGACGCAGAGGATCAGGCAGCTGATCACCGGCCAGGCGATCGAGATCGCGATCGGGCCTCCGTTGTTCAGCGCCTGGCCGTAGGTCGTGAAGCACCCGGCAAGGACCGAGATGATCGAGAACGAGATCGCGAAGTTGGAGAACCCGCTCCAGCCCCGCTTGAGCTCCTGCTTGTAGCCGAGCTCGGCTAACCGTTGCTCGTCGCTGGTCAGCGTCTCTTCGCTGGTCGCCATACCGGCCCCTCCTCTTAAAGGTCTGATGGTCCGTCCTTAGCGGCGGAACGTTATTCCTCAGCCGAGACGGAAGTCAAGCCTTGCGAGCTATCGGCAGGAGCAATCAGCCTTTGGGCAGCAGGCCGGCGAGCACGTGCTCGGTCCCCCGCAGGTGCTCGGCCATCTCGCGCGCGGCCGCCGCCTCGTCGTGGCGACGGACGGCTGCGAGGATCCGCCGGTGCTGTGCGTTGGATGAGTCCAGCACCTCCGGCGGGTGGGCGATGTAGGAGATCAGCCCCGTCATCTCTCCCTGGACCTCGGTCATCGCCGTCACCAAGCGCGGGCTGTGCGTCGCCTCCGCCAGCCCCACGTGCCAGCGAACGTCCGCCTGGCGGTACGCCGTGAAGTCCTCGAGCATCCCGTCGAGCGCGACCACCAGCTCGTCGAGCGCGTCGAGCAGCTCGGGCTCGGCGCGCTCGGCGGCGAGCACCGCGACGCCGACCTCGACCGCCATCCGCTGGTCGCACACCTGACGCCACGCGGCGAGCATCTCGGGCGACGGGGGCGTCGCCGGCGGCTGCGGGTCGGCCACGAACGTGCCGCCGCCACGCCCGCGGGTGGCGCGCAGGTGCCCGCTCTGCCCGAGGGCGACGAGCGCCTGGCGCAGTGTCGAGCGGGCGATCCCGAACTTCGCGCACAGCTCGCGCTCGGCCGGGAGCCGGGTGCCCGGCGGGAGCAGACCGAGTTTGATCGCCGTGCCGAGGCGCTCGACCGTCTCCTCGAACGCGGTCTGGGAGCGGACCGGCGCGAACACCGTCTCCAGCGACACGACCGACTCGAGCGAGGCGACGGCGGTCACGGCTCCCCTCCGACTGGCGTCACGATCTTGGTGAAGGTATAGGAAGCGGCCCTTAAACGCTAGGTTTCGCGGTGATGACGGATTTGGACGCGATCGTCGATCAGCTGCAGCGGCGGCTCGGCGCTGCTGCCGGCCCTCCCGTCGCGCTCGACGGCGGGATCACCAACCGCAACTACCGCGTGCAGCTCGGCGAGCACGCCTACGTGCTGCGCCTGCCGGGTAAGGACACGGAGCTGCTGGGGATCAGCCGCCAAGCGGAACGCATCGCCAACGAGCAGGCCGCGAGCCTCGGGATCGCGCCGGAGATGGTGGCGGCGAGCGACGAATGGCTGCTCACCCGCTATCTCGATTGCCGCCCGATCGATCCCGATGGGTTGCGCGCAGCGCCTGAGGGCGTGGGGCGCGCGCTGCGGGCGTTTCACGACAGCGGCGTGGCGCTGCCGGTGACGTTCTGGGTGCCGGACCTGCTCGACGACTACGCCGAGATCGTCGCCCAGCGCGGCGGCGTGCTGCACGACAGCTTCGAGCGCTCGCGCGGGCTCGCCCGCCGCATCGCCGGGGTTCTGCCGCTGTCGGCGCCGGCGCCCTGCCACAACGACCTGCTGCCGGGCAATCTGGTGACGGTCGGCCCGCGGGTGTTTCTGGTCGACTGGGAGTACGCGGGAATGGGGCACCCGATGTTCGATCTCGGCAACCTCGCGGTCAACAACGAGTTCGACGACGCGGCCGACGAGCGCCTGCTGACCGCGTACTTCGGCGAGCCGCCCGGTCCGAGCCGGCGGGCGGCGCTGGCGCTGATGCGGATCATGTCCGATGCGCGGGAGGCGGCCTGGGGGGTCGTCCAGGGAGTGATCTCGGAGCTCGACTTCGACTTCGGCGCATACGCCGACGAGCACTTCGAGCGGCTGCTGGCCGCCGCCGCCGACCCGCGACTCGAGCAGTGGTTCGATGCCGCGTCCGCGTGAGCTGCCCGACCGCGCAAGGGTCGTGATCATCGGCGGCGGCGTCGGCGGCGCGTCGATCGCCTACCACCTCGCGCAGCTCGGCGAGCGCGATGTGATCCTGCTAGATCGCAACGAGCTGACCAGCGGCTCGACGTTCCACTCCGCCGGTCTCGTCGGCCAGTTGCGCTCGAGCGTGTCGTTGACGCGGATGATGATGGACTCCGTCGAGCTGTACCGCACGCTCGACTGCGGATGGGTGCAGTGTGGCGGCATCCGCCTCGCGTGCACCCCGGAGCGCGAGCAGGAGGTGCTGCGCCAGGTTGCGTGGGCCAAGACGTTCGGGCTGCCGCTGGAGCTGCTGTCCGCGGAGCAGGCGCGCGAGCTGTTCCCGCTGATGGTGACCGACGGCGTGCGATGCGCCTCGTACCTGCCCACCGACGGCTACCTGGACCCGTCGTTGTTGACGACGGCGCTCGTCGACGGCGCGCGGCAGGGCGGGTGCCGCGTGTTCACGCACACGCGCGTGGACGACATCGAGGTCGACGGCGGGCGGGTTCGCGGCGTGCGCACACAATGGGGCGATGTCGAGGCAGAGGTCGTCGTCAACGCCGGCGGGATGTTCGCCGCGGAGATCGGCCGGATGGCGGGTGTGAGGGTGCCGGTCGTGCCGTTTGCCCACGAGTACCTGGTCACCCAGCCGTTCCGCGAGCGCGGGGTGGGCGGGGACATCGTCCACCTGCCGACGCTGCGCGACCCCGACCTGCTCGTGTACTTCCGCGAGGAGGGCGCCGGGCTGGTGATGGGCGGCTACGAGCGCGACAGCGCGCCGTGGGCGCTGGACGAGCACCAGCTCGACGCAATCCCACCGGACTTCAACGGCCGCTTGCTCGAGGAGGACTGGCCGCGCTTTGAGGAGATCGCGCGCAACTCCTCAAAGCGCGTGCCGGTCATGGAGGAGGTCAAGGTCACGCGCCTGATCAACGGCCCCGAGGCGTTCACCCCCGACAACGAATTCTGCCTCGGGGAGACCGAGGTCGCGGGCATGTTCGTCGCTGCCGGGTTCTGCGCGCACGGGCTTGCGGGCGCCGGCGGGATCGGCAGGGTGATGGCCGAGTGGATCGTCGCCGGCGAGCCCTCGCTCGATGTCTGGGAGATGGACATCCGCCGCTTCGGGCCGCACTATCGCTCGCCCGGCTACACGCTCAAGCGCGCCAAGGAGGTCTATGAGACCTACTACGACATCCGCTACCCCGGCCACGAGCGCCAGGCCGGCCGACCGCTGCGCGTCTCCAGCGCCTACGGCTGGCACCGCGAGCACGGCGCGGTGTTCGGCGAGAAGTCCGGCTGGGAGCGGGTCAACTGGTACGCGCGCAACGAGCCGCTGGGCGAGGAATCGCTGCGCCCTCGCGGCTGGGCCGGGATGCACTGGTCGCCGGCGATCGGCGCCGAGCACCGTGCCACGCGCGAGGCCGCCGGGCTGTTCGACGAGTCCTCGTTCGCCAAGCTCGAGCTCTCCGGACCGGGCGCCGCCGACCTGCTCGAGCGTCTGTGCGACAACCGTGTCGCGCGCGATGTGGGCGCGATCACGTATACGCAGATGCTCAATCGCCGCGGCGGGATCGAGTGCGACTTCACCGTCACGCGGGTGCAGGAGGACGTGTTTTCGATCGTGACCGGCACCGCGTTCGGCAACCATGACGCGAGCTGGATCCGCCGCCACCTGCCCGCCGACGGATCGGTGCGGTTGACCGACGTGACCTCGAGGTGGTCGTGCTTCGCGCTGTGGGGCCCGCGCGCTTTGAAGATCCTCGCGCCGCTGACCACCGATCCGCTCGAGTTCCCGTACATGACGATGCGCGAGCTCGCGGTTGCGGACGTGCCGGTGCGCGCGCTGCGGGTCACGTTCGTGGGCGAGGCGGGCTGGGAGCTGTACTGCCCGAGCGAGTACGGCGCCGGCCTGTGGCGTTCGCTGTGGGAGGCGGGTGCGCCGCTCGGGCTGGTCGCCGGCGGTTACCGCGCGATCGACTCGCTGCGACTCGAGAAGGGCTACCGCGTGTGGGCCGCCGACATCACGCCGGACGAGACGCCGCACGAGGCGGGGCTCGGCTTCTGCGTGCGCGACGACAAGGCGTTCATCGGCTCAGACGCGCTCGCGCTCGCGCTCGCCGGCGAGTCACCCGCGCGGCGGTTGCGCTGCATCGTGCTCGAGGACCCGCGGTCGGTCGCGCTCGGCAACGAGCCGGTCCGGATCGGCGACGCCGTGCGCGGTCGCGTCACCAGCGGCGGCTACGGCTACACCGTCGAGCGCTCGATCGCGTACGCCTACCTCCCGGCCGAGGTCGAGATCGGCACGGCGGTCGAGATCGACATCTTCGGGCGTTGGGTGCCCGGCGAGGTCGCGCGCGAGCCGCTGTTTGACCGCAGCGGCGATCGCGTTCGGCGATAGAGATCCTCCCGATCCTCCTGCTCTGCTGGACGGTCAACGCGGCTTAGAGGTAGGGTCGCCCTACCAATGACCTCCGGCGGTGCGGCGGCATCGCCACGACCGGGAGACCGCAGGTGTTCAAGAAGATCCTCTGGGCGACGGACGGCTCGCAGTACGCCGACCGCGCGCTCGATCTGGCCAAGTCGCTCGCGTCGCAGGACGGCGCGCCGCTGCTTGCGTTTCACAGCGTCGAGCACCTTGCCGGCCCCGGCGCCCGCGGGTCGTTCCCGAAGGCGGCCGACGAGGACGAGCGCCAGACGAAGATCTCCGGGCAGGTCAAGGACCTGACCGACCAGGGCGTGAACGTCACGCTGAAGGTCGTGCAGGGCGGGATGACGGGCGCCGCCCACACGATCGCCGAAGTCGCCAAGGAGGAGGGGGTCGACCTGATCGTGGTCGGGACGCGGGGCCACACGGCGCTCGCGGGGCTGCTGCTGGGCAGCGTCACGCAGCGGCTGCTGCACATCACCCCGTGCCCGGTACTCGCAGTGCCGTCGGCAGGTAACTAGCGTCGCGACACTACTAGGTGGTCGATTTCACGCGGGCCGAATCGGTCTGTATGCGTCTTGCCGCGCCGACGCGCATCCGGATACGCCCGCCCGAACTCAGCCACCTGGAGCTAGTCGCACCTCGCTGCGGGAGGTCGTGGGAGATTTGTGTACGTGTATAGACACAGATATCCCACGCCCCGGCGCCGCGCGTGTGCTGACGGATTCGCCCCTCGTGGGAGACACTAGGCCGAGGGATCCAGCAGCAGCTTGCCCGTGGTGCGCCGCGCCTGCATGTCGGCCTGCGCCCGCCCGGCCTCGCTCAGCGGGTAGGTCGCGCCGATCACAGCGCGCAGCTCACCGCGGGCGGCGCGCGCGAACAAGTCGGCGAGTGGCTCGTGGACCATCTCCGGACGGCTGAGGCAGTGGATCAGCCAGAACCCGATCACGGCGGTTGAGTGACGCATCAGCGATCCGGTCGCGACGTCGCGGGGCGGCTGGCCCGACGCCATCCCGTACGCGACCATCCGGCCGAACGGGGCGAGCGCCCGAAGCGACTGCTCGAACACCTCGCCCCCCGACATCTCGAACACGGCGTCGACGCGTCGGCCCTCGTTGCACTCGATCAGCCGCTCGGTCATCCCCTCGGCGCCGGCGTCGGTCGCCGCATCGGCGCCGAGGTCCAGGGCCAGCTGCCGCTTGTCCTCGCTCGAGGCGGTCGCGATCACACGGGCGCCAAACGCCTTGCCGAGCTGGACCGCGATCGAGCCGACGCCGCCGGCTGCGGCATGCACGACCACCGACTCGCCGGCGGCGACGTGGGCGCAGGTCTTGTAGAGATGCCAGGCCGTCAGTCCCTGCAGCAGCAACGCGAGCGCGGTCTCATCGTCGACTCCGTCGGGGACCGGGAACGTGAACGCCGTCGCCGCGGTCGCGAGCTCCGCGTAGCCGCCGCCGCCGCACATCGCGACCACCCGCTCGCCGGTGTCCGCGCGCACCCCTGCTACCTCCGAGCCGGGGATCAGCGGCAGCTTCGCCTCAGACAGATAGGAATTCGTGCGCTGGTGGGTGTCGGCGAAGTTGAGCCCCGCCCGGCGCACGCGAATCAGCACCTCGCCATCGCCCGGGACCGGGTCGGGCAGCTCGACGAGCTCGAGCACCTCGGGCCCGCCGAACTCGCTGATCTGGATCGCCCGCATTCCAAGCCGCAGCTTAGTAGCAACCGCACGGCCGATTCTCCGTACGACCCACTAGCCTTGCCTCCCTGATGCCAGTCACCGCTGTCGGCTCGATCGCGTTCGACGCGGTCACCACTCCGTTCGGGTCGCGTGACCGAATGCTCGGTGGCTCCGCCGTGCATTTCGGGCTGGCCGCGTCGTTCTTCGACCAGGTCCACATCGTCGGTCCGGTCGGCGACGACTTCGGCGACGAGGAGATCGCGGTTCTGCAGGCGCGCGGGATCGAGACGGGGGACATCGAGCACGTCGCCGGGGGCCGGACGTTCTTCTGGCGAGGGGCGTACGGCTGGGACCTCAACGACCGCGAGACGCTCGACACCCAGCTCAACGTGTTCGCCGACTTTCAGCCGAAGCTGTCGGAGCGGTCGCGCGCCGCGGACGTCCTGTTCCTGGCCAACATCCAGCCCGAGCTCCAACTCGAGGTCCGCGCCCAGTGCGAGCAGGCCCGGTTCGTCGCGCTCGATTCGATGAACCTGTGGATCGAGACCGCGCGCGAGGCGCTCGTGCGCGTGATCTCGCAGGTCGACTGCCTGATGCTCAACGACGCCGAGTTGCGGCAGCTCACCGAGGAGCCGAACCTGATCCGCGCGGCGCGGCGGGTGCGCGAGTGGGGCCCGACCGTGGTCGTCGCCAAGCAGGGCGAGTACGGCGCCGCGATGGTCACCGAGGAGGGCTTCTTCGGGCTGCCCGCGTTTCCGCTCGAGACGGTCGTCGATCCGACCGGGGCCGGAGACAGCTTCGCCGGCGGCTTCGTCGGCTACATCGCAGCGCACCCGCACGAGCAGCTCGATCACGATCTGCTGTGCCGCGCGATGGCCTACGGCACCGCGATCGCGTCGTTCAACGTCGAGGAGTTCGGCGTCGAGCGGGTGGCCCGGCTGACGAGCGAGGAGATCGCCGAGCGCGTCGGCGAGCTCGGCCGAATCACCCGGTTTACGGAGAAACCGCTCACGCTCCGAGGCTGATCGTGTGCGCCCTGCGCCCTCGCGTGCGCAGGCCGTGACAACGCTCGCGAATCTGGGTAGGATCGCGCAGCGTGATGTGGGGATTCCTGTGGATCATGTTGGCGCTCAAGATCCCGCTCGCCGCGCTCATCTATTTGGTCTGGTGGGCGATCAAGCAGGAGCCCGACGAGTCTGCGCCGTCGGATGACGACGGCGGCGTCAAGCGCCTGCACCGCAGGCACCCCCGCCAGCCGTTCCCGCGCCGCCCACGGCGCGGGCCGCACGGCGACCCGGCCGCGCCGCCGCCGGCGCGCGTGCGCACCGTCCGTGCGCGGGCGCGGACGTTCGGCCACTGAGCGCCACTGAGCGCCACTGAGCGCCACTGACCGCCACCGGCACTACCGCACGCGGCGCACTGTTTCACCGAGGTGGTCGAGGAACGGACGCATATTGACCGTTTCTCGACCAGCTGCGGGGACCCGCAGTGCGAGCCGCCGAGACCCGCTCAGAATGTCGTCGTGACGCGGGCGACCTCGGCGAGCGAGGTCAGGCCCTGCCGGACCTTGTCGATCCCGTCGGCGCGCATGCTGCGCATCCCCGTCGCCCTGGCGGCCGCCGCGATCTCATCGACGGTCCGGCGATCGAGCAGCAGTGTGCGCAACTCCTCCGTTACGGGCATCACCTCGTAGAGGCCGATCCGGCCGTGGTAGCCGGTCCAACCGCAGCGCACACAACCGGCGGGCTCGAACACCTCGGCACCCTGGAGACCGTTGTCCGCGCGGGCGGACTCGGTCAGCTCGGCGGGCTTCTTGCAGTGCACGCACAGGGTGCGCGCCAGCCGCTGCGCGACCACACAGTCGATCGCCGCGGAGATCATGAACGGCTCGATGCCCATGTCCATCAGCCGCGTCAGCGCGCTAGGGGCGTCGCGCGTGTGCAGCGTCGAAAGCACGAGGTGGCCTGTCAGCGCCGCTTGCACGCCGATCTCGGCGGTGTCGCGGTCGCGGATCTCGCCGACCATCATCACGTCCGGGTCGGCTCGCAACATCGATCGCAGGCCGGTCGCGAACGTCACGCCCACCTTGGACGAGACCTGCATCTGCTTGACGCCGGAGATCTGCGACTCGACTGGATCCTCGATCGTGATGATGCTGCGCTGGCCGTCGTTGATCACGGCCAGGGCGCCGTAGAGCGTGGTCGACTTCCCCGAGCCCGTCGGCCCGGTCACGAGCACCGCGCCGTAGGGCTTGCGGATCGCCGCGACGAACCGCTCGCGGTCGGCGACCTGCATCCCCAGCGACTCGAGATCGCGGACCACCATCCCGGTGTCGAGGATCCGCATCACCACGCCCTCGCCCTTGACCAGCGGCAGCGTCACGACGCGCACGTCGATCCGCCGCCCGTCGATCGTCAGCGCGATCCGGCCGTCCTGCGGGATCCGCCGCTCGGCGATGTCGAGGCTGGCCATGATCTTCACGCGCGAGATCACGGTCGCGGCCATCGACAGCGGCAACGTCGCGGCCGGCGACAGCAAGCCGTCGATGCGGAACAGCACCTGCATCACGTCCGCCTCGGGGTCGAAGTGGATGTCGGAGGCCCCCCGCCCGACCGCTTGGGAGATCAGCGAGTGCACGAGCTTGACGGCCGGCGCATCGGTCACCGGGCCTGCGGCCAGGTCGACCTCGAGCTCCGGCTCGGGCTCGGCGTCCTGCACCACGACCGCGTCCTGCACGCGAGTCAGCCGCCCGATCAGCGCGTCGACGTCCTCGGCGGCCGTCGCCGCCGGCCGGATCGTCATCCCGGTGATCATCGACAGCTCGTCGACCGTCATCACGTTCGTGGGGTCGGCCATCGCCAACAGCACCGTGTCCTCCGACAGGAACGCGACCGGTAGCGCGTTGTAGTGGCGAGCCATCTCGGACGAGATCAGGTTCGCCGCCACCGGATCGACGTCGAACACCGACAAGTCGACGTAGTCGACTCCGAACCGCTCGGCCAACGCCCGCGCCAGCTGGTCATGCCGGATCGCTCCGGACTCGATCAGGAGCTTGCCGGTCGGCCGGCCCTGCTCGCGGGCGGATGCGACCGCGCTGTCGACCGTCTCTCGGCGGGCGAACCCGAGCTCGACGATGATGTCGCCGATCAGCTGCTGCGAGCGACCCCGCTGGGTCGGCGGAGTCAGGCCACGCGGGATATCAGAGGCGGGTTCGGGCACTGCGGCGTGATCGACGCTCATATATGCACAAGGATCGGCCGATTGCCAGCCGAGCTTGATGCTGGAGCTGCGCGGCCGGACCCACACCCGCCACACCCGCCACACCCGCCACACCCGCCACGCTCGCCACACCCGAGCCGCCATCGGATCCGCCGGCGATGGCAGACTCCGCAAACATGAGCGCACCGCCGGCCGGGGTCCTGTCTGACGCAACGATTATTCGGCTGGTCAGCGACGGCCGGATCCGGGTCGACCCGTGGGATCCCGAGCTCGTGCAGCCGGCCAGCATCGACCTGCGCCTCGGCGACTCGTTCCGCGTGTTCCACAACCACCGCGCCTCGGCGATCGACCTGCGCCGGCCGCCGGAGAACCTGACCGAGGAGGTGATCGTCGAACCGGACCAGTCGTTCGTGATCCACCCCGGGGAGTTCTGCCTCGGCCGAACGCTCGAGTGGGTCGAGCTGCCCGACGACATCGTCGCCCGGATCGAGGGCAAGAGCTCGCTCGGCCGCCTCGGTCTGATCGTCCACGCGACCGCCGGCTTCTGCGATCCCGGTTGGAAGGGGACGCTGACGCTCGAGCTCAACAACCTCACGAGGGTCCCGATCAAGCTGTACCCGGGAGGACTGATCGCCCAGCTGTCGTTCATGGCACTGGACCGGCCGGCGCTGCGCCCGTACGGCAGTCCGGAGCTGGGAAGCCACTACCAGGGGCAGCGCGCGGCGACCGAGAGCCGCTACGAGGGTGAACGCGCGGCGGCTGCTCCGGACCGCGGCGAGATGGGGTAGGCTCGCGCCCGTGCTGTCGCTCCTGGTGGCCGCCTCCGAGCCGTCCAAGACGCCGTTCTACATCGCCGGCATCGCGTTTGCGTTGTGGGCGGTCGTGCTCGCCGGGATCGGCCTGACGCGACCGAGCTTTCCGTACAACTTGCCCGGCCAGCGCACCGTGATCGGCATCAGCCTGCTGCTGCTGATCCTCACCGTCGGCACCGCGATCGGGACCAGCCAGTAGCCGCCCGCGCGCGCACCCGGCGCCGCGAGCACGCTGCCGTCTCGCCGGCCCCACCGGGGTACTACAGTCTTGGCAACGCCACAGAGGAGTGCCATGACCACCGAGAAGACGCAGCAACAGGACGGCGGTGCGGTAGCGACGGCGAGCGACACCCTGACGGTTACCGACAACCGGACCGGCCACCAGTACGAGATCCCGATCGAGGACAACACGATCCGCGCCACCGAGCTGCGCAGGATCAAGACGCACGACGACGACTTCGGGCTGATGACCTACGACCCGGCGTACATGGCGACGGCGTCGTGCCGCTCGGCGATCACGTTCATCGACGGCGAGCGGGGGATCCTCGAGTACCGCGGCTATCCAATCGAGCAACTGGCGGAGCAGTCCAGCTACCTCGAGGTCGCCTACCTGCTCGTCCACGGCGACCTCCCGACCCAGCAGCAGCTCGACGAGTGGACCCACGAGATCACGATCCACACGTTCGTGCACGAGAACATCAAGAGCTTCATGCAGGGCTTCCGCTACGACGCCCATCCGATGGGGATGCTGCTTGCGTCGGTCGGCGCGCTGTCGACGTTCTACCCGGAGGCGATCGCGATCAAGGACGCCGACACGCGCTACATCCAGGTGATCAGGCTGCTGGCGAAGATGCCGACGCTGGCCGCGTTCTCCTACCGCCACAACCAGGGCAAGCCCTACGTCTATCCCGACAACGACCTCTCCTACGCCGGCAACTTCCTCGGGATGATCTACAAGATGACCGAGCTCAAGTACGAGCCGGACCCGCGGCTCGAGCACGCGCTCGACGTCCTGTTCATCCTGCACGCAGACCACGAGCAGAACTGCTCGACCAGCGCGGTCCGCGGCGTCGGCTCGAGCCAGGTCGATCCCTACTCGGCGGTCGCGGCCGGCATCGCGGCGCTGTATGGGCCGCTGCACGGCGGCGCCAACGAGGCCGTGCTGCGGATGCTGCGCCGGATCGAGTCCAAGGACAACATTCCCGACTTCATCCAGGGCGTGAAGGACGGCAAGGAGCGGCTGATGGGCTTCGGCCACCGCGTCTACAAGAACTTCGACCCCCGCGCGCGGATCATCAAGCGCGCGTGCGAGGAGACGTTCGAGGTGACCGGGAAGAACCCGCTGCTGGACATCGCCACCGAATTGGAGAAGATCGCCCTCGACGACGAGTACTTCATCGAGCGCAAGCTGTATCCGAACGTCGACTTCTACTCGGGTCTGATCTACGAGGCGCTGGGGATGCCGATGGAGATGTTCCCGGTGATGTTCGCGATCGGGCGCACCAGCGGCTGGATCGCCCAGTGGCTCGAGATGATCGACGACAAGGAGCAGAAGATCGCGCGCCCGCGCCAGATCTACACCGGCGCGCGCGAGCTCGA
Organism: uncultured Solirubrobacterales bacterium; assembly: GCA_963809685.1. Classification (GTDB taxonomy): domain Bacteria; phylum Actinomycetota; class Thermoleophilia; order Solirubrobacterales; family Solirubrobacteraceae; genus Palsa-465. Next base: position 214,930 of record CAWEKN010000012.1, on the reverse strand, counting down.
ATACGTGCCGATGAGCGACCGCGCCTGACGCCCGGACGCGCGCCGCGCGGGGTGTGATCACGCGCACAGTGGGGGGCGCTTACTGATCGTAAGCTGGCTGCGTGGAGACGTTCGCCCTTCGCAGCGGCAAGCAGGTCACGATCCGCCCGATCCGTCCCGATGACGGGCCGCGGCTCGAGGTCGCCTACGACCACCTCTCCCAAGAGTCCAAGTATCGGCGCTTCCTCGCGGCCAAGCCTCACCTGACCAGCGCCGACACCCGCTACCTGGTCAACGTCGACGGCCGCCACCACGTCGCGCTGGTCGCCACCGCGGCCGACGATCCGGAGCTGATCCTCGGCGTCGCGCGGTTCGTGCGCCACGGCGACGATGCGCGTGTCGCCGAGCTCGCGATCGTCGTCGGCGACGAGTTCCAGCGCCAAGGCCTCGGAACCGAGCTGCTCGACCGGCTCGCGGGCTGCGCGCGGGATGTCGGGGTGACCCGCTTTCGCGGAACGATGCTCGCCGAGAACCGCGGCGCCCAGCGGCTCGTTCGCCGCGCCGCCCGCGGCGGCACCCGCGAGCGCGCCCGCGGCTACATCCACGAAATCGAGGTCGACCTCGCCGCATAAGCGACCCCGGGCACGTGCAATCATCGGCCAGTGCCCTGGAAGCTGACCGTCCGCGCGGGCCCGCGCGTGCAGCGAAGTCGCTTCGAGCAGCTCTCCGACGCGCTCGACGCCGCGGAGTCCCGTGCCCGCGAGCTCGCGGGCCATGCTCCGCGCAAGGCCGTGGACATCAGGTCCCGCCGGTTTGACCCGATCCAGCAGGTCGCCGCGCGAATCGAGGTCAGCGGCCCTCAGCGGGTGCTCGCGAGCGTCTCCGGCGGCCTCGACGTGCGCGGCGACGGCTCGACCGAGGCCTACGTCGGGAGAGTGCGCCGCGAGCTGGTGAAGCAGCGAAAGGGCGAGAACGCCTACGGCGCGCTGCGGCGCGCGATGACAGCGCAATCCAAATCCAGACAGGAGCGAAGATGAGCGCCGACCAGGACTACGACATCCACCTCGACGACAAGTACGGCTCGCTGTCGCTGGTCGACATCCCGCAGGAGATCGCCGACCATGAGCCCTGGTTCAATCAGACCCTGACGAGCGTCAACGACGCGGTCGTGCGCCTCGGCATCATCGAGGGCGACTTCCACTGGCACAAGCACGACGACCAGGACGAGTTCTTCCTCGTGCTCGACGGGCAGCTGCTGATCGATCTGCGCGACCGCGACACGGTCACGCTCGATCGCCACCAGGGCTACACGGTGCCGAGAGGGGTCGAGCACCGGACGCGCGCGCCGGAGCGGACCGCGATCCTGATGGTCGAAGCCGCGGGCGTGATCCCGACGGGCGACTGATCGGTTTGTGGGCTCTGCTCGGCGGGTCGGGGCCTGGTCGCGCTGTGTATCGCCGGCCCGGCGGGGCCACCGCCGGCACGCTGTGCAGCCTTTGGGGCGCTATACACCCCAAACGCTGCACGACCCCTCCTCGTCGGCCGGCGACCGGCTAGACGAGAACCAGCGTCGCGCCGTGGCGCCGTAGCCAGCGGGCGTGGTCGCGATAGTCGGGGCAGTGCCGGCCAAGCAGCGCCCAGAACCGCGGCGAGTGGTCCAACACCTCCAGGTGGCAGACCTCGTGCCAGACGACATAGTCGAGGACCGGCTCGGGGGCCAGCAGCAGGCGCCAGTTGAAGCTCATCGATCCCGACCGCGAGCAGCTCGCCCAGCGCGTGCGCTGGCCGCGGATCGTGAGCTTGGAGTACGACGTGCCCGCCACTGCACACGCGTGGTCCAGCCGAGGCTCGATCTCGGACAGTGCCGCCCGCCGGTACCAACGCTCCAGGGCGGCGTCCCGCTGCGGTCGCTCGGCCGGGACCAGCAGCGCCGACCCCCGGCGATGGACGCGCATTCGCCCCGGCTGGGGCACGATCGACAAGACCGCGCCGAGATACGGGACCGTATCGCCGCGCGCGGCCACCGACGCGCGCGCGGCCGCGACCTCGCGCATCCGCCGCTCGATCCACGGTCGCAGCTCGGAGATCGCGGCGGCGGCCTCGCGCTCGTGGGCGCGGCGAGGCAGGACGACCTCGACCCCGCGGGCCGGATCGACGGTCACCCGGACGCGGCGCGCCCGGGGCGAGCGCCGCACGTGGTAGACGATCTCGTTGGCGCTGCGCCGGGTTTCCACTCGTCAAAAGGGTACGGTCCCCGCAGGACATGCGATCGATCTCGCCGCCATCGGAGCCGCTCAGCGACGGCCAGATCTCGCTCCGGCCGGCCGCCGAACGCGACATCCCCGAGATCCTGATCGCCTACCAGGACGACCCGCAGATGCACCTGCTCCTCGGCGAGGAGCGCCCGCCCAGCGGCGCTGAACTCGGCCGCCGGATGGAGGCCGCGCAATCGGACATGGACCAGGGAATCTCGATTCGGCTGACGATCACCGAGGCGGGCTCAGATGACTGCGCCGGGCAGATCACCGTCCACGGATTCGAGTTCGTGCAGTCGCGCGCCGAGATCGGGATCTGGGTCGCGCCCCGGCTTCGAAGCCGGGGGATTGCGCGGCGCGCGCTCGCGCTTGCGGCGCCGTGGCTGTTTGACACCTGCCGGCTGCAGCGGATCGCGCTGCTGACCGAACCCGACAACGAGCCGTTGCTGCACGCCGCCCGCGGCGCCGGTTTCGTGCACGAGGGCGTTCTGCGCGCTTACATGCGCAGGCGCGGCGGCCGCGTCGACATGGCCGTGCTGTCGCTGACCCCGACCGATCTGCAACAACCATGACCCGCTACTGGCGCGTGCAACTGCCCGTCGGCGTGCGTTCGCCGTTTGAGGTCTACGTCAACGGTGTCCGCCAGGAGCTCGGCAGCGACTTCCAGATCTCCGAGGGGATGCTGCTGTTCGAGCGCGAGCTGGTCAGCCAGAAGCTCGGCGTCAAGGCGTGGCTCCTGGGCTTCTGGGGGATCGGCACCTACAAGCGCAACGACGAAGTCGACGTGAGCTACGAGCGCGACGGGGCGCCGATGGTCGCCCACGCCCTCGAGATCATCCCGCCCGAGCCCTGATCACCCGGCCGCCTGGACCCTGACCACGTCGCGCGCAACCCACGGCGCCAGCAACCGCAGCGCCGACAGGATCGCGCGCGTCGCGTGTGAGCGATTCAGCGTGTAGAAGTGGATCCCGGGCGCGCCGCGTGCCAGCAGCTCCGCGCACTGGAGCGTCGCGTAGGCGACTCCGAGCCCGTGCACGGCCTCCGGATCCCCCGCGCGCCACTCGAGCGCCTCGAGCAGCCGCCGCGGGATCGAGGCGCCGCAGCGGCCCGTGATCGTCTTGATCTGGGCGACGTCGGTGATCGGCATGATCCCCGGAATGATCGGAACGTCGATCCCGGCCGCGCGCGCCTCCTCGACGAAGCGGAAGTACAGCTCGTTGTCGAAGAACAACTGGGTGATCAGGAACGAGACGCCGCTGTTGACCTTCTGGCGCAGGAAGTGCAGGTCGTGGCTCAGATCGGTCGCTTCCGGGTGGACCTCGGGAAAGCAAGCGGCGCCGACGCTGAACGGGTAGCCGTCGCGGATCAGCGTCGCGAGCTCGGTCGAGTACTGCAGCCCGCCGGGGTGCGGCCGCCATTCGGTCTCGCCGGCCGGGGGATCGCCGCGCAGCGCGAGCACGTTCTCGATCCCGGCGCTCTGCATCCCGTCGAGGATCACCCGGAGCTCGTCGCGGCTGGCGCCCACGCAGCTCAGGTGCGCCATCGCCTCGATCCCGAGGTCGCGCTTGATCCAGTGGGTCAGGTCAACCGTCCGTCCCCGGGTCGACCCCAGCGCCCCGTAGGTCACCGAGACGAAGTCGGGCTCCAGTGCGCGCAGCGCCTCGAGCGTAGCCCGCAGGTTGCGCTCCCCCTCGTCCGTCTTCGGGGGGAAGAACTCAAACGAGAAGACGGGCCCGTCGTTGGTGGCGATGATCTCGTCGATCCGCACGCTGCGGGCACTGTAGCAAACCTTGACAAGGACATGTCAAGGTTCTGTCAGCGCCCACAGCTCGGCCCCGCCGTCGGGCTCGTGGCGCACCCGACCGAGCAGTTCGAGGTGGCGCAGGTAGCACAGCGTCTGCGACAGCAGCCAACTGGCGTTGTACTCGGTCAGCGGCTCGCCGTAGACGCCGGGGCTGATCTGCACCGCCGTCCTGGGCCCGTCGACGAGCGCCGCCGCGACCGCCTCGAGGCGCTCGGCGACCAACGACCGGTTGCCCTCGACGTGCCCGTGTACGTCGACGAACGGACGTCCGTGGCCCGACAGCGCCAGCCGTGCGTCGAGCGCGTCGACGATGTCCAGTGACCGCAGGAACTCGCCGACCGGATCGGGCGACCATCCATAGTCGTAGTAGAGCGAGATCCGTCCGAGCAGGTGATCGCCCGAGATCAGCAGCCGGCGCTCGCGCTGGAACAAGCACACGTGCGAGGGTGCGTGGCCGGGCGTCTGCACCACGGTCCACACCCCCAGGTCGGTTTCGAGCGCCACCCCCTCGACCAGGTCGCGGTCGGGCTCGATCACCGACGCGATCCCCGAGGGCAGCGCTCGCGCCCGGTCCGCGTAGCGGCCCAGGGCGTCCGGCGGGACCCCGCTCTGGCGCCCGACCTCGATCCGCCGCGCCAGCGCCAGCTCCGGATCCTCGGCCGTGCGAAACGCGTGCTCGTGGTTGGGATGCATCCAGAACTCGCAGCCGGCCCGCTCCCGGATCGGGGCGGCCTGGCCCCAGTGATCGGAGTGGGCGTGCGTGCAGGCGACCAGCCGCACGTGCTCGAGGCGCAGATTGACCTGCTCGAGCGCCCGCTCCAATTGCGCCATCGAGTCGGGCTGATGCATCCCGGTGTCGATCAGCACCACCCCGGAGCCAGATGCGATCGCCCAGGCGTTGCAGTGCGGGACGCCCGGCCAGGGCAGCGGCAAACGCAGCCGCCATAGGCCCGGGAGCACCCGCTCGCCACGGCCCAGCTCCTTCTGTCTGCTCACCATCGCTCTGCGCGGACTCGTCGCACGGCGCGCACGATATTGCGCCAGGCGTAGACTGGCCGCCTCGATGCCGACGACAGCAATTGTCAAGCGCTACTTCGAGGCGCTCAGCGCCCACGACCTCGACGCGGCCACCGATTGCTGGGTGCCCGGCGGTGTCGACCGGTTCGTCGGGGCGCAGGAGCTGATCGCGCCCGACGGCGTGCGCGAGTACTTCGCGACCCTCTTCAGCGCGTTTCCGGACTTCCGGATGGAGATCGTCGAGATGACGACCTACCGGCACCGCACGGCCGTTCGCTGGCGCGCCGGCGGCACGTTTGCCGGCCCCGGGACATTTCAGGGTTTCCTGCCCAACGGTGCCAGGATCGAGATCGAGGGCTGCGACGTGCTGACGGTCAGCGACGACAAGATCGAGCACAACGAGGCCTACGTCGACAGCGGCGACATCGCCCGTCAGCTCGGTTTCCTGCCGCCGGCCGGCTCTCCTGCCGAGGCCCGGCTCGCCAAGCTCGCGAACCTGCGCACGCGGATGGCGCGGCGGGTCCATGGGACCGAGCCGCGCCTGATCGCCGATGGCGTCTGGATCGTGCGCGGCGGCTTTCCGCTGCGGACGATGAACGTGTACCTGATCCAGGGCGACGACGGCCTGACGATGTTCGACGGCGGGATCTCCGACATGACGTCCGCCGTGCGGATCGCGATCGGGCGTCTGGGCGGCGTCGAGCGGATCGTGCTCGGCCACGTCGACGCCGATCATCGCGGCGCCGCACCGGGGATCGACGCGCCGATCTACTGTCACCCCGCCGAGCGCGTCGCGGCGGAGTCGAGCTCGAGCTTTCGCGAGTACTGGGACCTCAGCAAGCTCGCGGTCCACGGCCGCGCGCTGCTGAGCAGGCTGTTGCCGATCTGGGACGGCGGCGCGCTTCAGGTAGCCGGGTCCGTGCAGGAGGGCGACCAGGTCGCCGGCTTCGACGTCGTCGAGCTGCCCGGGCACGCGCCGGGGCTGATCGGGCTGTTTCGCGAGTCCGACCGGCTCGCGCTCGTGTCCGATTGCTTCTACACGCTGGACCCGCAGACCGGGATCAAGGGACGAGCACGAGCTCCGCACCCGGCGTTCAACGCCGACACCGACCAGGCTCGGGAGTCGATACGCAAGCTCGCGGCGCTCGATCCCAGGGCAGCCTGGGCCGGCCACGCCGACCCGGTGACCGGCGACGTCGCGGCGCAGCTCGAGCGGGCGGCGTCAACGCCGGCTTAGTGTCGCGAGTCGGAAATTAGCGTGGGCCGTCGCCAGCGCCAGCGTCAGAAGCTCGCGGCCCCGACGACGGAATACCGCGACAGCGAAGGCAACGTGCTGGCGCTGAGGGGCTCGCTGACGCCCGGGTCGCGCCGCGACTACAACGAGATCCTGACCGGCGGGCTCGAGCGCGAGGACGCGTGGCAGCGCGCGACCGAGCTGCTGTTCGAGCGGCTGGTGACCAGCTGGACGATCGCGGGGCTGGAGACCTCCCGCCAGAAGGAGCTGCTCGCCCGCTACCGGATGGCGACCACGGCCGAGCGCCAGTTCGTCCGCGACGTCCTGCGCGAGCACCTCGCCGAGCACTTCCCCGAGCTGCAGGCGCCGTGAGCCCGCAGCCGGCGCGGACGGGCCCCGACCCCGACGCGTTCGCCGCGCTGCTGTGCGACTGGTGCCTCGAGCCCAAGCCGCACCAGCAGGTGCTGATACGCAGCACCGTCCACGCCGCGCCGCTGCTGCGCGCGCTGCACCGCGCGGTGCTGCAGCGCGACGCCTGGCCCGTGATGCGCGTCGTGCCCGACGGCGTCACCGAGGATTTCTACCGCCACGGGCGCTCGTCCCATCTCGACGGCTTTGCGCCGATCGAATTGGTCGAGACCGAAGCCGTCGACGCGGTGCTCACGATCGACGCCCCCGTCAACACCCGCGAGCTCGCCGGCATCGACCCGGAGCTGATCGCCCGCGCGGCCCGGGCACGCAGGCCGATCGCCGAAGCACGGCTCGCGAGGCGCTGGTGCGGGACGTTGTGGCCGACCGCCGCACTCGCACAGCAGGCCCGCATGAGCGAGAGCGACTACGCCGCGTTCGTGGCGGGCGCGCTGTTCCTGGACCAGCCCGACCCGGTGCAGGCCTGGCGACGGCTGAGCGCCGATCAGGCCCGGCTGGTGAAGCGCCTGTCAAGCGCCCGCGAGATCCGGATCGAGGCGCCCGGCACCGACTTGCGCCTGCGCGTCGACGGTCGTACTTGGATCAACTCCGACGGCAGGCGCAACATGCCCAGCGGCGAGGTGTTCACCGGCCCGATCGAGGACTCCGCGAACGGGACGATCCACTTCACGGTCCCGTCGAGCCCGCGAGGCGTCGAGGTCGACGGCGTGCGGCTGGTGTTCGAGCGCGGCAAGGTGATCGACGCGAGCGCCGACACCGGCGAGGAGTACTTGCAGGCCGCGCTGGCCAGCGACCCGGGCGCGCCCTTTCTCGGCGAGCTGGGGATCGGCACCAACGCCGGGATCGATCGGGCCACCGGCTCGGTTGCGCTCGACGAGAAGATCGCCGGCACCGTCCATCTGGCGCTCGGCCGCTCCTACCCCGAGACCGGTGCGACCAACTCGTCCGCGCTGCACTGGGATCTGATCTGCGACCTGCGCCAAGGCGGGCGTGTGCTCGCGGATGGCCAAGTCATTAACGAGGACGGGCGCTTCGTGGAGTAGCTTCTGCGTTGACGCTCACATTCCCATGCGCCGAACCAAGATAGTCGCAACCATCGGGCCCGCCTCGCGCGACATCGAGACCCTCACTCAGATGGTCGCGGCGGGCGTCGACGTCGTGCGACTGAACTTCTCGCACGGGACGCTCGAGCTGCACGCCGAAAACGCCGAGCTGGTCCGCAAGGCCGCGTCGAACGCCGGCCGCCAGGTGGCGATCCTCCAGGATCTTCCCGGGCCCAAGATCAGGATCGGCGCGCTCCGCGACGATCTCGCCGAGCTCAAGCCGGGCGAGAAGCTGGTGCTCGCGTGTGGCTCTGACGGGCTCGGCGACGAGAAGCGCATGTCGGTCAGCTGGCAGGGCCTCGCTGCGGCCGTCGATCCGCACGACGTCGTGTATCTCGCCGACGGGGCGATCCGGCTGCGGGTCACGATGGTCCGCGAGGGCGACGGGGAGATAGAGACCGCGGTTGAGATCGGCGGCACGGTCGCGTCCCGGCAGGGGCTGAACATCCCCGGCTCTACCAGAGGACTCCCGGCCGTCCCCGAGGAGGACCTCGACATGCTGCGTTTCGGCGAGTCGATCGGCGTCGACCTGGTCGCGCTCTCGTTCGTCCGGACCGCCGAGGACGTGACGAGCGTACGCAAGCACACCCGCCTGCCCTTGATCGCCAAGATCGAGAAGCCCCAGGCCGTCGACGCCGCCGAGGAGATCATCCGCGCGGCCGACTGCGTGATGGTCGCGCGCGGCGACCTCGGGATCGAGCTGCCGATCGAGGACGTGCCGATGGTGCAGAAGCAGCTGCTGCGGATCGCCGGGCGGCTGGCGCGGCCGTCGATCACCGCGACGCAGATGCTCGACTCGATGGTGTCCTCGTCGCGGCCGACGCGCGCCGAGGTCGCCGACGTCGCCAACGCGATCATCGACGGCACCGACGCCGTGATGCTGTCGCAGGAGACCGCGGTCGGCGCCTACCCGGTCGGAGCGGTCGAGATGATGGCCGCGGTCGCGCAGCGCACCGAGCACTCACTCCCATACAAGGCCTGGAACGAGGAGCGCGTCAGGCGCGATGCGCGCGACCCGGCGTACACGGTCGCCTACAGCGCCTGCGCGGCCGCCCGCGAGCTGCATCTGGCCGCGCTCGTCGTGCCGACGCTGTCGGGCCGCTCGGCCCGGCTGCTGTCGGCGCACCGACCCCAGGTGCCGATCTATGCGCTGTCGCCCGGTCGCGAGACCGTGCGCCGGTGCGCGCTGATGTGGGGGGTCCAGGCGTCCTCGATGCGCCGTCACGAGATCACCGAGGCGCTGATCGCCGATGCCGCCCGCAGGGTGGTCGAACTCGGCTGGGTCAAGGCAGGGTCCCGAGTCGGGATCACCGCGGGCCTGCCAAGCGGCCGTCCCGGCACAACAAGTCTGGTGCAGATCCAGCGGGTGTAGTACCGTACGGATCAGCAGTACGGGACCGCGGGTTGCGGTGAAGACCGCAGGGGACAAGTGGCTTACGCGGTCGTCGGGGGCGATGACCGCGCAAGCACTGCGGCTCGTACAGCGCCTACGCGAACGGTCCGCTGGGGATGAACGGCCATAGCGGACCGGGGTTGCCGCGCACGCACAGCCCCCCGTAGGCGGCGAGCTTCAGGCCCGCGCGTACCGCGACGTCGATCGCCCACTGCTGTTCGCCCGTGATCCAGCGAATGCTGGCGTGATCGGAGTCGCCGACGACGTCGAGCGCGCGCCACAGAAGCGCGGTCGCGGCGCCCTCGTCGCGCGCCACCAGCAGCCACACGCTGTGACCGGGCCGCGCGACCGCGAATCCGCGGTCGCCGAATCGCAGCAGCTGTCCGTCGCCGCGCAGGGCGAACGCCAGCTCGGCCGTGTGGGGGGCCCCGCGGATCTCCCTCGAGATCGCCGCCACCGCCTCGAGGTCTGCGACGTCGCCGTCGCGAACGCCGGGGTCAGGCGGCGGCAGCGCGCTGCGATCGACCGCGCCGTCTGCCTGGAACGTCGGCAGCAGCGAGAATCCCGCCCGCGCGTACAGCCTCAGTGCCCGAGGATCGTTCGAGCTGACGATCAAGCCGGCGTCGGCATCGGCCCCATAGCGCAGCGCGTGCTCCATCAGCGCGCGCCCCGCTCCTGCGCTTTGCAGTCCCGGCGCTACAGCCAGCAGCGACAGGCACCACAGCCGCTCTCGCACGATCGCCTCGGCGACGCCCAGCACGCGTCCGTCGCGCTCGGCGACGAACGCGCCGTCTGGGTCGCTCGCCAGCGCATGGGCGACCCGTGCGCGCCAGTTGCGCGCGGCCGCCGGTTCGCTGATCTGAAACCCGAAGGCGGCAGCGGACAAGTCGGCCGCCGCCGGCACCGTCGCGACCGTCAGCGGGCTGACCCGGAGCTCAGCGATAGCCGCTCACGCCGCGGCGTGTGAGTAGAACTCCGCCTCCAGCTGCCCGAGCTCGGTTGCCGGCGGGTCGCCGTAGAACCACTCGCGCGCGATCCGGTGGAAGTTGCCGCGCGCGTGCAGCTGGGAGATGACCGCCAGCGTCAGCACCTCCATCCGCCGGCCGAACAGATGGTCGGGCGGAGCGGACTCGTGGCGCAGATAGCCGAAGTACTCCGAGCGGGGGTCGCTCATGTCGATCAGCACCTGGGTTGCGTACTCGGGCGTCAACTCGATGTACTCATCGGTCGTGTACCAGGACGTGGCGGCGCGGAAGTGCTCGAGCACGCGCTCGGGGCGGAACTTCTCCGGATCTGGGAAGAACCCGGTCTCGGTCCCGAGCCGCATGATCGTGTCGGTGTCGCCTTCGATGATCGCGCGGGCGACCTCGATCTCGAGCTCGACCGTGCCGGGTGGCATCCGCTTGAACAGGCCGAAGTCGAAGAACGCGACGCGCCCGTCCTCCATCATCAGCGAGTTGCCGGGGTGGGGATCGCCGGAGAACTGGTGGTGGCGGTACAGGCATCCGAAGTAGAACCGGAACAGGATCTCGCCGAGCCGGTCGCGCTGGTCCTGCGGATATCCCTTGAGCTCCTCGAAGCCGGCGCCCTCGACGTACTCGGTCACGAGGATCCGCTCGCGCGACAGCGAGGTGACGACGTCGGGGATGAAGATGAACGGATGGCCGCGGAACACGCGCGACAGCCGGCGCTGGTTCTGGGCCTCGAGCTCGTAGTCGAGCTCCTCGTGGATGCGCTCGCGGATCTCGTTGCCGATCGCCTGGACGTCCATCCCCGGGGCGATCCGCTTTGCCACGCGCAGGATCAGCCCGAGGTTCTGCATGTCGGCGCGGACCGCGGCGGCGACGCCGGGGTACTGGACCTTGACCGCCACCTGCCGCCCGTCGGTCAGTCGCGCGCGGTACACCTGCCCGATCGATGCGGCCGCGATCGGGTCCTCATCGAACTCGTCGAACTCGTCCTTGATGGGCTCGTCGAGTTCGGCTTCGATGACCTTGCGCATGTCCTTGAACGTGACCGTCGGGGCGGCGTCGCGCAGCGCTCCGAGCTTGCGTTGGAACTCCTCGCGGTACTCCTCGGGGACGAGGCCGACGTCGAGGAACGACATCACCTGGCCGACCTTCATCGCCGCGCCCTTCATCGTCCCGAGCGCGGCGACGATCTGCTCCGCGGCCTCGATGTGACGGCGCTCGAGCGCGGCGTCGCGACCCTTCTTGGTCCGGGCGACGTTGGCTGCGCGGGTCCCAGCCTGGCGGATCGCTTGACCTGCCGCCAGCCCCCCGATCTTGGCCGTACGCCCCACGCGAGATGTGGGGATCTTGTCCTTCGCCACTAACGGCTGATTCTACGCGCCGGCGACCTGCACCCGGGAACCGGGCACGATGTCGTCAGACCCGTCCTGCCAGCGCACCCACGCCTTGTGTCCGCCGTCGTAGTCGTCGCCGAGCAAGATCAACGTCGCCGGCTCGCCGAGGGCCGTGCAGGCTTCGCTGCCCTCGCGGTCGAGCCCTCGCCAGATCCGAACGAACTTGTTGTGCTGCAGCTCGTCGGCGACCGTCGTCGGGTCGGTGTGACCGGGGTGGATCCTGGTCTCGGGCGGCAGCGTCAGCAGCGTGTCCATGATCGAGGACTTCAGATCGGCGTACGTGGTGTGGCCGGGAGCGCGCACGCCCCCGACCGAGCCCTTGAACAACGTGTCGCCGGTGAACACGTCGGTGCCGCCGATCAACAGCGACAGCATTCCGGCGGTGTGCCCGGGCGTGTGCAGCGGCATGATCTCGAGCGCTCCGCTGTGGATCGCCTCCCCGGGCCGCATCGTCCCGGTCGCCCCGTCGACCAGCTCGCGCTCGAGCTCGTGGATCAGCACCGGCGTCCCGGGATAGCGCTCGAGCACCTGCCCGAGCTCGGCGACGTGGTCGTGGTGGTGATGGGTGAGCAGGACGTGGGTCAGGTTGAAGCGCATCCGCGCAATCACGTCCAGCAGCGGCGCGACCGGGCCGCCGGCGTCGATCATCACTGCGTCCGAGCCCTGCTCGTCGGCCACCAGGTAGGTGTTGGACAGCCACTGGTCGTCCATCGAGCGCTCGATGATCATCGCCGGCGATCCTAGATCATTGCGGTCAGGTTCACTCCACGGTCACGGGGTGATGACGTTCTCCACCGCCTGGGCCAGGAGCGTCTGGCCGGCGACGCTCGGGTGGATGCCGCACATGCCCCCGCCGATCTGCGTCAACAGCCCGGCCTTGCACGTGTCGCCGCCGGAATGAAGTGCAGCGGCGCCCAGCACGCCGAACCCGTCCGCGATCCGGACATGGGCGGCCTTGGCGGCGGCGTCGACGGTCTTGTTGAGCAGCGTCGACTGGCCGGCGATCGCGGGGACGGCGTAGTTGAGCGCGTAGTAGTTGACGATCACGACCTGGCCGCCGTAGTGGGCGTTGTGGCGGATCGCCGACAGGATCGTCGCGACGTCGTGCTTGAGCTTCGCCTGCACCGCCGGCAGCTCCGACTTGCAGCCGTCGGCCGTCGTCTCCTGACACAGGAACGCGTCGTTGGCGCCGATCATCAGCGAGACCAGCCGCACGTTCGGGTGCGTCTTGAGGTAGGACACCGCGAACGCGAGCTGCGATCCCGGGTAGTGGACGTGCAGGGGGAACATCGCGCGGTAGCGGGGCCCTCCGTGGGGCGCGCTCTCGCAGCCGTTGCTCGGCGCGCTTGCGTTGATCAGGCTCGCAGCGGTCTCGCCGGGGCATGCGGCATTGACGACCTTCAACTTCAGAGCCTGCCCGACGAGCTGCGGGTAGTTGATGAAGCTGGCCGCGTTGTGGTAGTTGGGCGCGGGCACGACCCCGGACTCCTCGTAGCCGAACGTGACCGAGTCGCCGAGCGCCAAATACGTCGACCCGGGTGCCACCCCCGGCACCGTCCCGACCGGAACCAGCTTCGCTGCAAAGGCCGATGCCGGCGCGATGATCGCCGCCAGCACCACGGTCGCACCGGCGATCCGTGCGAGTCCTTTCATGTCTCTCCTCCTTCGTTCGCGGCGCCTCCGCGCACACGATACGCTCCGTCATATGGCGCTGATCCACACCTGCTATCGGATCACCGACATCGACCGCTCGGTCGCGTTCTACAACGCACTCGGGTTCACGGAGGTCGGCCGGATCCCGATCCGCGACGAGGCGATCAACGTGTTCATGAACCAGCCCGGCGACGGCGACAGCCCGCGGCTGGAGCTGACGTTCAACCACGGCCGCACCGAGCCCTACGACGTCGGTACCGGCTACGGCCACATCGCGATCACCGCCGAGGATCTCGACGGCACCCTGGCGCAGCTGCGCGAGCAGGGGATCGAGCCCGAGCGGCCCCCGTACTCGATCCGCGACGGCGGTTCGCGTCTGTGCTTCGTCCGCGATCCGGACGGCTACCGAATCGAGATCATCGAGCGCTCCGACTGAGATCGATGGCCGCACCCAGCAAGATCGCCTATCTGCTGCAGCGGCTCGCCGAAGGCGTCGCCGCGCACGACCGCGAGAACCCGGGCCACCACACCTGGGGGATCGGAATGGCCCATTTCGACATCGAGCGCCTCGGGCTGGAGGAGGGCGAGCAGATCCTGCCGGGGATCGTGCTTCAGGCCGACGGCGGCGTGACCGGCGCGTTCCGCGTCCTGTGCGACGGCGAGCACGACGAGGGAGCGGAGCAGCAGGAGGAGGAGATCGTCGAGGCGGTCGCCTCCGAGGAGATCGAGCACGTACACGCCCCCGGCGGCGGCGAGCCCCCACCGGTGCGCCCGCCGCTCTGAGGCACCGCTCTGAGCCGCCGCGATTCGCCGCTCTGAGGCACCGCTCTAAGCCGCCGCGATTCGCCGCTCGATCTCCTGCTTCAGGCGGGTGATCGTCGGGCACTGAAGGCCATGCCGGGCCGCGGCGCGCAACACCGCTCCCGGAATCGCCTCGAGCTCAGGCTCGCGACCGGCGGCGATGTCGCGCTGCATCGAGGAGCCGAGCTCCGGATGAGCGTCGTCGAGCTCGGCCAGACGGGCGGCCGGGTCGATCTGCGCGCCGTCGGCGTTGGCGACCGCCGCGGCCTCCTCGATGCAGCCCACCAGCGCGGAGCGCCACTGCGGGTCGGCGCGGATGAAGCCGATCGGCCGGTCGGATGCGCTGGTCGTGCACGCGAGCGCGTTGAGGCGCACGAGCTTCGACCACAGGATCTGCGCCTCACTTGTTCCGATCTGCACCGGGACCCCGGCGCTGCGTAGGGTCTCGGCCAGCCGCAACACCGCCGGCGACAGCGCCTGCTCGTCGGCTGCGAGGTCGACTCGCAGGAACGGGCTGGTCTGCACGATCCGCCCCGGCGCCGGCCGGTCTGCCTCGATTCGAATCGCGCCGGCGGCGACGCGCCCGCGCCCGAACCGCGAGCGCAGCACCGACATGTGCTCGAGCCCGTTGAGCAGCGGGACGACCAGCTCGGGCTCGGCGTCGATCCGCTGCAGCGCGGCGTCCAGGCCGGTCGCCTTGGTCGCGACGATCAGCACCTGCGCCGGCGCCGGCAGCGTGGCGACGGCCCGGGGCCGCGCGACGAACGTCCCGAGCCGCACGCTGTCGACGCTGATCCCGTCGGCAGCGATCAGCTGCGCCGTCGACTCGCGCGCGACGATCGTCGTCGGCTCGCCCGCGCGCGCGAGCGCGGCGCCGATGAAGCCGCCGACCCCGCCCGGTCCCAGTACCGCAATCGTCACGAGCGCAAGGCTGCCAGACCGCCTCAGGGCGCGCTCGGTTCGATGCCGCCCGCAGCCGAGGGTAGGATCGGCCGATCCGTCCGCGCGCCCAAAGCCGTGCCCGCCAGGGGACCTACTCGATCGTCGCGCGCGATCCGGACACCGGCGAGCTGGGCGTGGCCGTTCAGTCGCACTGGTTCTCGGTCGGCCCGATCGTGCCTTGGGCGCGACCTGGTGTCGGCGCCGTCGCGACCCAAGCCAACGTCGAGGTCTCCTACGGGCCCCGCGCGCTCGACCTGATGGAGCACGGTGCCGATGCCGCCGATGCGCTCGCGCAGCTGCTCGCCGGCGACCGCGGCGCCGCCGGCCGGCAGGTCGCAGTCGTCGATGCGCGGGGCCGGGTCGCGGTGCACACCGGCTCGAGCACGATCCCGTTCGCCGGTCACGCGGTCGGGGATCAGGTCTCCTGCCAAGCCAACATCATGGCCAGCGAGCAGGTGTGGCCGGCGATGCTGGCCGCCTACGAGCAGTCGACGGGCTCGCTCACCGACCGGCTGCTCGCGGCGCTTGACGCGGCCGAGCTGCAAGGGGGGGACATCCGCGGGCGGCAGTCTGCGGCGATCCTGGTCGTGCCGGCTGACGGCGTGCCGTGGGACACCGTCGTGTGCCTGCGCGTCGAGGACCATCCCGAGCCGCTGCCCGAGCTGCGGCGGCTGGTGGTGCTGCACGACGCCTACACGCTTGCCGCGCGCGCCGACGAGCTGGTCAACGACGGACGCCACGCGGAGGCGGCCGGCCTGTACCGCGAGGCGAGCGAGCTCGCGCCGGGCAACCACGAGCTTCGTTTCTGGGCCGGTCTCGGCGCCGCGCAGGCCGGTGATGTCGACGCCGCTGTCGAGCATGTCCGTGCGGCGATCGAGCTCCAACCCGGCTGGTCGGAGGTGCTGCCGCGAATCCCGCCCGAGGTCGCGCCGTCGGCGCAAGCGGTGCTCGCGCGGCTTCAGCGCACCCGCTCGCGCTGAAAATTCGTGGTCAACTCACAGCGGATTTCGGTAGGTATTGCCCGCTATAGCGTGACATTGAGCCGTACAGGAAACACCGCCGGCTGCCGATACGCATAATCGCTCCCCCTCGATGGCGCCGCTCGGCGCGCGTCTTGGCTAACGGTTGACCAACTCGGATGTCGCTTGGGTAAACGAAGCACAGCCGGTCTGATCGGATACCTGCCCCACGTGACGGTGGCGACCGTCCTCGTGGCCGTGTGCCCGATCGCCTTCGGGTGGTCGCTGCAGGCGGCGGGGGTGGTGGATTCGGTGATTGGCTCGGGGCTGGTCAGTCTCGGCCTGGCGTTCGGCGCGTCGTGGGCGCTGCGCCGATGGTGGAGCTCGCGGGAGGGCTCGCGCGACCTGTTGTTCAGCGAACTGCTGGTGTGGGGTTGGCTGCGGCGCCTGTGGCTGGAGCGGCGCCTGAGCAGAGCGCTGCGGCTGCTGTCCGATCACGACGCCGGCTCGCGGATCGGCGCGGCACGCAGGGGCGCGCTGCTGGCGCAGATGGCGACCTCGCTCGAAGCCCGCGATCCGTACACGCACGGCCATTCGCGCCGGGTCGCGAGGCACGCGGCGACGATCGCCAGGCGGATGGGCCTCTCGCGCCTCGAGGTCGAGAACGTGCGGGCGGCGGCCCTACTCCACGACATCGGCAAGATGGCCACGCCGGACTTGGTCCTTCGCAAGCCCGACCGCCTGACCGACGGCGAGTTCGACGTGATCAAGCAGCACGTCGTCAGCGGCGCGGAGATGGTCTCCGAACTCGGCGATGAGCGGCTGACGGCGCTGGTGCGCCATCACCACGAGCGCCTCGACGGCACCGGTTATCCCGACGGCCTGAGCGGTGATGCGATCCCGCTGGGAGCGCGGATCATTGCCGTCGCCGACACGTTTGACGCGATCACCTCGGCGCGACCGTATTGCGCGCCGCGCACGCATCGGACGGCGATCGCGATCCTCAGCGAGCAGGCCGGCACCCGATTTGATCCGGACGCGGTCCGGGCGTTCCACAGCCACTACTCGGGCCGCAGGCCACTCGCCGCCTGGCTGGCGCTCGCGGCCGCGCCCGAGCGGGTTCTGTCATTCCTCGGGGGAGGCGGCAATGTCGCCACCGGCTCCGCCGTGAGACTGATCGCCACGTCGGCGCTGACCGGCGCGGCGGCGGTCACCGCAGCCGTCAACATCCACCCCATGCCCGGACGCCCGACGCCGAACCACGACGCGGCGATCGCGAGGCCGGGGGGCAACGCAGGCGGCACGGCCAACGGCTGGCAGCAAGCTGCTGCGATGTCGGCTGGCTCCGTGGAGGCCGCGCAGATCGCTGCGCTGCAGCAGCTGAAGTCCGCAGCCGGCGCGATCGTCGCTTCGCCGGTGCTCAGCAGCGGCTCGATGGTTTCGCGGAGCACAAGCGTGGTCGACGCGATTGAGGCGCCGGCGGCCGGCGCGGCCAGCCGGGGCTCAGACCAGCTGCCGAGCGGAACCCTCGGGCGCGGCGGCGGCGACGAGGGTCAAGGCGGGGGCGGTGTCGGTGCGTCGGCTCGGATCCTTGCGGGCGGCCGCGGCGGCGGCGGTCAAGGTGGCGGCGAGGCCGGCGGCGGCCAGGGTGCCGGCGGCGGGCAGATCGCGACCAACGGCGGAGGCACCCGCGGCCAGGACGGCAGCGCAGCGGCTCAGGGCGGCGACCCGACGCAGAGCGGAGGCGGGCAGGCGGCCACCGGCGGTGCGACATCGACGATCGACGCCCCGCCGGCGCCCGCGCCGAGCGACGGTGGCAGTACGACCTCGGGCGGCGGGCAGTCGGGCGGTCCGAGCGGCGGCGGCGCCGGCGCGCCGGGCGGCGGGGCGCCGGGTGGCAGTACGACCTCGGGCGGCGGGGCGCCGGGCGGCGGGGCGCCGGGCAGCGGAACGGCGGGCAGCGGAACGGCAGGCAGCGGAACGGCAGGCAGCGGAACGCCGACCCCCTCGGTCAACACGCAGGCGCCTCCGGGTAACACGCAGACACCGCCCATCGGCGCACAGACGACGACTCAAGGTTCGAGCGGCGGCACCCCGGCCGACGGCGCCGGCGGCACTGGACAGGGCGCCACGGGGACCGGCACGACCACGGCTGCGGGCTCCACGATCTCGAGCGTCGGCTAGACCCTCGGCGGCCTGCTCGGCAGCTCGCAGCAGCCGGCCCGCCGCCCGGGTGCTGGTCGAGAAACGGACAACATGCGTCCGTTTCTCGACCACCTCGGTGAAACAGCCCCGCGTGAGCGTGGTGTCGGAGGCGAATCGTCGAGTCGTAGTCGGATCGGCGTGTCAAGCGCGGCTACTCTCACGGCATGACCGAGATTCAGACGTTCACGATCGGCGGCGACCTCGAGGTGGGGCGCTTCGGCTACGGCGCGATGCGGATCACCGGCCCCGGAATATGGGGCCCGCCGCAAGACGAGGCCGCGGCCCGCGAGTTGCTCAAGCATGTCGTGCAATCCGGCGTCACCCTGATCGACACCGCCGACTCCTATGGGCCCGAGGTGTCCGAGAAACTGATCGCCGAGGCGCTGCATCCATATCCCGACGATCTCGTGATCGCGACCAAGGGCGGCCTGACCCGCTCCGGCCCCGGGCAGTGGGAGCGCAACTGCCGTCCCGATCGTCTGAAGCGCTGCTGCGAGGACTCGCTGCGACGGCTGCAGCTCGAGCGCATCGACATCTATCAACTGCACGCGGTCGACCCCAAGGTCCCGCTCGAGGACTCGATCGGTGCGCTCGCCGAGCTTCGCGACGAGGGCAAGATCCGCCACGTCGGGGTCTGCAACGTCAGCGTCGAGGAGCTCGACCGCGCCCGGCAGGTCGTCGAGATCGTGTCCGTGCAGAACCGTTACAACCTCGCCGACCGCCACTCCGAGGATGTGCTCGCTGCATGCGAGCGCGACGGGCTCGGATTCCTGCCGTGGTTTCCGCTGGCGACCGGTGACCTCGCCAGGCCGGGCGGCTCACTCGATGCGATCGCGCGCAAGCACGGCGCGTCGCCGGCGCAGGTCGCGCTCGCGTGGCTCCTGCATCACTCCCCCGTCGCGCTGCCGATCCCGGGGACGAGTTCGATCGCCCACTTCGACGAGAACCTCCAGGCCGTCGAGCTCGAGCTCGACGAGGAGGACATCGCCGCGCTCGAGGAGGCTGCCGCTCGGGCCTAGCGGCCTGCGCGGCGAGCGGCGCGCACCGCCAGCTTGGCAGTGCGCGCCTGCCCGACGAGGTGTGCGCTGTCGGTTGGCGTCGCGGTCAGCACGTAGGAGCCCGGGGACAGCAGCGTGCTCAGCGAAAGCCTGCCCGCGAAGGAGGCGGTGTTGAGCCCGCGCCGGCCCTGGACGGTGAAGACGCCCTTAGTCGTGTAGCGGGTGCAGCGGCGCCCGCCGCGGCCAGACGTCGTGCACCTCCTGCCGACCAGGTGGCCCCGCTGGGCCTTCGCGAAGCTGAGCTTCACGCTCGCGGCCTCTGACAGGGTGAAGGTCACCCGCGCGCCCACGGCCGCGCTCGACGATTTCGCGGCCCGCGAGCTGGCCCGGATCGTGCTCGGGTTGACCTTCAGGTTCGACAGGACCGGCTTGGCATGGGGCGGCGGCGGAGGAGGGGGTGGCGGGGGCGGCGGGGGTGGCGGCGGCGGCTGGAACGAGCTCTCAAATGCGCCGAGATCGGGCGCGGCGCCCTCCACGCGGGAGATCCCGTCCAGGTCGGCGGGCAACGCAAGGTCGTTCGGCGCGCCGGCGTCGATCGCCGGTGAGCCGGCGCGCAGGTGATAGTCGCCGTTGGCCGGGTCGACGAACAGCGGATCGCCGGAGATGTTGCCGGGCCCCTCGGTGATCAGGACGGTCGGGTGGAGCCGGTCGACCGGCCCGACCGGGTCGCGCGTGACGAAGTCGGAGTGGTCGACCTGTATCTGGCCGAGCGCAGAGTTGAAGCCCAACCCGACGACTGTGGCGAGGTTGCACTCGAGGTCGACGGTGCCACCGCGGGCGATCGAGTTGGTCACGACGAGCTGGTTGGGGACGACCGGGCCCTGCGCGCTGGCCACGGTCGAGACGAGCGCCGGGCCGGTCCGGTTGATGGCGGTCGAGTTGACGACCGTGAGGACGCCACCTCCTGTGCCGGCCGCCGAGATCGCGGAGCCGGTGGTGCCGGACCCGATCGCGAGCGAGTCGGCAACCAGGCCCACGCCGATGATCGCGTCGATGCCGGTCGCCTTCACCCGCCGGGCGACCGCCGTGGGTCCGGCGAGAAACAGCCCGCCGGACACCGTCGTGTCCTCCACCAGGCCCTGCGTGCTCAGCACCGGCGGCGGATTCTGGCGAGCTATGACGGCGGTTGGCACCGACACCGTGCTGCGCCGCACGGTCGACATCGGGCCGAGCGTCAAGCACGTCGTAGCCGCGTTCGCCGAGAGCGTCGAGTCTTCGATCAGGAGCGGCCCCGAAGCCGGCGCGTCGACGCAGTTGTTTGCATCGATCGTGCTCGAGCGAATCGTGGCCGGGACTCCCGGGGCCACCTGTACCGCCGGCTGCATCGATCCGGTCGGGGTGCCGATCACGAGGTGCTCGAAGGTCGAGCCGGTCTGGGCCGCGGTGACGCTGATCGTCGGGGCGGGCCCGGACGTCGACAGCAACGGCGGGTTCTGCGGATCTGTCGCTGTCCACAGCAGACGGCCCTGGGGGACCATGACTCGCGCCATGTCGTACTTGCCCGGGGGGCCCGCCAGGCTCACCGTGCCGATCTTCTGGGTGCTGAGCAGCGCGGCCTGCAGCGAGCACGGCGTCGTGGGGTCGGTGCACTGCCCCGGCGTGTTGGCGCCATTCGGCGCCGCGAACTGAGTGGGCGTGGTCGCGGCGGCCGCCCGGCCGGCGGCCGCCCCGGTGGCGAACACGGTGCACCCGAGCAGCACGGCAGTCTGAGCGGCGAGGCGGAGCGGGCGCATCGGCGCCAGGATGAAGGCCGCCGGCGCCCCCGACAATCGGTGCGCGACCCTGAACTTTTGTCGGCGGCTGCTTTGCCGCGGCTGCTTTGCCGCGGCTACTTTGCCGCGGCTACTCTGTCGGCGGCTACGTTGCCGGCGGCTATCGCCGCGCTTGGCGGACCGGGTCGATCAGCACGCCCGGGTTGAGCGCCCCGGCCGGGTCGACCGCCGCCTTGGCGCCTCGCAGCGCGGCGGCGAATGGATCCGGGCGCTGCTCGTCATACCACTGACGATGGTCGCGGCCGACCGCGTGGTGGTGGGTGATCGTGCCGCCGGCGGCGATCACCGCGTCGGCCGCGGCCCGCTTGATCTCGGCCCACTGCTCGAGTTCCTCGCCGCGGCGCGCGGGCGCGAGGATCGTGTAGTAGGGCGCCGGCCCGTCCGGATACACGTGCGTGAACCGGCACGTCACCGACCCTGTGCCGCACGCCGCCTGCACGGCCGCATTGGTCCGCGCGAGCACGGACTCGTGGAAGGCGGGGAACCGCTCCCACGTGATCGCGGTCTCGAATGTCTCCGACAGCACGCCGATCGCGACGAACGTGTCGCGCAGGTAGGGCGCGCGCAGGAACGCCTCGCGCCAGCTGCCGACCGAGTCGCCGCCGCCGCCGCCGTCACCACCACCGCCGCCCGCGCTGCGCCGCGCAAGCTGCCGCCGTGATCGCCGCAGATCTGCTCGGCGATCGCCATCCATGTCACGACCTCGTGGTCGGCAGCCTCGAATCCGAGCACGAGCAACGCGTCCGACCCGTCGCCCGCCCCGGTCATGAGCGCCTCGTCGGAATCGATCAGCCGGCAGTTGGACGGATACAGGCCTGCCTGCGAGATCGCCCTGACCGCCGCGACGCCGTCCTCGAACTGCGCAAATCGGACGGCGGCCGAGGCGCGGTGTTGCGGTCGCGGGCGAACGCGCACCCACGCCTCGGTGATCAGCCCGAGCGTCCCCTCCGATCCGATCAGCATCCGGTCGGGCGAGACGCCCGCGCCCGAGCCCGGCAGCCGCCGCGACTCCCAGATGCCCGACGGCGTGATCGCCCGCACCGACTCCACGAGATCGTCGATGTGCGTGTACAGCGTCGCGAAATGGCCCCCGGCTCGGGTCGCGATCCAGCCGCCGAGCGTCGAGAACTGAAACGACTGCGGGAAGTGGCGCAGCGTCAGTCCGTGCTGCGCGAGCTGCTCCTCGAGCCGCGGCCCGATCGCCCCGGCCTGGATCCGCGCCGCCTGCGACACAGGGTCGACCTCGAGCACGCGGTCCAGTGCCTTGAGGTCGATCGTGACGGTGCCGGCGTAGCCCTCGCCGACGACCGGCTCGACCCCTCCGACGACGCTGGTGCCACCGCCGAACGGGATCACCGCCGCTCCCGCCGACAACGCCCAGTCGAGCACCGCCTCGACTTCGGCCTCGGTCCGCGGATGGGCGACGACGTCAGGCGGATGGTCGAAGCGCCCACGAAACGCGCGGACGATGTCGCGGTAGGACCGGCCGTAGGAGTGCAGCGCCCGCTCGTAGTCGTCGGCGAGACAGATGTCCGCGAGCGCGTCCGGCGCCTTCAGGCGAGGCGGCGGGAGCTGCGGCAGTGGCGCCGGCGGCTCGGGCTCGGTGTCGCCGAAGCCAAGCCGTTCTGTCAGCAACCGCGCTGCGGCGTGCTGCTCCTGAATCGAGGGCTGCTCGTCCTCGTATCCCCACCCCCAGTGCTTGAGCCGCCGTGCCACGGACCGCCAGCCTACCCCGCTACCGTGTGTCGAGTGCCGACAGCTCCCGCCATGCTCGCCCGTGGCCCCTGGGATCCGGCCCAGGTGCAGGCGAGCTGGCGCAAGGACCCGTTCGAGCCGACGGCGAGCGCGGTCCAAGCAGCCGATCAAGCTCTGCACGCGCTCCGCGAGCGCGGCTCGCCCAGCCACGACGGGCTTGCCGGCCGGCTCGTCGACTACCAGGCGATCAACGGCGGGCTGCGGCTGGAGCTCCAGCCGGCCCGCTGGGCGCTGCGGCTGATCCCCGAGAACGCCGCGCAGAGCCTGTCGGTTCTGTGCGCGGTCAGGGCCGCCGACGGTCGGTGGCTCGCCGGCAGGCGCGCGGGTTGGCTGGCATCGTGGGCGAATCGCTGGGCCCTCGGTGCCGGCGGCTCGGTCGAGGTCGACGAGAACCCGGCCGAGACGATGGCGCGCGAGCTGCGCGAGGAATGGTCGGTCGAGGCCGAGCGGATGCGGATCGAGGCGCTGGTGCTGCTCCCGAGCGAGGTCGTGTTGCTCGTCGGGCAGGCCTGGCTGGCGGACGGTGCGACCGTCACGCCCGATCACGAGCACGACGACTTCGCCTGGTGGCCCGCCGACGTCGAGCACTGGCCCGTGGAGGGCGATGAGCCGTTGCGCCGGATGGCGCTGATGCTCGCCGAGACGTGAACGTGATCACCTTCCGCCGGCTCGAGGTGGGCTCGTTCGTGCACTCGGCCGTGTACCTGGCGCTGTTGTGGTGCGCGTTCTTTGCGGGCAAGCCGGAGCCGCTGACGTTCATCCTGGGCCTCACCCACGGGCTGATGTGGATCGGGATGTCGTTGCTGTGTATCGCCGCCGCGCGGGCGCGAATCATCCCCTTCTGGCTCGCGGTCACGGTGGTCGTGGTCGGCGGCCTTGGCCCGTTCGCCGGATCGATCGGGTTCGTGGTTGCGGACAGGCGCAGAACGTCGCTCACCACGCGTTACAGTTGACTACCGGGATGGCAGTGGAAACCGGCACGGTGCAGGTGTTGATGCCCGCGATGGGCGAGTCCGTCGCGGAAGGCACAGTCCTCGAATGGCACAAGCAGGAGGGCGACTCCGTCAGCGCCGATGAGACGCTCGTCGAGATCTCCACCGACAAGGTCGACGCCGAGGTCCCGGCCCCGGTCGCCGGCCGGATCGTCAAGATCCACGCCGCCGAGGGCGACACGGTCGCGGTCGGTCAGTTGCTCGCCGAGATCGCCGTCGACGGTAGCGGCCCCGCAGCGACCGTGGTGTCCGCCGAGGCGGCCGCTCCGGTGTCAGCCGAGTCGCCGCCGGCGACGCCCGGCGAAGCGCTTGCGGGCGCGGCCACCGAGGCCCAGGGTGCGGCCGCGACCGACGCCTCGGCCGGCGAGACGATCGACATAGTCACCCCCACAGGCGGCGAGTCGGTGACCGAGGGCACGATCCTCGAGTGGTCGGTCAAGGTCGGAGATCAGGTCAAGGATGGCGACACCGTCGTCGAGATCTCGACCGACAAGGTCGACATGGAACTGCCGGCGCCCGCATCGGGGACGATCACCGAGATCCTTGCCGCCGACGGCGACACGGTGTCCGTCGGGCAGGTGATCGCAAGAATGACCGCGGCCGTCGGCGCTGCAGGCGCTCCGGGCGCTGCGGGCGCTGCGGCCGCGCGGCCGGCCCGAGCGTGGGCGCCCCGGCAGGCGCCGGCACACAAGCCTCCACGCAGCCATCGGGAGCGGCTCAGCCGACTACCGATGACGCCACCGGAGCTCAGGCTGCGCCCGCCGCAGGCGACGGCGACGGCGCAAACGTCTCGCCGGTGGCACGACGGATCGCGGCAACCCAGGGCGTCGACCTGTCTCGCGTGCAAGGTAGCGCCCGCGGTGGGCGGATCATCAAGGCCGACGTGCTCGCGGCCGCCGAGAACGGCGCCGCGACGGCGCCCGCGCCGGCCACCGAGGCGGTTGTCCAACTGCTCAGGGGCAGCGCCGCCGCGCTCGCCCGCTACATGGATGAGAGCCGGTCGATCCCGACCGCAACCTCGTTCCGCACGCTGACCGTCACCGCTCTGGACGCGCGACGCAAGCAGCTCAAGAACGCCGGCCACCGCGTCTCGTTCACGCATCTGATCGCGTACGCGATCGCGCGGGTCGCGACCGACGAGATGCCGGTGATGGCCCACCACTTCGCGCAGATCGACGGCAAGCCGCACCGGATCGACGACGGCGCCGTCAACCTCGGGCTCGCGGTCGACGTCGAGAAGAAGGACGGCTCGCGCACGCTGATGGTGCCGGTGATCCGCGACGCCGGACGGTTGTCGTTCGGTCGGTTCCTGGAGGCCTACAACGCGCTCGTCGAGAAGGCGCGCACGAACACGCTGGCTGCCGACGATCTGGTCGGGGGCAACCTCACGCTCACAAACCCCGGCGGGATCGGGACCGTCGCGTCGGTGCCGAGGCTGATGTCGGGCAGGGGACGATCGTCGCCACCGGCTCGATTGCGTACCCCGTCGGTCTCGGCAACGTCGGCGAGATGATCGGCGCCGAGAAGGTCATGACGATGACCTCGACCTACGACCACCGGATCATCCAGGGAGCCGAGTCTGGACGCTTCCTGCAGCGGGTCGAGGCGCTGCTCGGAGGCGAGGACGGCTTCTACGACCGCGTGTTCGCCGACCTCGGCGCGGAGCTGCCCGAGCTGCCGCCGCCGCCGGCACCGGCCGCTGCCGCCGCCGCGCCCGCGACCACGCCGGCGCCCGCGGGCGCGCTCGACGAGGAGCTGCTGCAGGCCGTGCAGGCGGCGACCTCGCTGCTCAAGGCGCACCGCACGCACGGCCATCTCGCCGCCAAGCTCGACCCGCTCGGCCGCGAGTCCGAGGGCGATCCGGCGCTCGACCCCGAGCCGTTCGGGCTGACCCCCGAGCTGATGGCGAAGATCCCGGCGCGGATCCTGCGCATGTACGTCCCGGGCGCGACGCTGGCCGACGCCCTCCCGCACCTGCGCGAGACCTACTGCGGGCCGATCGCCTACGAGATCGAGCACATCGCCTCGCACCGTCAGCGGCTGTGGCTGCGCGAGGCGATCGAATCGGGCGTGTACCGCAAGCCGCTGACCAACGACGAGCAGAAGGCGCTGCTGCGCCGGCTGACCGAGGTCGACGCGCTCGAGCGGTTCATGCACAAGGCCTACCTCGGCCAGAAGCAGTTCTCGATCGAGGGGCTCGACATGACGGTGCCGATGCTCGACGAGCTGATCCAGCTGGCGGCCACGCGCGGTGCGCGTGAGGTCGTGATCGGGACCGCTCATCGCGGCCGGCTGAACATCCTCGCCCACAACCTCGGGCGCCCCTACGACACGATCTTCGCCGAGTTCGAAGGGACGTCGACGCTCGAGCCGATCACCACGATTCCGCAAGGCGGCACGGGCGACGTCAAGTACCACCACGGCGCCCAGGGCGCCTACCAGATGCCCGGCGGCGAGTCGATCATCGTGCGGCTCGAGTCCAATCCGTCGCATCTGGAGTTCGTCGCGCCGGTCGCCGCGGGCGCCACCCGCGCCGCCCAGACCACGCGCCAGGGCCCGCATGCCCACCAGGACACCAACGCGGCGATCCCGATCATCCTCCACGGCGACGCCGCCTTCCCGGGCCAGGGAGTCGTCGCCGAGACGCTGAACCTCCAGGCGCTCGACGGCTACACGGTCGGCGGCACCGTCCACATCATCCAGAACAACCAGGTCGGGTTCACGACCGATCCGGACGACGCCCGCTCGACCACCTGGGCGTCGGATCTGGCCAAGGGCTTCGACGTTCCGATCATCCACGTCAACGCCGACGACGTCGCGGCCTGCGTATCGGCGGTCCGGCTGGCGTTCGCCTTCCGCCAGGAGTTCGGCCACGACGTGCTGATCGACCTGATCGGCTACCGGCGATTTGGCCACAACGAGGCCGACGAGCCCGCCTACACGCAGCCGGAGATGTACCAGGCGATCAACAAGCACCCTCCGGTCCGCGAGCTGTTCGCCCGGCAGCTGATCGAGCAGGGCGTGGTCACCGAGCAGGACTCGACCGAGATGACCGACCGGGTCTGGTCGGTGCTGACCGACGAGCACCAACGACTCAAGGCCCGGATCGCCGCAGCCAAGGAGATCGATCACGCGACCGGCGAGTACCAGCTCGACCGCACCGCCTCCCCGGAGGTCAAGACCGCGGTGTCGATCGATCGCCTGCGCGTGCTCAACGAGGAGCTGCTGTCGGTCCCTGACGGGTTCACGGTCCACCCGAAGCTCCAGCGCAGCTCGAGCAGCGCCGCGAGGCGTTCGACCAGGACGAGGAGTCGCCCGCTCAAGCCGCCCCCAAGCCGGGCGCGATCGCGTGGTCGCACGCCGAGGCGCTCGCGTTCGCCTCGCTGCTGACCGAGGGGATCCCGATCCGCCTGACCGGTCAGGACGCCGAGCGCGGCACCTTCAGCCAGCGTCACCTGGTGCTGCACGACGCCAAGACCGGCCAGGAGTACTGCGCGCTGCAGCATCTGCCCGGCGCGCTGGCGCCGATGGAACTGCACAACAGCCCGCTCTCTGAGATCGCCTGCCTGGGCTTCGAGTACGGCTACTCGCAGGAGGGGCCCGAGACGCTGGTGCTGTGGGAGGCGCAGTTCGGCGACTTCGTCAACAGCGCCCAGGTGATCATCGACCAGTTCATCGTCTCCGGGCTGGCGAAATGGGGCCAGACCTCGCGGCTGACGCTGCTGCTGCCGCACGGCTATGAGGGGTCGGGGCCAGAGCACTCCTCGGCGCGGCTCGAGCGCTTCCTGCAACTCGCCGCCGAGGGCAACATCCGCGTCGCCAACTGCACCACCCCGGCCCAGTACTTCCACCTGCTGCGGCGTCAGGCGCGGATCGCCAAGCAGCGCCCGCTGGTGATCATGACGCCGAAGTCGCTGTTGCGGCTGCCGCAGGCGACCAGCCACGTCTCGGACCTCGCCGAGGGCCGCTTCCAGCCGGTGCTGGCCGAATCCGGCGTCGACCCGTCGCAGGTCACCCGCCTGGTCCTGTGCAGCGGCAAGATCTACTACGACCTCGTCGGCCATGCGGCGCGCAAGGGCAACGGCGGGACCGCGGTCGCACGGGTCGAGCTGCTGTACCCGTTCCCGCAAGCCGAGATCCTGTCGCTCGTCGCCCAATACCCGCAGCTGACCGAGGTCGTGTGGGCACAGGAAGAGCCGCGCAACATGGGCGCGCGCGCCCACATGTCGCCGCGTCTGCTCCAGATCCTGCCCGAGCACCTGCAGTTCGGCTACGTCGGGCGCCCCGAGCGCGCGGCGTCGGGCGAGGGCTACCCGATCGCGCACGCGCAGGAGCAGGACCGGATCGTCTCGACCGCGCTCGACGTCGGCCAGCCCGTCTCCCAGTATCCGCGCAAGCCGCCCGGCGAGCGCTGAGGGCGGGGCCGCTTAGGTCCTGCGGCGGCGCGGTGCTGGCCGCGCTGACATAGCCGCCGCTGCAAACGCGGCTGCAGGCTGGGCAGGCCGCGTCGCGGTCACGCCCCGCGTCTGGCACCCTTGTCGCATCCGCTTTCGTAGAGACGGCTCTCGTCGCGACACTTCACGCCGACATCTGGCGCCGACCCTCGGCGTCCACGACATGGCGATCGACCTGGGTACCGCGAACACGCTCGTGTACGTGGCCGGTCGCGGGATCGTCGTCTCGGAGCCCTCGGTCGTCGCCTCCGACGTGGAGACCGGGGAGGTCCACGCGGTCGGCTCGGAGGCCGAGCGGATGATCGGCCGCACGCCGGCCACGATCTCGGCGACCAGGCCGCTGCGCCACGGGGTGATCGCCGATTTCGAGGTGACCGAGGAGATGCTCCGCTACTTCATCCGCAAGGTCCTCAACCGCCGGATGGCCCACCCGCGGCTGATCGTCTGCGCCCCCTCGGGCGTCACCGAGGTCGAGAAGCGTGCCGTCGAGGAGGCGTCGCTGGCGGCCGGCGCGCGCCGGGTGCACCTGATCGAGGAGCCGATCGCCGCCGCGATCGGCGCGGGCCTGGCGATCGAGGAGCCGATCGGCCGGCTGGTCGTCGACGTCGGCGGCGGGACCAGCGAGATGGCGGTGATCTCGCTCGGCGGAATCGTGAACTCACGCTCGGTGCGCATCGGTGGCTATGAGATGGACGAGGCGATTACGTCCTACCTGCGCGCCCATTACCACCTCGCGATCGGCTCGCGAACCGCCGAGATGATCAAGATCACGATCGGCTCGGTGATGCCGCTGAGGCCGGAGGAGACGATCGACGTCCGCGGCCGGCACCTGATCACCGGGCTGCCGACCGCGGTGCAGCTGCGCAGCGAAGAGGTCCGCGGAGCGATCCTGGTCCCGGTGCGCGAGATCGTCCAGGCGATCAAGGACACGCTCGAGCAGACCCCGCCGGAGCTCGCGAGCGACATCGCGCGCGACGGGATCCTGCTCGCCGGCGGCGGCACGCTCGTGCGCGGCTTCGCCGACCTGGTCTCGGCCGAGACCGGGATGCCCGTGTTCAGCGCCGAGTCGCCGCTGACCTGCGTCGCCTTCGGCTCAGGCCAGGCGCTCGACCATCTGGACCAGCTCGCCGTCGCCGCGGCACGCCGTCGATTCGAGACGACGCCCGACTGGCGCACCGCGAGCTAGTGCCCCGGCCGGCGCCCGGCGCCCAGCGAGCCGAGCGATCGCCGAGGCCACCGCGCACGCGGCGAGCATCACCAGGAGCGTCGATCGGGCTCGGAACCGCGGCGTCTCGACGTTGACCAGGACGACGCTGAGCGCGAGCAGTACCGGCCAGCCACACCATAGCGGCGCACCGCGCGCCGCCCCGTGAACGCGCCGCACCGCCAGCACCAACAGGATCCAGAAGCCGATCACGCCGATTCGCGCGGTGCCGCCGTCGAGACCGATCGCGGCCGCCGACGAACGCCATGCGAATGACCCCTCGAGCTCGAGCAGCCGGAGCGTGTTGTGGGCCGCGACCGCGAGCGGGGCGACCGGATGGTCGGCGATGTAGTTCAGCGCCTGGCTCGTAAGACGGCTGTCGAGCTCTACCTCGGACGTCCGCGGCAGCTCGCGCACCACCGCGCGGTCCGCAGGGATCGCGGTGAACAGCCGCCACTTGTACGGGACCTGATGGTCGGCCGCCGAGGCCGCGTTGTACGTGCCCACGAGCGTGATCCCGGTCTCATCGGAGATCGGCCACGAAGGCGTGGACCGTGACCGCGTTGCGGATCGCCCACGGCGCAATCACCACGCTGCCACCACGAGCAACAACGCGGGCGCGGCGATCGCGCGCCGCGACGGTCGCAAGTGGCCCGTCCCACAGCCCGATCGCGAGCGGGATCAACAGCAGCAGGCCGTTGACGTGGGTAAGCGTCGGCCAGCCCGGTGAACGCACCCGCCGCCGCCACCCACCGGTATCGCGGCGCTGTCGGGGCGGCGAGCGCGCAGCGTCGCCCACACCGCCGCGAGCACCAGCGCGGCGAACAGCCGCTCTCGGCGACGATCACCCCGGCTTCGGGCCCCGTGCGTCGGGCTCGGATGCGGCTTCGCCGTGAATCAGTGGATCCCGACGATACCGGCGCAGACCCAGTTGGATGCGCCGGCGCCGTTGTTCCAGATCCGCGTCGCGACGGCGTCCTGCTCAGCCTTGCTCGCCAGGTACGCGGCCGGTCCGGTCCCGCCAAACGTGGCCCAGGTGCCCGGGATGATCTGGTAGTAGCCCGACGCGCCGGCGCTGTTGGGCGGCAGGTTCTGGCCGCCGGACTCGCACAGGACGATTGCGTACGGGATCGCCCAGCCGCCGGACGGGCCCAGCGCGGAGGGGCCCGACAACGCCGTTCCCGGGCTGGCTGCCGACGCGGCGGCCAGCGCGGCCGCCCGCGCGGCCGCCTGCTGGGCCTGCAGCCGAGAGATCTGCGACTGCAGCTGGCGCCCGCGCACCCGGCTTGCGTCGAGCGCCGCCTGCTGCGCGGCGCGCGCCTTTGCCAGCGCCGACTCCCGCGAGCTCAGCAGCGCGTTCATGCCCTGCAGCGCGCGTGCGCGCAGCGCCGTCGCGTCGGTGATCTGGCGGTCGGACGCTTCGTCCTTCGCGAGCTTCCGCGCCGCCGCATCGGCCTGGGCCTTGGCGGTCCGGGTGAGCACGATCACCGCCTGCTGCTGCTGTTCGGCGCGGTGCAGGAAGTCGATCTTCTCGAGCAGATCGGTGAACCCGCGGGCATCGAGGACCACGGTCACGAGGTCCGGCCGGTCGCCCTCGTAGCTCGAGACCAGTTGCCGAGACAGCAGCATCCGGGCCCGCGCGAGCCGGTGGCGCAGGACGACCAGGTGTGCGCGCTGTTGGCGCAGCGCTCCCTGCACGGTCAGCAGCGACGACAGGCTCTGTGCCAGAGCCGAGCGCACGTCGGCCTCGCGCGACTGAACCAGGGAGATCTGCGAGCGCAGCGACCCGATCAGGCCGGACAGCTTGTCGACACCTGCCGACAGGGTCTGCTGGCGCGCCTGCTGCTGGCCCAGCTGCGAGTTGAGCTGGTCGATGTTGCTCGCCGAGGCGGGGTCCGGGCGCACCGGCGCGGCCGCCGCGAGGCTGGCGGCAGCGATCGCGACAGCAGCCGCGATCCGGCGGGGATTGGTTGCGCGGCGGAAGCTCATGCGGGCGCGCCTACGGGGTTAGCTGTCGGGCTCGCGCGTTATGTAAAGCGCTACGCGGCCATCAGGCGGCGATTCGCCCCGAGAGACTCCTGGGTCCCCCGCTTCCCTCGTGCTTGCAGGGAATTCGGCGCTCGGCACGATACCAGGACAGGGCCCAACGGGGCCCTATCCTGCGCAACCATGGTGCGAGCTCGCGACCGCCAGATTCTTGCCCGGATCAGGTCGACCCCGCCGGGTTTCGTCCGCACCTACGGCGACGTCTCGCCGGGAGCCCCGCGCGTCGCCGGCGCTGTGCTCAGCGCCTGCGACGATCCGACGGTTCCGTGGCATCGGATCGTGCGCGCTGACGGCTCGCTCGCGAAGGGCGGCCGCCAACGCCGGCTGCTCGAGCGCGAGGGCGTCCCGTTCAAGGGTGAGCGCGTCGACATGCGGGTAGCTCGCCTGCCCGAGGAGTTGTGAGCGATGTGGGTTCAGCGTGAGATTCGCCTGCAGCCGCGGCCGCGCGGCTTTCACCTCGTGACCGCGGAGGTGCTCGGCGCGTTGCCCGAGCTCGACGAGGTGACGGTCGGGCTGCTGCACCTGCTGATCCTCCACACGTCGGCCTCGCTCGCGCTCAACGAGAACGCATCGCCCGACGTGCGGCGCGATTTCGAGACCTGGTTTGACCAGGCCGTGCCCGAGCGGGCCCCGTACTGGACGCACACGCTCGAGGGCCCCGACGACATGCCGGCCCACATCAAGGCTGCGCTGCTGGGGCCGTCGCTGACGCTGCCCGTCGCGCAGGGGCGTCTCGCGCTCGGGACCTGGCAGGGGATCTACCTGTGCGAGCACCGCAACCGCGGCGGCGGCCGCTCGCTGGTCGCGACGCTGTCGGGTGCCGGCGACAGCTGAGCTGAGCTCTGCGGTCGGTCCGGGTGCTGGTCGAGAAACGGACGCATGTTGGCCGTTTCTCGACCACCTGCCTGGTGGAGGCGGGCTGCCGTGTCGCTCGACCTACCGCGAGCGTCGAGACCGCCGCCGAGACTGCCGGCGCCGGCGGGCAGCGAACCCCGCCAGCCCGAGCGCCGCGAGTCCCGCCACGATCAGTCCCGGTCGCGCCCGCAGCCGCGAGAACTCGGCGCTGACCTCGGGCCACAGCTGCTCGTTGAGCAGCTCGCCCGCGGCTTCCGGGCTCGGCGCCATTCCGGCGACCGAGATCGGCTCTCCGAACGCGACCTGGACCCGTCGCGGCTTCGGGACTGGCCCGATGAACAGCCGCTCGGTTCCCGTGATCGCGGCCGGGACCAGCGGCGCGCCGGTCTCGAGGGCCAACCGCGACGCACCCCGGTGCGGTGTCCCGAGCGTGTCCGGGTCGCGAAATCTCGTGCCCTCCGGAAACAGCGACAGCAGGCCGCCGTCCCGGAGGATCATGCGAGCGGTCTCGAGCGCCTCCTCGTCGGACTGTCCGCGCCTGACCGGAAACGCGCCGAGTCTCACGAGCGTCCGGCCGAACGGGCCCTCGAACAACTCGGCCTTGCCCATCGACCGCAGAGGCCGGCGCGTCGCGGCCGCGATGAAGAACGAGTCCCAAATGCTCTTGTGGTTCGGCGCGACGATCGCCGCGCCCTCAGCGGGGATCCGCTCGCCGTGCTCCAGACGCAGCCGGAAGTAGACCCGCATGAACGGGATCGCAATCGCCCGCACGACGGCGTAGAGCGGCCGCGAGACACCCTTCGTTCGCGCGAGGCGATGCGCCTCCTCGTTGGTCAGCGACCCTGCCACACCGGCGCGCGCTTCTCCGCAAATGCCTTGGCGCCCTCGCGGGCGTCCTGCGACGCCATCACCGGCCCGGCGATCTCACCCTGGCGGGCGAAGAACTCCGAGTCGGGCCAGTCGACCGACTCGACCAGGATCCGCTTGCTCGCCGCGAGCCCCAGCGGCCCGTTGACGGCGATCGCCTCGGCCAGCTCCAGCGCCGCATCGAGCGCCCCGCCCGGTTCCGTCAGACGGTTGACGAGCCCGAACTCGTACGCCCGCTCGGCGTCGATCGGATCGCCCGTGAGCACAAGCTCCATTGCGATCGTGCGCGGCAGCACGCGCGGTAACCGCAGCAAGGCGCCGCCGGCGGCGACCAGCGAGCGCTTGACCTCCGGCACCCCGAGCCGCGTCCCCTTCGAGGCCACGATCAGGTCACAGGCCAGCGCGACCTCCAGCCCGCCCGCCACCGCGAATCCCTCGATCGCCGCGATCAACGGCTTGGCGGCCGCCCGCTGGGTGATGCCGGCAAAGCCGCGGTCGCCCACCCACGAGGACTCGCCGGCCACGAACGCCTTCAGGTCCATCCCGGCGGAGAACCCCTTGCCGGCTCCGGTCAGCACGCCGACCGCCAGCTCCTCGG
Organism: uncultured Solirubrobacterales bacterium; assembly: GCA_963809685.1. Classification (GTDB taxonomy): domain Bacteria; phylum Actinomycetota; class Thermoleophilia; order Solirubrobacterales; family Solirubrobacteraceae; genus Palsa-465. The sequence goes on along the minus strand of CAWEKN010000012.1, from coordinate 181,190 downwards.
AGCCGTCGAGCTGATCGAGCGCGGATGCGATCCCGTTCGCGACCGCGGCATTGACCGCGTTTCGCTGGTCGGGGCGGTTGATCGTGATCACCAGCACCCGCCCGCGCACGTCGGTGAGAACTGCTTGCTCGTCGTTCATGCCGCGAACAATCTCAGCTCGGGCTCGCGCTCGCCTCGTAGCACCGCGAGATCGACCTCGACCCAGTCGATCCCGCGCGCCTGCGCGAGCACGCGTGCCTGCGGCTTGATCGCCTGCGCCGCGAGCACGCCGCGGCAGCTCCCAAACGCCGGGTCCAGCCGGATCCGCTCGAGATATCGAGTCAGCTGCTCGACCGCCTCGATCCCGGCGACGCGCTTGATCTCCACCGCGACCCAGAGCTCGTCACCGTCCCGGCACATCAGGTCGACCGGGCCGATGTCGGTCGGCCACTCGCGTCGCACCAGCCGCAATCCCTCCCCGCACCATTCCGGCCGCTCCGCCAGCAGCTCCTGCAGGTGGGCCTCGACGCCGTCCTTCGCCAGCGCCGCATCCTCGTCGGGCGAGCCCATCTCATGGCTGACGTCCGACAGCACCTCGGCGATCGCGATCTCGAGCCGGTCCTCGCTCGAGCCCGCGCGTTTGCGCACGACGATGGCGTCGACCGACTCCTCGATGACCGTCGGGGGCGTCATCCAGTTCAGCGGCTTGTAACCACCAGCGTCCGCGTGCAGCAGCACGCTCCCGTCGGCCTTGATCATGATCAGCCGCAGCGCTTCGGGCAGGACTGTGTTCAGGCGGCCCGAGTAGACGGCGGAGCAGCGGGCGACGATCAGGCGCATGGATGCGCAGGCTAAGGGCTGAACTGGACGTTTGGCTGCCCAGGTGGACCGAAGTTCGCAACGAGCGAGGGCGAATCGACCCGGCCGCTGGCTGCTGAGCCGGGAATTTGCTGTCGGACGCCGTCGCCCGCTGCGCTCAGGAGTCGCTGTACGACCTGACAATGCCCGAGCCCGCCCGTCGGCTCGCGCCATGACACGCCCTAACATCACCACGCGAAGCCCAAATGCGCAATCAGCTACGCCCCCTCTTTGACCGCGTCGTGATCAAGGAGCTCGATCCCGACCGGGTCCGCCGCTCCGGACTGGTCGTCCCTCCCGGGTCAGACGAGCCGCCGCCCCAACACGGGATCGTGCTCGCCGTCGGGCCCGGCCTCGACTGGTGGGATCACGTCGGCGTGCAGATGCCCGTTCGCCCGGGCGACCACGTCGTGTTCCCCGCCTCGGCCGGGGCGTGGGTCGAGGTCGACGAGGAGCGGCTGCTGGTGTGCCGGGTCGGTGAGCTGCTCGGCGTGCTCGAGCAGGTCGACAACTGCCCGCTGTGCGGCGGCCGCGAGCTCGAGCCCAGCGAGTCGTGTCCGGTGTGCGGGCGCGAGGGCTCGGTCGCGTCGTCCTGAGCAGGCCCCGCCGACAGCCCGAACGAGGCTAAGCCTGAATCCAGGCTAGGCCGCGGTGCGTTGCGAGATCTCGCGCGGCGCCGTCGCCTGCACCCGCTCGAGCAGCTGCGACACCTCGGGGTCGGCTCCGAGCGCCAGCGCCCGCCTGCACGCCTCGATGCACTCCCGGACGCGGTCCGTGCGCGCCAGCGCGTGCGCGTAGGTCGACCAGGCCGGCTGTGAGTCGGGCTCGATCAGCGTCGCGCCGTGCGCCGCGGAGACCTCCGCGCCGACGTCGCCCGCGAGGTGATAGGCAAGCGCCAGATCCAGCAGGCCCTCGACCGAGGGCCCCATCAACCGGGCGCGCTCGAGCGCCTCGATCGCCCCACCGCGATCCATCAACTGCAACCGCAAGCGGCCCAGGCGCTGCCACGCCGAGGCGTCGCCGGGCGCGCGCTCGGCTGCGCGCTGCGCCGCGTCGGCGGCGAGGTCAAACGCCCCCATGTCCTCATAGATCCGGGAGGCGAATCGCTCGGGAGTAGGCCGGTCGGTGTCGACGCGCGCCCAGTCGCGGACGGCGCGTGCCGCCGCGGGCAGGTTCCCCGCTTGCCAGAACGCCGCGGTGAGCAACCTCAGCACCGCCGGGTTCGACGGCTCGGCGTAGCGCGCGTACACGAGCCGCTGCGCCGCCAGCCCCGGGTCGCCCTCGGCGAGCGCGTGCTGCGCGGCGGTCATGAACCGCTGAACGCGATCGGCGGCCGGGTCGGGCTTGGAGAAGTCGACGAACTGAAGCGAGCCGGCGGGGATGGTCCTGACGCCGACGGCAAACGAGATCCGCGCCCACTGCTGGACGTCGTCGCCGTCGCCCGAGAAGTAGATGCCGCTGACGGTGCCGACCCCCCACTCCGGATACGACAGGCAGCGCGCGTAGCGGTGAACGACCGAGTGGTCCGGGACACGCGAGCCGAACGGGTCGTGCTTCTCGCGGTCGGCCGCCGCGGCGCGCTCGCGCTGCTCGGCCTCGTATGCCCGCTTCCCGGCCTCCTCCCGCGCTTTGCGGGTGGCGGCCGCCGACACCTTGACGGCGTTGCGGCTGACGCGCCCGCCGCGCGAACCCTCAGCGAGCACTTCGAGTTGGTCGGCCGCCTCGTTGATCGCCTGGAGGTGGCGCTGGTGCTCGTGCTGGCGTCCGGGCGGCGCGATGTCGGGATGCCAGCGCTTGGCCATCCGCCGCCGTGCCAGCTGCACTGCACGCTGATCGAAGGGCGCCTCCAGCTCCAGGAGGAGCATCGCCTGCTCGACATCGAGGATCCGAGGCATCTCGGGTAGTTAGGTTAGCCGGGTCACCGAGGATCCCGACGGCCCGGGCAACTGAAACAAATCAGCCTCAATTAGCCTTAAACGCACTCAGCAGGCCTAACGTCTTGCCGCATGCGCCACCCAGCGGCTCGGACCGGAGCGATCCTGACGGCCTCTGTGATCGGCGGCGTCGTGTGTGCAGCGCTCGCGGTCGTGTTGCTGACCGTGCTGATCGGGGCGATCGGGGCGCAACCAAGCGGGTGCTCCGCAGACGCGTCCAATCCCGCCGCGGCGATCGTGCTCGGCCCCGCCGGCACCGGACAGGCGGTGGGCGCGACCGAGTACGGCGGCCCGGGTGATCCCAGTTCGACCTCCACCGGCGCCCGCGGCGACAGCTTGCTTGCCCACCCCGACACGTACGCCGAACTCGGCGGCCTGACCTGGCAGACCGCGACCTCGATGGGCGGCTTGCCGTACATGACGCCGCTGCGCATCACCTGGGCGGCGCGTTCGGCGATCGCCTACAAGCGCGATTTCGGCCTCGGTGGCGGGCCGATCGACGGGCTGCCGCGCGTGATCGACCTGTGGTGGCGGCTCGCGACGGCGCTCGGGATCCCGTATCAGGGCGGGCAGTGGTCGGGCCGGGTCCGGATCGAGCGCCCACCCGACGCCGGCGCGGGCAATGCGCTCGGCCAGACGCCGGGCCAGACGGGCCAGACGGGGCAGACGGGCCCGGCAGGGACACTGATCTCGGCGACCCCGTCCCAGGACCCGGCTGGATGCGCGCCGGGGACCCCGGCGGGCGTCTCGCTGACACCCGGCCCGCGCGCGCAACTGCTGCCCGACGGGCAGGCGTCGGCGCCGGTGAGCGCGCCGCAGGCGGTCAAGGCGATCATCGCCGCCGGCAACCAGATCGCCGGCAAGCCGTACCTCTACGGCGCCGCCCACGGGCTGCCGCTGTCGGAGATCGCACCCGCGTACGACTGCTCGAGCAGCGTCGAGCACCTGCTCTACGGCGCCCGGCTGCTGCCGGTCGGCTACGGCGCGGCGTCGAGCGCGCTCGAGAGCTTCGGCGTCCCCGGTCCCGGCCGGTGGGTGACGCTGTACGCAAGCGCAGCCCACGTGTTCATGTATGTCGCCGGTCTGCGCTGGGACACGCACAATGCGGCGGGGCCGGGCGACGGCAGCGGCGGGATCGGGTGGCACCCGCTGGTGCGAAGCGCGGCCGGCTTCGTCGCACGACATCCGCTCGGGCTGTGACCGCGCGCCAAACGATCCCGTGCCTGCTCATCGCCGTGGCGCTCAGCGGCTGCAGCGCGCTCGGCAGCCCGTCGACCACCACCGAGCCCAACGCGAACGTGGCCAGCGCACAGGCGACTCACGAGTATCCGGCGCCGCCGCCGCCCCCGCAGACTGCGAGCAATCCCGCCGCAACGCCGCTGGCAGCGATCCGCTCGTTCGCGACCCAATACATCAACTGGTCGGCCGACACGGTCGCGGCGCGCATGCGCTCGCTCGCGGCCCAGAGCGTCGGGCAGGCGCGCGCCGCGATGCAACTCGCGGCCGCCAACGTCGCCGGCGACTACGAGCTGCGGCGCGGTGGGATCGCCAACAGCGGCACGGTCGAGGGGATCGCGCCGCGCCCCGGGCACCCCCGCCAGTTCGTCGTCGTCACCCGCGAGCGCACGACCGCTACCGCCACGACCGCCTACCAGGGCCTTCGCCCCGCGTGGCACATCACGCTGGCGACCGTCGCCCAGCCGGCGCCGGGTCAATGGGCCGTCAGTGGCTGGCAACCCGAGTCCTGAGCTAGATGGCTGTTATTGCCTCTCGGCGGCGGCGGCGGCGGCGGCGGCGGCGAGGCGCCACCGGCCGTCCGTGACGGGCCAGAAGCGGGGATGGAGCGCCGCCATCGTGGCCCTCCATCCACAGCCGAGAACCGTCCCACCACCGCCACCCAGGCATCAACCACTACCAGTTGGTAGGCGCGGGGCCGGCGCCTCGCCCGCCCCGCGCCTCGCCGTGATCCTGCTCTTCAGCGATCAGCCGGAGATCGCGGCGATCTGGAAGTCCCTCCCGTCTACGGAGGTAACGACGACAACGTCGGTCAGACTCGCGTCTGGGCTTCCGTTGACGGTGCCACAGAACGGATACTTGGGAGCAGTTCGTCGCCGTGAACGTCGTCCCGGGTTCGAGCGGGTTGGCGCCCGTCACCTCGTACACGCGCCTCGAGACATCCATCGGCGTGCCCACGCCGTTTACGAACGACAACAGGTACTCACCGTCGCTCCCGCCGAGCGCCCCGCTGATGTGCTTGACGAGGGTGAACTCGCTCCCCCTGACGGGGGCACCGCCGACGACGGCCCCGATCAGGGGGCGTGCGTTGTTGAGCCCGGGTATCCCGGTCGTCGTGTCCCCCACGGCGGTCGAGAGCGTCGCCAGGCCGGTCTGGAGCTGGCCGAGTGCCGTGATCGCCGTCGAGATCGTGGTGGTCACTGTGTTCTGGAGCGCCGTCAGCGAGCTGCTCACGCTCGTGAGCGTCGTCTTGTCCTTGGCGACGTTCGTGTTCGTGGTCGACAGCCCGGTGGCAAGTTTCTTCAGCGCGGTTGTCGCAGCGTTGATCTTGCTGTTCTGGGCCTGTTCCTGCGCGCGCGTGGTAACAGGGCCGCCCTTCGCGAGGGCGCCGACGGCGCCGACGGATAGCGACAGGGCAACGACCGCGACGAGGCCCGTCAGGGCCGCCCGGAGATTGATTCGCATAACTCCTCCTTGTTCCGCGAGACCGATCAGTCTCGTCGGGGTAACGCCCGAACCCACGTCGACTGCCTCCGCTCGGCGTCCATGTCCGGGCCGCAAGCACCCTACCAACAGTCGTGATAACCGTGTCGTTGTCGACCGCGCACCGACTCGACCTGTCCGCGTGGCGTGGTAACGATCACGGTCGCGATCGGTTACGCACTCCGCCTGTCACGAGAGTGCGGCCTAGCCGCGCCGCCGGGCGCCTACGCGGCTTCGCCGTAGCGCTTGTGCGGCTCGGGCACCACCGGCAGCTGGGCGATCTGCCGCTCGGTGGCGGCAAACGACGCCTTCAGCGTCAGCCCGCAGCGGGTGCAGTACACGACCACGAACTGGCCGGGCGCGCTCCAGCGGTGTTCATGGTCGCGGCAGCGGCTGGTGGGTTGAGACATCGTGGCGTTTAGGTATATCGCGCGGGTCGGCGTCGTCATGCGCCGTCGGTCCGGGGGAGCGCCCCCGCGTTGCACTGTTTTCTACCCGTATCGAGCGGGCGCAAAACCACGGGCGCGGTTCGGCGCGGTCGGGCGCGTCGCGATCTTCAGTGCGCGAGCACGTTCAACACGACCGCGATCGCAAAGCAAGCCAGCGCCAGCACCCGGATCAGCCAGCCGGCGCGGTCGCTCGGCCGGCCCGTGACCATCCCGACGATCGCCAGCGTCATCAGTACGACCGCGACCAACGCGAACAACGCAGCGACCACGCGCACGCCCTAAATCCTCCCACCCGTCCTATGCTGCAAATACCGCGATGTCCGCCCAGTACATCTTCACCACCTACAAGCTCTCGCGCCGCTACCCGCCCGACAGCGAGGTCCTGACCGACATCTCGCTGTCGTTCCTGCCGGGCGCGAAGATCGGCGTGCTCGGCTACAACGGCGCCGGCAAGTCGACGCTGCTGCGGATCATGGCCGGGCATCGACACCGAGTTCGACGGCCACGCGCAGCTGGCGCCCAGCGCGACCGTCGGGCTGCTCGAGCAGGAGCCCGAGCTCGACCCGGCCAAGGACGTTCGCGGCAACGTCGAGGAGGGCGTCGCCGAGGCCCGGGCGCTGCTCGACCGCTTCAACGAGCTGTCGATGAACTACTCCGACGAGACCGCGGACGAGTTCGCCAAGGTGCAGGAGCAGATCGACGCCGTCGACGCCTGGAACCTCGACACGACGCTCGAGATCGCGATGGACGCGCTGCGCTGCCCGCCGGCCGACGCCGACGTGACGCAAGCTGTCCGGCGGCGAGCGCCGCCGCGTCGCGCTGTGCCGGCTGCTGCTGCGCCAGCCCGACCTGCTGCTGCTCGACGAGCCGACCAACCACCTCGACGCCGAGTCGGTCGCCTGGCTCGAGCGCCACCTCCTGCGACTACCCGGGCACGATCGTCGCGGTCACCCACGATCGCTACTTCCTCGACAACGTCGCCGGCTGGATCCTCGAGCTCGACCGCGGCCGCGGGATCCCGTATCAGGGCAACTACTCGGGCTGGCTCGAGCAGAAGCGCGCAGCGGCTCGAGTCCGAAGCAGCGCCAGGACGACGGCGCGCCAGCGCACGATCGAGCGGGAGCTCGAGTGGGTCCGCCTGAACGCGAGCGCCCGCCGCAACAAGCCCAAGGCGCGCCTCAACGCCTACGAGGCGCTGCTCGCCGAGGACCGCAACGTCAAGCTCGACCAGGTCCAGATCCACATCCCCGCCGGGCCGCGGCTCGGCGACGTCGTCGTCGAGGCCGACGGACGTGCGCAAGGCCTACGGCGACCGGCTGCTGATCGACGACCTCGTCGTTCACGCTGCCCGCGCGGCGGGATCGTCGGCGTGATCGGGCCGAACGGCGCCGGCAAGACGACGCTGATGCGGATGATCACCGGCGAGGAGCAGCCCGACGACGGGCACGCTGCGGCTCGGCGACACCGTCGAGCTCGCGTACGTCGACCAGTCGCGCGACGCGCTCGACGCCGACAAGACCGTCTGGGAGGAGATCTCGGGCGGCGAGGACCAGATCACGCTCGGCGAGCGCACGGTCAACAGCCGCGCCTACGTCGCCGGCTTCAACTTCAAGGGCACCGACCAGCAGAAGAAGGTCGGCAAGCTCTCGGGCGGCGAGCGCAACCGCCTGCACCTGGCGAAGCTGCTGCGCACCGGCGGCAACCTGCTGCTGCTCGACGAGCCGACCAACGACCTCGACGTCGACACGCTGCGCGCGCTCGAGGAGGCGCTGCTGTCCTTCGCCGGCTGCGCCGTCGTCGTCTCCCACGATCGCTGGTTCCTCGACCGGATCGCCACCCACGTGCTCGCGTTCGAGGGCGACTCGCAGGTGCGCTGGTTCGAGGGCAACTTCGAGGCCTACGAGAGCTTCCGCCACGAGCAGCTCGGCGCCGAGGCCGACCGCCCGCACCGGATCACGTACAAGAAGCTCGTCCGGGGCTAGGGCGTCTTCTTATTGGGGCTCTGCCGAACAGGGTCGAACGCCGGTCGCGCTGTGTATCGCCTGGCGCACGTCGGCTTGTGTCACTCGGTGGCGGGCGCTGCGCGCCCGCGGCCCGGGCCGGTGGTCGGCTGCGCGCTTGGGCAGCGAGGTGGGGTGCGCCCCTGCGGCGCGGATTCATCCCCTCGGAGCGCGCTTATGTCCCGAAATCTCCGCGTCCGACGGAGCTTCCCGGAGATAAGCTCGCGGGGAGCGCTCATGTCCTGGTGAGTGCCGCGCGCCGCGAGGTTTCAGGAGATAAGCGCGCACCCACTGGGTGCCGGTAGGCTGCGCGCGTGCCTTCGAAGGCCGTCCTGATCACCGGCTGCTCGTCCGGCATCGGCCACGCCACCGCCGAGCTGCTCGCCGACCAGGGATGGACGGTCTACGCGACCGCGCGCCGGCCCGAGTCGATCGCCGACCTCGCGGAGCAAGGGCTGCAAGACGCTCGCGCTCGACGTCACCGACGAGGCCTCGATGACGGCCGCGGTCAACGCCGTCACCGAGGCCGAAGGCGCCGTCGGCGTGCTGATCAACAACGCCGGCTACAGCCAGTCGGGCGCGGTCGAGACCGTGCCGCTCGACCAGGTGCGCCGGCAGTTCGAGACCAACGTGTTCGGCCTGATGCGGCATGTGCCAGCTGGTGCTGCCGGGGATGCGCGACCAGCACTGGGGCAAGATCGTCAACATCAGCTCGATGGGCGGCAGGCTGACGTTCCCCGGCGGCGGGCTCTACCACGCGACCAAGTACGCGGTCGAGGCGATCAGCGACGCGCTGCGCTTCGAGGTGCGCGGCTTCGGCGTCGACGTGATCCTGATCGAGCCGGGGCTGATCGTCACGAACTTCGGCGAGGCCGCGACGGCGACGGTGCCCGGCGAGGACGGCGGGCCGTACGACGGACTTCAACGAGCAAGGTCGGCGAAGCTGACGACCGAAGCGCCTACAAGGGTCCGATGGCGAAGCTCGGCGGGCCGGCCCGAGACGGTCGCCAAGACGATCGCCGACGCGCTGAAGGCAAAGCGCCCGAAGGCCCGCTACCCGGTCACCGCGAGCGCGCGCCTGATGATCAACCAGCGGCGGCTGACGCCCGACCGCGATGTGGGACCTGATGATGCGCATCGCAGTTCCCGACGCCGAAGGCGTAGCGCCTCGCGTCAACAGCTCGAGCCGGTCGAGCGCCGTGCGCAGCCCGGCGGCGTCGGCGACGACCGCATCGGCGCCCGACAGCTCGTCGCGCCTCGTACGGCCCGGTCGTCACCGCGACGCAGCGCACCCGTCGGCGCGCGCGCACGCGATGTCTCGCGGCGTGTCGCCGATCACGATCGTGTCGCTCGCGCGGGATGCGGCTTGCCGACGGTTCCCGCCCGCCGGCGCGCGATCGCCGGCAGCGCGGCGCGGTCCTCGGCGTCGGAGCCGAACGCGCCCTGCCCTGCGCGAAGAACCGCCCGAGCCCGGCGCGCGTGAGCTTCAGCCGCGCGACCGTCTCGTAGTTGCCGGTCACCAGGCCGAGCGTCACCTCGGCGCTGTCCCGACAGCCAACCGAGCAGCTCGGGGACTCCCGGCAGCACGGTGTGCGACAGATCCGTCGGTGCACGAGCCGCGCGTACTCGCGGCAGCACGCGTCGCGGACCGCCTCGGCGCGGTCGTCGATCCGCTCCGCCGACACCCCGGCGTCGAGCAGCATCGCCCGGGCGATCTCGGCGTCGGTGCGGCCCGGCGGGGGAGAGCGGCCTGGCGGGTCGTCGCTCGACATCGACGCCGTGCACCTCCCGCAGCGCCGCGTGCAGCGCGTCGCGGTGTGCGTCGGTCGCGCCGAGAACGAGCGTCCCGTCGATGTCGAACAGCAGCGAGCACGCCGCCGCCCCGGTCAGCGCTCGAACGACGATGTCCGGCTTCAGCCGCGTGCGCGAACGCCGCGATCAGCCGTGCGGCGGCGTCGATGTCGCCGAGCGAGACCATCTCGACCGGCGAGTGCATGTAGCGGCACGGCACCGAGACGAGGCCGGTCGGCACGCCGGCGCGGCTGAGGTGGATCGCGTCGGCGTCGGTGCCGGTCGCCGCGGCCGAGCGACTCGACCGTGAACGGGATCTCCTCCGCCTCGGCCGCCTCGTACAGCAACTCGAACACGACCGGGTGCAGCGACGTCCCGCGGCGCGATCACCGGCCCGGAGTCGAGCGGATGCTTGGTGATCGGGCCGAGCTCGACCCCGGGCTGGTCGGTGGCGAAGGTCAGGTCGACGACGATCGCGACGTCGGGCTCGTGGGCGAACGCGCTCGTCCGCGAGCCGGCGAACGTCGTCTCCTCCTGGGCGACCGCGAGCGCGAGCACGTCGCCCGGGCGCGCCGCCCTGCTCCGCGACCAGCCGGGCCGCCTCGGCGGCGACGTAGCAGCCGACGCGGTTGTCGAGCGCGCGCGAGACGACGCGCCCGTGGCGAAGCTCGACCGGGCCCGCGTCGATCACCGCGACGTCGCCGATCCGCACCAGCTCGCGCGCCTCGTCGCCGTCCTTGGCGCCGATGTCGATGTGCAGGTCCTTGAGCTCGGGCGCCTTCTTGCGGTCCTCGTCCTTGAGCAGGTGGATCGGCTTGCGGCCGATCACGCCCGCGCACCGGGCCGTTGCGCGTGGTCAGCACGACCCGCTGGCCGATCAGCACGAGCGGATCCCAGCCGCCGACCTGGCCGAACCGCAGATACCCGTCGTCGTCGATGTGCGAGACGTGCAGGCCGATCTCGTCGATGTGACCGACGATCGCGACGGTCGGGCCGTCGCCGGTGCCGCGGCACGCGCGCCAACGACGACCCGACGCGGTCGCCGCCGACCTCCGCCGCGAACTCGCCGCACCACTCGCGCCAGACGCGGGCCGGGTCGGTCTCGTGCCCGGAGGGCCCGGTCGCGGTCAGCAGGCGCTGGAGGAACTCGGGGATCGGCACGGGACAAGGCTATTGCAGCGGCGCCCGGCGTGGCCGAGAACTCTCCCGCTGTTGTCAGTGCGTCCCGAGCACCCTCTCGATCGGCCCCGGCCCGATCACGGGCGCAACCGGCAGGGCGGCTCCGACGCGGGTGTGGAACGCGGTGCTCGTGGCAGCTTCGATCGTGATCGTCGGGTGGCTCCAGACCGAGAACAGGCTGTGACAGCTGAAATAGACCTCGAGCGGGACGTCGGTGGCGCCGAGGCTCAGTCCGGCGTTGATGTCGACCGGGCCGCTGAGCCCCGAGGGCGTGTAGCTCTTCGTCTTCTTGTGGTAGACGAACGCCTGCTTCCACGATGCGACGCTGGTGGCGGTCCCGTTCGGCGGGCCGGTCAGCAGGCCGCAGGCGGCCGTCGCCGGATGCGGATGCAGAGGGTCGGGCTTGATCACGACATCGACCGAGCCGTCCGCCACGTACGCGCCGGGCTTGTCGATCTCCGTGCTGATCGTGAAGCCCGTCTTGTACGCGCTCGGGCCCCACGCGACGACGCCCCCGTTGTTGGCCGCGGCCCCGGGCGGACCTTGCGGTCCCAGCTGCCCGGGCGGGCCTTCCAGCCCCGGCTGGCCCTGCGGGCCCTGCTGGTTCCACTGCACGGTCGTCTGTCCCGCGGCGCACGAACCCGAGCTCGAGAGCATCATCGTGCCTGGCCCCGCCTGGTCCACGCAGGCCGTGATCACCCCCGCGTTCACCGCTCGTGTCGCCGCCCAGCCGACGCCGGCAGCGAGCACGGCGAGCAGCACCCCGGCGATCGCGGTGCCCTTTCGGGGTCGCCACTGCCCTACCAACCGCACAGTGCGTCGCATCGATGCCCTCCTCTGGTCGTCGACGCGATTGTCACGCGCGCAGACCAGGCTGACAGTGCCAGCCTGGTCTCACCTTGCTCTCAGCTCAGGCTGCCAGCAGGTTTCGCAGCACGAACTGAAGGATCCCGCCGTGGCGGTAGTAGCGCTGCTCCTTCGGCGTGTCGATCCGCACGGTGACGTCGAATTCCAAGGGCGCTTGCGTCCCGGAGTCGGCCTTGACCGTCACCTGGCGCGGAATCTCCTCCGCGTCGGCCAGGCCCGCGACGGTGAACGTCTCGTGCCCCGTCAGGCCGAGCGACTGCGCCGTGTCGCCGTCCTTGAACTGCAGCGGCAGCACGCCCATGCCGACGAGGTTCGAGCGGTGGATGCGCTCGAAGCTCTCGGCGATCACGGCGCGGACGCCGAGCAACCGCGTTCCCTTCGCCGCCCAGTCGCGGCTCGAGCCAGAGCCGTACTCCTTGCCGGCGAGCACGACGAGGGGCGTCCCGTCCTGCACGTAGCGCATCGCGGCGTCGTAGATCGGCATCTGCTCCTCGCCGCCGCCGGATCCGCCCAGGTACAGCGTCACGCCGCCCTCTGGAAGCGGACCCCGCTCACCCTCGAGCTGATTGCGAAGGCGGATATTCGCGAACGTCCCCCGCATCATCACCTCGTGGTTGCCGCGGCGCGAGCCGTAGGAGTTGAACTCCTTCGGCCCGACGCCGTGCTCGATCAGGTACTTGCCCGCCGGGCTGTCGCGCTTGATCGAGCCGGCGGGGGAGATGTGGTCGGTGGTGACGCTGTCGCCGAGGATCGCGAGCACCCTTGCTCCCTCGATGTCGGTGATCGGGTCAGGCTGCGCCGGCAACTGCTCGAAGAACGGCGGGCGCCGCACGTATGTCGATTCGGCGTCCCAGGCGAAGCTGTCGCCACTGGGCACGCTGAGCGAGTTCCAGCGCTCGTCGCCGTCGAACACCTCGCCGTAGCTCCTGCGGAACATGTCCGACTGGACCGCCTCGCGCACGGTCTCGGCGACCTCGGTTGCGCTCGGCCAGATGTCCTTGAGGAACACCGGCCGGCCGTTGCGGTCCTCGCCCAGCGGCTCGTCGTACAGATCAATGTCCATCGTGCCGGCGAGCGCGTAGGCGACGCACAGCGGCGGCGAGGCGAGGTAGTTCATCTTCACGTCGGGGTTGATCCGGCCCTCGAAGTTGCGGTTGCCCGACAGCACCGAGACGACCGCGAGGTCCTCGGCGCCGACGACATCTGAGATCTCCTCCGGCAACGGCCCGCTGTTGCCGATGCAGGTCGTGCAGCCGTAGCCGACGAGGTGGAAGCCCAGATCCTCGAGGTACTCGGTGAGCCCCGCCCGGTCGAGGTACTCGGTGACCACCTTGGAACCGGGCGCCAACGAGGTCTTGACCCACGGCTTGACCCGGAGGCCCTTCTGCACCGCGTTGCGCGCGAGGATGCCGGCGCCCAGCATCACCGACGGGTTGGACGTGTTGGTGCAGCTGGTGATCGCGGCGATCACGACGTGGCCGTGGTCGAGCTCGGTTTCGGTCCCGTCCGCCAGCGTCACCGGCGTCGTGAGCCTGGTCCGCTCGGCAACCTGCGCGCCGCCGGTGCCACCCGACGGCTCGTGCCCGGGGCCGTTGGGGACGTGCGTCGACACCGGATCGCTCGCGGGGAAGCTCCCCGAAACGGCATCGTCCTCGGCGTCGTCGTCGGGCAGGTAACCCGCCAGCGCCATCCGGAAGGCCGCCTTGGACTCGGTCAGCGACACTCGGTCCTGCGGGCGCTTGGGCCCGGCGATGCTCGGCACGACGGTCGCGAGGTCGAGCTCGATCGCGTCTGAGAACGTCGGCTCGTCGGCGTGCTCGTCGTGCCACAGGCCCTGCTCCTTGGCGTAGGCCTCGACCAGCGCGATCAGCTCCCTCGGGCGGCCGGAGAACTCAAGGTACCGCAGCGTCTCGGCGTCGATCGGAAAGATCGCGCAGGTCGACCCGAACTCCGGCGACATGTTGCCGATCGTCGCCCGGTCTGCGAGCGGCAGGTTCGCGAGCCCGGCGCCGTAGAACTCGACGAACTTGCCGACCACGCCCTTGCGGCGAAGCATCTCGGTGACGGTCAGCACGAGGTCGGTCGCGGTGGCGCCCTCATGCAGCTCGCCGGTCAGCTTGAAGCCGATCACCTGCGGAATCAGCATCGACATCGGCTGTCCGAGCATCGCCGCCTCGGCCTCGATCCCGCCGACGCCCCAGCCGAGCACGCCCAGCCCGTTGATCATCGTCGTGTGGGAGTCGGTGCCGACCAGCGTGTCGGGATAGGCCTGGGGCGCACGCGATCCATCGCCTCCGGCGCCGTCGGTGGCGAACACGACCCGCGCGAGGTACTCGAGGTTGACCTGGTGCACGATCCCGGTGTCGGGCGGGACCACCTCGAAGTTGGCGAACGCCCCCTGGCCCCAGCGCAGGAACGCGTAGCGCTCCTGGTTTCGCTCGAACTCGAGCTCGGCGTTGCGCTGGAACGCAAGCCTCGAGCCGAACACGTCGACCTGCACGGAGTGATCGATCACGAGCTCGGCGGGGACCAGCGGGTTGATCTTGTTCGGGTCGCCGCCCATCTCGGTGATCGCGTCGCGCATCGCCGCGAGGTCGACGACCGCGGGGACGCCGGTGAAGTCCTGCATCAGCACCCGCGCGGGCGTGAACGCGATCTCCTTACTGGGCTCCTCGCGCGCGTTCCACCTCGCCAGCGCCTCGATGTCCTGCGCACGAATCGACTCCCCGTCCTCGTTGCGCAGCAGGTTCTCGAGCAGGATCTTCAGCGAGAACGGCAGGCGGGCGATGTCGTATGAGGCTTGGAGCGCGTCGAGACGGAAGATCTCGTACGCGCGCTCGCCGACGCTGAGCGTGGCCCTGGCCTCGAAGCTGTTCGGTGTCAATTTCGGTCTCCTGGGTGTTGCGGTAGCTCCTACTCTAGGCACCTTCGCCACCCGGTGAGCGGGACTCTCCTACGCACGTCTTAGCGACGTCTTCGCCGCGCCTTCGCCGTGGCGGCGAACCTGCAGCTCGTCGATGACACGAGCACTTGTAAAGACCGTGATTGCAGGGGCGTTCGCAGCGCTGGTCGCCGCGACGGCGTACACCGAAGCCCATCGCGCCCCGGACCAGTCGTGAGCTCGGATGCGATCACCTATCCGGCGCCGCTGACCGCCCGGCTGCGCGATCGCGCGCGGGATCTCGCCCGGCCGTTGCTACGACGGCCCGAGCTGCCCGCGCTGCTGGGGCTCGCCGCGGTCCTGAACCTGTGGGGGCTGAGCATCAACGGCTGGGCCAACACCTACTACAGCGCCGCGGTGCGCTCGATGACCGCCAGCTGGCACAACTTCCTGTTCGCGTCGCTTGACCCAAGCGGCCTGATGACCGTCGACAAGCCGCCGCTGAGCCTGTGGGTGCAGGCGCTGTCTGCGCGCGTGTTCGGTTTTCACCCCCTGAGCCTGCTCGTGCCGCAGGCGCTGATGGGGGCGGCGGCCGTCGGCCTTGTCTACGACCTGGTCAGGCGGCCGTTCGGGCGCGCCGCCGGGTTCGTCGCCGGCCTGGCGCTCGCAACGACGCCGATCGCCGTCGCGGTCTCGCGCCACAACAACCCCGACGCCCTGCTGGTCCTCTGCTGCGTGGCGGCCGTCTGGTGCGCCGTCCGCGCGCTCGAGACCGGCCGCACCCGCTGGCTGGTGCTCAGCGGGATCGCCGTCGGGCTCGGGTTCGAGACGAAGATGGGCGTCGCGCTGCTGGTCGTGCCCGGGATTGCCGTCGCCTGGATGTGGGTCCGGTGGGACGGCCCCCGGCGTGGGCTGCGCGCGTTGTCGCAGCTGCTAGCCGGTGGCGCGGCGATGGCGGCCGTCGGTCTCGCCTGGCCGCTGCTGGTCACGCTCACGCCCGCGGCCGACCGCCCATGGATCTCGGGAACCTCGGACAACAGCGTCTGGTCGCTGATCTTCGGCTACAACGGGCTCGGGCGGGTGGCCGGACAGGTCGGCGGCCCCGCGGGGCTGGCCGGGGGCGGGGGCGGTCCGGGCGGGGGCGGTCCGGGTGGCAGTCTGTTCGGCGGCGCGACCGGCCCATTCCGCCTGCTGCAATCGGGCCTCGGCGATCAGGCCGGCTGGCTGCTCGGCTTCGCGCTCGTCGCCGGGCTCACGCTGATCGTGCTGACGCGTCTTCGCCGCCGCGACCCGCGTACCGGCTGGTTGATCGTCGTCGGCGGCGCGCTGCTGACGAGCGCGGTCACGTTCAGCTTCGCGAGCGGCATCTTCCACCCTTACTACGTTTCGCTGCTGGCGCCGTTTGTGGCGATGCTCGTCGGAGCCGGCGTCGGCACGGCGGCGATCGCGCCGCTGGCAATCGGCGGCGGGGTCGTGACCGAGCTCGTCGTGCTCGGGAACCTCAACGGCCGGCTCTCGTGGGCGGTGCCGCTGCTGATCGCGGCGGCCGTGGCAGCGGTGGTCCTGCTCGTGATGCGGCGCGGAGGCAGAGCGCGGGCCGCGATCCTCGGCGTCGCGCTCGTTGCGCTGCTGGCGGCGCCGGCTACTTGGGCGGCGCAGACGCTCGGCCACGCGACCAACGGGACGTTCCCCGCCGGTGGCCCGGCGTCGGCCACGTTCGGCGGCCCGGCCGGCGCGTCTCGCGGCGGCGGCTTGCGCCCGCCTCCGGGAGGCGGCTTCGGGCGCGCTCCCGGGGTCGGCACGTTCGCGCCGGGCGGCACCGGCGGCATCGGCCGCCCGGGCGGTGCGGGTGGCACCGGCGGCCCGGGTGGCACCGGCGGCCGCGGGTGGCACCGGCGGCCGGGGCTGGCACCGGCGGCCGGGGCGGCCCCGGCGCGTTCGGCGGCGACAGCTCCACCCTGACCGCGGCGATCCGCTACGCCCAAGCCCACGGCGGCGGCACGATCGGCGTGTCGAGCCAGAGCAGCGCCGCGTCGGCGATCCTCTCCAGCGATGGCGACGTCGCCGGCCTCGGCGGCTTCTCCGGCCGCGAGAGCTCCGTCAGCGCGCGATGGATCGCCGCCGCGGTACGCTCCGGTCACCTGCGATGGGTGCTTGCGGACTCCGGCGCCGGCGCCCGGCTGCCGGGTGACACGCGCACCGGCAGCGAGGCGGCGATCAGCGCCGTCGAGAAGGCGTGCCGAGCCGTAACGGTGACCAGCGGATCGACAAGTTTCAAGATGTACGACTGTCAAGGACGCGCGGATGCGATCCTGATGGCATCGCAGAAGTGACCAGTCCACGCGCCCCGATCCTCAAGTTTCACCGCGAACCAACCGAGTTCCAGAGAACCATGATGCGGTTGCGGCTGCTTGTTGTCCTGATCACCGCGGCGACGGCGGCGACTGCCGCCCCGTCGGCGCTGGCCGACACGGTCAACAGCTCCAACTGGGCGGGCTACGCGGTCCACCGGCCGGGCGTCCGCTTCACCAAGGCCGTCGGGACCTGGACGCAGCCGACGGCGGCGTGCGTCTCCGGGCGCCAGACCTTCTCTGCGCTATGGGTGGGCCTGGGCGGCTACGACGCCGTTTCGCAAGCGCTCGAGCAGATCGGCACCGAGGTCGACTGCACGGCGTCTGGCCGGATCTCCTCGACCGCGTGGTACGAGCTGGTCCCGGCTCCGTCGCGGCCGATCAGGATGAACGTCCGGCCCGGAGATCGGATGTTCGCCTCGGTCGTCGTCAACGGCAATCGGACCGTGCTGACGCTCCAGAATTTGACCACCCGCCGGACCTTCCAGCGCACGTTTCGCCCGGCGAACGTCGACGTCTCCTCGGCTGAATGGATCGTCGAGGCGCCTTCGGAATGCGTCAGCAACAACAGCTGCCAGACCCTGCCGTTGGCAAACTTCGGCTCGGCGAGCTTCGGCCTCGCCAAGGCGCAGGTCGTCGGCGGGCATACCGGAGCGATCGCCGACCCGACGTGGGACTCGACCCAGATCAAGCTGACTCCCGGCGGCACCAGGTTTGTGTCGATGTCCGCGTCGAGCGCCGGTGCGGCGACCCCGTCGGCGCTCAACGCGCGGGGCAACGGCTTCAGCGTGACTTTCTCGACGATGGTCGCCCGCACGATGCAGCACGTGCAAGCGGCCGTCATGCGCGACGGCTACCTCGTGCATCCCGGCCGCTGAGCGCCGGCGCTCCTACGTAGTCATTAGCCGCCGCCTACCGGTCTCTCACGGGCGCCCGTCAGGCTGAGCGCATGTACACCGACCCCACGCCGCACCTGTTCTGGATCACCAGCCGCGCCGCCGGGTTCGCGGCGCTGGTCCTCGCCAGCCTCGCTGTCTCGCTCGGGCTGCTGATGAGCACAAAGCTGCTCAGAGGCAAGGCCGCCGACCTGCGCGCGATCCATGAGGCGCTGTCGCTGTCGGCGATCGTGGCGATCGTCGTCCACGCCGCAGCGCTGTTGGGCGACCGCTTCCTGCACCCGTCGCTGGCCGACATCGCCGTGCCGTTCGTAAGCAGCTACAAGTCCGGCTGGATGACGCTCGGGATCGTCAGCGGCTGGGCGACGATCGTGCTCGGTCTGTCCTACTACGCCCGGCGGGCGATCGGGGCTGTCCGATGGCGCAAGCTGCACCGGCTGACAGCGCTCGCGTGGCTCGGCGGGCTCGTCCACTCGCTCGGGATGGGCACCGACGCCGGGCAGCTGTGGTTTCTCGCGATGGCCGCGATCGTCGCCGTCCCGGCGCTGGCGCTGCTCGGGATCCGGGCGAGTGCTACGCACTCGCTCGCGAGATTTCGCAGAGCGAAATCTCGGGGCCAGTCGAGCGGCAGTTCCTTAGAGCCCGGGCGGGTGGCGGGCGACGAACCCGCCGGTGCTGGCCATCGACTGCGACCAGCGAGTCCCGCCTGAGGCGAGCGCAACGGTGTCAAATCGCCAGCCGGCGACGACCATGAACGCGTGCCCGGCGTTGGCGTATACCGTGATCCAGCGTCCCGGCCCCGGATCGCCCCAGCTCTCAAACCCGGTCGAGTCCAGCGGCGAGCTGAGCAGGCCGGCGGCGGCGAGTGCGTAGCTGACCGAGCCCGAGCAGTCGTAGCCGCTGGCGTGGAATGAGCCGTGGCCGCCGCCCCAGATGTACGGAAGCGTCGCGATCGCGTTGCCCGCCGCGATCACCTGGGCGATCGCCGCCGGCGCGCCGGGCGGCGGTTGGACCATTCCGCCGGTGTCGACGGCGATCCCGCCGACGGCGGCGTTCCCGGCCGCCAGCGCGGCACGTGCCTGCGCCGCGGCGCGAGCCTCGAGTTGGTGCAGCCGCGAGTTCAGCGCGGTGAGCTTGCCGGCGTTCGCGGCGCGCGCCCCGAGTTGCTGGATCTGGCGGTTCAGGAGCGCTGCGTGGATCGCCGCGACCTGGTTTCGCTGCCCGAGGATCTGCTGCGTGAGCGTCCGGTCGCGTTGTTCGAGCGCCGCCAGCGCGGTCGCCTGGCGGGACACCGCCGCCCGCGCGGTGCGCGTGTCGCCGACGATCTGGGCGTCTTGATGACCGATCCGCTGCATGAAGTTGACGCGCTCGAGCAGATCGCTGAAGCCGTGTGCCTCGAGGATCACCGACATCAGGTCGGGCCGGCCGCTCTCGTATGCCGCGCGCAGGTTGGCCGCCAGCGCGCTCGACGACTGCTGCAGGCGATTCTCGAGCTCGACCAGGCGGTCGCGCGCGGCGAGCAGCGAGCTCTGCACCGAGCGGAGCTGCGCCTCGCGGGCGCTGAGCTGCTGCTGGATCGATGCGAGGCGCTGTTGCGCGGCCGCCAGCCCGCCGGCCGTCTGCCTGATCCGGGCGGTCTCGCTGGCGATCGCCGAGCGCAGCGACGAAGCCGAGGACCGGCTCGAGTCGATCTGGCCCTGAAGGTCGCCGGAGCTGAGCGGGACGAGACTGCTGGACAGCAACGCGGCGGCGACGAGCGCGCTGATCAGCAGCGCGCGCAGGAGCGGATGAGTTCTGATCACGGGCGGCATCGTGGGCATCGACCAGCGTCGCGACCGGCGCCGTCGGGCGCCCGACGCGTCGCGTTTCATTGAACCCCGGGGGCGGGGCGGCAGCACCCTAACACGACCCGTCGCGCTCTTGCCCCGCGGTCCTTGCCTTGCAATAAATCCTGCAAACAAGCGATTTGGCGGGCGGCGGCCAAGCAGCGGCGGCGAGCGCCCGCGGCGTCCGTGCCAAGCCCGTGTCAGTCGCCGGCGAGCTCGGCGCCTGTACGCGAGCGCCTCGATTGTTGCAATACTCGCGACGTGCGTGTGACCCGGGCGATCATCGGTCTGTCGCTGCTGCTCGTGGCGCTGGCCCTGGCCGGGTCAGGCGTTGCGGCTGCCTCCGGGCCGTCAGCCGGCGATCAGCAGTACACCGACCCGCTGAGCCACTCCGGCTCGTCGAAGTCCGGCTCGTCGGGCTCCTCGAGTTCGGGATCCTCGACGTCCTCCTCCTCCAATTCGGGCTCCTCGGGCGCCGGTTCGTCCTCGGGGGCGTCGAGTTCGGGCACGCCGGTGGCATCTTCGACCGCGAGCTCCGCGACGGCCACTTCGACGCTCTCCAGCCAGCCCCCGTCGTCGACCACGACCTCGTCGTCGGACGGAGGCCTGCCGCGGACCGGGTTCGACGCGTGGGTCGCCGCCGGGCTCGGGATCGCGCTGTTCGGTGTCGGCGCGGCCATGCGCCGGCGCATGCCGCGGCCAGAGCCTCAGCGCCCCGGTCCGCGTCGCGCTCCGCCCACTCGCGATGGGCGATCGCTTGTCGCGATCGATGCGCGCGCCGCCGTCCGGGCACAGATCGGCGGCGTCGAGCGGTTTGCCCGCGAAATCGCATTGCACCTGCCCGCGCTGGCGCCGGAGCGATACCGCGTGCTGCGGCCACCGGCCGCCCTCGCGCACCGGGCCGGGCACGTCTGGGAGCAGTGCGTGCTGCCGCTACGCGCGGCGGGCGCAGCGCTGATCCTGTGCCCGGCCAATCTCGCGCCGCTGCCGTCACGGCGGACCGCGGTCGTGATCCACGACGCGGCCGCTCTGCGCCACCCGGAGGCGTACTCGCGGCCGTATGTCGCCTACCAGCGGCGGATGCTGCCGCTGATCGCGGGCCGCGCCGCGCTGCTGCTCACCGTCTCAGAGTTCTCGCGCGGCGAGCTCGTCGAGCTGCTTGGCGTTGCGCCGCAGCGCGTGCGGGTGATCCCCGAGGGCGTCGACGAGCGTTTCGCGCCAGGCCTCGATGCAAGCGCGGTCAGAGCGCATTACGGCCTCGCCGGCCCCTACGTCCTTGCGGTCGGAACCGCCTCGGCGCGCAAGAGCCCGGGCGCGCTGCAGCGGGCGGGGCGCGACCTGGAGCGACACGGCATCGAACTGGTGCTCGCCGGTTCGGATCGGGGGTATCTGCGCGGCGGCGAAACGACGGTCCGGCGCCTGGGTTACGTGCCCGACGCGCAGCTCCCCGCGCTGTACGCCGGCGCGCTCGCGCTCGCGATGCCGTCGAGCTACGAAGGCTTCGGCCTGCCCTGCCTGGAGGCGATGGCGAGCGGGGTGCCGGTCGTCGCGGCGGCGCGCGGAGCGCTGCCGGAGACCGTCGGCGCCGCCGGGTTGCTCGTCGACCCGGGCGACGGCGCCGCGTTCGTGGACGCACTGCTGGCGGCCGCGGGCGACGGTCCGGTCCGGACCGCGCTGATCGAGCGCGGGCTGCGCCGAGCGGCGGGCTTTACCTGGAAGCGCGCCGCGGTCGCGCTCGACGCCGCGCTCGAGCCGCTGCTGGGTCATAGTGATCCGCAGGACTGACCCGCCGGATACACTCGGCCGCCCGATGCCGCGCCGCCTACGATCATGGATGCTCGTGCCAGCGGCCGCGCTGGCGCTCGCCGCGATGCCCGCGGCGACGACCTCGGCGCGCACGCCGGCTGCAGTCAGCGCCGCCGCCGTGCCACAGGGCTTCGTCGGGATGATGATCGACGGGCCGCTGTATCCCGCCACCAATCCCGATGTCGACCTCGCCGGCCAGCTCGATTCGATGGTCGCAAGCGGCGTCCAGAGCCTGCGCCTGACGTTCGACTGGGCCTATGCGCAGCCGTACGCCGGCTGGAGCAAGGTGCCCGCCGCCGACCGCGGCGAGTTCGTGGATGTCGGCGGGGTGCCGACCCGGTTTGACCTGACCGATCAGATCGTCGGCCTCGCCGCGCAGCGCGGGTTGACGCTGCTGCCGGTGATCCTCAATGCGCCGAAGTGGGACGGTGTGCGCTACCGCGTTTCGATTGTCGACATTCCGCGCAAGAACGCGCCGTATGCCCGCTTCGCCGCCGCGCTTGTCCGCCGCTACGGCCCCCACGGCAGCTTCTGGCAGGACCACTCGCCGGCGGTTCCGATCCGGATGTGGCAGATCTGGAACGAGCCGAACATCATCGGCTTCTGGCCGCCGCAGCCGTTCGAGCCCCGCTACATCGGCCTGCTGCGCGTCACGCGCGCGGCGATCAAGCAGGCCGATCCCGGCGCCAAGATCGTGCTCGCCGGGCTTCCGAACTACTCGTGGAACCATCTGGCGCTGCTGTACAAGCTCGGCGCCAGAAAGCTGTTCGACGTCGTTGCGATCCACCCCTACACGCGCGACCCGTCGGGCGTGATCACGATCCTGCGCAAGGACCGACAGGTGATGAGCGCCGCCGGCGACAGGAACAAGCCGATCGTCGCCGACGAGGTCAGTTGGCCGTCGTCGCTGGGCAAGACGGATCACAACGTCGGACTGGACTTCGCCACGACCGAGGCGGGGCAGGCGCGCAAGCTTGGCCGGCTGCTGCCGCTGCTCGCCGCTGCGCGCAAGTCGCTGCGGCTGCTCGGCTTCTACTACTACACGTGGGCGGGGGCCGAGGTCCACAACGGGCTGGCGTTCGACTTCGCCGGGCTGCTGAGGTTCAAGCACAGCATGTTCGTGGCCAAGCCCGCGTTCTACGTGTTCCGCCACGACGCGCTCGCGCTCGAGCGCTGCCGTCAGAAGGGCCCGATCGCAACCAGCTGCGTCAAGCACGGCTAGCCAACGCATGGGGCGCCAGCCGGAACGCGCGCGCGGTTCCCGCAAGCGCGTTCCGCCGGGCACCCCATACTCAAGCTCGGCTCCGTCGCGCTTCGGGTGCCTGCCGGCGATCACACCCCAGTGCACGTCGGTAGCTGCGGCCCCGGCGCGGCAGCGTTTTGGAGACCGGTAGCGAACGCGGCCGTGTCGGCGTCGCCGCCTCCGCCCCGCGGGCTGATCCCGAACCAGTCCTCGCGATCGGCGGGGTTCTGCTGGAGCGTGACCCACGTGTACAGGACCACGGCGGCGACGTTGCAGTTGGTGTGGCCGAGCTCGGCGAACGTGCGGCTTACGTCGCCGGCGCGTTGCGAGGAAGGTGCCCAGTTGAGTGCGTGGGACGGCTGGGTCGTCCAGCCGAACTCGGTGATGTAGAGCGGCACGTTCGTGAGGCCGACGTCGTCGAGCACCTTGCGCGCCTCGCGCACTCGCGACAGCACGGCGCCCGGGCTGCCGGCGTATGGGTGGATCGCGACACCGTCGACCTCGCCGCGCAGCTGCGGCGTGTCCGCGATCACGGCCGGCAGGAACGCCTCCGGATGCGTCAGCCCGCCGATCAGCACGCGTGCGCCCGGGTCGACCGCCTTGATCGCCGCTCGGGCGCGCGCGTACAGCTCGCCGTAGCGGGCCGGGTCTGGCAATGGAGACCAGAACGTCGGGTTGTCGGGCTCGTTCCAGATCTCGTAGGTGTCGACGGGCGTGGCCGGGAGGTTCGGGTGCGCGCGCCAAAACGCTCCGCCGGGGCCATAACGTGCAGCCAGCGCGGCGGCGAACGCCGAGTAGTCGCTCGCCGATGACGGCGGCGGATGACCGTCTGCGCCGGGCGGCCGCGCCCATCCGGCGGTGTAGTCGACGATCGGCAGCCAGCGCAGCCCGTGCGCCGCGAGCGCGCCCGCGACCGAGTCGTCGAAACCCCACTGATAGTGGTGCACGCCGCCCACGGGGGGCGTTGGCTCGGTCCGCTCCCACAGCGCGTCGCTGCGCGCGATCCGTGCGCCTGCGGCCTGCAGCGCTTGAAGCTGCGCGCCGATCTGGCCGCTGGAGAACGCGTTCTGGCTGTTGAACAGGATGTTCACGCTCGCGCCGAGTTGCTGGCCTGTCGTCGGCGTCGAAGGGGTCGTCTGCGTCGATTGGGTCGATTGGGTCGATTGGGCCGGCGGCGTCCCCGGGCTGGTCGTGCCCGAAGCGGGCGCGGAAGTCGTCGGGTTGCGACCGGGCGCCGTCGTCGTGCCGACCGCGGCGGGCTTTGTCGTGCCGCCTGCGGCGGGTTTTGTCGTGCCGCCTGCGGGGGCGGCCGTCGGGTTGAGCCCGGCGAACGGCGACGTGCTGCCCGCGACGGCATAAGTCGCCGGCGTCGGCTGCGCGCGCGTCGGCGGCTTGGGTCCGGCCGGCGCAGTCGCCACCGCGATCCCGATCGCCAGCGCCGCCACCGCGAGCGCGATCCCCGCCACGAGCAGTCTGCGCCTGGATCGCATCGGCCTGAACCTAGCGTCCCTCCAGCCCCTCCAGCGCCTCCAGCCCCTCCAGCGCCTCCCGCGCCCTGCGCGCCTCCCGCGCTTGCCTCGCGACCCGAGAGACGGCGGCGAGCTGACGGCGCTCGCGCGCGGCGCTGCGCCCGAGCGCCCGCTTGAGCGCGATCCGGGAGATGAACGTCACCGCCTGCGCCGCGTCGTCCGCGTGGGCACGGCCCGCGCCGAGGCGCCGCGCGAGCACGTCGTGCCGGGCGCGCGCCAGCAGCTCGAACGGCTCGCCGCCGAACGCCGGCCCGGACGCGTGCGCGCCGCGGTGCAGCACGCGCCCCGTCGGCCAGTACCAGGTGGCGACCCCCCTCTGCGCGGCTGCAAGTCCGAGGTCGAGATCTTCTCCGTAGAGGAAGATCCGCTCGTCGAACGGGCCGATCGCGCGGAGGGTCTCGGTCCGGGCGACGAGCGCGCAGCCGACCGCCCATCCGACCGCGCGCGGGGCTGTGGCTCGCCATGGCGCCAGTGCTGCTCCCGCGCGTCCCGGCAGCGCCGCCGGCGGGATCACGGCGCTCGTGAGATCGGCGAGCGACAGCGGCCGTGGATGGACGGAGTCCTGGCGGGAGCCGTCCGGCGAGAGCACAAGCGGCGCCAGCAGCCGTTCGGGCCTGTCCGTGCGCGCGGCCTCGGCCGCGAGCGACAGCAGCGAGTCATCGAGCAGTTCGACGTCTGGGTTGATCAGTGCGGTCACCGGCTCGCGTATTTCTGAAAGCCCACGATTGCACGCGCGTCCAAAGCCGACGTTGTCAGCGAGCTCGATCACCGTGGCGATGTCCGATCGCCGCGCGATCGCGACGCTGTCGTCGCTCGAGGCATTGTCGACCACGATCACGCGCGCCCCCGGGAGCTGGCGCGCCACCGAGGCAAGCAGTGCCTGCAGATCGCGAGCTGAGTTGTAGGCGACCGTAAGGAGCGCGAGCGCGCCCGGGCCGCCCGCCGGGCTCCGGCGACCGCGGTCGCGGTCGCGGCGGCGGATGATCGGCGCGACCTGATCCAGGAACTGATCGCGGGCTCGCTCGACGCTGAAGCAGGCGCGTGCTCGCGCGCGTCCGCGCTCACCCATCCGCCTCGCGCGTTCTTGACTGCCGAGCACTTCGAGCAGCGCGCGGGCGGCGGCGTCGCTGTCGCCAGGCGGATAGCGCACCCCGCACGTCTCGTCGACGATCTCTGCCGGGCCGCCGGCGTCGGGGACCACCGCCGGGCGCCCGCACGCCAGCGCCTCGGCCACCGCCAGACCGAACGGCTCGCACTCGGCGCAGTGCAGCAGGCAGCTCGAGCGTGCGAGCTCGGGCGCGGAATCGGCGACGGGGCCCGCGAACTCGACCGCCCCGGCGAGATCCGACGCGCACGCGCGCGCCCGCAGCCGATCGACGAGCGCGTCTCCCGCGCGCCCAAGCGGAGCGCCGACCACGCGAAGCCGCAGGTCGGGGCGCTCGCGCCGCGCGACCGCGAGCGCCTCGAGGGCGAGATCGACCCGCTTCCAGTGCACGAGCGCTCCGAGCACCAGAATCTCGGGCGGCTGCGCCGGCACACCGTCCGGATCGAAGCGGTCGACGTCGATGCCGGGGTGGATCACCACCGGCCGCGCGGCGGCGCCGAGGTCGTGGGCCACCGCCCGCGACGGCACGACCACGCGATCGGCTCGCGCGGCGGCCGCCCTCACCGCCCGGCCGATCATCCCGCCCGGAAGCATGTCGCCATGTTCGAACACGACCGGCGGGCCGACCCTGCGCCCCAGCAGCAGAGCGATCGCGGATCGCATCCCGGACGCGATCACGAGGTCGGGATCCAGGTCCCGGACCAGCCGACGCGCCTGCGCAGCGTGCGCCGCGAGCCTTGCGGACGCCAGCACGCGATCGGTTGCCGAACCCCGCAACTCCAGCTGCCGGGCGCGCAAGGGCGCCAGCCGCAACCCGGCTTCGCGCGCCGCCCCCCGCAACTCCCCCGGCGGGCAGGCGAGCCAGACGTCCTGCGCCTCCAGCGCACCGGCGAACTGCAGCAGCACGCGCTCCGCTCCACCGAGTGCCCCCGAATAGCTGACGAATAGCACGAGGGCCATGTTGGGCCCTGCAGCGTATCCAGCGCATACACTGCGCGCCTCCCCCGTGTCTCACCAAACTTCAGAAGCCGGTCCCCGGGTCGCGCTGGTCCACGATTTCCTGCTCGATCTGCGGGGCGGCGAGCGCGTGTTTGCCGAGCTGTGCCGGATGTGGCCCGACGCCGACATCTTCACCGCGGTCTACGACGAGGAGGGAACCGAGGGCAGGTTTGCCGGGCGCAACGTCCAGACCTCGTTTCTGCAGCGCCTGCGGCCGTCGGCGCGGACGTTCAGGGTGCTGCTGCCGCTGTATCCCGCGGCGATCGAGTCCTTTGACCTGGCCGGCTACGACCTCGTCGTGTCGAGTTCGTCGGCCTGGGCACACGCGGTCCTGTGCGGTGAGGACTCGGTCCACATCAGCTACTGCCACAACCCGTTCCGCTACGCATGGAACGATCGCGGCCCGACCCTCGCCAGCCGCCGCAACCCACTCGTGCGCATGACGCTCAGCGGCCTGTTCCGCCGCTGGCGCCAGTGGGACTGGATCGCCGCCCAGCGCACCGACCGCTACATCGCCAACTCGCGCACGACGCAGGCGAGGATCCGCACCTATTTCGGGCGCGAGGCGAGCATCGTCCATCCTCCGGTTGACACGGCTCGCTTTGCGCCGGGGCCCGTCGGCGACCACTACACGCTCGTCTCTGAGCTGATGCCGCACAAGCAGATCGACGTCGCCGTCGAGGCGTTCAACAAGCTGCGCCGGCCGCTGATCATCATCGGCGATGGGCCGAATGAACGCCAGTTGCGCCGCAGCGCCGGCCCGACGATCCATTTCGCGGGCCGCCGGTCCGACGAGTCAGTCGCCGAGATCCTCAGCGGCTCGCGCGCGCTGCTCGTCACCGGGGTCGAGGAGTTCGGGATCGCAGCGGTCGAGAGCCAGGCAGCCGGCCGGCCGGTGATCGCCAGGCGCGGCGGCGGGGCGCTCGAAACGGTGATCGAGGGCGTCACCGGAACGTTCTTCTCGGGCGGCCCCGATCAGCTCGCTGAGGCGGTGCTGGAGTTCGACGACGAGGCGATTGATCCGGCCGCCTGCCGTCGCAACGCCGAGCGCTTCGACGCGGCGAACTTCAGGCGCGGCATCGAGGCGGAGGTCAGGCTCGCGTCCGCGGGCGCCCGGCCACAGCTCCGCGACCGCCAGCCGCTGGTCTCGACGCGGCTGGTCAAGCGCGCGGTTCGAGACGCCCACCGCTGAGCGCATGCGCGCGGCTGTGCTGACGGGCGCCCGCGCCATCTTGCTCGCCGGACCGACGGTGCTTGCGTTCTTCGCCGGCGGCTACTTCGACGAGCCGCGGGCATGGGCGGGACTGGGGGCCTGGGCGCTCGTCGTCGTCGCGCTGCTCGGCGGTGAGGCGCTGCCGCGCGGGCGAGCCGCCTGGTTGGCGATCGGCGCCCTTGGCGCGTTCGCCGCCTGGACGCTGTTGTCGATCACCTGGGCGCCGGAGGCCGGCTCGGCCTACCACGCCGGCCAGATCGTGATGCTGTATCTCGGGATGCTGCTCGCGGCGTCGCTGCTGCTGCGCGCGCCCGCCGCACGCCCCCTGGTCGAGCCGGCGCTGGCGGCGGGGGCCCTGATCGTGATCGGGTATGGCCTGTCGGAGCGGTTGGCGCCGGGCGTGCTGCATTTCTCGCGATCGGTCAGCGCCCAGGGACGGCTCGAGCAGCCGCTGACCTACTGGAACGCGATGGGCGAAGTCGCGGCGCTGGGGCTCGTGTTGTGCGCCGCGATCGCGGGTGAGGCGGGGCGGCCGCGGTGGATGCGCGCCGCTGCCGCCGCCGCCGCGGCCCCGCTCGGGCTCGGTCTGTACAGCTCGTTCTCCCGCGGCGCCGTGTTCGCGTGCATCGCCGGGCTGATCGCGCTGGTAACGATCGCCGCCCGGCGCGAGCGCATCACCGCCGTCGCGGTCACGGCCGTCGCGGCAGCGCTCGCCGCGGTGGTCGCGGCCCCGTTGCGCGGCGTCACCTCGCTCGCCGGCTCGCACTCCGACCGTGTCACGCAGGGCGCGGTTGTGCTCGTGCTCCTGCTCGCGATCGCAGCCGCCGCCGCGGCGGCGCAGTGGCGGCTGGCGTCGAGCAGACGCGAGGGGCCGGCGAAGCTCCCGCGGCGGGCGCCGCTGATCGCCGGCGCGATCGTCGCGGCCGGACTCGCGCTCGCGATCGTGGTCGGCGCCAAGGAGCACTCGCGCGCGCCGCTCAGCTCGGGCGCGACTCGGTTCGTGACGCTTCAGAGCAATCGCTACGACTACTGGCGGGTGGCGTTCAAGGCGTTCGCCACCGAGCCGCTGCGCGGCGTCGGCGCCGGCGGCTGGGCCGTCTACTGGCTGCGCGACCGGCGCATCGCCGAGTCTGCGCAGGACGCCCACTCGCTTCCGATCCAGACGCTCGCCGAGCTCGGGCTCGTCGGCTTCGCGCTGCTCCTGGCGTTCGCCGGCGCCCTGGTCTGGGCCTCGGTGCTGGCGGCGCGGGCCGCCCCCGCGCTCGCGGCGGGCCCGATCGCCGGGCTCGTCGTCTACGGCGCTCACGCGCCGCTGGATTGGGACTGGCAGATGCCCGCGGTGACGCTGATCGCGATCGTCCTCGGCGGGGCGCTGATCGCCCTCGCCGGCGCCGAACCCGCCGACCCCGCCGACCGCGCCGACCCCGCCGGCCACGCCGCCGCGGCCTAGAGAGATCATGTGAGCGGTGGATGAACTCCGCCATATTCGCGGACTTCGTCCACCCGCAGTGCCGAGCTCCGCGACGTTCGCGCTGTACTAGAGCTCTTCGGCGATCCGCGGCGCCTCGCGGCGGAAGATCCACACCGCGAGGACGCACACGGCCAGGTAGATGCCGATTGCGATCATCAGGCGGACGGGGCCGCCCATCGACGGGTCGGTCGGCGGCGGCGTCGACGGGACCGTGATCCATCGCTGCGCGAGGTCGAAGATCGGCGCCAGCGGGTTGAGCGCGATCACGTTTCGCAGCCCGCTCGTCACGGCCCAGACCGGGTACAGCACCGGCGTTCCGTAGAACAGTGCCATCGCCAGCACCGACCAGATGATCGACACGTCCCTGAAGCGCGGGTACAGCGCCGAGACGATCATCGAGACCGCGGTCGTGAACACGAACAGGGCCACCAGCAGCGGGAACAGGCCCAGCCACGACCACCGTGGCGCGATCCCGGCCACGAGGATGAATGCGAACGCCACGACGAGGTTGAGCATCAGGTTGAACAGCGTCGTGATCACGACCGCCAGCGGGATCACCAGCCGCGGGAACTGGGTCTTGCGCACGACCGCCTCGTGGCCGACGATCGAGCCGACCGCCATCATCGTCGCCTCCTGGAAGAACCCGAACAGGACCACGCCGAACAGCAGGAACTCCGGGTAGTGCTCGACCTTGGAGGCGAAGTGAAAGACGTGCGTGAACACGACCAACAGCACCGCGAACGTCATCAGCGGCCGCGCGATCGACCACAGGTAGCCCAGCGCCGTCCCGAAGTAGCTCTTCTTGAAGTCGGTGATCGCGATCACGCACAACAGCTCGAACGCGCGCCGGAGGCCGCCGCCAAGCGCGGACGGTCCCGGCACGTCGCGTAGCTCCAGCGCCTCCTCGGTCATCCCGAGCCCTCGCCCCGTGTAACTCCGCCGGGCTCGACCGCGGCCTGCACGTCGGCGTCGACGGTGACGACGCCGTCGCGCGGGGCGGTCCCGTAGACGACGAACCCGAGCAGCCGCAAGCCCTGGATCGCGACGACGCTCTGATCCTCGTTCTGGCGCACCCAGCAATCGAGGTAATAGCGCCCCGGCACCAGCCGGTTCTCGATCGCGCCCGTCAGGCGGACCCGTTCGCCGGCGGCGACCCGCTCGCGAAGCGACGTGGTGAAGCCGAACACGACGACGCCGTCGTCATTGCGAACGTGGAACGCGAACACCGGGCCGTCGAGGTTGCGCGCGGCCTCGATCACGACGTCGACCCCGAGCTCCGCGCCTTGCTCGACGTTGTCGATCGGCTGACCGGCGCCGTCGCGAAGCGTCGCCTCGACCACCTTCGCGTTGAAGTCGATCATCGGCTGGCGGTCGTCGTCATCGGCGCCATGACGCTTGGGGGCGGCGAAGTTCAGCCGGTAGTAGCGCAGCGCGGTCTCGTCCGGATCGCCGATGTGCTTGATCTCGCCCTCGTGAACCAGCATCGCGCGGTGGCACATCGACTGCACGGTGCCCATGTCGTGGGTGACGAGCACGATCGTCTTGCCCGCCGCGCGCCGCTCGTGAAAGACGTCCATGCACTTCTGGGCGAACGCCGCGTCGCCGACGGCCAGGACCTCGTCGATCAGCATGATGTCGGCGTCGGCCTGGACCATGATCGCGAACGCGAACCGAACCATCATGCCCGACGAGTAGTTCTTGAGCTTGAGGTCGGCGAACTCCTCGAGCTCGGCGAACTCGATCACCGCCCCCAGCCGCTTGCGGGCCTCGCGTCTGGTCAGCCCCATCAGGACTCCGTTGAGCACCCCGTTCTCGCGCGCGGTCAGCTCCGGGTTGAAGCCGACGCCCAGTTCGATGAACGGCGCGACCCGGCCGGCCATCCGCACCCGGCCGGCGTCGGCCCGGTAGATGCTGGCCAGGATCTTCAGCAGCGTGCTCTTGCCCGAGCCGTTGCGCCCCACGATCCCGAAGAACTCGCCCCGGTGAATGTCGAACGAGACGTCGCGCAGCGCGCGCAGCTCGCGGTGATCGATTCGCCGCAGGGGATGGACGGCCCGCTCCTTGAACGAGTCGACCCGACGCTCGGGGATCCGGAACGTCTTGTGGACCCCGCGAACCTCGATCACGACCGGGCCGCGCGGGCGCCGAGCCTCCTTCAGCGGACGTGAGTCGTCGTCGCGCTCGGCGAGGATGGATGGGCTCTCGAAGGGCATTTACACTCGTCCGCCATGCAAATCAGGCGCCCGTCATGATCGCATTCGCCTCCTCGATCACGAAGCCCGACGTGTACCGGCGCTGCGCCGAGCCGGGGATCGCGCGCGCCCGCGAGGCCGACTCCGAGATTTGCCCGATGACGTCGATCGGGTCGATCTTCCGGTCATACAACGCGATCCTCGACCGGTTCGCCGGGCACGCCGACCTCGACGCGCTCGTACTCGTTCACCAGGACGCGGAGATCGTCGACGCCGATTTCTGCGCGATCGTCCGCCGCAGTCTCGCGGACCCCCAGGTCGCGCTGGTGGGCTGCGTCGGCGCGGTCGGCGTGCGCAGCATCGCCTGGTGGGAGGCATCGGTCACGTGCGCGTCGTTCATCAACCGCTACGACGAGCATGGCGGCGGCGACCTGCCGTCCTTCTCCTGGGCGTGGAACGATGCCCCCGCCTATGCCCGAGTCGGCGAGGTCGAGACGCTCGACGGGTTCGTGCTCGCGTTGTCGCCTTGGGTCGTCGACAACGTCCGCTTCGACGAGGACCTCGGCGAGTTCCACGGCTACGACCTCGATCTGTGCCTGCAGGTCCGCGCCAGCGGCCGCAAGGTCGTCACCGCCGACTTCCGGGCGATCCACCACCGCCAGCTCGACATGGTTCCCGACCCCGAGCAGTGGGTCGACGCGCACGTCAAGCTCGCAGACAAGTGGGACGGAAGGATGGGGATCGGGACCGGCGCGGGCACGTGGCGCGACCGCGCCCTGCGAGCGGAGGCCGACACCGAGGCGGCGCTGATGCTCGCGCACATGAACTCGCTCGAATCCGACGCCCGCGTGCTCGAGCTGCGTCGCGCGCTCGCCGAGACGACCGAGAGCGTCTCCTGGCGGATCACGGCGCCGCTGCGCTGGCTGCACCGCACCGCCCCGAAGCGCACCCGGCCAGAGCTGACCCCGCGCAGCCTGTCCAAGAGCCTGAACACCGCCGAGACGCCTTGATCGCGTTTGGTTCCTCGATCAGCGGCGCGGAGGCCTACCGCCGCTACGCCGAGCCGGGCGTGCGTCTGGCCGCCGAACCGGACTCCGAGGTGTTCGCATATGCCGCGGTCGAGCCGATCGGCCGCACCTACAACCTGATCCTCGAGGCCGCGGCGGCGCGCGAGGACCTCGAGGCGCTCGTGCTCGTTCACCCTCACACCGAGATCGTCGACCCGGCGCTGTGCCCGAAGGTGCGCGACGCCCTGCGCGATCCCGAGGTCGGCGTCGTCGGGTGCGCGGGAGCCAGGGACGTTCACAGCATCGCCTGGTGGGAGGGCGACGTGATCTGCGCCCACGTGCGCCAGCGCTACGAGGAGTACCGCGGGGGCGAGATCGACTCGGTCTCGTGGGCCAGGCGCGATCCGCCCCCCGCCGAGGTCGAGGCGGTCGACGGCCAGCTGCTCGTCCTGTCGCCCTGGGTCGTGCGCAACGTCCGCTTCGACGAGACGCTGCTGCTCGGGCACGGCTTCGACGTCGACTTCAGCCTCCAGTTGCGCCGCGCCGGCCGCAAGCTGGTGGTCGCCGACCTGCACGTCGTGCACCACCGGTCGCTCGAGCTGATCAGCGACCTCGAGGTCTGGGTCGAGGCCCACATCCAGATGGCGCACAAGTGGAACGGCACCCTGCACGATCCGATCGACGACGAGCACGCCTGGAAGCGCCGCGCCCGCCACGCCGAGGCGCGCCGCGAGGCCGCGCGCGCGATCGCGATGTCGGAGTCGCTCAAGCTCGACGCCCGCGTGCTCGAGCTCGAGCGCGACTTCGAGCAGAAGACCGCGAGCGTCTCCTGGCGGCTGACCGCGCCTCTGCGCGCGCTCAACCGGCTGCGGCGCGAGGGCTCGAGCAGCGCCGCAGGCCTCGGCGTGAATCGCAGTAGTCATTCAGTCCATACGCGGCAGCTCGTGGAGGCGGATCAGGAATGCGTCGACACGACGACATGGCCGCCCGACGAGCACAGCTCGCGCAGGTTCGCAGCGGCTGCGCTCGGTCGGCCACGTGCTCGATCACCTGCTCGCAGATGACGACGACGAACGGCCCCCGGCCGCGAGTGGGCGCACAGTCTAACGCCGCGACGACGAGGACGACGACGCGCTGGCGCGGCGCGTCGCACTGATCTCGCGGCGAGAGCGTTTCGGCCCCAGCGACCGCAGGTGCTGTCGATCGCCCGGTTGAGCGTCACCCGCTGCCATTGCTCGCGCCGGAGCTGGCCTCGGCTAGACTGATGCCGTCTCAGAAGAGATGGCTGCCACGCGTCCGGGATCCTCTCGGCTTGACCTCGAACCGCTCGAAGTACGCATCCTCGTAGAACCACCGCCGGAACTCCTGCTCGTCGGTGATCCGGTTGTGCCCGCCCATCCGAGTCGCGCGTCATGCCGCGCCCAGCGCTTGCGGCTGCGAATCCGATGACGCTCGAGGCAGATGTCGTAGTCCATCCGATGCAGGTGGATCATCCGCAGATCGGATCGAGGTTGTAGCTGCCGTCGACGCGCGCGTGGAAGCCGGGACGCCACTCCATCGGCACGCTCGCGAGCGCGGACTTGTTGTAGGCGTCGTTGAAGTACCAGTGGCCGCGCTGCGCAGGATCGGCTGGTCGAGCCGCAGCGGCGGCTCGGCGTCGCGCATGTGCAGCAGCTCGTAACCGAGGCAGTTCACCCACTCCTCGTCGAAGCGGTCGAGGTAGTCGCCGAGCGCCGAAACGCGGATTCGCACGACGAGCTCGTCCACGTCGGTTATTAGCACGACGTCGTAACGCTCGAGCAGCTCGTGCTGAACCGCTGGATCGTCCGCAGCATCCACTTGCTAACCGCTCGATCGCTCCAGCGCGATCGCGAGCTCGTTGCGCCGGGACGCTTTCTATCGGTCACGACGGCAAAGGACTGTGGTGCCGGCCCCGATGCGGGGCATGGCGGCGACCGCGATCTTTCGCCGATGGCATCGGCGCGATCAGTCACGTTGCACCTCAACATCGTCCTCGATGCCGAGCCCGTGACCGGCGAGGTCTCCGCGACGGGCCTCGGCGCCTGGGAATTCTGCGGCTGGACCGACCTGTTCGCGTCGCTGCACGCCGCGCTGGCCGCGCTGCGGTCGACGACCGACGAACCCCTCGAGGAGCGCCAGAAAGCGTGAACCGCTGGTCGACGTCGGCGCGATCGCCGACCCGCCCGCCAGCTAGCGGTCGCGGTCGTTGATGACCGAGCGGATCTCGTCCTTGGATACGACCGACTGCTCGGTCGCGATCCCCGCGCCGGCGCGCAGGCGCGACAGGCGCTCGGCGACGCCGAAAGCGCTCGAGTCAAGCAGGCGCTGCAGGACAGCCTGCTGGCGCGCAAGCCGGCGCTGGAGTTCCCAGATCTCGACCTGACGCGAATAGCCGCGCGCCAGTTGCGCCACGCGGTTGGCCTCGAGGCGCTCGAGCACCGGGTGGCGGTCGAACGGATCGAGGACCGCGGCGAGCTCGTCTGACCAGGGCTTGTCCGTGTGCCAGGCGACGCCGAGGCCGAAGAACGCCGGCACGACACATAGCCGGACGAGCTCGCGCGAAGCGACGAAGTCCTCGATCGCGGTCAGCACGCCGTTGCCCGCCCCGCCCTCCTGCGCGGCCGAGCGCGGATACGGTAGGCCTCCCGGGGTCACGCCCGACTGCCCCGGTGAGATCCCGCCCGCGCTGCCGACCGTCGGGTGGCGAGCCTCGGGCGGAATCTGCTGAGCGTCGAAGTAATCGTCGCGGCGTCCGTGCGGCCAGCAGACGTCGTGGAACATCAGCAGCGGAAGCTCCGCGCCCGGCGCCCGCTCGCCGATCAGCCGCAGTTCTTCGCTGACCGTGTAGTAGTTGTGGTCGCCGTCGATCACGATCGCGTCGGGCAGCCGGCTGTGGGGGAGCGCCGCGAGGCTCGTCTCGCGGATCAGCTCGAGCTCGGAATGGTCGGTCGCGAGTCGCTCGAGGCCGGGCTCGGGTGCCGGGTCGATCGCCTGCACGCGGGCGCCGGAGCGCTCGCTCCACGCGACCAGCACGCGGGTCAGGTCTCCGGCGAACGCCCCCACCTCGGCGATTGACTGCACCTGGGCGGCCTCGAGGCAGGGCAGCATGATCTCGGCCAGTTGCGCCATCGAGTAGCCCCAGCGATCGGGGTCGTTGAAGTAAGGGTCGAAGTCGGGTCCCGGGCCGGGCACGCGGCCGAGTCTACGCCGGGACCCTCGCGCCGCGCCGGTAGCCTCCGGCGCTTGCAGAGCGGAGCGGACACGTGGTGATCGGGCGGCGATTTGCGTGGGCGCACCTGCCAAAGACCGCCGGCGACGCGACCTATTTGATGCTCGCAGCGGTGCCCGGGCTGGTCCAGTTCGCCGATCCGCTGGACTCCAACGACAAGCACCTGCCGTTCTTCGCCCGCGAGACCGAGGTCGCGGGCAAGCTGCTGTGCATGAACATCCGTCGCCTGCCCGCATGGGCGCTGAGCGGCGCGCACCACAAGGCCGAGCATGGCGTCCATCCCGACTACCGGCCCCAGCCGCTGGAGAGCCTCGATCAGATCTCCAGCCGCACCGACGCCGACGATCTGATCCGCTGGATGACCGACCACCAGCGCTTCGGAGTCGACCGCTGGCTGCGGGCCGAGGCGCTGCAGGACGACGTGCTTGCACTGCTGACCGAGCTTGGGGAGTGCACGGCGGACGCCCGCGCCGGAGTTTTGGCGGTCGGACGGGTCAACGCGGGCGGGTACCGGCGCCAGCCACGGCGCGAGTTCACCGACGAGCAGGTGCGCAGGCTGTACTCGGTGAATCCCGACTGGACCGCGATCGAGCGCCTCGTCTACGGCGACCTCCCGATCGATTGATCACGACGCGGCGTCGCGCGCCCTCGGCTCAAACGGCGATCGGCGCGTATTCCTGCGGAAAGCCCGACCCGCCGAAGAACCAGTTCTCGACCGCGTAGCGGGGCTTTCGCATCGACGGGTCAGACCCGGTCTGGTGCAGGAACAGCTCGTCGAAGAACAGCGCGTCTCCCGGCTCGAAGATCGGGCGCAGGATCGGCGTGTCGCCGGCCGCCGCTTGCGCCTTGGCGTGGGAGATCGTGTAGTCGAGCGCGGCCTCTTCGGTGTTGGTCGCGACGTAGTGCTCGAGTCGCTTCGGGACGATGTCCAGGCCCGGCGACTCGTCGCCGCAGCGCGACAGCGACAGCCACATGTTCAGCGAGCGGACCTCGCCCATGAAGTAGCCGTCCTGGTGCCAGGCGCCCGGGACCGAGGGGTCGGCCTTGCGCAGCGTCGTCTTGTGCACCGAGATCAGCGCCGGCTCGCCGAGGTAGGCGGTCACGAGCGCCGGCAGCTGCGCCCCGAGGAACATCTCCATCATCTGGAAGTTCAACAGCGGCGCGTCGGCCGCGAGCAGGCCGCCGCCCTGCTCGATCCAACCCCGGCCCACGACCGGCCCGTATCTCGACGATGGCTGGAACTCCTCGTAGTAGCCCTCGGTCACCGAGCGCCCCGCGTCGTGGCGCTCGCGCTGCCCGAACGCGCGGTCGATGCCCCTGGCCAACTCGACGGCATCGTCGCGACCGACCAATCCCCGGACGAGCAGGCAGCCGTCGCGCAGAATCCCGGCCCGGATCAGGCCGGCGGTAACGTCGGCCGCGGCGATCTCCGGCAGCGGGTCGGCCGCCGGCAGGCGCTCGCGCTCGGGCGCGGCGAACTCGGCGCGCCCGGAGGCGTCGTCGACCAGCCGCATCCCGGCGAGGTGGCGAAGCGCGATCAACCGGCGTTCGGTCTCGCGACTGCCAGCCCCGATGTTGGACTCGGTCAGGCGATCGATCTCGGCCCGCAGCTGCTCGAGCGTGCCGTCGAACTGCTCGTCAGGGGGTGGGGGCCGATCGATCGTGGCCGTCGTCTCGCGCGCCCCGTTGCGGTCCTTGCGCTTGGGTCGCCACACCGGTCAGACGTTACCTGAAAGACCGATACTGTCTCCCGCGCCATGACCGTGTCCGATCCCGTCGCGATCCAGCCCCCGATCGCAGGGGACGCACTCGCCGCGCAGCGACGGACGCCGGGCCGCGCCGGGTGGAGGGTGATCGCGGCGCTCGCCGCGCTGACCGCCGTCGGGGCCGTGATTCGGGTAGTCGTCGCGAACCAGTCGGTGTTCGCAGACGAGCTCTCGACCTACTGGATCTCGGTCACCCACGGGCTTGGCGGTGTCCTGAAGCTGCTCTACAGCGTTGGCCGGATCCAGCACGCCGAGATCACACCGCCGCTCTCGTTCCTGGCCTCATGGTTGACGACGAGGCTCGGGCACAGTCCCGAGTTGCTACGGCTCCCGGCGCTCGTGGCCGGCACCGCGACGATCCCGCTGGTGTTCGTCCTCGGCCGGCGCACCGTCGGCCGCAGGGCTGCGCTCCTCGCCGCGGCGTTGACGGCGTTCTCGCCGTTCATGATCTACTACAGCGCCGAGGCGCGGGCATATGGGTTGATGATGTTCCTCGTCGTCGCCGCGATCCTCGCGATGGTGGTGGCGATCGACACGGGCCGGACCCGGTAC
Organism: uncultured Solirubrobacterales bacterium; assembly: GCA_963809685.1. Lineage (GTDB taxonomy): Bacteria > Actinomycetota > Thermoleophilia > Solirubrobacterales > Solirubrobacteraceae > Palsa-465. The sequence continues at coordinate 143,328 of CAWEKN010000012.1, read as the reverse complement.
TGGGTCCTGTTCGCGGTCAGCTGCGCGGCGGCGTTCTACACGCACTACACGTCGGCGTTCGTGCTCGGCGTCGCGCTGCTGTGGCTGCTGTGGTCAGAGCCGGAGGCGCGGCGACCCGCGCTGCTGGCGACCGCCGGCGCGGCCCTGCTGGTCGCCCCCTGGATCCCGGGGCTGATCGCCGACCTGCAGTCGCCGACGCTCAAGATCCTGTCCGCGCTGTCGCCGTTCACTGCCGGCGCCGTTCGGATCGACATCCAGCACTGGGCGCTCGGCTACCCGTACGCGATCGCCGGCACCGGCCTCAAGGACCTGCCCGGCGGCCCGGCGCTGGTGCTGCTGGCAATCGCCGCGGTCCTGACGGTCGCTGGCTTGTGGTTGCGCGCCCGCGGCGGCGAAGGTCGCATCGCCCAGCTGCTGCGCCGTCAGCGCGCCCTCAGCGGCGATGAGCGGCGGCTGCTGCTCGTGTTCGCGCTGATGCTCGCCACCCCGGTCTGCGAGATCCTGGCCAGCGCGTTTGGCAACCACATCATCGGCGTCCGTGATCTCGCGGCGTCGTGGCCGTTTCTGGCGCTGTCGGCGGCCGCCGCGATCGTCGCCGCAGGGTCGCGGCTCGGCGCGGTCGCGGCGATCCTCGCCGTGATCGCGTTCGCGTTCGGGGCGGCCAAGATGCTCGACCCCGGCTTCCGGCGGCCCGACTACCAGGCGGCCGCGAACTTCGTCGCCGCCGCAGCGCGTCCAGGCGATGTCGTGGTCGACGATACGGGCGGGCTGAGCCCCGGCCCGCTGACCGCCTTTGACGTCACCTACCACGGCAGCCTGCCGGTGTTCCGCGCGCGCTCGCCGGCAGAACGCGACCATCCGTTCACCGTCTTTGACCCGTTCGTCTCGCTCAACACAGCGGTCGCACGGGCTGTGAGCGCCACGCCCGGCGGTCGCGTGTTCGTCGTCGCGCCCGAGTTGCTCACGACCGCCGCCCGCCCGGACCCGGCCGGCGCGGCGTTCCCGCCCGGGTACCGCATGGTCGCCGAGCGAAAGTACGAAGGCATCCAGCCGACGCTGGTGGCCGTCTACGCGCGCGCGCCCGCGTCCTGACCCGGGGCCTCCGGGACCGCGGGCACTCGCTTGCGCGCGACGATCACGTTGTGCGCCGCGAACCGATTCAAGCCTGGGGTGCGCTCGAACAGCCGCTCGAGCGCCGCCGCGGCGCGCAGCGCTGCCGGTGGCGTGAAGTCGGGCACCATGCCGAGTTGCTGCGAGCTGATCACGTCGGCTCCGGCGCAGGTCAGTCCGGTCACGATCTCGCGCTCCGGGATCAGCCGCTCATCGCCGGTGTCCTGCGGCACGCGCGCCATCAGCCGCGACCAGTACGGGTTGCGGGGGTTGTGGTCCCAGACCAGGATCGCTCCCGATGGCTTGCACACCCTGACCATCTCGGCGAGCGTGCGGCGGACCTCGACGGGATCGGCGATGTGGTGGAGCGCAGCCACGGTCAGCACGACGTCGAAGCGGTCCTGGTCGAACGGGAGCGACCCGCCCGACGCCCGTACCGCGGTGACCTCCGGCGCGCGCGCCCGCATCACCTCGAGCATCCCCTCCGACGGGTCGACCCCGGTGACCTGATACCCGGCTCGGGTCAGGCGCTGGGCCAGCGCGCCGGTCCCGCAGCCGACGTCGAGCGCCGAGCCGCCCGGGCAACGGCTTGCGATGAACGCGGTGCGCTTGCGCAGGTAATGGTCGACGACGTGCGCGGGAAGCGACTCGTCGTAGACGGTCGCGATCTCGTCAAAGTGGGAGGCGCTCACCGGGTCGTTCCCTGGTTAGGGTCGGTGGGCGCCGCGAATCCTGCGGCGCGCCGGCCCCAGCGCCGGGATCGGCGCCGGTGGGTGAGCACCAGGCGGATCATCTGCGTGCCCACGAGGATCGCCTTGAACGGGTTGCCCGTCACCGACGATCTCCCGACTCGAGGCAGGTAGTTGACCGGGATCTCGACGAACCGCACGCCCTGGAGGACCGTCAGCAGCATGATCTCCGCTCCGGCGTGGCTGCCCCCGACGGTCATCGCGTCGGCGATCGACTTGGCGGCGTCGGACCGCAGCAGGCGGTAGGTGCAGCCGACATCGCTGAGATGGCTGGTGTTGAAGAGGAACTCGATCATCTTTGCCACGCCCCAGTTTCCCCACCGCAGCAGGAACGCCATGTTGGCCCCGTCCCAGATCAGCTCGCGAGTCGTGCGCGTGCCGAAGACGACGTCGCACTCGGCGCTGTAGACCAGCAGCTTGAGGATGTCCTGTGCGAGGAAGGTCCCATCGGGCTCGGCCAGGACGATCAGGTCTCCCGAAGCCTCCAGCAGCCCGCGCCGGGTCGCGTGGCCGTAGCCCTGGAGCGGCTCGTGCACGAGCCGCGCGCGGGTCGCGAGCACCTCCTCGGCGGTGCCCTTCTGCGCGTTGTTGTCGACGACCAGCACCTCGTCCACAAGCCCGGTTTCGAAGAACGCCTCGATCACTGCTCGGATCGAATCGCGCTCGGCATACGTCATCAGGACGACGGATACGCTCTTGCCGTTCCACATCGTCTGTCCCAGTCTGCCGACCGCTACAGGGCCAGCGGCACGTAGCCGGCCGGGAACCCCGAGGCGCTGAAGAACCAGTTCTCGACCGCGTAGCGCGGATGGCGCATCGTCGGCTCAGACGCGGTCTTGTGCAGGAACAGCTCATCGAACAGGAGCGCGTCGCCGGGCTCGAAGATCGGGCGCATGATCGAATGGTCACCGGCCGTCTCCTCGGCGATCCGCTGGGAGATCTGGTTGGTCATCATCGCCTCGTCGGTCTCGGTCTGCACGTGGCGCTCGAGCCGGCGCGGGACGATGTCGAGCCCCGGCGCGTCGTCGCCGCAGTGAGACAGCGACAGCCACAGGTTCAGCGCCTTGACGTCGCCCATGAACTTCCCGTCCTGGTGCCAGCCGCCGGTCACCTTCGGCTCGGCCTTTCGCAGCGTGGACTTGTCGCCGCTGACGAGCGGATCAGCGCCGAGGTAGCCGCGCACGAGCTCGGGCAGGCTGCAAGCTCGGTACAGCTCGCCCAGCTGAAAGCTGAGCGTGGGTGAGTCGACCGCCAGTACGCCGCCGCCGGCTTTGATCCATTCGCGCAGCAGCCGCACGCCGCGGCGCGGATCGTGCTCGAAGGGCAGGTAGTAGCGGTCGTTGAACGACCGGTCGGCGTCGTGGCGGGCGCGCTCGGTGAAAGCGCGATCGATCTGCTTGGCGAAGTCCTGCGCCGCCCGGCGCGCGACCAGCCCGCGGACCAGCACGCACCCGTGCCGGAGGATCCCGGCGCGCAGCAGCCCCGGCGTCAGCTCGTCAGGCTCGATCTCCGGGAGGGCGTCGCCGTCCGGCAGGGCGGCGAAATCGGGCTCGGCGTAGCACGAATCCGCATAGGAGGGATCCACTTCGGCGTCCGTCAGCAGCCGGATCCCGAGCTCGTTTCGCAGGTGCAGCAGCATCCGCTCGCGGTCGGCGTCGGGGTCGGCGCGGTTGAGCTCGGTCACGCGCTCGATCTCCCCCGCCAGCTCCTGCACGCCGCCGTCGAGCTCGAGCGTCGGGCGCTCCGCGAGCGCGACCGCTTCGGACTTCGGTCTCCGGCCTCTGGCGGTGGGCGCCCACATCGCGCGTGAAGCTAACACGGCGCCACGTCGATCAGTCGCCCGCACGAACCTCCTTCGCGGGAACTCCGACGACAGTCGCCCCCGCCGCGACGTCGTCGACGACGACGGCGTTGGCCCCGATCGTCGCTCCGGTCCCGACCGTCACCGGTCCGATCAGCTTGGCGCCCGTGCCGATGTTGACGTAGCGCTCCACCGTCGGGCCGGTCACGTCGCCGGCCCGCAGGCCGATCGTCACAAACGGCGAGATCACGACACCGGTCGCGATCGCAACCAGACCGTCGAGGACGACCTGACCATGGACGATGTACACGCCCGGCTCGATCACGACGGGGTCGCCGATCGAGACCTGGGCGATCGCGATCGCCAGCCGGTGCAGCACCGTCGGCAGCAGCGGCACCCCGCGTGTCTGCAGCCGCGCCTTGCCGCGGTACAGCGCCTGCGCGAGGAACGCGTCGCTGACCCACGCAAGCCTGGCGATCTGCCCGACCGTGTCGATGCGCGAGCGGAACTCGTGGCGCTCGCCGCGGTGCAGAGCGGTCACGCGCGCATCCTCACAGACGGCCTCCCAGAACCTCGGGTGGCGGGCACGGAGCGCTGCCCAGAACGCCCGCCGGTCGATCGTCGGCGGCGGCGAGTCCGTTCCCGGTGGGCCGTTCATCGGCACGCCACGGTAGCCGAGTCTGACTACGCTTTGGCCGGATGGCGGCTGCGACGCTCGAAGTGCAGCTCGACACCGAGCTCCCAGCCGAGGTGGCGGTCGGTGCCGGCACGGCGATCTTCGTCTGTGGATGGTGCTACTGCCCGCAGGCCGAGATCCGCTCGCTGTCGTTCGTGCTCGACGGCCGCCGCCAGCCGGTCGCGGCCCACGGGATGCCGCGGCTCGATCCGTTTCGCGTCTTGCACCCCGATCTCGATCCGTACGCGACGGCTGCGCTGACGCGCGACCCAGGCTCGGCGGCCGACCCACAGCTGCGCAGCTACCGCAGCGGCTTCTGGGGCATCGTCGCCTTGCAGCGCGGTGACGCCGCCTCCGGCGGAGCTTCGTTCGAGCTGTCGCTGATCGCCGAGCTCGAGGGTGGCGGCAGCGCGACCCACGAGCTCGGGCGGATCGCCGCTGAGCGACCGCAAGCCCCGGCCGTGGTCTCATGGCCGGCTCCGTCGGGCGGACCGCGCGTGGCAATCGCGATGGCCACCTACAACCCGCCGCCGGATCTGTTCGCGCGCCAGCTGCGATCGATCCGCGCGCAGACCCACGGCAACTGGATCTGCGTGATCAGCGACGACTGCTCGGCTCCGGATCAGTACGCGGCAATCGCGGCGGCCGTGGCCCGCGACGAGCGGTTCGTGCTGTCGCGCTCGGCGCGCCGGCTCGGCTTCTACCGCAACTTCGAGCGCGCGCTGACGTGCGTGCCCGCCGACGCCGAGTACGTCGCGCTGTCTGACCAGGACGACGATTGGCGCCCGGACAAGCTCGAGCGGCTGCTCGCCGGGATCGGCAGCGCGCAACTGATCTACAGCGACGCGCGGGTCGTCGGCCGCGACGGCGAGCTGATCTCCGACACGTGGTGGAGCCGGCGGCGCAACAACCACTCAGACCTGCTGTCGCTGCTGGTCGCCAACTCAGTCACCGGCGCCGCCTCGTTGATGCGTCGCGAGCTGCTCGACTACGCGCTGCCGTTCCCGCCGGCGCAATTCGCCCATTTTCACGATCACTGGCTCGCCCTGGTCGCGCTGAGCCTGGGCGAGATCGAGTTCGTGAACGCGCCCCTGTACGACTATGTCCAGCACAGTGGCGCGTCGCTCGGGCACGCGGCGGCGAACAAGATGACCCCGCTCGCTCAGCGGCTCGCCAACCAGCGACACCTGCGCGAACGCGTGCAGTTGTGGCGGCTGCACTACTTCGTCGACATCTGGCGGCTGCGCCAGTTCGCGACCGTGCTGCTGCTGCGCTGCTCGCCGGAGATGAGCGGCGCCAAGCGCGACACGCTGCGGCGTTTCATCGACGCCGACGACTCGATTCGGTCGCTGGTCGTGCTCGGCGCGAGGGGGGCGAGAGAGCTCGTGTCGACGCCCGAGACGCTTGGGGCCGAGTGGGGCCTGTTTCACGCGCTCGGCTGGCGCCGCCTGCTCGAGCTCAGCGCCCGGGTGCGGCCGCAACGGCGGCTGCGGCTGGACGCGCTGCCACCGCCTTCGTTGATCCAGCAGCCGGGGCGGATCGAGCTCGATCCTGACGTCGCGACGATCGCCGCGAAGATCGAGCCGCTTCGCTGGAGCCCCGCGGCCGGCGCTCGGAGGCGGATCAACCTGCTGATCCCGACGATCGATCTCGAGCACTTCTTCGGCGGCTACATCGCGAAGTTCAATCTCGCCAGGCAGCTGCGCAATCGCGGCCTCAACGTCAGGATCGTCACCGTCGATCCGGTTGGCCCGCTGCCGTCGGACTGGCGGCGCACGGTCGAAGCGTTCGCCGGGCTCGAAGGCCTGCTCGACGAGGTCGAGGTGGTGTTCGGACGCGAGTCGGCGGCGATCGAGTGCAGCGCCGACGATGCCTTCATCGCGACGACCTGGTGGACCGCCCACATCGCACACGACGCGCTCGGGCACGTGCGGGCCGACCGTTTCGCCTACTTGATCCAGGAGTACGAGCCGTTCACGTTCGCGATGGGAACGTTCGCGGCGCTCGCGGCCGAGTCGTACCGATATCCGCACTTCGCGCTGTTCTCCAGCGAGCTGCTGCGCGGCTACTTCCGCGCCCACGGGCTCGGCGTGTACGCCGCCGGCGACGAGTCCGGCGACCGCGAGTCGGCCGCGTTTGAGAACGCGGTCACACGGGTCGGGCCGGTCGACGAGCTCGAGCTGGCGTCGCGGACCACGCGCCGGCTGCTGTTCTACGCGCGCCCGGAGCCGCACGCCGCGCGCAACATGTTCGAGCTCGGCGTGCTCGCGCTGTCGCGTGCGCTGAAGGACGGGTCGCTGCACGGAGGCTGGGAGTTCAACGGGATCGGCACGGTCCGCCGCGCTCGAGGGATCGGTCTCGGCGGCGGTGTGACGATGAAACTGGCGCCACGATCCGATCAGGCGTCCTATGCCGACCTGTTGCGGTCCCACGACGTCGGCTTGGCGCTCATGTACACGCCGCACCCGAGCCTGGTGCCGATCGAAATGGCCTCCGCCGGACTGCTGACGGTCACCAACAGCTTTGAGAACAAGACGCCCCAGGCGCTGTCTGCGATCTCACGAAACCTGATCACCGCCGAGCCGGCGATTGGCGCGATCGCCGACGCGCTCGGTGTCGCCGCCGCGGGGGTCGCCGATGTCGGGCGCCGGGTCAGCGGCGCACAGATCAACTGGAGCACCGACTGGGAGCAGTCGTTCGCCGCCCCGATCGTCGATCAGCTCCTCCGGGCTCTTGGGGTCGAAGCTAGGGCACCTTCCCGTGCAGCGTGCTGATCCTGTCGGCGGCGAGGATCGCCAGCGCGCGGTCTCCGTGGCCGGCCGCCGCAAACGCAAGCTGCACCCACGCATCGATGTTCATCGGCTCGCGCCGGGTGACCGCCAGCAGCGTCCGCTGCGCGGCGGCGAACTGCTGCGTGCGCACCTGGAGCACGCCTCGCAGGATGTCGACGGTCTGGTCGGGATTGAGGGTGCCCGCTGAGCTCAGCAGCGACCGCGCCCGCGCGGCGTCACCGGCGCCCACGGTGTCGGCGCTGGTGATCAGCGACGTCGCCCGGCCGGTATCGCGGGCCTGCACGAAACCGAGGGCGAACCACGCGCACAGCACCACGGCGACCGCTGCGAGTGCGGCTCTGGCGGGCGTCGACATGGCGGGATCATCCACGATCGGCGGAGCTCCCGATCGCTCGTTTGCCCCGGCCGAGCTCTCGCGGAGCCCCGGTACGCTGCGCGCATGGTGCAGCTGACATCCGGTCAGGCGCCGGAGCGGCTGCGGAGCAGCCGCACGGGGACGGCGGGGGCCTACGGCGCGACGCTGGCGCTGACCGTCACGGTCGCGGTCGCCGCGTTCATGATCGCGATGTCGCTCGTTCTGCTGGTCGTGCATCCCGGCGGGATCGGCGTGCCTGTGCTGAGCTCGGTCGTCAACCAGCAGAGCCAGGACGCGAAGACCGCGCTGTACGTGCTCGGGTTCGCGGTGATCCTTCCACTCGCGCTCTATGCGGTGCCGAAGCTCGTCGCGCGGATCGGATCGGGGCCCAACCGCGACGGGCTCGGGGCCCTGGCGGGGTCCGCGGCGGGCTTGCTCGCGACCACGATCATCGCGATCAGGCTCTCCGCCAACCTCCCGTGGGGAGACGGCCTGGGCACCGTGCTCGCCGGCGCTCTCGTCTACTGCGCGGTGGCCGGCGCCGCGCTGGCCCGCTCGGCACAGCCGCGCGCATGGGCGCCGCTCACGCGGGCGCAAGGCCACACCGAGACGATCGCATTGGTCGCGGGCGCGCTGGTGTTCGCCGCGGTCCTGTGCCTGACCCGGCTGGGGTCGCTGAGCTTGTCGGCGCTGATCCTCGGCGCGGTTGTGATCGTCGCGGCGGCGGCCGCGCTGGGCCGCGTGTCGGTTCGCAGGCCCCCGCGCCCGGTCGGCGCCGGCCTCGACGTGGTCGTCGTGCTCGTGCTGCTGCTCGCGGTGCCCGACGTCGTGATCCTCACCACCTCGACCCAGATCCCGAACGCGTTCTTCGAGCCCGGGATCCTCCAGTTCCAGCAGGACTGGATCCTCGGACCCGCCAACCAGTTGCTCGGCGGCGGCGCCGTGCTGGTCAACTCGCCGGTCTCGCAATACGGGGTCGGAATGCTGTATTTCCTGGCGGGCTGGTTTCACATCGCGCCGATCGGATACGGCACGTTTGGCCTGCTCGATGGGATCCTGACCGCGCTGGTCTACGCCGGTGGGTACGGCCTGCTGCGGCTCACCCGGATTCCGCGGCTGCTGGCGGCCGCGGCGCTCGCGGTCGCTGTCGTCGCGCTGATCTACGGCCTGCAGTACCCGGTCGGCGGATTGCCCGAGCAGGGCCCGCTTCGGTTTGGGATGCCGATGCCGCTGCTGCTCGCGCTGGTGGCCGCGGCGCGCTGGCCCCGGCACGCGCGCGCCGCCCGAGGCGTGGCCCTCGGCGTGTTGGGGATCTCATCGATCTGGGCGCTCGAAGCGTTCTTCTACACCTCGGCGACGTTCGCGGCGGTGATCGTCCTGCAGGCGTGCCTGCGTCCCGTCGGCGACCGCGCGCGCTGGCTGCTCGCGCAGGCCGGCCTCGGGCTGGCGGCTTGTGTGATCGCTCAGCTGCTGTTCGCGGTCGCGACGCTCGCGGGATCGGGGCACCTTCCCGACTGGGGGCAGTACTTCGCGTACCTGCATGCGCTGCTGCTCGGCGGCATCGAGGGTTCGATCACCTACGGCTTTCAGCGCTGGTCTCCGGACCTCGTCGTCGCGGCGGGCTGTGTCGCGTCGGCCGCCGCGATCGTCCTGCTCGTTCGCCTCCGGGTGGGGTTCGCCAGGCGCGAGCAGCTGATGATGACCGCGCTGGCGGGGACGACCGCGTATCAGATCGCCGTCTTCAGCTACGCCGACAACAGGTCGTCGACCTACCTGCTGCTGTACGTCGCGCTGCCCGCGCTGCTCGCGGCGGTGATGTGGCTCGCGCTCCTGGTCCGGGCCGGGGGCCTGTCCGACAGGGCCCGGATCGGAGTGGTCGCGTTCGCGCTCGGGCTCGCAGTCGTTCCGATCGCGGCCGCATGGCCGTCGGTGAGCAGCCGATTCTCGCGCTCGGCGCTCGCGCACGCATACCCGGGCGGCGGCCTGCGGGCGGCGTTGCACCGGCTGTGGCACCTGCCCGCGATCGATCCACGTGCTCCCGAAGGCGTCCGGCTGCTCGCCCGCTATGTGCCGGGGAACAAGGCGATCGTGCTGCTGCCGACGTCAGCCGATCTGTCGCTGGAGATCCTGATGCGCAGCAAGCGCACGAATCGCCTGTTCATCGGCTACGGGAACATGGACAGCTTCGTCCCGTCGGTGTGGAAGCCGAAGATCAGCGCCCAGCTGAACGCGCTTGCGCCGGGCGACCGCGTGCTGGTCGACCGGACTGCGCTGTCGCTGATCGCGTTCCTGCGGTCGCACCCGGCGGCCGATCCACTCGATCCGTTCACAAACCCGTTGGCCGGTGGGACGCCCCAGACCGAGTGGGTCCTGCGCGAGCTCGACAAGCGCTTCGCACTCGTGCCGATCGCCCGGGACGCGCAGGGATTCGTCGTCGCGCGGCTGGCGCGCCGTTAGTGGCACAGTGCAACGTTCTGAAAATCCCCTTGCGCTCTGACGGCGTCTGGACGCGCCTGACCGTGCCCCCTGGACCGGCAAGTACGCCCGGTACGAGCTGGTCCAGGGGGCACGCCCAGTCACGCCCAGCCACTCGTCAGAACATCAAGGGTCTTTTGGAACGCTGCCCTAGGCGGTGAACTTGCGCGAGCGCACGATCCCGCGACGGTGCAGCACGAGCCGTCCGGCGGCGCCCAGGGTCTTGACGCCGTACACGATCGATTGGCGGGCGGACGCCGACGACGCCTCGGGGAAGTACCGCGTCCGCGCCGGGACCTCGACGATCTTGAAACCGAAGTGGACGGCCTGCATCACCATCTCGGAGTCGAACACGAAGTCGATCGAGTTGCGCAGGAACGGGACGGTGAGCAGCAGCTTGCGAGAGAACGCGCGGTAGCCGGTGTGAAGCTCGCTGAAGCTGGTGCGCAGGATCGCGTTCTCGACGATCGTCAGGCTGCGGTTGGCGACGAACTTGTAGCGAGGCATGCCGCCGCGCCGCCAGGCTCCGGGTACCGCCAGCCGCGAGCCGAGCACCATGTCGGCGTCGCCGCGAAGGATCGGCTCGACCATCCGCGGGATCAGGGACGGTTCATACTGCCCGTCGGGGTGCAGCATCACGACGACGTCAGCCCCGCGCTGGAGCGCCTCGAGATAGCACGTCTTCTGGTTGCCGCCGTAGCCGACGTTGTGGGGGTGCCAGATCAGATGGAGGGGCAGCCGCCGCGCGACTTCGAGCGTCCCGTCGGTCGAGCCGTCATCGACGAGGATGATCTCGTCGACCACGTCGGTCGGGATCGCCGAGACCGTCTGCTCGAGCGTCCGCGCCGCGTTTCGCGCGGGCATCACGACGACGATCTTGGCGGCGACAGTTGACTCTGACCCCGGCCGCTGATCGTCGTGGCGCCCCGAAATCTCAGCTTCGCTTAGTCCCACAGGCCGCGCGAAGCTTAGAGCTTGGCGCCGTGCGCCGGCTGCGGATCGCGAGCCGGCGGCTGTCGCCGGATGCGTGGGGTCTGCTGCTCGTCGCCGCTGCGGTCATCGTCGCGAACCTGCCGTATTTGCTCGGCATCTTCGATCCCAATCCGCTGGGCCCGCGCAGCGGCCTGGTGACCGCGATCGGCCCCGGGTGGACGCGCGGCCAGCCGACGATCGACCCCAACAACGGCTTCATCTCGCAGGCCGTCAGTCACCGCGCCGTGCTCGACTGGGCTCACCTGCGGCTGCCGTGGTGGAATCCGTACGAGGGCACGGGCGCGCCCCTCGCCGGCGAGATGCAGGCTGCCGCCTTGTTCCCGCCGACGCTGCTGGCCGCGTTCTCAGACGGCCAGCTGTACGAGCGGATCCTGCTCGAGCTGATCGCCGGCCTGTCGACGTTCCTTTTGCTGCGCCGGCTGTCGCTGAACCGGTGGGCGAGCGTCGCGGGCGCGGTCGCGTTCGCGCTGAACGGGACGTTCGCGTGGTTCTCCCACGCACCGGTCAACCCGGTCGCATTCCTGCCGGCGCTGCTGCTCGGGATCGAGCTCGCCTTCGCGGCGGCGACGATCGGGCGGCGCGGCGGGTGGTGGTTGATCGCGGTCGCGGGGGCACTGTCGTTCTACGCCGGGTTTCCGGAGGTCGCCTACATCGACACGCTGCTCGCGATCTGCTGGTTTGCGTGGCGCTGCGGCTGCCTGCCGCGCGAGCGGATCCCGGCATTGGTCGGCAAGGGCGCGGCCGGCGCGATCGCCGCAACGCTGCTCTGCGCACCGCTGCTGATCGCGATGATCGACTACTTCAACCACGCCGATCTCGGCCGGCACGGCACCAGCTACTTCGCCTCTGGTCACATCCCCGCTCAGGGGCTGCCGCAGCTCGTGCTCCCGTACGTGTTCGGGCCGATCTTTGGCTACGTCGACCCGAAGTTCACGCTCAGCGCGATCTGGAGCAGCGTCGGCGGATACCTGTCGATGTCATTACTGCTGTTCGCGGCTCTTGGGCTGCTGTCCAAGCGGCGGCGCGGGCTGAAGCTGGTCCTGGTGGGCTGGATCGTGCTGGCGATCGCACGGATGTATGACGAGCCCCACCTGCTGGGGCAGATTCTGGGCGGCCTGCCCGGAATGTCGCGCGTCGCGTTCTTCCGCTACGCGACCGCGTCGGTGGAGCTGTCGGTGGTCGTGCTCGCCGCGCTGGGCATCGACGACCTCGTGGGGGCGCCGGCGCAGCGTCGAAGACTGGTTTGGGTCGGATCGCTGCTGGTCGCAATTGTGGCGGTCGCGGCGGTCGCGGCCCGCCCGCTCGCCGACCAGCTCGGCGCCCACTTCACCCACCGGCCGTATTTCGCCGGCGCGATCGCGTGGGGCCTTGTGACCGTGCTTGCCGGTCTGGCGATCGCCGCGATCCGCAGTCCGCGGGCACGGATGCGTCTCGCCGCCGCGCTCGTGGCCGTCGACGCGCTACTGCTGTTCGCCGTCCCCGAGGCAGCGGCGCCCCGGGCGGTCCGAACCGATCTGGCGCCCGTCGCGTTCCTGCAGCGCAACCTCGGTCTGTCCCGCGCGTTCACGCTCGGGCCGCTGCAGCCAAATTACGGCGCGTACTTCGGGATCGGCCTGCTCAACATCAACGACGTGCCGATCCCTTCGGCGTTCTCGCACTACGTGCACACGCGACTGGACCAGGCGGTCGACCCGACCGTGTTTGTCGGCAACCTCGGCGGCCGCGATTTCCGGGCGCCCTCGCCGCAGCAGGAGCTGCTGCGCAATCTCGCCGGCTACCGCGCAGCGGCTGTCAAGTACGTGCTCACGCCGAGCGGCCAGCGACTGCCCGGCGCCGAGTTCACGCTCGTCTATCGGAGCCCGAGCACCTGGATCTACCGGCTGGCCGGGTCGGCTCCCTACTTCACCGCGACGGACCCGCGGTGCACGGTGACGCCGCAGGGGCGCACGGCGGCGCGCGTGGTCTGCCCGGGCCCGGCGCAGCTGGTTCGGCGCGAGACCGATCTGCCCGGCTGGAGCGCCGAGGTCGACGGCCGTGCGGTCCCGGTTGGCCGGGCCGACGGCCTGTTTCAGACGGTCGCAGTGGGGGCGGGATCGCACCGCGTGACCTACAGCTACGAGCCGCCGAACGTGGGCTGGGGGGCGATCGCGTTCATCGCCGGCCTCGTGTGGCTGGTGGTGGCCGGGATCGGCCGGAACTCGTTTCGACGGTTGGCAGGCCGCCGCGGCGGGTAAATCCGATGACATGGCTGTCATCAATCGCACCAAGGAGCCCGAGCAGGTCGAGTCCGCGCCGGCCGAGGAGCCCACGCGGGTGCAGGAGCCGACTCGGGCTCAGGAGCCCACACGGGCTGAAGATCCGACACGGGCTCAGGAGCCCACACGGGCGCAAGGCGCCGGCGTCGCGCGCCGGGTCGTACGGGCAATCTGGCTGGTGACCGGTGGGGTCATCCTGATCATCGCGCTCGGGATCGGGTTCACGGCCCTGCACGCCTCGCCGACCAACACGATCGTCTCGCACGTCCACAGCTGGGCGAGCTGGCTGGTCACGCCGTTTCACGGGATGTTTCACGTCCGTGGCGCGCGCGGCACGCTTGCGCTGAACTGGGGCCTGGCGATCGTCGCCTACGTCGCGGTGGTCTGGCTGGTGACGCGGCTCCTGCTCGCGCCGTCGCGCGCAATCCGTCGTCGCCGGCGCGCCGCCGCCGCCGCGTTGTAGCTCCGAGCTGCGGTCTACGAGGCCGTCGCGCCGACCGCTTGCCGCGCGTTCGCCTGGCGCGCGGACTTGCGGCGCGCGCCTCCGTCGAGCTGCGTCTTGCGCAGCCGGATCGCACGCGGCGTCACCTCAACGCACTCGTCGGCGCGCAGGAACTCGAGCGCCTGGTCGAGCGACAGCTCGCGCTTGGGCACGAGCCGGACCAGTTCGTCGGCGGTCGACGACCGGATGTTCGTGAGGTGCTTCTCCTTGCAGGCGTTGACGTCGAGGTCCTCCGAGCGGGCGTTCTCGCCGACGATCATGCCCTCGTACACCTGATCGCCCGGCTCGACGAACAGGATGCCCCGCTCCTGGAGGTTGAACAGGGCGAACGCCGCGACCGCGCCGCGACGATCGGCCACCAGCGACCCCGTCGGGCGCGTGCGCAGCTCACCGTGCCACGGCTCCCAGCGGTCGAACACGTGGTGCAGCAGTCCGGTGCCGCGGGTCTCGGTGAGAAACTCGGTGCGAAAGCCGATCAGACCGCGTGCCGGGACCAGGTAGTCCATTCGCACCCAACCGGTCCCGTGGTTGATCATCTGCTCCATCCGGCCCTTGCGCAGCGCCAGCAGCTGGGTGACGACGCCGACGTAATCGTCGGGCACGTCGACGTTCATCCGTTCGACCGGCTCGCACAGCTTGCCCTTGATCTCGCGGGTGACGACCTGTGGCTTTCCGACCGTCAGCTCGAAGCCCTCGCGGCGCATCAGCTCGACCAGCACCGCGAGCGCGAGCTCGCCGCGGCCCTGAACCTCCCACACGTCCGGCCGCTCGGTCGGCCCGACGCGCAGCGACACGTTGCCCACCAGCTCGCGGTCAAGACGCGCCTTCACTTGAGAAGCGGTCAGCTTGTCGCCGTCCCCACCCGACAGCGGCGAGTCGTTGATCCCGACCGTCACCGACAGCGACGGCTCATCGACGGTGATCACCGGCAGCGGGCGTGGGTCCTCCTCGTCGGCGAGCGTGTCGCCGATCGTGATCTCCGGGATCCCGGCGACGGAGATGATCTCGCCGGCGCTCGCCTCCTCGGCGTCGACGCGCTCGAGCCCCTCGGTGACGTACAGCTCGGTCACCTTGACGCGCTCGATCGCGCCTTCGTCACGGCACCACGCAACCGTCTCGCCGCGGCGGATCGTGCCGTGCCGAAGCCGGCAGATCGCGATCCGGCCCACGTACGGCGAGGCGTCGAGGTTGGTGACGTGCGCCTGGAGTGGGTGCCCCGGGTCGTGGGTCGGCGCCGGCACGTGCTCGAGCAGCAGCTCCAGCAGCGGCCGCAGGTCGGTCCCCGGGGCGGCCGGGTCGATCGAGGCCTGGCCCGCCTTGGCGTTGGTGTAGACGATCGGGAAGTCGATCTGCGACTCGTCCGCGTCGAGGTCGAGGAACAGCTCGTAGACCTCGTCCACGACCTCGTCGATCCGCGCGTCCGGCCGGTCGACCTTGTTGACGACGAGGATCACGGGGAGCCGCGATTCGAGCGCCTTGCGCAGCACGAATCGGGTCTGCGGAAGCGGGCCCTCGCTCGCGTCGACCAGCAGCAGCACTCCGTCGACCATCGTCAGTCCGCGCTCGACCTCGCCGCCGAAGTCCGCGTGTCCGGGCGTGTCGACGATGTTCAGCTTCACCCCGCCATAGCGGATGGCGGTGTTCTTGGCGAGGATCGTGATCCCCTTCTCGCGCTCGAGGTCCATCGAGTCCAGCACGCGGTCGGCGACGTCCTGGTGGGCGCGAAACGTCCCGGACTGCCACAGCAGAGCGTCGACCAGCGTCGTCTTGCCATGGTCGACGTGGGCGATGATCGCGATGTTGCGGATGTCCTGCCGGATAGCCATCGCCGCTCCACGATAGACGGTGTCCGTCGGCTCGACGGCGAGCGAGTATGCTTGCGCGCGATGGTGAGGAGATGGGAACGGATTCCTGCGCGGTGCCTGCAGGTCCTCGGCGCGGTTGTGGCGGCCCTCGCCACGACCATCTCGGTGCCGGCTGCGTCGGCCGCGATCAGTCGCGACGCGGTCGTGACGTCGTTCGACGGAACCCAGATCCATCTGCACTTCTTCGCCGCGGCAGGTCCGCACCACGGCCGGCGTGCGCCGACGGTGCTGATGGGTCCCGGCTGGGGAGGTACCGCCGCCACCGATCCGAACGGGCCGACCTCGCCGGCGTTCGGGGTCATTGGCATCGGCCCGCTCCGTCGCGCCGGTTACAACGTGCTGACCTGGGACCCGAGGGGTTTCGGCCAATCGGGTGGGAACGCCGAGATCGACAGCGCGATGTTCGAGGCGCGGGACGTATCGGCGCTGATCACGTGGCTTGCACGTCAGCCCGACGCGCTGCTCGACAAGCCCGGCGATCCGCGGGTCGGCATGGCCGGTGGCTCCTACGGCGGCGGAATCCAGCTCACGGCGGCCGCGATCGACAAGCGGATCGACGCGATCACGCCGGACATCGCGTGGAACTCGCTGATCACCAGTCTTGACAAGAACAACACGGTCAAGGGCGGCTGGGCGCAACTGCTGTATCTCGGTGCCCTGACCGCCCACCAGCGCAACGACCCGCTGATCGCCAAGGGCTACACCGAGGGACAGTCCGGCTTCAGCCTCACACCCGACGTCATCAAGTTCTTCGCGACCCGCGGGCCCGGCAGCCTGATCGGCCAGATCCACGTCCCGACGCTGCTGATCCAGGGAACCGTTGACACGCTGTTCACGCTCCAGGAGGCGGTCGACAACTACACGGTGCTGCGCGCGAATCATGTCCCGACGAAGATGCTCTGGTTCTGTGGCGGCCACGGCGTGTGCCTGACGAACCCCGGAGATCAGTCCCGGATCCAGCGCGACACCCTGGCCTGGCTCGCCCGCTACCTCAAACGCGATACCCGCGTCAAGACCGGCCCGGGCTTTGAATGGCTCGATCAGCGCGGTCGCTCGTACAGCGCCGCGAGCTACCCGCCCCCGGCGAGCGCGCCGATCACCACCACCGCCACCAACCTCGGCAGGCTGCCGCTGATCGCCACCGGCGGATCCGGTCCGTTCACCGGGCCGTTTCCGAAGTCCGCCGGCGCGCTCGGCTCCACGTTCGGTGCCGTCGTCGCAACGAAGGCGACCAACGCGGTCAACCTCCGCATCAGCCCGCCGCGCAGGGAACTGTTTCTGGGCTCACCGAAGCTGACCCTGACCTATTCGGGGACCTCGCCGCGCGTGCACGGGCGCGTGCTCGCGCAGATCGTCGACGACGCGACCGGGAGGGTGCTCGGCAACCAGATCACCCCGATCGACGTGGTCCTCGACGGAGCGCGGCATACGGTCACCGTGCCGCTCGAGATGATCGTGGCGGCGGCCAATCGGGGCGCACCCCTCACGCTCCAGCTCGTCGCTCAGAGCTCGCTCTACGACACGTTCCCGGTCGGCGGCTCGGTGGCCTTCTCGAAGGTCGCCGTCTCGTTGCCGGCCGTGCTCTGAGGGAGCTCGCCGTTGGGGCCGGGAGTCAACTCGGGCGACGGCCCCGCGTCGAGCTGCTGACGATTCCCGGTCGCGTCCAGCGCGGCATCCGGCTCGCCGATTGGCTGGCGTTCACTCGCGCCTCCACTGCCCTGGCTCACCGCCTCGAGGATGGGCCTCACGAGGTCGATCGGGAACACGATCGTCGAGTTCTGATCGACGCCGATCTCGCGCAGCGTCTGCAGGTAGCGCAGCTGCAGTGTCACCGGGTTCTGGGAGATCACGTCGGCGGCCTGCCCCAGCTTCGCCGCCGCCTGGAACTCGCCCTCGGCGTTGATGATCTTGGCCCGGCGCTCGCGCTCGGCCTCGGCCTGGCGGGCGATCGCATGCTGCATCCGCTCGGGGATCTCGACGTCCTTGATCTCGACGGTCGTGACCTTGATCCCCCACGGCTCGGTGTGGGCATCGATCACGTGCTGGAGGTCCTCGTTGAGGCGCTCGCGCTCCGACAGCAACGTGTCGAGATCGGCGCCGCCCAGCACCGAGCGCAGAGTCGTCTGCGCGATCTGGAGCGTCGCGCTGTGGAAGTTCTCGACCTGCGTGATCGCGTGGTTGGCATCGACCACCCGGTAGTAGGCGACGGCGGTGACCCTCACCGGCACGTTGTCGCGCGTGATCAGCTCCTGCGCCGGGACGGTGAGCGTCACCGTCCGCAGGCTGACCCGGACCATCCGGTCGATCGTCGGCATCAGCAGCACCAGCCCGGGCCCGCGCTTCTCCATCAGCCGGCCGAGCCGGAACACGACCGCGCGCTCGTACTCGCGCAGGACCCTGACCGACGCCGCCGCGGCCGCGACCGCCAGGCACGCAAACACGGCGAGCACGATGAGGATCGCGGCGATCATGCAGTCAGCTCCCAGTCCTCGGCCCTGCGGATGCAGAGCGTCAGCCCCGTCAGGCGCTCGACGACGACGTGGTCACCGGCATGGAACTCGCGCTCCTCGTCAGGATCCTCGTCCTCTGGCCAGGACCGTCGCGCCCGCCATAGTCCGCCGTCGACCAGAACCTTGCCGCTCGGGTCCGCCCAGCTCTGGACGACGCCGACGTGGCCGATCAGCCCCTCGGGCCCGGCCCTGACCCGCCGCCCGCGCACGGCCAGGCCCTTGCGCAGCGACAGCGCGAGCACCGAGACCGAGGTCGCGATCAGCACGAGCGCGGCCACCACGCCCAGCGCGACGCCGCCGCCCAGGCCGCTGACGGCCAGGACCGCGCCCGCACCGAGGGCGATCACACCAGGGCCCCCGAGCATCCCCAGCGACGGCACGTGCGCCTCGACGGCGACGACGATCGCTCCGATCACCAGCAGTGCCACGCCTAGCGCGGTCATGTCACCAATGGTACGCCTGCGGCGAGCCGGGCGAGCCGGGAAATCCCGGATTTGCAGGACGCAGTAGACCGTGCGCGCGGGCCCGCGAGTTGCGGTAGGGTGCCCGTAAGCAGCGGTCGTTGGCAGGAAAGGAGGTAGGAATCGACCGCCCGAGTCCAGTCGTGAACCCGACCCCACGGGAAGGCCTGAGCGCTCTCGCGAAGGACAGAGGACCGGGGGCCGGGCTCGTTGCGCCCCAACGAATCAGACGGGAGTCCAATGCTGCTCAAACGCCGTCTCGGCGTCGCATTTGCGTGCGCCGGCGTGGCTGCAGTCGCATGTCTGCTGCTGCTCACGCACTCACATGCGCAGGCGAGGAACCCTCTCACCTATGCGCACCTCAACAAGTTCCAGAAGCGAATCATCTCTGAGACGCTGGCGAACGCGATGCTGCAGGGTGCCTCGCCCCAGGCCAGCCGCCGCTCCGAACGGCGACGAAGGCTCGGGTGCCGATGGCGCTCCAGAGATCCCGCCGGCGAGCATCGGGCCGAGCACCGGCACCGGGTCGCTCGGCAACTACACCCCTTCGTCGGCCGGCAAGTGCTCGTCGGTGCTCGGCGGCAACGTGAAGGTCAACCAGAACTGCCTCAACATCGCCGATCCCGATCTGCAGGGCCGTTCCCAGGCAAACAACGAGACGTCGATCGCGCAGGATCCATTCGACACCGGCCACATCGTCGCCAGCGACAACAACTACATCCGCGGTGACGGCACGTGCGGAGCGCACTTCTCGCTCAACGGCGGTCGCAGCTGGGCGGACTCGACGGTGCCCAACAGCTTCATCCGCGGGCCCTCGGGGGCCCCACCGCGCCAGTACTGGCAGGCCGGCGGTGACACATCGGTCGCGTGGGACTCCCGCGGCAACGCGTACCTCAGCTGCCAGCTGTTCAACCGCGGCGGGGGAACCTCGGCCAACCCCGATCTGTCGAGCGCGTTCGTCGTGTTCCGCTCGACCGCCAACAACGGCGCCTCGTGGAACTTCCCGGGTAAGCCCTCGGTCGTGTTCTTCGATCCCAACGGGACCGGCAACACGCTCGAGGACAAGGCGCTGATGACGATCGACGACGGGCTTCACAGCGCCTTCCGCGATCGCATCTACGTCACCTGGACCGAGTTCGCCGCGGACGGAACCGCCTACATCTACGAGTCGCACTCCAACGACTACGGGCAGAGCTTCAGCCAACGGGTGCTGGTGAGCCAGGACAGCCCGCTGTGCACGAACACGTTCGGCCTGCCCACCCCCAGCGGGAGCTGCAACAACAACCAGTTCTCTGATCCGTTCGTGGGTCCCGACGGCAACCTCTACGTCGTCTGGGCCAACTACAACAACCAGCCCACGACCGGCCGCGACAACCGCTACGAGATGCTGCTCGCCAAGTCGACCGACGGAGGAGCCTCGTTCTCTTCGCCGGTCAAGGTCAGCGACTACTACGAGCTACCGGACTGCGACACCTACCAGGGCGCAGGCGCTGATCCGGGCCGGGCGTGCGTGCCCGAGAAGGGCGCGTCGACGAGGTCGGTGTTCCGCGCCGCCCAGTACCCCGTCGGCCAGGTCGACCCCACAGACCCGAGCAAGGTGACCGTCACGCTCGCGTCCTACATCAACAAGGACTCCAACGAGAGCAACGGCTGCGAGCCGGCCGGATTCGCCGGCGACGGCAACCCGAAGTACGAAGGGGTCAAGACAGCCGGGCAGTGCAGCAACAAGATCCTGTTGAGCGTGTCCACCGACGGCGGCAGAACGTTCACCGGGACGACGACCGATCCGCGCGATGAGACGCTGGTCACGGGGTCCGGTCGCCAGGCGCACACCGACCAGTGGTGGCAGTGGAGCACGTACACGCGCGACGGGAAGCTGGTGGTCGACTACTACGACCGTCAGTACGGCGCCGATGAGACAACAGGCTCATCGGACTTCTCGCTGTCGGGCTCGCGCAACCTGTCCGGCTTCGGTCAGGCGCGAGTAACGTCGAGCTCGATGCCCGCCCCGACCCAGTTCGGCGGCCCCAACGGCGGCCAGTTCTTCGGTGACTACACCGGACTCGCCGCCGTGGACAAGGCCCACCCGATCTGGATGGACACGCGCGCGAAGGATCTGTTCGTGTGTCCGGGGACGGCCACGCCGGGCAACCCGCCGGCATTGTGCGGCGCGACCGAGCCCAACGGCCAGGAGGCCAACGATCAGGAGATCTTCACCGCCACGATGGGCGTGCCCACCGGCGGCGGCGGAAGGTAAGCGACGGTCAGGCGCGTGGGGGCCCGGGCAGCCGGGTCCCCACAGCCGCCGGAAAGGAGGACCACCGATGAGACATCGCCATCCACGACGCGTTGCGGCGATCGCGGCCGGAATCGGTCTGGCGGTCCCGGTCGCGGCCGCGTGTGCGGCCGGGAGCACCGGCACCACGGATCGCGCAGGTGCGCAGAGCAAGTCCGCGAGCGCCCCAGCGCTGACGTTGACGAGCCGCGATCCAGTTTCCGTTGCCGGACGGCACTTCAGCCCACGACTGAAGGTGCACCTGATCGTCCACGCGGGTGCAACGCAGTCGCGCACCGTGCGCCCCAATCGGCACGGCGCGTTCACGGCCGCGTTCACGGCGGTGATCGACCGCTGCACGAACTGGTCGGTCAGCGCCGCCCAGACGGGCCACGCGCCGGTCATGATCCGCGGCGCCAGGCCGCAGTGCCCGCCCGCGGGCGCGCCCTGAAGCCCTTCGAGCGGGCGCTGCTCTCGCAGGCACGAAGCGCCCTGCACTAGGCTGATGTCGCAATGCGGATCGCGATCGCCGGAGGCCACGGGAAGATCGGGCTGCGGCTGTCGCGGCTGCTGTCGGCGCGCGGCGACAGCGTCGTCGGCCTGATCCGCAATCCCGACCACGCCGACGACGTTCGCGCTACCGGCGCGCACCCGGTCGTCTGCGATCTCGAGCACGAGCCGGAGGCGGAGATCGCTGCGGCGCTGCAAGGCTGCGATGCCGCTGTATTTGCGGCCGGCGCCGGGCCCGGCAGCGGCGTGGAGCGCAAGCTGACGATGGACCGCGACGGCGCGATCAAGTTCCTGCACGCGTCCGCCGCGGCGGGCGTGGCGCGATTTGTGATCGTCAGCTCGATCGGGGCCGAGGATCCGCCCGGCGACGACGACGTGTTCAGCGTGTACCTGCGCGCCAAGGCGCAGGCCGACGCGGCCGTGCAGGCGAGCGACCGCGAGTGGACCGTCGTGCGCCCGGGCCGCCTCACCGACGGTCCGGGCAACGGCCTGGTCCGGATCTCGACGGCGCCGTTTCGGGGCGCGATCCCGCGCGACGACGTCGCGGCGGTGCTCGAGGCGCTGCTGGGTGGTCGGCGGGCAGTTCGGCAGGTCCTCTACGTCAACAGCGGCGAGGACCCGGTGCGGCAGGCGCTCGAGGGCCACTAGCCGGTTGCGCGGCGCGTGGGCGCTAGCTGTAGCGGTCGCGGTCGCGGCAGCCCTGGCGGTCGCGGGCTGTGGCAGCGCGCGGTCGCAGAGCACGCCGTCAACCTCCGCGGGCGCGCCCCCGACGACGACCGCGACCGCTCCGACCGCCCCGACAGCCCCGACGAGCCCCGACGGCCCCAACGGCCACGACGACCACGACGACCGCCGCCCAGAGGCGCCGCCACCGTCCACGCCCCGATCCTGGCTTGTTGCCGCAGACCAATCAGCTCCCGAGCGCGACCGCGACCGCGTTTCGCCGCGAGGTCGCAGCGCTCTGGACAGGGGTCAGGACGGGCTCGGTGCGACCCGCGCTCCGCGCGTTCTTTCCCGAAGCGGCATACGCACAGGTCAAGGCGATCGCCGATCCCGACGCCGACTACCTGGCAAGGCTCGTCGGCGACTACCGCCTCGACCTCGCGGCCGTTCACGCGCTACTCGGCGCGCACGCGCGCAGCGCCAGTCTCGTCGGCATCGACGTACCTGGCGCCTACGCGCACTGGGTGCCTCCCGGCACCTGCTACAACCGCGTCGGCTACTACGAGGTCCCGAACTCCCGGCTCGTCTATCGGGAGGACGGTGCGATCCGCTCGTTCGGGATCGCCTCGATGATCTCGTGGCGCGGCGCCTGGTACGTCGTGCACCTCGGCGCCGTCAGCCGGGCGTCGCCCGGCGGGCTGGTCGACGAGCCGAGCGCCGGCAGGGGCGAGTCGGCGGCGTCGTCGACTTGTTAGCCCCTGGCGCTCGCTACACGCGGGTCGCTTGCGCGGCCAGCGCGTCGCAACGGTTGCAGATGCAGTGATGGCCATGCACGGGCGGCACGCTCAGACCCCTCATCGCCGGGTGGCCCTGAGCGCGCTCACCGGGATGAAGTCCGGCTGGGCTGCGCCCACCACCGGAACGCGACCGCTTGCCAGCCCCGAAAACCTGAATCAGCTGTTGCAAAGATGACATTTCCGCGCACTCACCAATCTCGAAGGAACCGTTACCGGTCTATTCGGCAACAATCGACGGGACTGAAAGACCCCATCCGGCGGTTCGAGTGCCAACGCCGGAGGCCACTCAGTAGTCGGCCGCAGCGGGTCGTGTGCAATCACTGCTCTTCGGAGGTGGTCGAGAAACGGACGCATATTGTCCGTTTCTCGACCACCTGGCGGACCTGGCACGCGACTGACTAGCGCGCCGCCGGGAGGCTGAAGCGCACCCGCGTGCCGACGCTCGCGTCCGCAAGCCAGATCTGTCCGCCGTGCGCCTCGACGATCGCCCGCGAGACCGCCAGGCCCAGCCCGGCCCCGCCGCTGGTGCGGGCGGCGTCGGCGCCGCCACGGTAGAACGCGGTGAACACGCGCTCGCGCTCTTCCGGCGCGATCCCGTCGCCGGTGTCCGCGACCTCAACCTCGATCCGGTCGGCCACCGGCTCGGCGCGGACGACGACGCTGCCGTCCGCCGGCGTGTGCCGGATCGCGTTCTGGATCAGGTTGAACAGCACCCGCTGGAGCTTCTCGGGGTTCGCCCTGGCGGGCGCCAACGCGTCGGGGACGTTCGCGACAACGGCGATCCCCTTCGCCTCGGCCTGCACCCGCATCGCCTCGACGGTCTCGCCGACGAGCTCGCCGAGCGGCACGCGCTCGAGCGACCAGCGGATATCCCCGGCCTCCAGGCGTGACAGCTCGAACAGGTCGTCGATCAGCGCGCTGAGCGCGTCGATGTGAGTTCGCATCCGCAGCAGGTAGCCGCGGCGCGTGGCCTCGTCGACGATGCCGTCCTCGACCGCCTCGGCCAGCAAGCGCAGCGATGTGATCGGCGTGCGCAGATCGTGCGAGACCGCCGCGACGAGATTGCGCCGCGCTGCGTCGGACTGGTCGCGGGCGGCCTCCTCAGCCCGCAGCCTGCCGATCATCACGTTGGCAGCCGCGGCGAGCTCGGCCAGCTCGTCGCGCGCGGCCGTCTCGATCTCGACGTCACGGTCGCCGCGCCCCACGGCCGTCAGGCCGTCGCGGATCGACTCGACGTCTCTCAGGATCGAACCCGCGACCAGCCGCGCGGCGATCGCGGCAAGCACGCCGGCCGCGAGCACGATCAGCCCGACGAGCTTCGCGTCGTGCCCGGAGACCGCCATCAGCAGCACCACAACCACCAGCGCGACCGAGCACCGGTGCGACGGCGATGCCCACCGTCAGCGCGAGCTGGCGCGACAGCGAGCCCGCGCCTGCGCGCGCGAGCTCGGCGATCAGCGTCGGCAGTCGCGGCCGGCGCCCGTGCCGCTCACGGCTGGAAGCGATAGCCCACGCCCCAGACCGTCTGGATGTGGCGCGGCTGAGCGGGATCGGCTTCGATCTTGGAGCGCAGCCGCCGGATGTGTACGGTCACCGTCGAGGTGTCCGTGTAGAACGAGTACTGCCAGACCGCATCCATCAGCTGGTTGCGAGAGAAGACCTGGCCGGGGTGGCGCGCGAGGAACAGGAGCACGTCGAACTCTCGCTGGGTCAGCTGCGCCTCGTCGCCGCGGACGAACACGCGCCGCGCGGTCGGATCGATCGTCATGTCAGACAGCTCGATCGTGGGCTCGTGTGTCGGCGAGGTGTCGACGCGCCGCAGGACCGCATCGACGCGGGCGACAAGCTCGGCGGGCGAGAACGGCTTGACCACGTAGTCGTCGGCGCCGAGCCGCAGTCCGATCACACGGTCTGACTCCTCGCCCTTGGCCGTGAGCAGGATCACCGCGGTCCGCGCGTGGTCCTGCTCACGCAGCCGGCGCATCACCTCGAGGCCGTCGAGCCCCGGAAGCATCAGGTCGAGGACGACCAGGTCGGGTCGCTGACGAGCGGCGACGTCGATCGCCTGCATCCCGTCGGAGGCCACGCGCGTCCGATAGCCGGCGCGCTCGAGGTACCGCGCGACGACTTCGGCGATCGTCGGCTCGTCGTCGACCACGAGCACCGAGCCACGCGAGTGATTCTCCATACGTGCGATTGTCGCAGCGCGCGCGGGTCGTTCAGCGCGGCCGCCGCGTTAGTTCACAGGCTGTTCAGATCGCGTCAGCTCGGGCGCAGCAACGTTTCCAGCGCGCCGGTCACGTCCTCGAGCGTCGGCAGCTGCGCGCTCGGGATCCGCATCTGGCGCTGGGAGGCGCGGATGAAGCAGGCGCCGACGAACAGCAGTGCGACCGCCTCCGGGTCGACGTCGGCCCGGATCCGGCCGCCCTCCTGCTCGCGCCGGAGCGCGGCGCCGATGTCGATCACGCCGCGATGCGGACCGAGGTCGAACTCGTTCATGTGCGCCGCCAGCGCGTCTCGTAGCTCGGTGTCCGATTGCGCGGCGGCGAGCACGGGCAGCGCCTGATCCAGGAACTGCTCGAGCACCGGGCCAAGCCGCGCCAGCAGGTCGTGGGTGTTCTCGCCGGACGATTCAACTTCGTCGCCGAGCGCTCGCAGCGGTTGGATGCCGGCCTCGAACACCGCCGTCAACAGCCCGGCGCGATCCCGGTAGTGATAGAAGATGCTCGCCTCAGAGACGCCCGCCGCCGCCGCGATCTCGCGGGTGGTCAGGCGGGCGATGCCGCGTTCGCGCAGCAGCTGCAGCGCGGCCGCCAGGATCGCCTCGCGGCCGCCCGAGGGCGGGCGGCCGCGTCGCTTCGGGGTCTCGCCGAGCATTGGCTGCGAAGCGTATTCGCCTCGCGCACGCCGGTTCACGAGCTTCTCCCGGCGATCATCATCCGAGCGCGGGGACCGGAACCGACGACGACGAGGCGACGAAGTCCCGCTGCCGGATCAGCACGAACGTCAGGACCGCACCGACAAACGCGATGACCGCGCCGATCACCATCACGGTGCCCAGCGCGTCCACGTACCCGTTGTGGAACGCCTGCGCGGCGAGGCCTCGCAGCGGCGCCGGCGTTGCCTGCAGCGCGGACGCGAACCCGCCCTTGCTCGCCGCGGTGGCGAGCGTGTGTGCGTGCGCGGCGAGTGGCCCGTCGTGCAGCTGCGCGACGACATGGCTGTTCAGCTGGCTCGCGAGCACGCTGCCCAGCGCCGCGACGCCGGTCGCGATTCCGACCTGGCGGAACGTCGAGTTGATCCCCGAGGCCATCCCCGCCCGCTCGCTTGAAACCACGCCGACCGCGGTCGAGGCCAGCGGCACGTTGATCAGCCCGGCGCCGGCCCCGGCGACGATCATGCCCGGGAGCAGATACGTCCAGTCGTCGGTCGGCGACAGCCCGCTCATCAGCGCCAGGCCGATGCCGGCGAGCACAAACCCTGGAGCGATCAGCCACTTGGCCGGAACCCGATCGCTCAGCCTGCCCGCGATCCCCGCGGTCACGAACAGCGCGAGCGTCAGCGGCAGCAGTCGCAGGCCGGTCTGGATCGCGGAGGCGCCGGTGACGTTCTGCATGTAGAGCACGATGTACGTCAGCAGCGCGAACACCGATGCCGACACGCTCCAAGCCGCCACCAACCCGCCGTCGAACGTCGGTACGCGGAGCAGTCGCAGGTCGAGCATCGGCGCGCGCGAGCGCCACTCGACGAGCAGGAATGCGGCGAGCATCACGGCCGAGGTGACCATCGAAGCGACGACCGTGCCCGAGCCCCAGCCGTCCGGCTGGCTGCGGATCAGCCCGAACACCAGCGCCGAGAGCCCGATCGTGAACGTGACGAAGCCCGGCCAGTCCGGCCGCCCGGCGGCCGGGTCGCGCGACTCGGCGACGTGGCGCAGCGTCGCGAGCAGGGCGAACACCCCGATCGGGACGTTGACGTAGAAGATCCAGCGCCACGACAGCCCGCTGGTGATCGCGCCGCCGATGACCGGGCCGACGGCGACGCCGATTCCCGTGATCGCGCCGAACACGCCGAACGCGACGCCGCGCTCTTCGGGCGCAAACGCATCGGCGAGCAGCGCCAGCGACGTCGCGAACATGATCGCCCCGCCGACTCCCTGCAGCGCGCGCGAGACGGCCAGGAACGTGGATCCCGGCGCAACCCCACAGAGGGCAGAGCCGCCCGTGAACACGACGATCCCGATCGCGAACATACGCTTTCGGCCCACCAGATCGGCAATCGATCCGGCGGTCAACAACAACGCCGCCAGGGTCAGGGCGTACGCGTCGATCACCCATTGGAGATCGGTCAACGAGGCGTGAAACGCGCGCTGGATGTCGGGCAGCGCGACATTGACGATCGTGATGTCCAGCAACAGCATGAACACCCCGGTGCAGACGGCCAACAAGGTCCACCACTTGCGAGTCACGAGCGTACTCCTTTTCTGAGCGGGCGCTCAGGATAACACATTACTGAGCCCAAGCTCAAGAAATAAATCCGGCCGGCGGCTGTGCGTTTCCTCAGAGCGTCATGTGCGTCTCGTTTCGTTCCTGTTATCGGGCCGGTGCCGAGCGCCCCGTCCGGTTAGGGCCTGTTAAGGCCATCCTCCAGGAGGTTCTGACCCCGCCGCCGCACGCTTATGCTGCACGCGCCGACTCGGGGGCACGACGCACACCCGGGCCACAGCGGATGACTGCGCGCAAACTCCCCTCCACAGCCGCCGCCACAGCAGCCAGCCGCAAACGTCGGCGCAGACGCGCGACCGCAGGCTGGCTCGCCGCAGTCGTCACGGCGATGCTCGTGGTGCTCACCGCGGTCCTGCCATTGACACGCGACGACGACGGCCTAGCACGTGCTCGCCACGGCGCGCGACACCCCCACCACCTCACCACCATCGAGCGCAGCGCCGCCCACCGCCGCGGTCGCCGCCATCCCGCCCCCCCGCCAAGCGCGCAAGCCGGGCTGACGATCGGCGCCCGCGCCGGGGTCACGCGGGTCCCGCGATCGTTCTTCGGCCTGTCGACCGAGTACGGGGCGCTGCCGCTGTACGAGCGCCATGTGGCACTGTTCGAGCGGGCGCTGTCGCTGCTCCGGGTCCCGGGCGACGGCCCGCTGATCCTGCGGATCGGCGGTGACTCGGCGGATCGAACGTTCTGGGATCCGAGCCTGCGATCGATGCCGTCGTGGGCATACAGGCTGACGCCGACCTGGGTCGCGAAGCTCTCCGCGCTCGTGCTGCGCGAGCGATTGCGCCTGATCCTCGACCTCAACCTCGTCACGGGCAAGCCGGCGATCGCGGCGCAGTGGGCGCGCGCCGCCGAGGCGCTGCTTCCGCGCCGGAGCATCGTCGGGTTCGAGGTCGGCAACGAGCCCGACCTCTACGCGCACTGGTACTGGCTGGCGAGCATCGGGCGCACGAGGCTCGCGGCCGAAATCCTGCCCCGCGCGCTGTCGGCCGGGATCTACACGCACGACTTTCAGGCTTATGCGCACGCGCTTTCCACGATCGCCCCCGGCGTGCCGCTCGCCGGTCCGGCGCTCGCTAACCCACAGGGAGCCCTGAGCTGGATCACGAGCCTGATCGCCGCGCCGCACCCGGGGCTCGGGATCATCAGCGCGCACCGTTATCCGTTTTCGCCGTGCGTGAAGCGCACGTCGCCGGAGTACCCGACCACCGAGCGGCTGCTGAGCCAGGCCGCCTCTGCGGGGCTTGCGCGCAGCGTGCGCGGCGCGGTGGCGCAAGCGCACCGCGCGGGGCTGGTATTTCGCCTGACCGAGCTCAACTCGGTCACCTGCGGCGGGCTCAACGGCGTCAGCGACTCGTTTGCAACGGCGCTGTGGGCGCCGGACACGCTGTTTGACCTGTTGCGCGCCGGAGTCGACGGAGTCAACGTCCACATCCGCGACACCACAATCAACGCTCCGTTCTCGCTCGGCGACCGCGGGCTGCGTGCGAGGCCTCTCCTCTACGGGCTGCTGATGTTCGTCAGGACGCTCGGGCGCAACGCGGCGCTGGTCCGCTCACACCTGCACGCCCGCGCCGTCCCTGCACCTGACTGCATGGGCGGTGCGAGTACAGGGCCGCGTCCTGCACGTGCTGCTGATCGACAAGGGCAGTCGCGCGGTGCGCGTGCAGCTCAGCCTCCCCGCCCGCGGCCCCGCCACCGTCGCGCGGCTGCTGGCCCCCTCGCTGCAGGCCACGTCGCGGGTCACCCTGGCCGGCCAGCACGTGGGCCCGGCCGGCGAGTTCGTGGGTTCGCGCACCGTCCAGACGGTGCGGCCCGGCGCCCACGGCTATACGCTGACGATCCCGCGGGGCAGCGAGGCGCTCGTCAGCGTCAGGCTCGCGCGCGGCGCCCTGAGCGGCGCGCACGGGCGCTGATCGCGTCCGCGCCGGTGCGCGGCATATTGTGGAGCCCGTGACGAAGGCGCGCGCACCGAAGCCCGGCCGGCCGGTGCGCGGCTCCACCACCGGGCGCCCGATCATGGCGGCGCTCGATCTACTCGGCCGTCGCTGGACGCTGCGGATCCTGTGGGAGCTACGCGACGGACCGCTCGGGTTCCGCGAGCTTCAGCAGCGCTGCGACGGGATGTCCTCGAGCGTCCTGCGAGATCGCCTGCGAGAGCTGCGCGCCGCGGCGATCGTCGACGTCGACGCCGCCGGCGCGTACGTCCTCACCGATCTCGGTCACGAGCTCGGCGCTGCGCTGGTCCCGCTGTCGAGTTGGAGCGATCGCTGGGCACACCGGCTCGATTAGATGCGGGGGCACTCAGTCCGACGTGAAGCCGAGGATCAGCTCGGCGGCCTGCAGTGGGACGTCGAGCGGTGGGCAGTGACCGACGTCGTCGAGCGCCACCCAGTCTGCGTGCGGCAGCCAGTCGCGGCGAAAGCGGGTGGCGGCGGACGGCCACGGAAGCAGCCGATCGGCCGTTCCCCAGACGATCCGTACCGGGCACGCGATCTTCTCTGCGTCGAGCTCCCAGCGAGCAACCGGCGCGCCGTCGGCCAGCCGCGACGCCAGCTCACAGGACGCGATCCCGAGCATCTGATGCACGAGCAATTCGGCGGGGATGTGCTCGAAGTTGACCGTGACGTACTGCGTCGCGCGCCGCTTGCCCTCGGCGCTGGCCAGGTGCGCATCGGCGTAGGGGAGTGCCGTTCTCACCTGTCGTTGCAGCCGCAACTGGAGCTCGAGCAGCTCGGGGAACGACTGCTCGCTGGCGGCCCACCCGCCCGCCGGCGCGAACAGCACCGCGGTTCGTGCCCGGCCACGTGCCGCCAGCTCCAGCGCGACGAAGCCGCCGAGTGAGTTTCCGGTCAGGTGGGCGGTCTGGAAGTTGGCCGCGTCCATCGCCAGCTCGACCGCATCGGCGATCGACGAGGTTGTCGCGGGCTCGGTCAGCGGCGGCCCGCCGGCGTGGCCCGCGAGCGTCGGCGCGAGCACGTCATGCGCGCGTTGCAGCCGCGCAAGCACGAGCTCCCAGATCCGCCACGTGTCCATGAAGCCGTGCAGGCACACCAGCGGCGACCCCGATCCTCCCCGGTGAGCTGGAGTGAACGTGCCCGCGCGCTCGACGAGCACCTGGTCGAGGTGTGTGCACTGCACCGGACCCTCCAGTCTGATCGCTTCGTCCGTTCTCCGTCACCCTGACGAACGTGTCAAGTCCACGTGCTGCGGCCGGCAGGACCGATGATGTAGCCGATGCAGGCGAGTGAGGCAAGCGCACCCGACCCCGGACAGCGCTCCGGCGCCGGCACCAGCTCCGGCTCGGCGCTGGCGCGGGTTGCGCGGATCGCCGCCTGGCTGGCCGCGATCGCGCTGGTCCTGGCCCTGCTCGAGCTGCTCGGCGTCCCCGTCACCGACTGGATCAGCAAGTTCTTCGATGAGCTGCGGGCGGTCCCGGCCGGCACCGTCGTCGCCGGCGTCGTGCTCGAAACGCTGCAGACGTCGCTCGCGGCACTCGGGTGGCTGACGATCCTGCGCGCGGCGTTCCCGGACGCCGAGCTCGGCTTTCGCCCGGTGCTGGCCGCCTACGCGGTCGGGGTTGCGCTGAACGGGTTCCTGCCGGCGAACATCGGCTCGCTGGTGATGATGCTGATGTTCGTGACGCTGATCGCCGGAGCGACGTTTGCGGCGGTGTTCTCGGGCTTTGTGGTCCAGAAGATCCCGTTCACGGTGCTCAGCGTCGCGGTCTACGTGTACCTGTTCGCGACGGTCCCAGGGTCGTTGCGGCTCGAGCTCGGGTTCGTGTCCAAGCATCCGCTGCTGAGCGCGCTGATCGTCGTCGCCGCGGTGGCGCTGGTGGTCTGGGTCGTCCGCTATTTCTGGCATCGCGGATCGAAGGTGCGCGATCGGCTCAAGCGCGGGGGAGCGATCCTCGGCCAGCCGCGGCGGTTCGCGGTCGGGGTTGTGCTGCCCTCGGTCGGCAGCTTCATCGCCCGCCAGGGGATCGTCGCGGTGTTCCTCGGCGCGTTTTCGATCCCGGTCACGTTCCACACGGTCCTCGCCGTCACGGGTGCCAACTCGCTTTCGAACAACCTCTCGTTCACCCCGGGAGCGGTCGGAGTCACCCAGGCTCTCAACGTCCTCGTGCTCGGGGGCTCGACAAGTTCCAGCAATGCGGCCGCGTACTCCGCCGCACAGCAGCTGATCATCTCCGCCTGGGACGTCGTCTTCGCGATCGTGCTCGTCGCGTGGGTGTTCGGCTGGAGGGGCGGCAAGGAGCTGGTCAAGGAGTCCTACGCGGCGGCGGAGGTCAAAGAGCACGAGCTCAAAGCTCAGCGAGAGGCGCGGCGGGGTGCCGGCGGACGCCGCTGGCGGATCTCTCGCTGAGCCGGGACCGAGCCGGGTCGATCGCGCGCCGCCGCGACGTCGGCCGACGAGCTCCATCCCCCGAATGGGGTGACCTGTTCCTGGCCGTCGGGCTCGGGTTCGACGCGCCGATTCCGGGGCTGATGCGGCGCGCGCCCCGCGACGCCGCCGCGCCGATCGTGTCCCGCGGACTCGCGGCGCGGCTGGCTCTGGCGAGCGGGATGATGGCCGGGCTGACGCTCGCGATCGTCGCCTGGGGACAGGATCGCTACGACCTCAAGGTCGCCACGACAATGGAGCTCACCACCCTGTCGCTGATGCACGTCGCGGCGGCGCTCGAGGCCCGCGAGCCAAAGGGAACCGTGTTTGCCCGCTACACGATCGAGAACGCGCGCTTCCTGCAGATGATCGGCGCGGCGGTGGTGCTGACGTTCCTGGTCACAGCGCTGGGGGCATTGCAGCGGATCTTCGGAACGACGTCGCTCACGAGCCGGCAATGGGGCATCTGCCTGCTCGGCCCGATCGCGCTGCTGGCGCTGCTCGAGCTCGGCAAGTTTGCCGACCGCCGCTGGTCACGCTCGGAGGAAGCGCGCCCAGCCACTTGACCCGGGTCGAGTAGACAGTGGCGCCCCGCGCTGTTGGCTGGGCTCTGCCCGGCGGGTGCAAGCCTGGTCGCGCTGTGTATCGCCAACGCGCTGTTTCACCGAGGTGGTCGAGAAACGGACGCATGTTGGCCGTTTCTCGACCACCAGCGGTGCTAGCTGAGCTAGCTGTGAGGTAGGCGCGACAGGTCGAGCGTCGCTTCCCAGATGTCGGTCTGGCCGCCGAAGCCCGCGACCCAGCTCGGGTCGCCGGCGAGCGGGCTCGAATACCAGGTGACCAGGAAGCGCGAGCCGCCGATCGGAACGACTCCGGCATAAGAGGTGTCGCCCGCGCTCGGCAGCACGCCGCGCTCGACGACGCGCAGCGGACCGCCCTCGAGATTGCCGGTGATCTCGTAGAGCGCGGTGCGCTTGCGGATGCCCGGGCCCTTCAGGTGCTTGCGTGCAATCACGAACAGCCGACGGTTCCAGTAGAACGCGACGGCCCCCTCGCGTCGACCTGAGGCACGAGCACCGCTGGTACCTTGCAGGTGTGGGCAGACGCTGGGACGACGACGACCGCGGCCGCGGCATCGCGGACGCCACGATGCTGGTTGCGGGCGCGACAGAGCTGGTCGCCGCGTTTGCAGAGCCTGCATGGGTTGCAGAGCAGCCCGAGCTCCATCTCCGCCCGCACGTCGAGGCCTGGTGTGCCCGCGACCGGCGGTTGACGCTGACCGACGCGTACAGCGATCAGCGCAACGCGTACGTCCTGGACTTCGAATGGCGCGGCGCCGAGCGCAGCGTCGGCGAAGTGCGAGCCGCAGTCTTCGCCCTGGTTGGACGGTTCGCGGAAAGCGCGACGTACGTCCGTCAGCGACGGGTCTCCGCCGGCGATGGAGACGACGGAGCGAGGCTGCGATTCGAGGTCGGCACCGGTGAGCTCGCGCCGGACACGCGGTTTGCGCCTCATGGTCACGCGCTGGTGATCAACGTCGCCGGCGTGCTCTGAGCGCCAAAGAGGAGCCACCGGCACCGTCCAGCGCTAGAGGCGCGGCCTCAAGGCTGGCGGGGTGACGGCCGAACACCGGGCTATGACCGGGGCGCCCCCTGAACGGCCGTCCATGGGACGGCTGTTTGCTCTGTACGCCGCGATCAGCCTCGTACCCGTGCTGATCCTCGGCGCCGTTCTCGCAATCACGTTTCGCGGCGAGGCGACTCGCCGTGGGCTGGCGGAAGGTCGCTCGGAGGCGACGCTGGTGGCGCAGACGGCGGTCGAACCGCTCCTCGACGGGCGACCGCTTCGCCTCGGGCTGAGTCCCGCCGAGCGGATCGCGCTTCGCCGTCTTGTGACGCGCGCGGTCGGGGTGCGGCATGTGCTGAGGCTGCGGCTGCGAGATCTCGACGGTCGTGTCGTCTTCTCCGACGATGGCTCCGGTGTGAACGACAAGCCCGACGACGAGGCGCTCGACGCCGCCGGCGGCGAGGTCGTGGCTCTCCTGACGCATCTGAACTCGGACTTCAACGACACGGGGAGCCGCGGCGTGTCGGCCGTCGAGGTCTATCTGCCGTTGACTGCCGGCGCTCCGGGACGCCGGGTCGGGGTCCTGGAGGCATACCTTCCCTACGCACCGATCAGCCACGACCTCGCCGGCGGGTTGCACCACCTGTATCTCGACCTGGCGATCGGACTTGCGCTGCTCTACCTCGCTCTGTTTGCAATCACTGCGTCCGTCAGTCGTGGCCTTCGCCGCGAGGCTGCGGTCAACGCGTTCCTGGCAGGACACGACGCGCTGACCGAGCTTCCGAATCGCACGCTCTTTCACCGCCGAGTGGCGAGCGCGGTCGCCGACGCAAGCCGCACCGGACAGTCGGT
The DNA here is from genome assembly GCA_963809685.1 of uncultured Solirubrobacterales bacterium. Taxonomy (GTDB): domain Bacteria; phylum Actinomycetota; class Thermoleophilia; order Solirubrobacterales; family Solirubrobacteraceae; genus Palsa-465. The sequence continues at coordinate 109,230 of CAWEKN010000012.1, read as the reverse complement.
CGTCGTCGCGATCGCGGATCTTGACCGGTTCAAGGAGATCAACGACACGCTCGGTCACCACAACGGCGACCTGCTGATCGTCGAGATGGCCAACAGGTTGGCAGCCAATATCCACCCCGATGACACGGTTGCGCGGCTCGGAGGTGACGAATTCGGGCTGATCGTCCGCGACGTCGCTGACGCCGGCGGGCTGTTGGAGCGGCTGCGCGGCGTCATCGATCGTGAGGTCGAGGTCAGCGGCCTCGAGCTCACCGTCCAGGGCAGCATCGGGTTCGTGATCGCGCCGCAGGACGGCAGCGACGTCGATGAGCTGTTGCAGCGCGCCGACGTCGCCATGTATGCCGCCAAGGCGCAGCACGCCGGCGTCCTTCGCTACGACGCCTCGCTCGAACAGTACGACGCTGCCAGCCTCGGCCTCGTCAGCGAGCTGCGACACGCGATCGACGATGGACAGCTTGTCCTGCACTACCAGCCGCAGGTTGCGCTCGCGGACGGTCGCGTCAGCGCCATCGAAGCGCTCGTGCGCTGGCAGCATCCGCGGCAAGGTCTTCTGTACCCGGACCGGTTCCTGCCGCTGGCCGAGCAGACCGACGTGATCGACAAGCTCACGCATTGGGTACTCAGGGCAGCGCTGAGCGACCTCGTCGGCCTCGGACCGGCATCCGGTGACCTCGCCGTGGCGGTCAACGTGTCCGCCCGCAGCATCGCCCGTGAATCGCTCGCCGACGACATCATCGGCACACTTCACGAACTGAACGTCGCGCCGGAGCGCCTGATCATCGAAGTCACCGAGACCGCGCTGATGACCGACCCCAAGCGCGCCGCCGGCGTGCTGGCCAGGCTCGCCCGCGCCGGCGTCAGCATCAGCCTCGACGACTTCGGCCGCGGACAGACGTCGCTCGGCTACCTGTCGGCGCTGCCGATCCACGAACTCAAGATCGACAGATGCTTCGTCGCCGACATGCTCGACAACGCGGCCGACGCAGCGATCGTTCACTCGATCATCGACCTCGGGCGTAACCTCGAGCTCCGCGTCGTCGGCGAAGGCGTCGAGACCGACGCCGTGCTCGAGGACCTTCGCGAGTCCGGCTGCGACATCGCCCAGGGCTTTCTGTTCGCACGGCCGATGCCCGTCGCCGACCTGCGGCTTTGGCTGCGCGGCAGTATCGGGTCGCAGGCTGCGGCCGCCTAGCCAGCAGCTGGCGACCACTTTCCGAAGGCGGCGGTGTCTCAACTGAGGAGAACGGAGATCGCTACCCGCAGAGGGAACATGGCTGAGCACACGATCGGAACCACCGAGGAGCATCTCCTCGCGCGCTTGGAGCTGCTGAAGGCGGAGAAGGAGCTGACTCGGCGCGGCGATGAAATTGCTCGCCGTCGGCGCGAGCTGCCGTGGGTGCCCGTGGACGAGGAGTACGTGTTTGAGACCGAAACCGGTCAGAGGACCCTGAGCGAGCTGTTCGACGGGCGATCGCAGCTGCTGGTCTATCACTTCATGTTCGGCCCACGCTGGACGGAGGGCTGCCCGCTGTGCTCATTCTGGGCCGACAGTTTCAACGGAGCGATCGTCCACCTCGCGCGGCACGACGTCACCATGGTCTGCGCGTCGCGAGCGCCACTCGCCGAGCTCGATGCCTACAAGCGGCGGATGGGGTGGGCCTTTACTTGGGTGTCGTCGGGCCAAAGCGATTTCAACTACGACTTCGGCGTGTCGGACCCCGGACTGGACGCTGGCACATCCCAGCCGGAGATGGAACGGCCCAACGACGGAGCCGACAGGATCACCTACAACTTCACTCAGAAGCCGTTCGGTGCAGAGAACCCCGGCTTCAGCGCGTTCGCGCTGCGCAACGGCGTCGTGCACCACACATACTCCTGTTACGCGCGCGGGCTGGACGTTTTCAACGTCACCTATCAATTGCTCGATCGAGCGCCCGACGGCCGAAACGAGGACCATCTCCCGATGCCGTTCCTCTGGGTCCGTCGCCACGACGAATACGACCAGCCGATCGGTTAGCCGCGTTGCGACACAAGTCGCGCCGCCGGGGATCGGTACTGATCACGAGAGCTTCTGTAACCCGTCGCTGCTGAGCAGATAGGCGGGGGCGACGCTCGGGGCATCCGCCCGCACGAGCTCGACGACAGCGGCGCCGGCCCGCTCGGGGGTCAGCGGCTTGCCGAACCGCTTGACGTACTCCTGCACCGACAGGCCGCTACGAGCCGCGTATGCCTGGACCGCGGGCCGTCCGAGGTCGGTCAGCGGCGTGATCCGAGGCAGCACGGCGGTGAACGTGAGGTCCAGGCCGGCGCGGCTTGCCTCGTCCTGGGCGTAGGCTGTGATGAACCGCTGGGTCGCCTTGGCCCCGGCATAGCCGCCGCTTAGCGGTGACCCTTGCACCGCGGCGCCGCTGCTGATCACGACCACCCGGCTGCCCGCCTGCAACGGCTTGAGCAGCGCCTCGCGCAGCCAGTGAAAGGCGATCCTCACGTCGGTGTGCCAGTTGACCGAGAACGACTCCCACGTCTGCTCCTGCAGCGGGCGTATGGCCGGGGTCGCGCCGGCCACCAGAACGAGGACTTGTGGCGGGTAGCGCTCCAGCAGACCGGCCGCCAGGTCTGCGTCACCAGCATCGGCGACCTCTGGCGTGATGTCTCCAGGGCCGTCGGCCAGCTCAGTCAACGCCGCCTCGCTGCGCGCCACGGCGATCACCGGGGCGCGCGCCTGAGCGAAGGCGGTGGCGATGCCGCGGCCGAGGCCGCGGCTGGCGCCGACGACGATCGTCGTCTTGTCAGACAAGTCGCTGTTGGGGCTCATCGGTTGCGTCTCCTCTGTCTTGCGCTGGGTTGGTGAGGGTCAGTTGGCGGGAGCGAACGAGGGTTGTGGCTCGCGGGCCGTGGTCTTGCTGACGGCGTCTGTGAGCTCGTCGCGGCGGACGAGCGCGAAGATCGCCGGGATCGCGATCAGGGCGATCGCGCCGAGGACCCAGAACGCCGACCGAAAGCCGCCGGTCAGCGCCGTGGGCGCCGTGTCGCCTGCGTGCACCAACGCCTGCGTGTGGCCGGCGGCGACGCTCGATGCGATCGCGATCCCGATCGCTCCACCGATCTGCTGAGAGGTGTTCAACAGCCCGGACGCGAGCCCGGCCTGGTGCTCCTGAACACCCGCCAGCGCGGCGATCGAGATCGGGATGAACGCGAACGCGGTCCCGGCGCCGGCGATCACGAACGGGCCGGCGAGGTTCTGGAGGAAATGCCCCTGGACCGGCACCTGGGTTGCCCAGAGCACGCCCGCGCCGATCAGCGTCATCCCGATCACCATCACGACCTTGGCGCCTCCGCGCGTGACCAGCCACTGCGAGAGGCCCGCAAGCGCAACCGAGGTCAGCGACGCGGCCAGCCACGCGGCTCCCGTCTGCAGCGCGCTGTAGTGGAGCACCTGCTGCATGTACAGGGTGCCGACGAAGATGAACGCGAAGAAGCTGCCGCCTAACAGCAGCCCGGCGACATTGGCGCCGGCGACCGTGCGCAGCCGGAAGATCGACAGCGGCAGCAGCGGCGACTGCACCCGGCTTTCGATCACCAGGAACGCGGCGAGCAGCGTCGCGGATGTCGCGAGCAGCGCGACCGTCCTCGTCGCGCCCCAGCCGTACTGCGGTGCTTGCGAGATCGCGTCCACCAGGAGGACCAGCCCGAGTGTGCCGGCGATTGCGCCGAGCGCGTCAAACCGCCGGCGCGTCGCGCCGAGCCTGCTGTCGGGGACCAAGCGCGGTGCGAGCGCGAGCGCAGCCACCCCGATTGGGACGTTCAGATAGAAGATGTACTGCCATCCGGCGTACCTGGTGATGAGCCCGCCGGCGATCAGCCCGACGGTCGCGCCGCCGGCGCCGAGCCCGCCCCAGATCCCAAGCGCCTTGTTGCGTTCGGCGCCCTCTTCGAACATGTTCATCACGATCGACAGAGCGGCTGGCAGCATGATCGCGGCGCCGAGTCCCTGCACAGCTCGGCTACCGATCAGGAACGCGTCGCCGGTCGCGAGGCCGCACGCCAGCGAAGCGACTGTGAACAAGGTCAAGCCGAACATCAGGATCCGGCGGCGGCCGAGCAGATCCGCGGCGCGACCGCCCAGCAGCAGAAAGCCGCCGAACGTGAGCGCATACGCGGTCGCCACCCACTGCAGGCTGGTCTCGGAGAAGTGCAGGTCGCGGGCAATCGTCGGCAGCGAGACGTTGACGATCGTCAGATCGACGATCGTCATGAAGTACGCGACCGCCAGGAGCGCGAACGCGCGCCATCGATTGATATTTCTGGATGTGGACGTCATCGGACCTCCAATGGTCTGGTTGGGGCGAACAGCTACGGAAAGAGAGAGAAAAGCTGGGGTGCGCCAGCCGCTACGGCGACCGCGCGCTCCGATTTCCGGCGGGGAATCCGAACCGCGCCGGCAGGCTCGGGTCGATGAACGTGTCGATCCCGATGACCTGGCCGCCCTCGATCTCAAGCACGCTGATCCCGTGCGGGACCAGCCCACGATCTTCGGTTGCACTGTGGATCGCGACGGCGGGACGGCCGTTGGCCCAGGTCGGGGTCAGCTTGAAGTGCGCCAGATCGCCGCCGCCGGCCTGCTCGCGCAAGAAGCGCGCGATCTCGACGGCGCCGATCACAGACGGCTGGGGCGGCATTCTCAGCAGCGCGTCTTCGCGCAGCAGCGACACCAGCGCGTCAACGTCATCGCGCTCGAACGCTTCGACGTAGCGGTCAAGCAGTTCGCGCTCGGCGGGATCGGCGGCGGCGGGCGCCGGCGCCGGCAGGTGCTGCTCGATCGTCGCGCGGCCGCGCTGCAGGGCGCTGTTGACCGACGCGACCGTCGACTCCAGGAGCTCTGCGACCTCCGGAGCGGTCCAGCCGAGCACGTCGCGGAAGATCAACACGGCGCGCTGGCGACCCGGCAGCTCTTGGATCGCACGCAGCAGCGCGAGCTCCATGCCCTCGCGGATCGCGTAGCGAGCCGAAGGGTCATAGATCGGCGAAGCCGCCTCGTCCAGCGGCATGTCGGGAAACGGATCGATCGGCTCGGGGCGCAGTGGCCGGCGCTCGAGCTCGTCGAGGCAAGCATTGGTCGCGATCCGATACAGCCACGTCTGAAGCTGCGCCCGGGGCTCGAACCGCTCCAGCGCGCGCCACGCTCGCAGCAGCGTCTCCTGCACGAGATCCTCGGCGTCCTGCGCGGACCCGAGCATCCGGTAGCAGTGGACCTCCAGCGCATGCCGGTAGGGCCCGACGAGCCGACGGAACGCCCGCTCATCGCCTGCCTGCGCGGCGGCGAGGAGGAGGCACTGGTCCATGTTCTTGGTGCGCTCTGTCATCGCTCTCACTACGTCTAACGGTCCGCGACGCGCAAACTCATCGGTGCGCCCGACGAAATTCGTCGCTGGCGTTATCGCACGCGGGCCGGCGTGCGTGCGACGCCTACGCGTGGAGCAGAAGCGTCCAAGGTTCGACGTACTCGATCGTGAGTATGCCGTTGTGCCAGGGATCGGCGGCGAGCTCGCGGTGAAGCGCCGTCGCATCGTCGAATTGGGTGACGACGACCGCGCGGCGGTGATCGATCGGTCCGCCCACAACGACGCGGCCCCGCTCGGCGAGCGCATCCATGAATTTGCCGTGTGCGTCCCAGCCGGGCTGCTCGCGCCGGTCTTTGCGGTCGTCCCAGCGCGGTCCGGGCATATACCCGACGAGGAACAACGGCTGACCGCGCGCAGCACTGAGACGCTCGTCGGCGCCGAGCCAGATCGTCCACGGCTCGACGGCCACGGTCCGCAGTACGGCGTCTGCCTCCCACGGATCGAGCGCGAGCCGCGCGCGGATCGTCGGCTCGTCGACGGCGTCGACGACGAGAAACACCTTCTTCTCGTCGCCGGTGGGGCCGCCGAAGGACACGAAGTGCTCATCGGCCAGCGCATCCATGAACGCGGCATGCGTTTTCCAGCCGGTCTGCTCGCGCGTGTGCCTGGCGGGATCCCACGCCGGTCCCGGCGCGCGGATCACGAGGAAGCGCGCCATCACGACACCGAGGTCTGTCGCTGTGGATGGTCGGCGTTGCCGACCAGCTGTTCGACGCTCGGTGAGACCGGGATGCCCGGGCGAAGGCCCGAGGACCCCACGGGCGTGCCGAGGCGTTCGGTCACGGGAATGACGCCGGCCCAGACGTCGCGCTCGGCGTCCGGCGACGCGTCGTCATCGGGCGGGCCGGTGCGGGTCTTCACCGACGCCTCGTCGATCGGCAGCGCGAGCACCACGGTCGCCTTGAGCTCCTTGCGGCTCGGCTGTCGGACCTCGTGCCAGCGACCGGGGATCACGCCCTCGACGAACGCCTCGAGCGCGGCAAGCTTCTCGTCGCCGTCTGCGACCGGCTCGAACTTGCCGACCAGCACGACGGAGTCGTAGTTGGCGGAGTGCTCGAACGCCGAGCGAGCAAGCACGAGACCGTCGAGGATCGTGACGGTCGCGCATGCCGGGGCTCCCGTCCCCAGGAGCCGCACCATGCGGCTGGCCGAGGAGCCGTGGATCAGCAGCCGATGCCCCACTCGCGTGTACAGCATCGGGATGCAGAAGGGCTGCCCGTTGTCGACGAACGCGATGTGCGCGACTCGCCCGCGGTCAAGCACCCGGTAGATCGACTGCTGGTCGTAGCGCGCCTGCTTCGGCGCGCGGCGAACCCTGATTCGGGGTGATGTGTCTCCCATTGTCAGGCGGTAGTCTGAGCCGGGCTTGGCCCGATGGCTAGAGCCACGAACACTCGATTTGATGAGGCCAGCGCCTGGGCGCTCGATCGCCGCCCGGGGGAGTCGTTGCGTGCCTGCCTGGAGCGCACGCTGCGTGAGGCGATCACGGAAGGATCGCTGCGAGCCGGCGTGCAGCTGCCGGCATCGCGGCGCCTCGCGGCCCAGCTCGGCGTCTCGCGCGGCGTCACCACCGACGCCTACGCCGAGCTCGAAGCCCAGGGCTATCTCGACGTCAGCCCCCGCCGCGCGCCAGTCGTCGCGGCGGTTCCGAGCGGCTCGCGCAAGCCCACGGCGCCGCCGGCGCCGGCGCCACAGAGGCTGCGGTTCGACATGACTCCGACCACCCCGGACGTCACCTTGTTTCCACGCCGGCAATGGTCCGCGGCGCTGGCCGCGGCCGTGCGCGAGGCGCCCGCGACCGCGCTCGACTACGGGGCGTGTGCGGGTGACGGCTCGCTCCGAGCGAGGCTCGCCGACGATCTCGGCCGAACGCGCGGGGTGATCTGCGAACCGGCGCAGATCATCATCGTCCAAGGCGCCGCCCAGGGAATCGACCTGGTGCTCCGCGTACTGAGCGACCGTGGGGCCACCCGGGTCGCGGTCGAGGATCCGTCCCTGAGCCGGCAGCACGACCAGGTCCGCGGCCTCGGGATGAGCCTGATCGGACAGCCGGTCGACGATGACGGGCTGATTGTCGAAGGGCTCGACGCAGACGTTGTGATCGTCTCCCCAGCCCACCAGTTCCCGACCGGCGCGGTGCTTTCAGGAAGCCGCCGTCGAGCACTGCTGCACTGGAGCCGCGAGACCGACGGCCTCGTGATCGAGGACGACTACGACGCCGAGTTTCGTTATGACCGCGAACCGGTCCGTGCGCTCCAAGGCCTTCATCCAGACGGAGTCATATACCTCGGCACTACGTCAAAGACGCTCGCGCCGGCGCTCAGGCTCGGCTGGCTCGTCGTGCCCGAGTCGCTCCTCGCCGAGGCGGCGGCGACCAAGCGTCTGCTCGACGACTTCTCGCCGACGCTCGAGCAACTTGCGCTCGCACGCATGCTCGAGCGCGGTCACTACCAGCGCCATATCCGACGGGCCCGCACCGTGTACCGAAACCGGCGCGACCGACTCGTGCGCGCGCTGAGTGAGCGTGTTCCCGAACTGACCGTGTCGGGCGTATCGGCCGGGCTCCACGTGCTGCTCAACCTCCCAGCCGCGGTCGACGACCGCGAGCTCGAGCGCGCAGCCGGCGACGCCGGCGTCGCAGTCGAAGCGCTCACCCGTTACACGCTCACCGACCGCGGGCGCCGCGGGTTGCTGCTGGGGTACGGACGCCTGCACGAGAGCGCGATCGACGCCGCGATCGCGCAGCTCGCGCCGACGCTGCTTGGGTAGTTCCAAAGCGTAAGATGCCCGCGTGGCGGCGGCGAGTCTCGTGAGTCCTGTCCTGGTGGGGCGCCAGGCGGAGTTGACTGTGTTGTCGGCGGCGCTCACCGGCGTGATCGGCGGAGACGCCGCGACGATCGTTGTCGGCGGCGAGGCCGGCGTCGGCAAGTCGCGGCTCGTGCACGAGCTGGTGGGGCAGGCGAAAGACGCCGGCGCGCGGGTACTGATCGGGAGCTGTGTGGAGCTCGACGGCGGCGGGATCCCGCTCGCGCCAGTGGTCGACATGGTGCGTGCGCTCGCCGCCGAGACCGCGCCGGACGAGCTGGACGCGCTGCTCGGGCCCGCACGTGCGGAGATCGGAAGGCTCGTCCCGGAGCTCGACGACGGGGGTCCCGGGGCGGCCGTCGGCGACCGCGACCCGTCCCGCCTGCTCGAGTTGATCCTGGGCGTGATCGGACGCGTCGCGAGCGAGCGGCCGTTGATGCTCACGTTCGAGGATGTCCAATGGGCAGACAGCGCGACGCTCGACCTGATGGCGCTCCTCGTCGGCGCTGCCGGCGGGCGGCAGCTGCTGCTGCTGTTGACGGTGCGCTCCGACGAGCTTCATCGTGCCCATCCGTTCCGGCGGATCGCGGCGCGCTGGGAGCAGCAGCGGGCGGCGGCGCGCCTCGAGCTCGAGCGCCTGGAGCCCCGGGATGTGGCGGCGCAGATCGAGGCGATCCTGGGCGAGCGACCCGACGGCGAGCTGGTCGAGTTCGTCGCCGAACGCTCCGAGGGAATCCCGCTGTTCGTCGAGGAGCTGCTCGGGGCAGTACGCGAAGGCGGCATGGATCGGGACTACCTGCCGCCGGCGCTGCGCGACGTGCTCCTTGCCCGTGTGGACCTCCTGTCGGCGAGCGGGCAGCACGTCATCCGAGTGGCATCGGCCGCCGCGCGATCGGTACCCGAAGCTCTGCTCGCGCTCGTATCCGGGCTTTCGGACGACGATCTGTACGGCGCGCTGCGCGAAGCCGTCCAGCAGCAATTGCTCGTCGTCGAGGAGTCCGGCCGCGGTTACGCCTTCCGACACGCCCTCGCCAAGGCAGCGATCCACGACGACCTGTTGCCCGGTGAACGGGCGCGCCTGCACAACGCCTACGCAGAGGCGATCGAGGCGGGCGTCGAGCTCGGCGGCCGCGACCTCGGCGTGGCGTCGATGCTCGCCCATCACTGGCTTGCCGCGCACGATCTTCCGAAGGCGCTGCCCGCATCGGTGCGGGCTGGCCGCGCGGCTGCCGAGGCCTCCGCTCCATCTGCTGCGCAACGACACTTCGAGCTCGCACTCGAGCTTTGGCGTCAGGTGCCGGACGCCGAGTCCCAAGCGGGGATCGGTCACGCGGAGCTGCTCGAGGCCGCTGCCAAGGCCGCACAGCAGGCGGGAGCCGTCGACCGCGCGCTCGCGCTCGCCGACGAGGCGCTGGGCGAGATCGGGGACGCGGCTCCGGGCGAGCAGCGGGCGATGCTCCTCTCCCGCCGTGCGGTGATCCTCGGCGATCTCGGGCGCGATGACGAGAGCCTCGCGGTGCTCGAGCAGGCGGCGGGGTTGCTCGAACCGGAGCGTCCGAGCCACGCCAACGCCCACCTGCTCGCGGTGCTGGCGCGGTCGATTGCACGCGTAGACCAGATGGAACGGTCGGGCGAGGTTGCTCGGCGGGCGCTCGACGCTGCCGAGGCTGTCGGCGCCACGGAGCCGAAGGTCGAGGCCCAGATCACGCTCGCGTGTTCGCTCATCTACGCGGGTGACTTCGACGCCGGGCAGGCGTTGCTCAAAGAGGCATGCGACAGCGCGCTGAGCGAAGGCTTGATGCTGAGCGCTACGCGGGCGCTGGTGAACCGCTCCGATGCCCAGCTGATGCTCGGCCGCTTCGACGACGCCTATGCGACCTCAGATGAGGGGATCAAGCTGAGCGAGCAGGTCGGCCTCGGTCGCAGCGTCGGCGCGTTCGCGCGCGGCAACAAGGGCGAGGCGCTGCTGCGGATGGGACGGTGGGAGGAAGCCCTCGCGCTGTCGGCGCCGGGCGCGGTGGCGCCCGGGGTCTATGCCGGCACGCTGTTCTTGTTGCGCGCCGATCTGCACCTCGGCAGCGGCCGCCGCTCGGAGGCCGAGGCCGACTTCCGGGAAGCGCGGAGGCATCTGCACAGCTCAGGGGCAGCTCAGTTCGCCCTCCCGCTGGCGGTGGTCGAGGCCGAGCTAGCGCGCGCGGCCGGCGATCTCGAGGCTGCTCGGCAGATCGTCGAGCGCGCGCGGGCACGCGACAGCGCCGGCGAGGAGCTGCGCTACCGCTGGCCGGTGGTGTCGCTGGCGGCGCGGATCGAGACCGAGCGAGCGCTCCGGGCCCAGGACCGGCACGAACCTCCCCCAGTCGACGCGCAGGAGCGGATGAGCGCACTGCTGCAGGAGGCAGAGACGATGTCGACGCTGACCGCGGCTGACCGAGGGCATCTCGCGCTGATCCGAGGCGAGCACGCCCGGCTACACGGCACAGGTGAGGTCGAATCGTGGGCCGCGGCGGTGCAGGCGTGCAGGCAGATGAACGAGCCGTATCCGCTCGCGTACACGCTGCTGCGCCATGCCGAGGCGTTGAGCGGTCGCGGCGCCGATCCTGACGCCGCCGCGGCTGCGGCGCACGAGGCGCTCGAGCTGGCGCAGTCGTTGGGGGCCGCGCCGCTGGCGGCCGAGATCGACGGGCTGGTCCGGAGGGCGCGGCTGGGCGTCGCGGTCGACGGCGCGCAGGCGCGGGCGACCGTGGCGGCGGTGGTTCCGGACGAGCTCGAGACGCTCGGCCTGACATCGCGCGAAATCGAGGTGCTCAAGCTTGTCGCGGACGGGCGCTCCAACGGCGAGATCGCCGAGCAACTGTTCATCTCCCGCAAGACGGCGAGCGTCCACGTCTCCAACATCCTGTCCAAGCTGTCGGTCTCGACGCGGGTGCAGGCCGCGGCAGTCGCCCATCGCCGGGGCCTTTTCCGCGCCGACGCACAAGCCTGAGGTAGGACTCAGCCGGATTTGAGGTAGCAGACTGGGCGGGCGCCCGATGTATGTGCCGTGGCTTAGACGCATGCTGGTGGCATGTTCGATACAGCCATCACACGCCTCCGCCGCCGGCTTCCCGGCGGCCGTCCGTTCCACATGCTCCTGGCGAGCCTCGCCGTCTCCTCATGCGGAGACTGGCTCTACAACGTTGCGCTGCTGGCGCTGATCTACGAGCGCACGCGGTCGGCCGGTTGGGTCGCGGTCAGCACCGCGGCGCGGGTCGTGCCGATCGTCGTGCTCGGTCCGCTCGGCGGCGTGCTCGCCGACCGTTACGACCGGCGGGCGCTGATGATCGGCTCCGATCTGGCGCGGGCGCTGTTGATGGTCGGGTTGGCCGTCGTCGCCGCCGCGGGGCTCCCGATCGTGCTCGCGCCACTGCTCGCGGCGCTGGCGACGGCCGCAGCGATCGTCCAGCCGCCGTGCGTGGCGGCGTGCACGGCGCGATTCGTCGCCGATGATGAGCTCCAGCGCGCAAACGCACTGCGAGCCGCGATCGGCCAGGGCGCGATCGTCCTTGGACCGGCGCTTGGGGCGCTCGTCCTGCTCGTCGCCGGGCCGGCCGTCGCGATCCTTGTCAATTCGCTGACGTTCGTCGCGTCGGCGCTCGCGATCGTGTCGATCGCGCCCGGGCCGGAGTTTGCGCCGGCGCGGGCCGTCGCTGTCGACGGCGCGGGCGCGGTTGCCGGTGCGGGGGCGGTTGCCGGTGCGGGCGGGGTTGCCGGTGCGGGCGGGGTTGCCGGTGCGGGTCGGGGTGCGCTCGCGGCTGCGGCGAGCGTTCTCGCCGACGTCCGGGCAGGCGCAGCGGCGCTGCGGGGCGCCCCGGTGGCCGTGCGGCTCGTCGCCGCCGACATGCTGTGCAGCGCGGTCTACGGGCTGCTGTCGGTCACGCTCGTGCTCCTCAGCCGCCGGGTCGGCGCCGGCGCGGGCGGGTACGGGCTGCTGCTCGGCGCGTTCGGCGTCGGTGGCGTGATCGGCGCGAGCGTCGCCGCACGCATCGACGCGCCGGCGCGGTGGCGTCAAGTATTGACCGCGGCGCTGCTGCTGGTCGCCGTGGCGCTTCTGGCGCTCGGCCTTGTGTCGACGCTGGCAGGCGCGCTTGCGCTCGCCCTCCTCGGCGGTGGCGGCATGATCGTCGGGGAAGTGCTGTCGGAGACGGCGCTGCCGCGGATGCTCGACGACGACGTCCTCGCGCGCGCCTACGGTCTGGTGATCCCGACCTCGATCGGGGGCATCGTCGCCGGCTCGCTGGTAGCCGGCCCGCTGGTATCGCTGCTCGGCCTGCAGGGAGCGATGATCGCCGCGGGTGCGTTCGTGCTGGTTGCCACCGGGCTGCTGATGCGCCGCCCGCTGGCGGTCAGCGTCGGTGAGCCGGCCGTGGCCGTGGTTCCGGCACCGTCCGCGTGAGCGCCTAAGACGATCTGCCGGACGCTGGAAAGTGGAGCGAGCGCCGTACGTCGCCGCCGCCTCGACCTGTGGTAGAAAGCCCGCTCCAGACCCGGAGCGTGACTCGCCCACGTCTGCGCGTTGCCGGGGCCATCGCCCACCCGTCCAGATCGCTTGCTTCGTTCAAGCCCCCGCGGTTCGCCGCCGACGACTCCGAGCACGGGAGAACGCACCGTGCGACCTTACTTGCCACTGCGGGTCGGGCAGCCGTCGGCGCTGAGGCGGGTGGTGACCGCCTGCGTCGCCGTGTCGGTCGTGCTGCTCGTCTGGGTGAGCGCGGCGCGTGCGGACGACCTGCTGATCCTCAACGGGGACAGCATCACGCTGTCGGGCAGCTACCAGTACGGATTGGTTTACGTCGACGGCGACATGCGGCTCGCGGGCGATACCGCGATCAGCGCGAGCTCCATCTACATCGGCCCGAACGCGAACCTGGCCACTTGCTTCGTCGCCGGAGTCGGCGGCAACGGATGTACGTCCGGGCGGTCGCTGACGCTGAGCTCGGCCGGCAAGCTGACCGTGTCCTCGGGCATCGATCTGACGGGCGGCACCGGATCCCCGCGCTTCGGCGGCAACCTCAGCCTCAGCGGCAACCCGGTGACGGTCGGCGGCAACATCACGACCGCCGGCGCGAACGGCGGCAACTCCGGCACGGTCACGATCGCGTCCGGAGGCGCGCTGTCGACGGGCGCGATCAACGCCCCGAGCGCCCCCGTCAGGCTCACCGCGGCGGGCACGATCGACGTCGCCGGCGATATCGACACCTTCGGGACGAGCGCGACCTCACAACCGGACCCGCTGCGCGTACAGTCGGCGGCGCCGGTCACGATCGGTTCAACCGGCGGTGACGTCAGGCTCTCGGGCAACGTCAACGCCGGCGGACGGGATGCACCCGCCGCCGGCGCGCCGAGCGGCGGCAACGGCGCGCCCGTGTCGATCACCGGTTCGACCGTCCGCACCGGCGCCGTCGACGTCACCGGCGGGGGCAGTGCGGCGGCAGCGGGTGGCGCCCCGAGCACGATCACGATCACCGCGCGCAACGCTCTGCACGCCCTCGGCCGGCTCGATGCGAGCGGGAGCAACAGCGTCTCGGGCGCCGCGACTCCCGGGAACCGGATCACGCTCAGCGCGAACTCGCCGCTCACCGCGGCCGGTGGCGCCCACGTCGACGGCGCGACCGGGCCGACAGGTGGATCGGACGCCGGTGTCATCGGCGTAACCGGCGCGGGGATCACGAGCGGTGATCTGACCGCACAGGGCGGCAACGCCCCGAGCGGCACGACCCCGCCGCCCGCCGGCCGGGGCGGCACCATCACCGTCAATTCGTCCGCCGATGCCTCGCTCGGCAATCTGCTCGCGCCCGGGGGCAATGCGTTCAACGGTGGTTTCGCGGGGCACGGCGGCAGCGTCAGCGTCGTCGCGACCGCCTTCGGCGCGATCAGCACCGCTGACGTCCAGACGCCCGGTGGCTCCACGTCCAACGGTCCCGGGATCGACGGCGGACCGATCACGCTCTCGGCGGCTCGAGATCTGACCGTCGGCGGGACGCTCGACGCGACCGGCTCCAGCGCGGGCGGCGCGCTCGACCCGTCCTTCGGCGGCGGCAGCGGCGGCAACGTGATGCTGCGGGCGGCGGCCGGCACTCTCAGCGTCGATGGCGGTGCGTTCGCCAGTGGCGGACGCGGCGGCGACAACCCGACCAACGGCCACCGCGGCGGCGCCGGGGGAGGGGGTGGCCGGATCGACGTGATCGCTCACGTGCTCGGGCCGATCACCGCGATCTCCTCGGCTGGCGGTTCCGGCGGCAGCTTCGGCACCGACCAGGGCCCGGGCGGACCCGGCGGCCCGATCTTCGCGTGGACCGACGGGGCGCTGTTCGACAGCCAGAAGGTCGTCGACAGCGACGGCGGCGACGGCAATCCGACGGGGCCGGCCGGGGGTCAACACACGGACTCGTCGCCGATCGGCCTACAAGTGACCGGCGCAACGCTCAGCTTCAGCTCGCGCAGCCCTGACGCCCAGGGCTACCGGCTGCTGAGGAGTGTGCGCGGCGGTCCGGCCCAGGCGGTCCTGCAGACGACGCGAACGAGCGGACTGCGGCCGAAGCTCCGGATCTGCGTGCCGGCGACGTTCACCGTCGTTGCGTTCAATGCGTCCGTCAGGTGGACGTCGGATCCATCGCCCGCGGTCGCCTATACCCGGCCGCCGTCGGCTAGGCAAAGCTGCCGGGACGCGCCACGGATCACGGGGGCCCGACATATCTCACAGGTCACTCAAGGGCCTGCGCCGCGCCGCGTGGAAGGCGACGATCCCGATCAGGACGAGCGGCATCGGCAGGCTCAACGCGACCTTGATCGCCGTCAGCGCCAAGCACCGCGGCAAGCACCGGCCCAAGACCCGCGCGACCCGCCGCACACTGTCGACCTGGGCGATCCAGCTCAAGCGGGCGGGTCGGGTCGGCTTGCGGGTGCGCCTTCCGAAATCCGCCCACCACGCCGGGAGCTACGTCCTGCACCTCGTCACGACCTCGCCAGATGGCAAGCACCACGCGACCAAGAACCTGACCCTGGAGATCGGCCCATGAGGATCACCCGCCTGCTCGTCGGAACGGCCGTGCTCGCTGCCGGCGCTGCAGCACCCGCCTCGGCGTGCATCACCGTCGGTGTCTATCAGGACAACCCGGTGCGCTCACTGCCGGCGTTGCGGCGGAGCACGGGCCCGGGCGTGAGCGCGATCTCCACGTACCTCACCGCCGGGCAGCCGCTTGTGGCGCAGCTGGTCACAGCGGCCAACCGTTACCACGCGCGGCTTGTCGTCACCTGGCAACCGGACGGCGGCCACGACGGCGCCAACCAGCCGAAGTACCGGCTGGCGGCAATCACCAGGGGGCGCTACGACGCCTCGCTCAGGGCGCTCGTCGCACAGCTCGCTCGAGTCCGCAGGGGCGCGGTGCTTCGCCCGATGCCGGAGATGAACACGCCGTGGTACGCCTGGTCAGGCGCTGTCAACGGCAATTCCGCCGCGCGGTACCTCGCCGCCTGGCGACACGTCCGCGCCGTCGTCAAGCGAGCACGCCACGGTGGCCGCGTCGCGCTGCTGTGGGCGCCGTACGCGCAGAACATCCCGGAGACGGGGGCCAACCAGATCGGCGACTACTTCCCGGGTGCCGCGGCGGTCGACCTCGTCGGCGTCAGCGGTTACAACTTCGGCGCCACGGCGTCGCTGACGTGGACCGATCCCGGCACGCTGTTCTCATCCGCGTACGGGACGATCGAGGCGATGGCGGCGAAGCCTTTCTGGATCGCCGAGACCGGGTCGACCGCTACCGGCGGTGACAAGGCCGGGTGGATCCGATCGCTCGCGAGCCTGCCCGCCACGTCGATGCCGAAGCTCGCCGGAGTCCTCTGGTACGACATCGCGGACCCCAACGGTAACTTCACGCTCCGCGGTCGGCCCGTCATCCGCGCGTTTCGCACACTCCTCAAGGAGGCCTGCCGATGAAGCACCGGACGAAGCACGCGGCGGCGAAGCACCGGCCAGCAAAGCACGGGCACCGGCGCAAGGGGCACCACGTCAAGGCCGGCAAGCTACGCCGCCACCGCCTGCACCGGCCGCCGAAGCGCCGCGGGCCGACCGGGGCGATCACACCGCGGACGCCGCTCACCGAGCCGATGGTCGACCGGCTGTTCTGGCGCGCAGGCTTCGGCCCAACCGCCCAGGACCGTGCCGCCTGGACCGGCAAGCCGCTGTCCGCCGCCGTCAACTGGCTGCTCTCGACGCCGGCCGGGCTGTTCGGCGCGCCCGCCACGGTGGACGGCAACCCGCTCGACCCGACCGGCGATGACACCGACCTTGTGCTGAGCTGGATCGACCGCATGGTCCGCTCGACGAACCCGTTCGTCGAGCGGCTCACGTTCTTCTGGCATCGCCACTGGGCGAACTCGCGAGATCAGGTGTCCCCGCCACAGCTGCTGATGACGCAGAACAACTTGCTTCGCCGCTACGCGGACTTCGGCTCCAACCCGAAGGCGACCTTCCGGCAGATGGCCTACGACCTGACGATCGACCCCTCGATGCTGCGCTACCTGACCGGCGAACTCCAACGTCAAGGGGGCGCCGAACGAGAACTACGCGCGCGAGCTGATGGAGCTGTTCACGCTCGGCGTGCACGACGCCCACGGCAACCCGAACTACAGCCAGAACGACGTCGAGCAGCTCGCCAAGGCCCTGTCGGGCTGGCAGGTCAACGACGACAACCCCGACGCCGTCAGCAGCTACTTCACGCAATCGCGGTGGTACAACGGCCCGAAGATCGTCTTTGGCCAGTTCGGGAACTTCACCTCGACGGACGCGGTCAATCTCGTCCTCGCCCGCCCGGCCCATCCGGCGTTCCTCATCACCGAGCTGTGGAACGAGTTCATCGTCGGCGCGCCGGACCCGGCGACGCTCAACCGGCTGATCGTCACCTACGCCTACAGCGGGTTGCAGCTCAAGCCGCTGATCGCCGCGATCCTCACCCACCCGGCGCTGTTCGCCTCGCTCGACGAGCCGGACATGATCAAGCCGCCGATCGTCTACGTCGTCGGCGCGATGCGGGCGCTCGGACAGCCGATCACCGACACGACCGCAGCCGACTACCTCGACGGCATGGGCCAGCTGCCGTACTTCCCGCCGAACGTCTCCGGGTGGGAGGGCGGCCTGTCGTGGCTCAATACGAACACCGCGCTCGCGCGGTTCTTGTTCGTCTCGGCGCTCCTCGCCAACACGACGATCACCGACGTGCCCGGGGAGACCGCCGCCGCGGCGTACGACCGGGCTTACGTCGCAGCCGGCCGGCCATGGCTCGCCGGCGGCACCCAGAGCGCTCTGCGCGGCTTCGCCCAAACCGCCCCCTCGTCCGGTGCCAGTCAGCGCAAGCAGCGCCAGCTCGCGCTGCGGGCGCTGATGCTCGCCGGCCCCGACGCCCAGGTGATGTGATGAGAAAGCCGCCGACCAATGAGATGAACGCCCTGAAGTGCGCCGACTGCGCCCGGTCCGACAGCCGGGTGACCGACCTGCGACCGACCTCGCACGTCGAGATCCCGGTCGATGCACTCGCCGGCTTCCCGGACGGGCCACCGCGAACGAGCCGCGGCCTCAACCGCCGGAGGTTCCTGCGCGGCGGGATGATCGGAGTCGCGTCGGTCTACTCGATGACCCGCCTGAGCTGGGACTCGATCTGGGATGCCGCCGCGGCCGAGGCCGCCGTGCGGGCCGAACAACGCGCTCGTCTGCATCTACCTCAACGGCGGCAACGACGGGCTCAACACGATCGTGCCGGTCGCCTCGGGCCAGTACTCGGCGTACGCCGCGGCGCGCGGCAACATCGCCCGGGTGCTCGGCCCGTCCGGCGGCGGGAACGTCGGCACGACCGTGATGGGCGGGACCGGCAGCGCGCTCGCGTTCGCCAACCCGGGCGTCTCCGGCGTCGGCAACAACGGCGACACGAAGGGCTTCGACACGCTCTACGGCGACGGATCGGGCGGCGCCGGCTCGGACCTCGCGGTGTTTCCCGCGACCGACTACACGCCGCCCAACCTGTCCCATTTCGAGAGTCGCGACTACTGGTTCGCCGGCGCGCTCCAGGAGCTCCAGACCGGCTGGCTCGGTCGCTGGCTCGACAACTACGGCTCGACGTCGAACCCGCTGCAGGCGATCTCGCTCGACTCGTCGCTGTCCAAGCAGATCAGGAGCTCGCGGGCGCCGGTGTGCGCGATCGAGAGCCTGACGCGGGACGAGCTTCAAGATCCAGAACACGGGCTTCAACGCGAACAACCTCGTCGCGAGCCTCGCCGCCGTGCCGGCCGGGTCAGCCAACGTCGCGCTGCAGCGCTCGCGCTCGATCTTCGGGGAGACCGTCGAGGTATCAAACCGTCTGCAGGGGCTCAACGGCGGCTCGGTCGGCTCCGGCTACCCGCCGAACTCCGACCTGTCGCGCAAGCTCCAGCTCGCCGCGACGCTGCTGGGTGCCGGGCTCGGGACGCGGATCATCACGATCGACTGGGGCTCGTTCGACACTCACGGCCAGCAGATCGGCACGCAAGACCCGCAGCTGACCGTCCTCTCCCGGGCACTCGCCGCGTTCAAGGCCGACCTGGCCGCGCGCGGTCTCGAGCAGAACGTCGTGACGATGGTGTTCTCCGAGTTCGGTCGGCGAGTCGCCTCAAACGCCTCGGCGGGAACCGATCACGGCGCCGGCGGGCTCGTGCTCGTCAGCGGCTCGGGCGTGCGCGGCGGCCTCGCCGGGGAGCATCCGGGCGTCACGAACCTCGACCAGGACGGAGATCTCCAACCGATCACCGACTTCCGCACCGTCTATCAGGCGCTGATCGGCGAGTGGCTCGGGGGCGACCCGACCGCGGTCCTCCCCGGCGGCCCGTTCCCGGGGGTGGCGCGTTACGACGGCGGCAACACGCTGATGAAGTGATGCGCGGCGGCCTCGCGCTCCTCGCCCTCCTCGCGCTCCTTGCGCTCCTCGCGCTTGCGGTGATTGGTCTCCCCGCGCAGGCGACCGCGCGCCGGCACCGGATCCACCTGCCGCCGGTCAACCTGCCGCGGGCGCTGACGGTCGACGAGCGGGAATGGGCTGTGCAGCCGTCCAAGACGCTCGTCGGCGCCGGCACCGTGACCTTCAACGCGTACAACCGCGGTGAGGACGACCACAACTTCGTGATCGTCGACGCGGCCGGGAACGTCGAGGGCCAGGTGTCGCTGATCCCCGGTTCGACCGCCATCGTGGTCGCGGATCTGCACCCGGGGACGTATGTGCTGTTCTGCTCGCTGTTCGCGGGCACGCCGGAGTCGCACTACGCCCGCGGGATGCACGCGACGCTGACGGTCCGCTAGCCGCGCCGAACTCGGAGCGCCGGTCGCGGGCTCAAGTCGCGCGCGCGCGTCTCGGGTTGCGCAGCAGCGGTTCGAAAACACGCTCGGCGGCGCCGATCAGGACCGGCTCGCTGAGCGTCCCGGGCACCAATTCGATCTCGGTTGCCTGCGCGACCAGCGCATCGGACCGAATCCGGTCCAGGAGCTGGTCGCCGCGCATGCGCGCCAACTCGCGGTGCAGGCCGACCAGCGCGATCCGATCAGGGTCGAGGAGGTTCACGAGTCCCGTGAGGCCGGTAGCCAGCCATCCCGTGATCTGGTCGACGGCCGCCTGGCTACGGTCATCGCCGGCGCGCGCCGCGTCGAGCACCAGCATCGCTGCAGCTGCGGGATTGCTGGCCGGCACCGGGCGCCTGGCGGCGCGCAGCAGCGCTTGGCTGTCGCATTGAACCTGGAGGCAGCCGCGCGCGCCGCAGATGCAGCGGCGTCCGCGCGGGTTGACCTGGAGGTGTCCGGCTTCGAGCCCAAAGCCGGCGCTGCCCGTGAACAGCTCTCCGTGGTGAACGAGACCGCCGCCGACGCCGACTTCCTCGGCGAGTAGGCACAGCAGCGTGGTTGCACCAGCGCCGGCGCCGTGGCGGTACTCGCCGAGCGCGGCGAGGTTGGCATCGTTGCCAACTTCGATCGCGACCTGACGGCGCGTGTCGCGAGCGAGCGCAGCTCGTAGGTCGATCGGCTCCCAGCCCAGGTACGGCGCCGAGTGCACGAATCCGTCGCGGCGCACGGGCGCCGAGACCGCGACCCCGACGCCGACGAGCATGCGGCCGGCGTGCACGTGCGTCTGCTGGCGGATCCAACGCCGCAGGCATGCGCGGACAGCGGCCAGGTCGGCCGGATCGACGTCGGCGACCTCGAGGCTGATGATCTGCGATCCGAGGCCGACGGTGGCGAGCCTCAATCGGCTCTGGTGCACCTGGGCGGCGAGGGCGACCGGGCCCGCAGGGTCGATTCCGACCACGGGCGATGGACGGCCGGGACCGCGTCGGCCGCGATCGGGCTCTCCCGTTCGCACCAGCCCAAGCTGCTGCAACTCACTGACGAGCACGCCGACCGCCGTACGGCTGAGGCCGAGCTCGCGGGTCAGTTCTGCCCGCGGGACCTCGCGGCGCTGGTGAACGAGTTGCAGGACGCGGGCAAGCGGCGGCCCGCTCAGAACCGAGGTCAGATGCATCTACGTGGTATTTTGTCCAGTAGGTTGACAAACCTCTGGCCGAGCGATTCGAGGTAAGCGATCAGGGCCCAAGCATCACAGACCGAGGTGGCGCGCTTGCTGATCGGAGCATTGGGGTGCGTCGGCTTCTGGCTGAACGGTCTCGGGCCGGTGCTGCCGTTGCTCCAGCGCGACTTGCACGCCTCGCGCGGCGCTGTGGCGGCGTATCCGAGCATGTTCGCGATCGGTCTGGTCAGCATCGGACTGGTGGCGCCCACTCTCGCCGGGCCCCGTCGGCGCCACAACGCGTTCGTGCTGGCATTGCTCTCGATGGCCGGCGGCGCAGCCGTGCTGTCGAGCGCGCTGGTGCAAGGGCTGTCGTTGCTCGGGGCGTTCGGGATGGGGGCCGGCGCAGCGTTGATCGTGGCCCTTGCTCCGGCGCTGGGCACTGACGCCCGCGGTGCCGGCGCCACCGGGCTGCTGTCGCGAGCCAACGCACTCGCCAGCGCAGCCGGACTGGTCGCACCGCTGCTGCTCGCCGGCGCGATCGCGATCGGCGCGGGCTGGCAGACGGGATACCTGGTCGCCCCAGTGCTCGCAGTGATCGCGCTGCTGCTCGCGCTGCGCCGGCGCACCCTGCCAGACGCCCGCCCGAAGCCGTCCAGCGCCGGCTCGGTCGCACCGTCCGCGCCCTCTCGGGGACAGCCGAGCGCGCGCCTGTGGCTCAGCCTGCTCCTCTCGGTCTCGGTCGAGTTCTGCATGGTGTTCTGGGCGGCCAGCTACCTGCACGAGAACCTCCACCTGCGCAGCGCGAGCGCGACCGCGCTGGCCGCCGCGTTCCTCGCGGGCATGGCGCTTGGGCGCGCGGCGGTCGCTGCGATCACGCGGCTGACGAAGACGATCGAGGCAACTATCCAGCTTGCGGTGATCGTGGCGCTCAGCGGCTTTCTGCTGTTCTGGGTCTCGCGCTCACCGTGGCTGGCAACAATTGGGCTGGCCGGCACCGGCCTTGGCATCGCGCTGCTGTACCCGATCACCGTGGCCCGTTACGTCCGCGCGGCCGGCGGCGGTCCGACGCATGCCAGCGCGCGCGCTGCACTCGCCTCCGGATGCGCGATCGGCATCGCGCCGTTCCTGCTCGCGCTGATCAGCGACGCGGTCGGGTTGCATCTGGCGTACCTGCTGGTGCCGGCGCTGTTTGTGCTGCTGATCGTCAACACGGGCCAGGGCGCGGACCCTCTGGTGATCACGTGATCGAGAGTTGTGCCGCGCTCCGGGCATCTGTGCGAAGCTTGGGTTCATGGCCAGGATCAAGCCTGAGTCCGGGGCGCACTGATGGTTGACCGGGCGCCGCGGCGACCGCGGGTGCTCGTGCTCGGCGCCGGGTTCGCCGGGCTCGAACTGTCGACGCGGCTGTCCGAGGAGTTCGGGGACGACGTCGAGATCGTCCTGATCGACCAGAGCGATGCGTTCGTGTTCGGCTTCTCCAAGCTCGACGTCATCTTCGGCAAGGCCGCTCCAGCAGAGGTGCGGCATGCCTACGCGGACATCGTCAAGCCGGGCGTGCGGTTCGTGCAGAGCCCGATCGTCGCGATCGATCCGGTCGCCAAGACGGTGCAGACCGACGCCGGCGAGTTCGAGGGCGATGTGCTGGTCGTGGCCTTGGGCGCGGACCTCGACCCCTCGGCCACGCCCGGGTTGGCCGACGGCGGACACGAGTTCTACACCGTGTCCGGCGCGTTCGCGGTGCCAGAGGTGCTCGATCGCTTCGAGGGCGGCCGCGTCGTCATCGGCGTGCTGTCGACGCCGTTCAAGTGCCCACCGGCTCCGAGCGAGACCGCGCTGCTGATGCACGAGCACCTCGTCGGGCGTGGGCTTCGCGAGCGGTCAGAGATCGCGCTCGCGATGGACTTCCCTCGACCGATCCCGCCGTCCCCGGAGGCGTCCGCCGCGTTGCTCGAGGCCTTCGCGGCGCGCGACATCGAGTGGCATCCCGGTCGCGAGGTGCGCGAACTGGACCCCGCGCGGAGGGTCGCACTCCTGCGCGA
The DNA here is from genome assembly GCA_963809685.1 of uncultured Solirubrobacterales bacterium. GTDB lineage: Bacteria > Actinomycetota > Thermoleophilia > Solirubrobacterales > Solirubrobacteraceae > Palsa-465. The sequence goes on along the minus strand of CAWEKN010000012.1, from coordinate 86,430 downwards.
CGGCGGCGAGCTGGCATACGACCTGTTCCTCGCCGTGCCGATCCACCGCGCCCCGGCGGTGGTGGTGGACTCCGGCCTCACCAAGGATGGTTGGATCCCGGTCGACCCGCTGACGCTCGAGACCGTCTATCCGGGTGTTTATGCCATGGGTGACGTGGCGGCGGTCGGCACTCCCCGGGCCGGCGTGTTCGCAGAAGGACAAGCAGTCGTCGCCGCACAGCACATCGCCGCGCGCATCCGGGGCACCACGAGCTCGGCGCAATACGGCGGTCAGGGAGTCTGCTACCTCGAATTCGGCGGCGACCAGGTCGCGATGGTCGACATCACCTTCTTCGGCGAGCAGCGAACAGGAAAGCTCGTCGGCCCGTCCTCGGCTCTGGTAGCCGACAAGGCCGACTTCGGCTCGAGCCGCATCAAGCGCTGGTTCGGACGCGAGTGGCGGGCGACCAACGGCGCGACGCCGGGAGCTGCCACCGCAGGCACAGCCGACCAGGTGGTCGAACCATAACCTGACGCCGGCTAGCCACGGCTGGCTGTGGCGGTGTAGAACTGGCGCATGACGGGATCGGGCGCATCCCCTGCGAGCGCAGCGGCGGGCAGCTCCGCCGTCCGCTCGGGTGAGTTGTTCGCAGCGCTGTCGCTGGCGACGGATCTGGGCACCGGCCAAGCCGCCGAGCACGGACTGCGCACGTGCCTGCTGGCGCTCGAGCTCGCGGAGCTCGCCGGCCTCGACGCGCAGCAGGTGCGAGGACGCCTACTACCTCGGGTTGCTGCACTCGATCGGCTGCACCGCGGACGCACCAGTGACCGCGCGAGCGTTCGGCGACGACCGGGCGCACAAGGCGGCGTACACGCTGATCGATGCTGGGCGGCCGCCCGAGATCGTCTCCTACCTCTGGCACAACGTCTATCCCACCGCGCCGACACCCCAACGTGTGCGCGCCTTCATCAGCGCGCTGGCCGCCGGCCCCGGCTTCGCGCGCGTCAACCTCCGCAGTCACTGCGAGGTCGGCGAACGGCTCGGGCAGCGACTGCGGTTGCCCGAGCGCTCGTGCGAAGGATTGTGGTTCGTGTTCGAGCGCTGGGACGGGAAGGGCATGCCGGCCGGTGCGGCCGGTGAGCGGATACCGATCGCGGCGCGGATCCTGCACGCCGCCCGTGACGCATCGGCATTCGCCGCCGCCGGGCGGCGCGGAGATGGTCACCTCGATGGCCGAGCGGAGCGCCGGTTCGAGTCTCGATCCGCGCTTCGCCGGTTTGCTCTGCGAGCACGCGCCGGCGCTGCTCGAGCGCGTCGCGCGCGCTCGATGCCTGGGAGCGGGTGGTGGCGGCGGAGCCACGGCCGAGAATGTTCACGGGCGAGGATCTCGATCAGGCGTGCCAGGTGATCGCCGACTACGCCGACCTGAAGTCCTACGGGACGCTCGGGCATTCGCGCGCGGTGGCGGAGGTCGCAGAGGCCGCAGGCTGGCGCCTCGGGCTGACGCCCGAGGCGATCGGCGAGCTGCGCAGGGCGGCATGGCTGCACGACATCGGGCGCGTCGGCGTCTCGGCCGCCGTCTGGGAGAAGCCAGGCCCCTTGACCAGCGGCGAATGGGAGCAGGTGCGACTTCACAGCTACCACACCGAGCGGCTGCTCGCCCGGATCCCGGCGCTGAGCGAGCTCGCGCGCACCGCCGCCTCGGACCACGAACGACTCGATGGCTCCGGCTATCACCGCGGCGTGGGTGCCCAGCAGCTGTCGCCGGTCGCGCGCGTGCTCGCTGTAGCCGACGTGTGGTGCGCGATGACTGAGCCGCGCGCCCATCGGCCGGCGTCGGCACCGCGAGCGACGCGGCGCGCGAGCTGCGCGGCAGGCGGACGCCGGCAAGCTCGCCGGCGAGGCCGTCGACGCGGTGTTGGAGGCGGTCGGTGAGCGAGCGCGTGCCCCGGCCGAGCCCCCGGCGGGGCTCACGGCTCGGGAGGTCGAGGTGCTCCGGCTGCTCGCGCGTGGGCTCACGAACAAGCAGGCTGCTCAGCAGCTGGAGATCTCGCCCAAGACCGTCGGGCGCCACGTCGAGTCGATCTACTCCAAGATCGGTGCCTCGACCCGAGCCGCGGCGGCGCTGTTCGCCGTCGAGCACGACCTGCTGCGGCCGTAGAACCGGCTCGTGTCCATGGGGCGTTCGCCCCATGTGCGCCAGCCGACGTGGTGCCTATCGTCGCGTTCGTCGCATGACCGTTCGAGGAGGACCCGATGCCGAGCACCGCAAGCAAACACCAACACCAGCCGGCCCGCGAGCGCTGACGAGGATCTCGCCTTCGCCGGCGTCGTCCGGCTGGGCGAGCTGCTCGGCGCGGGTCAGGTGACCCCGCGCGAGCTCGCCGAGTTCTACCTGGCGCGGATCGAGCGGCTGAACCCGACGCTGCGCGCGTTCATCTCGGTGCGCGCCGAACGGGCGCTCGCTGAGGCTGACGCAGCGACTGACGCGGCTCCAGAGACGGAGAGCGGGGGCCGCTGCTCGGGATCCCGGTCGCGGTCAAGGACAACGTCGACCTCGCCGGCGAGGTCACCACGCACGGCGCCGGCGGCAGCTCGGCGGCGGCAACCGCCGACTCCGAGGTCGTCCGGCGCCTGCGCGCCGCCGGCGCGGTGATCCTCGGCAAGACCGCGCTGTGCGAGCTTGCCGCCTATGGCCACTTCACGAGCTCCGTCGCGCACGGCGTGACCCGCAACCCGTGGAATCTCGACCGCTCACCGGGCGGCTCTTCCGGCGGCAGCGCCGCGGCCGTCGCCGCGGGGATGGTGCCGGTCGCGCTCGGGTCCGACGGCGGCGGCTCGATCCGGATCCCCTCGGCCTTCTGCGGGCTGTTCGGCCTGAAGCTCCAGCGTGGCCGGGTGCCGCTCGCGCCCGCTCGAGGACCACTGGTACGGCTGCACCGTCCTCGGCGGGATCGGACGCAGCGTCCTCGACGTCGCGATCTTCGACGACGCGATCAGCGCCGCTCCGGCGGGCTCCGAGTCGGAGCGCGAGCGCCTGCTCGCCGCCGCGGCGCGTCGCGAGCCGCAACGCCTCCGCATCGCGGTCTCACTGAAGCCGGCGATTCCGGGCGTCAAGCCCTCTGCCGGAATCGATCGCCGCCGTCGAGCAGATCACCGAGCTGCTGCGAGTCATTGGGGCACGTTGTCGACACTCACGAGACTCGCCCACCCTCAGCTGCTGACGACGTTCAGCCCCCGGTGGGCCGCCGGCATCCGCGACGACGCGCTCGGCCGCGGCGACAACCTCGAACGACGCACGCGACGGATGGCCGCGGTCGGACGGCGGCTCGGCGGACGCGCTCTGAGACGCAGCATCGAGCGAGAGTCGGGCGTGGCCGCAGCGCCTCAACGCCGTGTTCGACAAGTACGACCTGGTGATGACTCCAGTCACGGCCGCCCCGCCACCGAGCGCGGAGATCTCGCGCACCTCGGGCGCGCTTCGCACCTTCAATCAGGCCAGCCCGTACGTCTGCTACACGCCGACCTGGAACTACGTCGGCCAACCCGCCGCTTCGGTTCCGGCCGGTTTCGACGACGACGGGCTCCCGCGGGCGATTCAGCTCGCCGGGCCGCCGAACAGCGAGACGACGATCGTCTCGCTCGCAGCCCAGATCGAGGCCGCCGCGTCCTGGTCCCGAGAGCGGCCGGCTTCCGTCACACCCACCCTCTGATCGCCACCAGACATAAAGGAGCACCCACGATGAGCCAGCAGGACAACATCCGGATCGTCGAGCAGATCTACGACGCCGTCGGTCGCGGCGACGTCGACGCGATCCTCGCGCGAGTCGCCGACGACGTCGACTGGGCCGCCGAGGTCGCCGGCGACGCTGCGCCATGGCACGGTCCGCGAACCGGCAAGCCAGGCGTCGCCAGCTTCTTCCAGGACATCAACACCAGCATCGAGATCTCCGAGTTCACTCCGCACAGCTACGCGGCCGGTGACGGCGACGTCCACCTCCTCGTCGACTGGACGTTCCGCCCGCTCGCCAACGGGCGCCAGACCTCGATGACCATGCACCACTACTGGCAGCTTCGAGACGGCAAGGTCGTCCGTTTCCGCGGCAGCGAAGACAGCGCGCTCACCGCGCAAGCGTTCGAACGCTGAGCCGCTTGCTGTCCCCTCGACTGCCTCCCGTTCGTTGACTAGAAAACGCAACTTAGGAGGCAAAGATGGGTCGCGTCATCGTCATTGAGTTCGTGTCCGTAGACGGCGTCATGCAGGATCCAGACGGCAGAGGGGGTTTCGACCGCGGAGGATGGGCCTTCCGCCACGGGCCAGCGGCTGTCGCCGGCGACAAGTTCGAGCTCGGCGAGCTGCTCGACACCGGCGCGCTGCTCCTCGGCCGCCAGACCTGGCAGCTCTTCGCCCAGATCTGGCCGTCGCGCGACGACGCATTCTCGACCAAGATGAACGCCATTCCCAAACTCGTCGCGTCGCGAACACTCAAGCGCGTCGATGACTGGCAGAACTCAAACCTGCTCCGGCGCGACCTCCTCGCGGAGGTAGCCGCGCGGAAGGCGACCCAAGATCTGATCGTCATGGGCAGTGCCAGCGTCGCCAAGACCTTGATCGCGCACGACCTCGTCGACGAGTTCCGGCTGCTGATCTTCCCGCTGGTCATCGGGACCGGGACGCGTCTGTTCGAAGACAGCGCCCCGGTCGACCTGCAGCTGATCTCAACCGAGCGGGCTGGAGCAGCCACACGGCTCGTCTATCAACGAGCGAACGCCGCGTAGAACACGACTTCTCAAGTGTCGCCTTTGAGGTGAACGCCATGGCCGGGCATGTCGCCTCGTTCCTCACTCACGCCGGACGTTTCAGCCGAGGCGTCCGGCGCAGGTGGGCCACCGCCGTTACCACTCCCGTTCGCGCTGGCCGACGGGCTGACGGCACGGGCAATCGAATCGCTGCCGCCGCCGTGGCCAACGCTGCTCGGGCGTTCCGGCACGGCGTCATCTGTGGGCACGCTGCCGCCGCCTGCTCCGCTGCCCGAAGCGCGGAGTTGCACGTGATCGGCGGAATCGCCACTGCCGCCCCCGGCACCGAAGCCGGCCATCGATGCGTCACCGACGCCTGCCGTGTGTTGGCCGGCGCCGCCGCCGCCAAGGCCGATGCCTTCGGTCGTCGGCCCGCTCGTGCTGCCACCGCCGGCGCCGGTCGCGGCGCCCGGTCCGCGCGCCATCGCCCCGGAACCAACCAAGTCGAGCTCGCGGGTCGCGACCGGTGCGTCCACGGCCGTTTCGGCGGCGGCGGCGCTGTCGGACCCGGTCGCTCCGCCGAAAGGCGCGGCGATGACATCGACGAGTCGGAGGTTCTGGGCTTGGAGGGCGCCCCATTTGGCCAGGAAGGAGGACTCGTTCGAGTTCACCCACAGGTAGTAAGCGTCTGACCCGCTGCGCCAGATCCCGGCCCACAAACCGTCGTAGTGCTGTATTCCGACGAGACGCAACCCCTGAGCGGCCAACTCGCTCCATTTCGCGCTGAAGCTCTCCCAGTTCGCGTTGATCCAGAGGTAGTAGCCGTCGCTGCCCGAACGCCACACGCCGGACCAGCGCCTCTCGCCGCTGTCGGTGCTGACGTCGAAGTCGACGAGCCGCAGGTTCTGCGCCGCCAGCTCGTTGAATTTGGCGATGAAGCTTGCGTCGTTGGCATCGACCCACAGGTAGTAGCCATCCGTCCCTGTCCGCCAAGCGCCTGCGTACCGGCCGTTGTAGTTCGAGATGCTGACCAGGCGGAAGTTCTGCGCCGCGAGTTCGCTCCATTTCGAGAGGAAGCCGGCCTGATTGGCGTCGTACCACAGGTAGTAGCCGTCGGTTCCGTCCTCCCAGATCCCTGACCACAGCTGGCGTCCATTGACGGTTGAGACGTCGATGTCGGTCAGCCGCATGTTCTGTGAAGCGAGCGTCTGCCACTTCGAGACGAAGTCGCTTTGAGACGCGTTCATCCACAGGTAGTACGGCCGGTCACCGCTGCGCCAGACGCCTGCCCAGGCGACGTCGCCCAAGGGCCACGGGTCGTCGAAGTTCGGCCCTGGCACTGCCGATCCCGTCTGCGACGGGAACCGAGCATCGAGCATTTGCTTGAACAGCGGAAACGGATCGCGCGGATCTCCAGTGAGGTTCGTGTAGGCGGCGGCGAGCGTCGGACCGGCTGCAGCCACGATCTGCCCGACGCTGTAACCGAGTTGATGGAACATGTAATAGATGAACAGCGTCGTGCAGCCGTTGATGGCGTTGTAGCCGTGGTCGTCCGGGTCGTTGTTGACGTAGTCCAGTCGCGGGCTGTTCAGCCACAAGTCGGCGACGGCATAGTCGGCATCGATCCCGAGACCCAAGAAGTTGTTCTGGGCCAGAAACTGGCCGCTGAGAAAACGTGACAGGCCCTCGCCCTTGCTGCCTTCATCGCCGCCCTGAAACCAGCCGCGATTCTGAGTCATCATGAAGATCTCAGTGACTTCTGCGATCAGCAGGTAGCGCAGGTATGCAGCGTTGTTGCTGTAGCTCGAGCCCTGCGCGTTGAGCTGAATGGTCGACGCCGTGGACGTCCCGCTCCAACTCGCGCCATGACTCTGGGTCGTAACCTGCACGTCCATCCCGGTGACGGTCAGGCTGTTGCCGAACCATCCAGCCATTAGAGCGTAGTCGCCTTCACAGGCTGCTATGACCGCATTGGTGCGTCCCGGCTCAGGCCCTCCAGAACCAGCGAGTGCCTGATCGTACGAAAACCGGTAGTGCGTCGTTACCCCACCGTTGGTGAGTCCAGTTGTGACAAATGTCATAGCGGGTGTCCCCCTTTACCCGTTGACGCGGCCGTCCGCTCTCGGCGAACTGCGCACCAGTCATATGGCTGCACCGCCCAAAGTGCAGCGTAGTCGGTAAACCTCTGACCAGTGAAGTTACCACGGCACTCGCCCGGTGGTCAAGCGCGATGAGCGCCGAACTCCGCAGTTAACAGTGGTATGCGTCACACATCGGCAGGCCGCACAACTTTGAGAGGGGTGCCTCAGATCTGCCAGCCGTCGACGAGAACCCCGTTGGCGAAGAATGTGTCCGTGGTTCCAGCGGCACCCAGACGGCGCATACGGCCATCGAATTGGCCAGGCACAGCCGATCTGATGCTGATCTGTTCCCCCGAGGGCCCTTGTAGGTGATGGTGGGCGGCGTAGCGCTCGATCCCGCGCGCCTCGCTGCACGGCACACCCTTCGCGCGCAGGGACATGGCGAACGCGCGATCGCTCGGCGCACACGACCTGATGGCCGCTCGATGCGCCTGCGCGGCAGCCGGCACAACGGCAAGGACTGAGACAACGAACACAGCCGCCGCTGCGGCCAGCCCGTGCGCGCGGCGACTCGCGGCCTTTGACAGCCTCCTACGAAGATGACGCTCAGCCGATCAGCCAAGAAGAAAGCCCCGCAAAGCGAGGCCTTCTGATGATGGAGCTAGGGGGACTCGAACCCCCGACCTCCTGGGTGCGATCCAGGCGCTCTCCCAACTGAGCTATAGCCCCGTGCGGCCGCAAATACCGCGCGGTTGGGCCAAAGTGTAGCCCGGACACGGGGTCGCATAGCCCGGTCGCAGAGATCCTTTCGCAACTCTCGTGCCATCGCCGCCGGTGCTGGCGCGAGCAGCGATTTCGGCCGATAGCCTGAGCAGCCGGTCGGGCAGATCTCATGAGCTTCCGTGCGCGCCTAACTAGCTTCTTCGTGCTGATCGTCGTCGTCCCGATGCTGGCGGTCGGGTTCCTCGTGTTTAGGCTGATCGGCGACAGCGCGCAAGGCAAGGCAGACGCCAGGGCCAACGGGCTTGCCACGGCCGCGGCCAGCCTCTATGCGAGCGAGGCGGCCGACGCCCGAGCGGACGCGGCGGCCGTCGGTCGCGACCCGGCGTTGCTCGTCGGACGGCAGATTCACGCCCGTTTGCAGGCGTTCGCAGCGCGAGCAGGGCTCGCGCGGATAACGGTCAGCGAAGGTCATCGGATCCTGGTGGATGTGGGCGACCGGACGGCGATCGCTCCCGGCACCGCGACGGTCAAGCGTGGTCGAGGCCTACCTCCGCTCACCGTCATAGTCTCCGCGATCGGTGCAGGGCAGTACGCGCGCGAGCTGGCGTCCACGCGAGACGTTCAGGTCGTTGTCCGCGAGGATGGGCGGACTCTCGGAGCGGCACACCGGCTCGCCGCCGCCGCGGGCTCGTTCCCGAGACGGGGTTCGGTCACGCTCGGCGGATCTCAGTATCGCGAGGTGACTCAGGCGTTTGCGGGCTTCGATCCGGGTCGCGTCGAGGTCACCGCGCTCTCCGACGTGTCGACCACCTCCTCCTCGATCGGGGCGAGTCGGACGGTCGCGGCGATCTTCATCGTCGCCTTCCTCGTGCTGGCGTTCTCCTTCTCGGTGCTCGCGTCCCGTGCCTTGCAAGACCAGATCAGTCGCTTCCTCGAGGCCGCGCGACGGCTCGGAAGCGGTGATTTCTCGGAGCCCGTGCCAACGACGGGCAACGACGAGTTTGCGGCTCTCGGGGTGGAGTTCAACAACATGTCAAGCCAGCTCGAGGGCCGCCTCGACGAGCTCTCGCAGGAGCGCGCGCGGCTGCGGCAATCAATCCGGCGGATCGGCGAGACGTTCGCCTCGAACCTCGACCGCCCGGCGCTGCTGGAACTGGCGCTGAAGACCTCGGTCGACGCGGTGCAGGCGAACTGGGGCCGCGTCAGCGCTCGCTCGAGTTCGGAGGAGCCGCTGGCCGAAAAGACCCGGGTAGGCGATCTCTCGGGCCTCGAAGACAGTGTGATGGACGCAGAGCGTGCGGCGCTGAGCGACGGCGGGTTCGGCGAGGCCAGAGCGGGTCGGCTTGACGTAGCGGCGGTTGCGCTCGGGCCGATCGAGCCGGGCGGCCGGCCGCACGGCATGATCACGGTCGGCCGTGACGGACGTCCGTTTTCGGCCTACGACCGCGAGCTGCTCCGCTCGCTGGCGACACAGGCCACGCTCGCGCTCGAGAACGTGAATCTGCACCATCAGGTCAGTCGGCAGGCAGTGACCGACGAGCTCACCGGGCTCGCCAACCACGGGCACTTCCAGGATCTGCTCGGCGGCGAGATGGAGCAGGTGCGTCGCTACCACCATCCCGTTGGCCTGATCATGCTCGATGTCGACGACTTCAAGTCAGTCAACGACACCTACGGCCACCAGCAGGGCGACGTCGTGCTCAACCGCGTTGCACGCGTGCTGCGCGACACGTCACGCGAGACCGACACCGCCGCCCGCTACGGTGGCGAGGAAATGGCGCTGGTGTTGCCCCACACCGATCTTGAGGGGTCCTACGCGATCGCTGAGCGCATCCGCACTGCGATTGCCGACCTGCGGATCGCCCGGCTCGACCAGGACGGCTTCCTGCAGGTGAGCGCCAGCCTCGGTGTCGCAGCCTCGTCCGAGGGGCAGAAGGATGCCCTGATCGCCGAGGCGGACGCGGCGCTGTACGAGGCCAAGCGCGAGGGCAAGAATCGGACCGTGCAGGCCGCGCCGACGACGGCGAACGTACCCAGAGGCGAGTAGGCTTTAACCATGGGTCTGTTGGACGACGCGATCCGTGAGCACCTCGACCTCAAGCGCCGTCGCGGGGCGGATCCCGCGGAAGTGGAACGCGCTGAGCGAGAAGCCCTGGGGCCGGTTCGGCGCGGCCCCGAGGAGCCTGACCAGGCTGAACCGGGGCTTGAGGAACCGCTCGCCTTCGATCACGAAACAGAACAAGACTGGGCTGAGCCCTTCGATGACGCCGGCAACGGCTTTGTCGCCGAACACCGGGTCGAGCCAGAGCCCTTCGACGTGAGCGAGCCGTATTTGGCCGACGAGCCACCGCTGCCGCCCGCGGCGGCGGACCCGCCCGCGTTCGACGAGTTCGAGGAGCCCGCAGCGCCTCCGGCTGCTGCCGAGCCGTTCTTCGAGCCCGAGCCGCAGGCTCCGGCGCCGCACGAGGCGCGCTCCGATCCGGCACCGCCTGAGCATCAGAGCGGGGAGACCGTCGAGTACGAGGTCGAAGCGGCACTCGAGCAGGAGGAGCGCGACAAGAACGGCGAGGACGTGCTCGAAGAGACGCCCGAATTTCTGCAGGACACGCCCGACCACGACCGGCTGTGGTTCGAGCAGCGTCCCCCGCGGGACTTCGACTTCGACGGCTGAACCCGGCCCGCCATCGGGCGTAAAGCCGGACACTCCGACCGGGTTTGAGGCCATTGACGGTGGCCATGCGCTTGGCTATACGGTCGTAGACGGTGTAGCTGGGGTTCGTCATCGAAAGGATCGGGTTGTTCTTCAAACAGGTGCTCTACGAGGACCTCGGGTGCGCGTCATACGTCGTCGCCGACGAAGGCGAGGCGGTAGTCGTGGATCCCCGATGGGACATCGACGTGTACCTCGAGATCGCGCGCGGCGAGGAGCTGCAGATCGCCTACGTCCTCGACACCCACGACCACGCCGATCACGTCTCCGGTCGCAGGCGCCTGGCGCGGATCACGGGCGCGCGGTCCTACCACGCCGTCCTGCCTTCGGATGGTGCTGAGGACGGAATCCGGCCCGGCGACGAGATCGCCGTCGGCTCGGTCCGCGTCCGGGCGGTGCCCGCGCCGGGTCACCGACCCGAGCACATCGTGTTCGCGGTCGCCGACCTGACACGAGGGACCGACGTGTGGACATTGTTGACCGGCGATTCCCTGCTCGTGGGCGATCTCGCCCGGCCCGACCTGGCGGTCGAAGCCCGCGAGGGCGCGAGCCTGCTGCACGCGACCCTCCGCTCGCTGCTGGAGTTGGGAGATCACGTGGAGGTGTGGCCCGGCCACGTCGGCGGCTCGCTGTGCGGCGGAGCCGACCTCAGCCATAAGACCAGCTCGACGATCGGCTTCGAGCGGCTACACAACCCGTTGCTTGCCGCCGATCACGATCAGTTCGTCCGCGGGCTCACCGAGAGCATGCCTCCGCGCCCGCCGAACATCGAGCGCATCGTCGACATAAACCGCGCCGGCACCGTCGTACCCGACGCCCTCGTGGAGTTGCCGCTCGCGAGCGCACCCGATCTCATAAAGCCGGGCGTAAGCGTGCTCGACGCGCGCGAGCCCGAGGCGTATGACCAGGGCCACCTGGCCGGCTCCATCAACCTGTCTGCCGGCTCACACGGAGTCGGCACCCGGGCGGGATGGTCGGTGGCGCCCGACGAGCCGATCATCATCGTCGCCGACGGCCCCGAACTCGCGCACCGAATGGCGATCGCCCTCGAGGCGGTCGGCCTCTGGCACATCATCGGCTATTTCGCCGGCGACACCAGCGCCTGGGAACGCGAGCGCCTCCCCGTCGCCACGTCCGGCTCCTGGGACCTCGACCAGCTCGCCGGCGGTCTGCGCCGCCACGACGTCGATCTCCTCGACGTCCGCGACGAGTCCGAGTGGATCGCCGGCCATGTCCCCGGCTCGCGCCACATCCCCCTCGACCGCCTCCGCGCCGGCCGCGCTGTCCGCCTGCCCGACAACGGTCGGACCACTGCCGTCGCCTGCGCGGCTGGCAATCGCGCAGCCTTCGCTGCGAGCCTCCTACGCCGGGCCGGTCACGCCAACGTCGTTCGCATCTCCGGCGGCGGCGTCGCCGACCTCGCCACGCGCGGCATCGATCTCGACGTCGGCGCCTGACACGCTTCGATCAGACGCCGGAGGGATACGCCGGGTAGGGCGCCGAGTCGCCGGTAAACTCGGGCTTGGACGGGGCCATAGCTCAGTTGGGAGAGCGCCTGCTTTGCAAGCAGGAGGTCGCCGGTTCGATCCCGGCTGGCTCCACTCCTAAAAGCCCTGCAAAGAGTCCGTTTTGTCGTCTGCCTGTCGTCGAGCTGTGACCGAGGGAACAAGGTGATGGGCGGCCTCAAGGCAGGCGAGCGCTTCGAATCGCGGTCCGGACGACCGCATCGTCGCCCTGCCAGGAGAAGTCCGGGTCGGTCGCGCAGCGCTGCGGTGGCAGCGTCCGCCACGTCCGCCACCACACGTCGCCGGGCATCTGATGCAATCCCATGCCGACGTAGATCGCGATCCGCGGGTCGCTGTAGAGGGCCCCGTTGTGGTAGCCGGCCGGCCCGATCCCAGCGTAGTAGCCGCCGTACATCTGGCCGGTAGGCTGGTTGCCCGCCAGCGACGCGTTCGTGTTGCAATCGGTCTGGTCCCGGTCGTCGTAGAAGATGCCGAAGTTCATCGGCGCGAGCAGGCTGTCGGCCAGCGCCCGCACACCGGGAAGCGCCTCGCGAGCCTCGATCAGACCGGATGCGTACCAGCCGTTGTCGACCGCCGACAGGAACCAGCAGTTGTCCATGGTCGGGACCGGGCGCAGGTCGGATCGCCGGGATTCCTCATCACCGCGCCTGTGGTCGTGTCGTACCACTGGTAGAGGAACCCGTCGGTGCGCTTGAGCGACGCCACCGAGCGCAGCGTCGAGTTGGCGAGCGCGTCTGCTCGAGCGGTGCTGAGGAGCCTTAGATCGTGGGCGGCGACCATCGCCCACAGATACACGCCGATGTTCGCCGCGGACGTGTATCTGCCACGCACCGAGCCCGGACCGAGATTGTCCAGAGGCAAGTGCGTCGCCGGATCCACGTCCGACGCGAAGAAACGCCACGTGGCTTCGCGATGCCGTAGAGCACGTGCCGCTGCTGCGCGCTCAGCGCGCCGCCGTCCGCTGCTCGCGCCGGCGCCGGGCTCGAAACGAGCGCCAGCGCCAACAGACAGGCGGCGAGTCGCACCGACGACCTCATCGCACTACGTGATCGTGAACATCCCGTTCAGCCCGCCCGTCGAGCTGTCACCGACCCACACATCCACCGGCCCGGGTTCGACGACGAACTGTCCGCCGTTGTTATAGAAGCCGAAGCTGCTCGCGTTCAGCGTGAAGCTCACAGACCGAGACTGTCCCGGCGCGAGGGTCACGCGCTGGAACCCCTCGAGCTTGCGCACGGGCTGGAGGATGCTCGTGTCGCGCTCGCGGATGTAGAGCTGGACTACGTCGTCCCCGGCGACCGACCCTGTGTTGGTGATCGTCGCACTCGCTCGAACCGAGCCGCCGCGCGGGACGCTGCCGCTCGAGAGGTGTAGTCCCGAGAGCGAGAACGTCGTGTACGACAGCCCATATCCGAACGCGTACTGCGGACTGTTGTCGACGTCGAGGTACTTCGATGTGTACTTGTTGTTCGGGTCCGCAGGTCGTCCGGTCGGGAGCTCGTTGTACGAGATCGGGATCTGGCCGACGTTGCGCGGGAACGACATCGGCAGCTTGCCGCCCGGATCGACCTTGCCGAACACGACGTCGGCGACCGCGTCGCCGCCCTCGGTTCCCGGATACCACGCCTCGAGCAGTGCCGGGGCGGTGTCCGGCAATGAGCCGAGCGTCAGCGGGCGCCCGTTCATCAACACCACGACGTACGGCTTGCCGGTCTTCGCGATCGCGTCGACGAGCGCCTGCTGCTGGCCGGGCAGCGAGATGTCGCTGCGCGATGACGCCTCGCCCGAGTCCGCCGCTGGCTCTCCGAGCACCACGACGGTCACGTCGGCGCCGCTCGCGGCGTTGACCGCGTCGGTGAACCCGGACGTCGAGGTGCAGGCCGTGTCGCACCCCTGCGCGTAGGTGACATTGGCGTGCGGGAGTGCCGCCTTGATCCCCTGATAGACCGAGACGACCTGGCCCTTGGTGACGTCATATCCGATCGGCTGATCAGGACCGAGCTGATCGCTCGGGTTGTTGGCCAGCGGCCCGACGACGGCCACCGACGAGACGTTCGTCTTCAACGGCAGGGCGCCGTTGTCGTTCTTCAACAGCACCATCGACCGTCCTGCCATCGTCCTCGCCCACGACAGGTTCGCGGGGGTCAACTCAGCGTGCTGGACGCGCCTCGGGTCCGTGAACGGGTGGTCGAACATGCCCGCCAGGTACTTGAGCGTCAGCACGTGACGCACCTCGTTGTTGACCGTTGCGAGGCTGACCTTGCCCGAGCGCACGAGGCCGGGGCCGAAATTCGCATAGGTCGAGAACTGGCCGCCGATCTGAACCGCCATCTCGATGTCGACCCCAGCGGTCAGCGCCAGGCGCGCCGCGTCCTCTGGATTTGCGGCATAGCCGAAATCGATCAGCTCCTGGACCGCCTGATAGTCGCTGACGACCGTCCCACCGAAGCCCCACTCGTTGCGAAGGATCGTCTGCAGCAGGTACGGATTTGCGCTCGCGGGCACCCCATTAAGCGAGTTGAACGCGGTCATCACGGTAGCGGCGCCGGCATCGACGGCCGCCTTGTACGGCGGCAGGTAGTCGTTGCGGAGTTGCTGGTCGGACATGTCGACCGTGTTGTATTCGCGTCCGGCAACGGGCGCGCCGTAGCCCGCGAAGTGCTTGACGGTCGCCGCCATCTTGGTCGGCGCGCTGAAGTCAGAGCCCTGATAGCCGCGGACCTTCGCGGCGGCGATCGCCGAGCCGAGAAACGGGTCTTCGCCCGCCCCCTCGACGACCCGCCCCCAGCGCGGGTCACGGCTGATGTCGACCATCGGGTTGAACGTCCACTTGATCCCGTCGGCAGTCGCTTCACTGGCGGAGATAGCCTCGTCGCGCTGGACGGCGGCCGGATCCCAGCTGCTGGCCTCGCCGATCGGGACGGGGAACATCGTCTTGTAGCCATGGATCACGTCGAGTCCGAAGATCAGCGGGATCTGCAGCCTCGACTGCAGTGCCGCCTTCTGGACCGCGTTGATCTGGTCGACCCCGACGAGGTCGAGCACCGAGCCGATCTTCCCCTGGCTCGCAAGCGTGGTCAGGCTGCCGGGTGTCCCGTTCGCTCCATCCGGCCCTGCCATCTCGAGCTGACCGAACTTCTCCGCGAGCGTCATCCGGCTCATCAGCGCCGTGACCTTTGCGTTGATCGACTGCCGCTGCGCGGCCGTCACGGCCGCGCGGGTCGGGCGTGCCGCCCGAGACGGAGACGATAGGCCGCTCAACAGCAGCACGATCGCGGCAACGAACACCGCGGCACCGATGGGCAACCCAATTCGACGCCTGGGCTTTGCCCAGACGGCAGCAACAACTCTGTCCGCCATTCCCTTTCCTTCCTCCGATGTGGCGGCAATCTGCCTACCCAGGCGCCCGCCGCACCAAACGCGGGTGGGTCGGCGGCGACACCGGGGCCGCCCGGCGACGCCGCGAGGGCATCCCCGGACGACCGAAGTCGATGGGCTCGTGGCCCCACTAAAGCGAGGACCAGACCACGCCGACCCCCAAAGCCGAGCGCGCCGGCGCGGTCGTGCCGCCGCGGTGCGCAAGCGGCCGCGCGGGGTCCCGCCGGTGGCAGGACCGACGCGCACGAACCCGGAGCGCCGGAACGGCACCAGAAAGCGGAGCTTCCATCGGCGCGCGAGGTCGTCGTCGACACGCCGCGCCAGCCGCGAGCACCCGCCGGGCGTACTCGAGCCGGAGCGATTGACCGGCACCGCCCGAGGGAGCGACGCCGCTCACGTGCACGTCGCGTCTATACGCGACGTGCGCTGCGCCGCATCTCCTTAGGCCTCAAGTCGGTTTCAGAGTTGGCACAGACTCCGAAACGAGAAAGCACCGCCGCTGCGGGGCTTTGGGAGTGGGCCGTGGAGGACTCGAACCTCCAACCTCGGGATTAACAGTCACTCATTTGCAGGGGATTTACCGTGGTTACTGGCGTCTGAATGCAGTTAGGTGAGGTTGGAGCGGGTCGGAATTGCTGTTCGGGACATATTTGGGGACATGGTTGCGCATGGCGCTCATGAGGCAGGGCCGAGCCGTGAGCGCACCGCCGCCGCGATGTCCTGTGGTAACACCCCGGCTGAGGTCGATGATCCAACTGCCCAGCTCGCGGTCAGTCGCCCGCACCGTGTAGTCGGCTTCTCGCTCGTGCCGCGCAGACGCCGGCACTCAGTCATCAGCGCGCTGCCATGACGCACGAGCCAGAAACGGCGATCGGCCGCCCCGATCGTCGGCGAGGCGCCACCAGCAAGACTCGGGGACGGACGCGTCGTCGTTGCGGGCTCTCCCAGCCCTGGCGCGAGCGGATCGAGTTAGCGCTCGGGCGCTCGCGCCAGTCAGCGCTGCCACAGCAAACGACGCGATCGGTACCAGCGCGACGCCGATGATCGGTGTCGGAAGGATCGACGGTCTGGCGCCGGCCGCGTGAGCGTCACGTTCCTAGATGAGGCCGTCCGCCGCGTGGCCTTCACCAGAATTTGCGCCTTTCCTTGATGTCGCGGTGCGCATCCCGCGGACGCCGTTCGTCCGCGCCAGACCCACCGACGTTCGAGCGTCGACACGACACCGGGCTGACCGCGACGTAGATGGCTGGACCGGCGTACGGCCTCATCAAGACCGCCTGGGCCCACACCCCGGCGACGGGTGCGACCGGCGCCGCGGACCCAGCCGGCTCCACGGCGCCCTCGGCCTCGCGCCCTGCGCGTTGCTCAACGACAGACGGGCCGATAGGCGACCGACGGCTCGGTGCGCTGCCACGTCCGCTGCGCTGTCCGCGGGTTGATGTAGGTGCAGAGCCTCTGAATCGCCGACTGGAGCGAGATGTCGCCCCACAGTCGTACGGCTCCGTCGTTCCCGGCTGAGGCGACGATCCCAAGGTCGCGGCTGAAGGCGACGCCGAACACGTAGCTCGTGTGGCCGGCGAGGGTCAAGAGTGCGCGCCTAGTGCTGACGTCCCAGAGGCGTACCGTGCCATCGAGGCTCGCGGACGCAAGGGTCTTCCCGTCGGCGCTAAACGCGACGCTGTAGGCCGCGGCAGTGTGCTCCGTCAGCGGAGTGCCGAGCTCGCGATGGCTCGCCACGTCCCAGAACATGATGGCACCGTCGCCTCCGGCCGATGCGAGCGTCCGTCCGTCAGGGCTGAAGGCGACGTCATACTGGTTCGTGGTGCTTCCTGCCGACGTGCGGCCCACGAGTGGCGCGAGCTGCCGATCCCGGGTCAGATCAAAGAGCCTGACCTTCCCATCGAATCCGGCCGAGGCGAGGAGATGGGTATGACGCCCGAACGCCAGCCCGCCGATGCCGCCGACCTTCCCGAGGGGGAAGAGCGTCAGGTGCCGGCGCTGGACACTCCACAGCCCAATCGTCGCCTTCTTCACGTCGAGCTCGGCGAACGCGATCTTGTCACCGTCGGGGCTGATCGCCAAGCGTTCGATCGCGGTGGAGCCGTTCGTCGGGGGCGGTGCGGCAATCCGCGTGATCAGCGCGTGTTTCCACACGTTCCACAGCCAGACACTCCGGTCGGCGGCGGCTGCCCAGGCCAGAGTCCGGCCGCCGGGTCCGAACGCGAGCGAGTTGATGTTGTCGGTGGGCGCCGCGATCACGTCGAGCATGCGCTCCGCTCGGACGTCCCAGATGTAGATCGTCCCGACGACGGCCGCTCGCCGCTTCGATTTGTGGGCGTACAAATCGGTCCACGCGAGCAGCCGACCGTCTGGGCTGAAGGCGACGTTGTACACCGGACTGCCGGCGATGGTGGGCAGGACTCTGCGCTCGTAGGGACCGACCAGGCTGTAGACACGGGCCCCGTCGGCGCCTCCCGCGGCGAGCGTCGTGCCCGAGGGGCTGAACGCCACGGAGTTGACGGTTCCGACGACGGTCAGCGGCGTGCCAAGCTGACGGTGGGTCCTCACATCCCACAGCCGGATCGTGTGATCGCGGCCGGCCGTGGCCAGGGTCCTGCCGTCGGGACTGAAGGAAACACCGTCGAGAACATCGCTGTGACCGACGAATGGGGGCTCGAGCGCTTGCCGGCGCCGGACGTCCCATAGCGTGACGGCGTCGTCGTCCCCTGCCGCGGCGAGCGTCACGCCGCTCGGGCTGAACGCGACGGCACAGATCGAATTCTGTCCTCGCAGCAGACCGATCCGCCGCCCGGAGCGCGTGTTCCAGAGCGACACCGCGTGGTCGCCGGTATCTGTGTGGTTGTTACTGTTGCCGTAGTCGCAGCTCGATGATGCGAGCGTCCTACCGTCCGGGCTGAAGGCGACCGAGTTCACCGGCCCGCGGCCGTGCAGTGTCCTGACCGTTCGCTGGGTGCCGATCGTCCACAGCCGGATCGTGTTGTCGCTGTTCGACGTATCGAGCTCGCCGTCCGCCACTGCGAGCCCGCGCCCATCCGGACTGAACGCGAGAGCGTTGATGCGACTTGCAGGACGCCCGAGCACGAACAACGGCTTGCGGGCCTGCACATCCCAGACGTGCACGGTTCCTTGGACGGTTCTGTTCCCTTCAGGAGGGCTGTAGTACTCCACGTTCTGACCGTACGCGAGCAGCCGTCCGTCTGGACTGAATGCGATTGCCCCGATGTTCACCCCGTCGACGCCGTAGTGCGGTGTGCTGCCCAGCGCCGCGAGAAGGCCCGGCGGCCGGATCCGCGCCAGCTCGCGGTGGGTCTTTGCATCCCACAGCCGCACCCACCCGTTGCCGCCTGCCGTGGCCACCGTCGTGCCGTCCGCACTCCACGCCACCTGATTGATGCCGCGGTCCGGCGCGGCGAAGGGCATGCCGAGCTCGGGGCTGCCGGCGACCCGCAGAATTGCGCTTCTCGCGTCTTCGGTATGCGAGATCGCATAGCTTTCGAGCGCGAGCAGACTCGCCTGGCCGAGGTCCGCGTTCTCCACCGCCAATGCGGCCAGCTGCTCCGATTGCGCGGTCTCGTGCTCGTGCTTCGCGTTCATCAGCAACACGACCGCGAGCACGACGAGCGCCGCGAACACGGCAAGCACAAGGCCGCGCGCAAGCCACTGTGCCCGGACCTTAGCTCGGCGTTCCTGCGCTTCCCGCTGCTCGGCGTCGAGCCTCCTGGCTCTTTCGGTCTCAGCGCGGGTGATCTCGCGAGCGCTCGCCCAATCCAGCAGCGGCTCCGCCAGTACATCGTGGAAGATCTCGTAGCGTCGGCACCCCGCCGTTACCGACTGGACGGACGATGCGCCTGGCCGGATCGGCGAGGATCGCGAGCAGCGTGCGAACCTCCTCCTCCCCTCGCCGGGTGAATCGCGACAGATCCGCGACGGTCCAGGCGAGCTTCGTGTGCGACGGTGAGACGAGGTAGCGCAGCAGCTCCGCGATCGCGTCCTTCGCGTCGGCGCTGACATCGGCCAGCGAGGTGGCGACGTGCGTGGTCACGATCTCCTCGGCGCCGCCGAACCGTGCGAGCGTTGCGGCGCGGAGCAGATGCGAGCCCTCCTCGCGCTCACTCTCCCACAGCCGGCGCATCACGAGCTGCAGGTAGGGCGCCTCGATCGCGTCGGCATCGTCTCCGTTGCGACGGCGCGCGGCCGTCGATCCCTTGCCGGCGCTCACGCGTCCGACCCGCACCTGGTCGAGGACGACATCGACGAGGCTGTCCTCCACGGCGAGTGGAGGGCTCGCCCTGATCAGGTCGCTGTAGCTCGTCAGCGGACCTCGGATCGCGAGCTCGCCCTCCTCGCGGCTGAGCGGCGTCAGGCTGAGGCGATGGTCGAGCAATCGCGAGACTCGGCGTTTGAACGTGCGATCGAGCTGGGCCAGCGAGTCTTCCCGGAGCGAGATCAGGAAATGGACGACTAGCTCGCCGTCCAGCACCGTCGCAAGGTCCGCTGCGAACGACGCGTCGACATCGCCGCCGTTGTCGCTGACGAGCGGCGCGCGCGCACCCAGGCCCTGATACGTCCAGTAGTCCTCGAACTGGTCCAGAACGATCAGCAGCGGGACACCCGTTCCCGCGGTCGCCGCCTCGATCACGCTCACGAGCCCACCGGATTCCGTCACCTCATGGCCTGCGAACGCCTTCGTGCGCTCCCTGACCGCCGCGGCAAGTCCCGCGGACGGGTCTGTCTGCCATGCGCTGAAGTACACGGGAACGAACTGAAGCGCCCCCCGCCGGTGCGCCAGTTCGTCAAGCCGCGTGTTCACGGCCGCCCGCAGCAGCGAGCTCTTGCCAACGCCACTCGGTCCATAGAGCACAGTCAGTCGCCGAGCCTGCAGGTTGGCAATGATCACGTCGCGCCAATGGTCACGCCCGAAGAAGAAGGCGGCGTCGTGCTCGGTGAAGAACGTCAGTCCCTGATACGGGCCGAGTGCAACACGCGCCCGTGCGGTTGTCGAGTCAGGTGCTTTCAAGCCACTGATCAAAGAACGACCGCAGACCTGCCAGATACTCTTCGAGCGTCATCGCATAGAACGTCACGTTGCGCCTCTCCCACGACCTCACGTCGAGCGGATCCGGCTTGTCGAGCACCGCCCACCACTGCTCCCGATCCCAATCCTTCCGGAGGAGGCGGAGGATTGCGCGCATGTTCCAGTCACGTAGGCTGTAACCGAGGATCAGAAGGTGGCTCCGTCCGAGCCGCGTGACCACGTGCGGCGGCAGTTTGCTTTCGAGATGCGTCGTGCTCGCGAGGTAATCGATGTAGTGATCTTCCGTGATCACGAAGCTGTCGTGGTCTCCATTGGCCTCCCCGGGATCGACGAAGCCGTGCATCTTCAGGACCACCGGACGGACCTCCGGATCGACCGCGACGTACTGGTCAGGATCATCGATCGGCACAGCCTCGCCGTCCGCCTGAGCATGGCAGAACCGGCCTCTGGCCTTGCCGTCGGCCTTGTAGAAGAGGAGATCGAATTCGATCCCGCTCGCCATCAGCGCCGCCTCGATGAGGCTGTCGTAATTCGTCGTAACGATTAGCGGCGGCACGTATGCGGGACGGCGTTCGCCCAGGCGAGCCATCGACTCCGCGAGGAAGTTGTGGAGCGCCGTCGCTGGAAATGCGGTGGCGAAGCTCTGGTGAAGCGCCCGGTACAGATCACCCCATCCGCCGTCAACATACGCGCGCTGCGCGACACGCATCAATTCGGGCCGCTCGTCCGCGAGATCGAATTCCTTGATCAATGCGCGGGCGAGCTCTTCGGCCGTTGGGGCTCCCTGCCACCCCACCCCGTCCGGAGGGCGGCCGTAGAGGCTCGCCCCGGCACCGAGGAAGGGAGTGAGGGCCCCGTCGCGCAACCCTACGCACACACGTTTGTAGTGGCGGGCGAGATCGGTTGGGTCCGGTCGCGCGCAAGCCACGGATGCCGCCGAGACGCTCATCGCCCGTCAGCTCCCCCGACCCCAGTGTCGGCGCGCATCGCTCACCCAGCGGCTCATGACCCCATCAATCCGCATAACCAACCATACCGTGCCCGAGTAACCGATCATAGCCTCGATGGCACGGCGGTGGTGTGATTAATGTAGGCGTCGCTTGACAGGCACCGTTGATCGGGTCGAAGCTGAAAGCAACCTGCTCGAGGAACAACATCTCGGTCGGTGAGAATGGGCGCGTTTTGTGAGTGTTGGGTAGGGATTGCAAACTGACAATTCCACCACTCACCGATCGACCAACAATCGGGGCAATGTCACGCAACTGGGTGCGCACGCGAGCGTGAGCAATGTACTTTGACTTGCTGAGCCATCAGGCGAGGCGTCGGCGGCGCGTCCCGCCGTGGTTGTCAACGGAGCGCGTCAGGCGGCGATGGCGAGACTCGCGCGCAGTGATTCTCGCGGTGTTGTCTGCCCTCGTGCTCGTCTTCGGCACAATCGGCTTCTCCGAGACCTACCGCAGCGACGGCCCCCTCGACTCGCTGTACCGCGCGGTCCAACTGTTCGCCTTCGGCGGGAACGTCAACAACAGGCCGAACGTGTGGCTCGAGGTGTCGCGGTTCCTCGCGCCGTTGGTCGTCGGCTACGCCGCGATCGGCGTGGTCCTGGGCCTCTACCGCGAACAGTTCCGCTGGTTCCGGATCCGCGGGCTCCGGGATCACGTTCTCATTGCAGGGCTCGGCGACGGTGGTTTCACGATGGCCGCCGCGTTCGATCGCGAGAACTGGCGCGTGGTCGTGGTCGAACGCGACGCCTCGAGCGTCAGGGGCCAGAGCGCTCACGAGCGCGGCATCTGGGTGGTTCAGGGTGACGCGACCGACCCGCACATGCTGCGCAGAGCCGGCGTCGGACGAGCGGCGCTCCTCGTTGCAATGTGCGGTGACGACGGGACGAACGTCGGTGTCGCCACGGCAGGCCGCGATGCATGTCACCATCGGCGCCGAGGGATCCTCACGACAGTCGTCGAGCTTGAGGACTTCGAGCTGTGGCAGATCATGAAGGCACAGGCACTCGTCGATCGCGACCATTCCGCCTTCCGGCTTGAGCTCTTCAACAGTCGCGGGATCGCAGCGGAGATGCTGCTCGACGCCACGGGCCGTTTGGCGCCGAGCAGGCGGCGGATTCGCATGTGCTTCTGGTCGGCCTGGAGGGGGTCGGCGTCAGCCTTGCGATCGAGATCCTCAAGCGCTGGAAGCGGATGCGACCACCCGCGGGCCGGCGACTTAGGGTGACGATCGCCGACAACTCCCCCGAGGCGCTGGTCGCGGAGTTGCTGGCCGCTCACCCGGGTATCGCGGCGATTCCGGGCCTCCAGCTGGGCACGTGGCAAGTTGACGTGGCCAGCCTCGGGACCACCGATCGCATCCCGCCGGACGTGACGTCGATCTATGTGTGCCTGGCGAGCGAGACTCGCGCGTTGACCGCGGCCCTTGCGCTCCGCCAGCAGCCCGGGCTCTGGGATCAGGCTCCGATTGTCGTTGCGGTCGCTGACGAACACGCCGGAGTCGGCGCTACGATCGCCCGCGCGGGACACACGTTGGATCATGTGACGGCGTTCGGGGTCCTCAGCCGCACGCTCCGGCCCGAGGCGCTCCTCCGTACCGCCACCGAGAAGATCGCACGGCTTGGTCACCAATTCCACTGTCGCGAGCAGTTCGAACGAGGGGTCACACAGGCGTCGGACCCCTCCCTCGTACGATGGGAGGAGCTGAGCCCCGACCTGCGCGAATCGAACCGGCTGTGGGCGGACGGCATCGCCGCCCACTTGTCCGATCTGGGACTTGTGGTCGCCCCGTCACCACTGATGCTCCCCGACGAGCCGGCATTCGAGTTCGCCGATGATGAGGTTGAGCGTCTCGCGCCCCTCGAGCACGCGCGCTGGGAGAACGCCATGACACGGATCGGCTACCGGCACGGCCCGACGCGCACGAACCGTACTCATCCGCTGATCAGCGTTCCGTTCGATGAGCTACCCGAGGAGAACAAGAACAAGGACCGCGCCCACGTCCGCGCGATCCCAGCGATTCTGGCCCAAGCCGGGTTCAGAATCTCCCGGCCCGGCGCCGGTCGCGACCGCGGATCACACGCCGTCGAGGTACACGCCGCAGCGCCTGGAGCGTAGCTCGGTGACCGGCGGCGTGGCGGATCGGCGGCTTCACCTCGCGGGCCGCGCCGTCGACTCCCGCACCGCGAGCTTCGTCGCGAGCTCGGCGTGGGGCGCCTCGATAGGCTCGTTCGCCAGCAGCCTGATCAGCAGCTCACCGCCATCCGCCCCATTTCGGCCAGCGGCTGGCGAGCCGTCGTCAGCGCCGGCGTCACGATCGCCGCCTCGAACGTTGGCGAACGCGCCACGCGAGCAATCTCGCCGAGCACGGCATCCCAATCGACCTTGTCAAGACGCTGGCAGTGCAACCAGCGCCCCACACCGCCCACGACGAGCAACACGCCCAACACGGACATGATCAGTCGCTCTCTGTGCGCTTCCAGCCTTTCACGCCTCGAGATCTCAAGCATTCTTCCCGCAACGACTCGCCCGCACCACCGGTATCGACACAACGGCGAGTGGCCAGGCCGCGAGCATGTACTACCCCACCAGCGCGCTGACGCGCGCGCTCATGGCCGCGAAACGCGTGGCCCCACGCCACTGTCCAGCGTCTAGGCGGACGAGCCGCACCGCCTCACGACTCGACAATAGCGACCGAGTTTCGGCTCACCCGCCCAAAGCGGCACCGGCGCCCTTCGCTGTCGTCGCGAAACATTTGCAGCGCGCTGCGCGAATCCATCTTCGAGGACGCCCCTCCGCCAGCGGACGCAGTAGCCCGCTCAGACCTGGACGAAACGCTCACAACGGACGAATCTCAGCAGTGCTGGCTCGCCAGCGAACGCCCACCGGTGCATCCGCTCTCGCCAGCCGGCGTGACCATGCGCGATCCGATTAAGCCCCAATGTGGATTCCCTTTTAGGCCGCTGCCCTCCGCGGCAAGACGCCCGATCGAATGCCCCGGGGCAGCGTAGAGCAAATGATTCTCGCGAGCAACGACCCCCCTGGCACGGCCACGGTGATCTCCGGCCAGCTCGAGGACAATCCGGGAACCTCCGGAAACGCCCCCGGCCGGCTACCCCGCCCGCCGGGGGCCACCCGCGCCACAGACAAGCGGGTTGCCTGCACCACGTGCGCTGCTATATGGTCACCGACGGGTACCAACAGGAGGCACCATGCCCCGGGGCGAATTGATGTCCGCGACCGACCAGTCGGCCGCGCGCAGGCGCAGGACGTGGCTGACGGGGTTGATCGCCGCGTTGCTGACGCTGATATTCGCCGGCGCCGCGCAGGCGTCGCGCGCGGCCTCGGGCACCATCCCGGGGGTCTTCAACGCGGCGGCTGCGACATCGGCGCGCGACGTGTGGGCGGTGGGACACACCGCCGTCGGCGATGGCCAGACCCTCATCGCCCATTGGAATGGTGCTGCGTGGGCAACGGTGCCCAGCCCGGGGAGCTTCGCCTATCTCGCTGGCGTGGCGGCGACCGCGGGGAGCGACGCCTGGGCTGTCGGAACGGCGAGCTCGAGCCCGCTCGGATCGCCCTATGCCAATCGGGAGGCGTTGATCCTGCATTGGGATGGCGTGAGCTGGACGCAGGTTGCCGTTCCCGCGTTGGGTTCGCTTGCCGGGTTGAGAGCGGTTGCCGCGACCTCCGCGAGTGACGCGTGGGCAGTGGGGAGCGACACAGGGTCGGCGGGCTCGCGCGCGCTGATCCTTCATTGGGACGGGTCGGCTTGGACTCGGATGCCCGGGCCCGCCGGCGAGCTGGGGGGAGTCGCTGCAAGCTCGCCTTCGAATGCGTGGGCCGTGGGGTCCACCCCCAACTTCCACACGCTGATCCTGCACTGGAACGGTCGCGTCTGGTCGAGGGTGCCCAGCCCGAGCCGCACACCCGAAGGCCTCGCCGACCTTCTCAACAGCGTGGCGATAGGCCCGGGGAACACAGCATGGGCGGTGGGGACGATCAGCTGCGGGTGCGGTCCCGGCACCAGCCTGATCGAGCGGTGGAACGGCCGGTCCTGGCGAGTCGTGCCCGGCCCCACGGCGGGTGGTAGCCCCGACCTTGGCAGCGTGATCAGCATCACCGCACGAAACGCATGGGCGGCAGGAGCGAGCGGCAGCGGCGACGGACCCGAACAGACGGCGATCCTGCACTGGAATGGACGGGCCTGGAAGCACGTGACCAGTCCGAGCCCGGACCCATCCGCGTCTCTCGGCGGCCTGGCGCTCGTGTCACCCCGTGACATCTGGGCCGTCGGTGCGGGCAGCGACCGCAGGCGGACGCATTTCACGACCGTCGTGCTGCACTGGAGCGGGAGGGTGTGGCGGTGAGAGCCGGTGGCGTGCACGCTCGTTATGTGCGCCGCGGCCTGCTTCTCGCCGTCTCGCTGGGGGTGCTCATGGCGTCAGCCGCGTCGGCTGCCACCTGGACGACGCAGACGACACCGGGCCCGAGTGGGCCGCCGGATGCGGCCCTGACCGGCGTCTCGTGTGTCTCTGCAACGTTCTGCATGGCGGTGGGCAACTCAAACGACCGCCTTGACAGCTCTGACGTGCTAGTGGGACCCGACACATTCGCGGAGCGCTGGGACGGCTCGTCATGGACGGTCGTCGCGACTGCAGCCGCTGCGCCGGACCCGGATCTCGAGGCGGTTTCGTGCGCATCGGTGACGTTCTGTGTCGCCGTCGGCGAGACGGGTCTGGGCCTCAAGATCAACCATGCTCACGCCCTCGTGGAGGTATGGAACGGAGTGGGCTGGGCGGTCCAGGTGACACCCGCTGGATCCCTGTCGGGGAGCAGCCTGTCGGGGGTCTCGTGCGTCTCTAGCTCATTCTGCATCGCTGTGGGAGCGCCCGTCAGCGTCGTCTGGGACGGATCCAGCTGGAGCAAGATCAAGATCCCGTCGGCGAGGTACCGCAGCGAGCTGTCGGCGATCTCGTGCGTGGCCGCCACCCAGTGCACGGCGGTCGGCAACTACAGCCTCAACAAGACGGGTGTGCCAGAGCGGCAACCACTCGCCGACCGCTGGGACGGACACAGCTGGACGATCGACCGACCGCCCGCCGCGCTGTACCGCTCCGGCGGCAAGGTCCAGGTCAACATCTCGTGGCTCACCGCCGTTTCCTGCCTGTCGCGATCGTTCTGCCTGGCCACGGGCGACGCGCAGCTGGCACAGAACGGCATCTACGATGGCGGTTACGCCAACCGGTGGGACGGGACGCGCTGGACGAGGGCGGCGGCGGGGCTGCCGAAGCACAGCCCCATCAACGGCGTCTCATGCCTGTCGAGTACGGATTGCTTCGCGGCCGGCCAGTTCGACACCGGCGTGTTCCCGCTGCCGGCCACCCAGCAGCCGCTTGTGGAGGGTTGGAATGGCGCGAACTGGACCCGCATCTCGCTCCCACACGTCCCGACCACGCCTGGCACCGCGTTCAACGACACCACCCCCTTCGTTCCGAGCCTCGCAGGCATTTCCTGCGTGCTGAGAGCCGGCTGCACGGCGGTCGGGAACCAGGCGCAGGGGAGCAATGAGGCGACCTTGGCGCAGACCGACATTGGTACGCCGGGCGCGTCACCTCCGGTGACCCTCAGCCAGACGTCGCCGACATCGGTGAACGCCGCCGACGGCGCGGGATATCACGGTCAGCTGACGGTCGCCAACGCGATCGGCGCGGTCACATTCACTGAGACCCCGGCGCCCGCTGCCGCGGATGTCGTGGTCAGCGCGACCGGCGCGATCTCGGCGTCGAGCGCGCTGCCCCCGGGCGCCTACACCGTCACCGGGACGGATACGGACGCCACCGGCACACACGGGCGGTGGACATTCACCCTCGCCGTCGACACTCCTACCGGGCTGCCGCCCGTCACCACCCCGGTCTTCGAGCGCACCGCCACCGTCAAGCCCGTGGCCGGCAACGTGTCGATCAAGCTCGCCGGGAGCCGCCGGTTCATCGCGCTGGGCGCCGCGTCGACCGTCCCGCTCGGGTCGAGCCTTGACACCCGGAACGGCACCGTCCGCATCATTGCCGCAACGGGCGCCGGGAATGGCACCCAGACCGGGCATTTCCACGGCGGAATGTTCAGGCTGAGCCAGACGCGGGCCCCCTCAGGCGTGCGCGGCGGCGCCGTAGTCGGGCTCACCGTGCTGACACTCACCGGCCCGCGACCGAGCGGCTGCACCGCCGGCCGGTCACGTGACGCGACGATCGCCCGCAAGCGCCCGCGAAAGAAGCACACCAGCAACGGCGAGTGGGGCAACGGCCATGGCAACTTCAGCACCACCGGCTCCAACGCGTCGGCCACGGTTCGCGGCACCGAGTGGTTCACCGAGAACACGTGCGCCGGCACGCTCATCAAGGTCGCCCGCGGTGTCGTCAGCGTCGACGACTTCCCCCACCACCGCACCTTCCTGCTGAGGGCGCCGCACAGCTTCCTAGCGCACCCCGGCCCGGGGGGGTAACGGAATCCGACCCCCGGGGTCGGTGGCCGGGTTGGCCTTCAAGCTGGAGCCTCTCGGTATACCCGCAATCCACCCACTCCGGGGAGGGACCGATGAGGACAGATCAGCCGGCACCGAGCAGCACTGACGGACGGCGGAGGACCCTACCGGCCGGACTGGCGCGCTGGAGCGTCGCCCTGGCCGCGACCGCGATGGCGCTCGCACCGGGCAGCGCGCTCGCCGCCGTCAATGGGAGAGCGCTCCGGTCGGCGCTCGTGTTGCCGACGGCACGGCAGTGCATCGCCGCCGGCGCGCTCAGCGTCGAGGTGGGCGGGTGTGGCTCGGCGCTCGGCTTCGCGTGGGTCAGGTGATCGTGAAGCTCTTCGTCGCTGGCGTCGGGTCGGCGCCGGCGGCGTTGAACGCGCGCACCTCGAACGTGTGCTTGCCGGGCTTCAGGCGCTTGTAGGTCTTCGGCGACTTGCACGCTTTGAACGTCGGCTTGGGCTTCTTGTGGGGCGCCTTCGGCGTCCTGACGAGCGCGCACTGAAAGCCCGTTGCCGTGCCGATCGCCTTGAAGCTGAACGTGGCCTGCTGGTGCTTCGAGCTGATCTTGGCCTTGGTGACCTTGGTGCCCGGCGGCAGCCGCGTGACGGCCTGACGCGTGGCGAACACCCACACCGCCCCCATGTTGTCGTTGTCGCCGGGGCCGCCGATGAGCGCGGTGTTCCCGTCGGACGACAGCCCCACGCTGAAGCCCTGCTCGGCGTCGTGGCCGGTCGCGCCGGTACCGACGAGCTTTGGGCCCTGCTGGGTCCAGGTCGTCCCCGAGCGCCTGAACACCCACACCGCCCCCACGCCGTCGTTGTCGCCGTCGCCGCCGACGAGCGCGGTGTTCCCGTCGTCCGACAGCGCCACGCTCTGGCCCTGCACGGCGCCGCCGGTCGCGCCGGTACCGACGAGCTTTGGGCCCTGCTGGGTCCAGGTCGTCCCCGAGCGCGTGAACACCCACACCGCCCCCACGCCGTCGTTGTCGCCGTCGCCGCCGACGAGCGCGGTGTTCCCGTCGCCGGACAGCGCCACGCTCCAGCCCTGCGAGGTGTCGCCGGTCGCGCCGGTCGCGCCGGTGCCGACGAGCTTTGGGCCCTGCTGGGTCCAGGTCGTCCCCGAGCGCGTGAACACCCACACCGCCCCCACGAAGCTGTTGTCGCCGAAGCCGCCGACGAGCGCGGTGTTCCCGTCGGACGACAGCGCCACGCGGCCCTGCCCGGCGCCGCCGGTCGCGCCGGTACCAACGAGCTTTGGGCCCTGCTGGGTCCAGGTCGTCCCCGAGCGCGTGAACACCCACACCGCCCCCACGCCGTCGTTGTCTTGCAAGCCGCCGACGATGGCAGTGTTCCCGTCGCCGGACAGCGCCACGCTCTGGCCTTGGCCGGCGCCGCCGCCGTGGGGGCCGCCGACGGCGCCGGTGCCGACGAGCTTTGGGCCCTGCTGGGTCCAGGTCGTCCCCGAGCGCGTGAACACCCACACCGCCCCCACGGAGCCGTAGACGGAGCCGTTGTCGTCGCCGCCGCCGACGAGCGCGGTGTTCCCGTCGCCCGACAGCGCCACGCTGATGCCCTGCTCGGCGTCGCCGACCGCGCCGGTGCCGACGAGCTTCGGGCCCTGCTGGGTCCAGGTCGTCCCCGAGCGCGTGAACACCCACACCGCCCCCTTTCCCCCGTTGTCGGCAGGGTTGCCGACGAGCGCCGTCTTCCCGTCGGCCGACAGCGCCACGCTGAAGCCCTCACCGGCCGGGAAGGCGGGGTTGATGACGGCGCCGGTGCCGACGAGCTTCGGGCCCTGCTGCACGAACGGGTCGATCCGCAGCGGATAGCGCGCGCCGCGCGCGTCAACACGAACCAGCAGCCTGCCGCCGGTCACGGACAGCCACGCGTGCAGCACGCGCCCGCGCGCGTCGATTGCCCGCAAGCCCACGTAGCGAAGCACGACCTCCCCGCCCGGCGCGATGAAATCGACCGCCTCGCCGCCATCAACCAGACGCGCCCTCAACGACCCCCCCACACGCAGCGCGATCGTCACCGGGCCGCGCGCCGCGCCCGCCGGCGGCGCGCGCAAGGTAAAGCCCTGCTCGAGCCCCAACGGCCCATTCTCAAACCACTGCGTAAACGCCCCGTCGGCGTACGAGACCCGGTTTCCATCCGCGCTCGGCGCCTGAGACCCAAGCCGCCTCAACGACGAACCGTAGCCAACCCCGGCCAGGCTCAGCGCGAGACGCCCCCCGCGCGCGGAAACACGCACACCCGAATCCGAAAAGCGCGGCCGAGAAACCCTGCGCGCCGTTCACCAACACAAACCCGGCACCCGCGCGCGTAACCCAGAACGCGCGCTCGCTGCGACCGAGCGTGCGCGATGCCAGACCGCGCAACGGGACCGGCAGGCGCGCAAACCCGCTCGCCGCCGGCGCGCGCGCCGACGAGCGCGCGCTCGACACGCCCCCCCGGACGCCGACAAGCGCCGCCGCCGCGATCAGCGCCACCCCGGCCGACAACGCCGCAGCGACCAGCACCCCAACGCGACCTCGCCCCGGCCGCCGAGAGCTCACGCCCTCGCGCCCCCGAGCCCCGAACGCGATCGTATCCGCAAATCGTGGTGCCGCACCCGCCACAGTCACCCCGACCCTCGCACGTATCCGCTCGGCTGTCAACACGATCGGCCCGACCCCAGCGCCGCGCGCCCGGGCGCAGCGCGCAACCGGCCTCCTAGACCCCGATCGCGCATCGCGTCAGCCATCACGCACCACATTGGCCAACGGATTTACGGTTGCAGAAGTTCATTGTCGTTCCGCCGATCGTGAGCTGGAGAAACTGACCAGGCGAGGCTGGCGTCAATCTGACGCGCACTGGCGCGCCTTTCGCCCAACCTTTCGGATCGGAGCTGGCGGTGACAACACCTGTCCCGACACCGTGTCGTTGTGAGGTCAACGCAAACCTGAGGGTGCTGATAGGTGCGCTGCCGAACGAACAACTCGGACAGAGCCTCAGATCGGCATACCTCAGGAGGCCGATGCCGGTCTTGTCGATCACCAGGCTCTCCTCGTGTGCCCCCCAAGTCCCCGCGAACTCCGAGCCGACGGGCACCCGCGCGCCCGTGCCGGGGTGGGCGAGGAAGCTGTGCGGAGCCGTGAGCACGAAGGTCCGGTGGTGGGACAAATCATCCACGATCACCGAGCCCTGGGTGACCCTGATCAGCGTCCCCGCACACGTGTCCTCGGTCAGCCATTTGGTACCGCGCTCGGTCGCCGACGCGTTGGAACCGACCGTTTGAAAGTTCCCTGACGCGCTGCCCCACAGGCTCCGCTTCTTCGGACGCTTACGCGTGACGGTCGCGACGCCCGCGGCGCAGCCGGTCGGCTTCGGCCCGGTCAGGGTCAGGACGGTCAGCTCGGCCGCGCGAGCGCGCTTCTGGGCGACGCGAAACTGACCCGCGTAGAACCGGCCGGTGGTGGTTTTCCCCCTGGCGTTGACAGCCGCGGTGAGCGACACCACCCCGCCAGTCGTATCGATCGTGCTGCCCACCGGGACCCGCTCGCCCGCTTGCAATCGAGTAAACGCCCTCTTGCCGGGCTGCTTGAGCAGCACCACCCCGGAAACAGGCGCCGCGTCCACGCTCTTACCCAACACCGGCGGCGGCACAGGCACAGGACCACGCGCGTCCACAGCAACGCCAGCCGGAGAGCTGACACCGGTGATGAAGCTCTGATTGGCCCCCGTGCCGTCGACGTTCGCGCGGCCGATCGTCCCGGTGTGGAGGTTGGCCCAGTAGATGTGGGCGCCGTCGACCGCTACCCCAATCGGACTGCTGGCTCCGGTGATGAAGCTTTGAACGACCCCCGTGCCGTCGAGGTTCGCGCGACCGATCGTGTCGTTGCCCTCGTTGGCCCAGTAGACGTGTGCGTCGTCGACCGCCACCCCACCCAGTAGGTTGGCTCCCGTGACGAAGTTGTTATTCGCGCCCGTGCCGTCGAGGTTCGCGCGACCGATCGTCCCGGTGGGCTCGTTGGTCCAGTAGATGTATTTCCCGTCGACCGCCACACCATACGGACAGCTGGCTCCCGTGATGAAGCTCTGGTCGATGTTAGTGCCGTCGAGATTCGCTCGACCGATCGTCCCGGCGTTGCAGTTAGTCCAGTAGACGTGCGCGCCGTCGACGGCCACACCATACGGATGGTTGGCTCCCGTGATCAGGCCCTGGTCGATGTTCGTGCCGTCGAGGCTCGCGCGACCGATCGCGTCGCTGCTGAAGTTCGTCCAGTAGATGTGCGCGCTGTCGACCTCAATCCCCCACGGCTCGCTCCCTCCCGTGATGAAACTGTTGCTGGCGCCGGTGCCGTCGAGGTTCGCCCGGCCTACCGTTCCGGAGGCGGTGGCCCAGTAGACGTACGCCTGGGCGGGCGCGGCCACGCACAGCAGGGCGAGCACGGCCAGCGGCGCGGTCAACAGTCGCCACCGTGCACGCCGGCCACGGGCGTGGGGGCGGGTTGGTGTGTGCTGGGTGGATACTTGAGCGTTCATGCGGGATCCCGTCCCTGGTTCAGTCGCTTTGCGTCGTCTTGTCGACGAGCTGGCGGTTGGGTTCGACGCCGGCTTGCCGAGGAGCTCCTTCGAGGTCGACGGGGCTCGCTCGGTGTTGTTCGTGTCGCCGGCGAGCGCGTTGGGGAGCATGTTGGGTCGTCTGGCGCTCAATAGAAAGAGAGCAGCAGCGTCCGCTGCAGGCCGCGGCTGGTGGTCAGCGCGTTCTCGGCGATGCCGAGCTCCTCGACGACCCCGCCGCGGACCTTCAGAACCGCCGTGTAGGTCGCCTTGCGCGCCAGATACCAGTAGTTCAGGCCGATGTGGAAAGGCGGCTCGGTGCCCAGCATCCGCGAGGCTGTCGCGATCGACTCGCCGGCCCGGATCCCGTCCAGCGAGTAGTACGGATTAGACACCGACGCCCACACGACCCTGCCCCTCACGTTCGCCTGCTCGTTCCTGGAGA
Organism: uncultured Solirubrobacterales bacterium; assembly: GCA_963809685.1. Classification (GTDB taxonomy): domain Bacteria; phylum Actinomycetota; class Thermoleophilia; order Solirubrobacterales; family Solirubrobacteraceae; genus Palsa-465. The sequence goes on along the minus strand of CAWEKN010000012.1, from coordinate 53,723 downwards.
GTCCCTCGAGCAGGATCGGTGAAGCGTACCCGACGCGTACCCCGATCGGGGTCAGGCAGAAGAAGTCCTCGTACTGCTTGCCGCGATTGGAGTGGTGGCGGTACAGGTAGCGCGCCCGCGATCGGGTTATCCCCAGCGTGATCTGCCCGATGCTGGTGCCGGTCATCGAGCCGGTCGCGCCCGGGCACCGCGGCACCTTCGGAATGGGGATTTTCACAGCCTTGCTTCGCGCCGACGCGTGACCCGCCGCGTTGATCGCCGTCACCACGCACGTCAGGGTGGTGCCCTCATCCAGAGTCCCTAGCGTGTAGGTGGAGGTGGTGAACCCCGCCAGCAGCGTGCCGTTGCGGTACCACTGATAGGCGTAGGAAGTCGGACTGTGCGTCCAACTCCCGGTCGAGCAGGACAACTTCTTCCCTGCGGTAGGCGTTCCAGTGATCACGGGCGGCAGTTTGTTCGAAGGCGGCGTTACTGCCCCGGCGGCGTTGACGACCGTCAGGGTCGCGGCGCTGGTCGTCGTCGAGCCGGCGGCGTTTGCGAAGGTCGCTTCGTACTTCGTCCCGCTCTGCGCGGTTGTGGTGGCCGGCGTCATGTAAGAGGTTGATGTCGCCCCGGAGATCGGCGAGAACGAGGTTGCGCCGGGCGCCTCGGAGGACCACTGCACCCCCGGCGCCGAGCAATTCGCGGGCGTGGAACCGGCCGCGGTAAACGTCGCCGCAGCAGGCGCCGTGACCGTCTCAGCAGCCGGCTGGGTCGTGATCGACGGAGCCGAGGCACACAACGCTCCGACGGCGGAGAACTCATCGATCCGGCTGTCATATTCGGCGACGTAGACGTTGCCCGAAGGATCGGTGGCGATACCGTCGGGGTTGTTGAGCGCCCCGGCGCCGTCGCCGCCGGCGCTGGCCTGGCAGGTGGTGGTGCAGGTCTCAAACTGGCTGGCGCCGTCGGCAACGCCCCAGCCGTAGGCCTCGATGAACGCGCCGGCGGCGGAGAACTCGTCGATCCGCTCGTTCCCCAAATCGTCGACGTAGACGTCGCCCGAGCTATCGGTGGCGACGTCCCAGGGGATGAAGAGCTGCCCGGCGGCGCCGCCTTCGATCCCGGCCTGGCAGGTGGTGGTGCAGGTCTCAAACTGGCTGGCGCCGTCGGCAACGCCCCAGCCGTAGGCTTTGATGAACGCGCCGGCGGCGGAGAACTCATCGATCCGCTGGTTGCCCTCGTCGGCGACGTAGACGTCGCCCGAGCTGTCGGTGGCGACGCCCTTGGGGGTCCCGAGCTGCCCGGCGCCGCTGCCGCCGATCCCGGCCTGGCAGGTGGTGGTGCAGGTCTCAAACCGGCTGGCGCCGTCGGCAACGCCCCAGCCGTAGGCTTTGATGAACGCGCCGGCGGCGGAGAACTCGTCGATCCGGCTGCTGCCGGCCTCCACATCGGCGACATAGACGTCGCCCGACAGATCGGTGGCGACGCCCGTGAGGTCGGTGAACTGCCCGGCGCCGGTGCCGCCGATTCCGGCGTGGCAGGTGGTGGTGCAGGTCTCAAACTGGCTGGCGCCGTCGGCAACGCCCCAGCCGTAGGCTTTGATGAACGCGCCGGCGGCGGAGAACTCATCGATCCGGGAGAAGTACTCGTCGGCGACGAAGACCTCGCCTGAGCTATCGGTGGCGACGGACGTGTAGTTCTCGAGCTGCCCGGCGCCGCTGCCGGCGATCCCGCCCTGGCAGGTGCTGGTGCAGGTCTCAAACCGGGCTTGACCGTCGCTTACGCCCCAGCCGTAGGCCTTGATGAACGCGCCGGCGGACGCGTCGGCGCTCGGCGCCGCAGCGAGGGTGAGGCTCAGGAGAAGCGCGAACAGGGCGGCGACACGCAGCGCTGCGCGGGGTGACCACGCCTCGCTGGCGCTGTACTTCGCGTGTCGCTCGCTCACCCGCATCTGTCCGCTCGCTGCGCGTTTGCCTTTGGCCAGGCCGTAAGCGCTTGATTGATCCTGCCGCCGCGAGTCGCCAGCGCGCCTCGAGCTGTGAGTGCGAGCGCCACGGGTCGTCTCGGTAGAAGGAGCGAAACGTACAGCCAACAGGCGGTGCCGTGCGTGCCAGTCGCGCGAGCGGCGGATGGGCCGTGTGTGCGGGGCGAATGCTCGGGTCTTCATGCGGGTTCCGGTTCCTTGTTCAGTCGGGGGCTTAGTCCGGTTGTGAGCGTGACCGCGCACGGCAGATGCAACTCCTGCGTGACCGCAGCGGGGGTGCTCGCTGGTGTGGCACCGCGAGCGAGCGCGAGTCAGGTCGTGACTCGCGCGCGCTATTCCGTCGGCTGACTAGCGGCGGAACGAGCGAGGGAGCGGGACATGGCTTCCGCGCCGCAGTGTGACGGTAGAGGCCTGGCGGCGCATACGACGCATGCCGTCAACGTTTACATGTCGACGCATGCCGTCAACGTTTACATGTCGACGCATGCCGTCAACGTTTACATGTCGCCGCATGCCGTCCGTACGCACCGTCGCCAAAGCCGTCGCACCGAACGTCAGCGCTCCTGTTGCGACGAGCGCGAGCACAATAGCTTGGAGCCCCCGGCGGCCTGCGCGGCCGGCGCCGGAGCGACGATTCGTCGTGCTTTGAGCTGCGTGACGCGCAAGACGCTCGCCGGCGGCGGACTTGTGGATTTCCATGATCCGCTCGTTGGTGAGGGCGCGGTTCAGATGTGAATTGTGCATGGTGAGTCTCCTGGTTGTCTTGGAATCTGCGGAGCCTTTTGGGCGCGTGAAGGTCGGTATGTCAGGCGATGGTCCAGCTCATCGGTCACTTCCTTCTTGGTGTCTCGTGATGGCGACACGGCGAAGCGTGCCAGCGGCGGGCCGCTCCGGCCAGACCCCCAAGGTGTAGACCCTCGTTACCACCGGGCGACCCGGCCGCGTGACCGCGGTCCGGGACCTCCATCTCCGTTGCGGAACGGTGCGAGCCGGGCGGTCCGCGGGAACCGTGGCTACGCGGAGGCGCGCTCGAGCTGCGTCCCGGCGCCACCGACGCCCGGCTGGACGCTGCGTGCTCAATGATCTACGGTTGCGCCGTATGAGCCGAGATACCGGGCTCCCGCGGAGTGGCACGCTGGCGGATCCGCTCGCGCGTTACTCGTTGTCGCCCGGCGAGCTGACTCGGCTGCTGGATGCGGAGCGAGCTCGGGGCTCGCACCTTGTTTTCAGAGACGGTGAGGGTGCGCTGGTGATCTTGGCGGCGGGCAGCGGCGCCGAGATGCTGAGGATCGGTCGTCGTCCGGAGATGGATTTGGCGATTGCTTGGGATGTTGAGGTCTCGGGTCTTCACGCTGAGCTTCAGGGGTTCGGCGGCGAGTGGACGATCGTCGACGACGGGCTCTCGCGGAACGGCACCTACGTCAACGGGCAGCGGGTCAACGGGCGGCTGCGATTGCACGATGGTGACCGGGTGCGGGTGGGGCAGACGGTCATCGCGTTCAAGGCGCTCGACCCGGCGCCGGTACGGGAGACGGTCACCGCCAGCGAGGCGCAGATGCGCCAGGCGCTGACCGACACCCAGCGGCGGGTTGTGGTGGCGCTGTGCCGGCCGCTTCGTGACGGGGAGAGCTTCTCGACACCGGCGACGAACCAGCAGATCGCGGATGAGCTGTGTCTCAGCGTGGACGCGGTAAAGATGCATCTGCGGACCCTGTTCATCAAGTTCGAGCTCGCGCAGCTTCCACAGAATGAGAAACGGACAAGGCTCGCCGAGACCGCTCTGCAGTTCGGTGTCGTCTCCCAGCAGGACCTTCGCTGATCCCGGCTCGCGGACCGCTGGGCGCGAGCTACTTCGAGACGATCGTCGGAGCCGTCGCTGAGGGAGCGGCGCCAGTCGTCTCCTCGGCGGTGACGCGCGGCGGGTCGGGCATCGCCACGCCGAGCGCGTTACCGCACGCGCGCGCGAGCATGCCAGCCGTTTCGAATCGTGCGTGCGGGTCCTTCGCCATTCCCCGGGCGACGACGTCGTCGATCGCGCCCGGCAGTCCGGGCACCAGCGCGCTTGGCGCCGGCGGCGGTGCATTCACGTGCGCCCACAGCCTTGATACATCGCTCTCCCGCGGGAACGGGACCTGTCCGGTCAGGCAGTGATGGAGCACCCCGGTAAGGGCGTAGATATCAGCGCCGGCGCCCACCTCACCGCCGCTGATCTGCTCCGGCGCCAAATAGTCGAGCGTGCCGACGAGCTGACCCTCGGCGGTCATCCCGCCGGCCACGCCGACATACTTGGCCACTCCGAAGTCGGTCAGATACACGTGCTCCGGCGTGTCGCTAGTCACGAGGACGTTCGGGGGCTTCACGTCCCGGTGTACGAGACCGCGGGCGTGAGCGGCATCGAGTGCGCCGGCCAGCTGCCCGATCAGCAACGCAGCCCTGCTGGGCTGGAGCCTTCCGGAACTGGCAATCACGCGTCCGAGGTCGGTCCCGTCGACCAGTCGCATCGCGATGAACAGCAGCCCGTCGTCCTCGCCCGCCTCGTACACGGGGATCACGTTGACATGCTCGATCGCTGCCGCCAGCCGCGACTCGACCTTGAACCGGGCGCGAAACACTGGATCCTGGGCGCGGTCGGCCGCGATCAACTTGATCGCCACGGGCCGATCCAGCGCCAGCTGGGTGGCACGGTAGACAACGCCCATCCCGCCGCGCCCAACGACCGCCTCGAGCCGGTAGCCGGCGATGATCGCGGTCGGCTCAAGCGGCCGTGGCCCGCCGGTCTGCAGGACACGCTCGACCAGCCCGCTCGCGCCGGCCGCGAACTGCGTCCGCAGGCGGTTACGCTCCTGGCGCTCGGCCCGCAGGCCGACCGCCATCGTCCCACCGGTCGCCAATGCCAGCGCGGCGATCGGATCGGTGTAATCGAGCAGCGTTCCGGAGTCGAACGTCAACTGAGTCGCGACCGACCAGGCGACGAGCAACCCGAGTCCGAGAAGGGCGACCTCGATCGTGCCCAGCCGCACGCCGGCAAGACAGACGATCAGCGCCAGCAGCGCGACCGTGGCCGGCGTCAGCCAGGCGCCGGGGTAACGCAGCGGAATGCCGGCCAGCACGCTTGCGGTCATGTTCGCGAGCAGCTCGGGGCCGGACATCTCGGCGCTCGACATTGGCGTCGGGTGGACATCTCCCAGGGTCGAGTCCGTGGCCCCGACGATCACGATCTTGCCGGCGACCTCGCCCCGTGGAAAGCGCCCGTCGTAGACGCGCGCGAAGGAGATCGCCGGCACCGTGCCCGGCGGACCCGCATAATCGATCGGAATCTGGGCTGATGCGCCACCGAACAACGACGCTCGTACGGGCCTGCCGGTGGCGGCCTCCGCCGTCACCACGCCGAATGTCCTCAGCCCGAGGATCGAGTACTGGGTGTCGCGGATGGTGCCGTCGGAGTCGGGGTACAGGCTGGTCTCAGCGGCGACGGCGCCGACGCTGCGGAGTACCGCATCGCCTCCGAGCACGTCCGTCGCGCCTCCGGCACCGACCTGCGTCGTGCTCAGCACGACATTGCCGGCGCGTTTGATCGCCTCGATCAGGGCATTGTCGTCGCCCGGATCAGTCGGCTCGGTGAACTGCACGTCCGCTGCGATCACCTTCGCACCCGCGCGGTGCAGCTGGTCGATCACGCGCGCGTCATACCGACGCGGGAACGGCCACTGCGAGTGCATCCCACGCCTTGCGAACTCCGCGATCGTCGCATCATCGATCCCGACGACCACCAGCCCGCGGATCGGCTGCGGCTCGGCTCCGCGGATCTGAAAGCGCGCGTCGACCGAGGCCTGCTCCACACGCCGCAGCAGATGCGCGCGGTTCGCGATCAGGCTGAGACCGATTGACGCCAGCGCGACGACCAGCATCATCGCCACCTTGCGCTGCGATCCCAGAGCGCGGTGCACCGCGCGCTAGCCCCCGGGGCCTCGGTGCGCCAGAAAGCTGTGGGGCGCTGCCAGCAGAAAGCTGTGATGGTGGGGGAAGCCATCGACGCTGACGACCCCGCGGGTGACCTTGATCAGCCGACCGCTGCACGTGTGGTCGGTCAGCCATTGGGTGCCTGGGACCGTGGCTGCCGCGTTCGTGCCGATCGTGCGGTCATCGCCGTGCGAGTTGCCCCACAGGCTTCGGGTCTTCGGCTTTCCTTTGGCTTTGGTCGTTCGTTTGGCGCGCGCGGCGGTCGCGGCAGCGGCGTCAGCTCGGCGAGGGCCGGCAAGCGTGAGTTCTCCCACGATCACTGCGCGTGATGAAAGGGAACTGTCTGGCCTGCGCGGCGGTAGCCCGCGATCGCAAGGCGCCAGCCAGCGAGCCTGTGCATGTGTCGCACGGGATGACCCTGCTCTCGCAGCTGCAAAGCTTGTGGACGTCGTTGCCCCTCTCCCACCAGCGGTAGGTTGAACGTCGGTTTCAGGAGCTGTCTCCTTGTCTGCGGCGTCAGCCTATACGGCTGAGATGCAATCGCTGCGTAAAGTCGAGGTCCCCGACGGGCTTTGGCGGTCCGCGCCGGGGACGTGTTGGTCGGGTCAGGCGGCTGGGCGGGCCTGGGGACGGGTCATGAACCAGACGATCGAGAGGACCACGAATCCGGCCAGCCAGATCTTCATGTCGTGTTCGAACTGGTTGGCGCCAACCTGCGAAGCGACCCCCTGACAGTAGGAGCCCAGCCCGAGCCCTTGCGGGCAGTTCGACGTGACCTGGTGAGAGGCACTCGCGGCTGTCGAGCCGGCGACGAGGACCATAACGGTCGTCCAGGCGATCATCGCGTACGTGATCTTCCGCCAGCCGCGGCGCAGCAGGCGGTGCTTGCGGGGCGCGGCCTGCTGCGCGTCCGAGGCGGCGTCGCCGGTCGCCGGGGCGTTGCCCTGCGCTGCGGTGCTCTGCTCTGTGTAGGTCTGCGTTCCCATCATTCCTCCAGAAGTGTGTTTGGCCTGTAGGAAGATGATCCGCGGGGAGCGTCGGCGCCGATAGCCACCGTTGGTGTAGAGACCCGTTACCCCCGGGGCGATAAATGCGATCCTGCTGCAGAAGGCCGAGGCGGTGACTGAGCAGTTGCCCACTTCGGCGGTGTCGCCGAGACCGGGCGTATTCTTGGCGTCCGATGTCGACGCGCAGCAGCTTGTACAACCGTCTGATGGGCGAAAGGGAACAAGTAAGGACCAAGTGGTTGCGGCAAAGGGTGGCAACGTGTGACCACTTCGGAGGGCTCAGCTTGGCCGGAAAACGGCCAGGCGGCAACGTGCGAGTGCGTGCGAGCTACTACGGGACCCACTTTGCAAGCAGGAGGTCGCCGGTTCGATCCCGGCTGGCTCCACTGACCGAAGTGCCTGCTAATCGGTAGCAGGTTTCTGCAATTCAAGCCGGATATCTGGGGCCTGGGCAGGGGCGTTATGGAAGCGCCTTGGAAGCCTCCGGACCGAGGTCTCCTCTGGTGGCTGCTCGCTGACCCCGGCTGCAGCCCGCCCCGATAGGCGCCGGTGCTCGACCGAGACACCGATCAGGTCTCGATATCCGTTCCAGCGAGTCCCCTGACCCGGCACAGCACCCACCTCCGATTTGGCGACGGCCCGGACGGCCGTCGTCAAATCGGAGGTACTCCGCGGGAGGCAGCGTCGGAACAACGAGTGCGCTCCGCGAACTGCCCCGCGGCCGCCTCATTACTGACCGGACGAGGCCCTCGACTCGTATCTCGGAGACGATGATCGCGAAGAGCACCTCCCACTGAAAGCGCCGGCGCACCTCGCTACGCCGCTGAAGCGCGACCAGTGGCAGCAATCCCAACATCTCCGTTGGAGTGGCCTCCGCTCGTGCCAAGCCGAACAGCGAACGCAAGCGTCGCGGCGGCACCGCACGCGCGGTCGCGTTCGTGGCGGAACGACCCGTCCGGCGTGAGCCGCGGCCCAGCACTCGTACGTCGCCAATCCGATCGCGGGCACCCACGCCCGGCAGATGATGAAAGCGATGCCGGGCTCCGCCAGCCCGACGGTCGAATGATCTGACGGGGGCGACTCGGCGCCGAGCTCATCACCGCCACTTGACGGCACCGCAGCAGGCCCCCGGTGGAGACGACGCTGAGATCGCGGCTCGGGGTCCCGAGGGCGACCTTCGACGGGCTCTGCGGTGCTAGCTACCCCTCGGAGGCGGAGAGCCTGCGAGGAAGAGTCTGCGTCAGATCGCTCGTGGGTCCGGGGTGTCAGTTCGCTCCGCCTTGGCAACGGTGCGCCTTGCCTTCTCGAACGCCTGTCGGAACCGCGCGCAGTCGCTTGATTCTGCGAGGACCTCGGCGATCGTCAGAAGTTCAATAAATGCAAGCGGTACCTCAGAGCCACCCTCCTGCGGACTGAACGTCGGAAGGTCGAGCTCGAGAAGAGCGGCGGGCGCGCCCGCCTCACCCCCCTGTTGGCGTCGAAGTGTGCACCTCCGAGTTTGTTGGCGACGTAGGTGATCACATTCTGGCGGCTCACCTCCTTGCCCGTAATGACAGCGGCTGGCGAGCGTAGCCACGCTGAGAGCGAGAGTCCCCGGACCACGCGATTTTCCAGTGCAGCTCGAAAATCAGGTTCAGCATCAGGGTCTGGCCGCCGGACAACTACGAAACCTTGGCCGTCGTGGTAACCCGGAAGAATCGTGAACTGACTTCCTGACGGAGCCTTGTCGGGCATCGCGAACCGCACCGTGTATCCCCTTTCGAGCTCACGCTTCACGGCACCACTCGGTGGCGCAAAGGCTAGGACTAGCAGCTCACGATCGATCTCCCTTAGCATCACATCCAAGTTGGAGGCGGATACCCACGGCTCGCCCTGGAAGCCGAGCGCGCGCCACGCGCGGCCGTAATCGCCGTAGACGAGAAGGCGTCGCAGGAGCGGGCTAAGCCTTCGGAGCTCCGCTTGCTCGAGGCGCGGCCGCCATTGGTCCATGAGGAACACGATGTCCTCGTATACAACGGAAGCCTGATCGAGATCAGCTTCGGCAGGTCGCGTCCCACTCGTCATGTGGCGCCGGAATCATTATCGCTTCGCCAGTCGCGAAATAGACAACCACTCGCGATTAGCGCCGCGGGATGCAAGCGAGTCTGCGGAGTCCCGAGAGGGCTCGCCGTGGCCGGTCCGCGGGCCTGGGCCGTCCTCCAGGCTGAGGCGCGCCAGCCCACAGCGGCCAGCTTGCGCCGTGAGGGGTTGAGCTGTACCACCTAGAGAGCCTCGACACTCGCCGTGCACATCGTTCGCGTGGGGGAGACGATCGTCGCCGACGCGATAGCAGGCACGGAACCGGCTCCGCGGCCGATGCGATCGTCAGCCGGGACGACCGCCCGCCCACGAACGCAGCCGCTTGAGGTCGCCCTGGACCCGCTGTTGGAATACGCCTGGAGCGGTCACGTGGACGTGGCGACCGCCTCGCTCGACGACCAGCAGCCGCCGTCGTCGGCGAACGCATCAGCGCCGTGTCGTTCGCCGAGGATCTCAACGGATCTTCGGTTGCGTCCGGATTGCCCTAGAAGCCTGTTGATCCCGTTGTGCCTGACCTCGCCCGGCGGCGAAAGCAGCGCGCCGAGCGCCAACAGCCACAGTCCGTCACGTTGCAGACGGGGCGTGGGGGAGCCGGCCACCGCGGCCGCCCGTACAGCCATTTGGCGATGAGCGACGGTCGTGTTCATGGCCGAACGCTAACGCGGAGTCAGGAGGTCCGCCAGTCTGGCTCGTCGCGGTTCTTACCCGCGTCTGGGAGGACCCCGGTCGTCCGCAGCCGAGCGTCAGCCCTTCCGATGGTCGTCGTCGCGCCGCTCGTCGACTGCATCCCGCCATCGCTCGCGCGGCTCATCAAACCGCGCCGGAGCTCGTCGTTAGACGGATGGGTGCCCGCGGCTGGCGCGGGCACCCACGAATCGCTAGTAGCCGGTACTCGAGCCACCGCCGGACGAGCCGGCGCTCGCCGACAGCCCCGAGGTGATCGCCGAGCCGGAGTTGTTGACCAGCCACCACTTGGCGCCGAAGTTGTTGCTGCCCTGCCCGGTCACCTGGCCCGAGCGGGTGTCGCCGACGTAGTAGTACAGCGGGTGGCCCTTGTAGGTCACCTGCTTGAGGCCATCCGAGCGCGTGGTCGTGCCCAGGTCGGACGCCTGCGCGCCGCCGGACGCGGTCGGCGCCGACTTCGTGATCACCGGAGGCCACGCTGTCGCGCACGCCCCCGAGCAGGTCGACATGTCGCCGGTGTCGGCGTCCCACAGGTAGACGGCGCGTCCCGAAGCGCCGATCAGATACCTGCCGTCGGCACCGTTGGCGGTGCTTATCGCGATCCCGCCTCCCGATGTGTTCGCGGCCGGCGCCGAAGCGCTCGAAGTCGAGCTGCTGCCGCCGCAGGCGGCGACGAGTAGGGCCACACCGACCATCAGCGCGAGCCCGGCGAGGCGCGAGCGCGCTCCAATTCTGCGTGTCATATTTCGCTCCAAAGTCCGCGTTTTTGCGTTCAATTAGAAAGACCCGCGAACAGGAGGATCCTTCCTGCCAGGCGGGGCTGGGACCGGCGTTCTTAGCCGTCTCTTAGACGGCGTCAGTGAGCGAGATGGACGAGCGCGCCGGACTGGATCAGCTCGACGACCGGGGGCGGCCCGCCCGGATGATTGATGTGTCGCCAAGGCAGTCGCCGGCCAGCCGGCGGGTTCAGAGACGAATGCGATCGGGAGATCGATGCCGTGCGACAGTCCGGCGCGGGATACCGCGGGGGTTGGGCTCGCACGTCTTGCGAACGCGCGGGTTGCGTAATGTGACAGGCCGGTGCAGCGCTTCAACTTCCGCTTTGCTCTCGCCTACCGCCTCGTGGCGCGCCCGTTCGGGATCACACCCGAGCGCGCCTGGGTGCAGATTGATGACACGCACCTGCTCGCCACCTACGGGCCGTGGCGGTTGCGCACCCCGCGTGGCAACATCCGCCGGGTGGCGATCACCGGCCCGTACCGGTTCTACCGGACCGCCGGACCGGCGCGGCTGGGGATCACCGATGGTGGGCTGACGTTTGCGAGCAACGGAGAGCGGGGCGTTCTGCTCTCATTCCGCGAGCGCGTGCCGGCAATCGAACCGCTCGGTCTGATCCGTCATCCCGAGTTGACAGTGACGGTCGCGGACGTGCACGGTCTGCTCAGCGCGCTCGATACCGACCGGTAGCCGCCGGCGCATTGCCGACAACGCTAGCCTTTGAGATCCTCACGCCCGCGTCGTCGCCGATGCAGGCGTATGGACGATACGTTGGTCCACAACGGATGCGCTCGTTCTCTTATAAGCGTCGCCCCAGTAGGTGGGCTCACCGATGCGGAAGTGCGGCGCTCTCGGCTCGGGCGTGATGGTGGTGGATCTCATGAGCGCGCGCCGGAAGGTCCGCTGACTGCGGGGCGATCGGTGATCTCAGCGAGTGCGCTTGCGCCGTGCGGGCGTCTGTTCCCCAGCGCACGCCTGATACCGGTAGGCGCAGCAGTGCCCTCCATGTCCGTGGTCCGGTCTGGCCGGTCGGCGGGATGCCGTGTCGTGTCTGGAAGCGCTGAAGGTTGTGGAGCGTTTGTGACGCGAAGGTCCCGGTTCTCCGCTGCGACGGGATCGCGCTGCGCAGCAGTTCCTGCATCCACAGCACCATGTCTCCCTCCGAGCCGGAGCGGAGGACTGGAGCTCCTGGTGACGGGATTGGGGTGACGCTGTGATAGGGGCCACTGATGGCGGGCCAGTATCCGTTGGCTGAGGTCCAAGCGTAGTCCCACCAGGACAGTCCGGCCGCGTGGTAGGCAACGGATAGGCCGCGGAACACCGAGATCTCGCCGGTGCTCGATCTGTCGGTCTGCCCGAGCGGCCGTATCGGTCGTCGGTAGATGCCGTTGGTCATGTAGCTGTGGCGGTAGACCGACCCGACGTTCGTCCCGATCTCACGCCAATACATCTGCGGCAGATTGAACGTCGCTCCGCGGTGGCCGAGGAACACTGAGTACGGGAACGCCGGGTGATAGTCCACGTAGGGGAAGGACGCGAGCCCAATCGGATACCGGCGTCCAACCGCTGAGCGCAGCACGTCGATGTAGCGTTGCGCGGCGGCATAACGTCCCTCGTACTCGGCCTCGGCGTCGATCACGAAGCAATCAGCTCCATTGCCGACGGCGTGCGCCGCGACCAGAGCCTCATCGGCCGGGTTGTTGCCGTAGACGTACTGCCACGCGCAGATGTTGATCCCGTAGCGGTGGATGAAGTAGACGAGTCGGCGGCTGAACTGCGACCAGTAGTTGACGCCATCCCCTGACTTCACGAATAGGGTCTTGATCCCATTCGCCTTGGCTCGTTTGGCGATCGCCGTTGGGTTCCCGCCGTCCGACCGGGGTACCTGCCAGATCCACATGCCGCGCCCGTCAAATGGGCCTGCGGTCGCCACCGGCGTCTGTAGACAAGGCAGCGCGAGCGCTCCAACAGAGACAGCGATCACAACCCGTAACCGACCAGCCAAGGCAGCCACCGTAGGCAGCATCGTCTTGATCCGCGAGCCTTGAACGAGCCGTTGCAGACGGTTTGTCAGAAGGACGACAACTGACTCCCTGCCGAGCCGAGGCTAGGCCGTGGCTGCCCGCAAGCAGAGTTGCGAATCGCGCGCGCCGTGATGGCATGATCGCCATCGACCTCCGATCGCTTCGCTAATCGAGCGGCCATGCAACCCAGCCTCCAGTGGCGCTGCGCTACCTGCGGACACCAATCCGATGTCAAACCTGGCTTCTGCCCTACCTGCGGCGCTCGGCCGGGTCCGCCGACCGTCGCGGAGAGATGGAACCGAGACCATCCAGGCGATCCCATGCTCGCCGCCGCGAGCGGCCGGGGCGGGCTCGGCCCGTCGGCGACATCGTCGCGATCACGACGGGGCACGGGGCGCGCTTCCAACCGCGCTCGGTCGCCATTCGCGATCGTCTCCTTGATGGCCGGCATCCTCCTCGGCTCAACGTTGTGGGCGACCGGCGCGTTTGACTCCGGCCCCGGGACGTCCAGGCCGTCATCTACGGCTACCAAGTCACGCTCGGTGGGCCGCCCGCGTTCGACCGGGCCCACCACGCCGAGACTGAAGCCGCCGGCGACTACCGCCCCCCTCGGCGCGCATCGCGTATTCGCCGGACAAGCGTTCTCGATCGCCTATCCCCGAGGCTGGACCGTCAACGCCGCCGAGGCGCTGGCACCGTGGGGGAGCGATACAACGATCACCGCTCCAGGCGATCCACACACGATGTTGCGCATCGACGTCACCACCAGTCCGGCCACAACCGATCCGATCACCGCCGCAGAGCCGGTGATCGCCGGCGTCGCGCGACAACCGGGCTACCGTCCGCTCGGCCTGACCACCGTGACCTTCGCCGGTCGCCCCGCTGCGCGCTGGGAGTTCCTGGTCACCGAGGCCGGGTTGCCGCTGCACAAGGAGGACGTGTTCTTCACCGCACGCAGCGGCACCGGTATCGCCGTGCTCACCTCCGCTCCGGCAGACGCCTACCGAAAGCTCACCAAGCGCTTCGCAGCGATGCGCCGCTCGCTGATCGCGCCCTGACGTCAATACCGCAATCACGCCTACTTCTGGTTCGTCGCCAAGGCGTTCGCGCGGTCCGCGACGTCGCGCCGGGCAAAGCGATAGTCAGCGGCGGCGCCGACGGGCGGCTGCTTATGGCCCAAACGCCGTCACGGGGGCGCCAGGCATCCGTGAGCGTGCCAATCTGCCGGTTCCTGGGCGCGCGCAGTTAGGATCGTGCCTTGAGTTCCGCGCTCATCGTGGCCGTGATCGCCGGCGTGGTGGCATTGACAAGCGCCGGGATCGCCGCCTGGTCGCAGCTAAAGGTAAAGGCCCTCGAGCAGAGCGCAAAGGAGAAGGAAACCCGATCCAACGCCCGTATTGTGCTTGATCGATATCGGGGGCCACTCCTCGATGCGGCCTGGGATCTCGGTGATCGGTTGGACAACATCCTGGACCGAAGGTTCCTATCGAGTTTCGAGAATGGGCCCAGGGGGGAGGTGGCGATCTTGAGCACGCTGTTTCGGCTCGCGCAGTACTTTGGGTGGGCCGAGATCGTTCGCCGCGAAGTGCAACTGCTTCGTTTTGAAAGCGCTGCTGACACTCGCCGGACGGCATACTTTCTGTCACTTGTCATGCGTCGCTTTGCGACCGATTGGTACGACTGGGACGAGGCGCGCGACCAGTCCGCCAGGTGGATCGCGAAGTACCGGGCAGACGAGCTTCCGCCTCGACATCTTATGCTGTGGCAGGAAGAGCAGAGAGGAATCGGGGAGCGAATGATTGCAGCCGGCACCGATGCGCGATGTATCGGTTACGCGAACTTTCTCGACCAGTACACAGAGGCCTTCAGTCGTTTGCTCGCGGACTTCGAGTCCGGTCTCCGCGTGCGAGGCGTGGAAGACAGCCTTCGCCTGGTGGAAGTCCGAGACGCGCTGGCAAGACTTGTGCAGCAACTCGACGAGGAGCAGCGCTATATCCTCGGGCAGCCTGGATATCGGACGTGGCTCGATAACACCTTTGCTTCACCATGTTGGGACGCATATGAGCATCCCAACGAGGGGTCCGGGTCTCGCCTGATGCGGCAACGCGAGTGAAGCGCTTTGGATCGGTGGCCGCGAGCTTCTGGCTGGCATGGGGAACATGAGCAATAGTCCGGTCGGGCGCAGCGCTTGGTTAGATGATCGTCCTATCCTCGACGTTGGCCGACCGAGTGACGTTGTTCAGCGGAAGGCTCGGGATAGCTCGTCGCGCCATGACACAACGCCGCGGCAAGCAATCGTGGCCCTCTCCCGGCGGCGGTCGAGGCAACCACAGCATGTCCTATGAGCATTGGCGCGATCTGGCTCAGCGGGTACACGACAACAGTTGTCTGGCCCAGGCGCGCGGCGCGATCGGCCCATAAAGGTCATGGAGAGGCACAACCGCGGGGTTGACTGCCTGGCTCGGCCGCGGTTAGCGTCCGGGTCGAACGTCGGAAGGGGGGACGAAGATGGCGGGGCAGGCCGGCAGGTTCACGATTTCATGAGTCCGCGGGTTCCGAGCTCGATGACGCGAGGGGGTGCCGTGGCTGAGGTTCGCGCGGGGTACCCGCGCGCGCTCGTCCGTCGTCCCGGCCCCCGTCTGCGCGAGGGTTTGGTCGCGCATCCGATCGGGACCCCGGTCGACGTGGAGATCGCAGGGCGCCAGTGGCGGGGGTACGTCGATGCGCTGCGGGCCGAGGGCTGGGAGATCATCGAGGTTCCGCCGGCCGACGACTGCCCCGACGCTGTGTTCGTGGAGGACACCGTCGTGGTCTATGGCGAGCTCGCCGTCATCACTCGTCCAGGCGTTGATGAGCGCAAGCCCGAGGTCGCGGGGACCGCGGCGACGCTGGCTTCCCTGGGGTATCGGATCGCCCGGATCGAGCCGCCGGGCACTCTCGACGGCGGTGACGTCCTGAAGGGCACAGGCGTTGTGTGGGTCGGCCTGAGCGGACGGACCAATCCATCCGGGGTCGAGCAGCTCGCGGAGCTGCTCGGGCCGCTGGGCGCGCGGGTCCTCAGCGTCCCCGTGTCCCGGACGCTGCATCTGAAGTCGTCGGTCACTGCTCTTCCCGACGGCACCATCGTCGGTTTCGAGCCGCTCGTCGATGACCCCGCTGTGTGGCCGTCGTTCCTCTCGGTGCCCGAGGAGGCCGGCGCCCACGTTGTGGTGCTCGACGCATCCGCGGTGTTGATGTCGACGCGTGCACCGGCGACGCGAGCGCTGTTCGAGTCCCGTGGGCTACGCGTGGTCGCAGTTGACATCCGCGAATACGAAAGGCTGGACGGCGGTGTCACCTGCCTGTCGGTGCGGCTACGCGGCTGAGCAAGCGCCTCGTCGCCAATGCGCTCGTGAGCTCGGCGACGTCGGGCCGAGCAAAGCGATAGTGGCCCCCCCGGCCCCGGCGCGTCCGACACGTGCTGTTGGGCGAAAGCGCAAGCTGCTATTTAGGACCCGACCGGAGGTCATGAGTATCTCGATGTTGCGTACGTCGTAGCCAACGGTTGACGGGGTTAGGCAGGGGGGCGAGCGTTTCGGAGCCCTCCGAGCCGAGTAACTGGGACATTGCAGGTGTCTCGGGGCCCGCGCGGCGGTCGGTCCCAGGTCAGCGCCGGCACGGCCCCATGTTCGTCCTCCCGCTCAAGATGCGGCCGCACGAGCTTGGCAGGAACAGGACCCGCAGGCTATTGCCGCGCGCCCACCTGCGTAACCCATCAACCTGTAATGAAATCAGGCACTCGTCGGGATGGCACTCGGACCGCCCGGCATGCCCTCACCTGTTGGTGTGGTCGTCGTCCCGCGAGTAGGCACCGCCACTGCGCCCACACCGACAAGCGTGATCGCGGCACCCGCGATTCTGAGCCATCTGCCGGATCCCCAGTCGCTGATCGTGGGGAAGATCAGCGGAATCGTCTCGCCAAGCAGCAGGCAGGCACAGCCCGCCCCAGCCGCCAGCAAATGGGTCCGATTGCGCCGGATGCCGACCACCGCCAGCACCAGAGTGACTGCGGAGAGCAGGACGATGGTTGAGGGATAGCGAAGCAGGTTGTCGTTGTGCCAGTTCATCCACGTGGTGTTCGCGGATAAATTCTCGGAAGACCATTCGCGCAGCACGAACAGCGAGGCGACCGTGATCACAGGCCCCGGGATCACGAGCAGCGTTTGCCCCGGGACTCCGCCCAGCCGGCCGGTCCCCGGCGCCTCGGGATACGCGCGCCAGGCGGCGAATACCGCGCCCGCCGCGGACACCGCCGCGCCAACGGCGCCGAGCCAGAAGGGAACTGTCGTCGGGAGCGGCCCCGGCCTCCAGGACATCGGGAACGCCGCTCCAAGCAGCACGAGCGCGACCGCCGCCGCCGCGAGCAACGGCGTTCGGCGATCGGCGCGAAGCGCCCAGACGACGAGCGCGATCGCCCCGAGCGCCATCAGTGCTATCGGGACGCGGAAGAAGGAGCGGTCAAAATTCTGCGCCGAATCGTGAGCGATCACCGACACGAGCACGGCAATCGCGCCGCCGACGGCACACGCCGCTGCGAGCCGCATGCCGCCGAGTCCGGCCAGCTGCTGTGCGGCACGCTCCTCGACCCCGTCCTGTGAGGCGCGCTCTTCGACGAGCTTCGGCGAGGCGCGCAACTCGCTCGCCTCTGGAGCGGCGGTCGTCTCCACCGGTTCCGGCGGGGCCATGGCGAGGGCTTGGCGCGCAGCTTCACTGACCCGGTGGCTGTCGTCCTTGGTGAGGCACTCGAGCGCCAGCCGCGCGGCTTTGCGCACCGCCAGATCCTCATCCGTGGCGAGCTCAGTCAACTGGACGACAGCTCCGAGCCGAGCGTGCCGGTCAGGGCTCTCGATCGCTGCCTGCAGGTCAGGCGAAAGCTCGGCCGGCTTCACCGGCGGCTCGTAGATACTCCTCGCGATCTGGAAATCTCCCTCCATGTCGACCCACTCGACTGGATGCTGGGGCGACTTGTCGCGGACCTGGCCGAACACGTAGTCGTAGAGCTCGTGGACGCCGATCCAGCCGTCGAGGTTCCGGTCGGCCTTTCCCGTCTCGAGCGCCTCGACGATCGCGGAGGTGAAGATTGACGGCTCGCCTTTGCCCGAGAGCTTGTCGCCTTCGAACGCGTACTCCATCGCGTTTGAGGCGGTGATCACCGCGCGCCCGCGGCCGGCGAAGCGTTCCTTCAACTCAACGCCCCCACCAGCCTTGGGCGAGACACCGTGCGAGAACGCGCCGCTGTAGCAACAATCGAGCAGCAGGACGATGCTTCCGGCGCGACTCTTGATGAACTGGTCCCGCACGAATTGGTCGCTGACCGCCGTCGAGTCCAAGCGTTCAAGGTCGGTGTCGCTCGCGGCGAAAAACAGATTGCCTTCGTCGTTCTTGAGCCCGTGGCAGGACATGTGAAGCAGTAGGAGGTCGTCACGACGACGATTGGCGAAGAAGCCCTCGATCTCGCGGCGGAGGACCCACTCCGGCTTATTCTCGATGAGCTCCACGTCAAACTCCCCGATGCGCGGATCCTTAAGCACCCGTGCGAGGGCATCGGCGTCCTTGGCGGGAGCACGTAGCTGCTTCAGCTTGACGCTGTTGTACTTGCCGGTCGCGATGATCAATGCGTTGCGCGAACTCATCTGTCAGGCTTCGCGTGGCTTGCGATCCAGTCCGAGATCAGCCGTTCCTGCTGCTCCGAGGAGACGCTGCTGAGTTCCAGCTCGCTGTCACCGAGCTTGAGCTTGACCTTGCGACCGCGGTCGCGGGACAACCAGCCGCGGACCGTGTTGATAACGGCGCGCAACATCTCCGGGGTGGTGGCCAGGGTTACTAGCAGCGCACCCAGACCCGTAGCCTCGGCAGCTCGAGCCCCAGGCGGAGGCGGAGCGCCCGGCGCGCGCTCGACCTTGACGTCGAGCTCGAGCAGCTCCCGCCGAAGGCGGCGGGTTAACTCGTCAAGCTCGTGCGCATCGACATCTGGATCAACCTCGAGCTGGACTTCGAGGCTCGCTTCGTCAACAGGTACCACCGTGGCCCCCCTTTGCACGCTCTAAGGAGTATCTACCGCTGGCGGCATCCTGCGCGGAGTGACATATCGCACCCCCGAGGCAACAAGTCACCGCCCGGCCATCAAAAGGCAACGAAACATCATCAAAACTGCGCACACCGCATCCCGTCTCCGCTCGCGACCGAGGCTAACCAGCGTGACCGCAGCAAGTCAAGGTCTCGGGCTCGTTTCACGGCGGCGCGCCGCGTGAGTCACCGCACGAGCGCACCATGAGAAAGCCCCGCCCTGGTGCCTCCACCACGACCACTGATGCGAGTGCCTCGCGGAACGATTTGCGCATCCGCTCGCGCACGATCTGGTCCTGGAGCACCGTGTGATCGGCTTCGGAGAGCTGGAAGTCGCCGAGCAACGTGGCTGGGTCCTCGTCGAACCAGCTGAGCTTCTCATCGGCTTCTTGCTCGAGCTCGCGGACGAGCGTCTCCTCGCCCTCCAGCGCCCAGCCGAACTCCTTGACGTTTTCAGGATCCATGCCGCAAACCAATCCAGATCCCGAGCGTCATAAGGGGCGGCGCCGACGTTGCACACCGCGCGGATGACACGCTCTGGCAGGCGGGCTGCTGCGGCCGACGCGTGCGGCCCACCGCCCAAGCCGCCGGTGACGACAAATCGTTCGATCCCCAGCGCATCCGCGATCGCAGCGAATGTCGGCGACGCAGTCGCCGACGGCGCGACCCAGATGGCGGGTGGAGCGTCCGTTACCGGGGCGGTCGCAGGTGATCACCCGTAGACCGGCGTCGGCGACCCGCGAGGCATCGGGATGACGGCCGCTCAGGCGCGAACCCGGGGGTCCCATGCAGGACGAACAACCGGCGTGCCGTCGGGGTCACCGATCTGTGCGTACGCGACCGTACGGCCAACCGATATCTGGACGACTTCGCCCGCGTCCTCGCCCATGCTTGCGACACCTTGACCCTATCTCATACAAAGGACCCGGTGCGCCGCCACGCTCCCACCGGCGTCGCCGGCTTTCGACTCCCCCAGCATTGCCAGCACGTCTGAACACTGGCCAGCAGAAAGAACTCGCGGTGCCTCGCCGCAACGGCAGCGTCTCCCAAACGTCCCGGCCCGATCTCACTCCTGTCGCCAGCTGGATATGGCGCCACGAATGACTCCCTTTCGCGCCGCGACGAGCGACCGGAACGTGCCGGACCACAGCCCCGGAATGCGCGGAAACCGAGCATCTGGTTCGTGATCGCTTTTGCGTTTCGGCCGCCGTGGAGCGCGCGATCGCCTTGGCGACTGAGTGATCGTGCGGAACGTCGACGTCCGGCGATTCCTTAGCGGCGAATCCAATCGCCAGCAGTCGTCGCAGTGAGCCTTGGGTATTTCGACGCCGCCTCGGCCGATCCGCATGCCCTGATCGGACATTCTCGGCGTGCGGTGGTCGATCGGCGTACGGACGCGCCGGCGCCGGCTCTCATGTCTAGCTCTCCGGGGTTGGGGGGCGCGAGCGGTCGTCGCGAACGTGCTCGTCGGCGAGGGAAACCCGGTCTATGGCGACATCGGCGAATCGGCGATCATGCGTTGACCGTGCACCGCGGGACCCAGGCTTGGGCGTTGCCGTGGGGCAGCACGCTGCGGCTTGACGAGTGACGGGTCACCTTGGCGCCGTGGCCGCATCGAACCATCACGGGCTAGTCCCAGCCTAGGATTGGCGGGTGAGCACCGTGGACCACCGAATACGCCGTTGGAGCGGCCGACCGCGAGGCTGAGGCGAGATGGGCGCGGTTGTTCTCCTGGCCTTCACGGCCGCCTTCAATCCAACGTTGATAGCGGCCACCACCGTGATGCTGGTGCTGCCGAGTCCCGAGCGGCTGATGCTCGGCTACTGGCTGGGCGCGATGCTGACGGGCGTCGCGTCCGGGTTGGTGATCGTCTTTGCCCTCAAGGACACGGGCGCCGAGGACACGACCAGGCACACGGTGAGCCCGATTGTCCAGCTCGTGTTCGCGGGGCTACTGCTCGTTGCTGCGGTCGCGCTTGCGAAGGGCGAAGGCAAGCGCCTGCGCGAGCGGCGCGACAAGCGCCGCGAGCAGAAGGCTAAGACGGAGAAGGAGCCGCCGAGGTGGCAGCGGATGCTGCGAGAGGGCAGCCCCTGGCACACGTTCGTGGCCGGGATCCTGCTGTCGTTTCCCGGCGTCTCCTACCTCGCCGCTCTGGACCGACTCATCCACCTGCACTACGCGGCGGCGGTAACGGTGCTGATCGTGATCGGTTTCTGTCTCGTGCAAAACATCTTGCTCGAGATCCCGATGCTTGCGTTCAAGATCTGGCCCAAGCGGACGCCGGCCGCGATCGACAGCGCCAAGGCGTGGGCTGCGACACATGGCAGGCAATACGGTGCCTGGGGGCTGGCGATACTCGGTGTGGCGCTGGCGGTCATAAGCGTAATCGGCCTCCTGTCGCGATGACCTGGGAGGGGCCGTTTCCGAATTCGACAGCGTCTGCGTGAGGGACGGTGGGGTGTTGCCGCTGCTCGGCGCGTTCCCGGGTTTGGAGGACGGGCGCAGCCTCTGTATCCATTGCGTTCGTTCGCTGCTGACGCGATCAGCACTGGGCCGTGGTGATCTGGGCTGTGGCCCGGACGACGCAGGACCCCCGCCGAGTGTCGAGCGCGAGCGCGACATGCGGCGCGCGCTCGCGTTCGCTTCTGGCAACCGCCGAGACCGATCGAACCCGCGCCGTCAGAGTGCGGCGCCCGCGGGGATCGCGACGGCTACCGTGAGGTCCACGGTCTCGGGTGTGACGTCGGGGATCTCGGGTTCGGGTCGGCGGTACCAGTCGAGGATCCCGAGGATCGTGGCGAACACGAGGAGGTAGGCGAGCAGGATGATCAGCGCTTGTGAGGTTCCGTGGCCGTCGAAGTAGACGGTGTTGCGCATCAGGATGAAGGCGTTTCGCGGCGGGAGGTAGGGGCCGATCGCGCTCCAGAAGCCGGGGAGGTAGGGGACGCCGTTCGCGCCTCCGGAGGATGGTTTCCCGAGGACGATGATGATGACCACGGTCAGCAGCGTCCCGGCCGCGCCGAGTAGTCGTTGCATGACGGCGGCGAACAGCGCCACGACGCTCATGATCAGCGCCATGACTGGCCACAGGATCCAGAACTTCCCGCTGGGGGTCCCGCCCAGCCAGGGGCCGGCGATCAGGTCGATCAGCAGCGTCGCGACGATCGCGAACCCCATCAACGTGAGCCCGAGCAGGGGGCCTGCGGTGACCTTGGTCGCCGCTTTGAGCATCGTTGCGACCTGGTAGCCGAACAGCAGCAGCGGGGTGAGCAGGATCGCGAGCACCAGCCCGAACGGGTCGCCTGGCGCCAGCGGCGTCGGCGTGTACGGCGCGGGCGTCAGTTTCTGGCCTTGGATCTTGGCCGCCTTCCCGAACTCGACCGCGAGGGTGTAGGGCGCGAGGTCGCTGATGCTCGGGACGACCAGCAGCGTGCTGGCGCCGCTAGCGGGGATCTCGGCTCCCCAGGCCTTGGCTTGCCCGATCGCGGTCTTCGCCGCCGCCTCATCGGAATAGTTGGTGACCTTGAGCGACAGGTTCTTCTGGACCGCGCTGGTAAGCGAGGCGTTGCCGGTCGTGGCGAACGGCATGTTGTTCGAGACGGGGTTGTGACCGGAACTGATGTATGCCGCTCCGAACGCAGCCTGATATAGCGCCGCGACCACGGCGACGGCGATCACGATCCGGACCGGGCGCGACCCGCCCTTGCGCCCCGGAGCGGATGCGCCGGTCTGCGCGGGGGGCTCGGTCGCCCTGCGGGGGCGAATCCACTCGACGTAACCGAGCACCGCCGTAGCGATCAGGGCGCAGACGACCAGCACCACGATCGGGGTGGTGATGTTGTTCGACGAGAAGTACAGGACGTTTTGGAACAGGTTGGCGCCGTAGCGCGGCGGCAGCGCCGCCCCGATCGACTGCCAGTAGGTGGGCAGCAGCGCGGTTCCAGCGGTGCCCGCCGTGACCAGCCCCACGACGATGAACAGCACCTCCAACACGACCAGCGCGATCACGGGGGGCAACACTGCTATCAGCGCGGCTCCGACCAGCGCGGTCGACAGAGTGACGAGCCACAGGCAGGGCAACAGCGGCCAGAACTTGTCGCCCGCGTACGCTCCGAACACCGGTCCGGCGATCACGTCGGTCAAAAGCGCAGCGAGCAACGTGATCGCGACCAGGCTCACCGTACGCCAGCGCTGCACCGCCAGTCCGGTCAGTGTGAAGACCAAAATCGCCGCCACCATCCCGCCGACGACCGACGCCGTCAGCAGCGAGCCGGCGACCGCGCCGACCGGATCCTTACCCGCCGGCAACGGCTTGACCACCGACACGTGCAGCGGCCGACCCAGCTTCTTCGCCGTCTCGGCGAACAGCGGCACGATCTCGGTGTAGGCGAAGAAGCTCTTGGCCTGGACGCTGAGCAGCGTGTCGCTGCTCGTCCCCGTGATGTAGGCGCCATAGATCTTCCCCTGGTTGATCGCGTCCATCGCGGCGGCCTCGTTCGGGTAGGTCGTGTTGACGAACGAGATCTGGTAACCCGAGACCTTCGCCGACTCGGCGGCCGACACGATCGGAGAGGTTCCCGTCACGCCGAACGGCATGTTGCGCGGCACCTGCGCCTGCAACGCGCTGACCCACACAGCAGCAACCGAGCACACGAGAAACAAGACGAGCGCAAGTGCAGGCAGCGCCTTCCGCGCGGGCAAGCCGCCGGTCTTGATGCGATCCGTCACCGAACCGACGAACCCGACCCGCTCACCCCCCGCGTCGGCCGACCGCTCCGAAGCCGACCGACCCGCCGCGTGCTCGGGGACGTCCGCCTCAGGGCCGCCGGAGGCGCCGGCCGGGCCAGGAGCATCGCTCCGGCTGGGATCCTGTCCGGACGGGCCGTCGCCTTCCATATTCCTCGCTCTCCTCAGTCGCCGAACAGCCGCGCTTCTGTCGCGCCGCAGCCTGATTCGCCAAGGTGTCGTCCCAAGATCTCACGCCGGCCACGGGGAGGCATCCCCCATTTCGGATGATGCGATCGCGCCGCTCCCAAACCGCACGGTGATGATTGTCGACGGCCACCAAACCCCGACTCGGCTGCCGTTTCGGACCGAATCACACCGCTCTGCGGTGTCGTCGGTGCACCCGCGCCGACGCAAGAGCGGGACGCAACCCAGCGCGTTGGGCGTCCCTTCTATTCGCGCCACGGCTGGTGCAGAGTCCGGCGCACTGTTCGCACAGCGTTCGTCGATTGAGACGATCGCTGCCATTGACCTTCGAGCTCAAGCGGTCGCCCGGTTCGTCTCGCTCCGTGATGGGCGCGTCTGAAGCAGCCCCGATGGCTGCATCTTGGGAACTGCCAGTTTTCCTGGCCGACGAGCTCGTCCTGACAGCAGCGGAGCTCGGGCCGCCGCGATCGGACTCGCGGCGAAGCACTCGCGCAGGAGCCGGCGAAGGGCCGCGCCACGCTCGGCCGGAAGCGATCATCAGCGGTCATGGCACCCTGGCTGGATCCCCACCGACTCTGGAATCGTCCCGATCCAGCTTCGTCTCGGCGGCGGGCGTTCGGAATTGTCCCAAGAGCAGGTGCTGCGCCGCCGGCCCTTACGCGTTGGTTTTAACACAGCATGCGCCAGCCGTTCCCGGATCACGCTGTCGCCGTCTCGCGCCGGGTGCTCTCGCCACCGGGGCGGCGCCGGCGATCGTCGCGGGGGTGGGCGTCATCGGCGAGCCTGTTTGTGCGTGTCGCTTAGCGCTTGACGATTGTGAACGCGATCGTCCGCGGACCGGACACGCCCGCGCTGTCTGCCGCGGTGAAGCCTGCCTGATATCTCCCCGCCGGGAGCGGCTTGCCGCTGATGCGACCGGTGAACGGCAGCTTATTGGTCGCAATGTGGGCGGTCCGCGTCAGGCTCGCGGCAGCCACGTATAGCGTGCATTTCCGCGTGTGCCGCAATGCACTGGTTGCTGGTCTGCAAGCCCGGCCCACGCGCCGGCCAGTCGTCTTGCGCTGAATCTTGACGGTCACGGTCGCCGGCTGATCGAGCGCGAACATGAACGTCGTCCCGCGGTGCGCGCGGCGGGCCGTCTGACCGGTCAATGGCGTCGAGGCGGCCGCGACGGCGAACGTCGCGTTGGTCTCGGTGAGCGAGCTGATCCTCGCGACTGTCGCCAGCGGCGGCGGTGCGCAGCCAGCCATGATCGTGTGGTGCGTCACCTCTTGCTGTCCGAGCTGGTCCTCGCCCCAGAACTCCAGCGCATGCACTCCGCTCGGAACGCTCACGGTCGCCACACCAGGGACGCCGACCGTCGCGGTCACCTGTTCGGGGCCGCCGCCGATCTTGTAGTGCACCGCCTTCGGCCCGGTCGCCGGGTCGGGGTCGGCCGTCACCGTAACTGTCGCGCCCGACCCGCCCGGGCACGTGCTCGCGACCGCGGTCGATGTCGGCGGCGCGACGATGTCGGCGTTATAGAGCCAATCGATGTTCTGGCTGTTGATGTTCGTGCTCAACTGCGTCGATCCGTCTGGCGGGTTGTTCTGCGCCATGATCGTGTCGCTAGCGCCCATTCCCGCACCGACGAAGAAGCCTCTGATGTTGTCAGCCGAGCCGGTAACGCCGATCGTGTCACCCGCAGCGACCGCAATCGGTGGCGAAGCCGCGAACGTCACGACCCCGGCGCTGCCACCCTGCTGCGCGACGCTCGAGCGTAGAAACCCGACCTCCCAAGGCGGCGAGCCGCCGGTGCTCGCGAGCAGTCGCACGACCCTCAACGCGACGGTGCCCGACCCGTAGTCGCGCACCCGCCAGCGGACGATCACGCCGTCAAACGGAGCAGTCAGCTGCCGCCCCGCGAGCGCAGTCTGAATGACCGTGCAGCCCGCCATCGGGCCGGTCGCATCACAGTTGTGATCGCTGGTCCCCGCGTGTGTCAGGTCGCTGCCGATCGTGACCGACCCCTGTGCCGCCGCAGGGGCACAGACCAGCACCACAAACACCAGCCACCAAACAAGACGCAGCCGGGACGCACCCACACCGCCAACGATATCCCGCACACCCAACCCCGGCAACAACGCTCCACGGTCCTCGGGCTGCGGCGGCGGTGGACCGCCGGACCCGCCTCGCGTGGGACGAGGGGTCCGCCCGCGGCGCCGGAAGGCCTGCTCAGCGACCTAACGGCACCCGCGAACCGACGGCCCGACAGCAGCCGCGCCGCGAGCCTCAGGAGCACCGTCGGGCCGGGCGCGCGCCCAACGCGCAGCGCAGCCGGACGATTGCCCTGCGCGCGAGGCCGCGCGCCCGGCCGCGAGCGCTCTTTGGCGACGTCACGACGGCCCGGATCCAGCCGCCGTGGCGCTGATGGTCGCTTCCGGCCGAGCGCGCCGCGTCCGTTCGCCTGCTGCTCCGCGACTGCTTCGCCGCGAAGGCGATCGCCCCGGCAGACCGTCGCCGTGGGAGGGCTGGGCGCGACCCGTTGCAGATGAGGTTGGGCTAGCGGGCGCGCCCGGCTGGCAGCGGCGCGCTGTCATTCGACCGTCGTTCTACAGGATGGGCGCAGCGCGACTGTCACGATCATCGCCTGCTGGCCGAACGCGACGTCCCTGACCCAGGCGCCCGAGAGCCCGAGCATCCGGTTGAATGCGGTGGTGACCCGCACGTCCCCCCTCCTCGATTGTCGCTGACCTTCGAACAGCCAGCAGACTGCCGCAGAAGCGGCGGCGGCGGGTCTCCCCCGGCAGCGCAACTTCTCAGACCACGCTAGCGGGTGCACGGCAACGGCCGTAGCGGAGCCGCGCGCCGCGCGTCAAGCAGCAGCCACGGTGGGCCGACCGTCACCCAGAACCCAACGGCTTGCAGGGAGTTCGGCCGCTTGACCCGGGCGTCGGCTCCGCTATATCGCAACGAGCGTCGGCAGGGCCGGCACTGCGCTCACGGCAACACCAAACGCCGCGAACCCCCGCGGTTCACCCCCAAATGACGAAGAGTCCCGAAAATAGTGTGCTACGCTCGTGCGGCCGGGGATAGATGGGGGCCATCACCTAAGGCGAGGTAATGCCCGGGGTTGGTTAAGCGTTGTGCTGATCTCGATCGGTGTGACACAAGCTGGACGGAGGCAGGACGATGTCACGCACGGCGATCCAGTGCACGGCGCTCAACCACGTCAAGCTGAAGCTGGCCGGCGTCGCCGCCTTGCTGTCGGTCTTCTGTCTGCTGGCGTCCGCCTCGGGTGCGACGGCCGCCGCGCGGCCGCGACTGGAGGGACGCTTTGCGGTGACGGGTAAGGTAACGTCGACCCACAACTACAAGGCCCAGAAGGGCAAGCGGTTCACGAATTACTGGGTCTTCAGGCCAAGCCCGACTTGCCGCCGATTTGTCGCGTGCGACCGGATCAAGCTTGCTCGCTTTAAAGGCTTCGGGCGCCTCGCTGCCATCAGCGTCGTTGAAGCGGACCAGCGGCGACAACTACGTAGGGACCGTCAGGCGAGTGGTCAAGACTCAGGGATGCCGTCTCCACGACGCGTTCACGATACGCGTGCGAATTGGCGGTAGCAAACAGGTTGGCTACGCGCTTCGCGTCACACAGATCTCGTCTAGCTTTAGCGAGAAGATTACCGGCACCGGCTCCTCTTTTTGCCGCGTCACGGCCAGCGATACCGCGACGTACACGGGCCACCGAATCGATCTGCCGCGGCCTCTCTACGTCCATTTTGACTACTCGCGGGATTCTAACGATGCTCACACTGGCCTCAGCTGGTCACACTTCACTTTCGTTTCCACGGACGACTTCGCGTCGACCAGCCCTGATGTCTACATCGCACATTGCTCTTGGGACTATGGGGACGGGAGTCCCGCCGGTGCGGGCTGCTCGAACTATGGTTCCTATTCCCACGTATTCGCGAGGTCGGGCACTTACGTCGTCACCTATACCGTCATCACCGATGAGGGTGTCAGCGGTTCCATGAGCAGGCGGGTCGTCGTGCCTACCGACACGCCGCCCCAGCCCAATTTCACCTGGTCACATCCCATCGACAATTGCGGTGTCGACCCCTACTACCACTACTACTGCATCCACTTCGTTGACGGGTCAATCGATACGGACGACGACATCGTGCAGTCGACGATCGAGTTCGGGGATCCGGGGTCCGGACCTTGGAACCTGCAGTCGCCCTTTGCTTACACGTTTGCCGACTATGTCTACAAATCGCCGGGCTCTTACACCGTGACCCTCACCGAGACGGACGAGGCCGGGAAGTCCACAACGATGTCGAAGACGATAACGGTGCCATGACGAGAGCCGCACTGTCACGTTGTGCGGTCGCGCTTCGGCGAAGAGAAGCGATCGAGACGGCGCGTCTCGCCGGTGAGCTTCCAGCACCGCCGCGGAAGCAGTGGTCGAGAAAGACGCGGCGCCGCCGTGACGTAGAGGAGGCACGACGCTGGGCGGTCGAGCAGCGTGCCGGCATCGTGGAGGACGCGCAGGATTCCCTGCCGCCGGACGAAATCCCCGCGGTCACACCGACGGCGCGCTGACGGCGCTCAGCGCGCCGTCGCTAGCTGGCCGCGCCTGCTTCGTCTGTGAAGCGGCCCGGGAGTTCGGGGTCGGTCAGGGCGGCGATGTAGGGGCGGGTCCGCTCCACCAGAGTCGCATTCCAGGACACGCCCGCCACGTAAGTGTCCACGTCACGTGTACCGCGGCGGAGGGCGGCGACGCCCGGAAGCTGCGACGCGGCCTCATCTCCGACGAGGCGACGCAGCGCTCCCCATGCGACCTCGAAGTACGCCGCGTAGGGATCATCGGCTGACAGCGATGCCGCAGCGGCAACCTCCGCGTCGTCGGATTCAGACCACGGCAAGTGCGCGCGCAGCAACGCAAGCCCGTCACCCTCGCGCCGGTCGCCTCCACCCAGGGATCGGAATCACGGTTGCGGCCATCAACTGTCCCTGAGGCTCGCCGGCCAGAGGCCACTACCGCCAGCAACAAGAATCGCCGCGGGTGCATGTGCGGCGGTCATACTGCCGCCAGCGACTGTGCAGCAGCGAGGAGGAGGCATAATGGCGGAGCTTTTCTGGGACTTTCAGCACTACGAGTTGTCGGAGTCCGCGGAGAGCATCGGGGATGTGTACAACTCACTTGCCAGCGAAATGCAGAAGCGTGGCTGGCAAGGAGTCCAGCATCAGGGAGATGTCCACGGCTTCAAACCTGGCGTTGATCTTTTCGCCGCGGTCGTGTTTCTCTTGATCGGCGACCGCACGTTCTGGCAGGGTGTTGCAGTCGGCGGCGGGAATGCGACCGCGGAACAGGCACAGCAGGAGCTCGCGGAGCTGAAAAACATCATTGCCGGCCTCCACTTCCTGTAAGCGACAATGGCGGGTGCCGCCGACGGGACGGACGGCTAAGTTCGATGTGCTGTGGGTCATAGCCCGGGTAGAGCTCGGGGTTGAGCATCGCTCGCAGATTCTCGGGCAGGTACGGCTCGGGCGATCAGAACCAAGCGAGCCACTCATTCGCGTCTGCCCTGGAGACTCGCGCGACAGCGAAGGCAGGTCTCGACCAGCGCGCTTCGCCACGCACTGCTCGTCGTCAATCTCGGGCTCGACGTGTTCGGTGAGCGTTGGGAACTGCGACGGCGATCTGCTCCAAGCTGATGCTCTGTGCTGGGCGGTGGCGCCGTAAGCCACCAGCGTCGAGACCTCCTTTCCTCGCGGCACAAGCATGTCGTCGCTGTGGGCCGCGACTGTGCTCAGCGCGGAAACGGAGACGTTCCGGTCTCCGGCGCGATCGCGTCTTTCAGGGCCGCAGGGCGATCGCGACCTCGCGGAGGTTCGGCGCGTCGATTGACTCCTGAACGCTTCGTGCGAACAGCCAGTCGCGGAGCCGTGATTGATCGAGGTCGAGCAACTCGGCCATTCGTCTGACGAATCCGGTGGGGTCTGCGGCCAGCCTGTCGGGGTGGTTGAGCATGTGCTGGAGCGCGTCGTAGGTCGGGTCCCCGACGTACGGCTTGGGATCGATCGCCAGCCAGGGCTCTCGCGTCGCAGCCAGGATGTTCTCCGGATGCAGGTCGGTGTACAGCAAGACGGTGCGATCGGCGGTGCGCGGAAGGGCGCGGAACAGCTCGATCCCAGCGCGGGCCAGCTCCGCGTCCAGCCGCAGTCGCGGATCGCTGGCGGCGTGCTTCTGTTCGAACTCGTCGGCCCACCGATCACACATGCACGACAGAGTCCGGAACGGGTGTCCGGCGGGCGGCTCGATCCACGCGCGGCGCAGGAGGCCGGCGACGACCAGGTCCTGATCGAGCGCAGGCAACACGTCGGACAGGGCCGTTCCGGGCTCACACCGTTCGAGCAGCAATGCGTTGATGTCCTCAAACAGGAGGGCGTCGATCAGCCGCACCGTTCCCTCGCCGCCCCAGACGCGCAGGCCGTCGGCCTCGTGCTCTGCCTCGTCGTGCCGCCAGCCGACCTTCAGCACCACCGAGTCACCGGCGCCATCCAAGGCCGGGGCCACCCACGATGCGCAGCCGCCGGGCTGATACGGCCGCCCCACGTCCAGCGACCAGCGGCGCGAGAGCTCGGCCACGATCTCCGGCAGGGCCGCCATCCAGACCCGGCGCGGCGAGTCCACGCCGTCGTAGCATCTCAACGTCCCGCACAAGATCAGATGGAAACTCAAACACCGCGATCGCACATCGTGCACGACTCTCCACGGTTCGCCTAGCCGAAGCCGAGCCTACGGCCCAAACCGAACGGCGCCTCTTCCCCGGCCGACCTCGAAGAGCTGCCCGACATCGTCCGGCCTAGGTTGAACGCGCCGAATGCACGGAATGGCCGGCTAGCGGGTCCGCCGCGCCCGCGATCCCTGCGCGAGCAGGAGCCGACTCGGCCGCTGATCTCGTTCTACTGATGACGAGCTGCAGCGCTGCGCGGCATTGTCGGCGTGGCTGCCAGATCGCCAGGGCGAAGCAGCGTTCGTGCCCCGAGCCCCGTTCCGGTGATGTTGTTCGCAGAGCGTTGGCGGATTGAGACGACGACGTCACGCTGGCCGATCTTCGATTGGACATCGGATGCGTTCGCTCAGCGACTTAGCGGACGCTGGTAGACGGATGCGCTGCTGCTCGGCGTAGGTGAGCGGAAGCCCGATGGAGAGCTGGCTCCAGGCGGGAATTCCTCGTCCAGAGCGAGCGCGATCGCTGCGATCGCCCACACGGCCGCTCTGGGGGCGCAGCGCAAGCCGTCGGCCACTGGCGCGCACGGCCTTCGGCGGTGGTGCGCGGTCAGGCGGAGCGGCCTACTGTCAGACGTAGCGGCCTACTTAATCGTGAAGCGCCTCTTCGCTGGGCTCGGGTCCTTGCCGACGGAGCTCACCGCACGGACCTCGAACGTGTACGTGCCGGGCTTCAGCTTCTTGTAGGTCTGCGGTGAGCGGCACTTGTTGAATTTCGGCTTGTTGTGTTTCTTGCTTGCGAGCGCGCACTGAAAGCCGGTGGCCTTCCCGAGCGCCTTGAACTTGAAGGTCGCGCTGCGCGTGGCCGGGCTGATATTCGCCTTCGTTATCTTCGTGTTCGGGTTGGCGACGAAGATGGCGCTCACGGTGTGATCGGCGCTCATCTGAAGCTGGCAGGCGCGGGTCCCCGAGCAGTCCCCGCCCCAGCCGGCGAAGCTCGACCCCGATGCCGCCCTCGCGATCAGCGTCAGGGGGGTGCCGGCGGCGAAGCCCTCTGAGCAGTCGCCGGGGCAGCTGATCCCGGATGCGGTAACGGTCCCCTTGCCGGCGCCCGAGACCGAGATAGTGAGGGTCGCGAGCACGGCGTGTCGGGCGCTCGTCTGGGCGGCCGAGCCGGCGTGGTTCGTGGCCGTCACGCGGCAGCGGTAGTCACCGGGCGCGCTCGCCCTGATCGAGCTACCGGTGGCGCCGGCGATGTCAGCGCGGTCGAGGCTCCACTGATAGGCGAAGCCCGCCGGAGCGCG
The DNA here is from genome assembly GCA_963809685.1 of uncultured Solirubrobacterales bacterium. Lineage (GTDB taxonomy): Bacteria > Actinomycetota > Thermoleophilia > Solirubrobacterales > Solirubrobacteraceae > Palsa-465. The sequence continues at coordinate 22,170 of CAWEKN010000012.1, read as the reverse complement.
GTACAGGAATGCCGAGACGAGGTCGGCGGCCCAGGAGCCCTGCGAGCAGGAAAGCTGCGAGCCGACGGTCGAGCCGCCGCTCACCGCCGGTGCGCCGGTTCCGCTCGGGGCGTCGACCAGAGCGGGGTAGTCGGGGCCGTTCGCCGTCGCCCCCGTGGTTGTGAGGTCGCCGCCGCCCGAGCCGTCGAGCCTGGCGAACGAGATCTTGTTGGCGTTGTAGTTGGCCCAGTAGATGCGCCCCGCGGCTGGGTCGACCGCAACACCGAACGGGGCGTTCACCGTCGCCCCCGTGGTTGTGAGGTCGCCGCCGCCCGAGCCGTCGAGCTTGGCGAACGAGACCTTGTTCGCGTTGAAGTTGGCCCAGTAAACCCGCCCCGCGACTGAGTCGAGCGCGACCCCGGCCGGTTCGTTCACCGTCGCCCCGGTGGTGACAAGGTCGCCGCCGCCTGAGCCGTCGAGGTTCGCGAACGAGATCTTGTTGGCGACCGCATTGGCCCAGTAGACCCGCCCCGAGGCGGGGTCGACCGCGACCCCGGCGGGGTCGTCGACCGTCGCCCCCGTGGTTGTGAGGTCGCCGCCGCCTGAGCCGTCGAGGTTCGCGAACGAGATCTTGTTGGCAGTCTCGTTGGCCCAGTAGACCCGCCCCGCGGCGCGATCGACCGCGACCCCGGTGGGGTTGCTCACCGTCGCCCCCGTGGTTGTGAGGTCGCCGCCGCCTGAGCCGTCGAGGTTCGCGAACGAGATCTTGTTGGCGGATTGGTCGGCCCAGTAGACCAACCCCGCGGCCGGATCGACGGCCACCCCGGTGGGGGCGTTCACCGTCGCCCCGGTGGTCGTGAGGTCGCCGCCGCCTGAGCCGTCGAGGTTGGCGAACGAGATCGTGTTGGCGTTGGAGTTGGCCCAGTACACGGAGTTGGCCGCGAGCGCCGCCGGCGCCCCCCAGAGGCCCAAGGCACCGGCGGCGATCACGATGGCCGCGCGGCGCAGCCGGAGTCCGCGCGGGACGGCCTCGCCAAAGCCCGGCAGCGCGAGCCGCACCGCCTCTTTTGTCAGCCAGATCCCGACGTGTTTGCCCGCGCTCAAGCGACGCACCAGAACCGAAAGGGACGTAAGACGATCGCGGGCCGACCACCACCACTCTGTGACCCTGGAGGGAAAGACGGGTGGAAACGCCGATGCGCCGCGGCCGATCGTCGGCGGATGCTCGTACTCCCGAACGCTTGGGCTCGCCAGCGCGATCCGCGCACACTCCACGAGGCGCTCGAACCGCATCCGCGTCCGTCGGTGAGAGGCAAGCTCAACAGGGAATTTCCTCACAAGCGCCACCCTAGGCACGGAGCCACTGCCGTTCAATCACGGAAACCTCACACATTGATGCGGGTTCTGGCCGCCGCCGAAGCGGTCCTACAACTGCGACGCGGACAAGCACCTCGCCAACTGGCTCAGAGGGAACACGCAACCAGCCCCAATCGGCCGACGTGCAGCGCAGCGACAAGAGACGAGAACCGTGACGAGCGAGCCTGAAGCAGTTACCTCGGCTCGATGGGCTTTCATTCGGAGCCGTGGCGACTAAACCGGACGACGGTGTCGCGACCGGTCCAAGGCTGCAGTCGACGGCGCGCTTCTCGCGACAGCGATCACGCCCTTGACGCCTCGATAACAGCAGTCCTGGACCGTCCGCCACGTCCAGGTGAGACATTTGTGTCTGTGGCGGCGGGCGACTGCGATCACTATGAGCAAGGGAACCGGTCCCGATCAGGGGATGAGCGAGGGCGCGGTGCCGCTGGTTGGTGCCGAGAACGACTTGGTGAGGTTTTGTCGACCTCACTGGAGCTGGGTCATCGCTGTTCTGTTGCGATACGGAACTGAGAGAATGGTGAACGTGCTGGAAGGGGCGGTCAGGGCACCGCTTGTCGGAGTTGTCGGGCGTGAGGTTGAGCTTGGGGTCTTGCGCGGGTTCGTTGAGGCAGGTGGATCCAGGCGGGCGCTGGTGCTCACTGGTGAGCCTGGGATCGGGAAGACGACGTTGTGGGAGGCGGGGGTTGAGCTTGCGCGCGAGGCGGGGTCACGGGTGCTTGTGGCTCGGCCCAGTGGTGCTCAGGCGCGTTCGTCGTTCGCCGGGCTGATCGATCTGTTCGACGGCGTGCCGGTGGATGCGCTGGCCGGGATCCCGCCACCGCAGCGGTCGGCGTTGGAGGTCGCGTTGCTGCGGGCGGAGCCGACCGACGTGCCGCCCGAGCCGCAGGTCATCGCGCTCGGCGTGCTGAATGCATTGCGAACGCTGGCCGACGGCGAACCGTGCATGGTCGCTGTCGATGACTTGCAGTGGCTCGATTCCCCGTCGGCGGATGCGCTGGTGTTCGCGCTGCGCCGGCTCGAACATGTGGCGTTTCTGCTTGCAAGGCGTCCGGGCCGCGCGCTGCCGATGGAGCGGGTGCTCGAGTCGTGGCGCCTCGAGCGACTGGAGGTCGGCCCGGTGAGCTTCAGCGCCTCGCGGCGGCTGCTGTCGGATCGCTTCGGGCTGGTGCTCTCTCGGCAGGTGCTGCGTCGCATTCTCGCGGTGACGCTTGGGAATCCACTGTTCGTGCTCGAGGTGGGACGTGCGCTACTGGAGCAGGGGGTGCCCCGTCTGGGTGAGGACGTCCCGGTTCCAGAACGCGTCGAAGATCTTCTCGGCAAGCGAGTCGGGCGGCTGTCAGCCGCACTGCGCAGAGCGCTGCTGGCGGTCGCGCTGAGCGGCGACCTTCATGCTGCGGAGCTGGCTGCGGTCGTAGGCGCACCGGTGGTGGATGACAGCGTCGACAGGGGCTTGCTGGTCATGGACTGCGGGCGTGTCAGAGCCTCGCACCCGCTGCTTGCGGCAGTCGCAACGAAACGCTCGCGGCTGCAGGAGAGGCGGGAGCTTCACCGCGGTTTGGCCGGCGCGGTAGGTGACGGCGAGCTCCGCGCGCTGCATCTGGCGCTGGCTACGACGCAGCCGGATGCTGAGCTCTCGGCAATGCTCGCCACCGGCGCCGCTCATGCGTCTGCTCGGGGCGCGCGGCAGCAGGCCGTCTTGCTGGCAGAACACGCGTTGCGCCTGATGCCAGCCGACACGGCGGACCGCGGCGAGCGGCTGCTCGAGTTTGCCAACCACCTGCAGGCGGCGGGAGAGCTCGAGCGCCTGGCGGAGCTGCTCGTCCCCCAGGTTCACACAATCCCGGCCGGCGTGCTGCGCGCTCGTGCCTGGCTGATGCTGAACGACACCGTCAACACGGCCGCCGAGTACCACCGTCATGTTGACCTCGCGCTCGGCGAGAGCCGGGGGGATCGCGGATTGCGCGCACGCGTGCTGTCTGTGAAGGCGATGCATGCTTCGGCCACCGAGGTCTCACAGCTTGCGGAGGCCGAGGCGTGGGGACATGAAGCGCTCGATTGTGCGCAGGGCCAGGAGGCGGAGGTCGAGCGCATGGCGCTGTACGCACTCGCGTGGGCGCGTGCGATGCGGGGCCAGCCGATCGAGGAGCTGTGCGAGCGGTTCTCCGCTGCCTCGGCGGCAGCCTTCTACATCGTGTTCTCGCCCCAGCGCGTTGCGGGCCAGAGACACGTGTGGCGCGGCGAGTTGAACGAGGCTCGTACCGAGATCGAGCGCCTGCTGGCGCTCGCCGACGAACGAGGCGAGCTGTCGTCGTATGCGATGGCGCGTCTGCATCTGTGCGAGCTCGAACTGCGAGCGGGAGGGTGGGACGCGGCTTCGCGGCTGCTTGACGAGTGGGCGGAGTCCGCCGAGGCGGAGCTGCTCGACCACCCAATGTACGAGCGCTGTCGCGCGTTGCTTGCGGCGGGGCGCGGTCTCGCAGAGGAAACCAGGGAATGGTCGGCGAGGGCGGTGGAGCGCGCGGACGCGAGTTCCAGCTGCTGGGATGTGCTCGAGGCGCTACGGGCTCGAGGGATCACGGCGTTGCGCGAGCAGGATCCTGGACTCGCCGTGGAAAGCCTGGGCGCCGTTTGGGAGCACACGTGTCGCGAGGGCGTGGATGAGCCCGGCGTGTTCCCCGTCGCGCCGGAGCTGGTCGAGGCGCTCGCGGAACGCGGTCAGCTCGATGAGGCCTGCCACGTGATCGCGCGGCTACGGCAGCTGAGCGAGCAGCAGCAGCATCCGTGGGGTCTTGTCACGACGAGACGCTGCGAAGCGATCGTGAAACTGTCCGAACGGACATACGACGAGCACACAGCGCTCACGCTCGCGGGCGCGGCGGAGGACTACGGACGGCTCGGTCTACGGTTCGACCGCGCCCGATGCTTGCTGACCCTAGGCCGAGCGCAGCGGCGCATGAAGAAGTGGGGGCCGGCGCGAGAGTCGCTCCAGGGCGCGATCGCGGCGTTCGAGGAGCTCGGCTCCGACGGTTGGGCCAAACGCGCTCGCGACGAGCTCGCGCGGACTGGGGGGCGGCGCCCGCGCTCGAGCGGTGAGCTGACGGCGACCGAGCGCGAGGTCGTCGAGTTGGCCGCCAGCGGACGGGCGAACAAGGAGATCGCTCAGGCGCTGTCGCTCGCGGTCCACACTGTCGAGGTGCACCTCTCGCGTGCCTACGCGAAGCTCGGGGTGCGCTCCCGCTCGCAGCTCGCCGGGCGCCTCGGTATCCGGTCATAGCGCCTCAATCTGTGAGGTTTCCGTGATTGAGCGGTAGCGGCGCTACCCCTACGGTGCCGCTCATGACGGAATTCCTCGTCGAGCTGTATCTCTCACCGTCGGACGCGGATGCGGTCGAGCGCCTGGCGGAGTGCGCGCGGATCGCTGCCGAGCAGCAGAGCGGCAGGGGTGTGACGGTGCGGTACGTGCGTTCGATCTCGGTTGCCGAGGAGGAGACGTGTTTCGTGTTCTACGACGCTCCATCAAGGGAGGCCGCGAGCGAGACCGCACGACTCGCGAAGTTCCCGGTCGTGTGCATCGCCGCCTCGGAGACCACCGAGGCGAACGCGTGAGGACTTTCCGTCGGTAATAGGGCTACCGAACAGCGAGTACAAGGGGAGCAGCAATGGCGGACAACGAGAAGGTGTTGATCAACCTGGCGACCGGCCTTGAAGACGCTGAGCGCGTCACGGTCGCGCTGCTGGTGGCGACCGCTGCGCTGAGCGCGGGCAAACAGGTCGCGATCTGGCTGACCAAGGAGGCGGTCAGGCTCGCCCTGCCGGGCTTTGCCGAGGCTGTCGCGTGCGATGGCTGCCCGCCACTTGCGCGACTGTACGCACAATTCGCCGACGGTGGCGGTGAGCTGCTCGCCTGCCCGATCTGCGCCAGCGCGCGCAAGCTCGACGAGAAGGACCTCGCTCCGAACGCGCGCATGGTTGGAGCCACCCCACTCTGGGAGTGGATCGGCCTCGGCGCCACCGTCTTCAGCTACTGACGGTTCTGGGGGTGACCGGCCGCGGTGAGCGGCCAGGGATAGGCGGGTGATCTAGCTGGCACACATTCACGGACGGGCTGTGGGCGTGGGTCCTGCGAGTTCTCGGCAAGAAGCTCGGCGGCCCCCGTCGGTCCTGAGGGCCGCGGGCTGCCGCCTCGGGACCGTCAAGCACAAGCAGGCCGGGCCGCGGAGGCGCGGGCGGGTAATCAAGCAGTCGATCCGCAGCGCCGCCGACGCGGCCGGCCGGCAGTGGCAGACACGGCCGGCAGCTCGTCCCCGGAGGGCAACTGAGAGGAAGGCAGACAAATGAACAGCGAAACCCACCGCGGAGGAGCGTCACGCCGTGGTTTCTTGAAGGGCCTCGGAGCGACCGGGGCGGGGCTGGTGGCTGGCTCGATCAGCGCCGGCACGGGCCTCGCGGCATCCCCCGCCGAGGCAGCGGCGCCGGCGCTGCCGCCGGGTCGGCATCCGCACGGTCACCGCGGAGCGCCGGCGAGTAGTGTCGATTTCGGCCGGATCTTCCCGGACCTCCCACCGTTCGCCGAGGCTAGCGAGACAGTCCGCGCCGCGCTGCTCGAGGTCGGCAAGCCGGGCGGGATCATGGACGCCGGCGATCAGCTGTCGGCCGGACCCAAGGCGTTGATCGTCGACCCGACCGTGAACGGCAATCCGACCGCGGCGGATCCGTACGGGACCAATCCGGATAACCCAACCATGACGGCGGGTTCGACGTTCGTGGGGCAGTTCGTCGATCACGACATCACGTTCGATCAGACGTCGACGCTTGGCGTGGCGCAGAACCCGTTGACCTCGCGCAACACGCGCACACCGGCGCTGGATCTCGATTCGGTATTCGGCGGCGGCCCCGGGGTCCGTCCGGATCTGTATGTGCACAACGCGGACGGGTCCGCCGGGCCGAAGCTGAAGCTCGGCTCCGGCGGGGTGCACGAGGACGTTCCCCGTGTGGCCAACGGCGACGGGACCTACGGTGGCCTGTTGGGTGATCCGCGCAACGACGAGAGCGTGATCATCGGCGGGCTGCACTGCGCCCACATTCTGTTCTACAACCGTCTGCTCGACGAACTCGGCGAGCACGATCTGCGGCCCTTTCCCTCCGCGCGCCACGCCGACCGGCGCAACCGCTACGTGCGGTTCTTGATTGCCCGCGAGGTCACGCTCTGGCATTACCAGTGGCTCTTGGTCAACGAGCATCTGCCGCAGATCGCCGGCCAGGGCGTGGTCAACGAGGTTCTGCGGCAAGGCAATCGGTTCTACCGCCCACGGGCGGGGGAAGGGTTCATGCCGATCGAGTTCGCCGCCGCCGCCTACCGGTTCGGACACAGCATGGTCCGCCCCTCCTACCGCGCCAACTTCACCAGCGGCACCGGCGACAGCACCAGCCCCACCGCCAACCCGTTCTTCGCGCTCGTCTTCGACCCCACAGAACCGGACTTCAGCGCCCCGGTCTCCCACGACCGCGCCGACCTGCTCGGCGGCTACCCCGCCCCCCGCCGCTACATCGGCTGGCAGACCTTCTTCGACCTCGGCGACGGCCAGGTCAAGAACAACAAGAGGATCGACCCCACCATCTCCAGCGTGCTGTTCACCCTGCCGCTACCGGCCATCGCCCCTCACACCCAGACCTCACCCACCGTCCTGCCGCAGCGAAACCTCCTGCGCCAGCTCACATGGGGCCTTCCCTCCGGCCAAGCGATCGCCCGAGCCATGAAGGTCCAGGGGCTCGGAGCATCCGATCTGTCCGACATCGCCGCCATCCACACGCCCTTCACCACCAGCACCCCCCTCTGGTACTACGTCCTGGCCGAAGCCGAGCGCATGGCCGGCGGGCTGCACCTCGGACCCGTCGGCGGCCGAATCGTCACCGAGACGCTCATCGGCCTCCTGCGAGCGGACCCGACCAGCTACCTGAACGCCCACCCGCGCTTTCAGCCATTCCTCGGCACGGGCCTGAGAGTCGGACCGACCCCCAACCCCAACATCACCGGCAACCGCGCATACACCCGCGCACACTTCCTCCACTACGCCGGCGTGGTCACGCGGGGGACGTATCGATGATCTCGCAGCTGCTCACGCCGAGCCATGTCGCGATCCTGCTCGTCGTCGTGCTGCTCCTGTTCGGACCCAGGGGCCTGCCTCAGACCGGCCGCGCCCTCGGGCGCACCCTGCACGAGTTCAGAGAAGCGATCTCCGGCCAAGACACGGCACCCGACGTCAACCTGGCCGCACACCCACCCGATGCTGGCCATGCCGGCGACGCTGCCGGGATCGCCGCTGTGCGAGATCCTCGCCCAGCGTTGTGGCTCGCGGCCGTACTAGGCGTGTGGTTCGGCTGGGCGGCGCCCGCGGCCGCTTCCGTCCAAATCGGTCAGGTGGGGAGCTCGCCGTTCACGTGTGGCGGCATGACGACGTCCGTCGTCTGGCAGCACGCGAACGTGACGGGGCCGAGCTATCGGGTCCCGGCGGGCGGCGGCGTAATCACATCGTGGACCACGGGCGGTGGGCCATCGGACGGGCTGCGTGCGCGGCTCGAGGTGGTCCGCGAGGGCAGTAGCTCGCCGGTGGTGGTCGGCGAGGGCAACCTCGAGACTGGGGTCCCGAAGCTCAACCCCTACACGTTCCCGACGCGGATCCCTGTCCAGGGCGGAGACACGCTTGGCCTCGAGACCGACTCCAGTCTCGCCAGCATCTGCACGCTCGCGCTCGGTTCCGCGGGGGACCTGCTAGACGGCGGTTCCGATCCGGGACCGGGGAACGCGTTTGCCAGCTTGGGCACCCCCGATCAAGGGGTCCTCAACGTGGCGGCCGGCGTCGAGCCGGACGCCGATCACGACGGCTTCGGGGACGAGTCGCAGGACTCCTGCCCGTCGGAGGCCGCCGTTCACAGCGGCCCGTGCCAGTCGGGAGCCACGAGGGTGGGCCAGACATTCCAGCCCACCAGCCCCTGCGACCAGGGCACCTACGCCCCTGGCGCGGTGCCGACCGGACCGTCGTACGCGGTCCCGGCCAGCGGCGTTCTCACATCGTGGGACGTCCAGGGACCGCCCACGCCGCATGACGATCCGATCGATTTCAAGGTGTTCCGGCCGACCGGCCCGGCGCACACGTACCAGGCGATCGCCCAGAGCGGCCTGCAAACCATCTCAGGACCCGGCCTGCACTCGTTTCCGTTCCGCCTGTCCGTGCAGACCGGCGACGTGATCGGCTTCTACTCCGATTCCAACTCCGGCTGGTGCGGCGACTTCGTGCGAGGCGCCCAGCACGATTTCTTCAGCAACGTGGACGTCCCGCTCGGGCAGACGACGGTCTTCACCCTCGAGCCGGTTTCCGACTTCCGCGCCGACGTCGCGGCAACGATCGAGCCGGATCGCGACGGCGACGGCTTCGGCGACATCACCCAGGACAAGTGCCCGACCGATCCGTCGCGACAGTCCGCCTGCCCCGCCCCGCCGGCCATGGCAGCCCCGCCGGCCCCGCCGGGCTCGCCGGCATCGATCTCCAAGGTGAGCCAGTCGGCGCGCAAGTGGCGCGCGGGCGGGCGCCTTCCGGCGATCAGCCGCGCGCGCCGTCCGCCGGTCGGAACCACGTTCAGGTTCACGCTCGACAAGGCGGCCACCGTGCAGTTCGCCTTCAGCGCGAAGAAGCCCGGGCGGAGGGTGGGGCATAGGTGCCTGCCGCCGACCAGCCGCAACAAGCCCGGGCTCCGCTGCACGCGAGCCATTCCGGCGGGCACGTTCAGCTTCAGCGGGCATGCGGGCCTGAACATCGTCCAGTTCCAGGGCAGACTGTCGCGCAGGCGAAAGCTGCGCCCCGACAGCTACACGCTGACGATCACCGCGACGGTTGCGCCGGGGCTCGTGTCCGCGCCGAAGCGGCTCGCGTTCACGATCGTGAAGTAGGACGAACGCTCTGGACCTCCTACTCACTCGGGGATCGGGCACACGCACACCCATTTCCTGTCCTGCGCACGCGGCGCGACACCGGGCCGCTATCGATGAAAGGCAACCCGTGATATCCGGACCACTCACCTCCACGTACATCGCCATCGTCCTGGTCATCGTGCTGCTGATCACCGGGCCGGACGCCTACCACCAATTGGGCGAGCAACCCGGACAAGCCATGGGCCGAGACACCAGCTACGGTCGCGAAGGGAGCGTTCGATCCAGCGGTCGACCCGATGCTGCTCGGCGCCGGAATGAGGCAGTGGGTCGGATGATGCGCCGGTTCGGGGTCGCGGTGATGGTGGTCGGCGTGCTGGCGGCGGTGGCAGCCGCGCCGGCGCCGGCTGTTGCGAGCGCCGCGGGCGAGCTGTACGCGTTCGGCCTCAACGGCGAAGGCGAGCTGGGGAGCTCGACCAACAGTGGCACGCTCAATCCGAATCCCACGCCGGGGTTGGTGTCGCTGCCGGGGGCGACGGGGTCGGTGGTGCAGGCCGCCGCCGGCTACGAGCACACCTTGGCGGTCACCTCGGCCGGCCAGCTGTACGCCTTCGGCCTCAACTACTTCGGGCAGCTGGGGAGCGCGACGAACAACGGCAAGAACGTCCCGAATCCGACACCGGGGTTGGTGTCGCTGCCGGGGGCGACCGCGCCGGTGGTGCAGGTCGCCGCGAGCTACGGCTTCAGCCTGGTGGTGACCTCGGCCGGCCAGCTGTACGCGTTCGGCCTCAACGACCACGGGCAGCTGGGGAGCGCTAGCAACGACGGTACCGCCAATCCGAATCCGACGCCGGCGTTGGTGTCGCTGCCAGGGGCGACCGGGCGTGTGGTGCAGGCCGCTGCAGGTCTTGATTTCAGTCTGGTGGTGACGTCGAGCGGCCAGCTGTACGCGTTCGGCGACAACGCCTCCGGCCAGCTGGGTACTGCCACCAACAGTGGCACGCTCGATCCGAACCCGACGCCGGCGCTGGTCTCGCTGCCGGGGGCGACGGGGCCGGTGGTGCAGGTCGCCGCGGGCGATTCACACAGCCTGGCGGTAACGTCGAGCGGTCAGCTGTACGCATTCGGCGACAACGACCACGGGGAGCTGGGAACCGCCAGCAACAGTGGCACCATCAATCCGAACCCGACGCCGGCGTTGGTGTCGCTACCCGCCGCGACTGGGCCGGTGGTACAGGTCGCCGCAGGCCTCGGTTTCAGTCTGGTGGTGACATCGACCGGCCAGCTGTACGCGTTCGGCGACAACTCCTACGGGGAGCTGGGGAGCGCGACCAACAGCGGCACGCCCAATCCGAATCCGACGCCGGCGCTGGTGTCGCTGCCGGGAGCGATGCGGGCCGGTGGTGCAGGTCGCCGCCGCCTACGAGCACAGCCTTGGCGGTCACTTCGACCGGCCAGCTGTACGGGTTCGGTCTGAACCAGTACGGGGAGCTGGGGGGCGCGGCCATCACCGGCGTCAGTCCCAATCCGACACCCGCACTGGTCGCGCTGCCGGTCGGGGAGACCGCCGATACCGTGGCGCGCGGCCCCGAGGGCCTGCACTCGCTGGTCGTGACGGCCGACCTGACGGTCGCGACCGGCTCGCTGGCCGACGGAACGGTCGGCGCACCCTACAGCCAGCCGGTTCAGGCAAGCGGCGGCACACCACCTTACAGATGGTCCGTGAGGGGACTTCCCGCCGGCTTGTCGATCGACCCGACAACCGGCACGATCTCAGGCACCCCCACGCAGACGGGAGCGTTCACCGTTGACGTCACCCTGACCGACAGCGACGGAATCGCCACCTCGCGTTCGCTGTCCCTGATGATCGCGCCGCGGCCACCGATCGCGCCGACGCCATCGTCCAAGCCCGTGATCTCCGGGCTGAGCGTGTCCCCCCACGCCCTCTCGCTCTCTGGCCGGTTGGTGAACGGCCGCTGCAGGCCACTGAGGCGCACATACCCCCACAACCGTGCGTGCCGCAGGCCGCTGAAGCTGCGCATCAGCTTCACGCTGAGCGCCGCGGGCAGCGTGACGATCTCCTTTGCGAACATCAGCGCGGGCCGGCTTGTCAAGAGCCGCTGCGTCAAGCCAACGAAAGCCAACCGCAGGCATCGACGCTGCGCCCGCCGCACGGCGCTGCACGGGCAAATCACGCGCACCGCCCGGCACGGCGCCAACACGATCACGATCATCCGCTCGACCCTGCCGCCCGGCACATACCAGCTGACCGTCACCCCCCGGTCCGGCGCACGGGCCGGCACCCCCGAGACAGCCACGATCATCATCACAGGGTAAGTCCGCGGGAGTCCGGGTTGCGGCGGGCACCGAAGCGCCACACAACGCGTTGAGCACGCCGGCGGCACCCGAACGAGATCGATGCTCCGCCAGGGACGGGGTCCGGCCGGACTGGCGAGCGCCGCGACCCACCGCGGGCCCTGCTTGCCGCCCGCAAACGAGGGCGCTGGTCGGCGACCACCGATGCTAGTCGTCAGCTGAAAGCCGGAGCACGGGCACGGGTCGGCTGGAGTGCTGCCCGCTCCGGAAGGCGCGGTCGGGTCATCGGCCTTGTGTACTTTGGTGCCGTTCGATGGGGTGGGTGGCGTTCCTGCGGACGGCGATCCTGTCTGCTTGCGCGGTGCGTGTCCCGGTCCCCGTGTCCCGGTCCCTCTGTCGGTTGGCGCGGGCGGCTTACACTTGCCCGTTATGGGGAGCCAGATGGAGTTTCAGTTGGCGGTGGGCGATTCGCGGCGCAAAACCATCGGTCGCGCTGTGTTCGGGACGGTTTGGCTTGCGTCGGCGTTCTTTGTCTTCACCGTGCCGACGAAGCAGCTTACGGTGCTCTATGACCACGCGCCTTGGCTGAACGACCCGTTCGACACCGTGTATTCGTTTGCGATGTTCTTCGTCCCGCTGACCACCGGCTGCTTCCTCATCCAAGTGTCGCTCTGCCTGAAGACACAGCCGCTACCGCTCGTCCGGGTCCGCTCGATATTGCGCACCTGCCGGGTCGCGGTCGCTGCCGTGGCAGCCACATTGGTGTCCTGCTGGCTCAGCGTGGCGACCGCCGCCAATCACGCCCAATGGACAGTCCTGCCGACCTCAGCGCTGATCGCAGCGTTGGCGCTCGTGTCCGTGCTTGCCGTTCGGGTAGCTGTTCAGCTTCTTCGTGCACCTCGGTTCACTGGCGCACGTAAGGAACTGCGAACAGCACCGGACTGGCTGGCGGACACCATCAGTGCGGCCCGACGCGAGAGCCGCTGGCTCGGCCCGGCCAGGCCCTTGGCGCTTGTCGCGGTAGCGCGTCTTGAGGAGCTCGTGGTCCTGCGGCTCCGTCGGCATCCGCTCCTAGGCGCGGCACTTGCGGCCGCGATCTTCGGCCTCGCCGTTGGAGTCAATCAGGGCCTGCGAGAGGGCTACGAACTCAACGCGACGCTGATGACAGTGGCGCTGCTGATTGCCGGCATGTTCGCCTTCCTCGTCATCGCCGGCTCCTATCTCGGTCTTGTTCGCAGTGAGATGCCCTTGCAGGGGCTCCGTCGGCGCGGAGTCGACGCCCTCGTCGCAGCGTGCATCGCCAGCGTCTGCGCGCTCGCGCTCCGCGATTCGCTCTGGTGGCTGGTCGGCAGTCGCGTGGCAACGGCAGGAGCGGCGCAGTTCGCCGAGTTGCTAGCGCTCACGGCCGGTGCCGTGTTCGTCATCGTGCTTGCTGTCGAGTCGCTGCTGCGCGCGCACCACACGGCCTCCGCATGAGCGCGCCATTCACTCGCTGAGCCCCGGCTCGCTACTCAACCACGGAACGCAGACGACCTAGAAAGTCCCTCCAACTGGGCGGGTGTTGCGATCACCGCGAGAACCCAAGGTTCGCTGATTGAGACGACCGGGGCGTCGACGTCGACGTCCTGAATGACAGCGGGATCGCCTCGTTCGGCGATCCGTCGGACGAGCTGGGGAGACGCCCCCGACGGCCTCGGGACTGAAATCGCGGCTACCCCGGTCTAGGATCGCGTCGGTGTCCAGTGATCAGACGCATTCGGTCAAGCGGCATCTCGACGTCGACGCGGAGGGCTATGACGTCCAGATCCGCCGGTTGATCCCCCATTACGACGACATGCTCGCGACCGGCGTCGAGCTGCTCGCTGCGCTCGCCCCGGCTAGCGGGCATGTGCTCGATCTCGGTGGCGGTACCGGCGCGCTGTCGGCCGCCGTGCTCGACGGGCTTCCAGAAGTCCGCGTGACGCTGCTCGATGTCGACCGGGACATGCTCGGCGAGGCCCGCCGGCGGCTCGCCGGCTACGGCGACCGAGTGGCGTTCCAGGAGGGCAGCTTCCTCGACCCGCTGCCGCCCACGGACGCGGTCGTCGCCTCGTTGGCGCTGCACCACGTCCATGACCTGCAGATCAAGACCGAGCTTTACCGCGCCATCCACGACTCGCTCTCGCGCGGCGGAGTGTTGCTCAACCTCGATGCCGCGGTGAGCGAGGACCCGCGGCTGAACGCGCTCGTGTTCGACCGCTGGGCGGTCCGGATGGGCGAGCACGGCATCACCGACAGGCAGGCGCGCGCCCACTTTGCTGCGTGGGCCGACGAAGACCACTACTTCTCGCTCGACACGGAGCTGAACGCGCTCCGCGAGGCGGGCTTCGACGAGGTCGAGTGCTTCTGGCGACGCGGTCCGTCCGCGATCACCTGCGCGCTGCGCGCGAGCTGATCGTTGCGATCTGACTAACGCTTTGCGTGAGCGCCCGACCGAAGCGCTCGAGCTCGTGCCAGCTCCGGACGGCCTGCAGGGAGCGAGCATGCCGCGCCGTCAGCCTCCCGCTCAGCCGGACGAAGCACCAACCGAGTCCGACGGCTCGGTGTCCGCTGAGCGTTCCGATGTGAGACGGCCCGGAGCGCTTCGCGCACCTGGATCGTGGTGATCGGGCATGCCGTTCTCCTCTCGGAGCCTCAGGCCAGCCGTGCTCGGTGAGCAGCAACTTGGGATGCGTGGCGGTGTGGAGCGCGAGTCCCCTCGCATACGTGATCACGGCGCGAGAAGAGATGGCGGCTCGCTCGACGGCGGCGGTCGTGAAGCTGACCCGGCCGGTGAGGACCCTGGTCGTGCACAGCCGTCGTTTGACCTTGACCCGCTTGTGCTTGTGCTTGCCGTGCAGCTTCTTCAGGAACGTGCGGGTGACGATCCGGCAGCTGACGAGCTCGACCACCGCGGCCTTGCCGGGCCGGCCTTGCGGGCCGGCTGCACCCTGCGGCAGTTGGCCGCCGACGCCAGCCACGGGAATCTGAAGCGGCCCGGACGCGTCGTTGCTTGACACGGTCAGCATCACGGAGCGCGCCGCGGTTTGACTCGGGTCAAAGCGCACGTGGATCGTGCACGCGCCGCCGATCTGCAGGAGCGCGCCCGAACAGCTGTCGGACGAGAGCACGAAGTCGCTGACATCGCCGCCGGTCAGACGCGCGGCGTCGATCTGCAGATTCCCATGGCCGGTGTTGGTGATGTCCAGACCCTGAGCCGCGCTGAGCGTGCCCAGCGGCTGGGTGCCGAACGACACGCTCCCCGCGCTGGGCGTGGCGATGCCGCGCGGACCCTCGTCGACGGCTACCCCCACCGTTCCGCTCGCGCCCGTGATGAAGCTCTGGTCGGGACTTGAGCCGTCGATGCTCGCCCGGCCAATCGCGCTCGAATTTGCCCAGTAGATGTGCTGGCCGTCGACCGTGACCTCCTGCACGTTCTGGGCGCCCGAGATGAAGCTCTGGTTAGTGCCCGAGCCGTCGAGGTTCGTCCGGCCGATCGTGCCGTCGCCGTTGTTAGTCCAGTAGATGTGCCGGCTGTCGACCGCCACCCCGACAGGAGCGTCCGCGCCCGTGATGAACCCCTGTGTTGGGTTTGAGCCGTCGAGATTAGCCCGCCCCAGACGGCTGCCCGCGCCGGCTCCCCAGTTGGACCAGTAGATGTACTGACCGTCGACGGCGACGCCCTCCGGGAAGCTCGCGCCGCTAATGAAACTCTGGGTCGCGCCGGAGCCGTCGAGGTTGGCCCGCCCGATCGTGCCGGCCACGATCTCGTTGGTCCAGTAGATGTGCTGCGCGTCGACGGTGACGCTGAAGGGGAACGTCGCGCCGGTGATGAAGTTCTGGTTGACACCAGTGCCGTCGAGGTTGGCCCGCCCGATCGTGCCGGCACTAAAGTTGGCCCAGTAGACGTGCTGGCCGTCGACGGCCACCCCAGCCGGCGCGGTCGCACCGCTCACGAAGGCCTGGTCAACCCCGGAGCTGTCGAGAGCCGCCCGCCCGAGGGTGGTGGAGCTGCTGTTCCCCCAGTAGACGTAGGCGCTTGCCTGCGTCGCCCAGCAGCCGATCGCGGTCGTGACTGCTGCCACCGTCAGTGCGTGCCTGGATCTCATCACGACGCCCCCCGCCCGATTGTGACGTTCTGGTAGGTGATGCGCCTGACGCCGTGCCGGGTCGCGATGACGGTGAGCGTGTAGCGTCCGGGCGGCAGCAGGCTGCTTGTGTCGAGCAGCAGTCTGGGATCGCCGGCGGCGCGCAACGAGACGCCAGTCGCGTAGGTCACCCCGCGGCGCGACAGGACCGCCCGACCGGCGACGCTGGTCGTGAACTTGACCGGGCCGGTGACCATCCTGACCGTGCAGAGCTGCTGTTTGACCTTGACCCGCTTGCGCTTCCCGTGCAGCTTCCTCAGGACCGTGCGGGTTACCGTCCGGCAGCTCACCAGCTCGACCACGCCGTTCTTGCCGGGCTGGCCCTGGGGACCGGATGGACCCTGGGGCAGCGCACCGCCGGTCCCGGATACCGGAATCAGCAGCGGAGCGGCAATGTCGTTGCTGGTGAACGTGACGATGGCGCCCCGCTGGGCAGACACGCTCGGGCCGAAGCGCACATCGATCATGCACGCCGCGCCGATCGGCAGTCTGGCGCCAGAGCAGGTATCGGCCGAGATCAGAAAGTCGTCGCTCGCGGGGCCCGTCACCTGACCGGGCCCGATCTGCAGCACCCCGTGGCCGGTGTTGGTGACCGTGAGCGTCTGCGGAGCGCCTAGGGTGCCGAGCGGCTGCGTACCGAACGACAGGCTCGCCGCACTGGGCGTGGCGGTGCCCGCCGGGCCATCATCGACAGCCACTCCCCACGGCTGGCTCGCCCCGGTGATGAAGCTCTGGTTGACACCAGTGCCATCCAGGTTGGCCCGCCCGATCGTGCCGGCGTTAAAGTTGGCCCAGTAGATGTCCTGGCCGTCGACCGCCACCGCCACCGGCCCGTGGCCGCCGGTAATGAAGCTGTGATCCACGCCGGAGCCATCAAGGTTCGCCCGCCCGACCGTCCCGACACCGTCGGCCCAGTAGACGTGCTGGCCGTCGACCGTCACCGATCCCGGGAAGGTCCCGCCGGTGATGAAGCTCTGGTCAGGGCTCGAGCCGTCCAGATTCGCGCGTCCGATCGTGCCGGTGCCGTCGTTGGCCCAATAGATGTGCCGGCTGTCGACTGCCACCCCTTCCGGGAAGGTTGCGCCCGCGATGAAGTTCTCGTTGGGGTTTGAGCCATCCAGGTTCGCGCGTCCGATTGTGCCGAGGTTGCGGTTGGCCCAGTAGACGTGCTGGCCGTCGACCGCGACTCCGACAGGACCGAATGCGCCGCTGATGAAGGTGGGGTTGGCGCCCGATCCGTCGAGATTCGACCGCCCGATAGTGCCGAGGCTGCCGAAGGTGGCCCAGTAGATGTACTGACCGTCGACGGCGATCCCGTTCGAGTTGGTCGGCACGGTACTGAAACTCTGGTTGGGGCCCGACCCGTCGAGATTCGCCCGCCCGACGGTGGTGGAGCTGCTGTTCCCGGCCAGTAGACGTAGGCGCTTGCCTGCGTCGCCCAGCAGCCGATCGCGGTCGCGACTGCTGCCACCGTCAGTGCGTGCCTGGATCTCATCACGACGCCCCCCGCCCGATTGTGACGCTCTGGTAGGTGCTGCGCCTGACGCCGTGCCGGGTCGCGATGACGGTGAGCGTGTAGCGTCCGGGCGGCAGCAGGCTGCTTGTGTCGAGCAGCAGTCTGGGATCGCCGGCGGCGCGCAACGAGACGCCAGTCGCGTAGGTCACCCCGCGGCGCGACAGGACCGCCCGACCGGCGACGCTGGTCGTGAACTTGACCGGGCCGGTGACCATCCTGACCGTGCAGAGCTGCTGTTTGACCTTGACCCGCTTGCGCTTCCCGTGCACGGTCCTCAGGACCGTGCGGGTTACTGTCCGGCAGCTCACCAGCTCGACCACGCCGGCCTTGCCAGGGCGGCCCTGGGGACCGGATGGACCCTGGGGCAGCGCACCGCCGGTCCCGGATACCAGAATCAGCAGCGGAGCGGCAATGTTGTTGCTGGTCACCGTCAGCGTGGCGGCCCGCGGACCGAACGCTTGCGGCCCGAACCGGATGTGGATCGTGCACGCAGCACCGACCGGGAGGCTGGCGCCCCCGCACGTGTCTGCTGTGATGAGGAAGTCGTCGCTCGATCCGCCGGTCACCTGGACGCGTCCGATGTGCAGTACGCCGTGGCCGATGTTGGTGACCGTCATCGTCTGAGGCGGGCTCAGGGTGTCGACCGGTTGCGTGCCGAATGACACGCTCGTGCTGCTGGCCGTGGGCGTTCCGGTCGGCCCGTCGTCCACCGCCACGCTCACCGGCGACGTGGTGCTGGTGATGAAGCTCTCGTTCGCGCCCGTGCCGTCGATGTTCGCCCGTCCGATCGTGTTGACGTCGAGGTTTGCCCAATAGACGTGCTGGGTGTCGACTGCGACCCCGTGCGGCTGGCTCGCGCCGGTGATGAAGCTCTGGTCAGGGCTTGAGCCGTCCAGGTTGGCCCGTCCGAGCGTGCCGATGGAGGAATTCGCCCAGTAGACGTGCTGGCCGTCGACTGCCACACCGAACGGCGTGCTCGCGCCTGCGATAAAGCTCTGGTCGGGGCTTGACCCGTCGAGGTTGGCCCGTCCGATCGTTCCGGTCCCCTGGTTGACCCAGTAAACATGCCGACCGTCGACCGCAACCGCATCGGCGCCGGCCGCGCCGGAGATGAAGCTCTGGTCGGGGGTCGAGCCGTCCAGGTTGGCCCGTCCGATCGTCCCGGTCCCCTCGTTGGTCCAGTAGATGTGCTGGCCGTCGACCGCAATCCGACCGGAATGCTCGCGCCGGAGATGAAGTTCTCGTTGACGCCCGTCCCATCGACGTTCGACCGCCCGATCGTGCCCGCGGTGTTGGAATTGGTCCAGTAGACATGCTGGCCGTCGACCGCCACACCGAACGGGTTGCTGGGGCCTACGATGAACCGCTGGGACGGTTTGAAGCCGTCGAGGCCCGCGTGCCCGATCGAGTCGGTGCCGGCATTGGCCCAGTAGACGAACGCGTGCGCATATGCCGCCCAGCACGCCGATCCCAACGCCACAAAAAGCGTCGTCAGTGCCATCCTCGAGCCGCGACCCCACGCACAGCCGACCATGAAGGTCACGACCCCTCGGCCTCGCTGGCAATCGCCTCGACGATCCGTGCGCTGGGAAGTCCCGCCAAGCGCGCGGCGTGACGGACGTTGTCGGCCGATTCGGCCTCGTAGACGAAGAAACACGTCTCATCCTCCGAGACGAAGATCGACCGCAGATAGCGAACCGGCGTTCCCCGACGCCGCAGCTCCGCAGCAGCGCACCGGGCGCGGTCTGAGGCTGCGATCACCGCAGTGTCGTCTGACCGCGGGACGTAGAACTCGAGCAGAAAGTCGGTCATAAGTCGACAGTAGGCGTGGTGCGCAATCCGCGCAATTACGGAAACCCCCCGACTTTGACCGGCCGCCCTAGCCGGGGAGGCGGCCGGCGAGCTGTCCGCGCGAGCTCACGCCGAGCTTCGCGTAGGCGTGCGAGAGGTGCGCCTCGACCGTGTGCACCGTCACGTAGAGCTCCTGCGCGATCTGCTTGTTCGAGCGTCCGGCGGCGGCGAGCCTCGCAACGCGCCGCTCGCTCGTGGTCAGCTCGCCACTCGGGGTCGGGCGTCGCGCGCCCACGCGTGCCAGCTCCGAGCGCACGCCGTCGGCCCAGCCGACCGAGCCGAGCTGCTCAAACGCAGACAGGGCGGCTTGCAGCGAGCTCCGCGCGGCGCCCCACTGGCGTACGCGCCGCTGCGCCCGGCCCAGACTCAACAACGAGCGCGCCCGATCGAAACCCAACCCAAGCCGCCCGTAATCGACAGCGGCCTGTTCAAGCCCCGCGGCCGCGTCCGGCTGGTAGGCATCGGCGCAGAGTTGCACGAGCGTGGCACATCGCTTTGCGCTCGCCTGTCCCCAGGGATGCCGCTGCTGCGCGGCCAAATCGCGCAGGCGTGCCGTTACCACGAGCGCCTCCTCGAGCCGGCCGAGTTCCACCAACGCCTCGACCAGCTCCGGCGCGACCGGGAACACCCCGGGCTCATCCACCCCCTCGCGCACTGTGTGCTCCCACACCTCGCGCAAGCTGTCGACCGCGCGCTCGGGCTCGTGCGCCAGCAGAGCCGCGATCCCGCGAGCCCGCAGCGCCTCCAGCCGGTCCCAGGCACAGCCGGTCGCCTCGGCACGCGCGATCGCTTCAGTCGCCCACCGCTCGGTCTCATCACCGAGACCGCGACCCGCCGCCAGCAGCGCGCGGCAGCGCTCGTACATCGGCCAGAACAACATCTCCCGGTCTGAAGACTCGGCCCATTCGTCGAGCAGCCGTGCCGCAGCACTCCAGTCGCCGGCACGCAGCTCGAGCTCGCACACGTGCAGACGCTGCAACGCGTACGACGATGGTTCCCCTCGCTCGTCCGCGAGCGCCAGGAACCGCGTCAGCATGTCTCGGGCCTGGAACAGCTCCCCCCGCCACACGAGCCGCTGGCCCGCTACCCGCTCCGGAGCAGACGTGATGAAGGAAGAGATGTCCGACGCAGCTCGGGAGCGCTCGCACAGATCGTCGATCGGCCGTCCCGTCAGCGCCCGTGGCCACGCCAGCGCGTACAGCGCCAGCCGCTCGACGTCGGACCCCGCGTCACGAGCTGCTCGCAGCGCCTCCAACGCCCAAGCCTCGGCCTCGCTGAGCCGCACGACCGCGCCAGCGGCAATGTTCGCCGACTTGCTCGCCAGCACCGACGCTCGCAACCCCGGATCATCCTGACACTCCGCCAGCGCCAACTCGAGGTGGCGCTGCAAATCATCCGCGGTCTCGACGCCTTTGCCCCCCGCGAGCAGCAGCCAGGCGCGGGCGCGCATCGCGCCCGCGGGCATCGACGCCACCTCGGGTGTCAACATCTCCGTGAGACGACGTAGCTCCCCGACCCTGTCGAGGTAGTCAGCGAGCGTAAGCACGCGCTCGCTCCGCGCTGCCGACCCAGCCGCGGTCAGGCGCAAGGCGTGTTCGGCCAGCCGGACCGCCTCGCCTCGGGCACCGCGCAGGAACGCGCCGTCGGCCGCGGCTCCGACCGTAGCCGCGAGCTCCTCGTTCGGACGCTCTGTCGCCAGCGCGAGATGCAGCGCCCGCAACTCCTCATCGACGACCACCCCCGCGAGCGCCCGGTGCAGCTCGCGGCGCTGCCGCGGCCGCGAATGCTTACGCACCACCGCAGCCAACAGCGGATGGGACGCCCGCACCCGCTCCCCGTCGAGCACCAGAAGACCGTCATCAACCGCGTCCTCAAGCGCCTCCTCGCTCACGATCGCCGCCAGCTCCGGCTTGCCCAAATCGGCGCTCAAGGCGACCGCGAGCAGCAACCTGGCGACCGGGGCAGGCAGGCCCGCCGCCCGCGTGCCAAGCAGCTCCTCGACCGAATCGGGCACCGGTATGTCCTCCCAGAAGTCCTGCGAACCGCGATCCACCAGCACACGCGCCAACTCCAGAGCGAACAGCGGATTACCCAACGTCGATTCCACGATCCGGCGCAAGAGCTGCCGAGACAGGCTCAGACCGAGCCGCTCGGACAAGACCCGGCGCATCGCGCCAACACTCAACGCCCCGACCTCCAGACGCGTCACCAAGGAGCGCTCGATCGCCTGCTCGAGCACCGAGCGACGCCCAGGACGCCGAGCCAGCAACAAGCGCACGCGCTCGTCCCCGAGCCGGCGCGCAACGAACGCGAGCGCCTCAGCCGACGAACGATCAAGCCACTGCAGATCGTCGACCGCGACCAACAACGGCTCGCGCGCGGCCAGCGCGCGCAACCCGTTCAACAACCCCAAAGCGATCGCCTGCAGCTCCGGCGCCACAGCCGGCGGCTCTTCCCGCAACAGCGCCGCGCCCAACGCCGCAAGCTGGGGAGCCGGCAGACCATCCAGCTCCGAACTCGACCCCATCAAACAAATCGATCAGCGCCGCAAACGACAGCTCTGCCTCCGCCCCGCTCGGCCGTGCCACCAGCACCCGCAACCCACACACGCGCGCCATGGCGACCCCAGCTTGCCACAGCGTGGTCTTGCCGATCCCCGCCTCCCCCGTCAGCAAAAGCGCACGCTGAGACCCATCCACGGCCAAGAAATCGCGGACCACCGAGCACTCAAACTCGCGGCCCACCACACCAGCATCTCGCTCTACCGCCCCTACGTCTACGTCGTCGCCGGCCTTCCTCACAAGATCTAACCGAGCCGCACACACGCGTCTACGGCTTTCGACCGAACCGAGCGACTCACCGTCGCCGCGCACTGTCCAGTCCAAGCGTACGCCACCCGCGCATCCGTCGGCAAAACTCTGGCCAGGCCCGACCAACACACGTAACGGCTGCTTAGCGATCAGACCCCACCCGACACCCGGACGCGGCGGCAACGCGAGGAACGCGTCCCCCCAGATGGACTCGCAGCGGCAGAAAAC
>CAWEKN010000011.1:0-266234 GCA_963809685.1 uncultured Solirubrobacterales bacterium | reverse complement strand
TCGCAAATACGTTGGGACCGACGCGAACCGCTCGATTGGCGTGCTGGCCCCGGGACTATGCTTCGGCGATGGGGATCGCTCGGCACGGGGCGGTGGGCTCGATGAACGATGAGCTTCGCGCGGGCGACACTTTCGGCCCGTACCGCATCGACGGCCGAATCGAACCGGCGGCATGGGCACGGTGTACCGCGCCGAGCGCGACGGCGAATCCGCGGCGCTGGCCCTGAAGGTCCTGAGGCTCGACGTCGTCTCTGACCCCGAGTACCGCCAACGCTTCCTGCACGAGGCGCGACCGCCACGACCGTCGCCCACCCTCATCTGGTGCCGGTGATCGAAGCCGGTGAGGTCGAAAATCGTCCGTTCCTGGCGATGCCGCTGATTGACGGCGAGCCTCTGGACCGGATGGTCAGCGAAGGCGGCCCGCTGACGCCTGCGCAGGTGGTGCGACTCGCGAGCGAGATCGGCAGCGCGCTCGACGCGCTGCCACGCTACGGGGCTGATACACCGCGACATCAAGCCTGCCAACGTCCTCATGACGCCGGGCGGTGACAGCGTCCTCACCGACTTCGGATTGGCGAAGGGAGTCTCCGGCTATCAGACGCTCACGGCCACCGGGGTTCTGGTCGGCACGCTGGCGTACGTCGCGCCGGAGCGGATCCGTGGTGAGCGCGCGACTCCAGCCAGCGACATCTACTCGCTCGGCTGCACGCTTTTCGAGTGCCTCACCGGCGCCCCGCCGTTCGCCGGTGCGACCCAGATGACCGTCATGATCGGCCACCTCCAGGAGGAGCCGCCTAATCCGAGCTGGCAGCGTCCAGGGCTTGACGAGGACTTCGGTCGGGCGGTGATCAGCCCGCTAGCGAAGGATCCGGGCGCGCGGCCGAAGAGCGCAGCCGCATCGCGCGCTCGCTCGTTCTGGCAGCCGCGGCTGTCTGACAGCCGCATACTCTGGGCCGGCGCTGCGGTCATTCCGCGCACAAGAGACGCATTCCAGTGCGTGCGAGAGTCGCTTGATGAGGACCTGGCAGCCGCCCTCCGGCAAGGCACCCAGGGTGTCGGATGTAGACCCGAAGCGGAAGCGGTACGCGCTCCCAGGGAGTCCGTCAAGCCCGCGAGTTGCGAGCGCGAGGAGCGCCAGGTCGGGTTCGGGGCCGGAGGCCTCGCCGACCCGGCGCCCGATGCGCCCGTTACATCGCGATCGCTTCGTACACGTCGACCGCGCCGCCGACCTCGAGGACCGGGCAGCCCTTTGCTAGCTCGACCGCCGAATCGAGGCTGTCGGCCGACGCGATCGAGTCGCCGGTCAGGCCGCGCGACCCGCCATCGCTGACCGAGCCGCCCGTGCCGACCGTCTTCGCGGTCCCGGTCGGGGCGCCGCCGTCAACGACTGCCGGACCGAGCCGGCCGAACCACTGACCCCACTTGGCCATCTGGGCGTCGCGCTCGGCCGCGTCGGCGGCCACGCGTTGCCGCCGCTGTACGCGAATATGTAATTCGCCATCTCCTACACCCTTTCGGTCGCGGCCGGCGCGGATGCCGGCCCTTTGTTCTGATGACGAACAGCTGACGCCTAGCGGGACACCGCGACCGAGAACCCGCCGAAGGCTCCCTCCGTCCGGCCGCCGCGCCCTATGCGAGGCCGGCTTCGCCGATCAACTAGACCGGCGCGGCAGGCGGTCTCTCCCATGCTCCGTTGAGTTCCGATTGCAGGCGGTCACGGCGTTTGAGTTACTCGGTGCTAGCGGCTTGTATGTCTCCGCTCAACTTCTCCGCCGGCAGGACGTGGAGGAACGCGTAGGCGGCGGCGGCTCCTCCGAGGAAGTCCGCGAGCAGGTAGATCCAGATATTGCTCCACTTGAACAGACCGGTGACCATCGCGCCTACGGCGATGGCGGGGTTGAACGCGCCGCCGGAGATGCCGCCAACCGCGAACGCGCCGGCCACCACGGTGAACCCGATCGCGAGCCCGTAGAACGAGTTCCCTTCGGTTCCCTTCGCGGTCGCGACGTTCAGCACGACCCACGCGAGAGCGAACGTGAACAGGAACTCGGCGATCAGCATCCTGCCCGCGCCAGCGACGGTCGCTGCCGCCTCATGACCACCGACGACCCGGACCGTTAGGCCAGCCAAGATGGCCGCGACGAATTGCGTGATCATGTAGGCGCCGTACTCGTTGCTACGTCATCCTTCCCCTCAGGAGCACCGCTGTGCTCACCGCAGGGTTGAAATGGCCGCCGGAGATGTGGCCACCGGCGAAGACCATCACCATCAGCGCCGATCCAATTGCGAGCGGCGCCAGCGCCCCGGCGCCCGCCTTGTTGGTTGCCATCCCGACGGTGAAGACGAAGATGAACATCCCGATGAACTCGACGACGAGCTTGCGATCAAGCGGATAGCTCATTGCTGCCCCTCCTCGATGAGGCGGTCACGGACTCCGCTCCTTTTCGACCCCTGCGAGGATGGACCTTCCGCAACATCACTTCTGCACGAGGAGCGCGGCGAGGATCATCGTGCCAAGGGGCGCGTGGCAGAGTCGGAGGAGAAGCCCCCTCCGCGCGGAAATGAGCATCGATCACCGCCGCGCGATCGCGTCGTCGGCCTGACGCTCAGCCGGCGATTCACGAGGCTCCGCGTCCAGCCTCTCGTTGGACTGTTTTGTCAGCCAGCTAGCTGTTTGTGGCGGTTCGTAGCGGTCGCCCAGCGACGGCGGCAGCGAAGCAAGCTCCCCGCAAATAAGACGGCCACGCCGGGCTGGTGGTCACTTCGCCGCAAGGTCGGTAGCGCGCAGGCCCGTCACGCGTGCGATCCGTGGCCACACACAGACGGAACGATCGGTATTCCGACCGACCGCGATGCCACTCTCCACAGCACCCAATCGCGCGGAGGAGCCATGCCCGGACCCGGACGCAACCAGCCCTGCCCCTGCGGCTCAGGCCGCAAGACCAAACGCTGCTGCGGCCAGCACCGCGGTCCCTCCGAAGACCAGCTCGCCCGCGCGCGCCTCGCGACCCTCGCCCACGACGCCGTCCACGACCTCGCTCACCTCTCAGACGAGGCGCTCGAGATTCTCTGGGAAGGCCTGTTCGACCTCCCCACGATCGACCTCTCCCTGCACGTCAAGCTCCCCGAGCTGATCACCCCGGAGCAGCAGCGTCTCCGGGACGCGGTCGCCGCCGACGATCCCGATCGAGGCTGGGACGAGCTACGCGCCGTGACCGAGCAGATCGACACCCCACAACAACGCGCCCGCCTCGCCGACGCGATCCTCCGACTCCGCGATCAGCACCGCCTGACCCGCACCCAAGCCGCCTACGCGATCTACCACCTCAACACCCGATCCCAGCACCTCCTCGCCGCCAGCCTCACCCACACCATCACCGTCACAGTCGGAGCCAGCCGCACCCCTGGCGGCCTCCAAATACGCCGCGTAACCTCGATGCCGGCGATTGGGGCGATCGAAGCGTCGCCGTTGCGCTCGCGCCGGCGGCGGCCCGGTCCAGTAATGAGCGATCGTCCCCGGGGGGGAGGCAAAGGACCGCGTGTATGCGCGAGCTAGTCCGGTCGCCCGGTCCGCGCTCCGACCCAATCAGGGAACACGCGTACGGGGCCGCTGGGTGGCGTAGCGCTGCGCTGGCGGCCCTCAGGCTTTATGCTGCCGCAGGAGAGAAGCGGATGGCCAAAGCCAGCTCCAAAACCAGCGACGAGCAGCGCCTGACCGCGAAAAAGCGCGCCTCGGCGGTGTCTGCTGGCCAGGCGTCGGGGGCGGCGAGCCGACGCGCGAGAAGCTCACTCGCAAGCGGTTCGAGACCGAGCTGCTCAAGCTTCAGCGCGAGCTCGTGATCATGCAGGAGTACGTCAGGGCGAAAGGCGTGAAGGTCGTCGTGATCTTCGAGGGGCGCGACGCGGCCGGCAAGGGCGGGGTGATCAAGCGGATCGCCGAGCGGACGAATCCCGGTATCTGTCGTGTGGTCGCGCTGCCCGCGCCGACCGAGCGCGAGAAGACGCAGTGGTACTTCCAGCGGTACGTGGCGCACCTGCCCGCCGCCGGGGAGATCGTCTTGTTCGATCGCTCGTGGTACAACCGCGCCGGCGTCGAGCGGGTGATGGGGTTCTGTACCGAGCGCGAGTACGAAGAGTTCATGCGCTCCTGCCCGGAGTTCGAACATATGCTGGTGCGCTCGGGGATCCAGCTGATCAAGTACTGGTTCTCGGTCTCCGACCAGGAGCAGGAGCGTCGCTTCCAGGCGCGGGTGCACGATCCGATGCGCCGCTGGAAGCTGAGCCCGATGGACCTTGAGTCGCGTGCCCGCTGGGTCGCGTACTCGCGCGCCAAGGACGAGATGTTCCGCTATACCGACATCAAGGTCGCGCCGTGGTATGTCGTGCAAGCCGACGACAAGCGCCGCGCGCGGCTGAACTGCATCGCGCACCTGCTGTCGCTGATCGACTACGAGGACCTCACGCCACCACCACTCGAGCTGCCACCGCGCGCCGAGGACGCGTACCTCCGACCGCCGATCGAGGAGCAAACGTTCGTGCCAAACGCCTACTAGCGCTCGCGACCACCGGCGGCAGTCCGAGGACGACGCAGAGCGGCTCTGCTTTGCCGCAACCCGAGTGCCGCATGCCGCCATCCGACCATCTCCTCCACCGACCCGGCCACGTGGACGTAAGGGCAGACCGCAAGGTCGGTACGGGTTCGGTGTCCCCGACGGGCCCCACTTCACCGACGCGCGGTCGCAGCATTGGCGCGGCTCGTCGTGGCTTGCCGGCTGCGCAGGGCTCAGCTGGTCGGTTGCGGACCGCGGCACGAGCGTGGCTACGCTTAGCCGATGGGTGAGAACGTCCGTGTCGAGCGCGGTTGGATCATCGTGAACGGCACCCGGCAGGACGATGGCACAATCAACCTGGGGACCGGCAGCGAGATCCGCTTCAGCCCGTTCGAGGCCATTTCGCAACGCCAGGCTGGGCAAATCACCTGGGGTCACATCCTTTCTGCTTCTGTGCAGCGACTGGCTTTCTGGCGCAACGACGGCACGTAGGCCGCCGCCAGCGGTGGTGTCCCGTCCATTGCGATCGCGCGAGCGGCCGCGCCGGCACTAACCACGTGTGCTCGATCCGCACGCGGGGCGAGCGGCAGCGTATGCGCGCGAGCGTCGTTACCAGAGCCGTGCTGGTCGGCGTGCAGGTGTGCCGGTGCGAGCGGGCTGAGGCGGTCAGCCCGGCCCGAGTTGTCCGTCGGCCGCTTCGACGTCGTCGATCAAGGCGCGGGTGGGCATCAATAACGGACGTCGCGCGAGAAGAACAGCGAGCGCGACTTCCCGCTCGTCCGAGTAGCGAAATGCCCACAGCCGCTCGCCGTCGCTCGTTGCGATCGTCCCTTTGGGACGGATACTCGACGCCTCGTTGTCTCCCACACGCCTCGACCAGACCGATCAGGCGCGGGATCGCGTCCGGCGGATCGTCCGCGAGACCGAAAGTCAGGGCCAGGTGACCAAGACCTCGGTGTCCGCTTGTCCCTTAGGAACAAGAGCCATATTGCTAGTGGATTAGTCGCCGGAGAGCGGCGAGCTCGGGCCCCCGCGACTACCTATCCCCGCCCCCACCGGCGGGAGAACTGGTCAGCTGTACTACCTCTCTCGTTGTGGGCGCGACTTTGCCGCCGGGCGGCCGGATAGGCTAAAGGTAATCGCTGGCTGGGATTTCGGGCTTCGACGAGGCGATCTGCAACCAGCGTTGTTAGCTCGCAGCCAGCCACCCCACCAGCACACGTAAACGAACAGATCGGAGCCGGGCCGACATGGATCACCTAGTCATCGCAACGTCTTACCCGTTCCTCGGCATCCTCTGGTCGATGCTGATCTTCTTCGCGTGGGTGATCTTCATCTGGATCGCGATCACGGTCCTAATCGACGTGTTTCGCCGCCACGACCTGTCCGGGTGGGGCAAGGCAGCGTGGACGATCTTGGTCATCGTATTGCCGTGGATCGGCGTGCTGATCTACCTCATCGCCAACCACAGCGGCATGACCGAGCGCCGGGTCAAGGAAGCCCAGGCCAGCAGAGAGCAGTTCGACGACTACGTACGCACCACCGCCGGTACGGGCGGCGCGGCGGGGGAGATCGAGAAGGCCAAGCAGCTTCTCGACAGCGGCGCGATCGACCAGGCCGAGTTCGATGCGATCAAAGCCAAGGTACTCGCATAGCAGCAAACCCGAGCCATCGTTTCCAGTGCAGCAGATGGGCCGCCTCGGCATCGGCTGACCGGGATTTCAAAGAGCGCCGACCAGCCGCACCGGGGAACTCCGGTTACGCCGATCCACGACTCTGTCCGACGTAGGGCAACGACCCGTGGGCGCGGTAGCAGGAGGGACTCGCAAGTCAGCCGGACGCTATGCCCAGAAGCGCTGCTGGAAGTTGGGAGTGCGGCTGAGTGGTCTCGCCGGGGCGCTTGCTGTCGGCGGCGGGTTGCTAGCTGCCGCGCCAGAGAGGGTCGCGCTTTTCAAGGAATGCGGTCATGCCTTCCTGCGCGTCGTGCGCGAGCGCGTTGTCGGTCATGACCAGCTCGCAGTGCTCGTAGGCCTCGTCCTCGGCGCGATCGATCTGGGAGTAGAAGGCCTGCTTTCCCGTGGCGACGGTGTACGCGCTGGACCTGGCGATCGCTTGAACCAGCTCAGCGACCGCCGCCGTCGAGTTCCTCGCGTGGCACCACGCGATTGACCAGCCCCCAGTCAAGCGCGGTCGCAGCATCGATCGGCTCGCCCGTGAGCAGCATCTGCATCGCCCGCTTGCGACCTATCGCTCGCGATATCGGCACCATCGGAGTGGAGCAGAACAAGCCGATCTTGACACCGGGCGTCGCGAAGCGGGTGCCCTCCGCTGCGACCGCTAGGTCGCACGCCGCCACCAGCTGACAGCCAGCGGCGGTAGCGATGCCGTGGACCTTGGCGATCACGGGCTGGGGAAGCTCGTGGAGCGTCTCCATCATCACGCTGCAGCGATCGAATAGATGAGCCAGGAACTCTCTGTCTCGGCCGATCATCTCCGATAGGTCGTGCCCAGCCGAGAAGGCCGGACCGGCGCCCTCGATCACGATCGCTCGGGTGTCCGCGCCGCGCGGACACCTCGCGCAGCGCTCGCGATCATCTCTTCGATCAGCTCCAGCGACAGCGCATTGCGCTTCTCGGGACGGTTGAGCACGATCCGCGCGGCGGATCCGTCGTGCGTGACGAGCAGATTTCGATAGTCGGTGTCTGGGAGTGAGCTCACGAGGACAACGTACTCTCGGCACTGCCCGTGACACAAGCCGCTCGCCGGATCGGCCCTGGCTGGCCTCGGCGCAGGCGCGATAATCGACCTGAGGGCGCTGATGCCGCTCGGTGGCGGACGACATTCGAGTGAAGGAGGAAGGGCATGACCGACGCGCTGACTGCGACCGAAGGTGCGTCCGCGTCGGGTGCCGTCGCGAGCCGCGTGTTTCGCACGGAGCTGAACCCGGTTGATTTCCTCCGGAGGGCTGCCTACGTGTATCCCGAGAAGATCGCGCTGGTGGATGGAGAGCGCCGCTATTCGTACCGCCAACTGGCGGAGCGCTCATGGCGGTTGGCCAATGCGCTGAGGTCGGCGGGGCTGCGCAAGGGAGACCGCGTCGCCACGCTGCTGTTCAACTCCCCGCCGATGCTCGAGGCGCATTTCGGGGTTCCAGCGGCGGGCGGGATCCTCGTGGCGATCAACAATCGGCTGGCCGGCCCAGAGGTTGGGTACATCCTCGAGCACAGCGGTGCCCGCTTCCTGCTGCTCGACGCCGAACTCGAGCCGCTCGTCGCCCCGCTGGCGCTGTCCGACGTCACCGTGATCCGCGTGTGACCGTGGTGATGCGGACAGATCAGTACGAGAAGTTCCTGGCGGCCGCGTCCGGCGAGATGCCGGAGAGCTGGCTCGAGGATGAGGAGGAGACGATCTCGATCAACTACACCTCGGGCACGACCGGGCAGCCGAAGGGGGTGCAGTACACGTACCGTGGCGCCTATCTAAATGCGCTGAGCGAGGTGATCGTCGCCGGGATGAGCCCGGAGTCGGTGTACCTGTGGACGCTGCCGATGTTTCACTGCAACGGCTGGTGTTTCCCCTGGGCGGTAACCGCGGTCGCGGCGACGCACGTGGCGTTGCGCGCCGTCGATCCCGACCTCGTCTGGCAACTGATCGACGAGGAGGGGGTGACGCATTACAACGGCGCGCCCACGGTTCAGCTGATGATCATCAACCATCCCGAGGCGCACCGCCTGGAGCGGCAAGTGACCGCGATGGTTGCCGCGTCGCCACCGTCGCCGACGCTGCTGGCTCGCATGGCCGAGCTCAACTTCCGGATCGTGCACGTCTACGGGCTGACCGAGACCTACGGTCCGATCACGGTGTGTCCAACTCAGAAGGGATGGCAGGAGCTGCCGGTCGAGCAGCGGGCCAAGCTGCTCGCGCGCCAGGGCCAGGCCTACCCCTCGGCCGACCTGGTCCGGGTCGTCGACGCAGACATGCACGACATCGCCCAGGACGCCGAGACGATGGGCGAGGTGGTGATGCGCGGCAACAACGTGATGAGCGGCTACTTCGCAGACCAGGTGGCCACCGAAAAGGCGTTTCGCGGCGGCTGGTTTCACTCCGGTGATCTAGCCGTCTGGCATCCCGACGGCAACATCGAACTGCGCGACCGGAGCAAGGACATCATCATCTCCGGCGGCGAGAACATCTCGAGCATCGAGGTCGAGCAGACCATATGCGCTCACCCAGCCGTCCTCGAGTGTGCAGTGATCGGGATTCCACACGAGCGCTGGGGAGAGCGACCCAAGGCGTTCGTCACACTCAACAGCAAGAGCCAGCGCAAGCGCCGACGAGATCATCGCGTTCTGCCGCCAGCGGCTCGCTCACTACAAGTGCCCCGACGCAATCGAGTTCGGCCCGCTGCCGAAAACCTCTACCGGCAAGGTCCAGAAATTCGCCCTGCGCGAGCGCGAGTGGACTGGACGCGAGACTCGAGTCGGCGCGACGTAGCCCCGCACCCGATTACCAGTGGTCGCTGATGACTGCCTTCACGATCTTGGCGCTGTTCGCTCCCACGATTCCTATGGCGGCGACGAAGGGTGCGCCCGACCCACCTTGGGCTACTGCGGACGATCGGGTTCGCGCGAAGCGCGACTCCGGGACTGAGTCGGCAGATTGGCGCGCAACTGCTCCGTTCAGAACCCCGCGTTAGCGGAACGCCTCGTTGCCAGCTAACACACCGGCTGCCCGCACCGCGGGCAGAGCGATTCATTTGACGGTGCCAGCGACGGCTCTAGTGCTACGGCTCGTTAGCCAAGATCTGCCCGGCGATCGCGTCGGCCTCTCGCTGCGTCACGTTCCGCGGCTGATGCGGGTCGCTTGTCGCCGCTTGGTTCGCGCCATCAACCGCTCGCTGAAGCAGTTGCGCGAGCCCCGGCGCCTCGCTTGGCTCGACGCCCTCGAGCACAATCTGGTCGCCTTGCACGATCTCGTTGATGTTGATTCGCAGGTGCCCCACGGCAGCGTGGCCGGTCAACTCCGTGGCCAGCCGAGCGCCTAGGGCCTGCGACCAGCCCCGGCTTGGGCAGCCAGACAGGCGCACATAGACACGCACACCGACGCATCCGGCGGGACGTGGTTCTCCGTGAGCGTGGCTGATGATTTCGTAATGCTCGAACATGCTCTCTCCTCTGAATGCGGCCTCGGTGCATCGTTGCCCGGCTCCTACGCAAGCGTCCGACCAGCAGCGACGCCGCGCAGTTTTTCTCTCTTACGGGGTGTTCCCACCGATCACGGCGGCCAACTCAAATTGGCATGAGAGTCCCCCCGCTTGGGGGTTAGGAAGCAGGAGGCAGATCGACCGCGCCATGAGCATCGGAGCAGTCTGTATCGCACCCTCTTGACCGCTCGTTTCTGGCTACAAGCAGCAGCACCGTGGCGCCACCATGCTTACCACGTCGGTGTTAGCGGGCAACGACGCGTCCGGCTAACGGCGCCGTTGTGAAACCGACAGCGGGACGTCAGATCTGGCGAGGGATTGCGCAGCGCGCGAAAAGCGCTCGCGAAAGGTCGCGGCGACCGATCGGCGGTAGCTGACCCCATGCGGGCGTGACGATCGGCGCGTCAACCATCGTCCGACGGAGGATGTATGCCGTCCACGACGCCGCCTAGCCATCTGTAGGTCGGCGTCGGTCGCGCGCCACGCTGCCTGACTTTCGTGAGGGCCGACCGCCACGCGATAAGGGCCTGCGGTATCGGGCTGATCCGCCGACCGTGGAGGAGATCATCGCGGTCATGCGCGCCGCCGGCGACGATGCCGACGCCGTGCGCCTTCTGGATTGCGGGTGCTGCATTCGGGCCGCAGAGCGATGGTGCGGCGCTTATTCAAGGGCGACCGTAAGGAATGGACCAGGAGGGTTCAGAGAAGGAGATCACGTCTGCAGCGATCGTCCTGGGATGCCCGTTCTGTGCTTGGGGCGATACCGACAGGGCAATCCGGCGGCAGGTCTGGAGTCGCGCGCGTGGTGAAGCACGGCGCCATCGAAGTCCCGCGGGAGCTCGTCGGCATGATCCGCGCCAAGCTCAGTGAGCCCGACGCACTAGGCTTGGTCGACTGTGAGGGGCCGACTTAGGGGCTGATGAAAGGAGACGCGGATGCGCGTTCTTGTTCTTGGGGCTGGGTTTGGTGGCCTGGAGCTGACGACCAGGCTGTCGGAGGAGTTCGGTGACGACGTCGATGTCGTCCTGGTCGATAAGAGCGACGCGTTCGTGTTGGGTTTTTCCAAGCTCGATGTGATGTTCGGGCGCTCGGTTCCCGCTGGCGTGCGTCACGCGTACCGCGACGTGGTCAAGCCGGGCGTCACGTTCGTCCAGGCGATCGTGCAGTCGATCGACCCGGCTGCCAAGCGGGTCGAAACCGACGCGGGGACGTTCGAGGGCGATGTGCTCGTCGTGGCCCTCGGGGCAGACCTCGATCCAGCGGCCACGCCGGGCCTGCTCGAGGGCGGGCATGACTTCTACACGGTCGACGGCGCGTTCGCGACGCGTGACGTAATCGCGGACTTCGAGGGCGGCCGGGTAATCGTCGCGGTGCTCTCGACGCCCTACAAGTGCCCGCCGGCTCCGAGCGAGACCGCTCTACTGATGCACGAGCACCTCACGCGGCAGGGTCTTCGTGACCGCTCGGAGATCGCGCTGGTCGTGGACTTTCCCAGGCCGATCCCGCCTTCGCCGGCGGCGTCGGAGGTATTGGTCTCCACATTCGCCGAGCGAGGGATCGAGTGGCACCCGCGTCGCGAGGTCTGCGAGCTTGATCCGTCGCGCAAGGTCGCCGTCCTCCGAGACGGCGGCGAGATGGCGTACGACCTGTTCCTGGCGGTTCCTCTACACCGCGCGCCCGCCGTGGTCGTGGAATCGGGGATGACAGTCGATGGCTGGATCCCGGTGAACTCGCTGACACTGGAAACGTCGTTCCCGGGCGTCTTCGCCATTGGCGACGTGGCGGCCGTGGGAACGCCGCGGGCCGGCGTGTTTGCTGAGGGCCATGCAAGGGTTGCGGCCGAGCACATCGCCGCTCTGATCCGGGGCACGACAAGCTCGGCGCAATATGGCGGCCGCGGGATCTGCTATCTGGAGTTCGGCGCCGATCAGGTGGCGCAGGTCGATGTCACGTTCTTCGGCGATCACCGCACCGGCGAGCTCGTCGGCCCATCCGCGGCCCTCGTCGCCGACAAGGCCGAGTTCGGTTCCAGCCGGATCAAGCGCTGGTTCGGGCGCGAATGGACAGCCACCGACGGCGGCGCACCAACCTCGTAGGAAGCCGCCACCCTGGATTGACGACGATCGCGTTCGCTTTCCCGCCTGCATGCAGCAGGCGAGCGCTTCAGACGAACCAGAAGCACGGCTTGCGCGTGCGCACGGTCGGCCTCGTCCCCAGGGGAGCCCAATCGAGTCGCCGCGGACTACCGCTTTGATCCCGACCGTTAGCAAGAAACTCTGCATGGGCCGGTTCCCCACTAAGGTGAGCCATCTGGCCGGCGGCCGGGTTCTGGCCTAGGCCGCTTTGAGCCACTGTCCGAAGCGGGGCCAGCGAGCTTCGCGCCCGGGTTGGGCAGAGCGGCGCCCTCCGCATAGGCCGCGGCGTCGGGGTCGCCGGGCTCCGCGAGCAGACCGCCACTGTTCTCGCGGATCTCGAACGAGTCACCTCGGCTGGCGAACAGCGCTGCTGCCGCATCGGCGAGACGCTCCTCCTGGGGGCCTGCGACCTCGGTGATCCTGCCGTTCTCGATCTCCGGCTCCTCGGCGGCGTCGGCGAGCGTTTCAGCGACGACGCGGGCGGCCACGAGCTGCGTTCGCATCTCGGGCACGTAGGCGACGCCATCCTGGATCGTCCACCCGACCAGCGGACCGACGAACTCGTGGAACTGTGCCGCGCGAACGATCCGAACCGGGAGCGGGCCTTCGAGCAGCGTCTGCTCCTGCGCGACCTTCGCCGCGTTGTAGCCGCCTTGGAACTTGTCAATGCCGATGATCGAGACGACGACGATCCGCTTCACTCCGGCTGCGGCGCCGGCTCGCTGAAGGTTCCGCGCCGAAGCGGTGAAGAATGCCGTCGCCTCCTCCTGGTCGGGCGAGGGTCCGGTTGCCGTGTCGATGATGATCTCGACCCCGACGAGCGACTCATCGAGACCCTCGCCGCTGACCACGTCGACACCCCTGGAGCGGGCGATCGGAACCACATCGTGTCCGCGCTGCTCGAGGATCTCGACCAGCGGCGATCCGACCCGGCCCGTGGCTCCCGTGACGGCAATCTTCTGGCTCTTGTTTTCGCTGTGCATCGCTCTTCCTTTGTCACAGACCGGCAGGCCCAGCGCCGGCAGAATTGATTTGTCACTTGTATGACACCCGGCGGGGCGACAATGTGACCGATCGCGGGCCACGATTCGGCAGAGTTCGTAAGCGGCGGGTAGCGAAGCAACGCTCTCGGAACTTACGCATAGGCACGCACGCGCTGCTGTCACCACCGCCGGCTTCGTTCCCGGTGCCTGCCCTGCGCGAAATGAGACAAGACATTTTGCAGCTGAGCGCAGCCGGCGAACGCGCTCGCACGACCTCTACTGTGCTGACCGCCCCGGCCGGTTAGCCAGTAGACGCGTCCTGAAGTATCGGTCGTAACTTGCTTGAAGGAGGCGGGCGGGGCGGCGAAGTTATGTATCGATGGCGCGCCCGGCCCGTCACAAGATCAAGCTCAGTGAGGAGGAGCAAGTGGTGCTCGAGCGCCGCGCGCGGGCGGAGAAGCTGCCGTTTCAGGATGTGCAGCGCGCGAGGATCGTGCTGTATGCCGCCGAGGGTTTGCACGACACCGAGATCGCGGCGAGGTTGGACACGTCGCCGGGTCTGGTCGGGCGGTGGCGAAGACGGTTCGCCGAGCAACGGCTGGATGGGCTCAAAGACCAACCCCGCGCGGGTCGCCCGCGCCGTTTCCCCCCCGGAGCAGGTCGCCGCCGTCAAAGCGGTCGCGTGCGAGCTGCCGGTCCGGTACGGGCTGCCGCTCGGTCGGTTCTCACGCGCTGAGCTGTACCGGTTGGTGATCGAGCTGGCGGTCACCGAGGCGTCGGCGTCGACTATCTGGCGGTGGTTGCATGAGGACGCGATCAAGCCGTGGCAGCAGCAGTGCTGGATCTACCGTCGCGATCCCGCGTTCGCTAGCGAGAAGCGGGCCATCTCAGAAGCGATAGTCGGCCGCGCCTGCTGCTCTGAGCCCGAGGGAAGAGCCACGCTGTGCGGGTGGGGACGCGCTCGCGTATTTGTGACCGAGAACCAGAAGGGAGGCGAGCGACTGGCGAAGCGTTTGTTGCCCTAGTTGATGGGCGCGGGTGCCGCGGCAGGGTGGGCGGTGCGCGACTCGATCAGCTTGAACTTGGCGCTGTGCCCCGGCTGACGGGGAAGCTCGGGCACGATCCTTACGTCGAGCCTGGGGTCGGCGACGCCGGTGCTCTGGAGCGTGGTGCGCAACGTGGCGTCGATCCGCCGCGCGGCGTCGTCAGCCGCAACACCGTCGCGCAGGCTCACCAGTACGTGAAGGCCGCTGCGATCATGCACGATCTTGTACTGACGTAGCTCGGGCAGCGCTGCCATCGGGCTGCGCAGGGTCAGCGGATGCACGGCGACCGTTCGTCCGCCTCCACCGTCGAGGTGCAGGATGTCGTCGCTGCGCCCCTCGACTGAAACCAATCGCGCGAGCGGGCGCCCGCAGCGACATGGTGCCGTGTCGAGCGCCGCCATGTCCGACAGCTCGTAGCGCAGCAGAGGCTGGCTGCGCTTGATGAAGCTTGTGACCAGCAACTTGTCGCCCACAGCGCCGCCGTGCACGGGATTGTTGCCATCGTCGACGACCTCGACGAGCGCGAGATCCTCAAACACATGCAGGCCCTGGTGGTGCTCGCAGTCGCCGGCGAATAGGGTCTCGGTCGTGCCGTACAGATTGAAGGGCTCCACTCCCCAGGCGGCACGGATGTTGGCGGTCATCTCCTCGGTGCGCAGCTCACTGTTCGTGGAGACGGCTCCGGGAGCTATGCACAGCCGGCCCTCAAGCTGCTCGAGCGCGAGCAGCGAAACCATCGACGGATAGCCCATCAGCCGCTCCGGCTCATGGGTGTTGAGCGCGGCGACGATGTCGTCTAGCGGCGCGCCCGCGTCGAGGTGGCACATCGCGTATTGGCCCAGATCGAGGCTCAAACCAAAGCGAGCGGTCATGTGCAGGGGGCTTGAGGCACCGACCCTGGCCACACGCACGCGCCGGCCGGGGTCAGGTCGCATGCCGGTCAGCTCGCTCCAGCGCAGGAACGCGGCAAGGCACTGGCGCCACTCGTCGCGGTCGTACACGAAGATCCCCTTGCGGCCGGTCGTTCCACCGCTCGGCATGCAGCGGTACTCGCCGAGGTAAAGCTCGTCACCGCACAGCTGCTCAAGATGTGCCTCCACCCCTGATAGGTGCAGGCGCGGATCGGTGACCCACTCGTCAAAGCGCTCCATCAGCATCGCTTTGCTGACCACCGGCAACGTGCCTACGTCGAGGTCGTCGGACAGCTCCAATCCAGCGTAAAGCTCGCGGTAGAACGGAGAGTGCGCGGCGGCCTCGCGCGCTGTCTCCAAGAGGCGGCGCTGCTGCAGGGCGAGCAGCTCTGACCGCGGAGTCCCGACCCCCGTCAGCTGCTGGTAATGACGCATCGCGGCCGCGAGGTCGCGCTGGCGGCGGGTCGTTCTCTCGACGCTCACCGGCCGTCGTCCGAGCTCATACGCGCATCATCCATCCTTCCGCAGATCCGCGCACTGACATCACACCCTGCTGCTCGGGATCACGTACACCACCCCACACGCCTGCTCGGGAGGAATGCGAGGGCCTCACGTCCTTCGCGCTTTGCTTGCGCTCAGGACGAATCTCAGCAGCGGTGAGCGACCCGTCTATACCCGACCTGTGCATAGGATAGGCAAGCCCGTGACCAGCGACGACCGCGCCGGCCTCGCATCTCACGCTCCCAACGCCGGGATCCGGGCGCACGAGCTACCGCCGCGAGGCTGACCGCTCGCTCCAGTTTCACGAACGAGCACGACTCGCGGCGGTTCTGGCGCGGCCGCGGGGCTTCTGCTCTCGGACAGACTCAGCGGCGCGACAGCCGGACGCCCGCGTGGCTGCTCTCCGCGGCCGGCGGCAACACTGGGCTTCGCGCCGAGCCGCGGGTGTGGAATGTCGCCAAACCAATCACGCGCTGCGCAACAGCGGCACGGCAAAATGCGATCGTGCCGACCCAGGAGTAGACGCCTCAAACTGTTGACAAGCACGCGCACGCTGGTGCGCGCGCCGAGGATTCGAATGGCGGGAGAGCACCACGGTAGTCGCAGGCCGCCCGGGGCGTCATCTGTCCGTCGTACTCTCGTCGCGTGCCGAAAGTGAGTCAGCTGAGCCGGTGGGAGAAAGCCAAGGCCGATTGGCATGGCGTGCAAGGTAAGCGGGAGCTGGTTGTTGCCAGCGTGGGCGCGGTCATCAGCGCCTTTGTGCTGCTCGTCGCTGGACTCCCGCACGATGCAGTCGTCATTGGCGTCTCGATCCTCGGCTCGGCGATCGCGCTGGCGGTGATCGTTCCCGCGGCCGAGTTCTACTGGAGTTGGCTCCAGGCGCCGATGCGATTGCTCACCGATGAGCTGGTCGCAATCCGAGAGCTGCTTGAGCAACTCGACCTAGGATCGGCCAGCGCAACGAGGGCCGAGCTCAGCCTCCGTCACGCGTTGATGGACCACAAGCGTGTCGGCGACGAGCTTGTGTCGTCTCCTTAGTTCGATTGCCAGACCCATCTTCGCAATCTCGTGTTACCTCCGCTGCCGCAGCCGGCGACGAGGAAGGCTGCCGCGATCCCCACGGTCAGCCACGACATGAAGCGGAACATGATGCTGTCCCTTGTGGTTGTGATTGTTGATGAGCGAAGTGGGGGTGCCGCGACGGGTCGGCGGCGGTGAGTCACTGTCGCTGGCAGCCATCCGGCCATCGCCGATTACGCTCCAGTCAGTGCTCCGCCTCCGCCACGCCGACCTCGTAGGCGCGCGCAAGCTCGCGGTGGCTTACGTGCCGGGTCGTCGCCCGGGCCTCCGGGCCGCGGCTGACCGGATCCCGGTCGCTGCGTTTGCGCCCTTGGTCAGGCGTCTGCGCCGCCCGCAGCGTCAGCAGACGCGGCGGGCGGAGCGGTGACGTGCGCGGTCACCGCGTCGGCGCCCGCGGTTCAGGCCGTGGCCATAACGTTGTGCACTCCAGGCCTGGCATGGTCGTCAGTGAGGAAGGTCAGCAGTCGCGCGGTGAGGTAAGCGGGGTCTTCTTCAGCGACCCAATGTCCGGTGGGGGCGATGTGCCCAGTGACGTTCGTGGCGTATCTGACGACTTGGTCGTGGACCATCTGTCCCAGGGTGCCCTCCGCACCGATCGCCAGCACCGGAATGGTCAGCGGCGTGTCGCGGTGGTGGATTGTCTCGGCGACATCGTCGTGCATCGCGCGGAAGTACTCAAACGACGCGCGCGTGTGTCCGGGCTGGCGCAGTTGTGCCGCGTACTCGGCGATGGCCTGCTCATCAACGCCGCCCTTGACCACCTCCAGCCAATCGACGAACCCGCCGACCCAGGTGTCCTCGCGTCCCGCCACCATCCGCTCGGGCAAGCCGTTCTGGAGGGCAAAGAACCCAAAGTTCCAAAACCCCGGACCCTGCGCCGTGAGCGAGGGAAACTCATATAGCGATTCATCGGCCAGCGGCGAATCGATCAGGGCCAGCCGGCTGGTGGAGTCACGATGAGCTGCGGCGTAGGCATAGGCGACCATCGTCCCAATGTCGTGCCCGACGACACTCACCTCATCGGCGAGGTCGAGGCCAACCAACAGTTGGTGGACGTCCTCGGCCAGGACGGATTTGCGGTAGCCGTCGGCGGGGGCATCCGAGCCGCCCGCGCCACGCAGGTCCGGCGCGATGACGGTGAAGTGCTCTGCTAGCGCCGGCAGCACCTTGCGCCACATGTACCAGGTCTGGGGGTAGCCGTGCAATAGCACGAGCGTGGGGCCCGCGCCGCCGCGGACGTAGTTGATCGTGATGCCGTTGGCGGGTGCTGTTGTCTCGGCAAATTCAACCGGGACGCGGGATGTAGTGAGCAGGGGCATGAATTCCCTTTCGGGTCGTGAGTGGGTGAGGTGAACAGTTGGGGGTCGGGCGAGCGCCCTGGCCGAGCGCTCGGCTTAGCTCATGGCCGCTTCGACGATGGCGACGTCTTGCTCGATCGTTCCGCCGCTGACGCCGACGCCGGCGATCACCTGGTGCTCGCTCGTGACCGGAACCCCGCCGCCGATCGCGGAGTATCTACCGCCGGAGACCGCAAGGAGGGGATAGAGCGCTTCGCCTGGTTGCACGAGGGGAGCGAGGTCGGCGGTGCGCATGCCGACGAGCGCGGACGTGTATGCCTTTCGCTCGGCGAGCTCGAGGGAGAACGCGGGCGCTCCGGTCATGCGGTGGGTGAGAACGACGTTGCCGTGGGGGTCGATGACGGTAACCGCGACGGGTAGGTTCTGTTTGACCGACTCGGCTTCGACGCGGTCGGCGATTTCCTTTGCGGTAGTGAGCAGGTCCATGGTCGTGTGCTTCCTTTCAGCAGTCAGATAGGTCGTTGGGGTTTCAGTGCTCGCCATTGCGGGCCAGCTGTCCTAGGTGGAATCCGAGTCGGTCTTGCAGGTCTCCGGGCTGCTCGAGGCCTTGCTCGAGGAGGGTCTTGATTCTTTGCTGAGCCGCTGGTCGCTTGACGGAGGCCATGCACGCGTCCCAGCCGGCTCTGATCTCGACGTCGGGCGGCAGGCTCGCTTCGTTGACGAGGCGCTTGGTGTTGGCGATCGCCCACCTGTCAAACGAGGCGATCCGGGTTGCGAGTGCGTCGACGAAACCGTCCAGCTCGGCGTCCGGGAGCGCTCGGTTGACGTAACCGAGGAACTCGGCATCCGCGCCGCTGATGTCCTCTGAGCTCAGGAGCACTTCGAGGGCGCGTCCGCGTCCGATAAGCCGCGGCAATCGCGCCATGGGGCCTCCCCCAGCGACGAGCCCCACGCCCACTTCCCATTGCGACAAGAGCGCTTTCTCTCGGCTCGCGAAGCTCATGTCGCAGGCGAGCGCGAGTTCGCTGCCGTTTCCGGTCGCGCGCCCCCGGATCAGCGCGATCGAGACGAACGGGGCGCGCGTCAGGCGCACGAGGACGTCGGGCCATGCCTCGAGGCCGGTCGGACCTTGCGGGATGCTGGTCAGATCCTCGAAGTTCGCGAGGAAGTCGGAGTGATTGAGAAAGAAGCCGTCGACGGCGCTTTCGAAGACCACCACTTTCACTTCGTCGTCGTTCTCGAGCGCGGTGACGACCTCTCGGATCTCCGAAACGAATTCCGGGCCCATGAGGTTCAGCGGCGGGTTGTCGAGTACGACGCGCCAGTGTGAAGGTGTGACTTGGCTGAGCCTGACTTGCGCGGCCTCGGTTGCTGAGGGCATGACGCCCCTCCTTTGGTGTGTTTGGTTTCTAGTTTGGGCAGGCCGGGGCAAACGCAGGCGTCTGCGGACCCCGGCCTCACCGAACGTCTAGGCGTTGTCGCCGGTGGCCGGTCTCTGAGCCCGACCTCGCGTACCAGCCGGCCGCCGTCTAGCCAGTGGCGACGATGTGCCAGATCGACCCGAATGTCTTGATCTCGTCGCCGGTGGCCTGCGTCGTGTTCTTGGATGCCAGGTCGGGAGTGAAGTAGTAGAGCGGCTGACCGTTCAACGTGAGCTGGAGCACACCATGGTTGCTGAACGTGCCGAGCTTGCCGCCGATCCCACTCTGCTTGCTGATGACGTTCCTCGAGCTCACCTTCACCGGCGGCCAGAATCCCCAGCAGTTGCTTTTCGCGCTAGCCGTCTTCTGGCAGATGATGTGCTGGGTGGTTTCACCCTGGAACGTATAGATCGGATACCCCGCGGGACCGACAGCGACGGACTCGGTCGTGTCCACGGGCTTCACCCTGAACGCCTTCGTAGGCGTGTTCGTGACGTGGACGCCGGTCCCGATGCTCACCGTCGTGCTTGCCGGGGGTGAACTCGCGTATCCGTTACTGGCTGGGCTGGGGCTGCACGTTCGCGGTGTCCGCTGTCGTGCTGCCACCGCCTCCGCAGGCGGCGACTGCCAACGCAGTCAGCGCCACCAGAAGAATGGCGTAGGTTAGCTTGATTGGTCTGATCCGAGACATCTGCTGCTCCTGTGATTGGTAGGTGTCGTGTTCGGCAGGACACACGGAATGCGGAGTGATGCAAGCCAGGACTTGCTTCGAAGCCCCGCTCCGGGGTGGCCTTGCCGGTGCGTGGCACAAAGGTTGTGCCATCCGCGCACTGGTCGCGCCCGTGCAATCCCCTGGTTAGATGACGCGTCCGTTCCCCGGGTATGGCGTGGATGTGGTGATTGGTCAGCGCGTCGCCCAGAGCGCGCGCGAAGCGCTCCCGCGGACGTACCTCCGGGTCGCACCGCCGCTCGACGGGATGCGCCCGGCATGCGTCTACGCGGCAACGCTGAGAGGGTGGGCGATCGAACACGCATTTTCGACAGCTCGTCTGACTAGACGAGAGTCGGGTCGACGGCGGCGTCAAAGATCGTCCGCTCGGGCGCCGCCACCAAGGACTCCGGCAGCATTGCCATGACCCTGTGCACCTCCGGAAGTGACTCCTGTCGTTCGAGAGCGTCCCCGTCCTCATAGATCGCGGTCGCGATGAAGGAATCCGGATCGCGCAGAACGCGGGCGATGTCGAACTCGACAACGCCCTCCGTGGCTCGAGCCGGAGCGATGATCTCCGCAAGGGCGGCCATCAGCTCGTCGCTCTTGTCGGGCTTGGAACGGATCTTGAAACGAAGAATGACCATTTGTCCTCCAGTGGTTGACACAGCGTTGGAGCACACGGTGCTCTCCTCGCACACGCATCGCGCCCGGGCAATCGCCTGGTCACTTGCACGGGCCGGTCTCCGCACGATCAGTCGCTTCGGTCGGCGGCGCGCAGACACGGGCATCTGACCAGGGCAAACCACGGGTGCGATCCCGAAACGATGAGCGCAGGCTGTGTCGACGGAACCCCAAGCGAAAGGAAGCCTCATGTCCAAGCCGACAGTCGTTCTCGTTCACGGTGCTTTCGGAGACGCGTCGAGCTGGCGCGGAGTGTTCGAGCATCTCGACCGCGACCGAG
The DNA here is from genome assembly GCA_963809685.1 of uncultured Solirubrobacterales bacterium. Classification (GTDB taxonomy): domain Bacteria; phylum Actinomycetota; class Thermoleophilia; order Solirubrobacterales; family Solirubrobacteraceae; genus Palsa-465. The sequence goes on along the minus strand of CAWEKN010000011.1, from coordinate 245,433 downwards.
TACAACGTTCTCGCGCGCGGCGATTCCCCTTCGCGGGGTCGCGAGCGACGCGTCATATCTCGGAGCGGTCATCGACCAGCTCGACGGGCCCGTCGTGCTCGTGGGCCATTCATACAGCGGTTGCGTGATCACGGTCGCCGGCGCGTCGGACAAGGTCGCCGGGCTGGTGTATGTGGCCGGCTTCGTGCCGGACGAGGGCGAGACGATCAGCGACCTGCAAGGGCGCTATCCGTCGCTCGCGATGGGCAACTTCCTCCAGCCACGGCCGTTGCCCGATGGGAGTGTCGAGCTGTCAGTCGACCCCCAGCGCTTCCGCGACATCTTCTGCGCCGACGTTTCCGACGCCGATGCGGAGTTCATGGCGCACGCGCAGCGGCCGCTCCTGGCCACGGCGTTCGAGGATCCGGCCGGCGCGGCTGCCTGGCGCGCGAAGCCGTCCTGGGGTGTGTTCGGGACGCGAGACCAGCCAATCGCACCCCAGCTTCACCGCTTCTCGTACGAGCGCGCCGGCTCCGCCGTGACCGAGGTCGACGGCGCCTCCCACTTCGTGATGCTGTCAAACCCGGGTGTGGTGGCAGGCGTCATTCGCGAGGCCGTTCAGTCGAGTTCGGCGCGCCTGGTCGCGTGATGTCGCCGGTTTCGCGTGGGTTCCGTGGCCGCCGCCGCGAACACGTCGAGGCTGGGCGAGTGCCTCCGGGCAACTACCTCACGCCCGATTTCCCGGTCCTGTCCGCCGGGCCGACCCCGCACGACGCGATCGAGCGCTGGAGCTTCGAGATTCGTGGCGAGGTCGACGAGCCCAGATCGTGGACGTGGGAGCAGTTCACGGCCTTGCCGAGCGAGCGTGTCACGGTCGACATTCACTGCGTGACGAAATGGTCCAAGCTCGACACCTCGTGGACCGGCGTGTCGCTTGACACGCTCCTCGGCGACATCGACACCAGCGCCGAGTACGTCCTCGCGTTCAGCGATGGCGGGTACACGACGAATCTTCCGCTCGAAGACGTACGGGACGGCAAAGCGTGGGTCGCGTACGAGTACGACGGCGAGCCCCTCGAGCCGGAGCACGGCGGACCGGCTCGGCTGCTCGTCCCCCATCTCTACTTCTGGAAGAGCGCCAAGTGGGTGCGCGGGATCGAGCTCCGCGTAGACGACCAGCCCGGGTTCTGGGAGACCTACGGGTATCACAACTACGGTGACCCATGGAAAGAGCAGCGCTACGCCGGCGATTGACGTGGCAGTTCGCGCGGGTGGTCGAGGTCGTGACGGAGACTGCACGGACCAAGACGGTCGTGCTCGAAGCCGCCGACTGGCCGTGTCAGCTCGCAGGCCAGCACGTAGACGTGCGGCTCACTGCCGAGGACGGCTACCAGGCCCAGCGCAGCTATTCGATCGCATCCGCCCCGGAGGACGAGCACCTCGCGCTCACGGTTGAACGGCTCGACGACGGCGAGGTGTCGCCATACCTCACGGAGACGCTCCGGCCCGGAGACGAGCTGGAGCTGCGCGGCCCGTCGGCGTACGCGACCTACGCCTGCATCGACACGTGGCTGACCGACTTCCGGGCGACCTCCGCGATCGACGTCCCGCCTCGCCGTGCACGGCGCCGCTGACCGCGCCTTGCCGTTCGCGGCCACGACTGGGCGACTGCGCGACGAGCGACTGATCGACGACCTGACCGTGGTCGAGGTCGCCGATGACCCGCACAACGTCGTGGACCTACCCAGACGAGCGCCCACGGGCGCTCACGCGGTCACGGTCTAAACGACGTCCCGTTCGGGGCGCGACGCAGGTCCGAAGGCGAGCGCCGCGGGCAGAACGCGGCGCTCGTTTGGTTCTTCAATGCGCCGGACCACTCGAGCATCCGCGCGGAAAAAATCTCACGGGGCGCACTCCTCCGGACCTGTAGGCTAGCCACGACCGGAGGGCGCCGGTGCCATGAGAGGAGTCACCTATGAGCTCCGTTGATGTGTCCGGGGCGGCCACTGCCCCACTAGATGCCGGAGATCGTGAACAGCGGCTGCCCGGAGCGCTGATCTACGAATACCGGCCGCAGATCACGCAGGTCGTCGAATACGGCGCCTCGGCCGACGCCGTCCTCTCAGGCCAGGCGCCACCAGCCGAGGGGGCGCGTTTTGACTTTTATCTTGAGGGGCCGGTCAGCGGACCGAACCTCCAAGGGACGTTCCGGGGCGTGGACTACATCTACTTCCGCGCCGACGGCCGCGTCGAGCTCCACATTCACGGTGAGATCACGACCGAGGGCGGGAAGAAGATCTCGCTCGAAGCGGGTGGCGTGGCGATTGCGCAGGTGGGCTCTCCGGTCTTCCAGCTCCGCGAGCATGTCTCCCTGATGACCAACCACCCCGAGCTCTCGTGGGTAAACCCGATCGAGGTCTGGGCTCGGGGTGTCGTCGACGTGTCGACCGGACAGGTCCACGTCACGGCATACGGCGTCTGAAAGCACGCGTCAAGCCGGAAGCGGAGTCTCTGACGCAGGGCGCTCGCGGATGGCTATCCGCATGACACGCACGTGCCCGTGCGTCGAAGCGTCCGTCACCTTGCATCATCGGCGCGGGGCGGCGATGGCGGTGATGCCGTAGCCATGGCTCCGTTCTCAGAGCGCGGGTCACCCGACCGGTCCGGAAGCTCGCCGGCCGCTTGCTGCTCGCGGGCCAGGAATGAGCCGAGTTCGCCGATCGTGCTCATCAGCGGCGCCGGAAAGACGACGGTCGAGTTCTTGTCCACGGCAACCTCGACCAGCGTTTGGAGGTTGCGCAGCTGCAACGCCAGCGGATGAGCGGCCATCACGTCGGCTGCTTGCCCTAGCTCGCCGGCCGCGAGCGCCTCGCCTTGCGCGGCGATGATCTTGGCTCGTTTTTCGCGCTCGGCTTCAGCTTGGCGAGCCATCGCGCGCTGCATGCTGTCGGGCAGTTGGATGTCCCTCAGCTCGACGACCGTGACCTTGACCCCCCACTCTTCTGTCTGCACGTCGAGGATCTCACGGATGTTCTGATTGATGCCTTCGGTCTCAGACAGCAGCTCGTCGAGCGTGTGGCGTCCCACCACCGCCCGAAGCGTCGTCTGGGCGATCTGACCGATCGCGGCCTCGATGTTCTCAATCGCGATCACCGAACGGGTCGGGTCCTCCACGCGGTAATAGGCCACCGCGGACACGTCGATGCTGACGTTGTCCTTCGTGATGATCCCCTGTGACTGGATCGGCATCGTGACGATCCGCAACGAAACGCGACGAATGCGCTGGACGAACGGGACCACAAAGATCAGCCCTGGTCCCCGTGGCTCGTCATTCACCTTCCCGAACTTGAACACAACTGCGCGCTCGTACTGTTTGATGATGTACGCGGTGATCATGGCATTGCCTTTCTTCACGCAGACAGCGTCGATGCTCGAGCGCGCCTGCCTCGGTTGCTGCACGTAGCCTGTCCGCACCCCACGGGAGTCGCATCCGTGCGATGCCCTGGTCCGCTCCCCGTGCGGCTGCGACGCCGTGCGCGCGAGGGACACCGATGCTCGAACTCGCGAGGCGCGAGTGGAACAACCGTCATAACACCTGCCGGCCGCCTCGCAGGGACCCCGGTCAGGGTCCCCGGTCAGGGTCCCGCGCATCACACCGGCGTCGTTTCCCGGTAGCGACTGCGCAGCGCGCCGCGGAGGCCCTTGCGGGAGCTGATCCCAAGCTTTGAGTAAACCTGCCGCAGGTGCCACTCCACGGTGCGGTAGCTGATGTACAGCTCCGCGCCAATCTCTGGGTTCGTGCGGCCGTCGCGAGCAAGCCTCGCGATCTGCTCCTCCTGAGGAGTGAGCAAATCGCGGGTGTCGTCTCGACGCTTACGCACCTTCTCGCCCGTGGCCAGCAGCTCGCGTCGCGCCCGGTCCGCGAATCCATTCGCACCCATCGCGCCGAAGACGTCATGTGCGCAACGGAGCTGCTCGCGCGCGTCGACCCGCCGGTTCTCACGGCGCAGCCACTCTCCATAGCTCAGCCGGGCACGAGCAAGGTGCGCCGCCATCCGAGATTGCCCGAGCTCCTCGATCGCCGCCCGGAAAAGATCCTCGGCCGATTCACCATCCTCGAGGAGCGCGCTGGCGCGCGCCTGCGTCCCCTTCGCCCAAGCCGTACCGCTCCCGCTCGTCCGCTCGCACAGCTGAGCGAGGGATTCACGGGCGACCTCTTCCCGCCCGCTCCGCGCAGCCGCCTCCACCAGCTCGGCCAGCGCCCACGATGAGGTCGCGATCTCGTCTGCGGCTGCCGCCTTCTGCGCCGCCTCGAATGCCAGCTCGTACTCAGCAAGTCCGTTGTACAGGATCGCCGTGGCGTACTCGGTGACCGTGATCGCGCATCCCTCGCCCCGGTTGTGAGCGCCGCCGATCATCACGTCGACCAGATTCAAGACGGTGGAGGCGTCCCCACGCCATGCCGCGAGCGCCAATGGAACGTAGGGCAGCGTCTCGGCCCGGACCCCGAGATCAAGAGTCTGGGCCTCCTCGATCAGGCAAGACGCCAGCGACAGGTTTCCGGCCTGGACGTGAAACGTCGCGAGGTAGTCGAGGGCAAACGGAAGCAAGATCAACGCTCCCGTTGCGCGCGCCAGCTCCACCTGACTGGAGGCCAGCTCAAGCCATGCATCGCCGTCCCACAAGTCCATCGCCGCGAGGCCGTAAGCGACCCACGACCAGTCCAAGTGCCGCTCCTCGTCAAGATAGGCCCGCAGCGCGGCCGTCAACGTTGGAGCGGCACCGGCGTGGCCCTCGGTCAACCGAGTCGCTAGCCCGAGCAATATCAGTTGCTTGCAAGGCAATGGCTCGGGTCCAAGCGGCGCCGCGAGAGCAGCTCTGGCAACGCCTGCCGGGGTAGGGTCAGTCGCGAGGCGGGCGGCATAAATCACCGCCACCAGCGCCTTTAGATGCGTCTCCCGTGCCAGCTCGGCATCGAGTGACTCAAGCCGCTGCGCCGTGCGCACGAGCAGTGGCGGGGCATCGCGGCCACGTCGCGCGTCAAAGGCAATCTGGGCATGCATGCGCTGCGCCGTCGCCTGCCCAAGCTCATCGAGCGGACCGGCATCCGCAGCCGCGAGCAAGGACCCAGCGGCCGACAGGTCTCCCGCCTCAAGCTTCAGCTGCGCGGCGGTAAGCGCCCGTGAAGCCCGCTCACCAGGGTCTGGCGTGAACGTCACCGCTCGTTCCAGGAACGCGGCCGCGGCGGCGATCCCGCCACGGCCTTGCGCACGGCTCGCGGAAGCGATCAACTCCCCGGCCACCTCCTCATCCGGCGCGATCGCCGCGTGCGCGTGGTGCCAGGCTCGACGATCGGGATCCGTCTCAAGATCGGTGGCGGCTGCGAGCGCGCCGTGAACCGCGCGGCGGTCCGACACGGTTGCTGCCCGATACGCCGCCGATCTGACGAGCGGATGGCGGAACCGAACTTGCGCCTCGACCTCCATTAGTTGCTCACCGGCCGCGGCCTCCGCCGCCTGCCGTTCGACGCCGAGCGTCGCCGCAGCGCGCCAAAGCAGCGTGGCATCCCCAACGGGATCGGCGGCCGCTAGCAACATCAGTCGCTGCGTCGCTTCAGGCAGTGCGGCTATCCGTTGGCGGAAGTGGTCCTCGATATGGCTCGGAAGGGTCCCCGCGCCCGGCAGCGCAAAGCCGCCAGCCAGCTCTCCAGCGCTTCTACCCCGCGTCAACTCCACCAGCGCCAGCGGATTGCCGCGGGTTTCGGCGACCAGCCGGTCGCGGACACGATCGTCGATTCGGCCCGGAATGACGGCCGCCAGCAGCGCTCGCGCGTCGTCATCCTGCATTCCTCCGAGCGACAGTTCCGGCAGATCTGCCAGCTCGCGGTCGTTGCTCGGCTCGCGAACCGTGAACACGAGCGCGACTGACTCAGCCAGAACGCGTCGGGCGATGAAGCCTAGAACTTGGGATGTCGCGCCGTCGAGCCATTGCGCGTCATCGACGACACACAAAAGCGGCCGCTCTCCGGCAACCTCGGCGAACAACGTCAGTGCAGCCAGCGCAACCAGGAAGCGGTCCGGGGCATCGCCGGATGCGAGGCCGAACGACACACCCAGCGCGTTCTGCTGGGGGTCAGGGAGCGCGTCGAGCTTGTCGAGCATCGGCGCGCATAGGCGATGCAGTCCCGCGAACGGCAGTTCCATCTCTGCCTCGACGACCGCGATCTGGGCCAGTCGGAACCCAGCAGCCTCTCGGGCGACGTACCTCACAAGCGCCGTCTTGCCGATCCCAGCCTCACCCCGGATGACCAGAACCGCGCTCTGCCCACCGCGGGCAGTCTCAAGCAGCCGGTCGAGCACCTCCCGCTCCCCGGACCGGCCCAGAAACGCCGGCGGGCGCTGGACGGCCATCCCGCAAGCCTAACCCCAGTCGGCAACACATCATAAAAACCAGGGCTGCGACCCGGGTGACGCCCTAGTGCGACCGCCGGTGATTGCGGCCAAGGTGGCAGGGTGATCTCTGAACGCAATCGCGCATCGGTCAACCGCGTGGCGATCGTCACGGGCGGCTCGCGCGGTATCGGCCGCGCCGTCGCGCGCAAGTTGGCTACCACGGACTACGCGGTTGTCATCAATTACATCAACCGCCACCGCGAAGCGGATGCCGCCGTCGAGGAGATCCTCGCGGCGAATGGCACCGCGATCGCGGTCCGCGCCGACGTCGCGGACGAACTCGATGTCGAGCGCCTATTCTGCGAGGCGATTGAAGCCTTTGGGGGCGCGGACGTCGTCGTGCACGCCGCCGCACGCATGATCCTCGGCACAGTAGTGGGCTACGACCTGGAGACGTTCGATGCGCTGCACCGAACCAACGCCCGGGGGACCTTCGTGGTCAACAAGCACGCATCGCTTCAGCTGCGGGATGGCGGCGCGATCGTGAACATCTCAAGCTCCGCCGTCGGTCTGGCGCTCCCGACCTATGCCGCCTACGCTGCGAGCAAGGGCGCGGTGGACGCGATCACGCCCGTGCTCGCCCACGAGCTAAGCGCTCGCGACATCACCGTCAACGCGATCGCGCTGGACCTGCAGTGTCCCAGCGCCGTCGCGGACGTCGCTGAACTCGTCGCATTCCTAGTCAGCGACGACGGCCGCCGGGTCAACGGCCAGGTGATCCGGGCCAGAGGTGTGATCGGACGATGGAGATGACTTCGCTAGACGAAGATCCCAACGGCACAACGTGCAGAGGTGCGCACCGAGCATCCGGCTGCGCACCACAAGCCCCCAAACCCCGGGGCCGGCCGCTACGGATTTCACCGGACGCGAGGCACATCGCGAGGCCCCACGCTGATCTAAGTCAACATCAACTTCGGGGGTCGTCATGAGGACCACTGACGTAACCACCGGCGCCAAGTGGAAAGCCATCACCGGTGCCCCCACGCAGTCGGCTGAGGCACGGCCATGCGTCAGACCTACCGAATGATGCGACTTTGGGGAGGCGGACGGATCGAAGCCGCCCGACTTGCCTGGACCCTCGGACGAAAGCTGAGGCGAAACGACCCGCCGCAAGGTTACGACACATGGGGCCGGCCGCTGAGCCCCATGCCCCCCAACAACGAGGCCAACCGACCTACGTCTTGGTAGCCGGGGGAACGATGCCGACAAGACCAAGCACGGAAGCGTCGCTCCCTTCTTCGTCCGCCTGGATTGCGATGCCCCGTCGGCACTGGGCGTTGCCCGCCTTACGATCCGGTCCCCATAACCGGTATGGACGATTTCGACCGAACCGCCTACCACATCGGAGGGAGGGTGCGAGGGCCACCCTCTCGGGGCGGATCTGCGTGGAGCACCTGGAGGCTGCGCTGGCGGTGTGGCGCTACAGCGCGAGCTCGGCCCGCCGGGATCTTCGGCGACTCGCTCGGCGATCCCACCGCTGACGAGATGTGGGCGGCGGCCAAGGAGCGCCCGCCGGCGTGGCGCTACGTTTCGCACGTCAGGTGCGCAGTAGTAGCGTGCGCATGGATGTGGCGCATCGTCGCGATAGTGGCGGCCACGTGGTTGGTGGCAGGTTGTGGATCGACGCGGACGACGGTAGATCAGGGCGCGGGTCCAGCGGTGGTCGCGGGAGGATGCGGAGCAACCAAGCTCTACCGCGGACGGGCTCCGGCGTGGACGGCGCCGGCGTTTAGCGACAGTAGCCCCGGCCCGCCACCGTGGCCTCACGCGCTCAGCGCCCGCGGGACTGTTGTCGCGATCGTGTTCGGCTACCCACTCCGCGCCGGCAATCCGACTAACCCCGCCAACAAGATTCTGTGGATCATGCGTCTAGCGCGGCGCGGCTCGCCACTGACGATCGAGGCTAGTCCCTTGCATGCCAACGCTCCGCTGATCAGGCACGCGTGGCCCGCCGACTCCAGTCCCGGAGAGATCTATCCGTCCTACGTCAACGTGCCGACCGCAGGGTGTTGGCGAATCACCCTGCGCTGGGCGCGACACACCGACTGGATCGACCTTCGATACAGGGCCTAGCCACTCATGTCGGCTCCGGGCGTTCGTGGCGCGGCAGCACTCCGACGCTAGACGCGTCGCGGCGTGCTTCGCCGCATGGGCGGGCTGTGCAAAGGCGCAGCCGCGCGTTCGCTGAACGTTAGGTTCTGAGACGTTCTCGCCGGCCGCGCCGGACGCCTCTGACGGTGGCATGAGGAGCCTGCGGAGATCCATCGGCATCTGCGACGCCGGTGAGCCGGTTCGCGCGCTTGCTGTTCGCGCGAGGCGACAGCGCTGCCGCCTCGCTTTCGCTCCGTTTCGAGCGTCTTCGGGCGCACCCACAGCCCTGGGAGATCCCCGCGCGCCAGAGCCAAATTCGGTGGCGACTCCAAGCGGACCGATCCGCCACGTGCGACCGACCGCGCGCGATCCGGCAGAGAAGTTCGCCTCTCTGCCGGACGTGCTCGAGGTTGGCTTCTCAGCCCTTGATCACATTGTGTACCCGGGCCACCATCGGCTCGCCGGGATCGGCGCCAAGTCCGGTCATGATCGGAACGAGCGTCGCGCCGAACGCCTCAAATGCCTCCTGCGACTCCCAGATGTCAAAGACCTGGATCTCGCCGTTCGTCTCGAGGGCGACGTGGTAGGAGCGTCCTTCAGGCGCGCCCGCACCCGCAGCCTCGAGCTTGCTCAATGCCTCGTCGTACTTGTCCTGCGTGAACCCTTTGGGTGTGAAGTAGAACCCAAGTGCCATTCGATCCCCGATCCTTTCCGCGCGTCTCGCGCGGTCGCTTGTCTAGAGCTGCGGGCCGACTCTACCCCGTCACGGCAGGACCCCATTTCGAGACCGCGTTCTCTGTGGATCCCCAACCCCCGCGGCCAACCGGCGCGCGCCGCGTTCACTCGTCGTTCGGCTTGCGCGAGGCGCAGCTATGTACCTGCGGGTCTTCTCGCCTAGTGTCGATCTCGAGCGCCACCTGCGCTGTCCTCGTCCTAGGGCACGAGCACGAGCTTTCCCTTGTCGGCCGAGCCTTCGAGCATCTCGTGCGCGCGACGCGCATCGGTCAGCGGCATACGCTCGGCCACGACCGGGTGGATCCTTCCCTCACGAAGCAACTCGAGCAGCGCCCGGAAGTCCTCACGGAACCAGTCTGGGTCCCGGGGACCTCCACCGACTGGGAGCGCTGGACGATGTCCGCTGACGGGAAGCACCTGGTGTCCTTCGCGCAGCTTTTGGATCCGGTAGACGCGGACCCGACGCCGAGGCGAGAGCACGCCCCAAAGCGAGACGGCGGCGGTCGCCGCATACCACTTGATCCACCCACGCCAGCTCTTGCGCCCATGTATGACCGTGCCGGAATGGCCGAACACGACGAGCCTTCCGCCCGGCCGAAGCGCGCGGAAGGACCGAAGTGACAGCCCGCCCCCGAACCCGTCGAGCGCGACGTCCACGCCTTTGCCGTCGGTCAGCTCCCGCACCCGTGCCAGGAAGTCGTCGGTCCTGTAGTCGATCGCCACCGCGTCGAGCCGCTCGACTGCGGCGCGATCGCGAGCCGAACAGGTCCCGTACACCCGAAGACCAATCACGGCTGCGAGCTCGAGGACAGCGGTACCGACCCTGCCGGCCGCCCCGTGTACGAGCACCGTCTCCCCGCGCTTCACCTTCGCAGTTCGGTGAAGCAGCTGGTAGGCGGTCATATATGTGAAGACGAGGCTCAGGACCTCGCCCGGATCGATGTCGTCCGGCACTTCGATCGCATTCGCCTCTAGAACACAGACACGCTCGGCGTCGGCGCCCCAAACCGTCAGCGAGCCAATGCGATCGCCCACCCGCAGCCGCGTGCAATCCGGACCGACTTGCTCGACGACCCCGACGAGCTCGTAGCCGGGGGTGAACGGCGGCTTCGGCACGCCGAGATACGAGCCCACGCGGAGCATGGCATCGGTGTAAGACACCCCGGCGGCGAGAACCCTGACGAGTACCTCGCCCGGACCAGGTCGAGGTACGTCCTCTTCCACGATTCGCAAGACCTCTGGCCCCCCGTAGTGACCGACGATCACGCGCTTCATTCGGTCGCCGTTCCCAGCTTGCATTGCGACCTTCTTTCCCTCCGGGCTTGCAGTTCGATACGAAAGGCTCTCTCCATCCAGCCGCCTCCGCCATCCGCACGAAATACTGAACGCTCTCAGTGTTTTCCACAGGCGGACGGCCGCTGGAGGCTTAGCTCGCACGCACCGGCAAGCAGGGACACCGCCGGCAGTCTTTGGCGCCCGCTTCGGATCGCCGAGCCAGCACGACCGATGTGATCGAGGTACTGGACTCCCGGCTCGACGGACCTGGGCCTTCCGTCCCTCGTGATCCACCGAGCCTGTCCCCATGTTCGCTGGTCGTTCCCGACTGATACGCGGCCGGAGGAGAGATCCCCGTCTGCCGCGACCTCGAAGTTGTTGCGGTCCGCGATCAGCTTGCGCACGCCTGCTTTTTCGTGCATTGCGCTCGTCCGGCCGGCCGGGACGCCGATGAGTGCGGTCATCGCAGAGCGCTCGTCCGCCGGTCGACGCGCTGGCGACTCCCTCGTCTCCAACGCGCTCGCGCGTTCGCGGGGTCGCGGGGAGGGCAAAAGCGATCGTGGTGACCCGTCAAGAACGCGAGCATCGCTGCGCGAGCCGTTGTCCACGGCGGGGCGGGGGACGCGGGGCCGGCGGACGCCGGCGTCCCGGGAATCGGCCGTCAGGCGGATTGACCCGCGGGTGGGCAGCTTGCGCACACCTGATCACCTTGTGTAAAACACCGAGCGATGGCTGAGTCCCAGCTCCACACCCTGCTCGAGGGAGGCGCGTTCTTCGAGAGCCCCCGCTGGCACGACGGCCGGTGGTGGGTGTCGGACTTCTACCGCCACCTCGTGCTGTCGGTCAGCGCGAGTGGTGAGCCGCGCGAGGTGCTCGAGGTGGAGGAGCAGCCGTCTGGGCTTGGGTGGATGCCGGACGGGTCGATGCTCGTGGCGTCGATGCGCGATCACCGTGTCCTGCGCTGGTCCGCCGAGGCGGGCGTCGCCGAGCACGCCGACGTCAGCGAGTTCTGCGGCGGCTACCTGAACGACATGGTGGTCGACGCGCACGGACGCGCCTACGTGGGCAACTTCGGCTTCGACCTGATGGGCGGCGGCGATCCGGCTCCGGCCAACCTGATCCGGGTCGACCCGGACGGCAGCGCGTCGATCGCCGCTGAGGACCTGCTGTTCCCGAACGGCTCGGTGATTACGCCGGACGGCAAGACCCTGATCGTGGGGGAAACCGCCGGTGCGCGCTATACGGCCTTCACGATCAACGAGGACGGCTCGCTCAGCGATCGCCGCGTCTGGGCGCAGATCGCACCGACGCCCGAGATCACGACCCTGGCGGAGACCCTCGGCAAGCTCCAGTTCGGACCGGACGGCTGCGGCCTCGATGCCGAGAACCACATCTGGTGCGCGGACGAGGTGAACGCGCGCTGCGTGCGGATCGCGCCGGGCGGCGACATCGTCGACGAGATCAAGGCGCCCGATGGGCTCGACTTCTTCGCGTGCATGCTCGGCGGCGACGATGGCCGGACGCTGCTCATGTGCGCCGCGCCGGACTTCGCCGAGGTCAACCGGACGGCCGCCCGCGAAGCCGCCCTGCTCACCACCATGGTCGACATACCTCGCGGCGGCCTGCCGTAGCGGCCGTACCGCTCCCGCATCGGATCACTGTCGTCGGCACGCCAACGTCGACCCGTGGCCGGCTGCCAACTGGTCGTCCCCTGAACCGATAGCCAAATGGCCGCCCGGATACCGCGGGCTGCTCCGCCGAGCGGTCCGTCGAGTGCTCCCGGCGTCCGGGATGCGGGTTATGTGGCGCCCCCGGCGGGCGAGCACGGGCGCGGGTGATGCCACGCCCGCGCGGTGATTAGGCAGCGACGGCGGTCAGACGGTGATGCTGGCGGTGCAGATCTCGCCTGACGGGCTTGTCGCCTTGGCAGTGATTTTGTCAGTGCCTGCGCTGTTGGCTAGCCGGCGCTCGACGCTGAATGATCCACTCGGTGCCCTTGTCGTCGCGTGCGTCGTGATCGCGAGATGGCCGTTGCGGCTGATCGTTACCTTCCAGGTCACGCCGTTGCGGTTCTGGTCGACCTCGAACTCAGTCTGCAGGCGACTGTTATCGGGCTTGACCTTGAGCTTGGAGGTGGAGCCGCGCGTGCACTTGCCTTTGACGCTGCTGGCCGTGTTGCGACTGCTGTTGTGGTCTGCGCGCTGGGCCCCGTGGTTGTCGCGGACGTTCGGGTTGTCGTCGGCGCCGTTTCGGGCGAGGGCCGCAGCCGGAGTGAGGGCCATTGAGGCGAGGGCTAGGCTGAGGGTGATGCTTCGAGTGCTGCTCACGGGAGTCTCCGATCAACAGGGCTTGGTGTTAAGAGCACACTGTGGCCCCCGGTCGGTCTGGGTCGCAATGGGACTTAGGTCTTAACGTCAACGGGCGGGTCGCGGCCGTCCGCCCGAAGCGCCGCCACGCGTGGACGCGCGGTGGGGCGCTTCATGCTCGGCAGCGTCGCCGCGATCGGCGTGATCGTGTTGGGCGCGCCCTACGTCCTGCGAGGGGCGGCGATCAACCAGGCCGAAGGCGCCACGCGCGATCGCGCGCGGGCGGAGGGACGCCTCGTGGAGGCGGCAGGCTTCTAGGACGGCGTGCTGCGCGGCGAGAAGTCCGCGATCCGGCGCCTTGACGATGTCGTGCTGGGCCAGATCCCCGGTGACTCGATTGTGCGCGTGAGGTTGTGGTCCAAGAGTGAGGAGATCCTCTACTCAGACGAGCCCGCGCTGACGGCTGCCGGACGGGTACAACGACGCCACGCTGCCACAGATCGCCACGGCACTGATCGCCGATCCGACCGCAGATTCGCGAGCGACCGTCGCGTCGGCCCTTGGACCCGACCTGTGGCCCCTAGCCTTGTGGGAGCGACAGGCATCCGAGCGGCATCTCAATCCAAGCGGGCTAGGTCGCGACCGTCCAGCAGTCCCCAGCTGAGACGGCCCGGGGCGCCCGCGTCGCACCGCCTCAGCCGACCCCTGGAGCGTGCGCTGATCGGTCGGCTAGCGGACGCGGGTGGCGTGGGGTATGCCGCTGTCCAGGTGGGAGACGGAGGTCGAGTGCAAACCACACCGCTCAGTTGGTGTTCGGGGGTGGAGGGTTCAGGAGCTGGTAGCAGGCGAGGTCTCCGCACCACTGTTCGTACTGATCCGGGGTCCAGCCGCGATCGCAGACGAGTAGCCGCCAGACGTTGGGATGGTTCAGCGCCCAGAGGATGTCCGCCGCGCGCTCCACGTCGAGGTTGGGGCGCAACGCGCCCTTTTCGTTCAGGCTGTCCACGATCGTCTGCTGGTTTGCGTGGTAGTCGGTTCCGATCCGAGCCCAGAGCGCGTCGATGTCGGGATCGATCGGGGCTGCGCTGCGAATCACTTCCGCGAGCGCGCCGACGCGGACCTTTCCCTCGCGGGAATTCCTCGCGTTGAGGCGCAATTGTCGCTCGGGGTCGGGCTCCTCCAGAACTTCGCGGTACCACGGGCGCTCAGAGACGGGACCGTCCTCGCCATCCTCGCCGCGCAGGGTCACGTTCCAGAGCGCGCGCAACATGCCGCTCTTGGTCTCGAAGGCGACGTAGACCGTCTTGAGCGCGACCCGGGCCTCGGCGGCGATCGTCGCCATCGTGGTGGCCGCGTAGCCGTCGCGTTCGAACAGGCGCCGGGCGGCCTCGAGGATCTCAAGGCGGGTGGAGGCCGCCTGCTCGCGACGTCGCGGGGAGTCGTAACGGCGAGTCGGTTTGACAGGCTGAGGCATTTCTGTATTCTCGCACATGAATCATTACTCGTTACGAGTATTCAACATATCATCCGGGTACTCAAATATTCACGCGATTAAACCTGCGAGGTGCAGTGATGGGAATCAGCAGCAATCTCGGGACGGCCGCCCGAAGCTCGAGCAGCGGCAGGAGCGACCCCCAGTGGGGCGCGATCAACGCGACGAACGCGGCCGTCGTGCTCGGTGCGCGAAACCTCGGCGCAGCGATCACCAGCGATCTCCTCGAGCGCGGCGTGCGTGTTGCCGCAGTTGCGCGCACGCGAGGTGACTTGGATCTGCTCGAACGCGGAGGCGCAGTCCCGTTACAAGCGGACGCCACTGATCCTGAGCAGCTGGGTGAGGCGCTGGCCGGGGCGGCTGCGCAGATCGGGCCGCTTGACCTGATCGTCAACGCTGTCTCCGCGATCAGCCCGCCCGCTGACGGTTCGGGATTCGGTGGCGGCCCACTCATCTCCGCGAGCATGCCCGGCTTTGAGGGCTGGACCGTGCCGGTCGCGCGCCAGGCGTTCGTGGCGCTCAAGGTCGGCGCCCGCTCTCTGCAAGGACGCGGTGGAACGATCGTTCAAGTGGTTGGCGCGCCGGCCCGGCGCGCCAATCCGGAGCGCGGACTGATGGCGGCCGGCGGCGCGGCGGTGCGGGCGCTCACGCATGCCGCGGCTCAGGAGCTACGCGCCGAAGGCATCCACGTCGCGCTCCTGATCGTCGACGGGATCATCGCGTCACCGAAGACCGCCCTGATGAGCCGAGGGAGGGCGCCGGAAGCGCTCGTCCGCCAGGAGGACGTGATCGAAGCAGTGTGCTTCCTCGCGGCGCAGTCCGCTCGTGGCATGACCCACGAGCTGGTCATCACACCCGCCGGCGACCGCTGGCTGCCCTAGCGCATCTGCCCGGGCCGCGGCGCAGGAGGCGCAAGCGAGGACCGGGCCAACGAACGACCCCGAAAGGAACTGTCATGTCAGCAACACACGAAACCTCACTGCAGCTCGACAAGCCCGAGGCTCGCCTCGCAGACAAGCTCGTCTTCCCCGAAGACGCGCGCTTCGAACAGGCACGCCAGGCGTGGAATCTCGCCGTCGATCAGCAACCCGCTGCGGTCGGACTGCCCGAGTCCGTCGAGGACGTGATCGCGATGATCGCCTTCGCCACCGAGCGCGGTCTGCGGGTCGCTCCACAGAGCACCGGTCACGCTGCCGGGGCGCTCGACGATCTCGCCGGAACGCTGCTCTTGAAGACCTCGTCAATCCGCGGCATTCGCATCGATCCAGACGCCCGGACAGCGCGCGCGCAGGCCGGCACAGTATGGGCAGACGTCACCGCCGCGGCTGCCCCGCACGGTCTGGCGGCGCTGGCCGGTTCCGCAGCCGACGTCGGCGTCGTCGGCTATACGCTCGGCGGGGGGGTGAGCTGGATCGCGCGGCGCCATGGCCTGGCGTGCAACAGCGTCACCGCGATCGAGCTCGTCACCGCGAACGGGGCCCACATTCGCGCGGACTCTGGACACGAACCGGACCTGTTCTGGGCGCTGCGCGGCGGCGGCGGCAACTTCGGTGTGGTCACCGCGCTCGAGTTCGCGCTTTATCCATATCGCGAGGTGTACGCGGGAGCGTTGTTCTGGCCGCTCGAGCGCGGCCAGGAGATCCTCGAGGCGTGGAGCCGCTGGACCGCGACCGTGCCCGAGGAGGTCACCTCAATCGGCCGGCTGCTGCGGCTGCCCTCGCTCCCTCACATCCCCGACAGACTGCGCGGCGGTTCGTTCGCGGTCATCGAGGCGGCATTCACCGGCACAGCGATGTCGGGCGCTGAGATGCTCGCCGCGCTGCGCGCACACGGACCGGAAATCGACACGTTCGCGACGATCCCGGTCTCGGCGCTTGACCGACTCCACATGGACCCCCCACGTCCAGTCCCGGGTATCGGCGACGGGGCGCTTCTCAGGGAGCTGCCGCACCAGGCGATCGAGGCCCTCATCAGCACCGCCGGATCGAGCTCTGGCTCGCCGTTGTTCTCGGTCGAGCTGCGGCACCTCGGCGGAGCGATGAACAGACCCCCGCACGGGCACGGAGCGCTAGCCGCCCTCGACGCCGCGTTCGCCATCTTCGCCGTCGGGATGGCCCACAACCCGGACATGGAAAACGCCATCAACAGTCACCTCGCGTCACTGCTGTGCGCGCTGTCCCCATGGGACACCGGTCGACGAGCTCTCAACTTCGCCGTTCGGCCCACGGATCCACACACCGCCCACTCGGCCGAGATTCTTGAGCGACTGCGCGCGGTGAAAACCGCCTACGACCCCGACAACGTCTTCCAAGCGGGCGCGCCGATTCCCCCCGCCACCCACACCGCAATCTGAAGCTGGCGCTCCGCGATCACGCTCACGAAGATCAACCACACCACCCGAAGAGGGGACCGATGAACGAAAGCAACGAAGCGAGCCGGCCGACGCGCATGATCGGCAGGCTCTTTCTCACCACGCTCCTGTCGCTGACGCTGTTTGCGCCTGCTGCTGACGCGGCGCCGCGTCCTCGCGGCGACATCCACGGCTGCGGCGTGCTCGTCGACGCTGCGCACCCTTGGCGCAGCCAAGTCCCCGGCGGGAACATCGAAACCGGCGACCACTGGATCACCGATCGCCAGGGCGCGCACGGCAGTTGCGCGTTCACGCACGCGACGATCGAGAAGCTGCTCGCGCTCGCGCCACGGACGTATCAAGGACGTGATGTCGGGCACCTTGAGGGCGGCCTGTGCGACTGGAACCTTGGTTCGCGTCTCGGCGAGTCGATCCGGCCGTTTCAACGCATCACGTGTCACGTTCCAAGGCACGTGCGACATCACACCTACGTCACGACTGTCGAGGCGTTCGTCGATCCCGACCCCCAGTTCATCCATGCCGCCGCAGCGGCGGCGCGCTCGAACGCGCAGACGGTCAAGGCGGCAACACTCACGATCCACGACCCCGTGCTTGGGCGGCTCCGCTTCAAGGCAATCCTCGCCGGCGATCCGCAGGAGGCCAGACAAGGGAGACTTGTCCTCTTCCTGCACGGCTTTCCCGAAACGGCGGAGTCCTTCCGCGTCCATCTAGGATCCCCGGCCAGTATTCGACCTGAGGCCCAGTTCCCGCTCTTTACTGGAGGGCTGACATATGAGTCACGCGAAGCGGACCAAACAGGACGCGCCACCGGTGGCGAAGCTTGGCCGCAAGCGCTACGAGAAGGAGCTCGCTCGTCTGCAGGGGGAACTGGTTCGCCTTCAGGAGTGGGTCGTGCGCGAGGGCGCCAAGGTCTGCATCGTGTTCGAAGGCCGTGACACGGCCGGGAAGGGCGGGGTAATCAAACGGATCACCGAGCGGGTCAGCCCTCGCGTGTTCCGGGTGGTCGCGCTCCCGGCACCCAGCGACCGCGAGAAGTCCCAGATGTACATCCAGCGCTACCTGCCGCATTTTCCCGCCGGCGGCGAGGTCGTGATCTTCGACCGCAGCTGGTACAACCGCGCCGGGGTCGAGCGGGTGATGGGCTTCTGCTCTGAGGACGAGGCAATCCGATTCTTGAAACTGGCGCCGTTGGTTGAGAGAGCGATGGTCGACTCCGGGATCATCCTGCTCAAGTACTGGCTCGAGGTCGGCCAGGAAGAGCAGACACGGAGAATCGAGTCGCGGATCAACGACCCGCGCAAGGTCTGGAAACTCTCGCCCATGGACCTCAAGTCCTACGGCCGCTGGTATGACTACTCCCGGGCCCGCGACGAAATGTTCGCCGCGACCGACACAAAATTTGCTCCCTGGCACATCGCCGACTCAAACGACAAGAAGCGCGCCCGGCTGAACATCATCAGCCACCTGCTCGAGCAGTTCCCCTACGACTCACCAGCCCGCGAGCCCGTCCGGCTCCCACATCGCGAGAAGCGAAGCGGCTACCGCGACCCCGACCACTCCCACCAGTACATCCCAGCTAAGTACTGAGTCATAGAGAAGACGACTAACCCATGCCGGCGCGCGGTTCGTGGCGAGCGCATGCGACACCACTGATCTGGCAGCATCCGCTCATCCTTGGCAAATGAGACGCACTTGTCGCGACCGCCGGGCGCATTGATCGGACCGGTGCACTTCGTGCACGAGGTTCGCGCACGGCAGGCGGTCTCCGGCGAAGCCGCGTGCGGGCACAATGCCAGTGTGTCGAGAATGCCTCGGTTCGCTGAGCTCGCCGTCGACCCGGACGCAACCCTGGATCTGCTGGGGCTTGCCATGGCAGCGGAGTTCGGTGAGGTCGACGCGGCTGGCGCGATGGCGAGTCTCGACGCCCTCGGCACCGAACTCCTGGGAGCAGCCGAGCAGACGAGCGGGACGCCAGAGGCGCAGGCACTCGCATGCGGGCAGATGCTTGGCGTCGCACACGGGTTCCTGGGCGATCAAGAGCAATACGACGCGCCCCAGAACTCGATGCTCGACCTGGTACTGGCGCGGCGTCGCGGCCTACCGATACTGCTGTCCGTCGTGTACGTCGAGGTTGCTCGCCGAGCGGGGATCGAGCTCGCGGGCGTCGGACTGCCGGGCCACTTCGTGGTCGGTCACTTCGGTACAGACCCTCCAGTGCTACTGGATCCCTTCGCCGGCGGCGTACAAGTCAAGACCGACGTCGCGCAGGACCACGTGAGGCCCTGGCGCGCTCATGAAGTCGCGATGCGGATGCTCAACAACCTCGTAATGGCCTACCACCGGCGAGGCGATCTCGGCGCCGCGATCAACGCCGCCACGTTGCGTCTCGTGCTCCCAGCCGACGCGTCGCACCGCGCCATCCTGCAAAGCGAGCTCCGAGCTATGCAAGCGCGACTCAACTGACCGCCACCCCGTCTCAGACGAGCCGCTCCGCCGTCGCAGTAGACGTTCGGTTGTGAGACTGGCTTCGCATCGAAGCCGCCCGCCGCGGGGTGACTGGCCGTGAGAGCGACAGCGATCTCGCTGCTTGCAGACGCCCGCGTCGCAGCGAGCGGCGCGTGAGTTAGCTGTGCTTACTCTCTTACGGGGTCGCGCAAGCAAGGACAGCGATTGCGACCGCCTGCGCAATCGCCCAGCAGCGAGCGTCGGGGTGCGCCGCTGCGCACGACTACTTTGATCTCGCGCCGGCGCGGCATCGGACGATTGCAGGGCGACGTCTCGATCACGCCGGCCACCGACGCCTCGCTATTCCTTTGCCACGAGGCCGTCGCGCAAAGGTGTGGACCGGCGGTGGTCGATGGTTGCTTCGTGTGGGGCGTTCGTGGTGGTTTGGGCCCGATCGGCCCGATCGAGCCTCGCAGGGGCCGTTCAGGCCCCTGCGGTGGCGATTTGGTGGCGGTAGAGCTTGCCCAGGTTGTGAGTCATCATCAGTAATCGCCACTCAGTACGTACGGCGGCACGGCCGCGTCGGTGGAACTGGGTGAACTGTCGGTTGTGCTTGGTGTGACCGAACACTGGCTCGATTGACTGTTTGCGTTTTCGGTAGAGCTCGCCACCGAGATCGGTCGCGAGCAGCTGCCGCATCCAGCTGTAGCGCCCCCCGGTCCAACCGGGCCGCTCTCCCTTACGTTTGCCTGAGTCGGGCGGGATCAGCGCCGCGATCCCGCGAGTCGCGAGTTCATCCATGTGCCGCTCGTTCCAGTACCCCGCGTCCGCCACAGCGACCTGCGGCATGGCGCTGATCCCGGCGTGCGCCAGTTCGCGCTCGGTCGCGGTGATCATCGGATCAAGCTGCGAGAAGTCGATCGGTTCGGTCGAGATCTCCGCCGCGAGCACGATCTGATCCTCGGTCACTACAGCCTGCGCGTTGTAGCCCTGCACGAACACCTTGTTGCCCATCATCAGACGCGAGTCCGGGTCGGTCAGATTGATCGACCCGTCGGGTGTCGCGGCGGTTGATATGGCTTGGGTCCGCGCGACAGCCGCCGCCCGAGCCGATCGGTCGCGGTCGCCCGATAGTGCTCATAGGCAGTGTTTCCGCGACGTTTTGCCTCAAGATCGTCCTCCAGCCGCCGGCCGGCGTCCCACAGCCGCTCCGATCGTGACCGGGAGACCGGACCGGGTGCACGCCACCTGTCCCGGTCGAGTTGACGCTCGGCCTCGAGCAGCCACCCGTCCCGGCCCTGGACCCGAGCGACGATCTGCTCGGCGTCGAACTCATCGCCCGACTCGGGCTCGGGATCCGCGTCGGTGTCGCTGTCTGACACGCGATCGTCAGCTCGTCCGGCCGGCGGACGAGTCCCCGGCGACAAGGCGCTCGCCAGCGACGGGCTCGCCCCCTGGTCGCCACGCCAGGGCCATCGCCCTTCGCACCCGCTCAGCATCCGAACGAACGCACGCGGTTGCGAGACTCGGCGACGCGCCGACGTGCCGGTCATCCGCGTGCGGCTCCGCGGGCTTGTAACGGCGCATCGAGGGAGACACTGCCGGTGCTACCTGGACGGCATCGGTCGCGCGCGAACGAGGGCCGCGCGTCCATGCGCGGCCAACGACGTGCGCGCCCAGCGCGACGCGGGTCGGTACGGGCCGGCCGTTGAAACGGCCGATGTTGACGCGCGCGGAGAACGAGGCTCTGATCGCGCATCCGTGCGCGATACCGGTTCCCCGCGCGCGGACAAAGTGAGGACCCGACCCCGATCGTAACCCGATCCATCCTGTCCGTTGGGTCTGGCCATCCTGCATTCCGGCGCCGGCACCGGGCCGTCATCCGCTCCACCGAGCCCGCCAGACCGACCAGTGGAGTTGACCCGCTTTCGTTGACACCCTGAGAATGGACGCGGTGCGTCCTGGAAGGGAGTTGCGATGGCGAAGGGCAAGGCGTACGCGCCGGAGTTCAGGCAGGAGGCGGTACTTCGCGTACCAGACCGGCCCGCGCTGGCCCTCCCGCCTGAATACGTGTCCCGTCGCCACAGGCACGGCCAAAAAGTAGCCGGTAGCGGGGACAAATTGGGGACAAAGTTCGGATCTGACGCCCGACGCTGCTGCAGAGTCAGACCCCAGAACCCGCCATTTCCAGCCACGACGCGGCGAAGGAATCGAACCTTCCAAGCCGGGGGCTACCCGGCCCTGCCAGTTTTGAAGACTGGATGGGCCACCAGGCCCGTGCCGCGCCGCCGCCGATCCTACGGCGGCGACGCCGGTCCAGAAAGGCCGGACAGAGGGTCAGCCGCCGTCGTGCGACAGTCCGTGCTCCAGCGCGCCCTTGACGGTCGCGTCGAGCGCGTTGATCCGGTACAGCGCGAGCGCCTCCGGCGACGCGAACCGCCCGCCGGGCGCGGTCGCCGGACCGTGGTGAGCGAGCACGCAGTGCAGCAGCGCCAGCCGCCGGTCAGATTCGAGCAGCCCGGCGTGCTCGGACAGCAATTGCTCGCCGAGCACGAGATGTCCGAGCAGCCGTCCCTCGTCGGTGAGGCCGATCTCGGCGCCGTAGGTGAACTCGCGCGTCCGGCCGAGATCGTGGACCAGCGCCGCGGTCACAAGCAGGTCAGAGTTCAGCCGCGGATGCTGCGCTGACACCTCTTGCGCGAGCGTCGCGACTGCGACCGTGTGTTCGAGCAGGCCGCCGAGATAGGCGTGATGACCGCTCCGCGTACACGGCGCGCGGCGCCACGCTGCTCGCAGCTCGCGGTCGCCGAGCAATCGCTGCAGCAGCGCCCGATACCCGCGGTCGTAGACCTCGCCGGCGAGATGCTCCAGAAACCCGTCGAGCTCGTCGAGATCGCGATATGTCTGCGGTAGGAACAGCGCGGGATCGGCGTCGGCGGAGTCGGCGCCGACCCGGGCGATGTCGGCAACCTCGACGACGGACTGGTCGCGAAACCGCTCGAGCTTGCCGCGCACCCGCACCAGATCGCCGCGCTCGAAGCGGCCCGCCAGCGCGTCGGCGTCGCGGAACGCACGGGCGGTGATCGTCCCGGTCCGGTCGCGAAGCTCGAGCGCCAGGTAGGCGGACCCCGCGCGCGTCAGCAGGCGATCTTTTCGCGTGCACGCGAACACGCCTTGGACCTCGTCTCCGGGGCGCAGCCCGCTGACGGTCGTGGGGCCGCCGGCGGGCGAGGCCGAGGCAGTGTTCGCCGAACTCATGCGCCCATGATGTACGGTGAACCGGATGCAGCCTTTGCGATGGGAGCACCGTCCGGATGGTTTGCGCGCGCCGGCGCTGATCTGCGCGTTCAAGGGGTGGAACGACGCAGCGGACGCAGCTTCGACGGCGATCACGTTCGTGGGCAGTGCATTGGGCGCGCGGCGGTTCGCGACGATCGACCCCGAGGAGTTCTACGACTTTCAGGCGACACGACCGCGGATCAAGCTCGTGGAGGGGCAGACCCGCGAGATCGTCTGGCCGGAAGTCGAGCTGTACGAGGCGCGGATCCCGCGCGCGCCGCGCGACCTGATCCTGGTCGCCGGCAGCGAGCCGTCGTTCCGCTGGCGCGCGTTCAGCAAGCTGATCGTCGAGGTGGCCGAGGCGATCGGCGTCCAGCTCGTCGTCACGCTCGGGGCGTTGCTCGCCGATGTGCCCCACACCCGACCGGTGTCGGTCACCGGCCTTGCGTCGGATCCGGTGCTGGTGTCGCGACTTGGCCTTGCGTCGTCCTCGTACGAGGGCCCGACCGGCATCGTCGGCATCCTGCACTCCGCCTGCCAGGACGCCGGGCTGCCGTCGGCGAGCCTGTGGGCCGCGGTGCCGCACTACATCGCCGCCGCCCCGAACCCGAAGGCCGCGCTCGCGCTCGTGCGAAAGCTGGAGGGACTCGTCGGCGTCGCCGTCAACGCAGCCGACCTGGAATCGGCAGCGGCCGACTACGAGCGGCAGGTCAACCTCGCGGTCCAGAGCGACCCGGACGTGCAGGCGTTCGTGGAGCGGCTCGAGCAGGCCGCCGGCAACGGCGACGACGAGCCCGGGCAGCTGCCGTCGGGCGAGACGATCGCCCGTGACCTGCAGCGGTTCCTGCGCCAGCGCGGCGAGGACGACGCGCCCGGCCGGTAGCGCCGCCCGGCCGGTAGCGCCCCTCGGCCGGTAGCGCCGCCCGCCGTGCCTCCGAAAGCGCCGGCCTCCTACCGCTCAGCCGCCGGGCACAGCAGCCGGTAGTCGCACACCGAGCAGGCCGCAAACGACGGCGTCGGCTCAAACCCCTGCGACAGGATCCCCTCCGCCACCTCCACCGCGACCCCGCAGATCCACTCCGCGCGATCACGGTCACCGTCGCCGCCCGCCGGAACCGTGACCTTCTCGTCGTCGAGCACGTAGTAGTAGGCCTGCCGCGAGGTGTCCAGGCTCCACGCCTCGCGCGCGCCCACTGCATACAACGAAAGCTGCACGTCCTCGGCAAGCTGCGCCGACGACTTCGGCCGGCCGGTCTTGTAGTCGATCAGCTCGTAGTCGCCGTCGGGCAGCCGGTCGACTCGGTCGACGCGGCCTCGCAGGAGATGCGGCCCGAGCTTGAACGTGAACTGGCGCTCGAACCACACCGGCTCGGCTTCTGAGGACTGAAACCGCTCGTGGTAGCGGGTCAGGGCCGAGGCCGCCTTGCCGCGCAGCTGGCGCTCCTCCTCGGAGTCGCCGAACCCGCTCCGCCGCCAGGAAGCATCGAGCAGCCCCAGCAGCGAGGACAGCGGCGCGGGGGCCCCCTCCTCGGCATGGAAACGCTCGAGCACCTGGTGCACGGCGATCCCGAACCGCTGGTGGATCGTGGGCTCCTGCGGAATCCGGAACACCCGCGCGAACTTGTACTTCAGCGGGCACGTGCGATACGTGTCGATGTCCGAGGCCGACAGGACCACGCCGTCGCCGCGCTTGGGCAGAAACGGCTCCAGCGACGGCTCGTCGCGGGCGGCGATCGCCACCGCGCGGCGCCGCGCGTCGCGCTCCGCGTCAAGCAAGTAGTCATCGAGCGCCGACGAGGTGAAGATCTCGCGCTGGTCGGCCGTCACCGCCTGCAGGATCCGTGCGTTTACGTCGCGCAGGCCCTCGGCGACGCTCTGCCCCTCCGGCCGCGCGATCAGCGCCGCGAGCTTCAGCAGCTCGAGGTAGCGCACGACCGCGTGGGTGACGTCGAGGTCGGTGTCGAACCGCAGCTCCCCGAGCCGGCCGCCCGCGCGCATCGTCCCCTCCAACAGCTCATCGCGCAGCAGCCGGTAGGTCGAGTGCAGCGTCTCGGCGGGGCCGAACAGCTCCTCCTCGCGATCCTCCCACGCGGCGCCGAGCTCCGTCCGCGCGTGCTCGATCAGCGGCGCGGGCGCGAGTGCCGCGCCGCGGTCGTTGGCGCTCGGATAGCACAGCACGGCCCGCGTCCGCGCGCGCGTCAACGCCACGTAAAGCGCCTGGCGGAGGCGCGCGTGACGGCCCTCCTCGTCGTCGGCCGGCAGCCGCTCGGTCAGCAGCGCATCGGGAATCCGCTCAGACGGCGACACGCCGAGCCCCGCGTGCAGCCCAAGCACGTAGACGTGGTCGACCTCGAGACCGCCGGCGGCCTCCAGGCCCACCACCTGCACTTCGCGCGCGCCGGCGACCTCCGGCTCCTCCTGCTCGCGCAGCCCGAACTCCGCGACCGCTGCGATCGAGCGCGCAAATTCCCGAGGCGTCGCCTGCGGCTTGCGGCGCACGTACGCCGACGCAAGCTCGCCGAACCGCGCCAGCGCCCGCAGCCGCTGCACGACGTCGGCCTGGGCCGCGAACAGCTGCTGGCGGCGAAGCCCGAGCCGGTCGACCAACCGGTGGACATAGAGGTCGGGGCGCGTGGTGTCGATCGCCGCCATCCCGGACCGGTACAGCTTCAGGAACACGCGAATTCGCTCTCGCGCCTCGGGCGGCACCTGCGGTGACTCGGTCGCGGCCGCGAGCGCCGCGACCATGTCGAGCTTGCGTCGCCGGGCGATCTGGGTGCAGCGGGCGATGTCGACCGAGCGCAGATCGATCGGCGGTCGAGCCAGCGCTCGCACGACAGCGGCCGCGTCGGACGGGTCGGCCAGCAATCGCAGCCACGCCAGCACGTCGCGGATCTCAGCGCGCTGGAAGAATGCTGCCTCCCCGACAAGCCGGTGCGGGACCGCCCGCTCCTCGAGCGCGACCGCGGCCGCCTGCCCCTCGCCGACGATCGTCGCCACCAGCACTGCGATCCGCCCCGGCCCCACTCCCTCGTGCGCGATCAGCCGCTCGATGTCGGCGGCAACCGCCTGCGCCTGCGCGCGGTCATTGGCGCAGCGCCAGAAGGACACCTCGCCCTCGTCTGACGACAGCGACGCCGGCTCAACCGTCTCCGTCGCGGGCAGGATCGCGCTCGCCGCCAGCAGCAGCCGCGCGCGACAGCGATGAGAGCTCCCGAGCGTGACGACGAGCGCGTCAGCGGTCCGGAACGAGTCGACCGTCGCGGCGCCCGCGCCGCGGAAGCGCCCAAGCGCCTGGGCCGGGTCGCCCGCCGCCGTCAGCCCACGCCCGGCCCCGACGGCCCGCGCGAGGCTCGCCGCCGCGAGGTCGAATTCCTGTACGTCGTCGATCAGCAGATGCTCGAAGCCGCCGCACACCCCCGGCTGCTCGCGCACCAGCCGCAACGCGTCGCACAGCAGATCGCCGTCGTCGCGCGCGCCGGCCTGCGCCAGCATCCGCTCGTGCGCGCGGTAGATCTCGGCGAACTCGAGCTCCAGCGCCGCCTCCGACGACGCTGACCCCGATGCGCCCGGTGACGAAGCCCAAGCCGCATAGTCCTCGGCCCCGATCAGCTCGGCTTTGAGCCGGTCGATCCGGCGCACGAACCCGCCCAGCAACGCGTTCACGCGGCCGCCGAAGTCGTGATGCTGCAACGACAGTTCATCGATGCGATCGATCAGCATCGCGAGCCGATCGCCGGCGCTGAGCACAACCGGATCGCCCCCGCCCCCACCCCCGGCGCGGCCGAGGACCACCGCTGCCAGCTCCACCGCCGTCAACACGAACAGCTCGTCGTAGCCGCGCTGAAGCCGCCCCTCGAGCCGCGTGCGCAGAGCGTCGGCCCGCGCCGCGCCGGGGGTGAGGACTGCGATCCGCTCGGGGCGGCAGCCTTGCTGCACCAACCAGCAGAAGCGCGCCTCGAGCAGGCTCGTCTTGCCCGAGCCGGCCGCGCCCACAATCAGCAGCGGGCCGCCGAGATGGGTGATGGCGTCGTGCCAGCCGGGAAGTACGCCATCGGTCACAAGCGCCACGTCTGACAGCATAGGTCGACCGTGACCTCCACCATCCCGGCACTCGATGCGGACTGGCTCGGCGCCTGCCGGCGGGCGGCGGCCGGGCTGCAGCAGATCCTCAAGGACGCCCCGACTACCACTGAGCGCGCGCGCGAGACCGGCTCACGCGGCAGCGGCGGCGACCGCACGCTGGTGATCGACGCGTCCGCCGAATCGGTCGTGTTCGCGCAGCTCGATGCGCTGCGCGCCGAGGGTCACAGGTTCACGGCGCTGTCGGAGGAGCGCGGCGAGATCGACTACGGCGACAGCGCGGTGCGGGTGATCATCGACCCGATCGACGGCTCGCTCAACGCCAAGCGCGGCCTGCCCCACCACGCGCTGTCGATCGCCGTCGCCGACGGCGAGACGATGGCCGACGTCGTGTTTGCGTTCGTGTACGACTTCGGGCCCGGCGAGGAGTGGCTCGCGCGCCGCGGCGAGGGCGCCTGGCTCAACGGCGGGCGCCTCGACCCGGAGCTGACAGAGCGCCGCGGCGGCGACGGGCGCCTGGAGGTGCTCGGGATCGAGTCCGCCGACCCGCGCTGGGTGGCGAACTCGATCGAGGCGCTGCGCGAGTCCGCGTACCGCCTGCGCGCGCTGGGGACGATCGCCTCGTCGCTGTGCCAGGTGGCGGCGGCCCGGATGGACGGGCTCGTGTCGCTGCGCAACGCCCGCGGCGTCGATTGCGCCGCCGGTCAACTGATCGTCCGCGAAGCCGGCGGGGTCGTCAGCTTCCCCAGTTACGAGGACCCACTCGGGGCGCCGCTGAACACCCGGCCCAGCTCGCCGGTCGTCGCGGCGCGCAACGCGCAGACGCTGTGCGAGCTCGAGGGGATCGTCACGTGATCGACTGGGTCGTCGCCGAGCGGATCGCGGCGTTCGTCGCCGGCACCGGCGATGCGCGTGCGCCCGACGCGGACCTGGCGGCGCTCGCCGCCGAGTCCGAGACCCGTGTGGTCGCCTACACGGGGCTGCGCCCGGCGCGGCCGCTGCCGCCGCCCGAGGGCATCGGCCGCCGCGAGTGGGTCCAGACCAACCTCTCGTCGATGCGTGCGCTGCTGGACCCGGTGCTCGCGCGAGCGGGTGAGGGGCTGGGGTCGCTGCGCCCGGCGGTCGAGATCGGGATGGGCCTCGTGCTCAGCACCGAGGTCGGCGTGGTGGTCGGCTACCTGGGCCAGCGCGTGCTCGGTCAGTATGAGCTCGTGCTGCTCGACGAGGCGGTCGAGGATCGGCCGCCGCGGCTGCTGTTCGTGCTGCCGAACCTGGGCGCGGCCGTGCGGGCATTCGGCGCCGAGGAGAAGGAGTTCGTCACCTGGGTGGCGCTGCACGAGGTCACCCACGCGGTCCAGTTCGCGGGCGTGCCGTGGCTGCACGGCCACGTGTCGGGCCTTATCCAGCAGCTGCTGGCGCACGCGGAGGTCCGGATCGACGCGCCGCGCAAGCTGCGGCTGCCGACGATCGACGAGGTCGGCCGCGTCGGGCGGGCGCTCAAGGACGGCAACCTGATCTCGATCCTCACAAACGGTCCCGAGCGCGACGTGCTCGACCGCGTCCAAGCCGTGATGGCGGTGATCGAGGGCCATGCCGAGCACGTGATGGACGCGGTCGCCCCGGACCTGCTGCCGTCGCTGCCGCGCCTGCGCAAGGCGCTTGACCAGCGGCGGCGCTCGCAATCGGGTCTCTCGCGGCTGGTGGCGCGCCTGATCGGGCTCGACCTGAAGCTCAAGCAGTACGAGCGCGGAAAGGCCTTCTGCGACGCGGTCGTCGCTGCACGCGGCCCAGACGCTCTGCACCACGTGTTCTCGAGCCCCGACGCGCTGCCGACCCTGGCGGAGATCGACGATCCCGCCGCCTGGATGGCCCGCGCCGGGCTGTCCGAAGCGGCTTAGTCTTACTCGCGGTCCAGCGCGTACAGATGCCAGCGGTCGGGCACGCCCTTGAGGTCGTGCGTGCCGCGGTCGCAGAATCGCAGCCCGGACCCGGCGACGAGGTCCTTGACGGTGCTCGATGCCAGCACCTCGCCGGCGTCGGCGCAGGCCATCACCCGAGCACCGATGTGGACGGCGATGCCGGCGACGTCGTCGGCGACCAGCTCGCACTCGCCGGTGTGCAGCCCGGCACGGACCGTGAGCCCGAGCGGGCTGACCGACTCGATGATCTCCGCGGCGCAGCGAACGGCCCGGGCAGGCCCATCGAACCGCGCCAGGAAGCCGTCGCCGATCGTCTTGATCTCGGTCCCGCGCCAGCGATCGAGCTCTGAGCGGACGATCGCGTTGTGTTCGTCGAGCAGCGTCCGCCAGCGGCCGTCGCCGAGCCGCGAGGCGTGCGCGGTCGAGTCGACGATGTCGGTGAACAGCACGGTCGCCAGCACGCGGTCGATGTCCACGGACGGTCGGCGGCCGGTCAGGAACTCCTCGACGTCGTCGATCCCAGGCCCCTCGACCCAGCTGTAGTTGTCCTCGCCGGGGTGCTCGATGAACCGCGCGCCCGGGATCAGTTCGGCGACCTCGCGGCCGTGCTCGATCGAAACGTAGCGATCGCCCGTGCGGTGCATCACCAGGGTCGGAACCCGGATCGTCGGCAGCAGGCCGCGAAGATCGGTCTCGGCGAGCATGTCCATCAGCTTGCGCGCCATCCCCGGGCTGACGGCCGAGCGCTGCATCCGGCCCCACCATTGCTCAAACGCTGTGTTGCCGACCTGGCTGGGGGCGAACACCTGCAGCAGCGTGCCGTCGCCCCAGTTGTTCTCGATCGCGTCCAGGAACACGTCGCGGAGCTCGGGGTTGAGGGTCGAGCCGCCCTGTGCGGCGACCGACGAGAGCACCAGCGTGCTCACCCGATCGGGGAACGTGGCCGCGAACAGTGCCCCGAGCCCGAGATCGCCGGCGCCCCAGATCGCGGTGCGCGCGGCGCCGACGGTTTCGAGCACGGCGCACAGGTCGTCCATCTGCTGCTCGAGCGTCGGGGGGCGCGAGACCGGGTCTGAAAGGCCGGTCCCGCGGCGGTCGAACAGGATCAGTCGCGAGAACGACGCCAGCCGCTCGAAGCAGCGCGCCGCCCCCGGTTCCTCCCAGATCAGCTCAAGATGGCTGGCCGGCCCGTTGATCACCACCAGGTCGATCGGGCCGTCGCCGATCACCTGATAGGCGATGCTCGCGTCACCGCTGCGGGTGTAACGAGTTCGAAGCTCTTTCACGGTGCCGTCAGCGAACTGTAACGAAGCCGCGGCGCCGGTTTACAAACATGTGTTCGGGCAAGAACCAGAATTCGATATCCTGATTCGTAGGGAGTAGATCAATGGCTACCAGCAGCAGCGACACCCGCGGGCGAAAGTCCGCCACGACTTCGAAAGCGTCGGCCAAGAGCAGGCCGGCGAGCTCGACAACGACTTCAACGCAGCCCAAGACGCCGGTGCAGCAGGCCCAGGTGCTCGCCGAGCGCGCCGTGCTGGTCCCCGTGGGAGCGAGCCTGCTCGCGCGAGACAACCTCGTCTCGACCGTCAAGGGCCTCGCCACCAAATACCGCACCCGCACCGGCGTCGAGCGCGAGCTCAAGCGCTACGAGCGCCGCGGCGCGACCGCTCGCAACCGGATCGAGCGCCAGGTCCGACGCACCCGCACCAAGGTCGAGCGCGACCTGCGCCAGCGCCGCAGCCGAGTCGAGCGCACTGTGCGCCAGAACCGGCGTCGACTGGAGCGCGAAGTCCGCTCAGTACGCAAAGATTTCGAGCGTCAGACGGCACGGGTCGAGAGGCTCGTGCAGGGCCGCCTGGCCTCGTAACCACAGCTTCCCCCGCCCGGCACCGGAGAGGGCCGGATCGCGGGAGAGGTTCGCCGGCCTCATATCTCGCCGGCGAATGCAGCACCCTCTCCTCCCTCAACCGCCGGGGCGTCACGAAAGTGGCGCCCCGTCGGTCCTTAATGGGCTGGCCGGATGCCAGCCCGTGGTGACCGCCGGCGGAGCGAAGCGGTCTCCCGGAACTCAGGAGCGGAGCGAACGCCGGCCAGAAGCTCGGACCGGTCTCCAGACCGGCCGCAGCCTGTCTGCCAGAATGAAAACCATGCCTACCAGAGACCAAGTCACCGAATCGCTCCGGAGCGTGATCGACCCCGAGCTCCGGCGAGACATCGTCGAGCTCGAGATGGTCCGCTCGATCGAGATCCACGAGAACGGGGTCGTCGACGTGATGGTCTCGCTGACCACGCCCGGCTGCCCGATCCGCAGCCACTTCCAGACCGGCGTCGCGCAGGCGGTGCGCGGGATCGACGGCGTCACCGCCGTCAACGTCAGCTTCGACGTCCTGTCCGACGGCGAAAAGCAGAACCTGGGCCGCAAGCTCGGGCGCGGAGCTCTGCCCGAGGGCGCGCTGGCCCAGGTCAGCAACGTGATCTGCATCGGCTCGGGCAAGGGCGGTGTCGGCAAGTCCAGCGTCACCGCCAACATCGCCGCGGCGCTGGCCGCCGACGGCAAGCAGGTCGGCGTGCTCGACGCCGACGTGTGGGGCTACTCGCAGCCGCGGATGCTGGGCCTCGGCGCCGAGCGCCCGCGCGTCAACGCCGAGCGCAAGCTGATCCCGCTGACCGCCCTGGACGGCATCAGCGTGATGTCGATCGGCTTCTTCGTCGAGCAGGACGCCGCGGTTGTGTGGCGCGGCCCGATGCTCCACAAGGCGCTGCAGCAGTTCCTCGAGGACGTCGAGTGGGGCGAGCTGGACTACCTGCTGATCGACCTGCCACCCGGGACCGGCGACGTCTCGATGACGCTCGCCCAGCTGCTGCCCCAAGCCAAGTTCCTGATCGTCACCACGCCCCAGCCGGTCGCCCAGAAGGTCGCGCGTCGCAGCGCCGAGATGGCGGCCAAGCTCAAGCTCGAGGTCGCCGGCGTGATCGAGAACATGTCCGGGTTCGTGACCCCTACCGGGGAGCGCTACCAGTTGTTTGGCGAGGGCGGCGGCCAGCTGCTGGCCGAGGAGCTCGAGGTGCCGCTGCTGGCCAAGGTGCCGCTGACGATGGCGCTGCGCGAGCAGTCCGACAACGGCGTCCCCGTCGTCTTCAGCGACCCCGACGACCCGGCCGCCCAAGCGCTGCATCAGGCCGCGCGCGGTCTGATCGCGCTGTCGCCGATCGAGCTGCCGGTGATGCAGGCGCCCTCCCCGGCCGCCGCGCCGAAGCCGGCCGGGATGTCGCTGCCGATGGCCTAGGTTGGTCAGCCGCTGCGTCCGGGCCGGCTGCGGCATGGCGCTCCGGACCGACTTGCGTTCTGCAGCGTCACGCCGCCGGTCAGACTCGGCCGCGCGTCAGGCCGGAAGTGCCCGCCGTTAGCTCTGCTTGGCGTAGTACTCCGCGTTGATCTGGATGTACTTCGTCCACTCCTCGGGCAGCTGATCCTCGGCAAAGCACGCGTCGACCGGGCACGCCTCGACGCAAGCGTCGCAATCGATGCACTCCTCCGGGTCGATGTAGAGCATCTCGACATCGTCGTAGTTGGGCTCATCGGGCGTCGGATGGATGCAGTCGACCGGGCACACTTCCACGCACGAGTTGTCCTTCGTGCCGATGCAGGGCTCGGCGATCACATATGCCATAGGTCGTCGATCTCTTCCTTGTCGTTTCCGGGAACAGCGGCCCATTTTACGGCTCGATAGCCTCCGCGCACGTGCTGCTGCTGACCGGCGCCACTGGGACCGTGGGGCTGCCGCTGCTCAGGCGCCTGACCGCGTCGGGCACCGCGGTGCGCTGCCTGGTGCGCGATCCGCGGCGCCTGGGACCCGAGCGCGTGCGCGTGCAGATCGCCCTCGGCGATCTCTCCGACCACCTGTCGTTCCGCCACGCGCTGAAGGGCGTCGACACGGTCGTCCACCTCGCCTCGCCGATCCGCGACCAGCCCGGCGGGTCGATCGAAGAGCTCGCCGGCGTCGCCACGTGGCGCCTGGTGCGCGCCGCCGAACGCGAGGGCGTGTCGCGATTCGTGTTCTTCTCCGCGATCGGCGCCTGCACCCGCAGCCGCTCGCGGCTGATGCGCGCCAAGGCGATCGCCGAGCGCGCGGTGGTCGAGTCGGGCCTGCGGCACACCGTGTTCGCGCTGTCGATGGCCTACGCGCCAGGCGACCCGTACCTGCGGCTGCTGCAACGGATGTCCTGGCTGCCGGCGATGCCGATCCCCGGCGACGGGATGGCCACCTATCAGCCGATGTGGGCCGACGACGTCGCCGATTGCGTGCTCGCCACGCTGCCGGGCGGACCCTGCGCGGCGGCCGCCGACGGTGCCCGCTACGAGCTCGCCGGGCCGGAGACGATGACCGTGCGGGAGATCGCGCGGGTGGCGATGCGTGCATTCGGCCGCCGGCGCCCAGTGCTCGGCGTGCCGTCCGGGCTGGCACGGCGCTCGCTGAATCTCGTCGAGCTGCTGATGGGTCCGACCGCGTTCGCGACCTGGGATGAGGCCGAGCTGCTCGAGATCCCGATGACGGCGCGTCACGGCACCGCGGACGCCGAGCGCCTCGGGGTCCACCCGAAGCGCATGGCCGACGTGCTCGGCGTCGCCTGAATACGACTCGCAGCCTTCTTCCCCCTATCTGGGGGACGATCGCTGCAACTCGCACGCGAGCTCGAGCCGTCAGGTCGCCGGGCGGCGGTCACCCCAGGGGAGCGCGGCCTCCAGCTGTGCGGCGACCGCCAGCAGCACGTCCTCCCCGTCCGGGCGGCCGATCAGCTGAACCCCGGTCGGCAACCCGTCTTCACCTTGGTACAGCGGCAGCGAGATCGCCGGCAGTCCCGTGATGTTGGCGACCCACGAGAACGGGGTGAAGTAGCCCGAGCGCCGGTAGTGCCCCCACGGGTCCGGGCCGCGCCCGTGGAGCTCGCCGATCGCGAGCGGGCGGCGCGCCAGCGCCGGCGTCACGATCGCGTCGTAGGGGTGCAACATCGCGACGATCTTGCGCGCCGCGTGCTCGAGTCGGCCCGAAGCGCTGAGAAAGCCGATCGTGTCCTGGCTGCGCGCCCGCTCCCACAGCGCCCAGGTGAGCGGCTCGACATCGTCCGGCCTCGGGTCGCGCCCGGCGATCCGTCCGCCGATCATCGTCGTCATCGACACCATCGGGCCGAACGTGCGGGTGAAGTCCGGCAGCAGATTCAACTGCTCCCAAGGCGGCTGCAGCGACGCCACCGAGTGCCCGAGCGACTCCAGCAGCGCCGCCGCGTCGCGCGCGGCCGCTTCGCAGACCGGGTCGACAAGCGCGCCTTCGAGCGGCGCGTTGAGCACGAGGCCGATCCGCAGCGGTGACCCGGGGGGGCGGGCGTCGGCGTACGCGCCCGTGTGTTGCGGCGCCCAAGTCGCGTCGCCGAGCTCGTAGCCGGCGAGCACGTCGAGCGCCGCCGCGGTGTCCGTGACGGTCCGCGTCAGCACCCCATCGATCGTCAGAAAGCTCTGCCCTCCGTCGGGCCCTGGAGACACCCTGCCGCGCGCGGCCTTGAGCCCGACCAGGCCGCAGCAGGCCGCCGGGATCCGGATCGAGCCGCCCCCGTCGTTGCCGTGGGCGATTGGCACCATCCCCGCGGCGACGGCCGCGGCCGCACCACCGCTCGAGCCGCCGGGGGTGCGGTCGAGCGCCCACGGGTTGCGGGTCGGGCCGAACCGTCGCGGCTCGGTCGTCGGCAGGATCCCCATCTCCGGCATCGAGGTCTTGCCGACGATCACGAACCCGGCGTCGCGGATCCGCCTGACCAGAAAAGCATCGTGCCGGGCGACGTAATCGCCGAACAGGTCGCTTCCCATCGTGATCGGCATCCCGGCGACCGGCCGGTTGTCCTTGATCGCGATCGGCACTCCCGCGAACGGGCGCGGATCGCCCGCCCCGATCGACGCGGCGGTGGACAGCGCGGAGTCGTGGGCGACATGCGTGAACGCGCCGATCTGCGGCTGCAGCGCGTCGATCGCCGCGAGACAGTCCGAAACGAGCTCGGAGGACGAAAGCTCGCCGGAGCGGACCAGCGCGGCAAGGTCAGTGGCGGATCGCTGCATCAGCTCTGACACGAGCCGGGCAGACTACCTGGCCCACATAGCTAGCCTTCGGTACCCAAAAGCGAGAGACAAAGCCTTCAGGAGCAAACAATGAGCGTCACCACGGAAGTCCAATCAGGCCTTGAAGGCGTAGTCGCCTTTGCCACCGAGATCGCCGAGCCCGACCGCGAAGGCGGGGCGTTGCGGTACCGCGGCGTCGACATCGAGGAGCTCGTCGGCAACGTGCCGTTCGGGCAGGTATGGGGGCTGCTGGTCGACGGCAAGCTGCTGCCGGGCATGCCGCCCGCCGAGCCGTACCCGCTCAGCGTTCGCTCGGGCGATCCGCGCGTCGACGTGCAGGCGGCGCTGGCGATGCTGGCGCCGCAATGGGGGTTCCGCCAGCTGATCGACATCTCCGACGAGGAGGCGCGCGACAACCTCGCGCGCGCGTCTGTGATG
Organism: uncultured Solirubrobacterales bacterium; assembly: GCA_963809685.1. GTDB lineage: Bacteria > Actinomycetota > Thermoleophilia > Solirubrobacterales > Solirubrobacteraceae > Palsa-465. Next base: position 210,459 of record CAWEKN010000011.1, on the reverse strand, counting down.
GCGCTGTCGTTCGTCGCCCAGTCTGCGCGCGGGATCGGCCAGCCGCCGGTCCCCCAGCGCGAGGTCGACAAGGCGACCCGGATCGCCGAGCGGTTCCTGATCCGCTGGCGCGGCGAGGCCGACCCACGCCACGTCGAGGCGATCGACGCATATTGGATCTCCGCCGCCGAGCACGGGATGAACGCCTCGACGTTCACGGCCCGCGTGGTCGCCTCGACCGGTGCCGACGTCGCGGCTGCCCTGTCGGCCGGCGTCGGCGCGCTGTCGGGGCCGCTTCACGGCGGCGCTCCGAGCCGCGTGCTGCAGATGCTCGACGACGTCGCTGCCAGCGGGGACGCCGAGCGTTACGTCAAGGACTCGCTCGATCGCGGCGAGCGGCTGATGGGCTTCGGCCACCGCATCTACCGCGCCGAGGACCCCCGCGCGCGCGTCCTGCGCCGGACCGCCAAGCAACTCGGGGCGCCACGTGTCGAGGTTGCCGAGGCGCTCGAGATCGCGGCGCTGGCGGAGCTGCAAGCCCGCCGGCCCGACCGCGTGCTCGCCACCAACGTCGAGTTCTGGTCGGCCGTCGTGCTCGACTTCGCCGAAGTGCCGCCGGAGCTGTTCACGCCGATGTTCACGTGTGCCCGGACCGCCGGCTGGTCGGCGCACATCATGGAACAGAAGCGCGAGGGACGGCTGATCCGCCCGACCGCCAAGTACGTCGGCCCCGGCCCGAGGCCCCTGTCGGAGCTGATGAGTTGACGGGCGCGCGTAGCTGACCCGAACCGTATTCGGGCCCGGGCCGTATTCTGGCCGGGTCTTAATGAATCCCGAACGCCAGCTTGATCCGGAAGGCCTCGGCGATCACATCGATCGGCTGTTCCGCGCCGCGTGGAGCCTGTGCGGCTCGCGCGAGGAGGCGGAGGATCTCGTCCAGGAGACGTTTGCGCGGGTCCTTCGCAAGCCGCGTCTGCTGCGCTCCGGGGACGACCTCGGCTACCTGCTGCGGGTCCTGCGCAACACCTACTTCAGCCAGCGCCGCACGGCCGCACGCCGGCCGCAGACCACAGCACTGCCCGACGACCTCGACCTCGTCGAGGATCGCTCGGCGACCCAGCCGGAATCCCGGATCGAGTCGGCCGAGCTCTACGCGGCGATCTCGGCGCTGCCCGACGACTTCCGCGACGCGCTGATCGCCATCGACGTCGTCGGGCTCTCCTACCGCGAGGCCGCCACGGCGCTCAAGGTCCGCGAGGCGACGATCACTACGCGGCTGCACCGCGCCCGCCAGCGGGTGGCCAACACGATCGTGCCCGCAACAAACGAGGGGTAGCGCGTTACGGCCGGGTAGCGCGTTACGGCCGGGTAGCGCGTTACGACGGGGTAGCGCGTCAGTTGGCCTAGTCGGCCTAGTCGGCCCAGGCGGCCATCGTCTGGAGCACGCTCGCGGGGACGTCCTTGGACGACAGCACGCACGTGTGCCCGTCCCGCCGCCAGGTGACGACGTTGCGGCCGTTGTGGCTCAGCGTCAGGTACTCGTTGCCGTGGACGTAGGAATGGCTCTGCGCCGACGGCGTCGCGAGCGCCGGCGCTCCGACGATCGTGTAGGCGATCTGCTTGCCGTTCCAGTTGTAGAAGACGGTGACGGCATTGCGGCCGTTGATCGTGTCGGTCCGCACGCCGGTCGCCGGGGAGTTGAAGCGCTTCGACCAATTCGGGAAGTAGATCTGGTCGATCGAGCTGTCGATGTTTCTCGGTGTCTGGGCGTCGATCGCGGGCGGGCCCATCTGTGCGCCGAGTGCGGCCAGACCCTCCGCCTGGCTGATCGACGGCGTGCCCGGCGAGCCCGCAGGCAGGATCAGCGCGAGCGCGAGCCCCGCCGCGGCCAGAGCACCGGCCAGCGCACCGCCGTACCCAGCGCGGCGCCTCACGACGACCGAGCGCTTTGGACGAGCAGCCTCGATCCGGGCGCGCAGCCCGGCGGGCGCGCGATCGATGCTCCGCGCCTCGTGCAGGAGCTCAACGACGCGCCGCTCCCGCTCATACAGCGAGCTCAGCTCGGGCGACGCCGCGATCCGCGCGGCAACCTCCGCCTGCCGGGCAGGATCGAGCGATCCGTCTGCCAGCGCGGAGAGCTCAGCCAGCATCCGGGGTTCGATCGTGGGGCTGTCGGCGGGGGTTGTCATCGCGTTCAAATTAATGACGCCAGAGCATGTAAAAACCTTCCCGCCAAAAGGCGGCGAAGGTCAGTCGCCATGGTACGGGCCCGCCACATACTCGGCAAGCATCCGGCTGGCGGAGAATTGGGGCGCCAGCGACCGCAGCGAAGCCCTCATCCGGGCCAGCCAGCCGGCCGGAATGCCATCGGCGTCGCGGTCGTAGAACGCCGGCAGAACCTCGTGCTCGAACACCTCGTGCAGTGCGTCGGCATCGCGGTCGTCCTGCATGTGCTCGTCGCTTTCGACGTCGCCCGAGAGCCCCCAACCGTTGCTCTCATCACACGCCTCGGCCCACCAGCCGTCGAGCACGCTGAGCTGCAGCCCGCCGTTGACGACCGACTTCATCCCGCTCGTCCCGCTCGCCTCGAGCGGCGGACGCGGGAGATTGAGCCAGACGTCGCACCCGCGCACCAACCACCCAGCCGAAGCCAGGTCGTAGTCGTCCAGGAACGCCACGCGCGCGCCCACGATCGATGCCGACTTCAGGTCAAAGACGCGCCGCAGCGCGGCCTTCGCATCGTCGTCGCGCGGGTGCGCCTTGCCGCCGAGCACGACCTGCACGGGTTGCTCGCCGCCGAGCAGCGAGACCGTCCACTCCGGATCGCGGATCAGAAGATCGAGCCGCTTGTACGTCGCGACGCGGCGAGCGAAGCCGATCGTCAGCACGTTGGGGTCAAACGCGTGGGCGGCGGCCTGCACGTACTCCCTGGTGTCGCCGCGCGCGAGCCGATCGACGGTGCTGCGCTCGCGCACAAACTCGACCAGTTCGGCCCGCTGGCGCTGCCGTGCGCCCCACAGCTCGGCGTCGGGGATCTCGTCGATCGCAGCCCACGCCGACGTGTCCCCCGCCCGCGAGAACCACCCTTCCCCGAGGTAGCGGTCGAGCAGTTCGCGCATCGGCTTGCCGATCCAGGTCGGGATGTGCACGCCGTTGGTGACGTGGCCGATCGGGACCCGCTCGACGGCTCGCCGCGGCCACAGTGGGCGCCACATCTCGCGCGCGACCTGCCCGTGGCGCTTGCTGACGCCGTTGGCGGCGCGGCTGAGCCGCAGCGCGGCCTGGGTCACGCCGAAGTCCTCCTCCTCATCGGTTGGGAGCGTGCGGCCCAGCGCGATCAGCTCCGAGACGTCGATCCCGAGCTCGTCGCAGAGCCCGCGGATCGCGTCCTGGACCTGCTCGGCCGGGTAGGCGTCGTTGCCCGCCGGGACCGGCGTGTGGGTCGTGAACACGGTCCGGGCCCGAGCGCCCGCGAGCGCGTCCTGCAGCTCCGCACCCTCGCGGAGCGCCGGCGCCGCGAGCTCGAGCGGAGCGAGCGCGGCATGGCCCTCGTTGAGGTGCACGACTCCCGGCTCCACCCCTACCGCGCGCAGCGCGCGGATGCCGCCCACCCCGAGCAGCACGTACTGCGCCAGCCGCGTCTCGGGGTCGCCGACGTACAGGCGGGCGGTGATCCAGCGCTCGATCGGCCCGTTCTCCGGGCAGTCGGTGTCGAGCAGGAACAGCGGCACGCGCCCGATCTCTGCGCGCCAGATCCTGGCGGTCACGTTCTTGTCGAAGATCGGCACCTCGATCGTCAGCGGCGTCCCGTCGGACCCGGTGACGAGCGCCGTAGGCAGGCGCTCGGGATCGGTGTCGATCCAGTACTCGTGCTGCCAGCCGTCGGCGTCGATCCGCTGGCGGAAGTAGCCCTTGCGGTACATCAGGCCGACCGCCACGAACGCGAGCGCCTGATCCGAGGCCTCTTTGACGAGATCGCCGGCGAGCGCGCCGAGCCCGCCCGAGTAGATCGGCAGCGACGCGTGGATCCCGTATTCGGCGCACAGGAAGGCAACGGGATGGGCGACGTCGACAGGACCGGCAGCAGTCGGGCGCTCGAGGTCGGCCTGCACGCCGGAGAGCAGTCCGGCGGCGCGCGCGAGCAGGTCCTGATCGCCGGCGGCACGCGCGAGCGCGCCAACGGACGTCTCCTGCAGCAGACGCACCGGGTTGCCGTGGCACAGCTCGAACCGCGCCGCGTCCACGGCGCTGAACAGCTCATGCCCGCCCGGCGTCCAGGACCAGCGGTAGTTGTAGGCGAGCTGGGCGAGCGGCGCCAGCGAATCGGGGATTCGCGAAGCAAGCTCCGCCGCGGACCGTTCGAGGTCCGCGACGCCGGCGCTGACAGCTGCAGTCGAGGCCTCCACGGTCAGGCACATAATCTACCCTCGCCGCGTTGAGTACCGGCACGAATATCGACGGCGACCTCTGTCGGCTGGGCGTTCTTGCGTTCGGCGACTCGATCACCAACGGCGGTGGCGAGCTGCAGTGGGGCGTGGCACTTCAATCCTGGGCGCTGTGGGTGGCGCGCGCGACCGGGCTGCCGTTCACGGGCTACGCGGTCGACGGGGCCCGGGTTGGGGATCTCGTCCGCCGTCAGATTCCTGCGTTTCAGCGAGACGATCGCGGCCGCGACGCTCGCTACGACGTCGGCTGCCTGTACATCGGCGTCAACGACGTCCGCGCCGTGGACTTCGACGCAGACGCGTTCGAGCGAGACTTCGCCACCGCGGTGGCGCATCTGACAGCGCGCTGCGATCGGACGCTCGCACTGTCGGCGCCGCTGCACCTCGGCCGCCCTCCGGCCGGGCCCAAGGTCGGCCGGCTCAACGCCGCGATCGAACGGGTCGCCGCGGCCCAAGGGGCGCTCCTGGTCGACCTGCGCGACTTCGGCGCGCGCGAGCACGTGATGGTCGACCACGTGCATCCGACGGCGCTGGGCCAGATCGCGATCGCCGAACGAGCGCTCGAGGTCCTCGGCGCGCACGGTCTGGCGGCGAAAGTGGCTCCCTCCAGCCTGATCACATACGACCCCGGTCGTTGGCAGCGGCTTCGAGGGGATGCCACGTACGTCTACCGGCAGACGAAGGTCAGCGCCCGCGCAGCGGCGATCCGCTTGCGAGCCTCCCGGCCTCCTCGGCGGCCTCGCGCAGGCGGCGGGCCAGGGGCGGCGTGAGCGCGCCCGGCTGCAGTTGCCAGCGCCATTGGCCGGACTTGCGCCTCGGGTCGTTCATCCGGGCCTCGCTGCCGAGGCCCAGCACGTCCTGAGCCTGCAGCATCGCGACCGCAGCGCGCGAGGACATCGCGAGGCGGATCAGCCCCCACCACGGCTGGCGCTCGGAGATGCCGCGCGAGCGCAGCTCTGACGCAAGCAGCGCCCGCCGGACGGGGTCCAGAGCGTCGATGAAGCCGCGCGCCGTGTCGTGGTCGTGGGTCCCGGTGTAGACGAAGCGATACTCGGCGTGGTTGGCGATCGGGTGCACGCTGTCGGGCTCGTCGGGCTCGAACCCGAACTGCAGAACGAGCATCCCGGGCAGCCCGAGCCGGTCGCGCAACTGCTCCACCGGAGGCGTGATCACGCCGAGATCCTCGGCCACGAACGGCAATCCGAGCTCGCGATCGATCGCGTGAAACAAGGCTGCACCAGGGCCCCGCTTCCAGCGGCCGCCGATCGCGCTCGACGCGCCGCGGGGCACCGCCCAGTATGAGACGAAGCCGCGGAAGTGATCGATCCGCGCGACGTCGAACAGCGCCAGCGTCCGCCGCATCCGCTCGATCCACCAGCGGTAGCCGCGGCGCTGCAGCGCCGGCCAGTCATACAGCGGGTTGCCCCACAGCTGCCCGGTGGCCGAGAACGCGTCGGGCGGCGCCCCCGCCACCTCGCCGTCCTGGAACAGCTCCGCGTGGGCGCGGTGATCGACGCTGCCGGGCGCGACGTAGATCGCGACGTCGCCCAGCAGCCGGATCCCGCGCTCCTCGCAATAGCGCCTGAGCGCGCCCCACTCGCGGTCAAACCGCACCTGGTCGGCGACCGCCTCGCGCCCGCCGCCGAGGCGCTCCCAGTCGGCGATCCAGTAGCCGTTGGCCGCGCGGAAGTCGAGTTCGCTGGCCTTGGACACGGCCGCGCGCGGCTCCGCGAGCAGGCCCGGCCAGGCCGCGAACGCGGAGCGCGCCTTGTACGGAGAGCGGTAGCGGTCGGGCGGATTGAGCGGCAACAGCTGCCACCACGACTGGCCCGCGGCCGCCAGCCAATCGGCGAACCGGTACGCCTCGGGACCCAGCTTTGCACCGGGAAGCGAGGTCAAATGCAGCTGGATGCCGCTTGAACGGGCGAGCTCGATCACGTCAGGATGGTTTACCTAGCCGCGGCAGAGGGTTATTTTGGTTGGTGACGTGACGTCATCGACCACATGGACCCAGACTGAGCCGACGCAGCCCGTCGCCCGCGGCGACGATAGCCCGCCGACTCGGATCGAGATCCAGCTGCCCGCGCCCGCGGTCGACGGCGGCCGCTACCCGGCCAAGCGCTGCGCCGGCGACGCCGTCACCGTCGCGGCCGACATCTTTCGCGACGGCCACGACCTGCTGCGGGCGGTGGTCCGCTATCGCGGCCCCGGCGAGGACGGCTGGCACGAGGCCGAGATGGAGCGCATCGACGCGCACCTCGGCGGCGTCAGATGGGCCGGCGAGCTGACCGTCGACCGGATCGGCCGCTGGGAGTACACGATCCACGCCTGGACAGACGTGTTCGGCACCTGGCGCGACGAGCTCGAGCGCAAGCTCACCGCCGGACAGCACGATCTCGCCGGCGAGATGTCCGAGGGCATCGTGCTGCTGCGAGCGGCAGCTGAGAATGCCGCCGAGCCGGGCGACCGCGCGCTGATCGGGCACGCGCTGCTGACGCTCGAGGACGAGGCCGTGCCGGAGGCCGCCAAGCACGACGCCGTGCTCGGGCCGGAGCTGTTTGCGGCCGTCGAGCGCGGGCAGGAACGCCACGGCGAGGTCGCGCTCAAGCGCCCGCTGACGATCGAGGTCGACCGCGTCCGCGCTCGTTTCGGCTCCTGGTATGAGCTGTTCCCGCGCTCGTGGGGCGGCTTGAAGGGCGTGCAGGAGCAGCTGCCTCGCCTCGCCGAGCTCGGGTTCGACGTCGTCTACCTGCCGCCGATCCACCCGATCGGGCTGACCAACCGCAAAGGCGCCAACAACTCGCTGACCGCCGGCCCGGGCGACCCCGGCTCGCCGTGGGCGATCGGCGACCACAGCGGCGGGCACGAGGCGATCCACTCAGAGCTGGGGACGATCGATGACCTGCGGGACCTGACCGCCGCCGCCGGTCAGGTCGGGATCGACATCGCGCTCGATTTCGCGATCCAGTGCTCGGCCGATCACCCGTGGCTGACCACCCACCCGGAGTGGTTTCACCGCCGACCCGACGGAACCCTGAAATACGCCGAGAACCCGCCCAAGCGCTACCAGGACATCTACAACGTCAACTGGGAGTCGCCGGACTGGCGCGGGCTCTGGGACGCATTGCTCGAGATCATGTTGCAGTGGGTCGACTGCGGCGTGAAGGTGTTCCGCGTCGACAACCCGCACACCAAGCCGTTCGCGTTCTGGACCTGGCTGATCGAACGCGTGCACGCGCACGACCGCGACGTCGTGCTGCTCGCCGAGGCGTTCACGCGCAGATCGGTGATGCGCCAGCTCGGGAAGATCGGATTCAGCCAGTCCTACACGTACTTCACGTGGAAGAACTCCCGCTATGAGCTGACCGAGTACGTGTCTGAGCTCGCCTACTCCGGCGAGCAGGAATACTTTCGTCCGAACTTCTTTGCCAACACGCCCGACATCCTGCACGAGTACCTCCAGCACGGCGGACCGCCCGCGTTTGAGGCGAGGCTGGTGCTCGCCGCCACGCTCAGTCCCAGCTACGGCATCTATTCGGGCTACGAGCACTTCGAGCGCGTGCCCGTGAGGGAGGGCTCCGAGGAGTACCTGAACTCCGAGAAGTTCGAGCTGCGCCGGCGGGCGCTCGACGGGCCGTTGCTGCCGCTGATTGCGCGGCTCAACGACGTCCGCCGTCAGAACCCCGCGCTGCAGGAGCTCTCGAACATCACGTTCCTGCAGACCGCGAACGAGGCGCTGATCGCCTATGTCAAGCAGTCGCACGGCAACACCGTGATCACGATCGTCAACATCGATCCCAGGCAGGCGCAGGAGGGCCTCGCGACCGTGCCGGCGCACCTGGCGGTACCGCTCAGCTTCGGCGTCCGAGACCTGCTCACCGACGAGCAGTTCGCGTGGCGGGTCGGCCCCAACTATGTCCGTCTGGAGCCTGGTGTGCGCCAGGCACACGTCCTCAGGGTGCAGGCGTGAGGGACGCCTGACCGTCGATGAGCTCCGTCGGCCCGCCAACCCTGAGCCACCTGATCGCGGCGTCGCGGCCCGCGACCGTGACCGAGAGCCACGACGACGCCGCAGCCAGCGCGCAGGCCCAGACCCGCCAGTGGTTCGAAGCCGAGCCGCTGTGGTTCAAGCGGGCCGTGTTCTACGAGATCCACATCCGCGGCTTCTTTGACGCCAACGGCGACGGGTCGGGCGATTTCCGCGGGCTGACCGAGAAGCTGGACTACCTCCAGTGGCTGGGGATCGACTGCATCTGGCTGCTGCCGTTCTACCGCTCGCCGCTTCGCGACGGCGGCTACGACATCGCGGACTTCACCGATGTGCATCCCGACTACGGCACGGTCGCCGACGTCCAGGAGCTGATCGACGCGGCGCACGCGCGGCGGATTCGCGTGATCGCCGACCTCGTCATGAACCACACCTCGATCGACCACCCGTGGTTTCAGGAGGCGCGCTCGAGCCCGGACTCGCCCAAGCGCGACTGGTACGTGTGGTCGCAGACCAATCAGCGCTACGAGGACGCACGGATCATCTTCATCGACACCGAGACGTCCAACTGGACCTGGGACCCGGAGGCCGAGGCCTACTACTGGCATCGCTTCTTCTCGCATCAGCCCGACCTCAACTACGACAACCCCGAGGTCCGCGACGCGATGCTCGATGTGCTGCGGTTCTGGCTCGACATGGGGCTCGACGGGTTCCGCCTCGACGCGGTCCCCTACCTGTACGAGCGCGAGGGGACCAACTGCGAGAACCTGCCGGAGACCCACGCGTATCTGAAGCGGGTCCGGCGCGAGATCGAGGAGAAATACCCCGACCGCGTCCTGCTCGCTGAAGCGAACCAGTGGCCGTCCGATGTCGTCGAATACTTCGGCGACGGTGACCAGTGCCAGATGGCCTTCCATTTCCCGGTGATGCCGCGGATGTTCATGGCGGTCAGACGCGAGGAGGCGGTCCCGATCTACGAGATCCTCGAGCAGACGCCCCACATCCCCGACAGCTGCCAGTGGGGCCTGTTCCTGCGCAACCACGACGAGCTGACGCTCGAGATGGTGACCGCCGACGAGCGCGACTACATGTACTCCGAGTACGCCAAGGACCCGCGAATGAAGCTCAACCTCGGGATCCGCCGGCGGCTGGCGCCGCTGCTTGACAACGGCCGCGACGAGATCGCGTTGATGACCGCGATTCTGTTCTCGCTGCCGGGCTCGCCGGTGCTCTACTACGGCGACGAGATCGCGATGGGCGACAACGTGTTCCTCGGCGACCGCGACGGCGTGCGCACGCCGATGCAATGGACCGGCGATCGCAACGGCGGGTTCTCGCGAGCCGACTTCGCGCAGCTGTACGCGCCGCCGCTGATGGATCCGGTGTACGGGTTCCAGGCGGTCAACATCGAGGCGCAGTTGCGAACGGCGACCTCGCTGCTGCGCTGGATGCACCGCTTCATCGCGCTGCGCAAGGAGCACCCGGTGTTCGGGTTCGGGACGTTCGAGCCGATCGAGCCTTCGAACCCCAGGATCTTCGCCCACGTGCGCCGGTTCGAGGACGACGTCGTGCTGTGCGTCCACAACCTGGCGCGCTCCGCACAGGCCGTCGAGCTCGATTTGAGCGCCGAGGAGGGCCGCTATCCGGTCGAGCTGTTCGGTCGCTCGCGGTTTCCCCGGATCGGCGAGCTTCCGTATCTGCTGACGCTGGCGCCGCGAGGCTTCTTCTGGTTTCAGCTGGTCGAGGAAGACAACATAAGGGACGCCGAGGATGAGTGAGCCCGTGCCCGTCCCGGTTTCGGAGTTGCAACAGAGCCTCGACGCGGAGCCCCTGCGCGAATGGGTCCAGCAACAGCGCTGGTACGCGTCGAAGTCGCGCGCGGTGGCGGGAATCGACGTCGTCGAAGGAATCGCTCTCGGCGAGGACCCGTTGTTGTTCATCGCGCTCGTGCAGACTCGGTTTGCGACCGGCACCCACGAGCTCTACCAGCTGCCGCTGCTGCTCGTGGATCCCGAACGCGCGACGCCGGCGCTCGGCGAGGCGATCGCCCAGACCTCCGAATGGGCCGCCTACGACGCGGTCGCCGAGCCCGAGCGGCTGCTCGAGCTTGTACGCAAGCTGGATTCCGGCGAGGAGATGGAGGCCGCCGAGGGCCGCTTCTCGTTCCACCTCGCCGACAGCGGCCTTCCGGTGTCCGACGACCCGACCTTGCGCCTGATCGGCGTCGAGCAGTCCAACTCCTCGATCGTGATCGACGAGCGGGTCGTGCTGAAGGTGTTCCGCAAGCTCGAGCCGGGGATCAATCCGGAGCTCGAGTTGCTGCGGTTCTTGACCGCGCGAGGCTTCGCAAACATCGCGCCGCTGTATGCGTGGTACGAGTACGACGGGGCGCCGCTGAACGCGACCCTCGGCGTCGCGCAGCAGTTCCTGCCCGACGCCGTCGGCGGCTGGGAGCTGGCGCTGGACCGGATCGAAACCGATCAGCAATGGCTGCTGGATCAACTCGCGAGCCTGGGCGCGATCACCGCTCACATGCACAACATCCTGTCCTCCGACGCCGGCGACCCGGCGTTCTCCCCCGAGGAGCCCAGCCAGGAGGCGCTGGCGCTGCTGACGGCGACTGTCGACGAGGACATCGAGCGGATCTTCGTGCGACTTCCCGACGACGACGTAGTGGCGCCGATCATCGGTCGTGGCGAGGATGTGCGCGAGCGCCTGGCCGCGCGCTCCAAGCTCGGCGTCGGTGGGCGCGTGATCCGCACGCACGGCGACTACCACCTTGGACAGACGCTGCACACGCCGGAGCGATGGGTGATCATCGACTTCGAGGGCGAGCCGGCGCGAGGGTTGCCGCACCGGCGCCAGAAGCGCTCGCCGCTGCGCGACGTCGCGAGCATGCTGCGTTCGTTCGCCTACTTGACGTCGGCGGTCGAGATCCTGCACGGCCGCGAGGCGCCCGAGGGCTTCGAGGAGCAGGCTCGCCAGCGCTTCCTGCAGCAGTACTTCGCCGAGCTCGATCCGGCGCTGCTGCCCGGCGGCGACGCGGCGGTCGCCAACCTGCTGTCGATCTTCGAGCTGGAGAAGGCGATCTACGAGCTCCGCTACGAGCTTGACCACCGGCCCGATTGGGTAGCGATCCCGGTGGCCGGAATCAGGCGCCTGCTGGAGTCAGAATGAGCGTTGCCACAGACGAGCTCGACGCCCTTGTGCGGCGCGAGCACCCCAACCCCCACGCCGTCCTCGGTGCGCACGCCGACGGCGACGCCGTCGTGATCCGCGCGCTGCGCCCGGCCGCCCGCCGAATCGCAGTCCACCTCGACGACGGCAGCTCCACCGAGCTCGAGCAGATCCACGCGGGAGGCGTATTCGAGGGCTCGGTCGACGGCGCGCAGCTGCCGCTGCACTATCAGCTGGAGGTCGACTACGGGCCGGCCGGCACGTTCACGATCGAGGACCCATACGCATTTCCGCCGGCGCTCGGCGAGCTCGATCTGTATCTGATCGGCGAGGGCCGCCACGAGCAGATCTACGAGAAGCTCGGGGCGCACCTGCGCGAGCAGCGCGGCGTCAAGGGCACCGCGTTTGCCGTGTGGGCGCCGTCCGCGCGGGCCGTCAGCGTGGTCGGCGACTTCAACTCCTGGGACGGCCGGCTGCACGCAATGCGCTCGATGGGCGCGTCGGGGATCTGGGAGCTGTTCGTCCCCGGGATCGAGGCGGGGTCTCGCTACAAGTACGAGATCCTCAGCCAGGACCGCGACCTGCTGCTCAAGGCCGACCCCTACGCGCAAGAGGCGGAGATGCCGCCGAAGACGGCGTCTGTGATCGCCGAGCCGCACCATCGCTGGAGCGAGGCGGATTCGCAGTGGCTGACGCGCCGGGGCGAGCACGAGCCGCTGTCGAGCCCGATGTCGGTCTACGAGGTCCACCTCGGCTCCTGGCGGCTGAACCCGCTCGAGGGCAACCGCTCGCTCAGCTACATCGAGCTCGCCGACGAGCTCTCGGCGTACGTCAGCGATATGGGCTTCACCCACGTCGAGCTGCTGCCGGTGATGGCTCACCCGTTCAGTGGCTCCTGGGGCTATCAGGTGACCAGCTACTTCGCCCCGACCCCCCGCTTCGGCTCGCCCGACGACTTGCGCCAGCTCGTCGACCGCCTCCACGCAAACGGCATCGGCGTGATTGTCGACTGGGTGCCCGCGCACTTTCCCCGCGACGAGTTCGCGCTGGCGCGGTTTGACGGCACCGCGCTCTACGAGCACGACGATCCGCGCCGGGGGGCGCATCCGGACTGGGGCACGCTGGTGTTCAACTTCGGGCGCCACGAGGTCCGCAACTTCCTGATCGCCAGCGCGCTGTTCTGGATGCGCGAGTACCACGTCGACGGGATCCGGGTCGACGCGGTCGCCTCGATGCTCTACCTCGACTACTCGCGCAACGAGGGTGAGTGGGTCCCCAACCAGTTCGGCGGCCGCGAGGATCTCGACGCGGTCGCGTTCCTCAAGCAGCTCAACGAGGTCTTGTACGCCCGCGAGCCGGGAGTGATCTCCGCGGCCGAGGAGTCGACGGCGTGGCCGGGCGTGTCGCGCCCGACGTACGTTGGCGGGCTCGGCTTCGGCTTCAAGTGGAACATGGGCTGGATGCACGACACGCTGGCTTACTTCGCGAACGACCCGATCTACCGCCGCTACCACCACCACGAGCTCACGTTCAGCCTGATGTACGCGTTCAGCGAGAACTTCATCCTGCCGCTGTCGCACGACGAGGTCGTGCACGGCAAAGGGTCGCTCTACGGCAAGATGCCCGGCGATCGCTGGCAGAAGCTCGCCAACCTGCGCGCGCTCTATGCCTACATGTGGGCGCACCCGGGCAAGAAGCTGCTGTTCATGGGCGGCGAGCTCGCCCAGGAGCAGGAGTGGAGCCACGAGCGCTCACTCGACTGGCACCTGCTCGAGCGCCCGGAGAACGCCGGGATCCAGGCGCTCGTGCGCGACCTGAACCGCCTCTACCGGGACGAGCCGGCGCTGTGGGAGGTCGATTCGGACCCGTCGGGCTTCTGGTGGATCGAGCCCAACGACGCGGACGGCAACGTGGTCGCGTTCGCGCGCCAATCTCGCAACGGCGAGCGCGTCGTCGTCTTCATCGCCAACCTGTCACCGGTGCCGCGCGAGTCCTATCGCGTCGGGCTCCCGCGCGCCTGTCGCTGGCGCGAGGCGATCAACACCGACTCGACCCACTACGGCGGCAGCGACGTCGGCAACCTTGGGGTCGTGCACCCCGATCCGGTGCCCTGGCACGGACAGCCGGTCTCCGCGCAGATCACGCTGCCGCCGTTGGCGGCCGTCTGGCTCGTGCCGGATGGCGGCTGAATCGCGCCCGCCCGGCGACCGGCGGCGGAGGATACGGATACGATCGCGCACTTCGGTTGGTCTGACGGAGGTCGCGTGGAGGCCTGGACACATCAGAACAGGCAGGTGAGCGCAGGAGCTTTGGCCGGGTGAACGTCGTCTGGCCCGGACGGCCCTTCCCGCTTGGCGCCACCTGGGATGGGGGCGGCACGAACTTCTCGCTGTTCTCCGAGCATGCCGAGCGCGTCGAGCTGTGCCTGTTCGACTCCGACGACGAGGAGACGCAGATCGAGGTGACGCAGCGCCGGCAGCAGCAGTGGCACTGCTACCTGCCCGATGTCGGCCCCGGCCAGCGCTACGGGTATCGCGTCCACGGCCCATATGAGCCGCAGGAGGGGCATCGATTCAACCCGGCCAAGCTGTTGATCGACCCCTACGCGAAGGCGATCGACGGCGTCGTCGATTGGGCGCACGACGCCAACGTGCTGCCCTACGTGCCGACCGGCGAGGACGACGCCGACCTCGAGCCCGACGACGAGGACGACGCGCCGGCGATGCCGAAGTCGGTCGTGATCGATGACGCGTTCTTCTGGGAGGGCGACCGCCCGCTGCGGATCCCGTTCGCCGACACCGTGATCTATGAAACCCATGTCAAGGGCTTCACGATGCGTCATCCCGAGGTCCGCGAGGACCTCCGCGGCACATATGCCGGGCTGGCGTCAGATGCCGCGATCGAGTACCTGCACCATCTCGGCGTGACCGCGCTCGAGCTGCTGCCGGTCCACCACATCTCAGACGAGTCGTTTCTGTCTGACCGCGGTTTGCGCAACTACTGGGGCTACAGCACGATCGGCTATTTCGCGCCCCACTCCGAGTACGCCGCCACCGGCCGCCGCGGCGAGCAGGTGCGGGAGTTCAAGGGGATGGTCAAGGCGCTGCACCGCGCCGGGATCGAGGTGATCCTCGACGTCGTCTACAACCACACCGCCGAGGGCAACCACCTGGGCCCGATGCTGTCGTTCAAGGGCGTCGACAACCTCGCCTACTACCGGGTCGTGCCCGATGACCCGCGCCACTACATGGACTTCACCGGCACCGGCAACTCGCTCAACCCGGTACACCCGAGCGTGCTTCGGCTGATCATGGACTCGCTTCGCTACTGGGCGGTCGAGTGCCATGTCGACGGGTTTCGCTTCGACCTCGCGTCGGCGTTGGCGCGGGAGTTCTTCGACGTCGACCGCCTGTCGGCGTTCTTCGACGTGATCCATCAGGACCCGGTCCTGTCGCAGGTGAAGCTGATCGCCGAGCCGTGGGACGTCGGACCTGGGGGCTACCAGGTCGGCAACTTCCCGATCCTGTGGTCTGAGTGGAACGGCGTCTACCGCGACGCGATGCGCGACTTCTGGCGCGGGCACGCCGACTGCGGGGAGTTCGCGCGGCGTCTGTCGGGCTCCTCGGACCTGTATGAGTCCGACGGGCGCGAGCCGTTCGCGTCGATCAACTTCATCACCGCCCATGACGGCTTCACGCTCACCGACCTCGTCTCCTACGACCACAAGCACAACGAGGCCAACCTCGAGGACAACAATGACGGCACCGACGACAACCGCTCGTGGAACTGCGGCGCCGAGGGCCCGACCGACGATCCCGAGATCCACGCGCTGCGCGGTCGCCAGCACCGCAATTTCCTGACCACACTGTTCATCTCGCAGGGCACGCCGATGCTGCTCGGCGGCGACGAGCTCGGCCGCAGCCAGGACGGCAACAACAACGCCTGGTGCCAGGACTCCGAGTTGTCGTGGTTTGACTGGGCAGACAGCGAGGGGGCGGACCGGCTGCACGACTTCACCCGGCGCCTGATCCGGCTGCGCCGCAACCATCCCGTGTTTCGCCGCTCGAGCTTCATGCGCGGCGAAGAGCTGATGGGCTCGGGACTGCCCGACGTGTGGTGGTTCCGGGCCGAGGGCCGGAAGATGACCCAGCGCGACTGGCACAGCGGTGAGCCGGTGCTCGGGATGTTCCTCAACGGCCGCGAGATCACCCGGCCGGGGCCCCGGGGCGAGCGGATCGAGGACGACTCGTTCCTGGTGCTGTTCAACGCCCACGGCGAGGACAGGCAATTTGTGCTCCCGCGGCGGCGGTTCGGGGCTCAGTGGGCGCTGGAGCTGTCGACCGCCGAGCCCGAGGCCGAGGCGGGCAGCGCCGTGTACCCGCCCCGAACCGCCATGACCGTGGTGTCGCACTCGATCGTGATCCTCAAGCGGCTCGGATGAACGATCCGCCCGAGCTAGAGCTCCGCGCCACCTACCGCCTCCAGCTGAGCACAGGGTTCGGGTTCGCCGATGCGCGCGCACTGATCCCCTACCTGCGCGACCTCGGCGTATCCCACCTGTACCTGTCCCCGTCGTTTCAGGCGCGCCCGGGGTCGACGCACGGCTACGACGTGATCGACCCCGGCCGGCTGTCGGACGCGCTCGGCGGGGAAGGCGAGTTCATGGGGCTGTCGCGGGCCGCTCGCGCCGCCGGCATGGGGATCGTGCTCGACATCGTGCCCAACCACATGGCGGCCGACGACGCCAACATCTATTGGAAGGTCCCCGAGCTGCGCGGGCGCTTCTTCGACGTCGATCCGATCGCGCACGTGTACCGCCGCTTCTTCGACATCGGCGAGCTGGCCGGCCTGCGACAGATCGACCTCGAGGTCTTCGAGACCACCCACGAGCTGGCGCTGCGGCTGATCCGCGAGCGCGTGATCGACGGGATCCGGATCGATCACCCCGACGGACTCGGCGATCCGTACGGGTACTTCAAGCGCCTGCACGACCGCGGCGTGCGGCGTGTGTGGGTCGAGAAGATCCTCGATCCCGACGAGCGGCTGCGCGACTGGCCGGTGTCCGGCACGGTCGGCTACGAGTTCCTCAACGACGTCTGCGCACTGTTCGTCGATCCGGCCGGCGAGGCGCCGCTGACCGATCTGTGGGAGAAGGTCTCGGGCGATCCGCGGAGCTTTCACGATGTCGCGCTCGAGGCCAAGCTCGAGCAGGCCCACGGCCCGTTCTGGCTCGACGTGCAGCGCCTCGCGCGCGAGCTCGGCGACTGCGCCGCGGAGCTACCGGGCGGGATCGAGACGCTCGCCGGCGGGCTTGCGTCGCTGCCCGTCTACCGGACCTACGTCGACCCCGGCTTCGGTCAGGTTGCGCCGCAGGACCGATCGGCGATCGAGACCGCGATGGCGTCCGGGATGAACGCGGAGCTCGCCCAGATGCTGCTGCTGGAGCGCGACGCGCCGGACGGGTTCATCCGGCGTTTTCAGCAGACGTCGCCGGCGATCATGGCCAAGGGCGTCGAGGACACCGCGTTCTACCGCTACAGCCGCCTGCTCGCGCTCAACGACGTCGGTGGCTCCCCGTCGCGGTTCGGGATCGACGTGGCGAGCTTTCACGCCGCCAACCTCGAGCGGGCTCAGCGGTTTCCGCTCAACCTGCTGACGACCCAGACCCACGACGCCAAACGATCCGCCGACGTGCGCGCCCGGATCGCGGCGCTGGCGTCGATGCCGTCGGAGTGGGCCGAGCAGGTTTGGCGCTGGCTGTCGGCGACCGAGGATCTGCGCTCTGGCGGCGCTCCCGACGATGCCGAGCGCTACTTCATCTTCCAGACGCTGCTCGGCGCGTGGCCGATCGAGTCCTCGCGGATCGAGGAGTACGTCGAGAAGGCGCTGCGCGAGGCGAAGCGCAACACCAACTGGATCGAGCCCAACCACGAGTGGGAGGCGGCCGCGCTGCGGTTCTGCTCGGGGCTGTATTCGTCTAGACCGTTCCTCGACGAGTTCGAGCCGTTCGCCGCGCGGGTCGCGGACGCCGCCGAGCGAATCGCGCTCGGTCAGGTCGTGCTGAAGCTGACCGGAGTAGGGATCCCGGACATCTACCAGGGTGACGAGCTGCCGTTTCGCGCGCTGGTCGATCCAGACAACCGCCGGCCGGTCGACTGGGACTGGCATCAGGCGATGCTGCGGCGCCTGATGGGCGGCTCGCCGCCGGACCGCGACACCTACAAGCTGTTTTTGACCCTGCGGCTGCTCGGGTTGCGCGCCCGGCGCCCGGAGCCGCTGCGCCCGGGCGCTTCGTACCGCCCGCTCGATGCCGGCGATCAGGTCTGCGCCTATCTGCGAGGCGACGACGTGCTCGTCGCGGTCGCCGTCCGAGCCGGTGCGGTCGGCGGGACGCTCGAGCGCGTCGGCGGCACCGGGCGGTGGCGGGACGTGCTTCGGGGCGAGGAGCGATCGCTTGGGAGCGGCGTCTCGCTGCGGTCACTGCTCGGCTCGCGCGGGATCGCCGTGCTCGAACGCATGTAGCGACTTTCACCGAGGTGGTCGAGAAACGGACGCATGTTGTCCGTTTCTCGACCAGCCAAGTGTCCCGTAGTGTCCGCGGCGATGACAGCGCCCGACCCGCCCCTGCCCGACCCGCCCCTGCCCCGGATCCGACAGGTCGTCCTGGCCGCCCGCGAGCTTGACCCGGTGGTGCAGCGGTTGCGATCAGCGCTCGGGCTCGGCGAGCCGTTCTCCGATCCCGGCGTCGGCTACTTCGGGTTGCGAAACGCGGTGTTCGCGCTCGGGGATTGCTTCGTCGAGGTTGTGTCGCCGGTGCGCCCGGGCACTGCCGCCGGCCGCCTGCTCGATCGCCGCGGCGGCGACTGCGGCTACATGGTGATGTTCCAGGTCGAGGACCTGGCGGCTGCTCGCGCGCGCGCCGCGGCGGCCGCCGTGCGCGAGGTGTTCGCGGTCGCGCTGCACGACATCGAGGAGGTCCACCTCCATCCCGCCGACATGCGCGGCGCGATCGTCTCGCTGAGCGCCCCGCGGCCGGCGCACGCGTGGCGCTGGGCCGGGCCCGACTGGGAGCGGCGCAGCGTCCCCGGGCGATTGCACGGCATTCGTGTCGCCGTGCGCGACCCCGACGCCGTCGCCGGGCGCTGGCGGGCGGTGACCGGCGACCCGCCGGGCGTGGAGTTCGTCGCTGACGACGGCGAGCCTGGATTGATCGAGATCGCCGTGCGAGCCTCCGCCGGCGCCGGCGCCGGCGCCGGCGCGGCCGCCGCCGCTCGCGAGCGCGAGCGCGATGAGTGCGAAATTGCCGGAGTTCGTTTCGTGTTGACCGAAGCCGAGGAGATGGTGCCGTGAGCGAAGTGGTGCTGATCGACGTGCAGGACGGGGTGGCGGTGCTGACGCTGAACCGGCCGGACCGGCTCAACGCCTGGACCGGCGAGATGCAGGTGCGCTACCTCGACCTGCTGACCCTGTGCGCCGCCGACGAGGACGTCCGCGCGATTGTCGTGACCGGAGCCGGTCGCGGGTTCTGCGCCGGCGCCGATATGCAGAACCTGCAGGCGATCGCCTCTCAGGACGCAAGCGGCGTGACCACCGCCGAGCACGATTCGCGGCCGATGACGTTCCCGCTGACGATCTGCAAGCCGATCATCGCGGCGATCAACGGGCCGTGCGCCGGCCTCGGCCTCGTGCAGGCGCTGCTGTGCGACCTGCGCTTTGCCGCGCAGAGCGCGAAGCTGACGACCGCGTTCGCGCGGCGCGGACTCGTAGCCGAGCACGGGATCTCGTGGATCCTGCCGCGGCTGGTCGGCCAGGCGCGGGCGCTCGATCTGCTCCTGTCCGGACGGGTCGTGCTCGGTTCCGAGGCGGCGGCGATCGGCCTCGTCAACCAAGCGGTCCCGGACGGTAGCGTGCTCGAGCAGGCGACCGCCTACGCGCGGATGCTCGCGACCGAGTCCTCGCCGGCGAGCATGGCGACGATGAAGCGCCAGGTCTACGCCGACTACGGCCGAGATCTCGACGACGCGCTGGCGGAGGCCAACCGGCTGATGTTCGAGTCGTTCACCGCTCCCGACCTCGCCGAGGGCGTGCAGAGCTTCCTCGAGCGCCGCCCGCCGCAGTTCGCGCCACTGTCGGCCGGCGCGACCGTCGCCCATTGACTGATATGGCTGCGTCCCCGGCAGG
This sequence comes from uncultured Solirubrobacterales bacterium, assembly GCA_963809685.1. Lineage (GTDB taxonomy): Bacteria > Actinomycetota > Thermoleophilia > Solirubrobacterales > Solirubrobacteraceae > Palsa-465. The sequence continues at coordinate 190,689 of CAWEKN010000011.1, read as the reverse complement.
TGGTCGAGAAACGGCCAACATGCGTCCGTTTCTCGACCAGCACCCGGGACGCCGTGGTGGCGCGACCGTCGCCTGGCTGCTTCGGTAGCGTCCCGCCCGGCCGATGCGCATCCTCTTGATCTCCTGGGAGTATCCACCCGTGATCGAGGGTGGCCTCGGTCGCCACGTCCGCAAGCTGTCGGAGAACCTCGTCAGCGACGGCGTCGAGGTCCACGTGCTGACCCGCGGCGGCGGCCGGCTCGATCCCGCCGAGGAGCGCCACGGCGTGTTGGTGCATCGCGTCCGTGAGCCGCAGTTCCCCAAGGACGTCAACGCGTTTGTCCGCTGGGTGAAGGCGATGAACGGCGACATGCGCGAGCTCGCGTTCGAGCTCTGCGATCGGTATGAGTTCGACCTGGTCCACTCGCACGACTGGCTCGTCGCCGGCGCCGCGCAATCGGCCGCGCAACGGCTGGGGCGCCCGTGGCTGGTGACGGTGCACGCCACCGAGTTCGGTCGCCACCAGGGTTGGGTGCACAAGCACCCGCAGTCCCACATCCACGCCGCCGAACGGCGGATGGTGCGGCGCGCAGACCACGTAATCACCTGCTCGCGCTACATGAAGAGCCACGTCGTCAACGTGTTCGGCGTGCCGCCGGCGAACGTCGACGTGATCCCGAACGGGATCGACCCACGGGATCTCGAGCCGGTTGTGGCGACGGACCTGCGCGCTCTGCGGGCCCGCTTCGCCGCGCCCGGCGAACGCCTGGTGCTACTGGTCGGCCGGCTCGTCTACGAGAAGGGCTTTCATCTCGCGCTCGACGCGCTGGCCCCGGTGATCGAGACGTTCGGCGACGTCCGCTTCGTGGTTGCCGGAACCGGAACCGCCGAGGCCGAGCTCAAGCGCCAGGCCCGCCGGCTCGGACTCACCCGGCACGGCACGTTTCTGGGGTGGGTCGGCGACGACATGCTGCACTCGCTCTACCGGGTCGCCGACCTGTGCATCGTGCCCTCGATCTACGAGCCGTTCGGACTTGTCGCGCTCGAGGCGATGGCGTCCGGATGCCTGTGCGTGGTCGCCGACACTGGCGGCCTGCGCGAAGTCGTCCCAGGCGACGGCACGGTCGGGCTTCGCTTCCCGTCTCGCGACTCACAGGCGCTCGGCGAGATCCTCGAGCAGGTGCTCAGCGACGACGAGGCCCGCGCGCAACTCGTCGCCGAGGCGCGCGAGCACGTCCTTCGCTTCGACTGGGCTGAGGTCGCGCGTCGAACGCGCGACGTCTACGAGTCCGTCTGCGCCGTCCGCCGAGCGCGAACCGTCGCGACCCGGCGTCTGTACTAGCAGCGACGCGGCGTGAACCGCGGCCGGAACCGCGGCCGCGCGAGCAATCGAGAGCACCTCCGGGTGTAGCTCGGTTCACCCCTGGCCAGCCGTCCGCTTGCTGACTGCGCGGCCCGTCGCCTTCCTGGCGGCGGGCCGCTCGCTGTTAAGAATCGGTCGTTGGTGCCGAGAAATCCTTAAGGGGCTCTCATCAGTTCCATCGCCATGTCAGACGTATACGTCGCTCGACAACCGATCTTCGACCGCGACCTCAAGGTCTGCGGCTACGAGTTGCTGTTCCGCCATGGCCCCGGCGATGCTGCGATCGTGCTCGACGACGAGGGCGCGACCGCGTCGGTCGTGCTCAACTCGCTGACCGAGATCGGATGGGAGCGGATCGTCGGTTCCAAGGACGCGTGGATCAACGTCTCCCGTGAGTTTCTGCTGAGCGGGCTGGTCACCGCGGTGCCGGCGGCGCTGGTCGGCCTCGAGATCCTCGAGGACCAGCTGATCGATGACCGGTTGCTGCACGCCTGCGATCAGCTCAAGCGCAGCGGCTACCGGCTCTCGCTCGACGACTTCACTTACCGCCCGAGCGCCGCGCCGCTGTTGGCGCTTGTCGACATCGTCAAGCTCGACGTTCTCGCGCTCGGCCTTGATGGGCTCGCCGAGCAGGCCGCGATCTTGAGGCCCCACGGGGTCAAGCTGCTGGCCGAGAAGGTGCAGACCCCCGATGAGCACGCCTACTGCATGGATGCGGGCTGCGATCTCTTCCAGGGTTATTTCTTCTGCAAGCCCCAGCTGATGTCCAACCGTCAGATCAACGCCCGGCGGCTGCCGCTGCTCGCGCTGCTCGGCGCGCTGCAGGATCCCGACATCCAGCTGGACGCGGTCGAAGCGCTGATCGCCCATGACGTCGCACTCAGCATCCGCCTGCTTCGCTACATCAACTCCGCCTTCTTCGGCCTGCGGTTCGAGGTCAACTCGATCCGCCAGGCGCTCGCGCTGCTCGGGCTGCAGAACATCAAGCAGTGGGCGACGCTGACCGTGTTCGCAAGCGTCGAGGACAAGCCGACGGAGCTGACCGTCACGGCCCTGATCCGCGCCCGCTTCTGCGAGCTCGCCGGACCCGGCCTGAGCCGGGCGGACCAGCCGCAGCTGTTCACCCTGGGACTGTTCTCGGTGGCAGACGCGCTGATGGACCTGCCGATGGCGCAGGCCCTGGCCTCGATCCCGTTCTCCGCCGAGATGCGCGACGCGCTGATCGCCCATGAGGGCCCGATGGGAACACTGCTTCAGTGCGTTTCCGCGCTCGAGGCCGGAGATTTTGGAACCGCCGCCGCGCTGATCCCGGGCTCCGCTCGGCTGCATCTGGATTCGATCTTGTGGGCCAACGAGGCCGTCGACGGCCTCCTCGGCGAGGCCCAGCAGATCGCCGCGTAGCGTCGGCGATCAGATCCGGCCAGCCACCCGGTCCTATCCTGCAACCAACAGGAAAGGAGGCGGCAGATGTCGGCCCACGATCGCTTGGCGGTCGCACGCGCTTGCTACGGCGCCTACGAGACCGAGGACCGCGGCCTGATCGAGGAGCTGCTGACCGACGATTTCGGTTCTTCAGCCCACCGGATCCGGGGATCGACCGGGCCAAGTACTTCGAGCGCTGCTGGCCCAACGCAGGGAACATCGCCGGCTACGAGTTCAAGCGCCTGATCGAAGCAGGTCACGAGGTGATCGTCACCTACGAGAGCACGCGCAAGGACGGGACCCGGTTTCGCAACACCGAGGTGCTCACGATCCCCGACGGCCAGATCTCCAAGGCCGAGGTCTACTTCGGCTGGAATCTAGAGGCCGCGCCGGATGCGCGGCCGTCTTTAAAGACCGAGGGCCCGGCTGCTCGCCGGGCCCTCGAAAGCCTCGCCTGTGTGCAGTGGCGGGTTGCTACATCATCCCGCTCATGTCGGGCATACCGCCGCCGCCACCGCCGCCGTCCTTCTCGGGAACCTCGGCGACGATCGCCTCGGTGGTCAGGATGTTCTTGGCGATCGACGCGGCGTTCTGAAGCGCGGAGCGCGTCACCATCGCCGGGTCGATGATCCCAGCCGCCACCAGGTCGACGATCTGGCCGCTCGCCGCGTTGAGGCCCTGGCCCTTCTTGGACTTGCGGACGTCGTTGACGACGACCGATCCCTCGAGGCCGGCGTTCTCGGCGATCTGCCGTAGCGGCTCCTCGAGCGCGCGGTGCACGATCTTCGCGCCGGTCTGCTCGTCCGGATCTTCGAATGCGTCGAGGTTGAGCGCCTTCTGGGCGACCAACAGTGCGACACCGCCGCCCGGCACGATGCCCTCCTCGAGCGCCGCGCGGGTGGCCTGCAGCGCGTCCTCGACGCGATGCTTCTTCTCCTTCATCTCGGTCTCGGTTGCCGCGCCGACCTTGACGACGGCGACACCGCCCGAGAGCTTGGCCAACCGCTCCTGCAGCTTCTCGCGGTCGAAGTCCGAGTCGGTGTTCTCGATCTCGTTCTTGATCTGGTTGATGCGGCCCTTGATCGCGTCGGTGTCACCGGCGCCATCGACGATCGTCGTCGTGTCCTTGGCGACGACGACGCGGCGGGCGCGGCCGAGCTGCGAGAGCTGGGTGTTCTCGAGCTTGAGGCCCATCTCCTCGGTGATCACCTCGCCGCCGGTCAGGACCGCGATGTCCTCGAGCATCCGCTTGCGGCGGTCGCCGAAGCCCGGAGCCTTGACCGCAACGCCGGTGAACGTGCCGCGGAGCTTGTTGACCACAAGCGTCGCGAGCGACTCACCCTCGACATCCTCGGCGATGATCAGCAGCGGCTTGCCCGACTGGATCGTCTGCTCGAGCACCGGCAGCAGATCGCGGACCGAGCCGATCTTCTGGTTGGCGATCAGAACGTAGGGATCCTCGAGGGTCGCCTCCATCCGATCCTGGTCGGTGACCATGTACGGCGAGATGTAGCCCTTGTCGAACTGCATGCCCTCGGTGAACTCGAGGTCCATGCCGAACGTCTGGCCCTCCTCGACGTTGACCACGCCGTCCTTGCCGACCTTCTCGATCGCGTCGGCGATCACGTCGCCGATCTCGTCGTCGCCGGCCGAGATCGTCGCGACACGGGCGATCTGCTCCTTGCCCGAGATCTCATTCGACTGCGACTCGATGTTCTTGACGACCTCGTCGACGGCCTTCTCGATGCCGCGCTTGAGCGCCAGCGGATTGGCGCCGGCGGCGACGTTCTTCAGGCCCTGGCGAACGATCGCCTGAGCGAGCACCGTCGCCGTGGTGGTGCCGTCGCCGGCGACGTCGTTGGTCGCCGTCGCCACCTCGCGCACGAGCTGGGCGCCCTGATTCTGGAATACGTCCTCGACCTCGATTTCGCGCGCGATCGTCACACCGTCGTTGGTGATCGTGGGCGCGCCGAACTTCTTGTCGAGGACCACGTAGCGGCCCTTGGGGCCGAGCGTGACCTTGACGGCATTGGCGACCGCATCGACGCCCAACTCGAGCGCCTTGCGGGCCTCCGCCTCGTACTTCAGTTCCTTATGTGCCATATCTGTTCTAGTTCTCCTCGAGCGGATCTACTGGACCTTCGCCAGCACGTCGGACTCACGGAGGACGAGGAGCTCCTCGCCGTCAACCTTGATCTCCGTGCCGCCGTACTTGCTGTAGAGGACCTCGTCTCCTTCGGACACGTCGAGCGGCGTGCGCTTGCCGGTGTCCTCGTTGACCTTGCCGTCGCCGACGGCGAGGACCTTGCCCTTCTGGGGCTTTTCCTTGGCAGTATCGGGCAGGACGATCCCACTCACGGTGGTCTCCTCCTCCTCGATTGCCCGCACGATCAGCCGATCGCCAAGGGGCTTGAGCTTCATCTGTTGCAAACCTCCGAGAATGGATAGTGCTAGAGCCTGGCACTCGTGGGGTCAGAGTGCCAACGCTCAGGACTATAGCTAGTCCGCAAAGGGATGCAAGCGCGAATTTGGCACTCTCCGCTTCAGAGTGCCAAAAAAGGGCGCGGGCCCAATATTTCAGGGCCCGCGCCACCGGGGTGTGACCTTGTAATCGGTCGCTGTCAGACGAGCTTGAACTGCGACACGACGCTCTGGAGGCTGTCGGCCGTGTCGGCAAGGACGCCCGCGGAGGCCGCGATCTGCTGGGCAGAGGCGCTGGTCTCCTCGGTCGTCGCTGAGACCTCCTCGGCGGAAGCCGACGATTGCTCGGCGACGCTGAGGATCTGCTCGATCGTCGCCTGCATCTCGGTACCGGAGGCGACGATCTCGCCGACCGCCGTGGTGATCCGCTGCACGCGCTCGTCCATGTCCTGGACGCTGTGATCGATGCGCTCGAACGCCTCGCGCGCCTGTTCGACGATCTCGACGCCCTCCTCGGTCTGGCGCGCCCCGGAGGCAACGACGTCGACCGCGCTGCGCGTCCCGACCTGGATCTTGCCGACCAGCTCGGCGATCGAGCCCGCCGCTGTCTGGCTCTCCTCGGCGAGCTTGCGGACCTCTTCGGCCACGACCGCGAAGCCTCGGCCCTGGTCGCCGGCGCGCGCGGCCTCGATCGCGGCGTTGAGCGCCAGCAGGTTGGTCTGCTCGGCGATGCCGGTGATCGTGTCCACGATCCCGCCGATCTGCTCGCTCATCGAGCCGAGCTCGTGCATCCGATCGGTGATCTCGCTGCTGGACTCGTGGACTGCTCGCATCGCCTCCGATGCGCGCTGAACCGACGTGGCGCCCTCCTCGGCGACCTCGCGGGCCCGTCGCGCCGCTTGGGCGGTCTCGTCGGCGTCGGCCGCCGAAGCCTCGGACACGGCCGCGACCTGAGCGGTCACGGCGCGGGCCTGCTCGAGCGACCGCAGCTGGGTCTCGGCGCCCTCGGCCACCGACCCGACGGCGTTGGCGATCTCGCCGACGGCCGCCCCGGCCTGCTGGCTGGACTGCGCCATCTCGCTGGAGGCGTTCCCGACGCTGTTCGAGCTGTTGGCGATCTTCTCGATCGTCGCAGCCAGCTTCGCTCGCATCCGGTGAAACGCCTGGCCGAGCACGTCGCGATCCGATCGCGGCGTGACCTGCACCGCGAGGTTGCCGTCGGCCACCTGCTCGGCGGCACCGGCCATCTCGTTCAGATACGCGACCGAGTTGCGGAACGCATGCGCGAGTCGCCCGATCTCGTCGTCGCCCCGTGCGTCCACCTCGACCGCCAGATCGCCCTCGGCGATCTTCTCGGCCGCCCCGGTCATCTGCGCCAGCGGTCGGATGATCGAACGCGCCAGCAGTACCGTCACCGCGAGCCCGAGCAGGATCGCGATCACCGCGACGATCACGACGAGCGTCTCTGAGCTGCTCGCCTGCGCCTTGGCCTCGGCGTTGATCTTCGCCGCCTGCGCGGTCAGCGTCTTGCCCATCGAGTCGAAGTCGGCCTGGGCCTTGTCCGAGACCGGCGCGTTGCTGACGGTGACCAGCCGCACGGCCTGGGCGACCTTGCCGGCCTGGACCGCGGCGTGCATCTTCAGCGTGAACGCGTAATAGTCGTTGACGTCGTTGAGCGTCGCGCGTGCCGCGGTGCGCACAGCCGGATCGATCGCGCCGGCGGCGAGCCGGCTCAGCTGACTGACGGCCTGCGCGTGGCCGGAGACGACCTGGCCCCAGGTCGTGTTCAGAAGCTGGCGCTGGGAGGAATCCTTGAGTGCCGCCAGCGCCACGTACATGTTCATCTGATCGTCGGCGGTCAGCCAGCCCTCATAGGCGTCGCGCTCGGTCCGAAAGTCCGTGAAGGTGGTGCTCACCGACTGCACCTTGTTGCCCTGGCTGAGCAGGCCGCTCACCGCGACCACGACGCACACCGCGCCGAGTGCGCCGAGACCGATCGCGAGCGCGAACAGCCGCCCGCGAACGCTCAGTCGACGCAGCACAAATCCGTGGTTTTTACCGGCGGGCTTGCGCGAATCCTCGGTTGTACGAGGCGCAGCGGCGGCCGATGCAATTTGACTGGTCATGCCCGAGTAATCGGTCGCTGAGCCGCCGACCGTAGCTCGGGCATGCTTACCCAGTTTGGTAAGAATTCTGACCTAGTGCCCTAGTTCTGGGCGCCGCCGAGCCCGTGGATCCGGTCGCGCACTTCGGGCGGGTTCTCGATGATCTGCGAGAAGCGCACGACCGTGACGGTGTCCTCCATCCCGACCTCGCGGCCGTAGATCTGCTTGAGGAAGTGGACCATCTCATCGACCCGGCGGAACTCCGGGTTGTCGTGCTCGATGTCGCGGGGCGAGAGGTCCTTGACGCGCTTGACCTCGACCTGGTCGATCACCGCGTTGAAGATCTTCTCGCGCGGGGAGTGCTGGTAGCCGATCGTCACCAGCACGCAATCGTTCTTGCGGTACTTGTGCGACTTGTCGCCGAGACGGATCGTCGCGGTCTTGCGGCCACGCCTCAGCTGGTCGGCGAACACCGACGAATAGAAGTTCAGGACGCGCACGAAACCGCCAGCCTACACATCCTGTGACAGTCTCGACAATGCGCGCTTGACCATTTCGCGCTCTCCGTCGTAGCTGAGAGCCCGAGCGGCCTCGCTCGAGCGACATCCAGCGGGCGTCTTCGATCTCGTGATCATGGTCGGCGAGATCGCCGGAGCGGTACTCAAACAGGTAGAAGGCGACCCGCTTGCCCACCCGCCGGCCGCGGCGCTCGTAGGTGTAGCTGACGTCGCCGAGCTTCTCGACCAGGTCCGCCCGCACGCCGGTCTCCTCATGGACCTCGCGCGTCGCGGCGGCCTCGGCGCTCTCATCCGCGTCGGGGTGGCCCTTGGGCAGGCCCAGCACACGGCCGCCGTTCGCGTCGCGCTTGACCGGGACGATCACGATCACGTCGCGCCCTCGGACCACCACCCCTCCGGCCGAGAACTCGCTTCGATCAGTAGACGTATCGCTCCAGCGCGGCTGCGTCATGCACTATCAGCTTTCCCCGACCCTGAGTGATGATTCCTGCGCGCTCGAGCACTGCCAGGAAACGGCTCGCCGATTCTCGCGAAGATCCCGCCAGTTGCGCAAGGTCTGCCTGCGTCGCTGTGATCAGCACGTCGTCATCCTGCGCGCCCTGCGCCCGCGCCGCGGCCACCAACTGCGACACGACACCGGCGACTCTGCTCTGGACGGTTTGAAACGACTGGCGCGCGAGCCGCTCGTTGGACTCGCGCAACCGCCGGCCCAGCGCCTGCAGGAGCTTCACGGCAATGTCCGGGTGCTCGCGCAGCAGCCGGCGCATGTCGCCGCCCAGGATCGCGATCGCCTCGGTCCCCTCCAGCGTCTCGACCGTGGCCGAGCGCCGCTCGTCGTCGAACATCGCCAGCTCTCCGAAGATGTCACCGGGACCGAAGTTGGCGAGCGTGATCGAGCGCCCGTCCGCGTGCTCACGCACCGCCCGCGCCCGACCGGCGCGAACGATGTAGCAGGTGTCGCTCGCATCCCCCTCCCGGAACACAGCCTCGCCGGCCTCGAAACGCCGCGGCACAGCCACCTCCGCTACACGCTGCAGCTCCTCCCCGGCCAGCGCCGAGAACACCGGCACCCGTCCGAGCAGCTCCACGGTGTCCTCGCTGGTCGCGCCCACGCAACCAGAGATACCACAGCGGTGTTCCCGCAGCTAGGCCGCGTCCAGCGCCTGCTCGCGCCGGCGATGCCGGACGGCGGCGGCGATCCACCAGATGACCGCGCCCACCAGCGCCACCGGCAGCAGCGCCGCGAGCGAGATCAGCGCGACGCCGGCGGCGACCGTCAGGACGCGGCCGGCGTCGTGCGCCGCCCGGCCGAGGCCGAACGAGCCGCTGTGGTGCGGCACCGCGGCGGGCACGTTGGCGGCGTTGATGTCGAGCGAGATCTGGCTGAAGTTGACCCGCTGGTTCAGTCCCCGGATCGTCGCCTCGGCGCGTGCGATCGCCGCCTCGGCGTCCTGGATCCGCGCGTTGATGCTGTCGATCTGCGCCTGCGTGACGGCGGTTGCGAGCTGCTTGAGCAGCGCGGTCCGAAGCGCCCGGGCGTCGGCGAGCTGGTGGGTCACGCTCACGTACGCGCCGTTGACGTCCTGCGTGTTGTCGGTGCGCGCGGACACGTGGGCATAGCGCAGCTGCGAGAGCGCGTTCATCGTGTCGGCGAGCGACGAGCTCGGCACGCGCAGCTGGAACTCCGCGTAGCCGTCGGTGGCGCCGGTGGCGGTCACGGTCGAGCGGTTGACCACGCCGTTCTCGCGGCCGACGACGTCGAACACCTCCTGGGCGACGGTGTCGACGCGGTTGGGCGCGGACGTCAGCGTGAGCTGGGCGGACTGGACGATCTTGCGGCCGTTGCTCTGCGGATGCGGGGCGGGATTGCCCGATGCAGCCGCGGCACTCGGGGCGGCGGCGGATGAAGCGCTCGAGGCGGCTGCCGTCGTGCTCGCGGCGGCCGCCGAGCTGCTCGTGCCGGCGGCGGCGGACTCTCGGTTCGCCGGCGCGGGCTTGGCGGCCGGGATTCCAAGCTGCCGCGCGGGCCCGGCCGACGCAGCCGTAGCCGATGCAGCCGTACTCGACGACGAGCTCGACGACGCGCCGCCGCCACCGACCGAGTTCACGCCGGCGACGAACAGCACCGCAGCGAGCACCGCGCCGAGGGTTCCGGCCGCCGGCTTCCACAGCCAGCTCCACCCGCGACGCGGCGCCGGCGCGCTCGAGGCGGCCGGCGCCGCGCGCGAACCGCCGCGCCACGCGCTGGTCCAGCGACCGCGCGAACTCCGTCGTCGATCTCCGGCCGCTCGGCGACCAGCAGCAGCGCCAGCTCCGCCAGCTCGGCGTGCTCGGGGTCGACCGGGTCGCCGGCGAGGGTCGCGTCGATTGCGTCGAGCGCGGCGGCGACCTCGGGGTCGAATGGGTACTCGTCAAGCCGTGGCATTGCAGGCCTTCCTCAACTTTTCCATCGTGCGGTGCAGCGTCGTGCCGGCGTTGGACTCGCTGATTCCGAGCACCCGGGCGAGCTCGGCGTTGGTCAAGCCGGCGTGGAACTTCAGCGCGATCAGCTCGCGGTCGCGCGCGGGCAGCGCTGCGAGGGCCGTCTTGACCGCGGTCCTTCGCAGCGCCACCTCGGCGCCGTCCTCCGGCCCGGCGGCTTGGACGTCCTCCGAGTCGGTCACGAGTGCGGCGGTGCGCTTGCGGCGGCGAAGCTCGTCGAGCGCGGCGTTGCGCGCGATCCCGAACAGCCAGGCGCGCTCCTCGCCGCGGCGCCGGTCGAACGTGCGCCGGCGGCGGTAAGCCCGCTCGAACGCCAGCGCGGTCACGTCCTCGGCCGCGGCCCGGTCGCGCAGCAGCGTAAATGCGTACGCGTACAGGTCGTTGCGCGTGGTTCGGTACAGCGACTCGAACCGCTCCCACGAGGCGCTCGGAGATTGTTGCGCCGTTGCCGCCAAAGTGCCGATCACATAGTTACTACGTTCTTACAGAACATCCATCACACGCCCGCTATTTTCCGCCTCGTGCCCCGCCGTCTGTTCGTACCGATCGCCCTGCTCGCGCTGCTTGGGGCGGCCGCTCCGGCGGCTGCGCGCGGCTCGTCGCCGACGCGCGCACAGATTCGCCAGGCGGTCGCGCGCGCAGAACATTCGCGCAAGTTGTGGGCGACCGTCAACATCTGCAACACCAAGCACTACCCGAAGGTGATCGGGGTTCGCGGCCAAATTCCCAGCCTCGGCTTCCCCGCCAGCCTGTCGATGACGGTCGGCGTCGACTACCAGCCGACGCCGAAGATCGGCTTCAAGCCTGACCCGCAGGCCAAGGCGACGATCTCCCTGGGCCGGTCCGCATCCCGGCTGCAGCAGGGCGGTGTGCGCTTCCGGTTCGGGGCCCACTCCGGTCCACTCCGCGGTCGCGTGACGTTTCAGTGGAGGCTAGGCCGCAGGCTCATCGGCAGCACGCAGCGCCTGACCACGCGCGGGCACCACGACGCCGACTTCGGCGATCCGCGCCGGTTCAGCGCCGCGCAGTGCAACATCCCCTGAACTACGAGCGCTAGGCGGCGAGCGCCGAGAACAGCCGCGGGTCGTTCGTGATCACGCCGGTCACGCCGAGCGCGTGCAGCTCGCGCATCCGCGGCAGCTCGTCGACCGTCCACACGTACAGCTCGCCGCCGGCCTCGCGGACGACGCGCACCAGCCTCGGCGACACCAGTCGCCAGTGCGCCATCACCGCGTCGCACTGACGAGCCCGGATCGCACGCACCGCCTGGTCGGGAAGCACCAGCCGGATCGCCTGGGCGGCGACGAGCGCCCCGAGCGTGGTCGCGCGCGAGCGAAACGGATCGCGCTTGAGCTTCGGCACCGACCAGCCGAGGCGCACGCCCGGCTCGGTCGCGCGAATCAGCGCCAGGCTCGAGCGGAACTGGCTGGAGATCAGCGCCCGGTCGAGCATCCCGGACGCACGCAGCGCGTCGAGCACCTCCAGCTCGTAGCCGGGCAGCTTCAGGTCGACGTCGATCTCGATCCCGGCAAACGCCTCAGATGCCAGATGCTCGAGCCCCTCCTCGAGCGTGTGCGGGGTGCGGCGGGCCGCGTCCTCGTAGTCGTGGGCGAGCAGCAGCGCGTCGCTCGAGCGCGACGGCAGCACGTCGAACTCGATCATGTCGACGCCGGCCGCGAGCGCCGCGTCGAAGCTTGCATGGGTGTTGCCGGGGGCGATCAGGTCGGCTCCCTTGTGGCCCACTCGGCGCAGCGTTCGCTCGTTCATCTACATAGAGGCTAGTGCTCACGGGAGCGGGCCCGTTGGGGGGCTCTGCCCGGCGGGTCGGTGCCTGGTCGCGCTGTGTATCGCCGGCCCGTCTTGTCTTGTGCCGCTCGGTCGCGGGCGCTTTGTGCCCGCGGCTTCAGCGGGTAGACCGCTCGGCAGTGGGCATCGAGCGGTCGGGACCTGCTCCCGACGGGGGTCCGTGGGAGATCTTTGCCCCTATAGGGCACACGATCTCCCACGACCCGCCGACCAGCGGCCTTACGGCAGGTCGCGGCCCGGCGCCGACCCAGTGGCGCCGGACGCATGCAGCCGGATCCGCCCCTCGTGAGAATCACTCGCCTAGTGCTGACAGCCCGGGCACCAGTAGGTGGTGCGGTTCGCGTCCCCCTGGCCACGGGCCGAGATCGGACCTCCGCAACGCGGACACGGCCGGCCGACATGCCGGTAGACGCGGGGGTTGATCGCCCTCGGGCCCTGCAGCGCGGAGCGCATCATCCGCGGCCGGATCGCTTCGATGACCGCGCCGGCCTCGTCGTCGGTCACCTCGCCGACGGGCCGCCATGGGTCGACCGCCGCCTCCCAGCAGCCCTCGGACTTCCAGATGTTGCCGATTCCGGCGATGTTGCGCTGGTCCAGCAGCGCGTCACCGATCGGCCGCGTCGGATCGTCGGCGCGCAGCCGTGCGAGGAAGCGCGCCGAGTGAAACGACGGCGCCAGCACGTCGGGCCCGAGCGCCGCCAGGCGCTGGTCGAACCGGGTGCGGCCCTCGGTCAGCAACTCGAGCAGCGGCCCGTCGAACTGCACCACCTCGCTGTCGCCGGCGCGCAACACCAGCCATGCGCGCGACGCCGATCGCCCCCACCGGCGGCCCTTTTCGTACACGCCCCAGACGCCGCTCATGCCCAGATGCGAGTGGATCACGAGGTCGCCCTCGAAGCGCAGGAACAGGTGCTTGCCGTGCGTGTCGACGCTTGTGACGGCCCGCCCCGCCAGGCGCTGCGGCCAGCGGTCCTGCCCGTGGCGCGGGTGTGGCGTTCGAACCTCATCGGGCACCCGGCCTTCAAGGATCGGGCGGATCCGGTTTGCGGCCCAGGCGATCGTGTCGCCCTCAGGCACCTCCGCCCCAAACCAGCACGTTACGCACTGAGCGTCAGCCTACGGGGACCCTCCTGGAACCCGAGCGCGACCAGCAACGGGAACAGCGAGGACACCATCGCCGACTCGCCGTCGATCTTCTCGAGCGCCAGCCGCTTGATTGCGCCGTGGTGGACGTGCTCCACGAGCGCGGTCAGCGCGGGCTCGAGCCGGGGGTCGTCGGCGCCGACGAGCGTCTGCAGCGCCCGGCCGGCGCGCTCGAGGTACAGGATCGGCTCGCCGCCGGCGAGCACGACGTAGGCGCCCGGAACGCGCGCCGGGACGCCGCGCGGTCTCGCGCGCGGGCCACTGCAGTGCCGCGCCGTAGGGCTGGGCCGGGTCGACCGCCGACAGCACAACCGGGCGGTCATCGCGATCGGATTGCGAGCGCAGCCGCTCGACCGCGCCGGCGAGCGCGAACTGAGCGCCGCCCAGACCCTCGACGAAGTAGCCCCGGCGGGCGACGCCGAGCGTCTCGAGTTGCGACAGCTCCGAGTAGATCGCCGAGAACCCGCCGGGGATCCCCTCGGCGAGCACCTGCTCTCGCGTGACGATGCCGTAGCGCTCGAGGAGCAGCTCGCCAAGCGCGCGTCGGCGGGCAACCGGGTCGACCTGCGCGGCAAACAACGGCGCGGTCAGCGACCACCGCCCCTGCACCTGTGCCGCGGCACCGCCGCGGCGGCGCGCCGCGGCCGCGAACCGGCCGGCGCGGGCGGCCCTGCGGGTGCGCTCGCGCTGGGCCCGGGCGAGCGTCAGCCGTGGCGCTCGCAGCGGCGCGAACGCATCGTTGGTCGCCTCGCCCGCCCACGCAAGATCCCACAGCGCCTCCTGCAGCTCTTCGGGCGCGAGCGCGACGTCGACGAGCAGGTCGGTGAAGAAGCAGGCCCCGGCGCCGAGCCGTTCCCGGATCAGCGCGTGCTGGTCCTTGTCGGGGATCGCGCCCTTGAACGGCGGCGGCCCGAGCTCGCTCAGGTCCTCGCGGAAGTAGAGCGCCACGCGGCCGGAGTTGCGTCCGAGCGCGCCCGCGCCGATCCAGACGAGCTCGCCGCTGGCGCACAATTGGTCGATCCACGCCGGCGAGTACGCGCCGACGCGGCGCGGGAGCAGGTCGCGCTCCCACACCTCGGCGGGGACCGCAAGCCCTTGCAGCGGCACCAGCGCCTCGCGCAGGCGGTCGATCCCGGCGCCGGCTGCGGGATGGCGGTCGACGCCCTGCCAGGCGGGCAGGAACCGTGCCAGCGCCCGCTGATCTGCGGGCTCGATCTCTTTGCGAAGGACCGCCAGCGACGCGCGGCGCAGGCGCCGCAGCACCTCCGGGTGACACCACTCGCGCTCGCTGCCGCCGGGGCGAAGCTCGCCGCGCACGAGCTCACCGTCGCGCTCGAGCTCGGACAGGACGGCGCCGATGTCGACGCCGTAGCGGGCCTTGAGGTCGGCGGTCGTGAACGGCCCGTGGGTGGCGGCGTAGCGGCGGACAAGACGGTGCAGCGGGTCGGGCACGTCCTCGAGAAACGCGGCCGGCAGCCCGCCGGGCGGCGAGACACCGAGGGCGTCGCGGTACAGGCCGGCGTCGGCGGCGTCGATCCAGCGCTCCTCGCCGGCGACGCGGACCTTGGCCGCGCGGCGCTCGGCTCGGAGGTCGGCCAGCATCTTGAGCGCGTCGGTCCGTTCGTGCGCGCGGGCCTGCGCCTCGGTCGCGGTCAGGTCCCCGAGCGTGCGCAGCACGTCGTGCAGGCCGTCGCGGTTGGCGGCGCGGCGTCGCTCCGACAGGAACTGCAGATCGTCCTCGACGTCCGCGAGCGCGCCGGGATCGATCAGGTCGCGCAGCTCCTCCTGGCCGAGCAGCTCTCTGAGCAGGTCGCGATCGAGCGACAGCGCCGCCGCCCGGCGCTCGGCGTTGGGCGTGTCGCCCTCGTACATGTAGGTGGCGACGTAGTCGAACAACAGGCTCGAGGCGAACGGCGAGGCGGTCGGGGTTTCGACCTCGACGATCGAGATCTCGCGGCGGTGGAGCTTGGTCAGCAGCTCGGTCAGCCCGGGTAGGTCGAGGACGTCTCTGAGGCACTCGCGGTAGGTCTCGAGGATGATCGGGAACTCCCCGTACTTCTTCGCGACCTCGAGCAGCGACTGGGACTTCAGCCGCTGCTGCCAGAGCGGAGTCCGCTTGCCGGGCCTCGCGCGCGGGATCAGCAGCGCGCGGCCGGCGTTCTCCCTGAAGCGGGCGCCGAACAGCGCGCTCGAGGCGAGCTCGTTGACGACTCGGTCCTCGAGCTCGTCGGGCTCGATCATCACGAGGTCGGCGCCCGGAGGCTCCTCGGCGTCGGGGAGGTGGACGATGATCCCGTCGTCTGACCAGATCGCGTCGGACTCGAGCCCGATCTCGTCTCGGATCCGGGCGCTGAGGGCGAGCCCCCAGGCGGCGTGAACGCGCCCGCCGAACGGGCTGAGGATGCACAGCCGCCAGTCGCCGATCTCGTCGCGGAAGCGCTCGACCACGATCGTCGTGTCGGACGGGATCACGCGCGTGGCCTCCTGCTGCTCCTGGAGGAACTGGACGAGGTTGTTGGCGGCGCGGCGGTCGAGGTCGTACTCGGCTTGGAGATCCTCGGGGCTGCGGTTGACGGCCTCGCGCGCGAACGCGCCGATCGCCTCGCCGAGCTCCTTGGGGCGCCCGATCCCGTCGCCCTTCCAGAACGGGACGGCACCCGGGAGGCCGGGCGCGGGCGTCACGATCACGCGGTCGCGGCCGATCTCCTCGATCCGCCAGGTGGTCGCGCCGAGCAGGAACGTCTGGCCGGGGCGGGCCTCGTAGACCATCTCCTCGTCGAGCTCGCCGACGCGCCGTCCGTCGGGCAGCGTGACCGCGTACAGGCCGCGGTCGGGGATCGTGCCGGCGTTGGTGACCGCGAGCTGGCGGGCTCCGGGGCGGGCTCTGATCGTGTTCTTGACCCGGTCCCAGACGATCCGGGGTCTGAGCTCGGCAAACTCGGAGGACGGGTAGCGGCCGTCGAGCATGTCGAGCACGTTCTCGAACTGGGCGCGGCTGAGCTCGGCGTAGGAGTGGGTCCTGCGTGATCAGCGCGTAGAGGTCGTCCGTGGCGACGCCCCCGAGTTCGGCGCCAGCCGAACTCGCAAGCGAATCCGGAGGATTCGCCGCGATCGCGACGATTTGCTGGGCGAGCACGTCGAGCGCGTTCTTGGGGACGACCGTCGTCTCGATCGCGCCGTCGCGCATGCGCTTGGCGACAACCGCGCACTCGAGCAGGTCGGCGCGGAACTTCGGGAAGATCCGGCCGCGGCTGACGTCGCCGACCGAGTGGCCGGCGCGGCCGATCCGCTGCAGCCCGCGCGCGACCGACTTCGGCGACTCGACCTGGATCACGAGGTCGACGGCGCCCATATCGATCCCGAGCTCGAGGCTCGAGGTGGCGACGAGGCACGGCAGTTCGCCGGCCTTGAGCATCTCCTCGACGACGAGGCGCTCTTCGCGCGCGAGGCTGCCGTGGTGCGCGCGGGCGATCTCGCGCTCGGCGAGGTCGTTGAGCCGCAGCGCGAGCCGTTCGGCGCCGCGGCGAGCGTTGACGAACAGGATCGTCGAGCGGTGCTGCTCGATCAGCTTCAGCAGCTCGGGGTAGATCGCGGGCCAGATCGACCTTCTCGTCGCCTCGGTGCCGCCGACCAGCGGGTCGATCTCGGGGGCGGGCGTGTCGTCTGGCTCGACCATCGACTCGACCGGGACCTGGATCTGGAGGTCGAGCGGCTTGCGGACGCCGGTGTCGACGATCCGGCAGGTGCGGGAGGGGCCGACCATGAACCTCGCGACCTCTTCGAGCGGGTTCTGGGTGGCGCTGAGGCCGATCCGCTGCACGTCGCGGTCGGCGGCTTGGGTCAGGCGCTCGAGCGTCAATGCGAGGTGTGAGCCGCGCTTGGTCGCGGCGACGGCGTGGATCTCGTCGACGATGCACCATTGCGTGCCCGTGAAGAGCTCCTGGGCGCGGCCGGTGAGCATCAGGTACAGCGACTCGGGGGTCGTGATCAGGATGTCGGGGGCCTTGCGCAGCATCGCCTGGCGCTCGCGCTGGGGGGTGTCGCCGGTGCGGACCGCGACCGTGATGTCGGCGCCGATGCCCCGCAGCGGCGCGCGGAGGTTGCGGTCGATGTCGTAGGAGAGCGCCTTCAGCGGGGAGACGTAGACGAGCCGGATGCCGGGGAATCGCCCTTCGGGCGATTCCCTGGCGAGTTCGCTGCGCGAACTCGACGGCAGAGGCGCGCGCGGCTCGTTCGCGATCCTGTCGATCGCGTACAGGAACGCCGCCAGCGTCTTGCCCGAGCCGGTCGGGGCGGAGATCAGGACGTGCTCGCCGGAGGCGATCGCGGGCCACGCCTGGGCCTGTGCCGGCGTCGGCTCGGCGAAAGCCTTGCTGAACCACTCGCGGGTGGTCGGGCTGAAGTTCTCGAGGGGCACCGTTTTGCCAGCGTAGCGCGGGCCGGTTACGGCTCTCGATCCATGAACGCCAGGCGTGGTGTGAGGCCGGCGCTGGGTCTGAGCGTCGCTATCTGGCGGCCCGGCTGGACGGCCGGCTTGACGGCGCCGAGGTGGTTGCCCAGGCGGTCTTTCAGTGCCTCGAGGTCTGTGACGATCACGACCAGGCCCCAGAAGCGGGCGTGGCCGGGCGGGGCTTGTCGTGCCTCGACGAGCTCGAGGATCGCGGGGCCGAGGCGGCGGAAGCCCTGGAGGAAGCCGCCGGCGTCGCGGATGCGCTTGAGCGGGATTCCGGCGGCGTTCAGCGCCGCGGCGGTTCGGTCGAAGTCGGGGCTCGTTACCACTACGTGGTCGATCCCTGTGGCGCCGTTGGGATGCGGGACTGTTTCTGGGTTTAAGAGAGGGGGCTGGGGCGGCGCCGTGGCCGTGGGGAGTCCGTCGATATCCGTGGTTTGCTCGATGCCCCGGATCGCCCAGCGGGTGATGCCGTGCCCCTCGACGCCGAGCGTCGACGCGGATGCCGCCCAGCTCGATGCCGCCGTCGCGGAGCGTCGAAGCCGAGCGCCTCCCAGCGCTCGGGCGGGTCCGCGACGTGGAGCTCCGCGAGCTGTGGGATATCTTTGCCCCTATGGGGGGGGTTATCTCCCACGACTCAGCTCCCGGGCCCGGTTGAACACCTCGTCGAGCATCGGCTCGGTCAGCCGCCCGGTGAACGTGTTCTGCTGGCTGACGTGGTAGCAGCCGAGCAGGGTCACGCCGCCCGGGGCGTGGAAGACCCCGCCGTGGGCGAACTTGCGGGCGCGGCCTCGCGCGGCGCCGCAGCCCCGCAGCGCCGCGTCCCACGCGAAGCCGCCGAGGCATACGATCACCCGCACGCGCTCGAGCAGCGCCAGCTCGCGCTCGAGCCACGGCAGGCAGTTGTCGCGCTCGGCCGGCGTCGGCCGGTTGGCCGGCGGCGCGCAGCGGACCGCCGCGGTAACCCAGCAGTCGGTCAGCGTCAGACCGTCGTCCCGCGACACCGACTCGGGCTGGTTTGCGAACCCGGCCCGCCACAACGCCGCAAACAGCCAATCGCCCGAGCGGTCGCCGGTGAAGATCCGGCCGGTCCGGTTGCCGCCGTGGGCGGCGGGCGCGAGCCCGAGCACGAGCACCCGCGCGGACGGGTCGCCGAACCCCGGCAGCGGTCTGCCCCAGTACTCCTCTGACGCGAACGCGGCGCGCTTGACCCGCGCCACCTCCTCGCGCCACTGGACCAGGCGCGGGCAGCGGCGGCACTCGACGACCTCGGCCTCGATCGCCTCCAGCGCCGCGGGCCCGCTCACTTCTCTCGGTCCGAACGCACTCGCGCGAACCGCCCGCTATTGCACAGGGACGAGTACGCCGGCGATCAGCCGATCGATCACCGGCGCGAGCTCGAGCACGTCCTCGGGCTCGCCGAGGCGCACCTGGCGCGAGACCAGCTCGGTGATCGCGCCGACGATCGCAAACGAGTCGTACGGCGAGGCGAACCGCGGGATCAGCCCGCGCCGCGCGCCGGCGGCGTTCTCGGCGTCGAGCAGGTCGGCGAAACCCTGCAGGATCTGGTCGCGCCGCTGTGCCGCGCGCGGCCCGGCGCCGATGATCTCGACCAGCAGCGTCTGCGCGAACTCCGGATGTTCGGACAGCGACGTCAAGAACGCGCGCGTGCCCGCCTTCATCCGCGCCGCGGCGTCGCCCGAGCCGACGTCCCGCGCTGCCGCCGCCATCGCGTCGGCGACCACCGCCGCGGCGTGCTCGAACAGCGCGATGATGCAGTCCTCCTTGTTGGCGAAGTGCTCGTAGAACGTCGCCTTCGACATTCCGGCTTGGCGGCTGATCGACTCGGAGCTCACACCCGCGTAGCCGCGATCGGCGAACTCGGCCGCGGCCGCGCGCAGCAGCCGTTCGCGCTGGAGCGGGAGCCGGATCTCGGGTGGCGGTGCGTGTCGACCCCTCGCGGCGGGCGGGATCGCGTTCATCGAGGGATCGTCACGACGGCTTCAGCGCACGGCCATAGTGGCGCTCGTAGTAGTCCAGGTATTCGCCGGTGCGGATCGGCTCCCACCACCACGCGTTGTCTCGGTACCAATCGACCGTCCGCGCGAGTCCCTCTTCGAAATGCACCCGCGCCTCCCAGCCCAGCGCGCTCAGCTTGCCAGACGCCAGGGAGTAGCGGCGGTCGTGCCCGGGGCGGTCGGTGACGTACTCGATCAGCGACTGGTCCTGGCCCGTCAGCGACAGGATGCGCTGCACGACCTCGATGTTCTCGCACTCGTCGGGGCCGCCGCAGTTGTAGGCCTCGCCCGAGACGCCGTGCTTGAGCGCGTGGGAGATGCCCCGGCCGAAGTCCTCGACGTACAGCCAGTTGCGAACCTGTCGCCCATCCCCGTAGACGGGCAGGTGGTCGGCGGCCAGCGCGTTGAGGATCATCAGCGGGATCAGCTTCTCGGGGTACTGGTATGGGCCGTAGTTGTTCGACCCCCGGCAGATGACCGTCTCCAGGCCGTAGGTGTGGAAGTAGCTCGCGACGAGCAGATCGGCGCCGGTCTTGGTGGCGCTGTACGGGCTCGACGGCGCAAGCGGTGAGTCCTCGGTGAACGAGCCCTCCTCGATCGACCCGTAGACCTCATCGGTGGACACCTGCAGGTAGCGAAGCCCCCGCTCGCGCGCGGCTTCGAGCAGGATGTGGGTGCCCTGCATGTTGGTGATGATGAAGGCCTCCGGGCCGGAGATCGACCGGTCCACGTGCGTCTCGGCGGCGAAGTTGACGATCGCGTCGCACTCGGTCGCCGCCGCCCCGACCGCCGCCGGATCCTCGATCGCGCCGTGCACGAACCGGACCTCGTCGATCACGTCGTGCAGGTTCTCGCGTCGCCCCGCGTACGTGAGCTTGTCCAGCACGGTTACGTCGTCGCCGAACTCGCGCACGCGCAGGCGCACAAACGTCGAGCCGATGAAGCCGGCGCCGCCGCAGACGAGGAGTCTCATCGCGCCGGTACCGCCAGGGTCACGTACTGCGCCAGGCCCTCGTTCCAGCTCGGCAGCTGCGGCACGGCCGAGCCGCGCTCGCTTCCCAGCACGCTGAACGCGGGCCTGGGAGCAGGCCGGGCCAGCTGGTCTGTGGTGGTCGGCTTGACCTCGCACTCGAGCCCGGCGGCGGCGACGATCTCGCGGGCGAACTGAAACCAGGAGCAGCTTCCGGCCGCCGTCACATGAACGACTCCGGCGGTTCGCGGCTCGGCCTCCGCGAGCTCGACGAGCGCCAGCGCCAGATGGCCGGTGAACGTCGGCGAGCCGACCTGATCGTCGACGACGCTGAGTTCGTCGCGTTCGGCAGCGAGCCTCATGATCGTGGCGGGAAAGCACGCTCCGAAGGCGCCGAACAGCCACGCCGATCGCACGATCGTGTGGGCCTGCGGCGCGGCGTCGGCGACCTCCCGTTCGCCGGCCAGCTTCGAGCGCCCGTAAGTCGACAAGGGGTTGACCGCGTCAGTCTCGACGTACGGGTCGGCGCCCGGTCCCGTCGAACACGTAGTCGGTCGAGACCTGGATCGTCCAGGCGCCGGCTTTCGCCGCGGCGCGCGCGATGTTGCCGGCTCCGCTCCCGTTGACGGCGAACGCGAGCTGCGAGCCATCATCGGTCTCGGCGCCGTCTACGTTTGTGTACGCAGCGCAGTTGATCACGACTTCCGGGCGTCCGGCGCCGATCGCATCGTCCACGGCCGGCGCATCGGTGATGTCCAGCTGGCCGTGTTGCAACGCGGTCAACTCGTGCCCGGCGGCGGAGGCGGCGTCACAGACATCGTGCCCGAGCATCCCCGCAGCACCGGTGATCAGGAGTCGCATCGGTGCCCAAGAGTAGACAACCGCGAGCACTTGGACACCCGGCCAAGAGCGCGAGCTTGTGGTTATCCCCGCGCGGGTGGCGACGGCGCCGCGCAGCCGGTAGACATGTGAGATGACTGCCGCGAGACAGATCGACGGCTATTGCGTGCCAGACGGCTGCTGCGACGAGTTGCTCGGTCAGGACGGCGCGCCACGGCCGCACGCCGCCTCGCTGATCGCGGCCTTGCAACGGCTCGGGCCCGACGCGCTACAGGCGGCGGGCCGGCGCCGCGACACGATCTTCATGCAGCAGGGGATCACGTTCGAGGTCGCGGGCTCGGACGGCGAGCGCCGCGACCGGGCGTGGCCGCTGGACCTCGTCCCGAGAGTCCTGACGGCGGCCGAGTGGAGCGCGATCAAGCGGGGACTGGCGCAGCGGATTCGAGCGCTCAACGCGTTCGTCGATGACGTCTACCACGCGCATGAGATCGTCCGGGCGGGGATCGTGCCGTGGTCGCTTGTGGTCAGCCGCCCGAGCTTCGCTCGCACGGTCCACGGCGTCCGCGCGCCAGGCGGCGTCTACTGTCACGTCTCCGGCTGTGACCTCGTGCGCGGCGGCGACGGACGCTGGCGGGTGCTGGAGGACAACGTCCGGACTCCGTCCGGGATCTCGTACGTGCTCGAGAACCGGCTGGCGATGACGCGGCTGATGCCGGAGTTGTTCGACGGGCACCGGGTTCGGGCGGTCGACCATTACCCGTCGCTGCTGCTCGAGGCACTGCGGGCCGTCGCGCCGTCGGCGGAGGGCGACCCGACGATCGTCGTCTGGACTCCCGGCTCGATGAACTCCGCCTACTTCGAGCACGCCTTCCTCGCGCGCCAGATGGGCGTTGAGTTGGTCGAGGCGTCGGATCTGGTGGTCCGCGACGCCGTCTGTTACATGCGCACGACCGCCGGGCTGCAACGGGTCCACACGATCTACCGCCGGCTCGATGACGATTTCATCGACCCGCTCGAGTTCAGGCCAGATTCGATGCTCGGGGTGCCGGGACTGGTGCGCGCCTATCGTGCCGGCACCGTCGCGATCGCCAACGCGATCGGCACGGGCGTCGCCGACGACAAGGCGATCTATCACTACGTCCCCGAGATGATCCGGTTCTACCTCGCCGAGCAGCCGATCCTCGAGAACGTCCCGACGTACCTCCTGACCGACGAGGCCACGCGTCGCGACGTACTGCGACGCCTGGACGAGCTCGTGATCAAGCCGACATCCGAGTCCGGCGGCAAGGGCGTGTTCATCGGCCCGCAGTCGAGCACCGCTGACCGTGAGCGCCAAGCGGCGCTGATCGAGTCACAGCCGGACCGGTTCATCGCGCAGGAACTGGTCCACCTGTCCACCGCGCCGACCGAGATCGGCGACGGCCGCCTCGCGCCCAGGCACGTCGACCTGCGGCCGTTCGCGGTGTTCGGCGAGGAGATCCGAATCGTTCCGGGCGGTCTGACGAGGGTCGCGCTCGAGGAGGGATCGATGATCGTCAACTCCTCGCAGGGCGGCGGCTCGAAGGACACCTGGGTGCTCGACGACGGCGGCGCCGCCGGCGAGCTGTGGCCCGGAACGCTCCCCAGCCACCGGCCGCCGCGACTTCCGGACGTCCGCTACGGCGGCTGGCATGGGCAGGCGCAGCAGCAACAGCAGGCGGGACCGCCGCGGGAGCACCGACCCGGACGCGGTCAACCAGGCGCTTAGTGCTCGCTCGAATCGCTCAAGAGCTGTTCTGGCTGGGCCGCGACCTGGCCCGCGCCGAGCACACCGCCCGGATGCTCGACGGGACGTTTCATGCGGACGTGGCCGGCGATCCCCGGGAGCGCGGGGTCGCGCTGAGCTGGGACGGGGTGGTCGCGATCATCGGCGCAAAACCGACGGCGCACGCGTCGCCCGAGGAATCTCCCGACGCGCCCGCCGATGCGCGCGCGCCCGTCCCGGGCAACGGCCCTGTGCCGGGCGACCGCCGCGTCCCGGGCGACGGCCGCGTCCCGGGCGACGGCCCCGCCGGGCGCGGCGAGGTCGCCGCGCTGCTCACGCTCGACACCGACAGCCCCGCCTCGATCGTCTCGTGCGTCGCGCGCGCCCGCGAGCGCGGGCGGGTGCTGCGCGACGTGATCTCGACGGAGATGTGGGAGGCCCTGAACTCGTTCTACCTGTCGCTTGGGCGATATGACCTGCGAGCGGCGTTGCTGACCGGGCCGTACTCCGTCTACCAGGAGGTCAAGGAGCGGTGCGCCTTGTTCTGGGGGCTCGTTGACCGCACGATGCTGCGCGACGAGGGGCGGTCGTTCCTGGAGGCCGGTGGCCGGATCGAGGAGGCCGACATGGTGCTGCGGATGCTGCGCGTGGCGATCCCGGCGGTCGCGCCCGACCCGGCCGGCGCCCCCGACCCCGACGCGGCGCCTGACGGCTACGAGGGCGAGGGCGGGTACGCCGGCCAGGCGCTGGCGCTGCTTCAGGCCGTCGGCGGCTTTCAGGCGTACCGCCGGGCGACGCCGCGAGCCCCGAGCGTGACCGCGGTCGCGCGCTTCCTGCTGTACGAGACGACCTACCCCGGCTCGGTCGCATCTTCGCTGACGGCGCTGCGTGAGTCGCTCGCAACCGCCGACCCGCAGCCGCGCGCGTCGCCGCCGGTGCTCCGGCTCGGCCGGCTGGTCGCAGACCTCGAGCTGCACCGCCGTACCCTGGATTCGAGCGGCTCGCCTCACCAGATGCTCGAGCGGGTCCAGGACGAGCTCGAGCTCGTCGATCGCGACATCGACGAGCGCTACTTTGCGATCGCCGCGCTTGCGGCCGTCCATCTGTAGGCGACGGCATGATCCGGCCGTCCGACATGAACTTCGCGATTCGCTATCTGACCAACTACGAGTACGACGCCGACGTCGTCGACAACCTCAACGCGCTGCGAGTCAAGCCGACCGGCAACGGCAGCCAGCGCTGCGACGAGTTCAGCGTGCGGCTCGCCCCCGAGGTCCGGCTGCACCGCCACAGCGACTACTTCGGGACCGAGGTCGTTGAGTTCGAGGTCTCGCGCCCGCACCGCGCGCTGACGATCGACGTCCGCGCGCGCGTGACCACCAAGCCGCCGCCGCAACCGCCGGCGGCCACCTGGGATGCGCTTCGCGAGCGCAGCTACCGGGAGGCGGGCGGCGAGTTCCTGCTGCAGTCCGACGAGGCGCCCGATCATCGGGTGATGTCGGAGTTGCTGCGCAACACCCGGATCGCGCCGAACCCGCTGGCGACGCTGATCCTGCTGTCGGAGCTGATCCCCGACCACTTCGAGTACCGCCAGGGTGCGACGTACGTCGACTCGACGATCGCCGACCTGCTCGACGGCGGCGCGGGCGTCTGCCAGGACTTCGTCCACCTCGGGCTGTACCTGCTGCGCCGCCACGGGATCGCGGCCCGCTACGTGTCCGGATACCTGTTCGCGGCCGGGGCCGGGTCCTCGCAGGAGTCGGTGGAGGTCGATACGCACGCGTGGCTCGAGGCCTTGCTCCCGGTGCTCGACGGCGGCGAGCCGATCTGGGTCGGCGCGGACCCGACCAACCGCGGGCTCACCGCCGAGAACCACGTCAAGATCGGCCACGGGCGTCATTACCCCGACGTCCCGCCGATCAAAGGGCGTCTACCGCGGGCTCGCGAACGCGAACCTGAACGCGAGCGTGACGATGACGCGGCTGACGAGCGTCGACCCGGCCTCGATCGCCCGCTCGTGAGCGCGAGCCGGCCGGCGGCTCAGGCTCAGTCGGGCCAGAAGTCCTCGACCCGCTCGCCGTCGCCGCCCTCGGGACGGTCTGAGCCGATCGCGATCACCTCGAGCCCCTCGGGCCCGCCCGCGAAGGCTCGGACCACTGGCGGCGCAACGCGGATCACGTCCCACTTGCGCAGCTCGACGATCTCGTCGTCGAGCTTCACGCGCCCCGAGCCGCTGACGACCAGGTAGGCCTCCTCCTGCTCGCGGTGGCGATGGCCCATCGACGCCTTGTAATCGGGGCCGTAGCGGAAATAGCTGATCCCGAGATGCTCGGAGTCCAGGTGCTTGCGAGCGAACCGCGCTTCGATGTCCGCGTCGCGGCTCGCCGCGGAGTCCTCGAGCTCCATCATGTTCTTGATCGTGTAGTCGGGCATTGACGCAGTGTATGTCGCGGTAACGGGACGGGCACGAGTTGGCGTTGCCCGAGTGGTACCGTCGCTCAATGGGCGAACGCACGAAGTACACACCGGGCACGTTCTGTTGGGTGGACCTGTCGACCACCGACCAGGACGCCGCCAAGAGCTTCTACACCAGCTTGTTCGGCTGGGACGTGACCGACAATCCGGTCGGGGACGGCATGGTCTACTCGATGATGTCGATCGGCGGCAAGGAGGTCGCGGCGATCTCCGCGCAGCCGCAGCAGCAGCGCGACGCCGGCGCGCCGCCGGCGTGGAACTCCTACATCTCGGTGCAGAGCGCCGACGACGCAGTCGAGCGCGCCAAGGAGCTCGGCGGCAGCGTGCACGCGCCCGCGTTCGACGTGATGGACGTCGGCCGGATGGGCGTGGTCCAGGATCCCCAGGGCGCCTACTTCATGGTCTGGGAGCCCAAGGCGCACATCGGCGCGTCCTTGGTCAACGCCAACGGTGCGCTCGCCTGGAACGAGCTTGCGACCAAGGACATGGACGCCGCGACCAACTTCTACACGCAGCTGTTCGGATGGAGCGCGGAGCCGGTCGAGGGCATGGAGATGCCGTACACGACGGTCAAGAACTCCGAAGGCCACAACAACGGCGGGATCCGCCCCGCGC
This sequence comes from uncultured Solirubrobacterales bacterium, assembly GCA_963809685.1. Classification (GTDB taxonomy): domain Bacteria; phylum Actinomycetota; class Thermoleophilia; order Solirubrobacterales; family Solirubrobacteraceae; genus Palsa-465. The sequence continues at coordinate 164,339 of CAWEKN010000011.1, read as the reverse complement.
AGGGCCCCGAACCGTCGTACTGGCTCAACTACTTCGGCGTCGACGATTTCGACGGTGGCTTCGCAAAGGTCACCGACCTCGGCGGCAGCCAACTGATGGGACCGCTGGAGATCGGCGTCGGGAAGATCGGCATCGTGCAGGACCCCCAGGGCGCCGTCTTCGCCCTCTACGCTGGGAATTTCGAGCCCTAGGCCGAAGCGACTCTGCGGGTTAGTGCGGCTTAAAGCGGCGTGCCGAGGCGCCGATAACTTCATACTGATGCTCGTGCGATTGATCGGCGTAGCCACGGTTGGGATCGTGGGACTGGTGCTCGCGGGCTGCGGCGCGCGCACGACCGCACCTGTCGCCGACCAGCAGGCCGGCCCATCGTTGCCCAGCTCGCAGGCGTTGCGTGCGCACCCGCAGGCGATCCAGCCTGTGGCCGGCGCAACCGCCTCCCCGGGATCCGGCTCGAGCTCGAGCGGCGAGGGGGCCGCGGTCGTCAGCGTGGGCCCGGCCTCAAACGGGCTCGCTGAACCCGTCTCCGACGCCGAGGTCCGCGCGCGAGCTCGCCGCGAGCGGCCTGACCGCCAATGCCAATCAGGCGACGCTCACTCGCGACGGCCTCGCGATCGCGCCCGTCAACGCGCCGCTCGCCGTCCAGGAGATCATCCAGGCTGGCAACCAGATCGCACACCTTCCCGTACATCTGGGGTGGCGGCCACGGGACGTTCGTCGACACCGGCTATGACTGCTCGGGCTCGATCAGCTTCGTGTTCGCCGCCGCCGGCATCCTCAAGACGACGATGGTCTCGGGCGAGCTGGCCAACTGGGGCGCGTCCGGGCCCGGCAAGTGGATCACCGTGTTCGCCAACAACGGCCACACGTTCATGTACGTCGCGGGGCTGCGCTTCGACACCGTCGCGCTCGCCGAGACCGGCACGCGGTGGTCCAACCGCCCCGCCGACGAGTCCAACCTCTCCTCGTTCTCGATCCGGCATCCCGTCGGGCTTTAGTCATCCCGGTCGGGCTCTAGTACGGGTAGGCCTGCGGCGGATGTAAGTACGCCGCGATGTCGTAAGGGTAGATCGCCATCGTGACCGCGCCGAGCCGGATCTGGCGCGCCGGAGGCGGCAGATCTGGGGGAAGCCTGTCGGCAAGATCGAAGTCCCCCGGTGCGAGCAAGAGATAGCTGGAGGTGCGTGGACGGGGCCGGTACCAGGCATCCGCGCGCGCAAGATACATGGGCTCGGTGTGGCCGAACCTGTCTGTGAGCGGATACACGTGCAGCCGTTCGTGCGACGACCAGTCGAGGCTCGCGGCGTTCCAATAGCCCGCATAGCCGACGCCGAGATGCTCCGAGCGCACGAGCGTCTCGATCCGCGCCGCGAGCGGAACGTCGGCGCCTTGGAATGCGATCACGCCTCGCACGTCGCCGGCGCCAAGCGAGACGATGCTCGCCGCGATGAAGACCGTCGCACCCGCCGCGACGATCGGACGTCCGCGCCGGCCGGCGCCGAGCAGCGGAGCGGTCGCCGCAACCGCGGGAACCGCCACCATGAAGTAGCGATCGGTGGGATAGTCGGCCACCGTCGTGACCACGTATCCCGCCGCGGCGCAGATCAGCGACCCGGCCCAGAACATGATGTGCAGGTCGCGCGCGCGGCCGACGTCGCCGGACTTCGCGGGGTGGATCAGGGTGCGCGCCGCCAGCCACAGCATTGCGATCACCGCGGCGAGCGTCACGACCCCCGCCGCGATCACGAGCGGAGTTCTTGACGAACCGTGAGGCGCGACGCTCAGGCCGTTTCCCATCCTCAGCAGGCCCTGCACGAGCCACTTCACATGCGAAGGAATCAGCGAACGCGTGAATCGGAGATGTGGCGTCGTGGTCGTGAAATCGAGTGACTTCATGATCTGTGAGGTGAGGAACGCGACCGCGACGGATGCGGCAGTTGTCGCGACGACCGGGATCAGCCAGCTCCGGTCGCGCTCCCGCCAAGCCAGCACAACCGACACCCCGACGTACGGCACTAGTCCGACGACGGCGAGCAGCTCGTCGGAGGCGAGGAACGTCCCGACGACGACCGCTACGACCGCCATGCTCGAGGCGACCACCGCCCGCGTACGCCGCCGCTCGGCGAGCCACACGAGATGGGCTCCGAGGATCGCGACGCCCGGGATCGTCGTGTTGTGGAAGAAGGCGGCGGTGAAGTAGAACAGCGCCGTCGGGCTCGCCGCGACGATCAGTGCCACCGACAGCGCCGCCGTCGTCCGCGTCGAGACCCGCGCCACCGACCATCCGATCAGCGCCGCCGTCGCCAGGATCAACAACGCGGGCGAGATCTCCCACAGCACACGGTGGAAGCCGAGGCCGTGTGTCGCCAAGCCGTACCACAGCGGCACCCAGCTGCCCTGGGTGCTCATCACAACGTGCCCGGTGTGGCCGTGGATGATCGCGTCGGTCAGGACGTACGCCGAGCTGACGTCACTATCGGCGTTCTCCCACGCAATCAGCCGCGGAAACCGGACGATCAGCAGAACGAGATAACCGGCGGCCGCCAGGCACGGGACGAGGACCGGAAGGGCCGCGCGTCTTACGGTCGTCACCATTCCCGTGGGTCTATCGGCCAGGTGACGCGCAGGGGTTCGCTGCCTGCTCCGTCGCGGCCGACCGCGGCCACACTTGGGCACTGGCCCCGCCGCCGCCGGCGAGCGCGTTGAGCCGCAGCCCGTCGACGGGTCGGGCGATGCTCGAGCTGTAGCAGATGAGGCTGTAGGTCCGCTTGTCGAGCCTGCCCGCGAACGTGAAGCCCGGTGGTGCGCCCGGCGTCGGCACGCGGCGACTGGAGACGTCGGCGCGCGGCAGCGGCTCGATCAGGATCACGTGGCGGCTCGGCCAGCCCGCGGGCATCGGGACGGCCCCGCGCCGGTACAGGGCGAGCGGTGCGTTTCCCAGGTTCGGGGTGGCCACGACCTGATCGCGGGACGGCGGACCGAGGGCCTTCGCCGCGGCCCGGTAGTCCGGACGTTGGAGCGCGGGGTTGACCGCATCGTCGATCGTGATCGCGAGAAAGAACGCGCACGCAACCGATGCGCCGACGATGCCGACCACGCGAGCGCGGTCCGCCCCGAGGATCAGAGCCACGCACAGTAGGAGCACGACCATCGCGGGCATCACGTTCTTTGAGATGACGTAGTGGAGGCCGCCGACGTCGAGGATCATCGGGATCAGCAGCGCAGCACCGCCGGCGCCGCCGGTGAGGGCGACGCCGCGCCGCTCGCGTTGGCTGAGCCTGCCCACCGCATACAGCGCCGCGCCGCCGACAACGAGCGCGATCACGGCGAGCTGCCAATTGTGCGTCGGCGCAATCTCGCCGGTCACCCATTTCTTGGCCACTTCCTTGATCCGGGCGGGGAAGGAGATGTCCTCGATCCACTGCGTCCGGTTGTCAGCCTGGCTGATCAGCAGCGGGACAAGCGCCGCGCCGACGAGTGCGACGGTCGCGCTGGCGATCATTGCGTCGCGTCGTCGGGTTCGCAGGATCAGCCACGCCGCCTCGGGAATGATCAGGAACACGGCGAAGTAGTGGCTCAGAAGCGCTGCTGCCGATACGGCGGCCCAAACCGCCAGACAACCTCGCCGCGGGTCGTCGAGCGCGCGGACAAACGCCCAGAAGGACAGTGCGCTGAGGAGCGCGAGAAGGGCATATGTGCGCGCCTCCTGCGAGTACCACACAAGCAGTGGGTTGACCGCGACCAGCGAGGCGGCGATCAGACCGGCGCGTCGACTCCCCAGCCGCCGTGCGACGAAGAACGAGACCGGGATCAGAGCCGTGCCCGCGAGCGCGGAAAACGAGCGGATCGCCACCTCGCCCAAGCCGAAGAGCTGCGTCCAGAGCCAAGCCAGCACGTACCAGAGGGGCGGCGAGGACTCCGTGATCGGAATCGTGTGCAGCGCGTGACCCAGCGACCCGCCGAGCACGATCCCGACGCTGTAGGACTCGTCATAGTCGAAGCTCTGCGCGCCGAGCGTCGAGAAACGAAGCGCCGCCCCTACCGCGCACACGGCTATCAGGGCCAGCAGCTCGGGTTGCCGGAGCGCGGCGGCCGTCTTGACGATGATGTCGGGGCGCTCGCCTGATCCGATCCTCGCGGGCAACCCCGCGGTCGCCGGACCAAGACCGCCCATCGAGGCCGGACGCGGCGGCACCCGACCCACCTTCGGGATCGATGTGCCCTCGTCTGGGCCGCTCATCGCGGCCATGCTAGCCAGCTACCCGCTGCAGGTGGTCCGGGCCGGGGAAGGGACGCCCGGCGCGCGCGGTTCAGGTGCTCTCGGTCTGCGCCGGGCGACGGTCACCTGGCGCCGGCTGCGGCCGCGACCCGCTCCGGTTCAGGTTCGGGCGCCGCGTAGGTCACGAAATCCCGGCCGCGGACGAGTACCAACCCCAGTACGGCGCCGATGAACGCCACGATCGCGGCGACCAGCAGGATCTCGTTCATCGCGCTCGCAAACGCGGCGTGGACCGCCGCGGTCACGTGCCCGCGCTGGGCGCCCGGGACGCGCTGCAGCGCGGCACCCGCGCCACCGCCCGCGACCGCATGGCCGAGCTGGGTGACGTGCGGCGCCGCCGGCGTCGCGGCCAGCGCTGTCCTCAGCTTGTCCGTGATCGAGCTTTCGAACAGCGCGCCGAGCGCCGCGATCCCGGTCGCGATCCCGACCTGGCGGAAGGTGCTGTTGATCCCCGATGCCATGCCGCTTCGTTGCGGCGGGACGACGCCGACGGCCGTCGAGGCGAGCGCCGGGTTGACGAAGCCGACGCCCGCGCCCGCGACGATGAACCCGGCCAGCAGCGCCGTCCAGTCAGAGGTCGCGGTCAGCCCGCGCATCAGCATCAGCCCTGCCGCCACCAGCGCCAGGCCGCCGCCGAGCAGGAACCGGACCGGGATGCGCGTCGACAGGTTGCCCGACAGCGCCGCGACGAAGAACGAGACGACCGTCACCGGCAGGAACCGCAGCCCGGCCTGCAGCGGCGACAGCCCGAGGATCGTCTGCAGGTACAGCGTCAGGTACAGGAACATCGAGAACATCGACGCCGACAGCGTGAACGCGACCGCCGAGGCGCCGTCGAACGCAGGCTTTCGGAACAGCGTCACGTCGAGCATCGCGTTCTTCTGCACGAACTGCGAGATCGTGAAGATCGTCAACAGCACCACGGCACCGGCCAACAGCGACACGATCAGGGTGCTGCCCCATCCCTTCTCGTTGCCGCGGATGATCGCGTAGACGAGCAGGAACAGGCCGCCCGTGAACGTGACCGTCCCGATCCAGTCGACCTTGGTGGCCGCCGGGTTGCGCGACTCCTTGACGGTGCGCATCGTCAGCACTGCCGCGGCGAGGCCGATCGGGACGTTGATGTAGAAGATCGACGACCAGCCAAACGCCTCGGTCAGCACGCCTCCGAGCAGCGGCCCGATCGCCGCCGCAGCCCCGATCGTGGCGCCCCAGATGCCGAGCGCGGTGCCGCGCTCGTGCCCGTGGAACTCCTGCACCAGCAGCGCCAGCGAGGTGGCGAACATGATCGCGCCGCCGATCCCCTGCCCGGCGCGCGCGAGGATCAGGAACAAGGCGCTCGGCGACAGCGCGCACAGCAGCGAGGTCAGCGCGAACAGGACCAGCCCGATCGTGAACACGAGCCGCCGGCCCCTGAGATCGGCGATCGCTCCGGCCGTCAGCAGCGTCGAGGCCAGCGTCAGCGCGTATGCGTCGATCACCCACTGGACGTCGGTGAAGCTTGCGTGCAGCTCTGCGGCAATACTCGGCAGCGCGACATTCACGATCGTGATGTCGAGCAGCAGCATGAACGTCGCGATGCAGACGACGATCAGCGTCCACCACTTACGTTCCATAAGCACCCCGCATGCTAGCGATGGGGTACCCGTCTACGCGCGGCCGTAGACCGGGATCGCCGCGCCGCTGGTCGGCGCAGAGTCATGCGACAGCAGGTGCGCGATCACGCCGGCGATCTCGGCCGGCCTGACCCACCTGCTGTGATCGGCGTCGGGCATCGCGGCGCGGTTGGCCGGGGTGTCGATCACGCTTGGCAGGATTGCGTTGCAGCGCACCCCGTCGTTCTTGTACTCCGACGCGACCGCCTGCGCGAACGCAATCACGGCGGCCTTCGAGGAGATGTAGCCGGCGGCCCCTGGAAACGGCTGCAGCGCCGCGCGGGAGCCGACGCACACGATCGACCCACCCCCGACCTCGACGATGTAGGGCAGCGCCGCTTGGGTGACCAGGTAGGTGGGCCTCAGGTTCAGCGCGAACTGCTCCTCGAACTCCTGCACCGGCGTCTCGTGCACACGCCCGCCGGCCGCGAAGCCGCCGACGAGGTTGACGATGCCTCTGAGCGGCGCGTCGAGGTCGCTGCATCCGGCCGCGGTCACGGCGCGGCACGCGTCGGGGTCGCCCAGGTCGGCCTGGATCAGCTCTAGGCCGTCGCGAGGCTGGACCCGTTCGAGCTCGCGCTCGACGATCCACGGCACGACCACGCGCCAGCCGTCGTGCAGCAGCCGCGCGACGACCGCGGAGCCGAGTCCGCCGGTTCCACCGGTCACGATTGCGGTTCTGTCCATTGGCTGCCGTCCGCCCCCCACTCTATCTTCGCGATGCGATGAAAGTCCGCGAGTTTGCACACGGATGTGAAGTCGCACAGCCGTTGCTCGTGCGGGGTCTCGAGCCTCGCGACGGGCACCTCGAGGCTGCAGCTCTCCGATTGCACCGGGAGCGTTCGCGCGGTCGTATCTGACTGTGTGAAAGAGGCGCGAGAGCTGTGCCGGCCGGGCGAAATCGTCCACGTGACGGGCCGCTACCGCGTCGACCCGCCGTTCGGTGGGCAGCTCGCGGTTCGAGCGATCCGTGCTGCCGCCGAGCACGAGTACGCGCTCGACGATCTACTCGACGGCCCCCACCGGGGGGCCGAGCAGATGGAGGCGGACTTCAGAGATCTGATCGGGACGATTCAGAACGCGCACCTGCGTCGGCTGCTGACCGCGATCTTCGGCGAGGGCACCTCGACCTGGGTCAGCTACCGCGATGCCCCCGCCGCCAAGTACTACCACCAGGCCTACCGACACGGGCTGCTCGAGCACTCCCTGACGGTTGCCCAGGCGGTCGGTGCGATCTCCGCGACGTTTCCCGGCATCGACCGCGACGTCGCGGTCACGGGCGCGCTGTTGCACGACCTCGGCAAGCTCGAGGCATACGAGCAGGACGGCGGCATGATCTCGATGTCTGACCGCGGGCGCCTGCACGGGGAAATCGCCCTCGGCTACTACCGGGTGCGCCGCGCGATCGAGCTGCTCGACGGCTTCCCGGAGGATCTAGCCGAGGCGCTGCTGCACATCATCCTCAGCCACCACGGCTCGCTCGCCCACGGCAGCCCGGTCGTGCCGTGCACCCGCGAGGCGACGCTGGTGCACATGATCGACAACCTCGGCGGCCGCCTCGGAAGCTTCGACCGGGTCGAGAAGGACCTCCCCGCGGGCGAGCGCTGGTCGGGCTACGACAAGGGCATCGGCGCGGGCGCGTACTTCGCAACGCGATCCGACGAAGCCGAGCGCGAAGCCGCATGAGTCCTGTGACGACTCCGTCACGCGGCGCTCCAAATCCGCGCAAATAGCGCGTCGCCACCTCCGCACGACCTCGGCGCGGCACGCACCCAACTACAGTTGGGGCCGATGGCGAAGGACACGGAAAAGCTGATCCGCCAGCTCTCGCTGATCTCCTACCTGATGGCCGAGCGCCGGCCGGTGACGGCGCCGGAGATCCGCCGGGACGTCGAGGGATACAGCGTCATGAACGAGGATGCCTTCGCCAGGCGCTTCTACGCCGACCGCTCGGAGCTCGAGGCCCTCGGGATCGTGCTGGCGGTCGAGAAGCCGGCCGACGGCCTGGTCGAGCAGGAGAACTACTCCCTCCCGCCCGAGAACTTTCACCTGCCGCCGATCGAGTTCGCCGACGCCGAGCTGGCGGCGCTGCGGACCGCGCTGCAGCTGCTCGACGGCGAGTTCGCCTACGCCGAGCCGCTGCGACTGGCGCTGCAACAGATCTCCTGGGGACGCCCGAGCCCCCTCAATTCTCCGGAGCAGAGCACCGTCGCGCTGGGGATCACGGGCTCGGCCGGCGGGCACGACGTCTCGCAGCGGCTGGCGAAGATCGAGACTGCGATCTTCCGCCGCAAGACGATCGTCTTTGACTACTACACGATGGAACGCGACGACGTCGGCACGCGCAGGGTCGACCCCTACCAGTTGCTGTTCCAGGGCGGGCAGTTCTATGTAGTCGGCCGCTCGCACGAGCGCCGCGCGATCCGGGTCTTCAGGCTCTCCCGGATCCGCGGCAAGGTCGGCTACGCGACCAAGGCCGAACACGACTTCCAGCGGCCGACCGAATTCGATCCGCGAGGGTACGCGAACCGGATCCACTGGCAGTTCGGCGAGCCGATCGGCGCCGCGGAGATCTGGATCAGCAGCCGGATCGCGTGGCAGATCGAGCGCCATTTCGGCCGCTACGGGGAGATGCGCCAGGGCGACGACGAGGCCGATCGAGTGTTCATCACCTCTTACGCCAACGCCAGGCAGCTGATCGCGTGGGTGCTCGGCCTCGGCGAGCACGCGCGGCTGCTGTCGCCGCCCGAGCTGGTCGACGAGCTGCGCGACCGCGTCCAGCTGCTGATCGAGCGCCACACCGGCGATCCGGAGATCGGCGCCCAGTCGGCGGTGCAATCCGGCGCCGCCGAGCCTGGCGCGCCGGCCGGACAGGGCGACGCGGGTGGACGGGGCGACGCGGGTGGACGGGCCGATGCTCCCGGGCGGTCCGGGGGCGGCGACGCCTCCGACGCGGACGGCAACGGCAACGGCCACCATCCCGACGCCGCGATCCGGCCCGAGCGGTTCGCGCGGCTGGTCACGCTCGCGAGCATCCTGATCGACGCCGGACGCGCCGGGCGACACCTCGATGCCGCCGCGCTGTGCAAGGAGCTGAAGATCTCCGACCAGGAGCTTCGCGAGGACATCTCGGTGCTCAACGTCGTCAACTTCGGCGCGGGCACGTACGTGCTGTACGCCGAGATCGACGCAGACGGCATGGTCGTAGTCGATCCCGAGCCCTATGGGGACTCGTTCGCGCGGCCCGCCCGGCTGCTGCCGGTCGAGGCCAAGGCGCTGGTGGCGGCGATCGACCTGATCGGCGAGCACATCCCGGAGGGGTCGCTCGCCTCGGTCCGCAAGAAGGTCGTCGCCGCGCTCGGAGAGGACCCGGTCCACGAGGGCCTGCAGGTTGCCGCTCCCGGAGGCGACGACGCCGAGATCGCGGCCGTCGTCTCGGGTGCGATCGCCGGTCGCCGCCTGCTGTCGTTCGAGTACTACAAGGAGAACGAGGACGAGTTCACGACCCGCCTGGTCGAGCCCTACGCGCTGATCAACGGCCGCGAGGGCTGGTACGTCGCGAGCTTCGACCCGTCGCGCGACAGCGTGCGCCACTTCCGGCTGGACCGGATCAAGTCGGCGACGATCGCAGAGGAGACCTTCGAGCCACGCCCGGACGTCGATCCTGCCGCCGACGTCGACGGCTGGCCGCGGACCGGCGAGGTCCCGGCCTCCCGCCGCGCCCGCGTCTGGATCTCGCCCGAGCGCGCGCGGTGGGCGCGCGAGGAACGCCGGGTCGTCGCCCAGCTCGACGACGGTTCGGTGATCGTCGAACGCGGCTTCGCCGGGATCCGCTACCTCGTGCGCGACGTGCTCAAGGAGGCCGGCGACGCGGTCGTGCTCGAGCCCGCCGATGCCCGCAGCGCGGTCCGCGCGGCCGCCGAAGCGATCCGCGCCGGCGCCGGCGCGTTCGCCCGGTGAGCCGCCGCGACCAGATCACAATGAGCGCCGGGGAGGTCGAGACCTTCCTGGCCGATCAGCGGGTCGTGATCTGCGCGACGAGCGGGCCGCGGGGATGGCCCCATCTGATGCCCTTGTGGTACGCGGTCCGCGACGGCGAGATCTGGGCGTGGACGTACGCCAAGTCCCAGAAGGTGCGCAACCTCGAGCGCGACGACCGAGCCACGCTGCAGGTCGAGGACGGCGTCGAGTACCAGGAGCTGCGGGGAGTGATGATCGAGGCGCGGACCGTGATCCACCGCGACAGCGACCTCGTCGCGCAGTTCGGGGTTGAGCTGTTCGCGCGTTACGGCAGCGGCGCAACCGGGCCGGAGTTCCTCGAGGCGGTCCGCGCCCAAGCAGCCAAGCGGGTCGCTCTGCAGTTCGTTCCGCAGCGTATGGCGACCTGGAACCACCAAAAACTCGGCGGCGTGTACTGAGGCAGCCGGCGCTGGTCGAGAAACCGCCAATATGCGTCGCCTTCTCGACCACCTCGGCTAGGGTGCGTGACGTATGGAGGAGCTCAAAGGCCTGATTCTGTCTGGCGGCAAGGGCACGCGGCTGCGGCCGATCACCCACACGAGCGCCAAGCAGCTCGTGCCCGTTGCGAACAAGCCGGTCCTGTTCTACGGCATCGAGGCGATGGCCCACGCCGGGATCGAGGACGTCGGGATCATCATCGCCCCCGAGACCGGGGATGAGGTCAGAACGGCGGCCGGCGACGGCTCGCGGTTCGGGGTGAAGATCACGTACATCCTCCAGGACGAGCCGCTCGGACTCGCCCACGCCGTCCTCACCGCCGAGGCGTTCCTGCGCGACTCGCCGTTCGTGATGTATCTGGGCGACAACCTTCTCCAAGGCGGCATCGACGACCTCGTCGCGTCGTTTCGCCGCAATCGGCCCGAGGCGCTGATCCTGCTCACGCCCGTGCCCGACCCCGAGAACTACGGCGTCGCCGAGCTGCTCGACGGGGCGGTCGTACGACTGGTCGAGAAGCCGCGGACGCCCGCGACCGATCTGGCGCTCGTCGGCGTGTACATGTTCACGCCGCGCGGTCCATGCGGCGGCGCGCGCGATCAGCCCGTCGGCCCGTGGTGAGCTCGAGATCACCGACGCGATTCAGCATCTCGTCGATCAGGGCCACCGGGTCGAGCCGCAGGTCGTCCGGGGCTGGTGGAAGGACACCGGCCGGCTCGACGACATGCTCGCCGCCAACCGGCTTGTGCTCGACACGATCGAGCGCAGGATCGAAGGCGACCTCACCGAGTCGCAGGTCGACGGGCGGGTCGTGATCGAGGCGGGAGCCCGGCTCGAGCGCTGCGCCGTCCGCGGCCCGGCGGTGATCGGCTCGGGCGCGGTCCTGACCGATTGCTACGTCGGTCCGTACACCGCGATCGGCGAGGGCTGCTCGATCCACAACGCGGAGGTCGAGCACTCGATCCTGCTCGCCGGGGCCTCGGTCAGCGACCTGGCCGGGCGGATGGAGTCGTCGTTACTGGGCCGCAACGTCAAGATCGGTCGCGACCACCGCCAGCCGCGGGCGTACCGGTTCCTCGTCGGCGACAACTCCGAGATCGGGATCCTCTAAAGCGACGGCGCTGGTGGTCGCGCAGTTGCGCGTCCATCACCGAGGGTCAAAGACACGGTCCTCCCAATCGCCGACGCGGCGGTAGCCGAGCGCCGCATAGATCCGGTTTGAACTGGGGTTGGCGAGGTCGGTGTAGAGGATGCACTGCCGCGCGCCGGCCTCGAGCGCCGCACGGCTGACGGCCGCCACCGCGCTGGACGCGTAGCCGCGGTTGCGGTACTGCACAGGCGTGTACACCGGCCCGATCCGCACGACCTCGGCGACCTCATCTGAGCGCGCGACGACCGCCACGGGCGTGCCGTCCTCCCAGACGTACATCGGCCGGCGATCGACCATCTGTGCGGGGTCGTCCTCGACGCCGGCCTCGTGGCCGAAATCGCGCATCCAGTCGATCAGCAGGTCCCGATCGCCGTCGTCGGCGGGACGTAACGCGCCCGCCGCCGGCCGCGCCGGCCCCTCGACGCGCGCGAGCGCGTGCAGCGCCATCTCCATCGCCAGCGTGTTGCCACGACCGGTCGACCGCTGAAATTCGTCGGCGATCGAGCGGGCAACGGCCGCCGGCGCCCCGACCCCCGGAATCCCGGGATCGGCCTCGAGCCAGGCTCCGAGCAGCGCAATCGCGCAACGCTCGTCCATCTCGGATGCGAGCAGCCGGCGTCCACGGACCCGCAGGGCCGCCGCGACAGTCTCGCCATCAGCGTCCGCCACCGTCGCGAACAGGTTCTCGGTATCGCTGAATCGGCGCGCGATCTCGAGCACGGTCGCCAGCACGTTGTGCTCGATCCGGGCGCGCAGGAACTCGCCGGCCCGCTGCGCGAACTGATCGACCGATCTGGTCAGGCTCACCTCCACCGTCGCTTCCGCCTCCATCGGAGGATCGTCGCACACCAGAAATGAGTCACGCCCCGGATTCGGCGGGATATGAGGCCGAATCTGCGGGGCGCGCTCTGGGAGGAGAGAGGTGCTGCACGCACATGATTGACCGAAACGCTTTAGATGTCAAAGACGAGTATCACTGCGGATCTATAACCTGGCCTTATGGATCTTCGACAGCTGCGCTACCTCGTCGCGCTCGACGAGGAGCGCCACTTCACGCGCGCGGCCGCGCGCGAGCACGTTGCGCAGCCCGCGCTGTCGCAGCAGATCCGCCGGCTCGAGGAGGAGGTGGGTCTGCCGTTGGTGCAGCGCACCACCCGCCGGGTGGCCCTGACCGAGGCCGGCGCGAGCCTCGTGGCCAGTGCCCGGCGCGTGCTGGCCGAGATCGACGCCGCCGAGGCCGAGCTTGCGGCGCTACGCGGCGTCCAGACGGGACACGTCACGGTTGGCGTGATCCACACGATGGGCCCGGTGGACGTGTCGATCGCGCTCGCGAGCTTCCACCAGCGCCACCCGGCCGTCGAGCTGACCGTCCGCGAGCACTCGAGCGAGGAGCTCGCGGAGATGCTCCGAGTCGACGAGCTCGACCTCGCGTTCCTGTCGGTCACCGAGCGGATCGAGAGTCACGGTCTCGGACTTCGCCAACTCGTGTCCGAGGAGCTGGTCGTGATCTTGCCCGCAAACCATCGCCTGGGCCGCCGGCGGCGGCTGCGGATGGCGGATCTCGCCACCGACGAGTTCGTCAGCTACCGGCCCGGCGCGCGCCTGCGCGAGCTGCTGATCGGCGCAGGGCGGCAGGCAGGGTTCGAGCCGCGGATCAAGTTCGAGTCAAACGAGAGCGGGCGAATCCGGACGATGGTGGCGCGCGGGATGGGCGTGGCGATCGTCCCTCACTCCGATGCGCAGGGCGCAGGCGCGGAGGTGACGGTCGCGAGGCTGACGGCTCCCTCGCTGCGAAGGGACATCACGCTCGCCTGGCGCGAGGGCCGCCGTCAGCTGCCCGCCGCGGCGGAGTTCCTCGAGCTCGCGCTGACGACCTTCGCCGGTCCGGGACGAGGTGTCTACGCGAGCGGCTTCTCGCCCCAGAAGACCGCCACCGGGTTGCCGTTGAAGTCGTCGATCTCGGCGTAGCCCTCCGACTCGTATAGCCCGCGAGCGTTGAGCTGCCTCGGGCCGGTGTCCAGGCGCGCGACCGTGTAGCCCAGCTCGCGGGCCTTGTCCTGCAGCGCGTGCAGCAGCGTCCGCGCGACGCCCCGACCGCGCAGCGCCGGCACCACGTACATCTTCTTGATCTCGCAGGTGTGCTCGTCCAGTCGCTTCACGCCGCCGCAGCAGACCGGCTCGCCTCCGGACCAACCGACCAGGAAGGCGCCGCCGGGAGGGCTCAGCTCGAGCGGCCCCGCGCGCGGCATCGAGTCGCCGTCGAGCTCGAGCCCGTCGTACATCACCGCGATCTCGTCGCGCATCGCCTGCGCGAGCCGGCCGCCTGGGCCGCCGTCGACCTTCCCGTCTCGGAAGTCGATGCTCGGAGCGAGACGACTCGGCCCCACTACGCGCCACCCAGCGTCGAGATCAGGCCGCTCGGCGTCTCGGAACGCCCGACGTGCAGCCGCGGCATCGTCAGCGGCGCCGACGTCGACTCTGCATCGCCGCCCGCCGTGGTGTAGGCCATCGAGAAGCCCGCGGCGTGGATTGCGTTGATCACGGCGTCGTTGTAGTACCCGAACGGATACGCGAAGAAGTACACCGGATGGCCGAGGACGTGGTCGAGCACCTGCCGCGACCCGGCGGTCTCGGTACGAAGCTCGGCCGGCGTCAGCAACCGCAGGTCGACGTGGTGCGCGGTGTGGTCGCCGACATCCATTCCTGCGCGATCAAGCTCGCGGATCTGGTCGGCGTTGACGAAGCCCGGCTCCTGCATCCGGCCCGTGATCACGAAGAACGTCGCGACCATGTGGAATCGCTGCAACGCCGGCAGGATCCGCGTGACGTCGTCGACGTAGCCGTCGTCGACCGAGATGATGATCGGCTTGGGCGGCAACGGGGCGCCCCTGTACAGCGCGTCGAACAGCTGTGCCTGGCGGATCGGGTGATAGCCGGCCGCATGCAGGGCCGCGAGCTCGGCGACGAAGTTTGCCGGGTCGACCTTCAAGTCGGTGAGCCCGACGGCGCTCAGCGGCGCCACCCGGTGGTAGGTCAGGACCGGCACATGGACGCTGCGGTCCGGCGCGCCCGGCGGCGCGATCAGCGTCTGCACCGTGCGATGGGCGACGAGGGCGCGGGCCGCGCCGTGGCCGTTGCCGTGCTTGCGTTTTCCGGCGGCGGAGCTGGTCGTCGTGGTACTCGAGCTGCCGCCACAGCCTGCGAGCGCAACGATGAGGCCGGCGGCTGCTGCTGCGATCAACGGCCGCAGCGACGCCGTCCTGATCGAGTCCTTCACGCTCGGCAAGGCTAGATGATCCGCCGGAGATAGTCTGTGGCGGCGGTGACGAACGCTTCGACCGAGGTCCAGGAGCGACTGCTGAAAGCGTGGCGCGGCGAGATCGTCGCCGGCGCCGTGTATCAGATGATCGCCCAGCGGATGCCGGACCGCCAGGCCGACATCCTCAGGCGGATGGCGGATGCCGAGAGCGGGCATCGCCGGCGGCTCGAGGCCCGGATGCGCGAGCTCGGAATCGAGGTCCCCGATCCAACCACGGTGCGGGTGCCGGTGTGGCTGCGCCTGCAGGCGAGGATCGCCCCCGTCGACCGGTTGTTGGCGGCGCGCGAGGCCGCGGAGAATGACGAGGTCGACGATCTCTACAAGCGCTCGACCGGCGACCCGGTGACCGACGGCCTGCTGCGCGACATCCGCAAGGAGGAGCGCTCGCATTCGATGGCCGTGCAGGACATCCGCGCCGGCGGCGGGGACCGGGACGGTTCCGCGCCGGGCAGCTCGGGCGCGCCTGCACCGTACAGCCCAGAGGTGCCGGGGGCTCGGGCGCGGCTCGACCGGATCCTCGGACGCGAGCGATGGCATCGGACCGGTGGCGGCTGGATCTCGGGCGCGATCTACGGCGCCAACGACGGGCTCGCGGCCGTGTTCGGGATCGTCGCCGGCGTGTCGGGCGCGACCGGTGGCTCCAACGCGGTCCTCACCGCCGGGCTCTCGGGCGCCGTCGCCTCGGCGCTGTCGATGGCCACGGGCGCGTTCCTCGCCGAGCGATCGGAGGCCGAGGTGGCGGCTGCGAACGTCGAGCGCGAGCGCCAGGAGATCGCCGAGCATCCCGAGGAGGAGAAAGAGGAGCTGTCGCTCTTCTACCAGCTCAAGGGAATCGACGAGACGACGGCCGGCGAGCTCGCCGAGCGGATGTCGTCACATCCGGATGCGATGCTGCAGGCTCTCTCGACCGAGGAGTTCGGGGCGAAGCCGGGCGACACCGGCAACCCCGGCCAAGCGGCCGCCGCTGCGGGCGTGTCGACCGGGCTCGG
This sequence comes from uncultured Solirubrobacterales bacterium, assembly GCA_963809685.1. Classification (GTDB taxonomy): domain Bacteria; phylum Actinomycetota; class Thermoleophilia; order Solirubrobacterales; family Solirubrobacteraceae; genus Palsa-465. The sequence continues at coordinate 148,495 of CAWEKN010000011.1, read as the reverse complement.
GGCGATCATCCCCGTGATCCCGTTCATGTTCACGACGGGAACGGCCGCGATCGTCACGGCCGCGATCATCTCGCTCGTCGCCCACTTCCTGGTCGGCGCCGCGAAGTCGCTGGTGACTCTGCGCAGCTGGTGGTCAGCCGGCCTCGAGATGACGCTCGCCGGGGTGATCGTCGGCGGCGCCACCTACCTCGTCGGCCTCGCGCTGCCCTCCTGAGCCGGGGCGGTCAGTGGCGTTGAAGCGAGCGATTGGTGGAGCGCGCGAGGCCGACGCCGCCGGCGCCCTCCTTTAGGCGGGCCGCGGGGCAAGACGGCACGACAGCCCTGCTTCAGCAGGCAGGTGGTCGAGAAACCGACAATATGCGTCGGGTTCTCGACCAGCACCCGGACCCCTTGGGTGGGTGACGATCCGATGCCGATCCGGGGCGCCACCTACCTCGCCGGGCTCGCGCTACCGGCCTGAGCGAGGTGGTCAGGCGCCGGTCAGGCACCGGTCAGGCGCCACGCAGGGCCGCGACCTCTGCGCGAAGTGCGGCCACTTCGGCTTCGAGGGCGGAGATGCGACGCTCGAGCGCGCCGTTGTCGTGGCGAGCTGCCATCGGCGGCACGGACACCGACGGACGCGGGGAGACGACCGTCTGCATCGTCGCCGTCGAAGGCGGGCCAGAATGCGCGGCGGCGGGCGCGACGTCCGAACGAGCGGCAGCAGGCGTGACGATCCGCGTGGGCGGCAGCGGGCGCGACGTCCGCGTGGGCGGCGGCGGGCACGACGAGCGCCGTGGCGGCCCCGTCGGAGCCCGCCGCACCGTCGCCGCCAAGCAGGTGCACGAAGCGGTCCTCCTTCTGGCCCGGCCGGCGGCCGATTCGGCGCACGTAGCCGCGCTGCTCCAGCTCATCGAGCACCGCCTCCAGCGCGCCGAGCGACTCAAACCGGGCCATCCGCTCGCTGCGGCCCTTGAGCTCTCCCGGAGTCTGGGGCCCGCGCAGCAGCAGCACGCACAGCACCGCAAGCCCCTCGCGCCCTAGCCCGAGCGCCTCCTCGGCGAGGTGGCGGTACTTGATCGCGCGGCTGGTGTGGCCGCTCGCCAGTCTCGCCAGCCCATACTTGGAGAGCCGTTGCGCAGCGTCGCGAACGGTGTGTTCGTCGTAGTCGGTGACGGGATCGCGGTTGGTCGACTGGTTGCACGCCAGCCGCAGCGCGTTGAGCGAGAGCGGATACTGATCGGGAGTCGTCCAGCGCTTCTCGATCAGGCAGCCGAGGACCCGCTGCTCCGGGGCGGTGAGCTCCGAGAAATGCACCTGGCGCGAGGATAGCCACGGGAAGCAATCGCCGCCGGCACGCGTCTTACTGGTCGTGCATTCAACGACGCAAAACAAACATCAGCTTCGCCTGCCGGCGGCCGCCCTGCTGGTCGCGGTGGCGATCGCAGGGTGCGGCTCGTCCGCATCGAGCACTACCCAAAACAAGCCCCTGACGGCCGCTACCACGGCCACGACCACGAACGCTTCCGCCGCCCAGACGGCCCAGGCGGCACAGCCCAAGCCCAAGCCAAAGCCCCACCACAAGCACGTCGCACACCACCAGGCCGCCGCAACCGCGGCGGCGATGACCGCGACTACCCACTCCGCCAGCCCGCCGCCTCCGCCCACGACCACACAGGCGCCGCCGCCTCCGCCCACGACCACACAGGCGCCCCCACCCCCGCCCCCTCCGACGACCACGCACGCGGCAGCGCCGTCCGGCGGCATCCCGCAGGGCGGAGGCGGTGACGGCGACGCCGACAACAACGGCGGCCCGAGCGACGGCGACGGCAACGTCTAGACCCACGACGGTGAGGGCGCCGCTCGTCGTAAGCTGAGCAACGATGAGCGGCGCGGACGATGCCCGGAAGCTGGCGCTGACGCTCGCGGAGGCGACCGAGCAGGACCACCACGGCCGTCCGTCGTTCCGCGTCGACGGCAAGATCTTCGCGACCCTGTGGGACGCCGATCACATGAACGTGATGGTCGACGAGGCCGGGATCCTCACGGCGGTGCAGGCGCACCCGGACATCTGTGAGGAAGTGTGGTGGGGCAAGCGCCGCGCCGCGGTCAGGATCGACCTCGCTGCCGCCGATCAGAAGCTGGTGGCAGACCTGCTCCAGGATGCGTGGGAGCAGAAGGCGCCCGCACGCCTCACGCGCGAGCGCCCTCGCTGAAGATCAAGACCGCCGGTACCGTTCCGCCGCCGCTCGTCGTGAGCGGCGGCGTAAGCACGGAATCAGGCGGGCGTCAGGCTGCGCGTCAGGCCGACAGCTTGAACTGAGCGACGAGCTCGTTGAGGGCAACGGCGTTGCCCGAGAGCTCCTGTGCGGAGGCCGCGATCTGCTGAGCCGAGGCGCTGGTCTCCTCGGTCGAGGCCGACACCTCCTCGGTCGTGGCCGATGACTCCTCGGCGACCGACACGACCTCGCTGATGCTCTGCTGCATCTGCGTGGCCGAGGCGGTGACCTGCTCGGCCGCGGCGGCAATCGCCTCGACCCGACCGGCCATGTCCTCGACCGACGAAACGATCGTCAGGAACGCCTCGCGCGTCTGGTCGACGACGGTCGCCCCGTCGGCGGTCCTGCGCGTGCCCTCCTCGACGACCTCGACGGCCTTGCTCGTCTCGCCCTGGATCGCGGTGATCAGCCCCGAGATCTCCTTCGCGGCGTCCTGGGACTCCTCGGCGAGCTTGCGAACCTCCTCGGCCACGACCGCGAACCCGCGGCCCTGCTCGCCGGCGCGAGCGGCCTCGATCGCGGCGTTCAGCGCGAGCAGGTTGGTCTGCTCGGCGATCCCGGTGATCGTCGCGACGATCGCGCCGATCTGCTCTGACTTGGAGGCGAGCTCGCGGATTGCCACGGTCACGCCCTCGCTCGAGTCCCTGACCGACGCCATCGCCTCGTTGGCCTGCTCGGCCGCGGCGGCACCGCTCTGTGCGGTCTCGCGCGCCTGCGTCGCGACCTCGGCGGTCTGCGTGGCCTGGTCCGCGGTCTCCCTGACGGCAGCGGCGACCTCGTCGGCAGCCTGCCTGGCGCTTTCGATCAGGCCGACCTGACGCTCGGCGCCCTGGGCGACGTCGCCGATCGCGTGGGCGATCTCCCCGGTCGCGCGGCCCGTCTCCTCAGACGTGGAGGTCATCTGGCTCGATGCCAGGCCGACGCTCTCGGCCGCCTGGGAGAGGTTGTGGACTAGCTGACGGAGGTTGGCGACCATCGCCGCGACCGCGTTGCCCAGAGCGTCGCGCTCGGAGCGGGGCGTCACCTCGACGCTGAGGTCGCCGTCCGCGACTTGCCCGGCGGCGCCGACCATCGACTTGAGGTAGTCGACCATCCGCTCAAACGCGGCGGCGGTGGCGCCGAGCTCGTCCTTGGAGGTGACCTCGATCCGCTGCTCGACATCGCCCTCGGCGATCCCGTCGGCGGCATCGCGCAGCTTCTTGGCGCGGTTCGAAATCGATCGGGTGAGGGCGAACGCCGCTGCCAGCCCGAGCAGGACGGCGATCACGCCGACGATGATCATCGACAGCTTCGACGACGAGGCCGTCGACTCGAACGCAGCGGTCTGCGCGGCGACATCGGCATTGGCCGACTTCTGATAGGCGGCGAACGCGGCGGCCAGTGCATCGGCGTTGTCGTTCTGCGCGCCCTCGACCAGCTTGACGGCGTCGGCGGTGCGGTGAGCCTTCACCAGCGAGTACAGTGTCGTGTCGCCGCTGTCGTACTTGGCGATCGCGGACTGGATTCGCGTTGATCAGCGGCTTGTCGCTCGGGTCGGTGGACAGCTTCACGAGCTGGTCGACCGTATCCTGGAAGGTGTGGCGGTCATTGACGTAGTCCCCGCGGGACGACGGGCCGGCCAGCACATACCGAGTCTCGGAGAAGTGCAGATCGCCGGAAGCGGCGCGCGCGACCTCGGCCGCCAGCGCCTTGGGCTCACCGACGGTGACGACGTCGTGGTGCGCGGCTGACATCGAGCCCATCCCGTTGGACCCGACGATCACCACGACCACGAGCCCGACCACCAGCGTGCCAAAGGCACCGATCAGCTTTGCTGCGATTGAAAGGTTGTTAACGCGGCCAACCAGGCCTTTGATCGTGCTCATGGGCACCTCGTATCCGTGCGGCCGGAGCCGCTTCTTGAAATCGATCCGAATCGAGTACGCGTTGATCCGCGCTGCTCCCTCGGCTCCCTTTGAATCGACAGGGACCGCAGCTACTTGAGGCGGGCCGTCCGAAATTCCGACCTAGTTGACAGATATAACGCACCGATATATCCTGCAGCTGCATGCCACCGCTCGACGTCAGTCCAACCGGCTACGTGATCCTCGGAATGCTCTCCCTCGGAAAGCAGACCGGCTACGAGATCAAGCAGTTCGTCGACAAGTCCGTGCGCCACTTCTGGGCCGCGAGCTACGGCCAGATCTACCCCGAGCTCAAACGGCTCGAGGATCAGGGTCTGGTCGCCGGACGGCCCGAGCCGACCGGTGGGCGCTCGCGCACCGTGTACGAGCTGACCGACGCGGGCAAGGCGGCGCTGACCGATTGGCTCGCGTCCGACGTCGAGCCGTTGTGGCAGCTGCGCGACGAGGGAATGCTGAAGCTGTTCTTCTCAGACGCGCTACCCGAGCGCAGGATCGAAAACATCCGCGCGATGCGCGAGCGCCAGCAGCGCAAGCTCGCGCAACTGCAGACACTCAAACCGCACGCCGCCGAGGGACCACGCGGCCCGCAGCTCACACTCGAACTAGGGATGGGATCCACGCAATGGTTCATCGACTGGTGCGAGGCGGTTGAACGCCGGCTCGCACAGGCGGAAGGGGAATAGTCGTCATGTTCGCGAGACTCGCCACGTTCCTACACGCCCGCGGCCGGCTGGTGCTGGCGATCGCGGTGATCGGCGCCGCGGTCGCAGGTGTGGTCGGCGCCGGGGTGGCAAAGCACCTCAGCCCATACGGAGCGCAGGACCCGGCCACTCAGTCGGTGCAGGCGACCAACCGCTACCAGGATGCGACCGGCCGCCAGATCGACCCGGGCGTAATCGCGCTCGTGAGCTCGGGCGACGTGCGCACGGCGGCGGCCCGCCAGCGCGTGCAGCAGGTCGCGGCGCAGATCGGCGCGCAGCCCGACGTCGCGCAGGTTGCGAGCTTCTACGACACCCACAACCCCAGCCTGGTCTCAAAAGACGGACGCTCGACTTACGTTGTCGCGTACTTCAAGCCGCGGTCCGACACCCGCGTCAAGGACGACGCCCAGCGGATCGAGGACCAGTTCGCCGGGCAGGCCGACGTCAAGCTCGGCGGCCAGGCGATCGCCAACGCCCAAGCCAACACGCAGGTGAGCCACGATCTCGCCCACGCCGAGCTGCTGGCGTTCCCGTTCATCTTCCTGCTTTCGCTGCTCTTCTTCCGCTCAGCGGTGGCGGCGCTGCTGCCGCCGCTGCTGGGAGGCCTCGCGATCGTCGCGACATTCGTCGCGCTGCGGATCGTGGCTAACTTCGTCGACCTGTCGGTGTTCGCGCTCAACCTGGTCACCGGCCTCGGCCTCGGCCTCGCGATCGACTACAGCCTGTTCATGGTCTCGCGCTATCGCGAGGAGGCCGCCAAGTCCGGATTCGGGCTGGACGCGCTGCGCACGACGATGCAGACCTCCGGGCGGACGATCATGTTCAGCTCGATCACGGTCGCCGCGTCGATCGCGGCGCTCGCGATCTTCCCGCAGCGATTCCTGCGCTCGATGGGGATCGCCGGAGCGCTGGTCGCGCTGCTCGCCGCCGCGCTCGCGCTGGTGGTGCTGCCGGCGCTGCTGACCGTGCTCGGGCCGCGCGTCAACGCGCTGGCGCCCAAGCGGCTCCAACGCGCCGCCGACCGCGACGCAAGGCCCGACGCCAGCGGCGCCTGGTACCGGCTGTCGCGGTTCGTGATGCGCCGCCCCGGCCCGATCGCCGCGGCCAGCGCCGGGTTGCTGATCGCGCTCGGAATCCCGTTCCTCTCGATCAAGTTCACCACGGTCAGCGCCGCCATCCTGCCCCACAGCGCCAGCGCCCGCCAGGTCGACGACGCGCTGTCGAGCCAGTTCCCGCCGAACCGGACGGCTCCGCTCGAGGTCGTGGTCGGCGCGCCGGCCGGGTCTGCTCAGGTACGCCAGTTCAGCGCGCGGGTCGCGCAGCTACCGGGCGTCTCGGCGGTGGCGCCGGCGTCCCCGGCGGGAGCTCGTCAATCGCTCGTCGACATCGCCCCGCTGCACGCACCGCTCAGCGCGGCCACGCAGCAGCTCGTCCACGACGTGCGGGCGATCGACGCTCCGTACTACGTCGGCGTCGCCGGGCAGACGGCCTCGTTCGTCGACCTCGAACACAGCCTCAAGGCGCACATCCCCGCCGTCCTTGCGGTGATCGTCGCCGCGACGCTGATCGTCCTGTTCCTGATGACCGGCTCGGTCGTGCTCCCCGTCAAGGCGATCTTGATGAACGTGCTGAACCTCAGCGCCGTGTTCGGGATCCTGGTGCTGATCTTCCAGGACGGCAACCTCCAGGGCCTGCTCGGCTTCCGCAGCAACGGCGCGCTCGACGCCACCCAACCGATCTTCCTCGCCGCGGTCGCGTTCGGCCTGGCGACCGACTACGGCGTGTTCCTGTTGTCTCGGATCAAGGAGGCGCGAGACGCCGGCGCCTCGGACTCCGAGTCGGTCGCGATCGGACTCGAGCGCAGCGGGCGGATCGTGACGGCCGCGGCGCTGCTGTTCGCCGTGGCGATCGGCGCGTTCACGACCTCCCAGCTCGTGTTCATCAAGCAGCTCGGCCTCGGCGCGGCGCTCGGGGTACTGATCGACGCATCGATCATCCGCGCGCTGCTGGTGCCGTCGCTGATGGAGCTGCTGGGCAAGTGGAACTGGTGGGCGCCGGCGCCGCTGCGACGGCTGCACGACCGAATCGGTCTGCACGAGTACGTGCCGCCCGTCCGGCCCGGCCCGGTCGTGCGCCATCCCGAGACCTCTGGAGCCTGACCCGCCGACGAGCTCTCTCGGCGGCGGCTGACCCGCCGAAGAGCTCGCTCGGCGAGCTTCGGCGAGCCGGATCCCGGGCGTTACGTCACGCCCGGGATCCCCAGCTCGGAGATCGCAAGGTTGCCGGTGACCGGGTCGTTCGGCGATGCGCTGGTCATCTCGAGCCTGAGCCTCGTCGTAGTGACCGGGTCAAACGTGATCGTCGACGGGGTGTTCGACGTGCCCGCGAAGCTCACGTTCTGGCCCGTGACCGGAACCCAGTCGCTGCCGTTCCAGTACGAGACCGTGACCGACGCGGGCAGCTGATCGTTTGCGTCGACGATGAACCGGGCATCGATCTCGCTCACCTGCTGCGCGGCCGCCCAGCTGACGCTGACCCAGTCGCTCGGGTGCGCATTGGTGACGTCCGGAAGCGTCTGGGTCCGAACCTTGCTGTAGCGATTTGACCAGAACGTCGTGGTGTCGCGGTCCAGCATCGTCGCGGGGAGCGTGGTGCTGTTGCCGAAGTCAGAGCCAAAATTGCCGATTCCGAAGAACCCGCCGGTGAAGCTCGCATCGGCCGTCGGCTGGGTCGACGCGGCGCGCGCGGTCCGGCTGTGGCTGCGCGGCAACCGTGCCTGGTGCACCAACGCGCGCCCGTGACCCGGCCGGTCGCTGGCATACAGCGTCATTGCGGCGCCGTACAGGCCATCGGACGATGCGCTGACATGGATCGGCCCGGGCCGCGTGTCGGCCTGGACGATCGCCAGCAGCTTGCCGTTGAAGGCGTCGTGTGTCGTCGACTTGTAGCCCTCCGCGTCGTCCTGCTTGCCGTTGTCCGCGCCCTGGAACGTGCCCGCTCCCGTGACCGCGATGTTGACCGTGTTCGCGGCATCCGGGACCTCGACCCCGTGGGCGTCGACTACATGAACGGTGACATACGACAGCGACTTGCCGTCGGCGCGCAGGATCGTCTTGTCCGGGGTCAGCTTCAGCGCGTAGGGCGCGCCGGCCGTGTCGACTTCGTTATGGGCGACGACACGGCCGCTGGCGTCCTTTGCGACCGCGACGAGCCGCCCCGGTTCGAACGGCACGTTCCAGGTGAGGTGCAGCTTGCCCGAGCTGCCGTTCGGGCTCTGATAGCTGCCAGGACACGCACCGCCCGTGTAGTTCTTGTCGTCGCCGGTGCACTCGGACGTCTCGAGATAGTGGAAGCCGTCGGTGCTGACCTTCTGATCGAATGACTTCGCGCCGAGCGAGTGCCCGTTGAGGAACAGCTCGACGGTCGGCTCGTTGGCGTCGGCCCACACCTGCACCACCTGGCCGGGCTTGTAGTCGGTCCAGTTCATCGGCACGATGTGCACCATCGGTGCCGGATTCCACTGCGACTTGAACAGGTAGTAGGCGTCCTTCGGGAAGCCGGCCGTGTCGATCGCACCGAAGAACGACGTCTTGACGGGGAAGACGGTGTACGGCGTCGGCTCGCCGATGTAGTCGAACCCCGACCAGATGAACTCACCGGCGAAGAACTGCCGGTCGCGGTCCTTCTTGACCCCGTACTCCCCGCTCATCGTCCAGTCATCGAGGTTGTTGTCATACGAGGACAACTCGCGTTTGCCCGGCGTGAAGTTCTGCCCGGTGTTGAGCAGGTTCGGGTCCTGGTAGTAGCCGCGAGTGGACGTCTCGGAGTAAGCCTCGGACTCGAAGAAGAACGTGTTCGGGTATGTGTTGTGCAGCTTGTCGATCGTCTGTGCCGTGTCGTAGTTGAGGCCGAGTCCGTCGAGCGCCTGCAGCATCTTCTCGGAGAACGAACCGGGCGTCGGGAGGCCGCGATAGCGGTCTGAACCGGCCACCACCGGTCGCGTCGTGTCGATCGACTTGATGTCCGCGATCAGCCGCTTCTCGATATCGAACGCCCCCGAAGTCCCCCACCCCGGGATCTCGTTGCCGATCGACCACATGATCACCGCCGGGGAGTTCTTGGCCTCGTTGACCATCTCCTTGATGTCGTAGTCGCTCCACTGGTTGAAGTAGAGGTGGTAGTCCTGCGAGAGCTTCTGCTGGTTCCACGCATCGAACGCCTCGACCATCATCACGATCCCGAGCCGCTGGCAGACGTCGATCATCTCCGGCGACGGCGGGTTGTGCGAGGTGCGGAAGGCGTTGACGCCCATGCTCTTGAGGATGCTCATCTGGCGGTACAGCGCGTCGTAGTTGTCGACCGACCCGAGCGCGCCCTCGTCGTTGTGCAGATCGACTCCGTAGATCTTGAGGTGCTGACCGTTGAGCGAGATGCCGTGGTTGGGGTCGAACACCAGCCAGCGGATCCCGAACGTGGTGCTGGTCGTGTCGACGGTCCTGCCGCGTCGGGTCACGCGGGTCTCCAGCGTGTACAGATACGGGTGTGTCGTCGACCACAGCCGTGGATGCTCGACGCGCAAGTCGGTCGAGTCGCTCGCGCCGCCGGTTGGCAGCGCGACTCCGTCCGATCGCGACTCGGCGACAACTCGGCCGGCGGCGTCGCGGATCGTGTACAGAACCGCCACAGCCGTGTTCTGGTCGCTGCCATTGTCCAGCTGGGTGCCGACGTGCACGTTCGCATAGCCCGAAGCGATCGTCGTCTGAAGCTGAGGCGTGGTGACGAATGTGCCCCACCGCGCGACCCGGATCGGGTCGGTCACCGTCATGTGCACGTGGCGGGTGATGCCGCTGCCCGAGTACCAGCGGCTGCTCGGCTCCTGGTTCTGGACGACCACGGCGAGGACGTTTGGCGTCCTGCCGTCGGTGTGCGCGACCTTGCTGATGTCGAAGCTGTAGCCGGTGTACCCATACGGGTGGTTGCCCACCAACTGCCCGTTCAGGTACACGTATGAGTTGTCGAAGACCCCGTCGAAGTCGAGCGAGATCTTCTTGCCGGCCATCGACCTGGGCAACGTGAACGTCTTTCGGTACCAACCGAGGCCGCCGGGGAAGTAGCCGGTCGCGTTGCTCTGGTCCGGCCGCGGCAGCTGCGTGATGCTCCAGTCATGCGGGAGCGTGACCTGCTCCCAGCCGGAGTCGGGGAAGTCGATCGCGGCGGCCTTCGGATCCGATGAGGTGCCGTAGATCCCCGAGGGGTCGGTCGCGTCGTTGGTGTTGACGAGCTTGAACCGCCAGCCGTCGTCGAAGTTGAGCGTGCGCGAGCCCTGGTTGAGCACGCCCAGGTTCGGGTCGGGTGGGAGGCCGCGCGCCCCCGCGATCGAAGCCGACGCAATCGAAGCCGACGCGATCGAAGCCGACGACAACGCGACGACCCAGACGACGAACGCCAACAGCGCGCACCTGATGCGCATCTCCCACCTCACCTCTCGGGCATCACGGGCGGTCCCGAAGCCCGCCGGACGGCCCCCGCCTACCCGCATGAGAGCGCTAACAAACCATGTGCACGAACAAGTTGCAGCGATCGTCCCCCATATGCGGGGAAGATCGCTGCATCTCGTCAGGCCTGGCGGGCCCGTCACACCGCAATTGCCTGGTCGCCGTCACACCGCGATTGCCTGGTCGCCGTTACACCGCGATCTGCCGGAACTCCACGGAGCGCTCCGGCGTCACCGACCAGTCGCCGTCATGCCAGCGGATCCGGGTCCCGTCGGCGAGGCGAGCGCCGGCGCGCCGCAACGGCGGTGAGCCCCACAGCGTCGCCACCAGCGGTCGCTCGCTCTCGACGACGTCCCCGAGGCCACGCTTGACATGCGCCGCCGGGTAGGTCACGACGATCGATCCGGCCCTGACCCATACCGGAATTCGATGCAGCGGGGCGTCGACCACCAGCTCACGGCCCCCGCGAACCCGCTCGCCCGACCAGGTCTCGATCCAGTCGCCACGCGGCAGCGCCACCTCGCGCTCGCGCGCACCGTCGTCGAGCACCGGCGCGACCCACAACGCCGGCCCGTAGCCGTAGGAGTCGGTGATCGTCCAGCCGCGCGGGTCGGGCGGGTCCACCAGGCACAGAGGGCGGACGATCGGCAGCCCGCACCGCGCGGCCGTCGCCGCGGCCGCTCGCACATACGGCACCAGCTGCTCGTGCAGCTGCACGTAGGCGCGGTAGAGGTCAAGCACCCGCTCGCCGTAGTTCCAGGGCTCCTGCGGCATCCGGCCGTGCGCGTGCATCAGCGGCGTGAAGCAGCCGAACTGAAGCCAGCGCACCAGTAGCTCGGGCGGGCAGCGCTCGACCAGGCGATGGCCCAGGTAGCCGCCGACGTCGTGTGACCAGTTCGAGAAGCCGCTGCAGGCGGCGGTCAGCGTCGCCACCACCAGCACCCGCAGCGACCAGAAGTCAGACGCCTGGTCCCCGCCCCAGGTCAGGCCGGTGGCGTGCTGTCCGGTCCAGCCGCTGCGGCCGAACAGCACGCCGCTGTCAGGGTGGACCTCGTCCAGCGCGCGCTGGAGGCTGATCCGGTGCAGCCCGCCGAGCGCCCATGCAGCCGCCGCCCCACTGCGCCCGTCAGACAGCGACACGTCGTCGGGGATGTAGTAGCCGTCGCCGTCGTCTGCCTTGATCCCCTCGACGCCCAGTGACAACACCCGCTTGGCCTGAGCGCGCCACCACTCCTCGGCGCCGGGGCTGGTGAAGTCGATCGGCGAGCCGGTCCCCATCCACCACTGCGTCACGAACGGCTCGCCTGCGCCGTCGCGCACGAAGTGCCCGGCGGTGGCCGCCGGCGCGTAGTTGGGCGCCGGCTCGCGGTGAAGCCGCTCGGACTCCGGCTGCGGCGGGATCTGGCCGTCGCGCGAGTCGAGGTTTACCCATGGCGTGACCCACAGCACCGTGCGCACCCCGTCGGCGCGCATCATCGAGATCATCCCCGGCGCATCTGGGAACTGGTGGGGATTGAACTCCCACGTGTTGTATTGCGTCGCCCACGGTGAGTCGATCACGATCGCGTCGAGCGGGATCCCGTGCCTGCGAAAGCCGTTGAAGTCGTCGAGCACGTCGTCCTGGTGCTCGTGGACGTCGCGGCTCTTCCAGTACCCGTACCCCCACTCGGGCAGCAGCGCCGGGAACCCGGTCAGGCGGCAGAACGCCCGCAGCCGTGCGGCCGGGGTCGGATCGCACAGCAGCGCCACGCGCAGTGGCCCGGCGGGCGCCCTGGTGGACACGGATATCCGCTCGCCGGAGAGATCGAAGCGGCACCCGTTGGCGTCGGTTTGGACCCAAGCACCGTATCCCCGGCTCGACAGCAGCCACGGCAGCGGCGCACAATCGCCCTGCGGGATCCCGCCCGCCGCGAGCATGTCCGGCGGACAGTCGGGCCCGGTGTAGCGGCGATCGGCACCGAGCTGGACGACCCGGCCGCCCTGGTCGAGCTGGGTGCAGTGACGCGCCCCGAGCCCGACGAATCGCTCCTCCGAGCGCCGGTCCCACTCGAGCGCGAGGCGCAGCGGCTCGCCCTCGGCACGCAGCTCGAACGTCAGCTGGTTCGGTTCTGCGAGGTCCAGCTGCAGTGTTGCGCCACGGCCGCCTTGGAGCACCAACGCCAGCCCGACCCCGTGTTCGCGGCGCTCCACCAGCTCGGCCCGGCGGGCGCGCTCGGTCGGAGCCAGCTCCTCGTGCGGCACGACGCCCTCGGTGAACTGCACGAAGTGGTCGTGGACGGTGCCGTCGGCGACCCAGACGCCGGTGGCGCGCATCAGTCGCCGGCCCGCGCGGCGGACCGTCACGGCGAACGGGCGCAGCGCGACCTCGACGCGTAGGGCGTCGCGCTCCAGCACGACCTGCTCAGGGCCCGTCGACACGATGGTTGGCACCGGGCAATCTTTCTCCACGGGGCGCCCGGCCCATCCTTCGTTCACGAGAAGGTCACAAAAGGACAGCGCCTTCTTCACGAAGGAACGTGCTTTGCAGGGCAATCCTAGATGCCATGAAAGAACCGACTCGCGCAGACATGCACGTCCACTCGACGGCGTCGGAGCTGTCGAAGCTCGGCATCCAGCGCTCGCTGCATCTCCCCGAGTGTGCCACTCCGCCCGAGGAGGTCTATGAGCTCGCCAAGCGCCGCGGAATGGATTTCGTCACGATCACCGATCACGACACGATCGCGGGCGCCCTGGCGTTGGAGCATCTCCCGGACACATTCATCTCCGAGGAGCTGACGGCCTGGTTCAGGGGGGAGCCGCAGGCCGTGCACGTTCTCTGCTACGGGATCACGCCCGACGACCACGAGTGGCTCCAGGCCCACCGCGACAACGTCGATGCGTGCGCCGAGTACCTGCACGGCAACGAGATCACCGCGGCACTCGCACATCCGTTCTACGCCGTCGAGGCGCCGTTGACAGCGCGCCACCGGCGGCGACTCGCACAGCTCTTCCCGATCTGGGAGACGCGCAACGGCTCGCGCGCCAAGGAGCTGAACCTGCCGGCGTTCGTCTACATCGAGACCCACGGGGGCACACCCATCGGGGGCTCGGACGATCACGCCGGAATCGATATCGGGCGAACGTTCACCGAGACGCCTCCGGCCGCCGACCCGCGCGAGTTCCTCGCCCACATTCGCGCCGGGCGGGCCGCCGCCCACGGCGCTCAGGGCAGCGCCGCGAAGTGGACGCACGCGGCGATGGCGCTTGCGATCCGCTCACTCGGCGGCGGCGAGGGGGCACCTCGCCCCGACCCGGGCGCGGTCCTGAAGATCGTCGAGCGCGTGATGCGCGAGGGCGACGTCCGCCACGGCGGCGCCGGCGCTGACCTCGGGCCCGAGGACGCGATCGCGCTGTTGCGGGCTTGGCTCGAGGCGATGGATCTCGGCATCGACGAGCACCGCCTGCTCGAGGCGCTGCAGGAGGGGGAGCTCAGCCACCCCGACCTGTACCGCCGCGCCCGGCGCATCCACGAGCGCAAGCTCGCCGCCGCCGTGCACGAGCTCGCCTCGCTGGCGACCCAGCCCGCCGCGGGAAGCGGCGCCGGCCCGGCGACCAACGGGGTCGACCCGATGAATCTCGTCGCGAGCGCGATGGCGCTGTTTGACGCCAGCATCCCGGCGATCCCGTACGCGGCGGCTGCCGCCTTCCTCGGTCGCGAGAAGCTGAAGCTGACTCGCAGCGACGGGGACCGGCCGCGGGTGGCGCTGGTCGCCGACGGACTCGGCGGAATGCACGGCGTCACGCACACGATCCAGCAGATCCGCGACCGCGGCGTGCCTGGCTTCGAGGTCGAAGTGATCGGCACCGACGCCGACGTCGACCGCCGCCTCAGCGCCGTCGCCGAGATCGACATCCCGTTCTACCCGGGCCTGAAGGTCGGCGTCCCCGGCCTGCCGGCGATCGTCGACGCGCTCGCCGAGGGCCGCTACGACGTCGTGCACCTCTGCTCGCCCGGCCCCGCCGGCGTCGGGGCGTGGCTGGTGGCGCGCGTGCTCGAGTTGCCGGTCGTCGGCAGCTACCACACCGAGCTGGCTGCCTACGCCGGGCTGCGCAGCGGCCAGGCACACCTCGAGGCGCTGGCGACGATTGCGCTGCGGACCTTCTACGCGCCCTGTGACGTCGTGCTCTCCCCGAGCCCGGCCAGCGACGCGCGGTTGACGCAGCTCGGGATCGAGCCGGAGCGAATCGAGCGCTGGGACCGTGGCGTCGACCTCGAGCGCTTCGACCCGGCATTGCGCACGCCCGGCCTGCTGCCCGACGCCGTCAACGTCATGTACGCCGGTCGCCTCACCAAGGAGAAGGGCCTCGACCTGCTCGCCGACGCGTTCCTCGCGGCCCGCTGGCGCGATCCGAGGCTCCACCTCGTGCTCGCCGGCGGCGGCCCCGAGGAGCAGGCGCTGCGCGAACGGCTCGGCGATCACGCCACGTTCCTGGGGTGGCTGGGCGGTCAGGATCTCGCGCGCGCGTACGCGAGCGCCGACCTGTTCGCGTTCGCCAGCCAGACCGACACGTTCGGCCAGGTCCTGCTCGAGGCGCAGGCCAGCGGACTGCCGGTCGTCGCCGTCGATGCCGGCGGACCGACTTCGCTGGTCGACAACGGTGTCACCGGCCTGCTCACGGAGCCCGACGCGGACGTGCTTGCGACGGCGATGCTGTCGCTCGTCGACCAGCCGCTGCTGCGGGAACGCCTGCGCCGCGCCGCGCTCGCGGAGGTCCGCGGGCGCACGTGGGAGACCGCGCTCGAGCGGCTGGCTGCCGGCTACGTGCTGGCGCTGCACGAGCACGCGCCGCAGCCGGCGCGGAGCGTCGCATAGGCGCTGGGCGCCGCGCCCGGGCGCGACGACGGGGCCGCGGCCGGGGCGGGACGACGGGGCCGCGGCCGGGCGGGACGACGGGGCCGCGGCCGGGCGGGACGACGCGGCGCACAAGCGCCGCGCGCCACTAGGATCGAGCCGTGGCGATAACCGACGCGGTGATCCCGGTGGCCGGGCTTGGCACGCGGCTGCTTCCTGCGACCCGTTCGCAGCCCAAGGAGATGCTGCCGCTGGTCGACCGGCCGGTCGTGCAGTACGTCGTCGAGGAGCTGGTCCGGGCGGGCATCGCACGCGTGGTGTTCGTGACCGGCCGGCGCAAGCGCGCGATCGAGGACCACTTCGACGCCGACCCCGAGCTCGATACGGGGCCGCTGCTCGATCCCCGTACCGGCCTTCAGATCCTGTACACGCGCCAGGCGCGGCCGGCGGGGCTCGGCGACGCGGTGCGCTATGCCGAGAGCTTTGCGCTCGCGAACGGGATCGTCGTCGCGCTCGGCGACGCGATCATCCGAACGCCGCCGGCGGCGCCCAAGACGATCGTGGCTCGGCTGATCGACGAGTACGAGCGGTCCGACGCCGATGCCGTGATCGCGGTCGCGGAGGTCGCCCCCGAGCTCGTCTCGCGCTACGGGATCACGGTGGCCGCCGCAGCCCCCGGCGCCGGCGCATTCGACGTCGCGGCGGTCCTCGAGAAACCCGACCCGGCGGCGGTGCCCAGCAGGCTCGCGATCATGGGACGCTACGTGCTCGGCCCCGCGGTGTTCGCAACCCTGCGCGCGACGCCCCCGGGCGCGGACGGTGAGGTGGGGCTCAGCGACGCGCTTCAACGTCTGCTCGAGAGCGGCGGCCGCGTGCGCGCGGTGCCGCTCGGCGACGGCGAGCGCCGCCACGACATCGGCTCGGTCGAGAGCTACTGCGCGACCTTCATCGAGTACGCGCTGACCGATCCTCAGCTCGGACCGGCGATGAGAGCCCGGGCTGCCGAGCTGCTGAGATGACCGGCCACGGCCACGGCCACGGCCACGGCCGCGGCCGCGGCGAGGCGTGCGCGCGTGCGGCGCTCGCGGGCAACCCGTCAGACGGGTACGGCGGCGCCGTGCTTGCGTTCACGTTCTCGCAACGCCGTGCGCAGGCGACGGCGACGACCGCGCCGGGGCTGTGCAGCGAGCCGCGGTCCGAGCTGGTCGATGCGACCGTGCGCCGATTCGCGCGCGAACTCGAGCCCGCCGCGCTCGAGACCGAGATCGAGTGGACCACGGACATCCCGCGCGGCGTCGGCCTCGGCGGCTCGAGCGCGATCGTGATCGCAACCCTGCACGCGTTGTGCGAGCTGTATCGGGTGACGCCCGGCCCGCGCCGGCTCGCCGCGCTGGCGCTGGCAGTCGAGGCCGAGGACCTGGGTATCGCCGCCGGGCTTCAGGACCGCGTAGCACAGACCCACGGCGGGCTGACGTTCATGGACTTCGACCGCAGCTGCTGTGACAGCGACGGCCAGGGACGGTACGAGCGCCTGGATCCGCCGTCGCTGCCGCCGCTGCTGATCGCATGGTGCGACGACGCCGCCGACGATTCCGGCACCGTGCACGCCCCGCTGCAGGCCCGCTTCGCGCGCGGCGAGGCCGCGGTGATCGAGGGCATGAGCGCCCTGGCGCAGCTGGCGCGCGATGCGCGCGACGCAATCCTCGCCGGTGACGGTCCGGCGCTCGCGCGTTGCGCGGACCGCAGCTTCGACGCCCGCCGGCGGATGCTCGCGTTGCACCCGCGCCACGTGCAGATGATCGAGTGTGCCCGCGCGTGCGGCGTGGGCGCGAATTACACCGGCTCGGGCGGCGCTGTCGTCGGCGTGTGCACAGACGAGCGGCAGCGCCGGCAGGCGATTGACGCGCTGACGAAGATCGGCGCCGCCACGATCATCCCGACGATCGCCGAGCGGCGTCGATCTGATCGAGGACTTCTGGCCGGCGTGAGACCGGGTCAGGACGCTTGCGCGGACGCGTAGTCCTGTTGGCTGCGAACGGCGACGTGCGTCTGGCCGCCGCCGCTCGACTTCGCGGCGTACAGCGCGCGGTCGGATCGGCGCATCAGCGTCGCGAGGTCCTCGCTCCCGTCCCAGACAGCGATCCCGGCCGACAGCTCGGCCTGCGCCGGGGTGATCTCGCGCAGGCGCCTGGCCGCGGCGAGCGCCCCGTCGAGCGTCGAGTTGCTCAACAGCGCGAC
Source organism: uncultured Solirubrobacterales bacterium (assembly GCA_963809685.1). Classification (GTDB taxonomy): domain Bacteria; phylum Actinomycetota; class Thermoleophilia; order Solirubrobacterales; family Solirubrobacteraceae; genus Palsa-465. The sequence goes on along the minus strand of CAWEKN010000011.1, from coordinate 131,067 downwards.
GAACTCGTCGCCGCCGAGACGCGCGATGATGTCGCCGGCCCGGAACGTAGCCTGCATCCGTTCCGCCGTGCCGCGCAGGACCTTGTCGCCGTGGTCGTGACCGAACCGGTCGTTGAGCTCCTTGAAGTGGTCGAGGTCGATCGTCACCAGCGCGACCGGGTTGCCGGCGCGCGCGGCCCGGTCGAATTCCGGGGTCGCGATGTACCTCCAGCCGCGGCGGTTCAGCAACCCGGTCAGCTCGTCGATCAGCGCCTCCTGCCGGAGCTTCTTGGTCAGCACCTGCACCTCGCGGGTCAGCACCCGCAGCGTCACCGCGACGCTCGAGCCCGCGAGGAAGACCAGGGCGGCGTCACCCCAGTGCACCGGATAGGCGGGCGGCCCGATCATCAGCATCGGCAGGAACGCGCACGCCGCCAGTACGACCAGCCCGAACACGAGCTCGCCGTCGGTCGCCTGCAACCCCAGCCAGATCATCGCCATCATCAGCAGCAGCGTGTAGTTCGAGGCGGCGCCGCCGGTATAAGCCTGCATCAGCGTGAACGCGGGGATCGCGCCGAACTCCGCGAGCCAGAACAGCAGCCGGGGCCGCCTGCCGACGGCGCTGACGATGATCGGCGATCCGCAACCGGCCGCGGCGCCGGCGAAGAACAGCGACCGATGAGCGGAGAAATGGGTCGCGACCGCGGCCATCACCGGCACGACGCTGCCCACGATCGCGAACCGCACAGCCCGGGCTCGGTCGCCGACGCCGAGCCGCCCCGGTCCGATCGCGGCCGGGTCGGCTGCCTTGCCGTCGTTGTGTGCAGAGCGTGTCAGCATCTCGCCGTCTCCCAGCACCAGCGACCCGGTCGGGCACATCCCGGACAGGACCGTCGTCGCCGCTTGCGAAACTCGACGCCGTGAGCAAGGGCAGGCTAGAGGCCTTCTCGGACGGCGTGATCGCAGTCGCGGTCACGTTCCTGGTGCTGAACCTCACGGTCCCGCCCGCGAGCTCGACAAAGGATCTCGCGGACGCGCTCCTCAAGGACTGGCCCCACTACATCGCCTATGTGATCTCGTTCATCACGATCGGGATCATCTGGATCAACCATCACGCGATGATCGGCCGTCTGCGCCAGCCCGATCACGCGATCCTGATGCTGAACCTGCTGCTGCTGATGTGCATCGTTGTGCTGCCGTTCACCACCGACCTGATGGCCAGCTACCTCAAGTCGCATCACGGCGAGCGCACTGCCGCCGCGATCTACGCGGCGTCGTTCCTGGCGATGTCGGTGACGTTCTCCGCGCTCAACTACCACACGCTGTATCCGAAGTCGCACCTGCTCGCGGTCGAGCTCTCCGACGAGCGGCGCCGCCAGATCATCACCCGGGGCGTGCTCGGGCTGATCCCATACACGCTGGCGACCGCGCTCGCGGCGGTCTCTCCGTACTGCACGCTGGTGATCTGCGCCGCGGTGGCGGGCTACTACGCGCTCCCGGTGGCGAGCGGCAGCGAGCAGGGCACAGGCCCCGTCGAAACGTAGCCGGGTTTGCACCGCGGCGCACGCGGGTATCTGCCCTCGGCCTGAAGAAGTGGCCGACGATTTCCCAGGGACGCAGGGGTACAGCGGTCGCCCGCGCGTACGGTGCGCGCGGGCGACTGCGTAGGGCCCGGGTGTGGCGCGGCGGGTTGCCGCGGCGGCTATGAGCGAGTCAGCGGTCCGTACGCGTCCGGCCTGCGCGTGCGCAGGAACGGGAACAGCTCGAGCCAGTCGCCGCGCTGCTCGAGGTCGAGCTCGGCGACGAGCACGGCCGGCTCGTCGCGCGGCGCCTGCACGAGGATCCGACCGTAGGGGTCAGATACGAAGCTCGACCCATAGAACGTGATCGGGCCTTCGACGCCGATCCGGTTGATCGCGACCATGAATGTGCCGTTCGCGATCCCGTTGGCGACGATCACCTGCTGCCACAAGGGCTGGGTGTCAAACCCCGGGTGGTCGGGCTCGGAGCCGATCGCGGTCGGGTAGATCAGGACCTCGGCCCCGGCCAGCGAGTACGCGCGCGCCAGCTCCGGGAACCACTGGTCCCAGCACGTCGGGCAGCCGATCTGGACATCGCCGTCAGGCCCGGGCAGCGCCGTCAGCGGGAACGGATCGCCCTCGGCCGGGCCAGGCCGGAAGTAGCGATCCTCGTAGTAGCCGGCGGTGACCGGGATGTGCAGCTTGCGCGTGCGGGACACCAGGGCACCGTCGGGCGCCACGACGATCGCGGTGTTGTAGCCGAGCCCGTCGTCGTGCTCGCCGTCCGCGCGCTCGTAGAGCGACGCGTGCACGTGCACCCGGGTCTCGGTCGCCAGCCGGGACGCGAACGAGAACGTGCGGCCGCCCAGTAGGTCCTCCGGGACGGCCCCGACCGCCTGCGGCCCGTCGGGCGTGATCGCGAAATACCGCGACAGCGTCAGCTCCTGGAGGCACACCAGCACGGCGCCCTGCGCAGCGGCGACCCTGATCCCTGCCGCCAGCGCCTCCTCGTGTTCGCCCGGGTCCGGATGCCAGCGCTCTTGCACGAGCCCGACCCGCAGCGGCGCCCGCGCCGGCTGCCGTGTGCGCGCCGGCGAGTCGGGCGGGGGACCCGAGACGATCAGGCGCGGCTCGTCAGTCATCGCCGCCGGCCTGGAGCGAGGCCCGAACCGGAACCTGCTGGGTGATGCAATGCGGCCCGCCGCCGCCGTAGGCGAGCAGCGTTCCGGGGACGGTCACAACCTCCCGCCCTGGAAACGCGCGCGCGACGAGTGCAGCCGCTTCGCTGTCGGTGTCCGACTCGCACACCGGCATGATCACCGCACGATTGCAGAGATACAGGTTCAGGTAACCGGTGGCCACCGTCTCGCCGGCGACCTCGCGGTAGGGCAGGAACGGCACCTCGAGCACCTCGAAGCCCGCGTCGTGCAGGCGCGAGCGGTTCTCCGCGCAGCGCTCGTAGTTGGGATTCGAGGAATCGACCGTCTGCAGCAGCACCTGGCCCGGCCGTATGAACGCCGCGATCAGATCGACATGGCCGTCGGTGTCCCGGTCTTCGACGAGCCCGTCTCGGAGCCACACGATCCGCTCGGCGCCGAGAAAGCTCCGTAGCGCGTCCTCGATCTCGGACCTTGACAGCGCCGGATTGCGGTTGGGGTTCAGCAGGCACTGCTCGGTCGTCAGCAGGGTCCCCGCGCCGTCGGACAGGATCGATCCGCCCTCGAGCACCAACGGCGCGCTCACGACCTCGTCGCCGAGGCGCTCGGCGATCAGCCGACCGACGGCCGCGTCGCGGTCCCACGGCGGAAACCTCCCGCCCCAGGCGTTGAAGCCGAAGTGCACCGCCTCCCGCGCCCCGTGGTCGGTGTAGACGTAGATCGGGCCGCAGTCGCGCAGCCACGAGTCATCGAGCGGCAGCTCGACGATCTCGACCGCGCTCGAGCACGCCGCCCGCGCCGCGGCCGCGTCGGCGCCGGGGTTGGCGATCATCGTCACCGGCTCGAACTCCGCGATCGCGTTGGCGACCGTGGCGTAGTCGGACCGCGCCCGCGCGATCGTCTCGCCCCACAGCGCCCGCCGGCACGGCCACCCCATCAAGGTCCGCTCGTGAGGCTCCCATTCGGCCGGCATCCGCACTGGTCGCAGGCTACAAGCCCGGCGATTCCGTGCTTTCCCCTGACCGTCCGTCCGCACGTTTCACGATTACAGATACTGAGGTTTCGTCCGACACTCTAGGTATGAGCAGCTCTGACCGCTCTGCCTCGGCCGTGCCCGTATTCATCGGCGTCCTTCTGCTGCCGGTGATGGCAGTCGCGCTGGGGCTACTCAATGGGCTTGGGATCTGGGTTGTGGCTGTGCTGGGGGGCGCGACCCTCGGCGTGCTCGTCGCGCTCGCCGGCGTCGGCCTGATCAGCGCCTCGCGTTCGCTTCGCCGCCACGAGCAAGAGCACCTGACCGATGCGGTGACCACGCTGCCCAGCTCCGAGCGGATGCTGCGGGACCTGGCGCAGGTGCTCGCCGACCGCCGCCGGCCCCGGGCGGTGCTGTCGCTGTACGTACTCGAGGGGCTCAAGCGCTACAACGACGCGTACGGGCGGGCGTGCGGCGATGCCCTGCTGTCGTGGCTCGGGCACAAGCTCGTCGACGCGGTCGGCGACGGCGGGGTCGTGTACAGGATGCGCGGCGGCGAATTTGCGGTGCTCGCGCGCGGCGACGACGAGACGACCGCGGCCGTCCGTCACGCGGCCGCCGCGGCCCTGCGCGAAGCGGGCGAGGGATTCGTGATCTGTCCCGCGGTCGGCGAGGCCGCGCTGCCTGACGAGGCGCAGACCGTCAGCGAAACGCTGAAGCTGGTCGACCACCGCGCCCACGCCCACCTCCAGGCGACCAAGGGCGAAGCCGAGCATCAGCCACCCGCCGACGTGATCGATGCGGCGCGGCCGCCGGCTTCCAAGTACAACATCGCCGGGCTGGCGGTCGCCGTCGGCCATCAGCTCGACGTCGCCCCGCCTGCGCTCGAGGACCTCGCCGCGGCGGCGAACCTCCGTGACATCGGCAACATGGCGATCCCGACGGTGGTCCTCGGTCATCCCGAACGACTCCCCGAGGACGAGTGGCAGTTCATCCGGCTGCACACGCTCGTCGGCGAGCGGCTGCTCGCAACCAATTTCCAGATGGAAGAGGTCGGACGCGTGGTCCGCTCCAGCCACGAGCGCTGGGACGGCGGCGGCTACCCCGATGGGCTCGCGGGCGACGAGATTCCGTTCGCCTCCCGGATCGTGTTCGTGTGCAGCGCGTTCGAGGACATGACGAGCGCACGCCCGCACCGGGAAGCGCTGTCGCCGCAGGCCGCGCTGCAGGAGCTCGACCGCGGCGCGGGCAGCCAGTTCGATCCCGATATCGTGCTCGCGTTCCGGGACGCGTTCAACAACGTCGCTACCCAACGGCCATCCAACAAGGGCCAGGGCCCGCGGCGCGCGCTGACGGTGCTCGTCGCCGACGACGACGCCGCCTCGCGCTTCCTGCTGCGGCGCGCGATCGAGGCCGCGGGACACGAGTGCCTGACCGCCGAGGACGGCAATCAGGCCTGGGAGCTGTTCCAGCGCGAGCTTCCCGACGTCGTGGTCAGCGACTCGCGGCTCCCGGGCATCGACGGCAATGAGCTGTGCCGCCGGATCCGCAGCGCGGAGGACTATACGTACGTCGTGATCACGAACGCGCTCGGTGATCTTGGCCGGATCAGACGCGGCATTGGGGCCGGCGCCGACGACTTCCTGACCAAGCCGATCGTCCGCGACGAGCTCGAGATGCGCCTGACCGCCGCCGGACGGGCAATTGCTCTGAGAGGAGCCGGCCAGGACCGGCTCGCAGGCTGACCGCCCTCACGCGAGCTGTTGGCGGTGGGCCACCGCCGCCGCCTGGGTGCGGCTGCGAACCCCAAGCTTGGTCAAGATCCGCGAGACGTGCACGCTGGCTGTCTTCTCGGCCATGAACAACGCGGCACCGATCTGGCGGTTGGTGGCGCCTTCGGCGATCAGCGCAAGCACCTGGCGTTCGCGGGGGGTGAGCCCGAATGGGTCCGCCTCGGCTTCCTGCGCGACCACACCGTCCGCACCGTCCGCACCGGGTGCGCGGGAGGTCCCGGACGCGCCGTCGCGATGGTCGTCGAGCTCGAGGCGGCCTCGATCGGCCAGCGCCGCGACCTCCTGCTCCAGCCATCTGGATCCGAGTTTGCGCGCCGCCGTTAGCGCTGCGCGCGCGCTCACCGCGGCCTGCGCTCGATCGCCGCGCTCGATGTGGGCCTCGGCGGCGTGCCGGCGGGCTAAGGCAGCCGGGTACGGTCGCGTCATCGCATCCCATTCCTCGGCGGCCTTCGTCCACAGCGCCGGATCGTCGCGTCCGCGCGCGCGGGCGAGGTCGGCGGTCCCCATCGTCAGGCACGCGCGCTCGACCGGGCCTCCCTCCGACGCCGCGGCGCGCAGCCGCTGGACGTGGATCCGCGCCCGTGCGATCGCATCGCGTTCCTGTGCCTTCTCGCGCAGGTCGCGAGCCCGCTGCGCCATGTCTGCCTCGACCCGGACGCCGACCGTCGTCACGCGGGCAATCCGCATCACGTCGTCGGTGCACAGCTCGATTCGGTCGAGCGCCTGGGCGACGGCCGCGCGCGCCCCGTGTAGGTCCCGGCGTCGGCGGCGCAGCTCGCCCAGCAGCGCCCCGAGCTGCGCGATCCACTGCGGCTCGGGCGAGACCGCGACGAGCGGCTCGGCTTCGTCAAGGCACCGCGCCGCCGACTCTTCGTCGCCCTCGGCCAGCGCCAGATCGGCCTCGCGCAGCAGCCGGAAGATCAGCGCCACTCCCTGCAGCTGAGACGGCGGCGGCCCGAGACTTGCGCGCGCCGCCTTGAAATCCCCGACCTCGAGCGACAGCTCGGAGATCGTCAGCGCCATCCAGTCGCTCCCTCTCCGAAGCCGCTGCGGCATCGCCGCGAGGCCCTCCTGCGCGGTCGCGAGCGCGTCGAGCGTGCGCCCGCGCAGGTTCAGCCAGTCGGCGAGGTTGGCGTACGCATAGCCCGCGCTGTCGACGTCGTCGTTGGCCTGGGCGATCTCCAGCGAGCGCCGCAGTCGCTCGATCCCCTCCTGCTCCTGGCCCAGCGCCAGGTACGCCATGCCCAGCGTGTTGAGCACCTCGCCCTCGGCGCGGCTCTCGCCGGCGGCGACCGCAGCGGCGAGCGCCTCCTGGCCGTCGGCGACCGCATCGCGAAAGCGCCCGCGGAGCACCCGCGTCCGCGCCAGCCACGCGAGCAACAACGCGCGTTGGTCGCTGTCCTCGCCGGCGGGCAGCAGCGCCAGCGCGCGTTGCGCCGTCTCCACACCCTCCTCGGCGCGGTTCAGCGCCCACTGGGTCCGCGCCAGACGCGCGAGCACAGCCGAGTACCGGCGTGGATCGGCCTCGCGGTCGATCTCGCTGAGCGCGGCCTGCAGCAGTACCTCGGCTCGCGCCCGGTCGCCGACTATCGCGTGCGCTGACGCCGCGGTCAGCTGCAGTTCCACGTGGTCCACGCCGGCCGTCTGCTCGGGGTCGGGCACGCGCGGCCACAGCTCGAGCGCGCGCTCGGTGAGGTCCGCGGCCTCGCCGTACGCGTGCACGCAGCCGGCTGCACGGGCGGCCGCAACTGCCGCTCGCAGCGCCGCCGGCTGGTCCCCGGCCGCCGCGTAGTGACTTGCAACCGTCGCCGCGACCATGACCTTTCGATCCTCGGCTCCGTCGCTGCGCCGCTCGAGTGCCTTTGCGAGCGCGAGGTGAAGGTCGCTGCGCTCGCCCGGCAGCAGGTCGTCGTACAAGGTCTCGCGCAGCAGCGCGTGGCGGAACATCAGCCTCCCGTCGCCGTCGGCAACGAGCACCTGCTCGGCCACTGACTGGCGCAGCGCATCCTGGAGCTCGTCGTGCTCGATCTCGATCACCTCGCCGATCGTGGCCTCGTCGAGTCGCCTGCCGACGGCGATCGCCCGCGCCGCCCGTTGCGCGTCGCCGGGCAACCGCTCGATCCGCAGCATGAACGCGTCGCGCAAGCTCTGCGGGGCGGCACCACGCCCGTCCAGGCCGGCGGCGAGCAGCTCTTCGCTGTACAGCGCGTTGCCCTCGCTCCGGGCGAACAGCGTTTGCACGACCTGAGCGGTGGGAGCGTCGCCGAGGATGTCGGTGAGCGCCTCGGTCAGCTCGCCGCGATCGAACGGGGAAAGGTCTACGCGTCGCGCCCGCTCCAGCCGTTCGAGCTCGCTCAGTAGCGGGCGCAGCGGGTGGCGACGGTGAAGCTCGTCGGATCGGTAGGTCAGGAGCATCAGCACCCGCTCCTGGCGCAGGCTGCGCGCCAGGAACGACGTGAACGTGCGAGTCGAACGGTCGGCCCAATGCATGTCCTCGAGGATCAGCAGCACCGGCGTCGCCTCGCTGAGGCAGTCCAGCAGCTCCAGCAGCGCCTCGAACAACCGCATCTGCCCCGAGCCGTCTGACCCCGGAGTGGGCTGGCTGGCGCCGTCGAGCCCCGGCAGCAGCGCCGCCAGCTGGTTGCGAGACCCCGAACTGAGCGAATCGAGCGTTGGGTGACGCTCGCGCACCAGCGGGCGCAGCGCGCTCACCAGTGGAGCGTAGGGCAGCTCGGTATCGCCCTGATCGACGCCCTCGCCGCGCAGCACCAATGCGTCGGCGCCCGACAGCCGGTGCTCCAGCTCACCGACCAGACGGGTCTTGCCGACGCCCGAATCACCGCCCAGCAGGACGAGGACGGGTCGCCCGGCGGCGGCGTCCCCCCACGCCAGCTCCAGTTCCGCCAGCTCCCCGACCCTTCCCACGAAGCGACTGCTTGTGAGGCGTGCGCGCATCGCCCAAGTATCGCGTGAAGGTGAATAGGCTCGCGATCCGGGACCGGCGGCGGGGGAGGTGAGCCGCGACGGCCTGTTGTTGTGCGAACCGCCGGACGTCGGATTGGCGGGCGCTTGATAGTTCGAAGCTGAGACTGGGGGACACTTTTGGCTCCTCTTGGTCAAATCCACGTGATCTGAGGATGGACTGAGAGGTGCCCCCGCACATCGGGAGAACGCAGTCGATCTAAGGCGCGGAGGCCTTACTTGCCTTACGAGACCCCTTAGCCTTACGCCGCGGCGGCGGGGCGGTCATCGCCCGCGCTGAGCGGGCTTGTCGGCGAGCGCGTCGCGGCGCCGACCTCATCTGCGGTCACGTGCTGCGGGTGGTGGCAGGCCGCCAGGTGCCCGCCCGCGTATTCGGTCAGCTGTGGTTCGACCGAAGAGCAGATCTCGGTCGCGCGCGGGCACCGCGTGTGGAAGCGACAGCCGGACGGCGGGGTGATCGGGTTCGGCGGCTCGCCGCCCATGATCGTCCGCGCGCGCGCCTCGTTCTCATGCGGATCGGGGATCGGGATCGCGCTCAGCAGCGCCGACGTGTAGGGATGGATCGGCTTGTCATACAGCTCTTCGGACGGAGCGACCTCCATGATCTTGCCCAGGTACATGACCGCGATCCGGTCAGAGACGTGCCGGACGACGCTGAGGTCGTGGGCCACGAACACGTACGACAGCTTGAGCTCTTCCTGGAGATCGTCGAGGAGGTTGATGACCTGCGCCTGGATCGACACGTCGAGCGCCGATACCGGCTCGTCGAGCAGGATCAGCTTCGGGTTGACCGCCAGCGCACGCGCGATTCCGATCCGCTGGCGCTGGCCGCCGGAAAACTCGTGCGGATAGCGGTTGATGTGCTCCGGATGCAGGCCGACGCGTTGGAGCAGGTCGTGGCTCTCGGACTCAACCTGACCGCGCGGCACCCCCCGGATCCGCAACGGTGTGGCCAGAATCTGAGCGATGCGCTTGCGCGGATTGAGCGACGCCTGCGGATCCTGGAAGACCATCTGCATCTCGCGGCGGATCGGCTGCATCTGATCGCGCTTGGCCTTGGTGATGTCGGTGCCGCGGAAGCGGATCGACCCGGCGGTCGGGTTGATCAGGCGTACCAGCGTGCGGATCAGCGTCGTCTTGCCGCAGCCCGACTCGCCGACGATGCCGAGCGTCTCGCCGTCGCGAAGCTCGAACGTGACGTCGTCGACGGCGTGCACGTGCCCGAGCGTCCTGTCGACGATCAGGCCCGACTTGATCGGGAACAGGACCCGCAGATGGTCGACCTCGAGCAGCCCCGCGCCGTTGTCGGGGGCACGCTGCGCCGCTTCGCCGTTGTCGGGGACACGCTGCGCCGCTTCGCCGTTGTCGCGGGCAGGCTGCGCCGCTTCGCCGTTGCCCTCGATGGTCACGCGACCGCCTCCGGGGCCGCGAGCCCGATCTGATCTCCGACGACCCGCAGCTCGCGCTTGCGCTCGGGCTCGATCCAGCAGCGGTCGAGGTGGCTGCGCGCCTCCGGCAGCCGGCCGAGCAGCTCGGGCACCTCGACGCACTGATCGAACGCGTGCGGACAGCGCGGGCGGAAGTGGCATCCCTTCGGCGTCGCCAGCAATGACGGCGGCACGCCGGCGATCGCCGGCAGCCGCTGCGAGCGGTCGCGATCGACCCGCGTGATCGAGCCGAGCAGACCCCACGTGTATGGATGCTGGGGGTCGTAGAAGATCTGCTCGAGCGTGCCCTGCTCGACGACCCGTCCCGAGTACATGACCACAACGCGGTCGGCGATGTCGGCGACGACGCCGAGATCGTGCGTCACGAGGATGATCCCGGCTCCGGTGCTGGTGCGCAGGTCGCGCAGCTCCTCGAGGATCTGCGCCTGGATCGTGACGTCGAGCGCCGTCGTCGGCTCGTCGGCGATCAGCAGCTTCGGCGAGCACGACAGCGCCATCGCGATCATCACGCGCTGGCGCATGCCGCCCGAGAACTCATGCGGGTAGGAGCGCAGGCGCTCGGACGCCCGTGGAATCCCGACCCGCTCCATCAGCTCGGCCGCCCGGTCGAGCGCCTGTGCCTTGGAGATCTGCTTGTCGTGAGCCCGGATCTGCTCGACGATCTGGTGCCCGATCCGATGAACGGGATCGAGCGAGCTCATCGGATCCTGGAACACCATCGCGATCGACACGCCGCGGATCTTCTGCAACTCGTCGGCGGTAGCCGACAGCAGCTCCTTGCCGTCGATCGTGGCACGACCTTCGATCCGGGCGTTCGGGCCCCGGGTGAGGCCCATCAGCGTCATCGCCGTCACCGACTTCCCAGATCCGGACTCGCCGACAATCGCGACGACCTCGCCGCTGTCGACGGTGAACGAGACGCCGTCGACAGCGCGCACCATCCCGTCCTCCGTTGCAAACGACACCTGCAGGCCCGAAACCTCGAGCAGGTGGCCGTCCTTGACCGCTTCGCCGTCGCTCATCCCGCCAGCCGGATCCTCGGGTCGAGGTACGCGTAGAGGACGTCGATCAATGCGCCGAAGATCACAACCGCGAACGCCGTCAGCATCACGATCACGAGGATCGGGATGATGTCCAGCGACCTGATCGACTGCGCCGCGAGCTGGCCGACGCCGTGCAGGTTGTAGACCGTCTCGGTCAGGATCGCGCCGCCGCCGATCACCTGCGCGATGTCGAGCCCCCACAGCGAGATGATCGGGATCAGGCTGTTGCGCAGGACGTGACGGAGCATCACCTGCCTGTCGGAAAGGCCCTTCGCGTGGGCTGTGCGGACGTAGTCTTCGCTGACCGTGTCGAGGATCGTCGAGCGTAGGACACGTGAATAAAAGCCGACGAACAGCACCGACAGCGTGAACCACGGCAGAATCATGTGCTCGAACCACTGCCACGGGTTGTCGGTGAACTTCACATAGCCTCCAAGCGGGAAGATCCCCCACTTGTAGCCGAAGAAGTAGATCAGCACCGCGCCCAGGAAGAACGGCGGGAACGACACCCCGACCATCGACAGTACGGTCAGTAATCGGTCCGTGTATCTGCCGGCTCTCACCGCCGCGAGCGTGCCGACGATGATCGAGGCCGTCAGCCACAGGATCCCTGCGCCGAGCGCCAGCGACAGTGTCGCCGGGAGTCCCGCCTTGATCTCATCGAGGACGTTGAAGCCCTGCGTGTAGGAGTACGCCTGGCCGGTGAAGATGTTCTTCATCGTGTTCGCGTACTGCACGTAGAGGGGCTTGTCGAACCCGTACTTGTGGCGAATCGCCTGGATCTCGTCGGCGGTCGCCAGACGGCCCGCGAGGCGCCGCGCCGGATCTCCGTTCGGGATCGCCTCGAACATCAGGAACGTCAGCACCGAGATCAGGAACAGCACCACGATCATCGCGAGGATCCGGCGGACGACGAACCGGCCCATCAGCGAGCGATCCTCACCTTCGCGCGCGGATCGAGCGCATCGCGCAGGCCGTCGCCGAAGACGTTGATCGACAGCACCGTGAGCACGAGCATGATTCCGGGCGCGAGCACGTTGTGAAACGCCGCCGGGATCGTGTCGACCCCGTCGGAGATCATCGTCCCCCACGACGGGTTCGGCGGCTGCACACCGGCGCCGAGGAACGACAGCGCCGCCTCGAGCAGGATCGCGTTGGCGAGGATCAGCGGCACGAACACGATCACGGTGGACGCCAGGTTCGGCAGGACCTCGAACATCATGATCTGGAAGTTGCTCAGCCCCTGCTGGCGGGCGGCGTCGATGAACTCCCGCTCGCGCAGCTGCAGCACCTGCCCTCGCACCGGTTTGGCGACATACGGGATGTACACGATGCCGACCACCACCGCAGGCACCATCAGCGTGTTGCCGCTCAGCGTGAACAGCCCGAAGTTGATGCCGCCCACGGCGAGGGTGACGCCGAGCGCGACTCCCAGCAGTACCGCCGGGTAGGCCCAGATCACGTCCAGCATGCGGCTGATCACGCCGTCGGCGGCGCCTCGGTAGAAGCCGGCGACGACCCCGAGAATCATCGCGAAGAACATCGTGATGATCGTCGCGACGAACCCGATCTGCAGCGAGTTGCGACCTCCGTACAGCAGCCTCACGGCGACGTCGCGGCCGATCGCATCGGCGCCGAGGAAGTACTTGGACTTCCAGGTCGGTCCGATCGGAATCCCGGTCAGGTCGACGACGTAGACCTTCTTGCCGCCGATCACGATCGGCTTGTCGATGTGCTGCGTCGCGGGCGTCGTGTGCGCCACGTATTTCGCGTACACGGGCGCGAGCAGGCACATGATCACGATCACGAGGAACAGACCGCCGAAGAACAGCGCGGTCTTGTTGCGGCGCAATCGCCGCCACGCCAGCCGCCAGGGCCCTATCCCGGGCGGCAGTCCCTCACCCTCAGCGAGGGCCGCCGAGGCATCGGCGGAGAACTCAGTGCCGGAAGCAGATGTGGTTGCCATTGGAAATCAAATGGGCCGGGACAGCGTACCCGTCCCGGCCCATTTGCAGTACTTACTTGAGCTGGAACGAACTCCAGTCCCACCCGTACAGCGTATGGAACACGTAGTTCTGGGCGATCCGGTTCGACGTGAACGCCGGGAATGTCTGGTAGCCGAACATCCCGATGTACGCCTTCTGCGCGGTGTAGGTGTCCAGCGCCTGCCACTGAGCGGCGATGCTGTTCAGCCTCGCGCCCGGCGTAGCCCCGAGCTTCGTCGCCGTCTGGTCGATGTGAGCGTCCTTGACCTGGCCGAAGTTCTCGTTGTTCGTCGGCTGGATCGCGGTGCTCTGGACCAGCAGGTAGAAGTCGATCGGGTTCGGGAAGTCCTGGTTCCAGTCGGCAAAGCCGGTCTGGGGGTTGAGCTTCAGGTTCCCGATCGTAGTGAAGTACGTCGCGTCTGCGATCACCTTCTGGGTCGCCTTGAACCCGATGCTGTTCAGGAACTCCGTGTAGTACGTCATCCACTTCTGGCGCGGCTGGCGCGTCTCGCTCCAGACCGTGACCGGCGTTCCCGCCATCCCTGACTGCTGGACCAGCTGCTTGGCCTTGGTGAGGTTGCCGCCGCTCGCCGGGTCGCCGTACGGGCAGGCGCCCGTCGGATGTCCGACCATGCCCGGCGGCAGGAAGTAGCAGCCGGGGATCAGCGTGCCAGACCCGAGCCGGCTCATCGCGTTCTGGTCGATCCCGGTGACGACCGCCTCACGAGCCAGCTGGCTCGAGAACGGCTTGGTCTGCGTGTTCATGAACACGTAGTAGCTCGAGTTCATGATCTTCTTCTGGTAGCGATCCTTCGCCTGCGACTGGATCTGCGGGATCAGGCTGCCGGGGATCGTGTCCGCCCAGTCGAACACGTCGGCGCTGTTCTGAAGCACCGCCAGCGCGTTGGCGTCGACGTTCGCCGAGATCTTGACGTTGACGTCGACGTTCCCGGCCGGGATCCCGGGGATGTTCATCTGCGCCCACTTCGGGTTCTTGACCAGCGAGAACGAAGCGTTCGGGACGATGTTGGTGATCATGTACGGCCCGACGCCCGGGGGCGGGCTGTTGGGCATGTTCTTAAACGGCGTGCCCGACGGGACGATCCCCAGCGACGGGAATGCCAGAACGTTGCCGAACGCTCCGTACGGGGCGAGCAGCTTGATCGTGATCTTGCCCGTGGCGTCGTCGGTCGTGATCCCGGAGATGGTCTTGCTCGAGCCCTTCGAGTACTCCTTGGCGCCGACGATGTTGCCCTCGATGAACTGGCCCTCGCCGCCCCACGGGATCTTGATCGCGCGCTCGACGGTGTAGGTGAAGTCGCTGGCCTTGACCGGATTGCCGTTGGAGAACACCAGCCCCTTGCGCATCGTCATCGTGTACGTCTTGCCGTCGGCGGAGATCGCCGGCAACGTCGTCGCGAGCCCTGGAATCAGCTGCCCGCCGGCAAGGCCGTTGGCGTGTGCATAGGTCAACAGTCCGGTGTACGAAAGCCAGTCGGGCTCGGCCGCCTGCGTCGTGTAGCCCATGCCCGGGTCGAGCGAGTCCGGTGCGGTGCCCATCACCAGCGTGATCACGCCGCCGGTCTTGGCAGCACTACTGGTGGTGCTGCTTGCAGCGGCTGACGAGGTCGTCGACGACGACGAACTCGACGAGCTCCCGCACGCGCTCAACGCGACGATCGAAGCAAGCGCGAGCGCGATGGTCGTATACGACCTTCTGCGTCTCCTCACTACTACCTCCTCCTGAAGGTTTGCGGTCCCGCCGGAAATCTAGTTCAGAAATGACTTACGCGGAACGCCAGGAGCGTCCCTAATCTTTCCTCAACACGTTCGCTGTTGCGCCGATTATCGGTGTAATGGCATTGACGCGCCGCTCCGGTCAGTCGACCGTCAGCACGGCCTTGCCGTTGACCCTCCGCTCGAGCAGCGCCTCGATCGCGGTCCCGGCGTCCTGCCACGAGACGGTCAGGTCGATCTGGACGTCGAGCCTGCGGTCGGCGACCAGGTCGGCGAGGCGGCGGAGATCGGCGCTGCCGCTGCGGGTCCGCTCGTACTCGGCGAACACCAGCAATCCGTACAGCCGCGCCCCGGGAGCACGCCCGAACAGGTCGCGCGTGGGAAACGACACCGGCTCGGGTACGGTCGAGGCGAAGTTGACGACGATGCCACCCGCGGCGACGCGGCGAAGTGCGGTCCCGAGGATCGGGCCGCCGACGGCGTCGACGATTACGTCGTACGTCGGCCCCTCGGGCTCGAGCTCTGAGATCACCTCGTCGGCACCGAGCGCGTGCAAGCCGTCGGTCCGGCGGGCGAGCGCGGTCACCCGCGCGCCGGCGAGCCGCGCGAGCTGAATCGCAAATCGGCCCACGCCACCGCTGGCGCCGGTGACGAGCACCGGCTTGCACAGGACGAAGCCGGCGACCTCGAGCGCCCGCAGCGCGGTCAGCCCCGCGATCGGGAGGGTCGATGCCTGCTCGAACGAGATCGCGTCGGGGAGCTGCGCGAGCATCTCGGTGCGGACCGCCGCGAGCTCCGCCCAGCCGCCGCCCCGCGCCGGCATCATCCCGACGACGCGAGCGCCCGGCGGCGGGCCGCTGCCGTCGGCGGCGGCGGCGCGCACGTCGCCGGCCACGTCCCAGCCGGTGACTGTCCCGGGTGCGAGCCTCGACAGCATGCGCGTCTCGCCGCGGTTGAGGCTGAACGCTCGAACCTCGACGAGCGCCTCGTCTGCAGCGGGCCGCGGATCGGGCAGCTGCACCAGCTCTGCGTGCGGCGGCGTGGCCGATGCTACGAGTGCGCGCATTGGTCTGACCGGGAGCCTAATGGCGAGCAAGGCACGGAAGTCACTATCGTGTCCGGCACGGACGGCTTCAAGGAGGTAAGTTGGTGATGAGCAAGCGACTGCTCGGGATGATCACGCTCGCGTGTCTGGCGTTGGGGATTGGCGCCGGCTCGGCAAGCGCACTCCAGGTGAACTGGATGCAGGGGTTCGCAGCCCCTGGCACGCCACCGAAGTACGACAAGGTCGGCGTGATCAAGGTCGGCCGACCGTCGGCCAAGAACGTGCTCGTGCTCGAGCCCGGCACCTCGGCGGGCGGTGCCTACTTCGTGCCGCTGGCGAAGTGGATCGTGGCCAAGGCCCCAGGGTGGCAGGTCTGGTCGGTGGAGCGACGCGAGAACCTGCTCGAGGACCAATCCGAGCTGAATGCCGCGAAGGCGGGACGCGCGACCACGACCCAGACGTTCAACTACTACCTCGGTTATCTAGCCGACCCGTCGATCAACGTCCACTTCCAGTCGATCCCAGACAGCTCGGTCACGTTCGCCAAGCAGTGGGGGATGAACGTCGCCGTGCAGGATCTGCATCGCGTGATCGGTGCTGCCGCGAAGCTCGGCGGCAAGGTCGTGCTCGGGGGCCACTCGCTCGGAGGCGCGGTCGTGACCGCGTACGCCACCTGGAACTTCGGCGGACTTCCCGGCGCAAGCAACCTCGCCGGCCTCGTCTACATCGACGGCAGCAGCTTCGGCTCGCTGTCGCGCGCCGACGCGGTGAGCGCGCTGCAGAAGCTCAACGCCCCGACGGCCGGGCCGTGGCTTGTGTTCGGCGGGATTCCCGCCCCGTTCGCGGGCCTCTTCAACGCCACCGGTTCGCTCGGCGCGCTGCTTGACCCGAACTCCCCGTCGCTGGGTCAGACGTTCGCGCTGCTGCCGTCGGACCTGAAGCCGCCGGTGCGGGTCACCAACCTCGGCCAGTACGGCTTTGCGCTCAACGTCGGCACGTCGCCGGCGACGCTGGCCGCAGCGCAGGCTCACCTCGGCCGCGGCGTCGCCGCCCAGGGCCCGGTCCACGGCTGGGACGGCGCCGGCGCGCTGACCCCGATCACCCGGTTCGCGACGATGTTCGCCGGGTTTGGCGTCGACGGCGCCGACGGCACCGAGTGGTACTTCCCGCAGCGCCTCACCGACGACACGGGCGCCGTCGGCAACGGGCTGCCGAACCCCGCCCAAAGCGTCCTCGGCGTCCACTCGACGCTCGGCCGCCATCTGCCCAAGGCGTTACGGATCTACGCGTTCGGCGCCGCCCTCGGCGACGGCGGCGTGCTTGCCGCCACGCGGGCGCTGGCAAAGCAGTCACACATCCCGGCGCGCAACCTGACGCTGATCGATCGCCATCTCACCTACGCCCACAACGACCCGAACTCCGCCTACCCGCACAACGTGTTCTTCGACCACCTGGTGCCGTTCCTGCGCAAGCTCGCGGCCGGCCCATAACGCTCGGCTACGGTGATCCGGACGGCCTGGCGGCGGCGCCGTCGGGGACCTCGCACGGCTGGAGCGCCGGGTCATACTGGCCGCACACCGCGACCGGGTTCTGGAACAAGCCGACCGAGGGCAGCGCCTGGCCGGTGAACGAGAACAGGGTCAGGTTGTCGTTCGGAGTCCCGGCGCCGGGCTCCCACCCCACTCCCGGAATCCACTCGGGCTCCCAGTAGAACAGGCCGAGGCCTCGATGTTCGGGGACCTGAGCGAGGATCGACAGCAGGTCGTTGTAGAACGACAGCTGCCCACCCGGGGTGTCGGGATAGCCCGCCGACAGTTGGCTCGTCTGCCAGACGAAGTTGCCGGTGCCGTCGTTGCCGGCGGCGAGCGTCCACGGATACTGCGACTCGGCGATCACGATCGGCTTGCCGTAGCGCGTCGCGAGGTCGTCGACGTTGGCACGCATCGCCGTCACCGGGCCGTGGAAGAACGGGTAGTAGGACAGCCCGATCACGTCGAACGGCACGTGCTGGGCGAGGATGTGATCAAAGAACGCGACGCTCTGCGCGTTGTCGCCACCCTGGTCGAAGTGGAGCATCACCAGCAGCTTGTGACCGGCCGGGTTGCCCGCCTGCGCGCCGGCCACGCCCTCGCGCAGGAGCGCGCCGAGGTTGTCCCAGCCGCTGCCGGTGCTCCAGTCGATCTGCCCGATCGGCCACAGCATCCCGTTGCGAATCTCATTGCCGATCGAGACCATGTCGACGGGGGTCCCCTGAGCGGCGAACGCCGACAGCACCTGTCGCGTGTAATCGCGGACGGTGGACTTGAGCTGATCGAGGTTCTGGCCCTGCCAGGCTGCGGGAATGTTCTGGTGCTGGGGATCGGCCCAGAAGTCCGAGTAGTGGATGTCGAGGTACAGCTTGTCGCCCGCCGCCACGATCCGCCGCGCCATCTTCAGGTCGCTGGCGAGATCGCTGTAGCCGGCCGGAGGATTGACCCACAGGCGCAGGCGAACGTAGTTGAGCCCGTGGGAGTTGAGGATCTGCAGCGGCGAGGCGCTGCGGCCTCGGTCGGTGAAGTGCGCGCCGGCTGCCTCCTCCTGTGCCTCGAACGACAGGTCAGCGCCGCGGTCTGGGATTGTGTTCCACGGCTCGCGCGCGAACAGACGAAGCTCGCCGACGCACGGCGGCGTTCCGTCGTTGTCGGTCACGTCGATCTGGACGTAGCGCGCGCGCACGGTGTCGCCCGGCGCCTTGAGGTAGATCGGGTCGCCGGCGGGCACGGACATCTGCTGCAGGTCGGCGGGCTGCTGCCACTGACCGGCGACGGTCGCGTAGCGCCAGTTGACCGCTGCTGTCGTCGCGTTGCTGCCGAGGGTCAGCCCGAAGCCGCTGAGTGAACGGACCTTGCCGAGGTCGACGGTCAGCGTCCCGGTCCACTGGGTCGAGCACCAGCTGCTCGAGGCGCTGCCGTCGATCGCGTTGGCCGGAGGGGAGCCGGACTGCGACACAGATGCGGAAGCGGTCCCTGTGAGCGCGATGTCGAGCGCCATCCCGGGGCCGGTCCGACCGTCGGCAACCGCCGACCCTGGCCGGATCGTCGCAGCGGGCCCAAGTGCGGTCGCGGCCACCGCGGCACCGGCGGCGAGCAGCACGGCGATAAATGCGCGCTGAATCGCGCGAGCTGACAGACGGTCTCGCATCCCAATCCCTTCCCTCGTGTGACCGCTCACATGTACCCACGCGCTACCCCCGCCAAACGGCTTTTACAAGCGTCCGAGCAGCTGCGACGCGAGCCGCTGCGGAGCGCCCGGGCTGTAGGACAGAAACAGCGACGGCTCGGTCAGCTCGAGCTCGACCACCTGCGGCTTGCCGTCGGGTCCGGCGATCAGATCGACGCGCGCGTACAGCAGCTCCCGACGCGCCCACGGGAGCGAGTCGAGGACCTCCTCCGCGAGCGCCCGCTCGGCCCTGGTCGGCGTGCGCTCGGTGATCCGCTCGCGCACGAACAGATCGCTCGACGGCTGATGACCGTGGTGCAGCATCTGGCCCTTTCGGATCGCGTGGGAGTACTCGCCGCCGAAGAACACCAGCGCCGTCTCCCCGTGCTCGTCGACCGCGTCGAGATACGGCTGCACCATCACGGTCCGTCCCCGGGCGAGCAGTTGGCCGACATGCTCGGTGGCACGCTCGTCGTCGCCCGGCCCGTAGCGCCCGGTGTCCCTGGAGCCCGACGACACGGTCGGCTTGACGACGTATTGCCCCGCCGGCGGCTGCCAGCGGTCGTCGGGCCGCAATCGGTCGCCGGGCCGCACGTACTCGGTGGCGACGGCGCCGGGAAGCTGTGTCAGGTAGCGCTTGTCGGTGTTCCAGCGGATCACCGCGGCCGCGTTCAGCAGTCGCGGGACCGAGTCGGCCCAGGCGACGAATTGCTCGTGGCGCCACGCCCAGTCCCACGTGGAGCGCACGACCACGAGCGCGTAGCGATCCCAGTCGATCGCGGGCTCGTCCCACACGGCGGGCTCGGCATCGACTCCGCGCGCTCGCAGCTCATCGAGCAGCAACGGCTCGTCGTCGGCGAGCTGCGGGTACTGCTCGCAGGTGGCGAGGGCGACGCGGGTGACCACGGCGATCAGTGTCGCGAGGGCGGCAGCCGGGTCAGGTGACCCAGCGCTCGTTCAGTTCGCGCCAGCTCGGCGGTGGGCCGGGCAGCTCGGTCTGCTCCTGTGCGCGCATGCCGTCGAGCACGATGGTCAGGTAGCGCCGCCGCAACTGCTGGGTGCGGGTGCGTTCGCCGAGCCTGACCGCCGCGACCATCTCGAACACGACCGACTGGTCGTGGACGTCGATGTCGGCGCGCAGCACGTGCGCCACGCGCTTGAACAGCTGCTGCGTGAGCTCGTTGGCGCGCTCGGCCAGCGCGAACATCTCGGGCGTCGGCGTGAAGCTGCCGGCGAGCGCGAGCGTCATCGAGCTGGTGTCGGCGTCGACCAACCGCCGCATGTAGTCCGAGAACACGGTCCAGTCGTCGCGGTCGTCGGCGAGCGCGGCCTCGGTCTCGGTCACGAACCGCTCGAGGCCGTCGTTGCATAGCTTGCGGAGCAGCTCCTCCTTGCTCCCATAGCGGGTGTACAGCGCGCTGATGCCGACGCCGGCATGCTTGGCGACCGCGGTGATCGGCGCCTCGGGGTCTTCGAGGAACACGGCCCGCGCCGATGTGAGGATCTTCTCGTCGTTGCGCGCCGCCTCGGCGCGACGGCCGCTGAGCGGGGATGGGCTGTGCGTGGACATTCGCTCATCGATAATAGCGGAACGGATGATTCTATTCTGTTTGCGACGCGGTCCGGGCGTCACGGCGCGCCGGCCCGTGTCAGGCAGCGGGCCCCGCAGACGGCCCCGAACGCGGCCGCGTCGGGGACTGATCGATTGTCGGCGAGAGCCAGCGCGAATCCAGCGGCGAACGAGTCGCCGCACCCGTACGCGTCGCGTCGCCTCCCCGGCAGCGCCGCCGGCGACCAGATCCCCTCTGATTCCCCCCACCAGCGACCGCCGCGTGCTCCAGCCGTCGCGACCAGCAGCCGCGCGCGCCCCGCGGCGCGCTGCGCCCACGCACTCTCGTCGCGATCGCGCGAGCTGAACACAAGCGCATCGACCCGCGGCCCGTCGCCGCTCAGCGCGGCGCGCGCCCGCGGCGAGGCGACCAGCACTGGCGCGGCGCGGGCGGCTAGGAGTGCGTCGGAATCGCCCGCGGTGAAATACACGCCGTCGGCGGCGCGCAGCAAGTCCCAGTCGAGCTTGTCTGACCCCGCAGGCTCGAGCCGCGCGCCGAGGGTCACGATCGTGCGCTCCCCGTTGGGCTCGAGCAGCGTCACCGCCCGGCGCGTGGGCTGCTCGCGCCAGGCGACGTGTGCGCGCACGCCGTGCGCCGCCATCTGCTCGGCCGCTGCCTGCCCGTGGGGATCTCGCCCCAGCGCGCAGAAGAAGTCGACCTCGGCGCCGAGTTGCGCCAGCACGCCGGCGACCACGCCTCCTCCCCCGGCCGCCCGCGCAAACGACCCCGTGGCGTGCACGACCTCCCCGGGCGCGGGGAAGCGATCCACCGGGACGAAGTCGACCCATTCCACGTGTCCGACGACGGCGACGCGCGTCATCGGCGCAAGGGTGTCAGGGCGTATATGGAGCGGTGCGGCAGGGTTTGCCGCCGCACACGTCCACCACCGTTCCGTTCGGCTGCAGGAAATCGGACTTCTGCGTGCGCACGTCGGGCGTGTTGCGCACCGTCGAATGGGGATCCTGCGTCATCGGGTTGCCCGTGATCTCGGGAGGCGCGGTGTCCGTCAGCGGCGGCGGCTGAGTGTGGCCGGGCCCGCTGTCCCAGATCACAATCGCCGATCCGCCGAATGGGTAGTGCGTGATCGCCGGGATGCCGTAGAACATGTTCCGGTCCTGCGAGCGATTCGTGCTCAGATCGAGCGTCGGCCGGCGCACCGAGGCGCCGATCGTGCGCGCTTCCACCGCGGCCGCGTAGTCGCTCACCTGATGGTCGCCGTAGGCGATCTGCATCAGCACCGTGTGCGAGGGCGTGTCGGGCAGCGGGCTGGTCGTCATCTGCTGCGCGTAGCCGTCCGGCTCGCCGCGGTCCCACAGCTGCTGCATCAGGTCGAGGATCAGCGGATGCAGCGACGTGTCGGTGTAAGCCTTGTACAGGACGGCCGAGTACAGCTTGAAGTCGGTGCTGCGCAGCAGCAGCACACCGCCGTAGTTCATCCCGCTGACGCCGAGCACGGCGCGGCGGTAGTCCGGCGCCAGCGCCGTTGTCATTCCGCCCATGATCCCGCCCTGGCTGTTGCCGTCGTAGTACAGGTGCGAGGTGTCGAGGATCGAGTGCCCGCCGGCCTGGAACGCGGGGTTCGAGGCAAGGCCGTTCGGGTGGAGCATCAACCGCCCGAGGAACAGCGTGTTCAGCACGCCTTGCTGGAGGCGGTCGACGACGGCTTCGAACAGGTTCAGGTTGCCCAGCGCGCTGACGTCAGTGGGAACGTCGCCGTCGGCAAGCCCCCACCAATCGGTCGCGCAGAACACGAAGTTGTGCTCCAGCGCCATCCTCTCGACGTTGCCCGCGGTGACCTCGTCACGTGAGCCGAGCAGGCCGTGGCCATACAACGAGATCCGAGCAGGATTTGCCGCAGTGGCCGTGTTCGGCACGACGCACTCCAGCGACGCCGTCGCGACGTTGCCCGGGATCTGGGTCGGCGCCGCGTCGGGCTTAGAGGAGCTGTAATGGAAGCCCGGCTGAGCGCTGGGACCACATGCGATCAGGTAGCACGGAACGCTGAACGTCCCGTTCACCACGGTGATCCCGGGCGTCGGATTCGTCGCCGAGTCCGGACCGGTACTCGTCACCGTGAACGCCGGCGCAGCGCCCTGGACGACCCCGTCGGCCAGGTTGTGGTCGCCCAGCTGGGCGAAGGCGCCGTTGCGGATCGCCAGCATCCGGTCGGTCAGGCTCTGGCGCGAGGCGATCGTGAAGTCCCACGCCTGCACCAGCGAGGCCTGGGCGATCCCGGCGCGCTTCAGCGCCGCGAAGATCCGCGCGTACCGCGCCCGTTGGGAGCGCTGCGCTGCCGGCAGCGGCTTACCGTCACGCAGCTTCGCAAACCACCCCGGTGCGGCGATCAACCGGCCGTTGGCATTGCGCAGGTCGCGCAGCGCGACCACGTAAGTGTGTCCTTCGATGAAGTTCTTGCCGGGGTGGATCAGCAGGTCTGTGTTCTGAGCGCCGTGGGCGTTGGCGTCGAGCTCGGCCCAGATCAGCTGCCTGGCGCCGGTCTGCTCGTCGATCACCACGATCGGTGCGCGCTTGGCGAACGCCGCACCCATGTTCGCCAGGCCCACCGGTGCCGTCTTGCGCATCGCGGTGGCGTTGTCGAGGCCCGCAACGTGCACGATCAACGCGCTGCCGGGGCTGAAGCCGTCGTTGCGGTCGTACTCAGCGACCCCGATCCGCTGGCCCGCGACGTTGACGGGCATCGCGTTTGCCGGCAGGTTCACGCGAACGCCGGTCACGCTCGAGCGGTCGCGGCGAGTGAGCCGGTTGTCTGGGAACGGCAGCAGACACGGGCGGCCGGTGAACGGCTGGCAGTCCGCCGCCGGTTTGGCCGCCGCGCTGCGGGCGACTGCGCTCGCGCCGGCCGTCGAGGCCCCGACCCCCGCCGCGAGCGCGACGGCCGCCACCGCGGCCGGGCCGACCGTCCTCGATCGTGAAGCGATTGCAGCGAGCATCCCGTCTCCTCTCATCTCTCCTGTCCATGGACCGACTCCGCGCAAGGTTAGCGGTCGGCGGCCTGCGTGCCGGCAGCCTGCGCGGCGCGCGCGATCCACGCCTCGTAGACGTCGATGAACGCCTCCATCGCCGCGTCGACCGCCTCGACGTTTCCGGTCGCGACGAGGTCGAGGAGCAGTCCGCGCGTCACGGCGACGCCGAGTCGGGCGTGTGCGGTCGCCACGTCGGCCGGTACCCCGCGGGCGATGGTGAGCTCCGCGATCGGCTGCACCCAGTCATCGACGATCCCGTCGAGCACGGCTGTCGTGTGCGCGCGACCCTGGATCGCCTGGCCGTAGATCTCGAAGAACAGCCGCTCGTTGGCCCACAGCGACGGATCGGAGATGTGCCTCCACCAGACCCGCATCCCCTCGCCGAACTCGGCCTGCGGGTCGGGCAGCAGATCGCCCAGCAGATCCCGCTGGCGCTGCTCGACTGTGCGCACGATCTCGACCCACAGGCCCTCCTTGGAGCCGAAGTGGTGGATCAACATCCGGTGGCTCGTGCCCAAGCCCGATGCCAGCGTGCGGAGGCTGAGGTCGCTGATCCCGGTGCGCACCACATAGTCAATCGCACCGTCGAGGAGCCGCTGTCTCGCGTCCTTGCTTTTCATCGATTGAAGTGTACCATGTGGTACATGATGAAACCCGTTCGTGTGAAAGTCGACGTCCCCGAGGTCCGCGAGGACGTCTACGACTTCCTGGATGTGATGGCCAACCACGAGCCGTTCACGAATCACATCCTCAAGGACTGGCAGTACTCGGGGCCCGATCGCGGCGTGGGCTCGAAGGCCCGCGTGCGCGTATCGGCGGGCGGTCGTACCGACGACGTCGACATCGAGGTCGTCTCCGCCGATCCGCCGGCGACGATCGTCGAGCGCAACACCAGCGCCGGCGGCCGGCGTCGCGCCAACGGCACCTACACCCTGGAGTCGCTGCCCACCGGTGGCACCCGAATCGTGTTCGAATACCGCTGGCAGGAAGCTCCGCTGAGCGACCGGCTGGCCGCGCCGCTCGTGAGGATGATGTTGCGCAGAGCCAACGAGCGGGCGATGCAGCGGCTCGCCGAGCAGCTCTCGGCGCGTACGGCTGCGGCGGCCACGATCAACGGGATGTGACATTCCCAACGTTTTGCCGTCGTCCCCAGGGCGTACGTTTTACCTACGGCCCGCAGGGTAGGCCCGTAACAAGCTGATGTCGGGCAGGTCCCGGCGGTGTCTGGCCCAGGAGCCGGTCATGGGCAGCCAGACACCGCCGGGCCCTCTCGGCGCTTCAGCATCCGGGGCCCGCCACCGTCATCATTGGTCGCGAGCGTGAGCGACCGCTTCTCCTCGCCGCAGCCCAACGTTCCCGGCAAGGGCATCGTCGCCGGTTATGGAGCCGGCTTCTGGATGCTCGTTGTCGCGATCGGCGTCATCGCCGGTCTCGCCGGAGCCGCGCTGATGGAGCTGCTCAAGGCGCTCGAGCATCTCGCCTGGGACTTCCACGTCGGCCCGTTCCTGCACGCCGTCAAATCGGCCACCGCCGGACGGCGCGTGTTCGTGTTGCTGATCGCGGGAGTCATCGCCGGAGTCGGTGCGCTCGCGCTCAAGCGCCTGCGCGGGTTCGGTGGTGGGGAGGTCTCAGAGGCGCTGTGGCTGCAGGACGGGCGGCTCGCGGTCGGGCCGAGCATCGGGCGCGGCCTGCTCTCGATCGTGATCGTCGCGTTCGGCGCCTCGCTCGGTCGCGAAGCCGCGCCGCAGCTGACCGGGGCCGCGGTCGCCAGCGGCCTGTGTGAGCGGCTCGGGATTCCGCGCTGGCAACGGCGGCTGCTCGTCGCATGTGGTGCGGGCGCCGGGATGGCCGCCGTCTACAACGTGCCGCTGGGCGGTGCGCTGTTCGCGCTCGAGGTGCTCCTCGGAACCCTGAGCCTGCCGCTCGTGCTGCCGGCGCTGGCGACGTGCGCAATCGCGACCGGGGTCGCGTGGATCGCGCTGCCGACCGGCTCGACCTACCGCGTGCCGGAGTACAGCGTGTCCGCCTCCCAGGTCGTGTGGGCGCTGCTCGTGGCGCCGATCGCCGGACTGGCCGCCGTCGCCTGGGTGCGCCTGATCGCCCGGGTGCATGAGGTCCGACCGGCTGGCCGCATGCGCCTCGTTGCCCCGATCGTCGTACTGACGGCGCTCGGAGTGATCTCGATCGCCTACCCGGAGCTGCTCGGCAACGGCATGGACACCGTTCAGCTCGCGATCCTCGGGCAGTTGGCCGTCGGGCTCCTCGCCGCGCTGTTGATCCTCAAGCCTCTCGTCACCGCGGCGTGCCTCGGCAGCGGCGCGCCGGGAGGGTTGTTCACGCCGACCCTCACCTACGGCGTGGTGTTCGGGGCCCTCCTCGGGCACGCCTGGACCCTGCTGTGGCCGGGGTCGCCCGAAGGGAGCTTCGCGCTGATCGGCGGCGGCGCCGTCCTCGCCGCTTCGATGCAGGGGCCGCTCGCAGCGATCGTGCTGATCATCGAGCTCGCCCATAACTCGACGTCGCTGATCGTCCCGCTCGTGATCGCGACCGCCGGCGCGACGGTGGTCGCGCGACTGATCGGGGCTCCGTCGATCTATTCGGCCCGACTCGGCAGCGCCGGGCCCGAGGCCGACGACCGACGCCGACGCCGACGCCGAGCCCGAGCGCCGAGCTTGACGGCGCGTCCCCGGACGACGTCCTCGCGGAGCCGGGGGCGGCGTCCGCCCGGCTAAGCGGACGACGGAAGATCCTCGACGGAGTTGAACACCAGCTTGCCCGCGCCGCGGGCCAGGGCCACCATCTCGTCGGCGCCGCGCGACTGCCCGCCGACACGAAGCACCGCGTCGCAGCGCACGACAAGTCGCCGAGCCAGGGGATGGAAGATCGCGTCGAACACTTCGTCTCCGACGCGCTCGCTGCCCGCCAGCTCAACGAGCGGAAGCGCGAGCGCCTCGCCGGTGATCGGCGTGTGACCGGCGTTGAACACCTGCAACGCGGCGCGGTTCATCGCGTCGACGTTGGCGGCGAGCCTGGCGGGCTCATCCCCGGTTCCGGCGCGGTACGGGCCCGCGACGAGGACGAGCAGAGATTGGGTTGAGGAGTTGGATGGTTCTTGCATGATTCTGCGGTATTATGCCAGATAATGCAATGTACTGCACGTATCTGCGATTGACCGTGCTCAAGCAAGAGCGCCAGCAACGCGTCCTTGAGCTGCTGGCCGGGTCGCACCGCCTAGTCGCCAGCGAGCTGCCGGACGTCCTCGGCGTCTCCGCGGACACGGTCCGCCGAGACCTCGACGAGCTCGCCGACGCCGGGCAACTGCGCCGCGTGCACGGTGGCGCGCTTGCGCGTTCATCGGTCCCGCGCAGCTATGAGGGACGAGGCGAGCAGGCCGTCGCCGGGAAGCGCGAGACGGCCCGCGCGGCCGCGACGCTGCTTTCGCCGGGCCAGGTGGCGATCCTCGATGGTGGCAGCACCGCGCTCGCGCTCGCGGAAATGCTCCCCGCCACCCATACGGGCACGTTCGTCACCCACAGCCCCCCGGTCGCCGCCGCGCTCGGTCGTCACCCGGGCGTTGAGGTTGTCGTTGTCGGTGGGGTTCTCGATCGCCGCGCGATGGTCGCCACCGGTGCGCAGACCGTCGACGCGTACCGGCGCATCAGTGCCGACATCTGCTTTCTCGGCATCTGGAGCCTCGACGCCGAGCACGGCATCAGCGAGGGCTATCCGGAGGAGGCCGAGGTTCGGCGCGTGCTGCTGCAGCGAAGCGACCGCGTCGTTGGACTGGCCTCGCGCGAGAAGCTCGGCACTGCTGCCCCGTTCGCGATCGGCCCAGCCACCGCTCTAACCCACATTGCCACCGAGCGCGACGTGCCGGCGGAGCTGCTGAGCCCGTTCGTCGAGCTCGGCTTGCGGATCCTGCAGTAGCAAATTGCCCAGCCCGCCGCTGAACGCCTGGGCGCGGGTGCTGGTCGAGAAACGGACGCATGTTGTCCGTTTCTCGACCAGCTGCTGAGGTCGATCCCGGCTATGAGCTCACAGGGCCGCGACGTGCAGCACTTCGTCCATGTAACGACCCGCGGCCGCCGAGGCCTCGTCCGAGTTGCTCCCATGCTGGCGCGCGTCCATGTAGGCGGCGTACCAATCCCACCAGTTGTGCGGCGCATGGCTCTTCTCGTACGGATCGTGATGCTCGGCCGTCTCACGGAGAAGGTCTGCGAGTGAAGCGATGTCCATGGTCTAGTCCTTCCATTCCCGGCCCGGAAGCCGCGTGTTGATCTCCTGTAGCAACCACCCGTTGCCATCCGGATCGCTGAACGAGGCATAGCTTTGGTACGAGCGACGTTCCGGGTCCGGGCCCGGAACGGGGCCGCCGTCGAGGTGGAACACGCCGCTGACCTCGACGCCCCGCCCGACCAGGTCCTCACGCGCCGCGTCGATGTCCTGGACCGCGATCAGCAGGCGCTGAGCCGAGCCGGGCTCTGCCGTGGTGAGGCCCTTCCCGAACGAGATCGATGCATTTGAGTGCGTGGGGGTCAGCTGGACCACACGAAAGGCGTCGCCGGCGACGATGTCTGCGTCCAGCCGCCATCCGAGGCTCTGGTAGAAGCGCTTGGCCCGATCGACATCGGAGACGGGCAACGTCACGACCTCGAGCTTCATGTCGACGGTCCCGGCTTCGGGCATGTTCGTCGAGGTATCGCTGCTCATGCTGCTGCTGCTCATGATGACCTCCGTCGGTCTATTTGTGTTGGCAGCATCGTCGCGCTTGTCCCGATCCGTCGCGCCCGTGGAGCCCCCGGTCCGCGCCCTGGTGCGCCGTCGGCAGACGACGACCGCCGGCCGGCCGGCTAGGCGATGCCTCGCGCCGCCCACGCCCGTGCCGAAACCGTGAACGGTCCGGCCGAGAGCTTGTCTGCGCAACGCTCGCGCAGACGACCTTGTCGGCCGGGGTCGAGCTGCGCGACGTAGGAGCCGGCGGGACCGACACCCAGTAGGAAGGGCTCCCACCAGTCCTCGAAGCTCGCGTGTCGCACCTCGACGGACAGGACGCTCTCCTGCGCCTCGAGTACACCGGCCTCTCCAAACAGCTCGACAAGGTGTCCCTGGCGCGCTCCCGCCAGTCGTGACTCATCCGCAGCATCCGGATCAAGCTCGTGCACCGCGTCCCAGAACACTCCGAGCGGCCCTTTGCCGCCGGCATGGTCCCAGACGCATGCGGCGATCGTGCCTCGCGGCCTGGTGACCCGAGCCATCTCGCGCAGACCGGCGACGGGGTCGGCCATGAAGTGAACGACCAGCTGTGCCAGCGCCGCGTCGAACGAATGATCCGCGAACGGCAGCTGCTCGGCCGCGGCACGATCAACGAGCACGTCGGGATGTCGCTCACGCACTGCGGCGACGAACCGCTCCGAGGGATCGACAGCCCATACGGTACGAGCTCCCAGGCGCGTGACCAGTTCTGACGCGAGGGCCCCGGGACCGCAGCCGACGTCAAGGACGCGACCGGCGCCGGCGACGCCCGCGAACTGCGCAAACTTCGCCGCGAGCGGCTGGGAATAGCGACCCATGAACCGGTCGTATTCGTCAGCTCCGACGGTGAAGCTCACACGCTGAGTCTAAGGCGCGAATCGCGATCTTCCCCCCCGTCGGGGAGTAGCGTTGGGTTGTGTCTACGCCAGAGGAGATTCCACCCGCCGGTCGCAGCCGCTGGCCGTACCTGTCGTTGATCCCGATCGGATTCGGCGCCTGGGCGCCGATCTACGCCGGAGTCAAGGCGCGCCAGCGGAGTTGGATCCTGCTCGGGGTTCTCTGGTGCGCGATCGTCCTGGCCGGCTTTATCAAGAGCAGCGTCGGGCATGCCGGTCACTCCGGCAATGACGACGTCGCCGGCTTGCTGATCGTGGTCGGCTGGGTGGGCGCGATCGCGACCTCGTTCGTGATTCGCGGAAGCTACGAGCGGCAGATCGCCTCGCCCTTGCTGGCGGCGAGCGAAGCCGGCGAGGCGCGGCTGCACGACCGCCGCGCGGCGCTTGCAACCGCGCGCGCGAATCCGGCGCTCGCGCGCGAGATCGGCCTCGGGCGACCGGATGAGCCCGGCGCGTTCGATGCCGGACTCGTCGACATCAACAACGCTCCCGCGAGCGCGCTCCTGCGACTGCCGGGCATCGATGATCGGCTCGCGACGCAGATCGTCGAGGTTCGCGCCGAGACCGGCGGCTTCTCCTCGCTGGAGGATCTCGGCACGGTGCTCGACCTTCCCGGAGACCTGGTCGAGCGCCTTCGCGATCTCGTCGTCTTTCTTCCGCGTTAGGGACGCCGGCGCCACGTAGAATCGATCGATTCCACGGATCAGTTACTACCCGGTGGACGAGCTCGACGATCCCGAGCTCGTCGGCTATCTCGAGCAGGCGGCCCGCTACGGTACGCCGAGACCCGAGAGTCAGGCGATTCGGGCGCACGTGCCGGCGGTTCTGCGTTCCTTCTCGCAGAACTGGCAGCGCACGTTCCGCACCGGAGTCGTCGAGCACTCGCTGAAGGAACTGTGCCGGGTCTACGTCTCTCAGACGATCGACTGCCACTACTGAGGCTCGCAGCGGGCTCTCCCGGGAGGAGAGCGAGCCCCTAGCGAACAGGACTACGACGAGCTCCTGGACTTCGAACGATCAGATCGTTTCGATGAGCGCCAGAAGACCGCTCTGCTTGTACACGAGCTTCCTCGTCTGGAACCCCGCTGGCGTCGACGACGCGCTGATGAACCGGCTGCGCTCGCAGTTCAGCGACGAGCAGATAGTCGAGCTCGGCTACTTCGTTTCCCTCACATTCGGTCAGCAGCGGTGGATCAAGACGCTCGGCATCGCCCACGGTCAGGTGACGGTTCCGTCCGTCACCGACCCGGGCGCGGCCAACGCCGGGCTGGCCCCGAGCGAGGTCAAGCAGTGAGCGCGCCGCGGCGGACATATGCCGGCGACGCGATCCGCCGCCGCGCACCCCATGTGTTTGACGTGTACGCGCAAACGCGTGCAACGGTGCTCGAGTCAGGGGTCGTCGAGCGCGAGCTCAAGGAGCTGTGCGGCGCTCATCTCGCGCACGCCGACGCCGTGGTTGCCGATACGGCAGACCCCGACCGCTACAGCGAGCGCCAGCGCGCGGCGCTGGACTGGGCAGATGCGATCGCGTTGGACTCCGACCGCGCTGACGACGCGCTGTGGCAACGGCTGCACCGCGAATTTTCAGAGCCCGAGCTCGTCGAGCTCGGGTACAGCATCGCGATCATGCTCGGCCAGCAGCATTGGCTCGCGACGTTCAAAGTCGGGTGACGGTCAGGCCGGACTGCCGAGATGCTGGGTTCATGCCGCCGCAGCTTCGCCGACCAACCCGTAGCTCGAGACCAGGTGCGTGATCGGGATGTCGAAGCGCGCGGCGGCGTTGTCGATCAGCCCGCGCTCCAGCCAATTGGATCGGCCGGGCGGGTGTGTCGCGATCACGATCTCGGTGGCCGAGAAGTTCGCGAGCGCGTCCTCGATCGCCAGCATCGGGTTTGAGTCTCCGACCTCGCCGCGGGCGATGACCCCGCGCTCGCGCAGTTCGCCGACGGCGAGCTCGACACGATCGCGCGCTCGCGCCACGGCGTCATCGACGTCGGAGACCCAGTGGCGCAGGCGGGAGTTGAGCGCGGGGGCCACGACGAGCACGTCGCTGCGCGCGTCGCTCGCACGTCGGGCGACTTCAGCGACGAGTGTCGCGCATGGGCAGGTCCGGTTGGCGATCACGAGGATCCTGGGGCTGGGGTGCCGCTCGAGCTCACTGGTCATGGGATGTCCTTGTGGTTAGGGCCAGGAACTCCTGGCGGGTGCGGACGTCATCGCGGATCAGGCCGTGCAGCGCCGAGGTCACGGTCGTGGCGCCGAACTTCTGCACGCCGCGCAGCGACATGCACATGTGCTCGGCCTCGAGCACGACCCCGACGCCCTTGGGTTCGAGCTCTCGCTGCAGCCACCCGGCGATCTGCGTCGTCAGCCTCTCCTGGATCTGTAGGTCGCGGGCGAACAGCTCAACGATGCGGCCGAGCTTGCTCAGCCCGATGATCCGCTCGGCCGGGAGATAGCCGACGTGCGCGACCCCGTGAAACGGCAGCAGGTGATGCATGCAGAGTGAGTGGAACGGGATCGCGCGCGCCACGATCAGCTCGTCGTAGCCGTCGTCATTGGGGAACGTCGTCGCGCGAAACGGCTGTGGCGTCAGCAGCTCGACATAGGCGTCCGCGACCCGGCGCGGCGTGTCCATGAGCCCGACCGAGTCGACATCGGCACCGAGCGCGAGCAGCAGCTCGCGGGCGGCACGCTGGACGCGAGAGTGGTCGATCTCGCGCTCCGGAGCGCGGCTGGCGACCGGTGCCGCAAGCGCGAGCTCGGCGGCGTGTGGGTGTGTGGGGGTCATGTAGGTCTTAGCGCTCCCCGCCGGCGATCTCTTACCGATCGCATCGGCGGGTAAGACCGAAATGGCCGATGACGCAAACTTCACATGACCCGCATCTCGAAGACCAAGGTCGCGTTCGTCCTCTCGGGCGGCGCGAGTCTCGGCGCGATCCAGGTCGGGATGTTGCGAGCCCTGTACGAGCGAGGCGTCACGCCCGACGTCATCGTCGGAACATCCGCCGGCGCGATGAACGGCGCGTTCATCGCATCGCGGCCCCAAACCGTCGCGACAGCCGACGCCCTGGCCGCCGTCTGGCGGGACCTCAAGCGTGGGCAGGTGTTCCCGTTGAACCCGCTCACCGGGCTGCTCGGCTTCCTCGGCGCGCGTAACCATCTCGTCCCCGCCTCCGGCCTGCGCAAGCTGATCGACGGCCACCTCCAGCACGGAGCGCTCGAGGATCTGCCGATCGCGCTGCACGTCGTCGCGGTCGATGTGGTCAGCGGCGAGGAGCTACGCCTCTCGCGCGGGCCGATCATCGATGCCGTTCTCGCCAGCGCCGCGATCCCCGGGATCGTCGCGCCGGTGCGCTGGGAGGACCGCCGGCTGATGGACGGCGGTGTCGCCAACAACACGCCGATCTCCCACGCCGTCGAGCTCGGCGCGCAGCGGATCTACGTGCTGCCGACCGGTCACGCCTGCGCGCTGCCCGGTCCGCCACGCGGCGCGCTCGCCGTCGCGCTGCACGCGGTCAGCCTGCTCACCCAACGCCGCCTGATCGACGACATCCAGCGCCACCAGAGCGACGCCCGCCTGATCGTCCTGCCACCGCCGTGCCCCCTGAGCATCCAGCCGATCGACTTCTCACGCGCCGACGAGCTGATCAGCCGCGCGCTTCACGATGCCCGCCAGTTCCTCGACTCCCGCGGCGAAGAGCGATTCCCCATCCAGATCCAAATCAACGGGCACGCGCGAGCATCGAGGTAACACGGAGCGACCCACCGGCCCGACGCTCTCTCAGACACCGGACCCACCGGGGACGTCGTCCGGACGGTTCGAGTCCGACCGTCCGGACGACGTCCCGGTCGCGGCACGGCGCCGAGAATGGCCTAAGACAGCAGCCCCAGCTGCGAGAGCAGCGAGACCTGGTCGTAGTAGATCTCGCCACCGACGACCCGACCGTCGCCGTCGAAGTGCCACATCTCGCAGATCGGCAGCGTCCACGTCCTGCCGGTGGCCGAAAAGGAACCGAGCGGGCCGTCGTTCGTACCCCGCGCGGTGAACCGCGCCACGACCGTTTCGCCGGCTTCGGCATAGCGGGCTTGCGTGACCTCACAGTCCGAGGACGCCTGGATCCATCCGGCGAGGAACTCGCTTTTGAACTCGTCAGGTGTGCTGAAGGTGGCCCCTCGCGCCTGGTCGATCCAGCTGATGCGCTCGGCGTACTTCTCGACCATCGCCTCGAAGTCGCGCCGGTTGAAGGCTTCGTGCCCTGCACGGTGGGTCTCGACGTTTCTTGCTCCCATCGTTCCTCCTATCAATTCGTTTGGCGGCATCGCGCTTCCTGTGTTCACGAAGGCGATGATTGCGGCCCGTCGTTTCGCGAACCTTTCGCCGACCTTTCTAAGCTGGTGAGATGGCGCCGACGGGTGAGACGCGTATTCAGCTCTGCGGCCGGCTTGTGGCGCGGCTCGACGGGCAGCGCGTCGAGGACTCCCTGCCGGGAGCCTTGGGCCTCGTGCTCTTCGCGTACCTCGTGCTCAACCGGCTTCGCCGCATCGACCGCGACGAGCTGCTGATCGCCGTCTACGGCGAGGAGGCGACTCCCGGACATAGCCCTCGGCTGAGCGTGCTGCTTTCCAAGGTGCGCCGGGTCCTCGGGCCGGAACTGCTGGTCGGACGAGCACAGGTGGAGCTCCTGTTACCAGCCGACGCGTTCGTCGACGTCGAAGCCGCGCTCGAGGCACTGCATCGGGCCGAGTCGCATGTCGCGAACGGCGAATGGGCCGCGGCCTGGGGCCCGTCCGGCGTCGCGTACCACGTCGCCACCCGTCCCCTCCTCCGAAGTCACGACCGGCCCTGGCTCGACGACTGGCGCCGACGGCTCGACGACGTCCGCGTCCGCGGGCTCGAATGCTTCGCGGCGGCCAGGCTCGGCCTCGGTGGGCCCACGCTCCCACAAGCCGCGGACTGCGCACGCCAGCTGATCGAGCTGGCTCCGTTCCGCGAAACCGGCCACCTGATCCTGATGGAGGCGCTCGAGCGCAGCGGGAACGTTGCAGAGGCGCTACGCGCCTACGAGCGCCTGCGCATCATGCTCCGCGACGAGCTCGGAGTCGCGCCGAGCCCTGCCGTCCAGAACGTCTACCGACGCCTGCTCGGCGAGATCCCGACGACGGTCTAGACCTCCTCGGCCTGGGCGAGGATATCCTCACGCGAGACGTTCCCGACGAGGGCAGGATGGTCGATGGCGAGGTGCGCCTGGGCCTCTGCCCAGAGCTCGTCGTCGTTCTCGCCTTCGACGACCTTGCCGCACACGCAGGCGATTCGCTTGGCCCCGTCGGCGCTCTGCACGGAGACATCCTAGCCCCGGACTCGATCCGTCCGGACGATGTCCCGGTCGCGGCACGGATGCCACCCGTGATGCAGATGGCGAGAACGAGGACCTCGAACCGTCCGGACGACGTCCCCGGTCGCGGGACGGATGCCACAACCGTGCGCGAGCGATGGCGAGACCCGGACTCGAACCGGGGACACCACGATTTTCAGTCGTGTGCTCTACCAACTGAGCTATCTCGCCGTGGGCGGCGATGCTAGCGGCTGAAAACCGGTTGTAGCGGGCATAAGGCAGGTCGGCGACAATGGCGCCGGAAGGCGCGCGAGAATCGCGTCACCGATGACCACTGCGAAAAAGCTATTCGTCCTGCGCCACGCCAAGTCCAGTTGGGACGACCCGGGGCTCGACGATCACGACCGGCCGCTGGCTCCCCGGGGGATCCACGCGGTGAAGCTGCTCGGCGAGCACATCCGAGCATCCGGTATCCGGCCGGATCAGGTTCTGTGCTCGTCGTCGCGCAGGACGCGCGAGACGCTCGACGCGGTAGCTCCCGGCGGCGAGACGCTGATCGAGCGCGAGCTCTATGACGCCACGTGCGCCAGCATGATCGAGCGGCTGCGGCGGGTGCCGGCGGGCACGGAGTCGGTGATGGTGATCGGCCACAACCCGACCGCGCAGATGCTGGTTCTTCGTCTCACGGGCGCAAACGGAAACGAGTACGCCAGCCGCCTGGCGCAGCCGTTCGGCGGCGGCCTCGCCGAGGTGCAGCGGAAGTTCCCCACCGGGGCGCTCGCGACCCTCACGTTCGGGTGCGAGTGGGACGAGCTCGGGCCCGGCTGCGCCACGCTGGTGGACTTCGTGCGGCCGAAGTCGCTCCGTTAAGTCCAGATAGGCGACGACGAATAGGTCGCCAACGCCCACGTCAAGCGCTAACTTTCGCCTTGGGCACCGGACGGATCCTTGTCTGGGCTGACAAAGGAGGCTGGTCGTGATCTCCGTGCGGCGTTATCTGGTTGTGATCTTGTTCGCGGCGCTAGTCGTCGCGGGCTGCGGGTCGAGTTCATCGAAGTCCAGTAGCCCGCTGTCGAGCGAGCTGTCGTACCTGTCTCCCAGCTCGCCGCTGGTGCTGACGGTCGAGACCGACCCCAACGGAGCCGCGATCAAGGGGGCCAATGCGCTCGCCGGTCGGTTCCCGTTCGCCTCGCTCGGCGAGGCGGCGCTGAAGTCCAAGCTCCAGCAGTCCGGGATCAACTACGACGCCGATTTGCGGCCGCTGTTGGGCAATCCGATCGCGTTCGGGGCCACCAGCGCAACGCTCGCCAACGGCAGTTCAAACGACTTCGTGTTTGTGTGGATGACCAAGGACGCCGGCAAGGCGAAGTCGCTGATCGAGAAGATGCCGGGGATGAAGGCGACTGGCTCGCACAACGGCGCCACGCTCTACACCGACGGCTCGACTTGCATTGCGCTCGACGGCGCGACGCTGCTGCTGGCGCCGTCGACGGCGCAGCTCACGGCGGCGCTCGACCGCCACACCCACGGCGGCGGGATCACCTCGTCGCAGTACTCGCAGGCGTTCGCGGGCCTTCCGGCCGCGGCTCTGGTGAGGGTGTTCGGCAACCTCACCGCCGTGCTCTCCAGCCCGAGCGCGGCCAAGGCACGCCAGGTCCCCTGGGTCGCCGCGTTGCGTGGGTACGCAACCACGGTCACCGCCAGCGCCTCGGGTCTCGGCTTCAACTACCGCTTGGACACGAGCGGCGGGTCGCTGAACGAATCGCAGCTTCCGTTCGCCCCAGGCACCACCGCGCCGAGCTTCGCCGGCTCCGCGCCGATCACGTTCGCGATGCACGACCCGTCGCAGGTAGCCCGGTTCGTCGAGTCGGCGGCCGGGCTTACGAACCCGGCCGGGTTTGGCACGTTCCTCAAGCGCCAGGCCGCGCTGCGCAGAGCGACCGGGACCGACCTCAACGCGCTGCTGAAGCTGTTCACCGGCGACCTGATCGTCGCCAGCGACACCAAGACGACGATCGGCCGCGCGCAAGTCAGCGACCCGGCAGCGGCCAAGACGATTCTTTCGAAGCTGGCCGGCGCCCCTCGCAGCGTCTTCGGCAAGGGCACCAAGGTCCGCCGCACCGGCGATTTCTACGCGGTAACCAACTCGAAGGGGTCGACGGTCCGGCTCGGCGTGGTCGGCAACCAATTCGTGATCGGCAAGGCGAGCCCCGCGCAGCTTCGCGCGTTCGCGGCGACGCCGACGACGCCCGCGACGGGCGCACAGGGCACGGTTGCGTTCAAGATCGCTCTTGTGGAGCTGTTGCGCCTGACGATGCCAAACGCGGTGCCGAGCTCGATCGCGCCGATCCTCAGCTCGATCGGTGACATCAACGGGTGGCTTGCGTCGAGCACGAGTGCGCTGACCGGCGCCGCGACGCTCGCGGTCAAGTAGCTACACGGCACCGTTCGACATCCGCGCGAGCAGCTCGAGTGCCCCCGCCTTGGACAGCGGCTCGTTCAGGTTGCCGCACTTCGGTGATTGCACGCACGACGGACAGCCGGCCTTGCAGCGGCACTCGCCGATCAGCCGGCGGGCGTCGCCGACGAGCCGCTGGAACTGATCGAACCCGCGGCGGGTGATCCCGACCCCGCCGGGATGACCGTCGTAGATGAAGATCGTCGGGCCGCCGGTCTGAGGATGCGCGTTGGTCGACAGGCCGCCGATGTCCCAGCGATCGCACATCGCGATCAGCGGAAGGACCGCGATTTGCGCATGCTCGAGCGCGTGCAGCGCGCCGAGCAGGTGGTCGGCCGGGAACGGCTCGGCGGCGATCAGGTCGTCGAGCTCGTACCACAGGGCGCGCGTCTGAAACTCGACGGTCGGCAGCTCGAGTGCCTGGAAATCGATCACCTGGTGGTCCTGGAGGCCCTTGCGCTGGTAGCCGAGGACCGTCTCTGAGTACACGACCGCCCCGAACGAGAGGCGCACGCCGTGGGTGTCGCGGCGTTCGTGAAGTCGCTCGATGTAGGTCATGCTCTCGCGCTTGGCCTGCGTGAAGTAGTCGCCGGTGAACGGCTCCAGCAGCGCCCGGCGCGCGGGGAGGTCGAGCTCGAGCACCCGATAGGAGCGGCCGAGGTGGAGATAGACCGCACCCTCATGGACGGTCCCATACGCGCGCGCCGCCTCGACCGTGCCGAGCACCTCGCCGGAGGCGGCGTCGATCAGCACGAAGCTGTCGGCCGAGGCCGATCGGAGTGCCACGCGCGCAGCCGGGTAGTCGTCGGCGCGGCGGGGAACAAAGCCGGTCGCGCGCTCGCGTAGGAACCCGGCCTGCGCCAGCGCCTCGGCGTGCGGTCGCCATTGTTCGCCGAAGAATTCGCTGTCGCGCTCATCCAGCGGGGCCTCGTGCGCGGCGCAGAGCAGGTGCTCGGCATAGATCTCGGGGCTGCTCGGATCGAGGATCGCGGCCTCGACCGGTCTTTGCAGGAACTCGTCGGGGTGCCGGCAGAAGAACTGATCGAGCGCGTCCTCCCCCGCGATGTAGACCGCCAGACCGCGGCCACGGCGCCCGGCGCGCCCCCACATCTGCTTGAGGCTCGCGACCGTCCCGGGGAACGTCACGCAGATCGCGGCGTCGAGCTCACCGATGTCGATCCCGAGCTCGAGCGCATCGGTCGCCACCACCCCCAGCAGCTCGCCGTTCGTCAGCCGCCGCTGGATGTCCTGGCGCTGGGCGGGTGTGTAGCCGGCGCGGTAGGGCGCAATCCGCTCGGCGAGCTCGTCGTCGAGGCGGTCGACGGCGTGACGGAGGATCAGCTCGACGCCCTTGCGCGACTTCATGAAGCAGATCGTCCGCGCGCCCGCTGCGATCAGCTCTGAGAACACCTCGGCGGCCTCGTACAGGGCGGAGGCTCTGATCCCGAGGGCCTCGTCGAGCAGCGGCGGGTTCCACATCGCGACGCGCCGGGCAGCGACCGGCGCGGCGTCTTGGTCGATCAGGTTGAAGCCGTCGAGCCCGGACAGCTGCTCGGCGAGCTGCACCGGGTTGGCGATCGTCGCGCTCGCGAGCAGAAAGCGCGGGGCGCTGCCATGGATCGCGGCCGCCCGGCGCAGGCGGCGGAGCACGTTGGCGACGTGTGAGCCGAACACGCCGCGGTACACGTGCGCCTCGTCGACGACGACGAACGCGAGGTTCGCGAACAGGTCCGCCCAGGCAGGATGGTTGGGCAGGATGCCGACGTGGAGCATGTCGGGATTGGTGAGGACGAGATTGGCGCGCTTGCGGATCGCGGCGCGCTCGCCCCGCGGGGTGTCGCCGTCGTAGATGGCCGGCCGGATCGCCCGCTGCAGGCCGAAGTTGTTCAGCGCGCGCGCCTGATCCTGTGCCAGCGACTTGGTCGGGTACAGGTACAGCGCCCGCGCGGTGCGGTCTGATGTGAGCACCTCGAGCGTCGGCAGCTGAAAGCACAGCGATTTGCCGGATGCCGTGCCCGTGGTAACGATCGTGGGACCGTCGAAGGCCGCTTGGAGCGCTTGCGCCTGGTGCTCGTAGAGCTCCGTGATACCGACGTTG
The DNA here is from genome assembly GCA_963809685.1 of uncultured Solirubrobacterales bacterium. Lineage (GTDB taxonomy): Bacteria > Actinomycetota > Thermoleophilia > Solirubrobacterales > Solirubrobacteraceae > Palsa-465. The sequence continues at coordinate 92,073 of CAWEKN010000011.1, read as the reverse complement.
TCCAGCGCCTGTTTGACAGCAGCGTTGAGCTCGCCGGGGACGAACCCAAGGCGCGCGGAGCGCGCCCCATAAAAATCATCATGAACGAGTCGCTCGTCGCTGGCGCCCTGTTCGAGCAGCGCCGTCCACGGCTCGGTCTCGGTGGTCGACATCGCCAGCCAGTATGGCTGCTACGGTCGCGCCCGCCATGCGCTGCCTGTACGTGGACCTGGACGGGACGCTGCTCGGGCCGGGTGCGTCGCTGCTGCGCGGCGCCGACGGCCGGTTCTCGCCGCTCGCGGTGCGCGCCCTGGAGGCGTGCTGGCGGGCAGACGCCGAGGTTGTCCTGTATTCGGGGCGCCGGCAGCAGAGCGTGTTCGAGGCGTCGCGGCTGATCGGCTCGTCGGCCTATGTGTTCGAGCTCGGGTGCGGGCTGGTCCTCGACGGCGAGCTCGAATGGCTGACCGACGGGGTGCAGCCGTCTGATGCGGACGGCTCGATCTATGACCAGATCGAGGCGTCGGGCGCGCCCGCGCTGCTGCTGTCGCAGTACCCCGGCCGGCTCGAGTACCACACCCCGTGGTCGGTCGGGCGCGAGGTCTCGCACCTGTTCAGGGGGTCGGTCGATCTGTCCGAGGTTGCTTCCACGCTGTCTGGCGCCGGTCTCGGGTGGCTGCGGTTGGTCGACAACGGGGTCGTCCGTGCCCGCGCCGAGCAGATGCCGGGACTGCCGGTCGTGCACGCGTACCACCTGGTGCCGGCCGGCGCCTCGAAGGCGCGGGCGGTCGCGCGCCACATGCAGGCTCGCGGTTACGCGGCGTCGGATTGCATTGCCGCGGGCGACTCGCGCGAGGACATAGACACGGCCGGCGTGGTCGGGACGTTCTGGCTCGTCGCCAACGCCCTTGACCGCGACCCGACGCTGGCCGACGAGCTGGGCGGGCGCGCGGGCGTGCGCGTTGCCTCGGAGGGCTACGGTGCCGGGGTGTATGAAGCTGTGGTGACGACGCTCGCGGGCGGCTGATCGGGGCCGCCCGCGCGCTGGTCAGCTGAGCCTGGATCCGCCGATCCTGCGGTCGTCAACCCAGTATCGGTGGGGCTAGGCTACGCGGGTGTGGTTTGGGGCACGGGCTCGGCCTCCGGTCTGGCGGTCGTCGCGTCCGGTGTGGCGGTCGCCGCGTCCGGTGGGGCGGTCGCCGCGTCCGGTGGGCGGTCGTCGCGTCCGGTTCCTCCGCCGGCGCCTCCTCGACCGCGTGGGCGTCGTCGACCGCCCAGCCGAGCCGTTCGACGAGACGCGCAGCAAACGTTGCGCTCTCGAAGTCACTGCTGTTGATCCGCTCGCGCAGCAGCACCGCGTCCTCACCTCGGCCGCTCCCGCGATCGGCCTTTACGATGATCTGAGGCATCGTCACCCTCTCCTTCTTATTGCGTTCCTCGCTGAGGCTGGCATTTCCAGCTTCAGGATTCGTAAACATCCGGTGTCGTGCGTGTGAGGGAAGCTCAAGCTGCAGCGATCGTCCCCCTCATTGGGGGAAAACTGCTGCAATCCGCCCGGGCGGCCGGCCGCCCCGGGCCGCGGACCGCTACGCGGCGCCGCGCACTCTCGCTGTACTGGTTGCCGGCGCTGCCGCGTCCTGCGCGGCGACCGCTTCGGCGAGGCTCGCGGCCGCCGCGGCCATCTCGCCGAACGCGTCGGCCACGCCGGCCGCGTTCGAGCCGGTGATCGCCGTGTTCAGCGTCTTGACGGCGGCGTCGAAGTGCGCCCACAGCTCTGCGGGGCCGCGGCGTCCCGTGCCGGGACGGAGCTCGTACGGCGGCTCGGCGTTCTCGGCGCCCGGGACCGGCCGCCACAGCAGACCCGCCGCGTGGGCGTGCTCCCAGGCGACCTGTTCGCCGGCGGCGGCGTCGGCGAGCGCTTTCAGCCGCTGGGCGAAACCGGCGTCCGGAGGCGCCAGCTTATGGGCGCGCATCGCCTCGGCCCAGCCGGCGCCGGCCTGGCGCACGGCGCGCATGACGTGTGCGCGCTGGCGGTCGAGATCGTCGGAGAAGCTCATGCTCGTGTCAGCGCGTCCCGTGGGCGCGCCCAGCCAGGCTTAGGCGCCACGGTCGGCGTCCGTCGCGGGGTCCGGCTCGGCCACACCCACCGCCTCGCCCCCCCAGAAGTCTTCGGCGCTCGGCCCTGCCGGCTGAGCCGCCGCGGGACCGCCGGCGCGATAGCCCTCCTCGAGCACTCGGTCGAGATCCGACCGCTTGATCCGTACGCGCCGTCCGACACGCAATGCCGGCAACGATCCCTGGTCGATCCAGTTGCGGACGGTCTGCTGGTTGAGCTTCAGCATCTCGGCCACATCGGCCACGGTCAGAAACGACTCTTCTTGCAGTTCTCCGCGCTCAGCCACCCATACTTCTCCAATTGAGACAAATTGGAACTAATTCAGTGTGGGATATACTACCGCGGCGCGAGGACGTCACCGTCACAAGTCGTTGGGGAGACTCTACGAGACGTGGACAAAGAAGGGCCGCAAACCGAGCAGATCCAGGCCAAGGTCCGGGACAGCAACGTCCGGCGCCTGCCGCGCGATTGGCTCGGGCCGCGAGACGAGTTGGTGCCGTTCGGGGCGACTGTGGACAGGTCGCCCGAGACGAAGGCAACACCGCGGGCTCCGGACGCTGACCCGCAGGATGCGCCCGTAGTCCACCCGATCCAGTTTGCCGCCCCGCTCCAGGCGGCCGATTTCTGGGGCGAAGGGTCGGCCGCCCTCCAACACCCCGTTCAAGCGTCGTCGCCAGGCGACGGCCTCGCAGCACCGGATGGCGCGCGGCGCTCCGGCCCAATCCGGAAGAGGCTGCGCGACTCCAGGCGGGTCAAGTTCGCGGACCGGCGCCCCGCAGCGCGGCTGCTGCCGTTATTCCTGGGATCCGCCGCGTTGCTTGCGATCACGTCGTTTGCACTCGGGTGGTTCAAGGGCGGATCTCCGCAGCCGGTTGCGATCAGCGCTCACGCGAACGGATCGAGCCGAACAGTCTTGTCCGTGACCTCTCCGCCGATTCCTGGGGGCCGTCGAGCGCCAGCTTCGCTTCGTTCCAGCCCGCCGCGCCACGTTCATCGACAGCGTGCTGGGCCGGAGGGCGACGACATCACGGCACTGCTGCGAAGGGATCGCGTCGCAGCGCAACATCACCGCCGCGCCCGCGTCGATCGATCAGCCAACCGGTAGCTCACGGCGGCTCCAACCAGCCTTCCGAGACGCCGGCTCAGCCCACGTCGTCGAGTGCATCCGAATCGGCCTCATCATCGCCACCAGCCGCAACAGACCAAACCCAGACCGCAGGCCCGACCGGACCGGCCGCGATGCTCGGACCCGGACATTGCAACTGCTGACCACACCACACGGAAGGTAGGAACCAGGTGAAAGCACCCGTCCACATCACACACGGCAGGATCCTCCCGCTCGCCGCCGCCGCCCTCGCCGGCGGGCTGATCAGCGCGGGTGGCTACGCGCTCGCCGCCTCCGGCGGGTCAACCATCCACGCCTGCGCAGACGCGCACACGGGAGTCCTTCACCTGCAGAAGCGATGCCACCCGGGCCAGCGGCGAATCACCTGGAACCAGCGTGGACCACAAGGTGCGCGGGGCGCCACCGGCCCCGCCGGTACCTCACCCGTGACGGCATGGACCGTCGTAGGCGATACCGGATCGACCTTTGGCGGACATGGCATCGCCGTTCAGCACGTCTCTGCCGGAACCTACCGCGTCACCGCAACGCCGACACAGTGCGCCCAGGGGATCACCGCGCCGGTCGTCAGCGTGTCGGACTCCAACCCACCCGCGGGCAGATCGGCCGGCGCGTTTCCAGTCGCCTGGGTTGGCGACGCCAGCGGCGGCACGTTCACGGTGACCACCGGCGTGGTTGTCAGCGGAATCTTCACGCCACGGATCGGCACGTTCAACGTGCAGGTTCCCTGCACCTAGCAAACAGGAGGGCATCGGAGGTAGGGAATGAGTTTTGTCCGGTCGGCAAAATCACAGGGGAAGCGGGCTGTTCGAGCGTTGCTTGTGGCGGCAGTCATGGGGATCGGCGTCAGCATGGTCGGGGCGCCGGCTGCTCAGGCAGGAACGGTCTGGGTTGCTGACGGTGTCATGCACAGCGGCGGGAGCGGGCCCTGCGATGCCTTTCAGGCTCGCGGCGATCTCAGCAAGTTTGCTGTAACCAACGGCTGCGCGAGCGGTGGCGCTCTCACAATCGGCACCTTGTTCCAAGGCTGGTTCCCTTCCGGAGACGACGCGTTCTGGGTCACCACCGCGCCGCCGGGAATCACGATCACTGGCGCATGGACGCAGAACGGCGACGTCTATGGCGCCGCGTCAGGTGGTTTCGTGATCGGCGACTTCTGGCAGGACAACAGCACCGGCAGATACGGCGGCTCCCACTTGGCCGCGGGCCAGCGGTGGTTCAACACCGCCGCCGAGGGAACCCCGAACATCAACAGCAGCATCTACGGCATACAGATCGTATGCACGAGCACTCTCTGCGCCGGGTCGACAGTTGTGGACGTCACTGGGATCGCGCTTGCCGGCGTTGAGAATCAGGGCCCAAGCCTGGCCGCGCTCGGCGGCAACAACCTCTGGTACCAGGCCTCTCACTGGGTTCACAACGACAACGGCGACGGCGGCTTCCCGATCACGCTCGCCTCGAGCGACCCCTCCGGCGTCTGCAACATGTGGGCGGTCGCGAGACAACCACCCGATTCAGGGGCCGGTGGCGACGCCGAACACGACCGTCTGGCACCAGTGTCCCGACCAGACCTGGACGCAGGGAGCGGTCGTCAACACGCGGGATTACGTGCCGACTTCCGGCCCGCTCAGCCTCGAGCTCGACGCCGTCAACGCCGCCGGCGTCGACAGCCGTGTCGCCGAGACCCTGTGGGTCGACAACGACCCGGTCGCCGTCTCGCTCACGACACCGAACGATCCGGACACCGCCCAATGGGTCGCCCACCCCGTCACCGTCGACGCCGCCGCCAGCGCCGGCCCGTCCGGAATCGGAGGCGTGGTCTGCAACCACGACGGCAGTGCAAACAAGTCCTACCCGGCGGCAGGCATCACCGTCGACGGAGACGGCACCCACACCGTCACCTGCACCGCCTGGAACAACGCGACGGGCCCCAACGGCGCCCCGGCGACCGGCACTCGCTCCATGGCCATACACATTGACGAGGCCCCGCCGGCCGCCGCGTTCGAGCCGGAGAACCCCGGCGACCCGACCGGCTTGGTCGTCGACACCAGCGACAGCGAGTCCGGGGTCGCCGGCGGGCAGATTCAGATGCGCCCGGCTGCAGGCGGGCCGTGGACGCCGCTGCCGACGCAGTTCGATGGGCAGCACCTGCTCGCCCACTTCGACGACGCCGGGCTGAACGGGGCTTATGACTTTCAGGCTGTCGCGTGCGACAACGTCGGCAACTGCTCGGCCGGCGATGAGCAGCTCGCGCTGCCGCTTGCGGATCGCGTCGAGCTCGAGCGTGAGCTTCAAGAAGATCGTCAACCCCGCGCAGCCGCGGCGCGTTCGCGAGCGCGTCCGCGTCGGCTGGCACTGGGCCAAGGTCCGCCGGCACGGCCATCTGGTGCGCGTCAAGCGCGGCGGGCACTTCAAGACGATCAAGGTCTGGAAGGTCGTGATGCACTGCAGAAGCAAGCGGGTTCGGATCGCTCCCCATCGCTGGCGGATCCGCCGCACCTGCGCGATCCCGAAGCTGCACCTGAAGCGAACGGCCCGCGTGCGCTTCGGCCACAAGGTCACGATCCACGGGCTGTTGATGACCGCGCAGGGCATCCCGCTCGGGGGCGTGCCAGTCGAGGTGCTGGCGGCGCCAGACAACGGGCTGGGCGCCTTCACCCCCGCGGCCACAGCAACCACGAGGGTCGACGGGAAGTGGAAGGCGATCCTGCCGCGAGGACCGTCACGGCTGATCCGCGCCGTCTACGGCGGCACCGCGACGATCCTGCCCGCAAGCGGCCAGGCCAACGTGGTCGTGCCGGCCAAGGTAAAGCTCACCAGCGTCACGCCGAACCGGCTGCCGTGGGGCAAATCGGTCCGGATCTCGGGCCGCGTGCTCGGCGGCTACATCCCCGTCGGCAGCAAGCTCCTTCGGCTCGACATCGGCGTCGTCGGGCTGAGCAAGATCCAGGGGATCCCCGACATCGCACCCGACGGCCGGTTCCACGTCACCTACACGTTCAACGCAGGCAGCGGCGTGGTGCCGTTCTGGTTCAGCGTCTCAACCCTCGCCGAAGCCGACTATCCCTACGCGCCGGCGCAGTCGCGCCGCGTGACCGTCATCGTCGGCGTGCCGACGCCACCGCGGCGAGCGCGACGCGCGGGCGATCTGGCAGCTAGCCGGCCGGCCGAAGGCTCAAGCAGAGCGCCAAGAGCGCCGATATCGACCTCGACCGGAACCCTCCCAGGCGGCTCTGTAGGAAATCGATAGTTCGCCGGGACGATGATCCTCTAAGCTCTGTCCAGTGATTGGCGACATCCTCCAGCCCACCCATCTGATCTTCGTCCTCGTGGTCGCTCTGCTCGTGCTCGGGCCCAAGCGGCTTCCCGAGGTCGGACGCTCGCTTGGAAAGGGACTTCGTGACTTCCGGTCAGCGATGTCCGGCGAAGACCACGAGGCCGTCGACTCGGCCCCGATCCAAACGCACGTCGACAGCGGTCAGACTGCCAGCGCACCGGTCGAATACACCGAACCGGTCGAGCATGGCGAGCCGGTCGTGCATGGCGAGCCGCTCGTGCACAGCACGCCGGCAGAGCAGAGCGCACCGGTCGAGCACAGCAGCTGAGCGCTACCGTCGCTCGCTGGATCTAGTCGCTGGTTTCAGCGTCTGACTAGTCCTTGATGACAACGGTTGAGCCACAGCTTAAGGCGGTCCAGCGCCGGCGGCGCCCGCGGTTGCGCCTGCTGGCCCGGATGTTGATCGGATGCCTGATCGTCGTCGCGGCGGTGGCGGCGACGATTGCGACTGGGGCGCTGCTCGAGGTCAAGGCGTTCACAGATGCGCTACACCAGAGCCCGCAGCTGAAGCTCGGCAAGGGCGTGCTGGCCACCGCCGACGCCGGCGGACCGCAGACGCTGCTGCTGATCGGCTCGGACAAGCGGGCCAAGGGCGCGATCGACGCAAGCGGGCCCCCGCATTCGGACACGATGCTGCTGGTCCGACTCGACCCGAGTCAGCCCGACACGACGATGCTGTCGGTGCCCCGCGACCTGAAGGTGACGATCCACCCCGATCACGGACCGGCGACGACCCAGAAGATCAACGCGGCGTACTCGATCGGCGGCGCGAAGCTGGCGGTCAAGACGGTCAAGCAGGTGCTGGGGATCAAGATCAACCACGTGATCGACATCAACTTCCTGGGGTTCAAGACCCTGGTCGACTATCTCGGCTGCGTCTACGTCCAGGTCGACCGGCGCTACTACCACTCGAACATCGGGCTCGCGCCGAGCCAGACGTACTCGGAGATCAACATCCAACCGGGCTACCAGAAGCTCTGCGGACAGGACGCGCTCGACTACGTTCGCTACCGGCACACGGACACCGACCTCGTCAGAAGCGCGCGCCAGCAGGACTTCCTGCGCCAGATCAAGAACCAGATCGGCGCGTCCGGACTGATCTCGCGCCGCTACGCGATCGAGAAGATCTTCGGCAAGTACTCGAGCACCGACATCCGGTCAAACGACGACGTGCTGAAGCTGCTCGAGCTGATCGTGCAGTCGGCGAGCCACCCGATTCGCCAGGTGACGTTCAACGCGACCGTCGGCCCGTCGTATGTCACCGCAAGCCGCGCCCAGCTTGAGCAGACCCGCAACGCCTTCCTCAACGGCGGCAGGACCGCGGGACACATCCAGGTCGGCACCGCGGGCCAACGCCGTCGCAAGCGTGGCGCCGGCACGACCGCGGCGCTCACGCCCGTCGCCTCAGACGAGCTCGGTCAGGCACGGACGATCGCGGGCCAGCTGCAGTTCCCGATGTACTACCCGCTCAACCGCGTGACGACGGCGTTCGCTCCGCCCGACACGGTGCGCCCGTACATGCTCAACGGCCACGTCGCCTACGTTGTGGTCGTGGCCCAGGGCGGCCTTGGCCAGTACTACGACCTCGAGGGGACGACCTGGCAGCAGCCGCCGATCCTCAACAACCCGAGCCAGACGATCCAGCTCGGCGGCCGCACGGTGCAGCTCTACTTCGAGGGCCGGCGCATTCGCCTGATCGCATGGCACGACGGCGGCGCGGTCTACTGGCTGGTCAACACGCTCCAGAACATCCTCACGAACCGGCAGATGCTGGCGATCGCCGCAGCGGCCAAGCCGCTGCACTAGCGAGATCGTGTAAGAACATCTGTTCCCGGCGCTAGTCTCGCGAGGCTGATGTCCGCGCCGAACGAGAGCGCCGCGCTGGTCGTCCTGCTGCGATCGGGCAGCCGTCCGTGGCAGCAGTACGCCGAGCTCGTCGAGCAGGCCGGCAGCGCCGTGGCGGTGCTCGAGGACGAGCGGGCCGGCCAGGGCGAGCAGGCGAGCCTGTTTGACGACTCCCCCCGCCGCGCAGCCGAACTGGCGGCCGCGAGCGCCGAGACCGAGCAATGGGAGCGTGACGGGATGCGCGTGTTGACGGTCCTCGACGCCGGCTACCCGGACAACCTGCGCACCGTTCACGACCGCCCGCCGCTCGTGTTCGTGGCCGGCGAACTGGTCCCCGGTGATGTGCGCTCGATCGCGATCGTCGGGGCCCGGGACGCGACGCCGGCCGGTCTCGCCGCCGCGACCGAGATCGCCGAGCACGTCGCCGCGAGCGGCTACACGGTCGTGTCGGGGCTCGCCCGGGGAATCGACACGGCGGCGCACACGGCCGCATTGGCCGGCGGCAGCCGCACCGTTGCGGTGATCGGCACCGGCCTGCGCCGAGCGTACCCGCCGGAGAACGCTGCGCTGCAGCGCCGGATCGCGAGCGAGGGCGCCGTGATCTCGCAGTTCTGGCCCGACGCGCCGCCGACGCGCCGGAGCTTTCCGATGCGAAATGCGGTGATGTCGGGGCTGTCACTGGCCAGCGTGGTGGTCGAGGCGTCGGAGCGCAGCGGCTCGCGGATGCAGGCGCGCCTCGCGCTCGAGCACGGACGGCCCGTGTTCCTGCCGGAACCGCTGCTCGAGCAACCGTGGGCGCGGCGGCTCGCGGGCCGCCCCGGCGCGCACGTGGTCCGCAGCCCGGCCGAGATCACCGACGCGGTGCAACGCCTGACGTCCTCGGGCGCGCTCGTTCCCTGAGGCTGCGGCATGCCGACCGTGGGCGAGCTGACCGCCGTTTACGGGAACTTCATGCTGAACGCGACTCCTGGCCTGGGCGTGTGCGGCGTGTGCTTCACGTTCACCGACGGTTACGACCGTTGCTTCACATGCGCGCAGCACCAGTCGCATCTCGCCGCGGTCTCGCCGATCTCCTACAGCGTCGCCGGTGAGCAGCTCCATCATGCGCTGGCCAGCTACAAGCGGCTGACCGGCGACGTCGCCCGGCGGGTCGGTGCCGAGGTCGCCGCCGTGCTGTGGCGCCACCTCGCAGAGCACGAACCGTGCGTGGCGGCCGCCGCGGGCGTGGACGCGTTCCCGCTTGTGACCACCGTTCCCTCCGGCGAGCGGTTGCGCGACGAACGGCACCCGCTGCGCCAGCTCGTCGGCACCACCGTCGGAGCGACGCGCGAACGCTACGAGCGCCTGCTCGAGCGCTCTGCCGCGGACGTGCCCGCGCGCACGTTTGACCCCGAGAAGTTCCGCGCGCGCCGGCAGCTGCACGGCGAGGCGGTGCTTCTTATCGACGACACGTGGACGAGCGGAGCCAGTGCCCAGAGCGCGGCGGCCGCACTGACGCAAGCCGGCGCTGGCGCAGTGGCAGCCGTCGTCATCGGCCGGCACCTGAAGCGTGACTGGCAGCAGAACGATCGGCGGCTGCGCGCGATCGTCCGCCCGTTTGACTGGGGCAGCTGCGGGTTTTGTGCGGCGCAGCTGTGATCGCCCGGCCTGGGCAGCCGCGGCCCGGCGCGCCGCGCCGCCGCCGGGATGCAGCGGCCGCGCGTCCCAATGCCATCCCTCAGGCAGTCACTGCGTGCTTCTCGATCACCACCTCGTAGCGGTCGATCACTGTCGGCCGATTGCGATCGACCCCAGCTTTGGTGACGGCGGCCGCGCGGACCTCGTTGGCGAGGGAGTCGCTGGCATGAAGGTGTTCCAGCGAGTCCCAATACGTGACCGCAATCGCGCGCCCGCCCGTGTAGTCGACGCCCGCCCATACACCGCGATAGCCCGGCTGCTGCTCAAACAGCGGCAGATGCTGCTCCTTGAACTGCTCGAGCGTGGCCTTGATCCGTTCCGGTGCCAGGCCGGGAAACGTGGTGACCCTTGCGTACATGGGTGACCTCCATCTCGGGGTTGGCGAGAGCCTACCCGCGGACCGCGACCGTTCCTAGTCGGTCCGCGAATATCTCAGTCCGCCGCGTAGGCTCCGATCCCATGTGGCTCAAGAATGCCGTCGTCTACGAGGTCTACGTTCGCTCGTTCCAGGACAGCGACGGCGACGGTGTCGGCGATCTGCGCGGCGTCATTGCCCGGCTCGAGCATGTCCGGCGCCTGGGCGCAGCGGCGCTCTGGCTGTCGCCGATCTTCCGCTCACCCAACGCCGACTACGGCTATGACGTCAGCGACTTCACCGCGGTCGATCCGACGCTCGGGACGCTCGCTGACTTCGACGAGCTGGTGAAACAGGCACACGGCCTGGGGCTGAAAGTGGTCCTCGACTTCGTGCCCTGCCATACGTCGATCGAGCACCGCTGGTTTCGCGAGCACCCCGACTACTACACCTGGGCCGATGCGCCGCCGAACAACTGGCGCGCCACGTTCGGCGGGTCGGCGTGGAAACTCGATCAGCGCAGTGGGCGCTACTACCTGCATTCGTTCTATCCCGAGCAGGCCGACGTCGATTGGCGCAACCCGCACCTGCGAGACGCTATGTCGGCGGCGATGCGCTTCTGGCTGGACCGGGGCATCGACGGCTTCCGGCTCGATGCGCTCGACCGGCTCCTGAAGGACGAGCAGCTCAGAGACGACCCGGCGTCGAACGAGCCGCCGGCGCTGCCGATGGAGCCCGCCCACGCCGAGCTGCTGCACACCCACTCGCGAAACGCGCCCGACATCGGCCTCGCGCTGCGCGCGATCCGGGAGGCCGCCGGCGACGTGGCGCTGATCGGCGAGGTGTACCTGCCCACCGCACAGCTCGGCCCCTACCTCGAAACGCTCGACGGTGCGTTCGCTTTCGAGCTGTTCCACGCCGACCCCGATGCGCGCGCGATCGCCGGGCACATTGCCGCGGCGATCGCCGCGGGAAAGCCCGCCTGGGTCCTGTCAAACCACGACTTCAGTCGCCTCGGGAGCCGCGTCGGCGAGCGCAACCTCCGTGCGATGACATTGCTGCTGCTGTCGCTGCCGGGGCCGGCGTTCATGTTCCAGGGCGACGAGTTGGGGATGCTCGACGCGCCGACCACCGGCCCGCAGCTAGACCGCGTCGGACGCGACGCATTCCGCCGCCCACTGCCATGGGATCCGACCCCGCCGGCGGCGGGTTTCACGACAGGCTCCCCGTGGTTGCCGGTCGGAGACGGCGTCACCGCCAGCGTCACCGAACAGGAGCGCGACGCGGGCTCACAGTTGCAACTCACACGCCGCTTGATCGCCTTGAGATCGGGGCTCGGGGACGAGTTGAAGTTACTCGAGCCGGCGGCTCCGGAAACGGTCGCCTTCGAGCGCGGACAGCACCTTGTGGCCGTCAACCTCGGCGACGCCGCAAGGCCCGCGCCGGCGCCGGCGAGCCCGATCAAGGAGCTACTCATCGAGGCACGGCCGGGCGACGGCGCCGACCTCGATGTGATCCCGCCCCACGGCGGTTGGATCGCGAGGTTGCGCAGGGAGTGAACGTTTTAGGAAGGGGCCACAGGGGGTAGCTTCGAACCGCATCGGAGGCCGTCAAGGGCTAAGGAGGAAACACCCGTGTCCAACATCGTCTTCGAGCACATTGGCAAGCGTTACGACGACGGCTTCGAGGCCGTCAAGGACATGAACCTGTCGATCGACGACGGCGAGTTCATGATTCTGGTCGGGCCGTCGGGGTGCGGGAAGTCCACGGCGCTGCGGATGGTCGCCGGCCTCGAGGACATCACCGACGGCGAGCTCAAGATCGGCGACGAGGTCGTCAACCAGCGCGCGCCTAAGGATCGCGACATCGCGATGGTGTTCCAGAACTACGCGCTGTACCCGCACATGACCGTGCGCGAGAACATGGGTTTCGCGCTGAAGCTCGCGAAGGTCCCGCAGGAGGAGATCGACCGCAAGGTGATGGATGCGGCCAAAGTCCTCGACCTCGAGATGCACCTGGAACGCAAGCCGGCCAACCTCTCGGGCGGCCAGCGCCAGCGCGTCGCGATGGGACGCGCGATCGTCCGCAGCCCGAAGGCGTTCCTGATGGACGAGCCGCTGTCGAACCTCGACGCGAAGCTGCGAGTCCAGATGCGCACCGAGATCGCACGCCTCCAACAACAGCTAGGCACGACGACGATCTACGTAACGCACGACCAGACCGAGGCGATGACGCTCGGGCATCGGATCGCCGTGATGCGGGCCGGCGTCCTGCAGCAGGTCGGCACTCCGGGCGAGCTGTACCGCAGTCCAAAGAACCTGTTCGTGGCGGGCTTCATCGGCTCACCGTCGATGAACTTCCTGCCAGGCGAGCTCGACGGCGACGCTCTGTCGCTGCCGATCGGCAGCGTCAGTCTCCCCGACGAGACGCGGAAGCGGCTCGAGTCAGGGCCCGGCGGTGGGCGGCGCGGTGTGGTGGTCGGTCTTCGGCCCGAGCACTTCGACGACGCAAGCGTGATCAGCGACCGCTCGCACGGACACACGTTCACGGCGCGGATCGACGTGCTCGAGTCGATGGGATCGGAGTTCTACGCGTACTTCGTGATCGAGTCCGAGGGAGTGTCGTCCAGCGAGCTCGAGGAACTCGCCCAGGACGCCGGTTCGGCGGATCTACCCCAGGCCCAGGGCGGCATCCAGGTCGTCGCGAGGCTCGACGCGGCGAGCCGCGCCAGGCAGGGACAGGACACCGAGCTGTGGTTCGACGCGAGGAAGATTCAGCTGTTCGATCCCGAGTCCGGACGCAGCCTGTTCTCGAGCAACGGGGGCGCGCAGCCCGACCAGCCGGTGCCCGCATCAAGCGCCAGTTAGCGCCACCCCAGGTATTGCCGCGGGTCGTCGACGGGCTCGGGCGCCGGCGCTGCTGAGCTCGTAATGCGCAGGATCGAATCTTCGCGCGCGCCGGCGGAAGTTGAACGTGAACGATGGCCAGAGGGTGGTGTTGCGCCCGTTTGCGTCCAGGTACCAGCTGCTGCAGCCTCCCTGGCTCCAGACGGTCCGTGCCAGCCGGCCCTGCAGCTCGTCGTTGTAGATCTGCTGGACGCCGGAGCGGACCTCGATCACGTCAGCGCCGTCGCGGTCCATCGCCGCCAGCGCGCGCATCACGTGGGCGATCTGGGACTCGATCATGTAGACCATCGAGCTGTGCCCGAGCCCGGTGTTGGGCCCGGTCAGCATGAACGCGTTCGGGAAGCCCGAGATCGTGGTGCCGAGATAAGCCGACATGCCGTTGCGCCTCCACGCGTCGGCGAGCAGGACGCCGCCGCGACCGCGTATGTATGACGCCGACGGCGGCTTGGTCACCTGAAACCCGGTGGCGAAGATGATCGAGTCGACCTCGCGCTCGGTCCCGCCGTGGGTCACGATCGAGTGCTCGCGGATCGACTCGATGCCGTCGGTCTCGACAGCGACGCACGGCCGCGACAGTGCCGGGTAGTAGTCGTCGGAGACGAGAATCCGCTTGCATCCCAGGCGGAAGCTCGGGGTCAGCCGACGGCGCAGCTCCGGGTCCGGCACCTGGCGACGAAGGTGCGCACGCGCGACCGCCTCCATCCCAGCCATCAGCCGCGGCTGCACCGTCAGTCCAACGACCATCGCCTCGCGCGCCGCCCACACCCCGGCTCGCCAGAGGTGCTGAGAGCGCGGGGCCGCACGCCACAGCCCCCGTTCGGCGCGAGTCACGCGACGGTCGGGATGGGGCATCACCCACGGCGGCGTGCGCTGGTACAGCGTCAGAGCATCGACGAGCGACACGATCCGCGGCACGAACTGGATCGCCGACGCACCCGTGCCGATCACCGCGACCCGCTGTCCGGTCAGGTCGTGCTCGTGGTCCCAGCGCGCCGAGTGAAACGTCGTGCCCGCAAACGAGTCCAGACCCGGGATCGGCGGAATCGAGGGCTCAGACAGCGCCCCGACGCCGAGCACGACGACGTTTGCGGTCAGCGATCCGCTCGAGGTCGTGATCGTCCACAGCGCGCTGTCCTCGTCCCAGGCGGCGCCGGCGACCTCCTCGCCGAAGCGGATGTGCGGCGTGATCCCATGCTCTCGTGCGACTCGCCGCAGGTACTCCCAGATCTCGGCCTGCAGCGGGTAGGTCCGGGTCCAGGTCGGGTTGGGCGCGAACGAGAACGAGTACAGCGACGAGGGAACGTCGCACTGGCAGCCCGGGTACGTGTTGTCGCGCCAGGTGCCGCCGACGTCGTCTGCGCGCTCGAGCAGGACGAAATCGTCAATTCCGGCGCGCTTGAGGTTGACCGCCGTGCCGAGCCCGGCGAAGCCCGTGCCGACGATCGCGATTCGAACATCCGCAGTGCTCATCTTCCCTGCTCCTGGAAATGGGGTAGTGCGTAGCACCGCCGAAACGAAGCTACGGCCGTGTAGCTTCATACCTTACGCTAGCCTCGCGCGCTATGTCGAGCCCCGCCGAAACCCCGTCCGGCGCACCCGGTCGCAGCCGCCGCCCGTACGCGCCGCGGCTGCCCCCCGAGCAGCGCCGCGAGCAGTTGCTCGACGCGGCGCTGAGCGTGATCGTCGAGCTCGGCTACAGCGGCGTGTCGATCGAGGCGGTCGCACGGACCGCCGGGGTCACCCGCCCCGTCGTCTACGACCACTTCCCCAACCTCGGCCGCCTACTGCACGCGCTGGTCGAGCGCGAGGAGCGCTACGCGCTTGCGCAAATGGAGGAGGTCCTGCCGATCGACGGCGACGAGGTCGAACCGGCCAGACAGCTGGCGGGCGGAGTCAGGCGGTTTCTGGACGCGGTCGCGACCCGTCCCGCGACTTGGCGAATCATCTTGCTGCCGCCAGACGGCACGCCGGCGATCGTCCGAGAGCACGTCGAGACCAACCGGGCGGCGACGCTGCAGCGGATCGAGGAGATCGTGCGCCGGATGCTCAAGCGAGGGCACCCGCCCGACGGCCTCGACATCGAGCTGACCGCACGCGCGATTCGCGACCTCGGAGAAGAGGCCGGCCGGATGGTCCTGACCGACCCCAGGCGCTATCCCCCGGAGCGCTACGAGCAGTTCGTCCAGACCGTCGTCCGACTCGCCTGGCCGCCCCGCTGAGCGCCAAAAGGTACGGATAGCCGTATAGATCAGGCGGGGCAGGGTTCGTAACATCGCCGAGGCGATGCGAGCGTTGACCAAAATCGTCGTCCGGCACCGGCGCCTGGTGCTCGCTGGGTGGCTGATCCTGTTCGTCCTTGGGGTCGCGGCTACTTCGAACCTCGGCTCGCTGCTTTCCAACCGTTTCAGCGTCCCGGGATCCGACTGCCGAGCGCGGGCTCACGATTCTGCGCAGTCAATTTCACGAGCGCAGCGACGGCGCGTTCACGCTCGTCGTGCAGCCGACCGGCGGTAGCGTCAATCCGGCCGTCGTGGCTGCCGCGGCGCGGCGCGGCGCGACGGCACTCACCAACGGCAAGGCCGGCCCCGTGCTGAACGCCGGCCGCGGTGTCCTCTACGCGCAGATCAACACGTCGCTCGAGAACGCCAAGGCCTCGGATCGCACCTCGGCGGTGCGCGCCGCCGTCGGCCAGATTCCCGGTGCGCGCGCGTACATCACCGGCTTTCCGGCGATCAACCACGACACCCAGCCGCTCTACAACAAGGATCTGGGCCAGGGCGAGCTGATCGCGCTGCCGATCGCGCTGCTCGTGCTCGCCTACATGTTCGCGACGCTCGGCGGGATCCTGGTGCCGATCGTGTTCGCGGCGATCACGATCCCGGCGACCCTCGGCGGCGTGTGGATCATCGCGAATCTGATGGAGATGGCGACCTACGTCACGAACATCGTCACGCTGATCGGGATCGCAATCGCAATCGACTACTCGATGCTGGTTGTGTTCCGCTACCGCGAGGAGCTTGCACGCCGCGACGACCCGAACGAGGCGCTGCTGACAACGATGGCTACGGCGGGGCGAGCGACGATCTTCTCGGGATCGACCGTCGCCGTCGGGTTGGCCCTACTTGCGTTCATGCCGCTGCCGTTCATCCGCTCGATGGGAATCGGCGGGCTGCTCGTCCCGGTGTTCAGCATGGCCGCGTCGGCGACGCTGCTGCCGGCACTGCTGTCGCTGCTGGGCAGGCGCGTGAACTCGCTGCGCATCGTCCCGCGCCGTGTGCTCGAGCGCCGCACCAGCGCCGAAGGGGGATTTTGGGCCCGCCTGGCGCGCACGATCATGCGCCGCCCGATTCCGGTCCTGATCGGGTCGGTGTCGGTGATGATCATCCTCGCGGTGCCGGCACTGCAGCTTCACCTGACCGGCGGCGACAACCGCGGTGTGCCCGGCGGCACCAACGCCACCGACGGCCTGTTCGTGCTCGAGCGCACGCTTGGTCCGGGGGCGCTGGCACCGAACCAGATCGTCGTCGACACGGGCTCGCCGGGCGGCGCGCTCAAGCCCGCGGTCGTGGCCGCGCAGCGGCGGCTGGTCGCGGAGCTGGCCGCCGATCGCGCCGTCGACCGCGGCACCGTGATCGCGCCGGCGTTCACCAACGCGGCGCGCGCGCACCAGGCCAACTTGCTCGATCCGACCGACCGGTTCCTCCAGATCAGGGCATCCGGCTACAGCGATTCCGGAACGCAGGCCGCGGTCGACCTCGTCCACCGGATCCGCGATCGCTACGTGCCCGGGGCCAGCTTCGGCAACGCCCGCGTGCTGGTCACCGGCGCGCCCGCGTTCGGTGTCGACTTCCTCGGCAAGGCCTACAGCGCGTTCCCATGGCTGATCGCCGCGGTGCTCGTGATCACGTACTTCCTGCTGTTGCGCGCGTTCCGCTCGGTCGTGCTGCCGGTCAAAGCGGTGCTGATGAACCTGCTGTCGGTCGCCGCGACCTACGGCGTGCTGGTGCTGGTGTTCCAGCACGGCATCGGTCACGACGTGCTCGGGCTCAAGAGCTCATCTCAGATAGAGGGCTGGATCCCGATCTTCCTATTTGCGGTGCTGTTTGGCCTGTCGATGGACTACGAGGTGTTCCTGCTGTCCCGGATGCGCGAGGAATGGGACCGCACGCACGACAACGAGCACGCTGTCGCCTACGGCCTCGAACACACGGGGCGGATCATCACCGCGGCCGCGATCATCATGATCGCCGCGTTCGCGGGCTTCTCGGCCGGCTCGTTCGTCGGCCTGCAGGAGTTCGGAATCGGCCTCTCGGCCGCGATCCTGCTCGACGCCACCGTCGTGCGGGCGCTGATGGTCCCCGCCGCGATGAAGCTGCTCGGCCGCTGGAACTGGTACCTGCCCGACGGAGTCCGCCGCGCGATGCGCCTCAGGTCCGCGCCAGTGCGAACCAGCAGCCCACAGGCTCCTTAACCACGACGGGGACCCGCTTCCAGGGTCCCCGTCGCTGATCCCAACAACGCACCCACGGCCGGGTTGGGTGCGTCCTCCGGGAGCTTCGATACAAGCGCCCTAACTCGGCAAGAGCGCGAAAGTTGCGCCACACGAGAAACAGGATCTCTTGCCATACTTGACGGATCCCCTGCCCACGGGGGCGTAGCTCAGTTGGTTAGAGCGCCGGCCTGTCACGCCGGAGGTCGCGGGTTCGAGTCCCGTCGCTCCCGCTTCTTGAAGTGCCTGCAAATGCCGGAGTTCGTAGAGCGACCCGCAGTCTCTGAGGGTTTTCGCCGGCGGATTGGGCATCACGATTGGGCATCAGATCGAGATTTGATGCATCGCGATCGCGTCGCCGCCACTAAGCATCGCCGGCGGTCCGCGGGTCCTGACGATCGCTCTCGTGGAATGCAATCGTCGGGCGCCTCATGTCAGGCCGCCGCCGATGGCCGGCTGAACGAGGACGTGGACCGTGCGATTTCGGGGCGTCGCGACCTAATCGGCCGCTTGTTAGTATTTCGGCCTGGCCGCGGGAGCGCGGGGGTTTGAAAGGGCAGTCAGTCCTGGGGGTGGGTCGTCATGTGCGTGTCGGGTGGGGTTCATCGCGGGCGGGTTGTGGGCCGCCGACTGTTGCTGTTGACGTGCGGTCTGCTGCTGGCTGTGGCGTGGTCTCCAGCTGCGTCGATGGCGAGCGGCTGGTCGAGCACGGGAGCGACGTTGCCGGCCAACGCCGCAGCGAACGGCTTCGTGTCGCTCGGCCAGGTGTCATGCGCGTCGGCTGGTGACTGCGGCGCTGTCGGAACCTACGTCGATAGCTCGAATCGTCAGGACGGATTGCTGGTGAGCGAGACCGCGGGAATCTGGCAGCCGGCGGTCGAGGCTGGGCTACCCGCGGGCGCGTGGGGGCATCCTTTTACGACGGTTGCCTCGGTGTCGTGCCCTGCGACGGGGTCATGCAGCGCGGTCGGTGAGTACGCCGATGGTTCCAACCACATGCAGGGACTTCTGCTGACCGAGAGTTCGGGAGTGTGGCAGTCCCCCGGAGCTATGGCGACCCTGCCCGCGAACGCCGCGGCGGATCCGAACGTTTCTCTCTCCTCGGTGTCGTGCGTGGCGAGCGGCGAGTGCGCTGCCGTGGGCGCCTACCGCGACAGCGGCGGGAACGTCCGGGGTTTGTTGCTGACCGAGACCTCGGGGGTGTGGGGGACCGGGGTCCAGGCGATCCCGCCGGCAAACGCCGACCCGGCTGGCCTCGCCCTGACTTCGGTGTCGTGCCCGTCGGCGGGTAACTGCTCCGCGGTCGGAAAATACCGAGACAACTCGGGCGATTATCAGGGCATGTTGCTGACCGAGACCGCGGGGGTCTGGCATCAGGCGCTCGAGGCGAGCTTGCCCGCAAACGCCGCCTCCGCTCCGTCTGTCACTCTCAGCTCGGTGTCGTGCGCGGCGGCTGGAGAGTGCAGCGCCGTGGGTCGCTACGCCGACAGCTCGAGCACCACGCAGGGGTTGCTCGTGACCGAGACCGCCGGGGTCTGGCAGCCGGGGGTCGAGGCGACCCTGCCCGCGGGCGCGCTCGGGTCGGGCCAGGACGTCGCACTGAGCTCGGTGTCGTGCGAGTCGGTGGGTGATTGCAGCGCCGTTGGCAGCTACATCGATGGCTCGAACACCACGCAGGGGTTGCTCGTGACTGAGACTGCGGGAGCCTGGCAGCCGGGGACCGAGGCGATCCTGCCCGCAAACGCGCAGTCGTATCAGGTTGTGAGGCTCGGCTCGGTGTCGTGCGCTGCGGCGGGCGTGTGCACCGCCGTGGGGCGCTACGCAGACGCGGGTGGGAACAGTCAGGAGTTGTGGCTGACCGAGAGCTCGGGGACGTGGGGCACCGGGGTCGAGGCGACCCCGCCGGCGGGCGCTGGATCGGACCCGAGCGTCATCCTCTCCTCGGTGTCGTGCACGTCGGCGCAGGACTGCAACGCTGTTGGCACCTACAGGAACAGCGCGGGCACCGCGGAGGGGCTGCTGGCGTCTCCGATGGCGAACCCGGCCGTGTCTCTGTCGGTTCCGTCGTCCGGGGTAGCGGGCGGTCAGGTGGCGGCCGGGTCGATCTCGGCGTCGCTGTCGGCGGGATCCTCGCCGGCGGGAACGGTCACCTTCTCCGTCTACGGACCGCAGTCCACGCCGCCGTCGAGCTGTACCAGCGGGGGGACGACGGTGGGCACAGCTGCCGCGTCGGGTGACGGGACCTATCACCCGTCGAGCGGATTCACGCCGTCCAGCGCCGGGGGCTACTGGTGGTACGCCAGCTACGGCGGTGACACGCGCAACAGCCCCGCCGCGTCGGGCTGCGGGGCTTCGATGGCGGAAACCGTCGTCACCGCACAGAGCGTGCCGCCCGGCCAGACGGCCACTTCAGTGGCCCTCAGATCCTCGAGCGACCCATCGGTGAGCGGCCAACGCGTCACGTATACCGCCACGGTCAGCCCCACGCCCGACAACGGCACGGTCCGCTTCCTCGCCGGCGGTCAGCCGCTCGTCGCGTGCGCCGCGGTGCCGGTCGATCCCGGCCACGGCACAGCGACCTGCGCGACCACCTACTCGCGCCCAGGGGCTTACCAAGTGCAGGCCATCTACGCAGGCGATGCGCGCTTCACCGCCTCTCGATCGACAGTCCTCAAGCAGACGGTGCGCTCGAGCATCGCTCTGGTCCGCAGGCCGTCGGGACGCTCTGCCCAGGTCAGCTTCACCGTCAGCTGCGCACGCGGGTCAGGCGGGTGCCTCATCAGCGCCGTACTCAGCACGTCTCAAGAACTGCGCAGCCACCAGCGCTCGCACACCAAGGCAGCGAGTCGCGTCACGATCGCGGGCACCAAGACGATGAGGATCGCCGCGGGTACAACGATCACCGTCACGATCAAGCTCGATCCCGCCGGACGCAAACTGATCGCCGCTCTCAAGAGACTCCCAGTCAAGTTCACCCTCTCGCTCATCGTGAACGGAGCGCACATCCCGGTCGCGACCAGCGCACTCACCGTCACCGTCAGCGTCCCGAAGCCGCACCACCGCGGCTAACCAGACTCATCTCGGCGCTCAACCCTGCCCACGTGAGCCAATGCTCAAAGATCGGGAATTGCCCACACGCCGCACCTGCCGACGCTCGACGCTGAAACGCCGCGACGTCGGCGCCAAGCAGCCACAGTCTTGCGGGGCGAGACGCTCCGATGAGCGACAGGAATCCGACCGATGGCGTCGCTGAGTCATGGCCCTGCGCTGTCGACGCGTCCTAAGTCGCCCTTGCAATCGTCCGCTGCCGCGCCGGCGCGAGATCAAAGCAGTCGTGCGCAGCGGCGCACACCGACGCTCGCTACTGGGCGATCTCGCAAGCCCGCCGCTGCCGAATGCTGGCGATATCCCGACGAGCGCTTTCTGGGAGAGCGCTCGTCCGGGCGCGTTCATGTTCCCGACGCCAGCGGTCCAGTCGGCTCCTGACGCTTGGAATCACGCGAAAGCGCAAGGCCTGTCGGAGCGCTTCATCCGGGCGCTCATCCGGCTCGTAAGCGGTAATAGCAATCCTCGGCTAACTTTGATGACGTCCACCAACGTGAGGAGCGGGAATGGCAAATCCGGTCGTGCATTTCGAGGTAGTTGGCAAGGACGCCACGACGCTCACGAAGTTCTATGGCGAGGCATTCGGCTGGCAACTGGAGGACGTGATGCAGGGCTCGTACTACATGGCCAATACCGGCGGCGAGGGAGACATCCCCGGCGGCATCGGCGCCGCGCCCGACGGCGGCTCCGGGCACGTGATGTTCTACGTCCAGGTCGACGACCCCGCGGCGGCGCTCGAGAAGATCAAGTCGCTCGGTGGCAGCACGGTAAGCGAGCCGATGGATGTGCCCGGCGGACCAACAATCGCGCACTTCGCCGATCCTGAGGGCCACGTCGTCGGGCTCGTCAAGGGAACGTAGGAGCGACCTCCACGCCGTGGGGCTCGCGGCACACGGTGCCCGGGCCAGCTCGCGCGGCGGTGCGGTCCGAGAATCGGAGCGGGCCTTGACTTGCGCTCCGCGCGAATAGCGACGATCCGTGGAATCGCCCGCCGCCACGCTAAGCAGGAGCGATCGAGCGCTCCGGTCGTCTCGCCGGCGCGCACTCACAGATTGCTGAGATCTGTACCGGCTATCGGGCCGCGGCCCGGGCGAAGAACTCTGCCTCTTGGCGTCCGAGCTCGGTGACCGGCCCCTCGTCGTACATCCACTCGCGCGCGATCCGGTGCCAGTTGGCGCTCGCGCGTAGGTGTCCGAGCACGGCGAGCACGAGCACCTCGAGGCGGCGGCCGAGCAGGTGCTCGGGCTTGATGTCCTGGTGGCGCATGGTGCGGAAGTGGGATGAGCGCGGGTCGGCCGCCTCGAGCATCGACTTGGCCGCAAGCTCGGAGGTCAGCTTCACGTCGTGGTCGGCCCTGGTGTACCACCAGCTCCCGTCGACGCAATATGCCATCAGCTCGGTCGGGTCGACGCTGGCAGGATCGGGCAGGAAGCCATTCGTGGCCAGCAGGCGATGGAGCTCGGCCTCGTCGTTCTCGGCGATCGCGCGATGACAAGCGAGCTCGAGCTCGATCGGTTCGCGCTCCATCTGCTTGAACAGACCGAAGTCAAGGAACGCGACCTTGCCGTCAGCCAGGCGCAGCAGGTTGCCTGGGTGGGGGTCACCAGAGAACTTGCGCTGGCGGAACATCGAACCGTAGAAGAAGCGGAAGATGATCTCGCCGATGCGATTACGCTCGTCGTCCTCGGACTCGAGCACCGCGAAGCCGTCGCCGTGCACGAACTCGGTAACGATCACTCGCTCCCGCGACAAGCGGGTCAGGACGTCGGGAATCACGATGAATGGGTGGCCGCGGTAGATCCGCACGACCGTCCGCTGGTTGGCGGCCTCCAATTCGTAGTCGAGCTCATCGACG
Organism: uncultured Solirubrobacterales bacterium; assembly: GCA_963809685.1. Classification (GTDB taxonomy): domain Bacteria; phylum Actinomycetota; class Thermoleophilia; order Solirubrobacterales; family Solirubrobacteraceae; genus Palsa-465. The sequence goes on along the minus strand of CAWEKN010000011.1, from coordinate 69,289 downwards.
ACCCGCTCGCGCACCTCGTTGGCGAGCGCCTTCGTGTCGAGCTGCGGAGCGATCCGGCCGACCAGGCGGAGGATCAGCCCCAGGTTCTTCAAGTCTGACTGAACCGCGCGGTTGATCCCCGGATACTGGACCTTGACAGCTACCTCCCGGCCATCGACCGTCGCCCTATACACCTGCCCGATCGACGCCGCCGCGATCGGCTGCTCGTCGAACTCGTCGAACACTCCTCGCAGCGGCTCGCCGAGGTCCTGCTCGATCACCTTGCGCATGTCCTTGAACGCAACCGTCGGCGCGGAATCGCGCAGCTTCGCGAGCCTGCGCTGGAACTCCTCGCGATACTCCTCAGGAACGAGGCCGACATCGACAAACGACAGCACCTGGCCAATCTTCATCGCGGCGCCCTTCATCGTCCCGAGCACCGCCACGATCTGCTCGGCCGTCTCGATGTGGCGCTTCTCGAGCGCGCCAGCGCCCTTCTCGTCAGAACGCATGACGTTGGCCGCGTGCGTGCCCGCGCGCCTCACGGCCTGGCCAGCCGCCGCCGTACCAACCTTCGCCAGGCGCCGAGACCGGCCCGTGGGCATGCTCCTGTCGGTCATCGCTCGTACTCTCTCACCGACAGTGTGCTGCCATTCGCAGAGCGGCGGTCTCGCGACGCCCGGGCGCCACCATGCCGCCGCCCAGCGCCTGAGCGCCCCGCTAGACCCGGTAGCCCGGCGCGCGGTCGGCCACCGCCACGATCCGCCGGCCCGAGACCGTGCTCGCGCGGATCCGGATCCAGTGGCCCTTGTGACCGGACGCCCACGGCTCAAGTCCGAGCGCCTCGATGCGCCGCAGCTCAGCCGAGTTCGTGATCTCCTCGGTGACGCCCTGGATGATCACGCTCCAGCCGACTCGGCCGACCGGGTCGATGCCGTCGATCTCGAATGCCGCCCTCACCGCGCAAAGCAGGGCGAACAGCTTGGACCCGGACCCGGAGCGGATCAGCACCGACTGCGACGGTTCGTCGAACACGTAATTCACGGGCCGTATCACCGGCTCTGGCCGATGGGGCGCGTCGACCGCGATCCTGCCAACAGTCCCCTCGGCAAGCAGCCGCAGACATTCGCCTCGATCGAGCTCGAGCATCTCACTCGCGGTATGCGGAACGGCGACGACCGAGGCATTCTCCGGCTCTGAACTCGCCGTCTCGTTCACGCGACCAGCATACGCCCCGCGGTGGCGTGGATCAGCCGCAGAAGCGCGCGGCGCGCAACTCAAGTTCGTGCTCGTCGCGGACTTCCGCCGCCGGTCAACCGGGCTGCGGCGACAACGTCCACCCGCCCCTACCAGACGCCCGCTCCGTCAGCGTCGTCGACTCGTCGCCGCAGGGGTGCTTGTCTCGTCGGGAGTGACGATGCACACGACGCCGCCGCTTGCTCACCTTGCATGACGCCGCAAGCACCCTGCCTTCCGCCTGCTCGCGAACCGAGCGCGTGGAGCTGGGCCACGGACGCTTCGAGAGATCGACCATGAAGAGCGGTACGGACAGGCAATCGCGGGACTTGTGCTTTCGCGTGAAGGCGAGCGCCAGGGCGCTGCTGAGCGGGACGATACGACCGTCAATCATCGTGGCAAAGCGCAAGCCGGCCTTGACCGTCTCAGGCGAGCCGAGCGATCGTCAGCCGTCGGCCGGTGCTAGCCGGCCGACAGGCCCGCAGCTAGCGTCTCCCACTGACGCGGATCCCGCGCGAAGCGGGTCTGAGCGGCGCGGCGGGCCGAGACGTGCTTTCGAATTTTGCGGGTCTCGGGAGTGCGTGCCCTGGTTTCATGAAAACGCGCCACTCCGCGTCGGCGGTCTCGACGACGACCGCGCGGACGACGGAACGAGACCCGCAGGTGGCGAATACGAGGTGTGCCGCCGCCGGACGCTCGAAACTCGCTTTGGTGTCAGTGCGCGCCTCCGCGCTGCTCGCCGGACAGCAATTCTTCTGCTCCCTGCGAGAGGATCAGCGGGCCGGCATCAAGCCTGAGCTCTCGTGTTTCGTCCCTTGCGACAACGCCGGCTACGACCGGCTACGTGATCGCAACCCCTGGCGAAGCATGAGCGCCGGCATACGTCTCCCAACGCTCGAGTTTGGGCGATAGCGCTCGGGCGGTTTGCAGCCGGTCGTCGCCTTCGGCCCGAGCATCGATGACGCTTGTGCGTCTTCGTGGCAAATGTGCGGAAGGCAGAGTCTCGCCGCGTGCTGGAGTTGAGAGAATGGACATCGTGGTGGAGGGGGCCACTCGGACAGTTGCTGGGATCGTTGGGCGCGAGCCGGAGCTTGAGGTGCTGCGCGGGTTCTTCGGTGCGGATGGTTCGGGTCGAGCGCTGGTCCTGAGCGGTGAGGCGGGTATCGGGAAGACGACGTTGTGGAAGGCGGGGGTTGAGTTGGCGCGTGAGCGCGGGTTGCGGGCGCTTGTGGCTCGGCCGAGCGGTACTGAGGCGAGGTTGTCGTTCGCTGCGTTGATCGACGTGTTCGAGGGGGTGGAAGCCGGAGCGTGGATGCACGTGCCGGCTCCGCAGCGGTCGGCGCTGGAGGTAGCGTTGTTGCGGGCTGAGCCGTCGGGCGTGCCTCCAGAGCCGCACGCAATCGCGCTTGGTGTCCTGAACGTGCTCCGCGCTCTGGCAGCCGAGGGCCCGGTGTTGCTCGCGGTTGACGACATCCCGTGGCTCGATCCTCCCTCGGCCGATGCGCTCGTGTTCGCCGCCCGGCGGCTGAAGGATGAGCCGGTGACGTTCTTGCTCGCGAGACGTCCAGGTCGTCGATCCGCGCTGGAGCGGGCGCTCGAGCCTCGGGGGCTAGAGGGTCTGGAGGTTGGGCCGTTAAGTTTCAGTGCGTCGCGTCGGCTGTTGTCCGAGCGGCTCGGTCTGGTGGTGCCCCGGCAGATCTTGCGCCGCATCGTCGACTCGACGTTGGGGAATCCGCTGTTCGTCCTGGAGGTCGGACGCGCCCTGCGCGGACAGGGAGTCGCTGGGTTCCGCGAGGACATCCCCGTGCCGGACGCGGTCGAGGACATGCTCGGCATCCGCGTTGCGGGGTTGGCGCCCGCGCTGCGTCGGCCGCTGCTCGCGGTTGCGCTGAGCGCGGATCCGAGAGTCGACGAGCTGATCGCGGTCGCGGGCGAGGCGGCCGTCGATGACGCGGTCGAGGCGGGGCTTCTGCTCGTCGACGGAGGTCGGGCGCGAGCAGCGCACCCGTTGCTCGCCGCGGCAGCCAAGCAGCGAGCGGGACCTCGGGAGCGTCGTGAGCTTCACCGCGCATTGGCCGCCGCGGTCTCTGACCGCGAGCTGCGCGCGCTTCACCTCGCGCTTGCCACGAGCCGTCCGGATGCGCCGCTGGCCGCGACCGTGGCGGCGGCGGCTGGAGAGGCATCGGCGCGCGGCGCCCGTCAGGAGGCCGTGAAGTTGGCTGAGCACGCCCTGCGGCTCACCGACGACGATGCGCCCGAGCGCGACGATCGCCTGCTTGCGCTCGCGAGGTATCTGGTGATCGCGGGCGACGACCGACGGCTGCTTGTTTTGCTGATGCCGCAGGTGGCGTCGATCCCGTCCGGTCCGTCCCGCGCGCGCCTGCGCCTCGTGATGGCCGAAGCGGTCGACACCGCGATCGATTACGAGCGGCATCTGGACCTGGCGTTGGCGGAGTGCGAGGGCGATCCCGAGTTGCGCGCGCTTGCCGTCGCCGGGAAGACGACGAACACAGCTGCGGCGACGGTGGCGCGGTTGCCGGAGGCCGAGGCGTCCGCGGTCGCGGTACTGCCCGCGGCCCGACAAGCGGGACCCGACGTGGAGCGGCAAGTGTTGTACGGCCTCAGCTGGGCTCGCATCATGCGAGGCCGCGCGGTCGACGATCTCTGCGAACGTTTCCGCGAGGTCTCGGACGCGGCGTTCTACATTGCGCATTCTCCGATTCGGGTCGCGGTGCAGAGGCTGATCTGGCGCGGCGAGGTGATCGAGGCGCGCCGCGAGCTATCGCGGCTCGCGCAGCTCGCCGAGGAGCAGGGCGAGCCGGCCTCGTCTGCGCTCGTGCGCTTTCACCGCTGCGAGCTCGAACTGCGGGCCGGCGAGCTCGACACGGCCCTGCGCCTGCTCGACGAATGGTCCGAGTCCGACGATGCGGACCTGCTCCAGTTTCCCATGTACGAGCGCTGTCGCGCGTTGCTGGCCGCGGGGCGCGGCGTCGCGGACGAAACCGACCGGTGGGCCGCGAGGGCGATCGAGCGAGGCAACGAGAGCGGTGTTCACATGGATCGACTCGAGGCGCTGCGGGCGCGGGGGAGCGCGGCTCTGCTGGCGCAGGATCCGCAACGCGCGCGGGAGAGTCTCGGCGCGGTCTGGGATCACTGCTGCCGCGAGGGTGTGGACGAGCCGGGAGCGTTTCCGGTCGCGCCGGAGCTTGTTGAGGCGCTCGCGGACCTCGGCGATCTCGAGACTGCGCGCGCCGTGGTCGTCCGACTCCGGGATCTGAGCGAGCAGCAGCTGCATCCCTGGGGCCTGGCGAGCGCTCGGCGCTGCGCGGCGGTCCTGCAGCTGGCAAATGGTCCCTACGATGAGCGCGCGGCGCTCGCGCTTTCCGACGCAGCGGAGGAGTACGCGCGCCTTGGTCTTCGCTTTGACCATGCGCGCTCGCTGCTAAGCCTGGGTCGGGCGCAGCGGCGAATGAAGAAGTGGGGACCCGCTCGCGAGTCTCTCCGGGCCGCGCTCGCAGCGTTCGAGGAGCTCGGCTCGCCCGGTTGGGCTGAGCGTGTGCGTTCGGACCTGGGCCGCGTCGGCGCGCGACGGCCACGGGCAAGCGGCGAGCTCACGGCGAGCGAGCGAGAGATCGTCGAGCTGGCCGCCCGCGGGCGAACGAACAAGGAGATCGCTCAGGCACTGTCGCTCGCCGTCCACACCGTCGAGGTGCACCTGTCGCGTGCATACGCGAAGCTGGGCGTGCGCTCACGCACGCAGCTCGCGGGCCGGCTCAACATCCGGTCATAGCGCGCCTCAATCTGTGAGGTTTCCGTGATTGAGCCGGCGCGTTCGCGTGAGTACCGTCGCGCTCATGACGGAGTTCCTCGTTGAGCTGTACCTCTCACCGATCAACCCGGGCGCAGTCGAGCGCCTCGCGAGCTGCGCGCGCGCCGCTGCCGAGGAGCAGAGCGCCAAGGGTGTGTCGGTGCGGTATGTGCGCTCGATCTCGGTTCCCGAGGAGCAGACGTGTTTTGTGTTCTACGACGCACCGTCGCGGGAGGCCGCGAGCGAGACGGCACGACTCGCGGAGTTCACAGCCCTGTGCATCGCCGCCTCCGAGACCACCGAGGCGACGGCCTGAGGACGTTCGGTCGGTAATGGGGTTACTGAACAGCGAGCACTGGGAGCGGCGATGGCAGACAACAAGGTACTGATCAACCTGACAACCGGCCTTGAGGACGGTGAGCGCATCACCGTCGCTCTCGTCGTCGTGACAGCCGCGCTGAGTGCCTCCAAGCAGGTCACGACCTGGCTGACAAATGAGGCGGAACGGCTCGCCGTTCGCGGCTTTCCTGAGGCCGTCACGCGCGATGGGATCCCCGCCGCTAGCGCGACTGTTCGCGCAGATCGCTCAGGCCCGCAGTGAACTCCCAATATATGTCCGATCTGCTTCCAACGCGCGCGAGCGACCCGAAGGCGATCTCACTGCCAACGCAAGCATGGTTCGCGCGACGCCGCTCTGGGAGCGGATCAGTTCACCAACACACCACGAGGAGATGAGCGAGATGACAACGCTGAGCGAAGGTCCAGCCGGCAGTGAGCAGATGCGTTCGGCGAAGACGCACACAGTGACAGGCGGAGGTGGGCTGCGGCTGCACGTGCGCGAGTGGGGCAAGCCGGACGGGATACCGATTCTCTTCATCCACGGGTGGTCGCAAAGCCATCTCTGCTGGCAGCGGCAGGTGGAGAGCCCGCTGCGCGATGAGTTCCGCCTGATCGCCTTCGATCTGCGCGGCCATGGGATGTCGCAGGCGCCCCTGCAATCCCAGCACTACACGCACGCCGGCCTGTGGGCATACGACGTGGCGGCGATCATCCACGAGCTGGGGCTGGAGCGGCCGGTGCTGGTCGGCTGGTCCTACGGCGCGTTTGTCATCTGCGACTACATCCGCTGCTACGGCCAGGACCAGATCGGCGCGATCAACTTCGTCGCCGGCGCGGTCAAGCTCGGCGAGTCGGCGTTCGGCACGCTGATCGGGCCCGGTTTCCTGGATCACTTCGCGGATGCGACCGCGGATGACCTGCCGACGAGCATTCGTGCAGTCCGCGGCCTCCTGGGCGCTTTTTCGGCAACGCCGCTTCCGGCCGCCGATACCGAGACGCTGCTGGCCGCGAGCATGATCGTGCCCGCGCGCATCCGCGCCAGCCTCGCCGCCCGCGAGATCGACTGCGACGACGTGCTTGGCGCCTTGGAGGTGCCGCTGCTGGTGACCCAGGGCCGCTTGGACACGATCGTGCTCCCGGCGATGGCCGAGCACATCCTCGCCGTGTGCCCGACCGCGCAGACCTCGTGGTACGAGGGCGCCGCGCACGTGGCGCACCTCGAGCAGCCCGAGCGGTTCAACCACGAACTGGCCGAACTCGCCCGGCACACCAGGCGGAAGGCGCCACCGTCTTCAGCTACTGAGTAGGGACTTTTCAGGCCAGTGAAATACGCCGTTTGCCGTATGGACCGACGGCTGGGCGACTGAAAGCATCGCCGATCACGACGTTGCTGACGGAGCGCGACATCAAACGGGGGACACGACATGAGCTCGACAGGCATCAACATCGATCTGTCGCCGGTGAAGCAGTGGCGAGGTGGGCGGGGCGCGCTTGCCCCGTCCGGCGGGGTGGCGCGGTCTCTGGCGTGCCTGTTGCTTGTCGGCGCGCTGCTGGCGTGGCCGGACGTGGGCAGAGCGTCGGTCACTCATACCGTGTGCGCGTCCGGATGCGAGTTCACCTCGGTGGAGGCGGCGGTGATGGGGAGCGGCGCCGGCGAGGCGAGGGGATCGAGGTAATGCCCGGCACGTACCGCGAGCAGGTTGTGGTCGACAAGCCGCTCTCGATCTTCGGCGCCCCCGGCCAGGCGCGGCCGGTGATCGAGTACGACGCGTTAGACCCGACAGATGCGACCGTAACGATCGCCGCCGAGGGCGCGGGGGCGAGGCTGAGCGATCTCGACATCCGTGGCATCGGCCAGGACACGTGGGGGCTGCAGGCGAACGGTGCCGTGACCGCGACCGGCCTGGATCTCGCGGCCACGGGAGCGTGCGCGTTTCTGGCGGCGCCAACCCCCTCGCAGCTGGGTCCCGGGGTGACCGCGACGACGACCGGAGGCTTCCCTTATTGATGTGTCACCGCCGGCGGGAACGCGGCGCGCCGTGTTCGCGGCCACCAGCGCCAGCGGCAGCTCGCTACCGACCTCCAAGAGCGCGGCGCGCACCTTGTCGTTGGCGTGGCGGAGACCTCAGCGGTGATGCGAATCGTGGGGAGGAGCACTTCGGCGCGGTACCCGGCGCCGTCGAACCAAGCCACTCCTCGATCGCGGTCTATCACCCTCCGCAGATCTTCAAGCGGATCAAGAGTGACTGGGTAAGTCGAGCGGCTGTTGGTGGGATGGTCCCTCGTGGGCGGCGTTCACGACTGGGTGGATCGTTTGGGTATTGCTGCGTGCGGGTAGCGGCAGCCTTGAGTCAGTGCCTGCTGCGGCTCGAACCGGACGTCAGGCGTCGGAGAGGAAGGTAGGACTATGAGCTGGCGGATGTTGCGCTGTGGTTTGGCGATGGCGTTGGTGTGTGCGTCCTTGCCGGTAGGGCGAGCGGCGGCGCGAGCCGGTGATGGCAGCGGTGCGGCAGCGCGAGCGCACGCGCTGGTCCAGCAGATGACGTTGGACGAGAAGATCAGTCTCGTTCATGGCACCGGGTTCATCACCGGCAATGGGTACACCGGATTCACGCCCGCGGTCCCGCGCCTGGGAATCCCGGCGTTCTATCTGGCCGACGGGCCCAACGGGGTCGGCAACGGCGCCACGGGCGTTACCGCTTTCCCGGCGGCGATCAACAACGCTTCGAGCTGGGACACGACGCTGCTGCGCCAGTACGGCGCAACGCTCGGCGCGGAGCAGGCCGGCAAGGGCAACGACGTGGCCTTGGCGCCGACGATGAACATCATTCGGGTGCCGAACTGGGGGCGGGCATTCGAGACCTTCAGCGAGGACCCGGTGTTGGCCGGCGACATCGGCGCGGCTGAGATCCGCGGCATCCAGAGCCAAGGGGTGATCGCCGACGCCAAGCACTTCGCAGCCAACAACCAGGAGACCGATCGGCAGACGGTCAACGCCGTGATCGGCGAACGGGCGCTGCGCGAGATCTACACCGCCCAGTTCGCGAAGGCTGTCAAGGATGGCGGGGTGCGTTCGGTGATGTGCGCGTACAACCAGGTCAATGGGGCCTACGCGTGCCAGAACCCGCACCTGCTCAGCGACATCCTCAAGGGGGACTTGGCGTTTGGCGGCTTCGTCGTTTCCGACTGGTTCGCCAACCACAGCACGGTCCAGTCCGCGAACGCCGGACTGGATCTGGAGATGCCCGGGGGCAACACGATCTTCGGGCAGCCGTCGCCGTTCCCCGAGCGCTTCGGGGCCGACCTGAAGGCCGCGGTGCAGAGCGGCCAGGTATCCGAAGCGCGGCTCGATGACATGGTCAGCCGGATCCTCACGGCTCGGATCGCCGAGGGGCAGCTGGACGGCAGCGTGACCGGCTCGCACGATGCGGTGGTCACCAACAAGGCCCATCAGGACTTCGCCACGCAGCTCTCTGAGCAGGGCACCGTCCTGCTCAAGAACAAACACCGCGTGTTGCCGATCGAAGGCGCGCGGGTCCATTCGCTGGCGGTGATCGGCGCTGCCGCGAGGGCGAACCCGATCTACACCGGTGGCGGATCGGCGACCGTCGTGCCGTCGACCACGGTTACGCCGCTGGACGGGATCACCGCCCGCGCCGGCAACGCCATCAAGATCACCTACGCCCAAGGGACGGCCGGCACCGTGGAGCCGCCACTGATCGACACTGCCACGCTGACGCCAACATCCGGCACAGGCCACGGACTCACCGCCGAGTACTTCGCCTCCCCGGATCTCTCCGGAACCCCTGCGATCACACGGGTCGATCCCACCGTGCAGGTCACAGGCAATCCGCCCGGGCTGTCGGGCACGTGGTCCGCGCGCTGGACGGGCACGTTCACGCCGACGGTGTCCGGATTGCAGCGGTTCTCCTTCAGCGGGTCCGGGATCGCTCGCCTGTACATCGACGACAGGCTCGTGCTCAGTACCGCCAACCAGCTCGCCATCGCGGCGGTCGACCTGCCGGCGGGCAAGCCGGTATCGATCCGGGTCGAGTACATCGCGCAGTCTGGGTTCGCGGGATTGTTCCCGGTGAGCCTGAAGCTCGGCTGGTCCCCACCCGACCCCGCACAGTGGCAGCAGGCGATCGACGCCGCCCGTGCGGCCGATGAGGCGGTCGTGTTCGTCAACGACATCCGCACCGAAGGCGCCGATGTCCCGAGCCTCGGGCTGCCGGGCGACCAAGATGCGCTGATCGAGGCCGTCGCGGCCGTGAACCCACACACCGTGGTCGTGCTCGACACCGGCGGCCCGACGCTCACGCCATGGCGCGACAGCGTGGCGGGGATCCTCGAGGCCTGGTACCCCGGGCAGGAGAACGGCAACGCAATCGCCTCGCTGCTGTTCGGCGACGCCGACCCGTCGGGCAAGCTGCCGGTGACGTTCCCGGCCGGCGAGGACCAGGGCCCGCTTACCACCCCGGATCGGTTCCCCGGCGTGGGAGACACGGCGCACTACAGCGAAGGGCTGCTCGTCGGCTATCGCTACTACGACGCCACGGGCGAGCAGCCGGCATACCCGTTCGGCTACGGGCTGTCCTACACAAGGTTCTCCTACGGAAGGCTCCACGTCCTGCGCTCGCGCCGGGGCGAGAGCATCACCGTCAGCGTCCGCGTCCGCAACACCGGCAACCGCCAAGGCGCGGAAGTCGTCGAGCTCTACGTCGGCTATCCGGCGTACGCCGGCGAGCCGCCCAAGGTGCTCAAGGCATTCGGCAAGATTCAGCTCGACCCGGCCAGCAGCGGAACCGTGACGCTGACACTTCAGAAGCACGACCTGGCCGTGTGGAGCGAGGCGAGAAACCAGTGGGTCGTCCCGCCGGGGCGCTATAGCTTGATGGTCGGCAGCTCCTCGCGCGACATTCGCGGGGTCGCGTCCACCTGGCAGCGGGGCTCATAAATAACAGCCTCGCGCTACCACAGGTTTCCCGTTCTCCATGTTTGGACGGTGTCCGGCGTGACGGGCGTCCTGTCGTGCGCTGCTCAGAGTACGGTCTGAATCCCGCGCAGGTGGCTGCAAGTGCCGAGCGGTGCCCGCGCCAAGTTAAGCATCGTCGCCTGAGGCGCCAGTCGGTCACGACGTCGGCCTCGTCCGCCAGGGCCTCCGGCTACCCCTGTCGCACACTTGCAGGCACGCATCGCGGCCCAGTGCGTACCCGCCCGACGTCGAATGCAGGTCCCGAGTCGTGGGCGGCGCCGGTCTCCCATCTCGCCACCTGCGTGTCTCGCCACGCCGTCGGCCCGGACGTCGTCGTCACGGTCGGCCCGAACCCCCTGCTTTTCGTCTGGCGCGGGCACGCGGACGCGGCGCCGCGGGTCTATCCGGGGCCCCGCTTTGACGCCACGAGAGGTCTCTCGCGCGGAATCGCAAGAGACGCGCAATTCGCCAGATGCGCGTCCGCTGGAATCGTTAGCTGTTGGGCTGTCGGTCGGCTAGCACCGGCCGACGGCTGACGATCGCTCGGCTCGCCTGAGACGGTCGAGGCCGGCTTGTGCTTTGCCACGAATTCCGAGCGTCAGCGGCGGCGAGGCTGGCGCTCGCTTCTGTCATCTCGGCGGCTCGAGCCGGACGCTCGCAACCAATGGCAAGCAGGCGTCCGCCGTCTGGGCCGTGGTACGCGGCAGCCGCCGGGCGTCGCGCACGTGTGCTTTCTGCGAATGCGCTCGTCAGCATCTCGGTGCCGGTCGGACCCTGGCGGCTCTCGCCTTCGCCCAGTAGCGAGCGTCGGTGTGCGCCGCAGGGCACGACTGCTTTGATCTCGCGCCGCCGCTGGTACCGGACGATTGCAAGGGCGACGTTTAGACAGCTCTGCTGCGGCTCGTGCGGTCGCGGGGTTCGGCCTCTTCATCAGCCTGCGGCGTCGCGGCACGTGCCTGCCAGATCAACTACGCGCCGACGCGGTACCAGCGCTTTGCGGTGCCTGCGAATAGCGCGTCACGGGCGCCGTCGGTGAGATCGCAGAAGATGTCTCGGTAGGCGTCGTAAAGACGACCGAAGCCGGACCGCAGGCGCTCGATTGGCAGATCGGAACCGAGCATGCAGCGTTCCGCTCCGAACGTGTCGGTCGCCGCGCGCAACCATGGGCGCACGCGGTCGGTCGTCCAGTCGCCGAAGATCGTCCCGATCGCATCGATGCGCGTGGCGGTGTTGGACGTCGCAGCGATCGCAGACAGCCGCTCGCGATGGGTATCGAGCTCATCCTCGTTCGGATTCTCTGGCCAGCCGAAGTGGTCGACCACGATCCGTAACGCTGGAAGCGCCTGGGCGAGGTCCACGACAACGTCGAGTTGCTCACCCGTCGCCTCGAGAGTCGCCACCAGCTCGTGCTTGGCGAGTAGCTCGAGGTTCGCCATCGCGCGTTCATCATCGAGCAGCGTCCGGTCGGCTGCCCCTTGTGCAAGCGCGGGCACCAGCCGCACGCGCACGCTGCTAGCCAGCGGCAGGGCGCGGAAGCGCTCGACCAGCTCCGCGAAGCCCTCGTCGGCCGGATCGCCAAGCGTCACCAGCGCGCCCGGCAGATCCAGCTCCTCACATTGCCGCTGAACCCACGCGGCAGCTGCAATTGGATCGTCGGCGCCGGCGTCCGACCACACGATGCCGCGCACGTCGTGTCCGGCTACCTCGCGCACATAGTCGGCCAGCGTATAGCTGCCCGGCAGCGAGTCGTAGTTGCCAATCATGTCGCGGACCAGGGTGCGGTCCGTCAGCCAGAAGACCGGATTCGATGCCTGGTCCCACAGATGGACGTTGCAGTCGACGAGTGGCGCCACGCCGCCGACCATACCTCCTCATCGTCGGCGCGCTAGCGCGCACGTCACTTGAGCGATAAGCCCCACCGCGACGCCGCTGCCGCCGCCCGATCCGCGCGCCCGTCGCCTGGACCCGTCACGACTGCTTTTGTTCTCGCGCCGCCCTGGGCCGCGCGATCGCCACGGCGACATTGCGCAAGTCCGGACTGAGCTCGATCGTCGGCGTGGCCGACGAGTGCCTTCGCCCAGACTCGGCGGCGGCTCCGCCGAACCACGCCATCCGCGCCACGATCGCAATCCTGAAGAGCGATCGTCGGGACCCGCCCCGCCTCACCTACCGATGCTTGTGGGGCCAGGAGCTCGTCCGATTCGAGAGCGAGCGGCCATGGCCGGACCAACGTCAGGTCTTCGACTTGAGCGGGTAGCGCTCGGGGTGCTCGATCGAGTCGAGCGGAAGGTCGATCGTCGAGGTCGGGCCAGTGAAGGTGTCCGGGAGTCGGGCGGTCGAGGCGCAGGATCGCCTCCACTGGCGCCTGCCTGAACCACGGAAACTCAGCGAAAGGGAGGAACAGCTCGCGGCCGTCGATGAGCAGCCAGAAGCCGTGCTTTGAGATGTTCGTGACTTCAGCTTCCGAAGGGGCCGATCCAGGCACCCCTGATCTCCTGCTCGTGGTCGACGATCAACTCTAGGGCGCGCTTCAAGTCCTGCTCGGTCAACTCGTAGTTCCGTGCCAGCTCAATCTCAGGCTCGATTCGACGCGCGTACGTATAGCCCCGGTGACTGCGAATTCTGTGCGAACACGCTAACTGCGACACGAGCTCACGGCCGCTGCCGTGGCCGACTGAGAGATCGGCGCGTGCGCGGTTATCGATGGGCTTCTGCGACGCCCGGCGAGCCGGTTCGCGCGCTCGCTTTGCGCGCAACGCGATCGTCCGGTCGGCCTGGTCGTGACGAGTGCGTTCGTGACGAAGCGCTCGCGCGACGAGCCGCCGCGCCGACACTCTTCCGTCGCCAACCCACTCGTGAGCTCGACGTCCCGCTGAGCGACGAAAGCGATCGCAGGCCGCATGCTCGGTTGCGCGCATTCGGGTCTCTCGCCGCCGGGCTCGATGGGCCAACAACACCGGCGCAACGACGTTCGAGGACGTGCATGGGCATCTGAACGACATCTGCGGCGGGCCGACCTCGAGACTCCGAGGAGCCTCAGCGACCAAATCGACCTCGCCCGGGCGATCCTCGATTCGGATCGCGTCAGACCGCCGATCGCAACCCGTTTGCGCGGAAACTCGCACGGGTATAAGCAGTGGCGCGTTTCGCAGATCGTCGGAGGAGGAGGGCGAATGAAGCTCGTCGCAGTCAAGCTCTGGGCGGGTGTTGGCGCGCTTGTCGCTGCCGCCGTGATCGTCGTCGGCTTGATCGAGGCCGACGCCGCGGGCGCCGCCGCGCAGCACCTGAACATCAACTGCGCGGAGAGCGCGCTGTGTACCGAGGTTGGGAATTCCGCCGACGTGTTCGGCAAGTACTACGTCGGTCACGACGAACCGGCGGCGTTGTTCTACTCGAACCGGCCGGGCTCGGGGAACCGGATGCGGTACGTCTTCACGCTTCCATCGGACCCGAGCGCCTCGAACCCTTCGACGCCGGGCAAGGCCTACAACTTCCAGCTGCACCCTGCGATCTGGTTCGGGATGGCATTGTGCGACACGCAGTCCTATCCGGAGCAGGTTTCAACGTGTCAGCCGGACAGCGACAGCAACATCGTCGACCCGGCCGTTTCCGCCGAATCATCCAGGCACCGCGTTCACGGAGCTGCAGTTCTATCCGCCCGGCTGGGTCCCGTGGCCGGCGTTCGCGGTTGCCGCCGGTGCCGGCGCATGCGATCCCACCCAGTGGTGTGCGGCGATGAACGTCTTCAGCTTGCTCGAGGATCCCGTCAACGGCACCACGCAGAATGCGACGTGCGCGGCGAAGGTTGGCCTCGAGACGTTCCAGTTCGCATTCGTGACCCGGAACGGCCGCTCCCAGGCGCCGGCGAATCCGATCGACTCGACGATCAACACGTTCACGCCGGATCCGAAGCGAGACTTGTTCATGGGCTCGGGCGACCGGATTCAGGTCACCTTGCACGACACCCCACAGGGGCTGCAAGTGGTGCTCGTCGATCTGACGACGGGTCAGCGCGGGTCGATGACCGCCAGCCCGGCGAACGGGTTCGCGCAGATCCAGTACGACCCGACGGGCACGAGCTGCAACGCAATCCCGTACGCGTTTCATCCGATGTACAGCACGTCCTCGGAGCAGACGCGCGTGATCTGGGCCGCGCATTCGTACAACATCGCGTTCACGGACGAGATCGGCCACTTCCAGAATTGCGACGGCCCTAATCCGGTTCCGCTGACGCAGTTCGGTGTTGACGCGAGCGGGAACCCGATCAGCTGCCCGGCCGGAAACACCGAGAACGGCGGCGTGCCAACGGACGCCGATGACAACTTCTGCTTCCCGGCGGCCGCGTCCTCGCTCGTTCAGCTTCAGGGCTGTACCGACACGAACACCGGGTTCGACGGCCAGTCGTATCGCTCGGTGTGGCCGGACGGCAACACGGCGCTTCATCCCACGCCAATCCAGTTCACCAGCCCGACGACGGGACCCAACTACAAAGTGCAGTACCAACGCGCCGGCCTGGAGGCGGACCTGCCACGGATCGAGTTCAACACCTGCGACCGCACGACGGGCGCAGGGTGCACGCTGATCCCGACGACCGACACCGGAGATCCCGCTCAGTTCTATCCGTACTTCAGCATCGCTGCGTCGCACCGCTCATGTACGTGGCAGCTCGGGTCGACGATTCCAGGCACGACCAACGATTTCGGTAAGAACGCGGGGTACGGCTCATTGCTACCGCTCGTGTACCTGAAGTTCGGCGGCGGTGGGGCCACGCAGACGTTCTTCAACGACTTCCGGAATGTGATCTCGCCAAACCCGTGCCCGAGCGGGGGTCACGGGCACTAAGCACCCCTTCAACACGCTCAGCCTGGCGGGCGCCCGGGGCTCAGGCCGCGGGCGCTCGCAGACGAGCGGCTGAGCGGACACAGCACCATCCGGCCGAGGGCGATGCGTCTCGTACCGCGACGGCTGACGCTGCGCGGGGCGCTACAGCCCTGCACCGGCCGGGCAGGTGCGCCACGCCTCGCAGTAGCGCTCGCTGCACTTCCAGCTTGTCGGGTCGGCGAACCCCCGGGGCTCGTCGGGTCCGAAGCGCTCGCAGGAGGCGACGATCTGGCGGACGGCCTGCGCGAGCATGACGAGCGCGCCGCGCAGCTGCCCGGTCGTGCGACGCGTGGTGAGCAGCGAGGCGCCGATCTCCTTGCGGCGCGGGCCGGGCTCGCGATCTGCGCGAAGCAGAACTCTGCTCCCGGGTCTGACTCGAGCCAGCGCCCGGCCAGGTAGACCGCGGGCTGGAAGTCGTGGTCGGCCTTGTACTGGCTCAGCGGCGTGGTCTTGGCCTTGTAGTCGACCACGGCCGGTACGAGCTCGCCTGCGTCGGAGCGTCGCGTCTCGAGGTCGAGGTAGCAGAGACGCTCCACTCCAGTCCCTGCGCGAGCGTGTACTCGACCTTGCGCTGCACGGCGACCGGCTCGCCGAGCTGAGGGATCAGCTGGCTGAAGGTGAGCTCGATCGCGTCGAGACCGAGCTTGACCGCGCTGTCCTCTCGCAGCTCGGCCTCCGACGCGATTCCGAGCTGCTCGCGCTCGGCCTCGGCTGCCGCCTTCCAGCCGTCCCAGAAGGCGTCTTTGACGGGCGACCCGAGCGGGGCCCGTTTCCCGCTTTCGCCGACCGGTGCGCCAGGAACCAGGCGCTGCTCGCGCTCGAAACCGACTGCCGACACAAACACCAGCTGCTCAGCCGCGCGGCCTCGCTTGACGCCCACATCACCCACGACGGCTCTGCCAATGCCCAAACGCCGATGACGCTGCTCGACGTCCTCCCCGCGCCCAGCGACGCGCGCACCGACCCCGAAGCCCGGCTGCTCGTGCGCGAGCAGCTCTCAAGCGTCCTGCGTGCGCTTCCCACGCTCACCGCCAGCGAGCACACGGCGCTCGCGGGCACGCTCAGCGGCCGCAGCTACCAGTGGATGGCGCCGGCACCGTTCGGCACCTGGAAGGCCGCCGAACCCGCCGCCTACCGCGCGCGGCGCAAGCTCGAGGCCGCACTCCCACAAGCGGCCTGAGTTGCACCGCACGTCGCGACGGCCTCCGGAGATGCGATCGTCCGGTGTGATGGGCTCGCGGCGAGTGATGTTCTGGCTACGCACTCGCGCGGGTGCCCCGCGCCGCGCCATCGCGTCGTCGCCAACCCAATCGCCAGCTCCATGTCCGGTCGGATGCTGAAAGCGGTTGCCGGCGCCGTGGCCGTTCGCGCGTCGCATCTGGACAGACTGCCGCGCGGTGCTGCAGCACGGGCTAAGCAGGTCTCGCCAACGCCGCTGACCCGGTTGTCGTCATCGCTCGTGTCCAAGCGGCTGTCCGACATCGATGCGGTTGCCGTCGGGGTCGGCGAACACGAAGCCGCGCAGGCCATGGTCCGCGTCGCGCAGACCCTTGACGATCCGGGCTCTGTGGCCGACGAGATGCTCGTAGAGGCCCGTCGCGTCGTCGACCATCAGATGCGCAACGTTGTGCGCGCTCCCACGGTGCCCGGTCACGAGCGTGAGATGGAGCTCAGCGGCGTCACGCGTCAGGATCACGAATCCGATCGGATCGCCATTGGCGAAGCTCACCTCCATCCCGAGAACACCGCGATAGAAGCCGACCGCCCGGTCCATATCCGAGACCGCGATCGTGCTCGCGATCCTTCCGAAGGCCACGTCAGCACTCACCGATGGTCGAGTCATGCCGCTCCTCTCAAATTCGATGCCATGTCGAGGCGGTGCTCGACCAGCGGGAACGGCGCAGTGGCCCCTCGTCATCAATCTACCGACTCGTCGGACGCACACGTCCTCGGCCTGCCTGTGGCCAGGCGCGCACACTCGGTCGCCTAAGCGCAAGCCGGACGCAGCCGCCCGCCCGTGACGAATGCGATCGTGCCGATCGACCCTGTCGGAGACGCGCTCGTCGCCGAATGCGGGGCGGCGACTGCGGCGCGCAAGATTTTCGGTCTGCCTACGTAGACACGCGATCCGCCAGGCCCGGCATCCGGTGAACGGATGCATGGTCCTGGGCGTACGCGCGAGCGGCCCGACATCGGGGAGGCAAGATCGCAAGAGGTTGATCGTGGAGCGCGCGTACAAGTACAGAACAAGAGCCGAGACCCCACGCCGACGCGGCGAACGCTGCTCAACCGAAGCGTTCGACGAGCGTCTTCATCCCGCCGAAGGAGAAGCCAGACGCGACGCACCGTTTCGGCGGTGTGCACGCGATGCCGGTGAGCTCGCTGTCCGATGACCCTGCAGGGTTTGGCGTCGGCTGGAGGCTCCAAGTGTGGCCTGACAAGTGCATCGCAAGCGTGACGCGTTCGAAGGTCGGGTTGACATGGTTCCCGGCAGCGGTGCACACCTCCTTGCGCGCACACGAGACATCGGTCCAAAGCGGGGCGTTGGCGATCGCGAGCGGCGGCGTCGGAGCGGACTCGATTGTCCAGTTAGAGCCATTCCAATGCTCGGCGAGGCTGGCGAGGGTGTCAAACACATCGGCGGTAAATCCGACTGCCTCGCACCAGTTCGTGGTGACACACGCCACACCGCCGAGATTGCTGGCCAGGAACGCGACTGGCGTCGCGCTCGCGTCGATCGTCCAGAAGGCGCCATTCCAGTGCTCCGCGAGCGCGAGACGGTCGAGACCTTGATGCTGCTGTCCCACCGCAATGCAGTCATTCACCTACGCGGACACCTGAAGTCGCCGGTCACCCGTCAGCTGCCGCAGTCAGACCGCGCGCCGCATCGATCCAGCGCACCTTACCGCTGGCGGGCCGTCGGGCTGGCTGGCGTGCTGGTCTTCCAGACGGCACCGCTCGCAGCGAGGAGGGATTGCGCAGAATAGCCGCGGTTCGTCATGCACTCAGCCCCGAGATCCCCGGAACATGCGAAGTCGACCCGCGGTACGCACCCGGGACCGGGCCGGGCGGGGGGCGACCTCAGGACTGCCGGCCCACGCCCGGAGTGCCCCGCTCGGCTACGGGATCGGGTGAGTTCCCGACTTCAGGATCTTGACCGTCCCCAGACTCTGCGGCTTCTTGTTCGGAGCCACGTCCGAGACGATTCCGGTCTTGAAGTTCATCAGGAACACGTCGGTGATCGTCCCCTTCGACAGGTACCAGGTGACCATCAACATTTTGTGCCCAACCGGCATGGCGATGTACTTGGACTTGAACACCAAGCCCTTGCCCGGGCCGATGACTCCGACCGCGGTCACGTTCTGCCCGCCGCCGTAGTTCTGGTCGAACGTGTTGACTGCGTTCGTCCCCAGCGGATAGAACGTCTGCAGCTTGTACCCGCTCAGATCGACCGTCGCGATCTTGTTGGGATAGCCCGTGATGTCGCCGCTCCCGGCAACCGCGGGCACTGCGACGGCGGCAAACAGCGACGCGACCATGGCCAAGGCGGCCACTCTGACCTTCACCATCCTCTGCTCCCTCCTATGGCTACCGGGGTCCTTACCCGGATCGCGCGGCAGGTTATACCCGTGTCCGCATGGCTGTCTAATGTGCGCAGGGCGAACGCGGCGGCGCCGTTTCACCGACGATGTGCCGGCGTGACACCGGCTTCCACGGCGACGGCGCGAGGACGCCACGGTTATGCCGGGCGCTTAGCGGGCGCTGAGCTCCCCCAGCTACCGACACAACCGCCGACCGCAGCTGGGGCATCGATTAACTGCGAGGGCTCGGAGCAGGTAGTCGTGTAGCCAGCCTTCAGCTACGCGCGGATCGCCTCGGCGGCGCCTACAGGTCGGCGACACCGGCCGCGGCGAAAGCTCCCGCGGAGGTCGCCCACGATCTCAAACTCCGACATGTTCCGGCCGGCCCCCTCCATGGCCTTCACGAGCGACGCCATCTCCTCCTTCCTGGGCTGACCGAACGGGTGAAGCCAGCTCCCGGCCTGCACCGTCGTCAAGTCCGATCGGGTGCCCGTGCGGAACCCACGCGCCGGCAACGAGGGCGCCCGAGGCTGCGTCATGTTGCCGCTCACGGCACCTCGCCACCGCCGGGATGGGCCGGCCTTGCTAGGACCTTCATCTGGCGGCACATGCCTGGGCCAACACGAAGGCAGGGCTCGCAGCGCGATCCAAGAGACCCGTTTCGCCAACCTCAGCGCCCGGCGCCTCACAGCCGTTGTTCGTGGAGCGTTCCCCAGGCGAGACGCCGACATCGACTCTGGTGGGTGCCTCGAATAGACCGCGGATGCGTGCGGTCAGCATCGGATTGCGGACGCACAAATATCCCCCGCGGCGCCTGCTTGCCGCGCGCAAGGCGAGGCCGCACGGTTTCGCGGGGAGCGGATCCTCCGAGCGTCAAAGCTGGTCAGCGCGCACCCGACTGCCCGACACTCTCCCCGGCGCAATGTTGGCGGTCCCAATGGGGCGGTAGCGGACGTTCACGGCCGACGTGGTCTCGCCGTCGCCGACTCGGTCCAGGCGAATCGGATCACCGCCGGGGCTGTCGTATAGCCGGATTCCGTCGCCGAGCAGGATCGGGGCGATGTGCAGGTCGATCTCGTCGATCAAGCCCAGTTGGAGCAGCTGACGGCCGATCGTCGGCGAGAACACCTCAAGGTTCTTTCCGCCGGCCGCCTCGAGCGCGACGCGCACCGCCTCGGCCGGGTCGCAGCTCAGGAACGTGACCCCGTCAGCCGGGGTCGCGTCCTCGGGGTGGTGCGTGAGGACGAAGATCGGTCCCTCCCAGGCGCCGCCGTACGGACGGCGATCACCCACCGCGGAGTCCCAACCGTCTCGACCCCCCAACACCGCGCCGGTGGTCTGGACGTACTCGTCGACGAGTCCCGGCCGGAAGGTGAAACCCGTCATCCATCCCATCGCGTGGTCGGGCCCTGCGACGAAACCGTCGAGGGACATAGTGAAATGCCAGAGCACCTTCCCGCTTGCGGTCTGCGGCTGTGTGTCGGTCACGGCACAACTCCTCCGCTGTCGGGCGTCGTATGTTCCCTACGACTAGGACCATCGCGACGCCGCAGACTCATCGCCATCCATTCAGCGCGATACGGGGTAGACGTCAGGTGCGGCGCGCGCCTCGCAAACTCGTCAAGGCATGTCCCAGGCTCCGCTGTGCGTGGGAAACGCTTGCCGCGCGAGTGCGGGCGGGGCTCTCCTCTTGCGAAAGGGGGGAGATACCTGACACAGTGAACCGATGCTGACTCAGGTGGGCGACGGCGTCTGGGTCCGGCAGAGTGCGTGGGTCTGGACCAATTCCATCGTGGTGCGCGGGGAGGATGGGTTGATCCTGGTCGATCCGGGCATCGACGGTTCCGAGCTGAACCAGCTCGCCGATGACCTGGACCGGCTCGGCAGTCCGGTGGTCGCCGGGTTCTCCACCCATCCCCACTGGGACCACCTGCTCTGGCATGCCCGGTTCGGCGACGTGCCGCGCTACGCCACCGCTGCTGGCGCCAACGCTGCCGGTGAAGCCCGAGAGCGGGCGCAGGCGATGGCGTCGGAGAGTGCGTCGGGCATCCCTCTCGAGCTGATCGCGCTCGTCACCCCGCTGCCCGCGGACGGCGGACCCGTGCCGGGCGAGATAATCGAGCATGAGGCGCATGCAGTCGGCCACGCCGCGGTCCTCCTCGCGGACCGTGGCGTCCTGCTCGCCGGCGACATGCTCTCCGATGTCCTGATCCCTCTCCTGGACGCTCGCCGCCCAGATCAGGTGGGCGCCTACGAGACCGCACTCGACCGGCTGGGAGAGGCCGCCGGCCACGTCGATGTCCTGGTCCCCGGCCACGGCACCGTCGCCGAAGGGCCCGACGTAGCGGCCCGCCTCGCCGCCGATCGCGCCTACATCGATGCTTTGCGACGAGGAGAGGATCCGGTCGACGCGCGTCTGGGGCCGGGCGCGGAGTGGCTCTCGGGCCCCCACCAATCCAACCTGGAGCAGGCCCGAGGGCAGTAGGGGTCTTCTGACGGCTCGGGGGTCGAGCGAGGTTCTGCGGCATGACGAAATGGTCGTAACTCAAACCGGCCGGACGACACACCTTTGCCGACAGCCACCGCCACGAGCAGGTGAAGAGGGTCCGGCGCGCCGTCCGTTGATCCTTAGGTTCTGAGACGCCCTCGCCGGCGGCGCCGGACGCCTCCGACAGTGGCGTGGGAACGTGCGCTCACCGATGACGACCTAGGAGCGGCAGCGACGGCGGCGGCCGGTGGCGTCTCTTTGGCGCTGTTCCTCCATGGTCGGCTCGCTTGCGACGCAGGGCTTCGCAAAGTGCGGGCGCGCCGGCGCCGGCTGCTCGCTCTTAGCTCTTTGCGACATTCTGGGAGTGTGGGCTGTCGATGATAGTTTTGCGGTGCTTCTGGGCGGTCGCCTACCTGGTCGGACTGATCACGCCGCCGAAAGGGACCGTGTGTCAGTCGGACAAGCAGCCCTTCGCTCCCGGCCTTGGCTAGCGCCGAACTCTCTGAGCCTCGCCATATGCGGGCGCGGCGACTGCTTACCTTGCCGTTGCTAGCGATGCCGAAAGCCGTCCAGCTCACGGCTCGTCATCGCCACGAAGGTTGCGCGGTGGGCGAGGAGCGGAACTCGCGATGAGCGGCCGGGCGGATCGCGGACCGCGCGGACGCGCGATCGGGCCGCGGCTGCCGGGCTGGGGGTCCGACTGACGCTGCCGTGGGATCGGACCGCTTGGATCAGAACACGAACGGGACCGGCTCGGGACCCAGCGGACTCTTCATGTCTTGATTGAGCTCCTTCAGATATTCGCTCGCGGCCAGGAACGTCTCGTCGTTGGCCGTGAGTAAGGCGCTGAAGCCGACCCAGTCACCCGCGAACCCCCGCACCTTCTTGTCGAAGCTCTCCCAGTCGCCGGTGAAGTACAGACTCGCAAGCGTCGCATCATCAGTGGCCCCGATGCTGACGAGTTCCTCGATGAAGTCCCGCTCGAAAGGGTACTTGTCCCGCCGCTGGTAATCGCTGCCGGTCGCTTTGCGCGTGAAGTACTCGGTGATCCCCTCGTTGAACGGCGGCCAACCGGCATTGCGGTAATTCTCGGCGGCCAAACGCGTTCGAAACCCCTCGGCCGACAGGACATGCAGCATCTCGTGCACCTCGGTGCCGACCCCCTTGGCTCTGGGCCGGAGCCGAAGCGTGATCGGATCGGTTGTCGTATCGACGAAGGCAGCGACCTGCGCAGACTTCAGACCCGAGCCTTCGATGTGCTTGGCCACATGCTCATCGAACGACTCGTCGGTGGCGGCGACCCAGATGACGGCCGTCGGCCCGTTCGGCAAGTACGGCTTGAAGAGCGCGACGTTCGCGAGCAGTTTCATGACCTCGCCGGTGCTCATCGCAGCCAGCGGTGCACGATCGGTGAGCTTGTCCGCTCGCGCCTGCTTCTCCGGTTCGGATCGCTCGTGGTCCATGTCGTTCAGGATGACGTCGCCAATCGAGACCTGCACCTGCTCTCCGCCCGTCACGCGAGCCAGAACGATCTCGCTTTCGTCGCGTGTGATCGCCCGGACGCGGTCATCTACTTCCAGCCCCAACGGCGGGTGCCGGTCCCACCAGAAGATCTGCTTCTCTGCGATCCACGCGTCGACGAGTTCGAGGAGGTACTTGTCGTCGTGTTCCTTCTTGAGCGTGTTGATGCGCCCCGCCGCGTACGCATTCAGATCCACGACGTCCACCTCGCTGAAGCGGCCCGCCATATAGTTCGCGGACGGTGACGGCAGACGGCGGCGGGCGCGACCACGCTCACGGTCGACCTCGAGCAGCACCCCGCGCTCTATCTCCATCGGCGTGTCCTCCGGGTCCACCACGCTCCCAGCGGCGTCCTCCGTATTCCAGGAGCGAGCATCCATGTCCTGTTTGGCGGCGAATCCGGTCCTGTAAGCCATGCCGTCCCTCCTTGCTGATTCTGCCCGCTGCGGCAGCGGTTCACGGCACACGGACACACTTGACCAACAACCAAGCCAGCTTACCGAGAGCCATGCCGGGCGACAGGCTCGGATCGTGTCGTGTCCTGATCATCTCCGACCAAGCCATCTGCGCGTGGACAGCGCCGGGACGACACGAGCACCCGTGACAGGAGTCCATCGAGCATCGATCGGCCGTGTCCAGAACCGTCGGTCCGTGCACCCCGCCACCTCGCCGCCATCCCGATCCACACCCGCCCGCGCGAACGAGCAGTGCGAGCGCTCGCTTCGCCCGCAGGAGCACGAGCCATGGCCGTGACAGATCTCGCGCCCGCTATGGACGAGAACAGGCACTCCGCGACGATCAGGCTCGTACTCCTGCTCGCGCACGGGAACCGGGCGCGCCGCCCGCCAATGGCGTTGCCCGCATCGCCAGTGTTCGGTTGTCGTTGGGCTGTGAGGCGCCGGCCGCCGGTCGGCCTCGACGTCGATCTCGAGGTCCAATCTGTTGCAGTGAGCGATCGGTATTGGGATAGCGGTTGCCCTCGCGCGGCGGACGATCGGCACGACCCGGCGTCGCTGGCGCGCCGGGAGGCGGTCATCCGAGCGCGGCGGCTTCGGCCGCTGCGGACGGCTTGATTTCGGGAAGGCGCATCATCCGGAAGGAGTTGAACAGCCCCAGCCCGCCGGCCAGGATTGGGATCAGTAACGCCACCTGGAGGGCGAGGTTCGTCGCGTCGGTGTTGATCTTGAGGATCTCGGCCTGGACCGCGGGAGGCTCGTGCTTGACGAGCTCCTCCAGTTGGGTGTTGCTGACGACCTCTGCGTCGTGCTCGAGCGTCTTTGAGATCTGCTGCTGCTGCCGTGACGGGATCACGGAGCTGTCGTTCACCATGTTCGTGAATGCCACCGAGAGGGTTGCCAGCAGGATGCCGCCCGCCATCGCCAGGCCGAACGACAGCCCGAATGAGCCGGCTGCCGAGTTGACTCCGGCTGCCTCACTGATGCGTTCCTCGTCGATCGGGGCGAGCGAATAGTTGTTGAGCTGGGACACGAGCAGGCCGAGCCCCGCTCCCGCGATGATCAACGGCACGACGAGGTACCAGCCCGAGGTCGCTCGCGGGACGATCGGGATCAGCAGCGCCATGCCCAGCGTGGTGAGCGCGAACCCGATTCGGATGACGCTCGCGGAGCGCCGGTGTCCGGCTCGTTTTCCGGCGAGGATCGCCATCGCGAACATCGTGAGTGAGAGCGGAGCCAGGGACAGGCCGGTCTGCATTGCGTTGTACTCGAGCTTGATCTGCAGGAAGATCGGCAGGGCGATCATGGCACCGCCCAGCGTGATGTTCTGCAAGGTCTGCGCGGATATCCCGAGCCGGAAGTGCGGGAGTCGAAACAGGTCGGGGTCGAGCACTGTGACCTTGCCCTCATGGTGGCGGCGCACGAGCCAGCGGGCGAACGCCGCCAGCGCCAGCGCGCCGATCACGATCAAGAGCGCGACGTAGTCGCCGCCCTCCTGCCACACCAGGATGCCGAGCACCACGCCGCCCATGCCCAGGACCGAGAGGATCGCTCCGACAACGTCGAAGTGTCGGTCGCCGGTGTACGGGACGTCCTTGACGAGCTTGATCTGCGACAGGATGATCGCGATCACGAGCACCTCGAGCAGGAAGCCAACGCGCCAGGACAGGTAGGTCGTCAGAAACCCCCCGAGGAGCGGCCCGACCGCCGCGGCGATCGCCGCCGCCGCTCCGACAAGGGCATAGGTCTTCTTCTGGGCGGCCCCCTCGAAGTTGCCATGGATCAGGGACTGCATCGCCGGCAACAACAGCGAGGCACCAAGGCCGCCGATGATCGCCCAGAAGATCACGATCGCGGCGATGCCCTGAGCCAGCGTCATCGCCAGCGCGCCGATCGCATATGCCAGCAGGCCCAAGATGTACGCCCGCTTGCGGCCGATCAGATCGCCGACCTTGCTGTTGATCAGGATGAACGCCGCCGAGACGAGCGCCTCGAGCGCGATCGCGGACTGGACCGCGCTCACCGTCGTGCCGAGATCGTGAACGACCTTTGAGATCGACACGTTCATCAACGAGGTGTCAACGACCAGCACGAACATCGCCATCGCCAGCAACAGCGACAGGCGCCGGTTCCCCGCCCCCTCCTCAGCGCCGTCTACGGCGACGTCATCCACCATCGGAGGCAATCCGTCGCGCGCGAGGGCCGAAGCCCCAAGGATGCTGGCGTGGGCTCGCAGTCGCGCGAACACCGCCACACATCACCGGCTCTGTTCTCAGGAGACTGGCCACCGCAGCTCGCTCGCGGACCGAACGCGGACCGCGGTCGGCTTGCCATCGCCCGCCCGGCCCGGACGCTGGGTCGTCAAAGCCGCGCCGGGCACCCGCGCCGTGACCGCACTCAAGGCCGTCCACATCGATATCCGTCACCACACCACCCCATTCAGCAGTGCCACCAACCTACTCGACCGCTGTCCCATCGGACATTCACATCAAGCGCCGCCCACGCCATCGCTCGGATTGGGTAACGGGTACCGGAAGGGCATTGGCCAGGAGCCGGATCGCTTTCGCGCGCGCCACGATGGGACCGACAGCGATCGCCTCCGCGACCGAAGAGCCCGTACGCCGGCGTCGGACGACTTCCCCG
This sequence comes from uncultured Solirubrobacterales bacterium, assembly GCA_963809685.1. Lineage (GTDB taxonomy): Bacteria > Actinomycetota > Thermoleophilia > Solirubrobacterales > Solirubrobacteraceae > Palsa-465. The sequence continues at coordinate 43,383 of CAWEKN010000011.1, read as the reverse complement.
CCCTCCCCACGTTTGCGCTCGCCGCTCTGCCCCCGAAGGGCGACCAGCGCGATCCCCCAGCGCAGTCATCGTTCGCGGCGAAGGTATCTGGGGAGACCGGTGGGGTGCCTAGGTGTGGCGTCTCCTGCTCGGAAGTGCGGCAGCGAGTTGGCGAGCAGCGCAGCTGTCTGCGGGTGTCGTCGAGAGCGGTGGCTAGGTCGGTCTGTTGCTTCTCTGCCCCTCGATCGGGAGCGGACTCGGCTGACGTCGGCGGCCAATGGTGACCACACGCCCGAGCCCCGGATCGGTCTTGGGGCTATAGCCCTGTTTGTGCTTTGACGCGTCCGGTGTTGACGGCGGTGCTCAGCGCGGCGTAGTCGAGTTCGTTTTGGTCGGCGTAGAGCTCGGCGAAGTCGGCGAGGGCCTGGTCTATGCGCGTCGCTTGATCCGAGGTAGGCGCTGATCGTGACGGCGTCGCCGGAGCGGGCGTGCCCGCGGGCCAGCGTCTGGCCGCAGATGTCGGCGTACGCGGCGAGCTCGCGGGTTTCATCCCGTCGATGATCGCGGAGCCCTTGTTATCCCAGAGCTGGCGGAAGTAGAAGTCGCGCTTGACGCCGTCCAGACCGGTCCACACGGTGCCAGCCGAGCATGATGTCGCTGGCGGCCTGCATCAGACGCTGGCCCTCGACCACGCGCTGGCCGTGGTTCGCGTACCGGCTTTTGCCGAGGAACGGCTCGAGCACCGAGGGCTGGGCCTCCTTGAGCTGCAGGAACAGCGGATCGTCGTTGTCGCGGCCGAGCATCAGCATGATCCACGCACGCGTCCCGACGCTCCCCACCCCGACGACCTTGCGGGCCGCGTGCACGTAGCGGAAGCGCTCCAGCAGGTGTTTGCGATCGCCCTGCAGCGTGCGCCGGTAGCCGCGGTTCACGCTCCGCGCGAACTCCTCGACGTCTCGGCCTTCGGCGAGGTCCTCGATCGGCACGATCAGCGGCGGGTCGCTGACGATCCGCGGCTCACCGTCGACGATCGTCGTCAGCTTGGTGAACGCCCGCAGGCTGTCCTTCGCCCGTGTCTTGGCGAGGTTCTTCTCCATCAGCTTGCGGCGCTTCGCGCTAGCCGCGCTCTGAAACTGGGCGAGCAGCGCCTCGGCATCGACCCGCGAGTACCACAGATCGAACGTCTTCATCGACGCGAGACTCGTGCATCGCCTCGCGATACGCGCGCGTGACCGCCAGATTCACGCCCCGCCGCTGCTTGACAGCAAACCCGAGGTCGCGTCCAGCGGCCGCGAAGCTCGCGACCAGTCGTTTCAGATCCCACTCGAACGGCCCGGGCAGCGTCTCGTCGAAGTCGTTGACGTCGAACACCAGCCGCCGATCGGGCGCGGCGAACGCACCGAAGTTCGACAAGTGCGCATCACCGCACAGCTGCACGCGCAGACCGGTTCGCTGCGAGCCGGCGAGGTCTGCCGCCATCAGGTACGCCGCACCGCGATAGAACGTAAACGGCGAGACGAGCATCCGCCCGTAGCGGATCGGCACCAGCTCCGGGACACGCGATGCCGCCTGCTCCTCCAGCAGCTCAACCGGATCGCGGCGACCAGACGGGGTCAGCCACTCGCCATGCACGCTCCGCGGCAGCTCCGCCCGCTCCGCCTTCCCGCGCGCAGCGCGCTCCCGCAGCGAGAGATGCGGGAGCTTGCCGTTCTCCCCGGATCCCGGCCGTGTCTGTCTGCTCGGCGACCTCACTCGCAGTGGTCGCGTTAGCGGTACTCGCGCTCATGTCTGTGGCTCCTTGTGACGACCGCCCCGCCGGTCGCCTGACAGCGATTCAGATCCGAGCCGGAGCGACCCGACGGATCGGGATCATGTAGCCCATCCGACCCCGGCGCATCACCCCAAGCGGATGAAGCCAGCGCGGTCGTCGCGGAGCCGCGAAGCACCCCGACTGCGTCATGCCCAAGCCCTCTCGCACGTACCCGCCACGCAACCAGAGAAGGCCCCGCGTCGTTGGCTCTGCTCGTCTCGCTCGTCGCCAGATCCGCTCACTCGATCGTGTACGCAAGGGGTCCCTGGTGACATCGGACGATGCGGCACCAGACTGGTCGTAGCTTCGCTCGTAGACGGTCGGTTAGCGGCGTCGTGGCGACACCCGCCGCTCAGATGCAGCGCACTGCAAGCACAGCACACCGTCGGGCATCGCCTTCAACCTGCCGCGTGCGATCGGAGAGCCGCACGCGTCACATACCCCATAGGTCCCCTCGTCGAGCTTCGCCAGGGCTCGCTCCGTGCGCTGCATCCCGCGCTCTAACGCGTCGCCGACGCCGATATCAGTCAAACGGCTCACCGCCTCGGACGTGCCATCGCCGATTCGCTTGCCGAATCCCACCGCGCTGCCACGCTCGGGACGCGCGGCGAGCGCGGCTAACCGCTCATGCGCACGGTCCAGACGCTCAACGAGCTCGCGACGTATCGCGTCGAGGTTCAGGTCGCCATCGCCGACGGGCACGGACATCTCCGAGTTCTACACCCGGGCCGAGCCAACCGTTCGCTCAGCGTTCCCCAGCTGCGACGCTCCCGTCGAAGCCGCCGGAGGCCCTCAGCCGACGCCCTGGGCGTGCGGTCGTCGATTTGCATCTGAGACTCCGCCTGGTGCGCTATCGGATCTGCCTGATGACTTTTCCGTCCGCCCGGGTGACGAGTGGCTCTCTCAGAGCCAGTCCCGGCGGCGCTACCGGTCCTCTCAGAGCCGGTGCCAAAGACCGAACCACCTACCTGATCAGCTTGATGCTTGGCGCGGCCTTAGACGTCGCCGATGTCGTCGCCACCACGATCATCGGATAGCCGAGGGCTGTGACCCGATACGGAGCCTTATTCCTGGACTCGAAGCTGCCGCGGTAGCCGCCGACGTAGTAGATCGCCCCGTGTCCGCCTACCAATATGAGCCGAGGATGGATAGAGAGCGCCTGGCCAGTGAGCGTGTAATCCTTCTGCGCCAAGACGCCCTTCGGGAACGTCCAGGTCCGGCCCGGCTGCAGCGTGTGGGCGCAGTCGCCCTTGCGAAGCGGAAGCTTGGCGATCTTCTCGCACCTGACATTCCATTTGACGGACGCCTGCGCTGCAGTCGCAATCACAAGTGCAGCGAGCGCAGCAAACGCTGCAGCAATGAACATTCTTCTCATGCCCCGCCCTTCCGTGGAGGTTTCGGACTACGTTAGCACCGGTGCTGAGAGCACCGAGGTCGTGTCTACCAGTGGTAGGACAAGCTCACGTCGTGTGTAAAGCGCGCGCGCTCGCTTTTCGCGCGTTGCGATGGCCGACATCGGCGGCCTTCCACACACCGCCTGGAGCCCGTCCCTGCCTATGAGCGGGACCACAGCGTCCAAGCGGAGCACGGACCGCTTCTGGCGCGAATACGTGGCCTCGCTCGTGTACGCCACCCGGGACGCGCAGTTATGTAAGCGCACTTCATGTCGAGCTGTGCTCGCGCGATGCGAGTCCGCCGAAGCCCTTACAACTCGAACTGGGGGCATCGGCCCCACGCGTTCGACGCTGGATCCGCGTCGTCGTTCAGGAAGGAAGCATTGGAGCCGGGGGTCATCCCAGTAGAGAGACCACTTCAAAACGGAGTTCCCGATGCTCACACACCGCACTCGAACCATCTTCGCCCACCTCATGCTGGGCGTCGGCGCTGCCGGCGTGCTCGCCACTGGCGCCGACCACCTCTACGAATACACCGCCACCGGCTTTTCCACCATCCCAACGATCGGCACGCTCTTCCTGCTGAACTTCATCGCGGCAACCATCGTCGGAGCCGGACTGCTGCTACCCCTGCGACGGATAACGGCGCGCTTCGCCGATCCCGTGCGCACACTGCTCGCGCTGAGCGGAATCGGAATCGCCGCGTCGTCGCTGATCGCGCTCTGGATCAGCGAGAGCTCGAGCCTATTCGGCTTCACCGACTACGGCTTCAGGCCCACGATCGTCGTGGCGATCGTTGCGGAGTCGACTGCGATCATCGCGTTGACCGCGTATCTCGCGCTCTGCGATGTTCGCATGCTCGTTCCTCGTAATCAGCTTCGGACTCACTGAGTCGCGCACCCCGCAGGTAGGGCGCCGCCCCGGGCCGATCAGTGCTCGAGCCGTGCCTCTCTCACGTTCGCGTGCGATCCGTTTCGCGTGACCGGGCGCGCGTCCGCTCAGCGTTAGGTTCTGAGACGGACTCGCCGGCGGACGCCGGAGGCCTGCGACGAGGGCGCGAGAGCGCGGAGATCGATCCGCCTTCTCGAGCGCGCTCAGCTGACTGTTAGGGCGAGCGACCAGCGCCTGACGTAGCAGGCGTGAAGGGTGGACCGGCTGTTCTTGCCGACGGGTCCAGCGACGAACTGGACGCTCACCTTCGCGTCGAGGATCCGCGCTTCGCCGCCTTCGTGGATCGCGAACGTGACGTGTCGATAGTGGGCGTACGGGAGCGCGACAATCGGGGTAGGCAGAATCGCCATTTCGTGAAACGCCTTGCCGCCGTAATGCACGACGCGCACTTCAAAGTTGCGCCGAACAACGTCTCGGGCACGCACCGTCACGGCATCATCGCCATTCGTCGCCCCCTTATTGTCGAAGAACGGCTGGACACGGAACGTGCGATCGCAGCGAAAGCTCACGAAGCCCATTTGCGGGATCGGAAGGACGCCTGGCGTTGAGCCAGTTCCCTGAGCGCGCCGTGACGGCTGCCGTGTAGACGCTGTCGCGGCGTGGCGCGGTTTGCCAGGCGCTTCTGACTGCGCCACCGTCGCCGTCCCACAGCCAGCGAGCAAGACCGCGATCGCTGCGGCGAGAGCGCTAGCGCCCACACGCATCGCGAGATGGTCCCTGTTGACGGGCTCCCATCGCAGCGTTTACGTAGCGACGCCCGCTTTCGGTCCTTCTCCTGTCATCTTCGATCGCCATGAGCAGCAGTCCGAGCCACCTCTGCGCGACGTGCGCTGGTCGTTCCGCGATTGAGACGCCGGTCGTCAGCTGCATCGAGCCGCAGCGTAATTCCGAAGTCGTCGCCGTCGTAGATCCCCTTCGTGCAGGCGCCGCCGCAATTAGTCCGAAGCGACAGTGGTGTAAATCGAGCATGTCCCGGGGCCGCCGCGGCATGGGCCGCTCGGGCTCCGTGCTGGCGGAAGGAGACACGACGAGACCATCTCTCGTGGGATCAGCAAGGTTCGGGTATCGTCGAGGTGAAGTTACCGTCGCCGGCGCTAGCGATGTTTCGGCGTTCCGCGGCTCCGCACCCTCGCCGCCAGCGGCGAATCACCCGATCGGGATGATGTCCAACCGCCGTCCACTTGGTGCACTCGGCTGGCAGTCCCCATCCGGATCGAGGGGACCATCGAGGAAATCCGCCTTCAGAGCTGGTGACCGATCTTCGAGCGCCAAGTGAACGACGTCCATCCCGCCGTCACCTGGCTTGGGCACGCGAGCGTCCTGATTGAGCTGGGCGGCGCTCGCGTCCTGACCGACCCTGTTCTGAGTGCCCGGGTGGGCCCGCTTGTCCGCATCGCGCCGCCGATCAGACCCGGAGTTGCCGAGGACGTCGATGCGATCCTCCTTTCACACCTTCACGCCGACCATGCTGACCTCAGGTCGCTGCGTCGGGTGGGTGCCCGCTGCCCGGTATTAGCGCCGCGTGGAGCGGGCCGATGGCTCACGGCCCGCGGACTGCGCATCGTCCACGAGATGAGTCCCGGCGACGAGACGAGCGTCGGTGGCGTACGCGTGACGGCCACGCCGGCCCGCCACGACGGTCGCCGACGACCGCTCGGAGGCCCTGAGGCCGCACCGATCGGGTTCCTTCTCCAAGCCGAATGCTCGATCTACTTCGCGGGCGACACCGATCTGCACCCCGGCATGTGTGATCTCGCCGGTTCACTCGGTGTTGCGCTGCTGCCGGTTTCCGGGTGGGGTCCCACGCTTGGGCCGGGTCACCTCGACCCCGAGCGCGCTGCGAAGGCCACAGCGATCCTCGCACCACGCGTCGCGGTGCCAATCCATTGGGGCACGTTCGCACTTTCCCGCCCGCTCCGCCGGCGCGATGATCCCGAGCGCCCCGCCCGCGAGTTCGCCGCGCTCGCGGCTCGTTGGGCACCGAACGTGGAGGTGCGCATCCTCGCCCCCGGCGAGCGAAGCGAGCTGTCCTCGGTCGAGCCGGACGTCAAGCATCCCCTCTAACGGCGCCTGACGTGTCGCAGAGGCAACACGGCCTGGCGAGCCCAGTGGGACCGGCAGGCCCGCAGCCACGAGATCCTCGCCCTCAAAGGTGACAGCTACCGGCTCCGCGGCAAAGACCTCGACGCCCGCCCAAGCGGGCAAACCGACGAGCTGGCATAGCCGCCAAGCGAAACAACGCCGCTTGCTACGTGGGACGACGCGACGACAACGAGAACACTGTAAGCAACGGCCACCAGCCAAACAAAAAGCCCCGTAAGAATTGTCCGGGGCTTTCCGAGTGCGCCCGAGAGGACCCGAACCTCGACGGACCATACAGTCCACTAACGCCCTCAACCTTGGCCTGTGCGCGGCGCGTCTGCTCGACCTCGGCCGCTAGGTCTCCGCGCTCGGCGTCCCGTTGCAGCAACTTCTCGCCACGACGGCGGTCTCTGCGCATCTTCAGCGGTATCCACGTCGTCGCCACGACGACAAACAGCACGACGGCCACGGTTACCGCCACCCCGACCGCCGATGCGATCGGGAGTACCACGGTTGCTACGTTCACTGAGCCCCCGGGGGTCTTGGTACGGGCCTCCTACCGCTCTGTTGCCCTGCCGTGGGCCGGAGCATCCTAATCGAGGGGCTGGCGAGGGCCAACGGTGTGGACACCGTCCTTCAGTCCGAGTAGCTTCACCGCGGCGTGAGACACGACCAAGGGGGCATTGATGTCACCATTGTTTGGGCACCACCACGACGCCGACACCGGGCTCGATTCGGATGCGCGGCAACCCGACCAGCAGCACCTGCCACGGCTCATCGAACTGGGAGCGGCGCTGGATGACGCCGTCAAGCAGGCGGCGGCAATCCCGCTGCCGAAGCTAGCGGCCAAGCTGATGAACGAGCTGTTCGGATCCGAGTATCAGCCCCGCGGGAATGGTGTCGATGTCGACGCGATCGCCGGACCGCTGATCCCGCCCAACTCCGGCTCGAAATTCGGCGACCCGACCCCGCCCGGGGTGGACATTCTCTGGGACATCGCCGCCGAGGCGGTTCAGTTGCTCGAGCAGGCCAAGTTGATCATGCCCGATCTCTGGTACAGCGGCCAGGTAGCGTGTTACGGCTACCGCAGCACCCGGGCGGGGCGGACCGCGGTTGAGCAGGGGACGGTCGAGCAGCTCGTCACGCCGGTGCACGAGTAGGCGCCTCAGCCTCGGTCACACCTCCCCCGCGGCGGCGAGCCACGCAACTGGAGACCGCACCCGGTGTCGCGCCTGAAAGCGCGTGAGCGGCAGGGCATCGCGCCGAACAGCGGCGCTGGATGTGCTGGCGCTTCTAGCCGTCGACAGGTCGGCACGCGGTCGGGAGCCGAATCGAAGCAGACGTAGCGACGATCTCCACCGGCGGTCGCAGCCCTCGTGTCCGCTCGGGGTTGCTTGATTGTGAGACGCCAGGCGACTCATCTCGCGGGCTGAGGAGCCTTAGCGCGCTGCGCGGACGATCCCTACGCTCCGGGCGAGCTGCGTCGAGCGCGCTTCCGAAGCGTGCCAGTGCTCGTGTTGCGGACGCGCTGCTAGCGGATTTCGGCGCCGCTGGGTGGCGGGTCTTCCTCGTCTGAGGCGTGGTGCAGCATTGGGCGAATGTATCCCGGATGAGGGTCGAGCTCGTCGGGAGTAGATGCGTTGGCGGTTGCTTCGCGTAGTAGTCCCGAGGTGTCGATTGGGGCGGTTCCGATTGTGATGCGGTCCCGTCCTTCGTGTTTTGACTGGTAGAGGCCTGAGTCTGCGATCAGGATGAGTTCTTCGAGCCTGTTGCTTTGGGTCGAGTCGGTGACTCCGAAGCTGGCGGTGAAACGTGGGTGCTCGCCGGTGTGGGCTCCTGCCAGCTTTGCCCGGAGCCGCTCGAGCACCTGCACCGCGCGTTCGACCTCGAGCTGCGGCAACGCGAAGATGAATTCCTCGCCGCCCCAGCGACCGATGATGTCGGCGTCGCGCAGGGCTTCGTTGCAGACCTGGGCGAACAGCCGTAGTGCGCGGTCGCCGGCCTCGTGGCCATGAGTGTCGTTGATAGCCTTGAAGTTGTCGAGATCGGCGACTGCGAGCGCGATCGGCCGGCCGGCGGCCAGCCAGCCTCGGACCTCGCGCTCGAACGTGCGCCGGTTCATCAGTCCGGTGAGCGAGTCGGTGGCTGCTTGCAGCTGGGTCTTCTGGAAAGCGCGCACGGTGCCGATCCGGCCGCCCGCCTGGGTAGCCAGGGTCGTCAGCTGCTCGAGCTGTTCGGTGCTCGGTTCGGCTAACTCGGGTCCGGTCGCATGCAGCACACCGAGGGCGCGGCCCATGAAGCTGACCGGCACGCACACGGCCGAGCACGCTCCCGTTGGCCGGCCGCGGAGCTTCGGGCAGGCGTTTAAGGCCTCGCTTGATGAGAACTCGACAGCCTGGCCGCGGCGAACAGCGACGCAAGAGTACGGCGAGGACACCGGACAGCCGGGCGCTCCGGCTGACGGGCTCTGCGCCGCGCGCTCGAGGTTGGCGCGGCTTGAGTCAGAGAGCAGCAGTTCCATCGGTGCCTCGGTCGAGATCTCGATCATGGCCCGCTCGATCACGTTGTAGGCACCGTCCTCGTCGTCTGCCATCTCTAGCGCTTCGCCGAGTTGGCTGCCGAACGCGTCTCGCTGGGTCTGAAGCATTAGCTCGCGCTCGAGCTGGATGCGCTCGGTGACATCGCGCGCGTTCAGGACGATCCCCCTGAGATGGCGATCGGTGCGCAAGTCGGTGACGTGCGCCTCGAGGTGGCGCCACTCGCCCGCGGCGTTACGCACCCTCAGCATCATCGTCTTCCCCGTCCACCGATCAGCCTGGGCGAGCACACCCTCGTCGTCCGGGTGAACGAACTTGGCGAGGCCGTCGCCGAGCAGCTCCTGGTCTGAGCGGCCGACCATCGTGCAGAGCGATCGGCTGGCGTAGCGGCAACCGCCCGATCCCAGCACCACGACAAGGTCACTCGAGGACGTAACGAGGCTGCGGAAGTGTGCGGTCTGTCGGCGGCTGGTCATGATCAGCCCGAACGCGAGCAGCAGCGACACGAGCAGGCCGCCGACGCCGAGTGCCACCTGCATCACCGTCAGATTGGTGATGTTCTGATCGGACTGAGCGGCAATGTCCCGTGCGGTATTGAGCGCCACGTTCGACGTCAGTGCGCCGAGAACCTCAAGGCGCTTAAGCGGATCTCGGATCGAGAGGCGCTCGCCGCCGCTCTCTGGGAGCGCCGACAGGGGACGATCGGCAAGTAAGGCGGCGCCAAAGCTCGTCAGGTCCTTCACCAGCCGCTGCTCCTCTAGCAGCTGGCCCCGGATCACGGCCCCCCTCGCCGCCGGAACTTTGGCGTCGTCGTCGTCGCCGTTCATCGCTGGCGCCGTCCCGCCGTGCAGGAGCGCGGCCGCGCTGACCGCCATCACCGAACTCGTCAGCGCAGGATCGGACTGCTTGCCGGCGCGGGCAAGGAGCACCTCCTTGACGTAGCGCTCGGCCAGCGTGCGCTGACGGGCGACCACCTCGATCACCGCCGCTCTATTCCTCGAGCGGTCCGTGGCGCTGATCGACAGGTACATGCTCAACGCGGAGATCAGCACGAAGGTCGCGAAGATTGCGACGATGATCGCTTTGCCGTTGCGTGCGAAGGGCCGATAACGGTGAGAGCCCAGGACCATCACCTCACCACCAAATCGGTATGCATCCCGGCCATGAAATGGCCGGCCATGTTGCAGAACAACAGGTAGCGGCCCGGTCGCAGGTGCACATGCACGTACTCGGTGCTGCCGGGACGCTGAGGCTCGATCGACCCCAGCTCCGAGCGCTGGATCGCCTCCTCGTTGATCGTGAACCCATCTGTGCGAAAGGGCAAACCTTGGCGCCCGGCGGGCACCACGATCAGCTCGTGCTGATCAGGTCCCTCGTTATGGACGCGCAGGACTACTGCGCCCGCAGCGACCTGCCCGCCGCCCGCCGAGATCTTGAAATCTCGCTCGGAAACGCCGACGATCGAGCCGCTCGACACCTCCTGCCGGCCGCCTCCACAGCCCGCGACCAGCATCGCGCCGATGCACGCAAGTACCGCCGCCGAAGCCGCCCGCCACGCCCGGCGTCGGTGTGCGCCCGCCAGCTTTTTCGCCATAAGGAGGTTGTCGACCCACTCGCCGCGACCTTGAGCCTCACCAAGAGCCAGTCCCCGGAAAAATCAGCAGAGCGGCCCGAGCGGCTCGTCTATCGGCGACCGTGGGTGGCCTCCGGCGACAGCAGCGCCGAATGGCCAGCCCGCGTCGTGCGTAGGGAGCGTTCGCACATCGTTCACACTCGCCCGGTGTGCAACCACCTCACCCGTGACCCTCGCCGGCACGAATACAGGGCCGGTCGCGGGATCGACTGACCCCTCCTTGTCGCCGATCTCGTGACCGGCGCGCAGTCCGCTGAGCCTTGGTTCGTGAGACGCCTCTTGCCCCGGAATCCGACGGCTCGGTCGTGCGTTCGGAACGTGCGGTGGGCGATCCGGACTCGGACGCCGACGGTAGGCCGACGCTGATGCCTGGCGTAGGTGAGCAACATGCGGTTTGCTGCGGATGTATCTGGGCGGGGGCGGGCTGGATCACTTGACCGCCAGGAACAGGTAGCGGTTGAGACTGAAGAAGTACTCGCGCCCGAGGCCAATCAGATCGGCCGCCCACGCTTGCGCCTCGGCCTCGGTCACGCCGCGATGACCCGGGACGAACCCGGCGACGAACCTGATAACCCCCGCGCTGAACGTCTGCGGGTCATAGCCAGCGTTGAGGATCGGCAAGACCTCGCGGCGCGCGACCGTGAACCCCGCTTCCTCCAGCAGACCGGTCAGCCGGCGCGGCAAGTACGGATCGACGAGATGCTCGTCCCACGCCGCCAGGACGCGCAGCATCCGCCCGACATCACTCGAGCGCCAGACGATCGAGTCCCAATCGGTGTCGACCACCAGCAGTCGCCCGCCCGGCCGCAAAATGCGGTACGCCTCGGCCAACGCCGCCGGCATCTCGGACACATACTCGTACACCTGCACCGCCGCGGCAGCGTCGAAGCTCTCAGCGGCGAACGGCAGCGCGCACGCGTCGCCCGCCTGGAACCGCACCGGAGCCGCGCCCGTCACCGGCTCGCTCCGGCGCGCGGCGATCGCCAGCATCTGCTCGCTCGGGTCGATCCCGTGCACCGAACCGCTCGCCCCGACCGTCGCCGCGGCTTGTGCAGCCAGCAGGCCCGGCCCGGAACCAATATCGAGCACGTTCTCGCCCGGCGTGAGATCGAGCGCCGCCAGCTGCAGCCGGCGCTGCTCGACGATGTCGGGGGTCAGGTAGGTGGCCTCGAGCTGCTGCGAGACCTCCGCGTCGAACTGCATCACCTTAGGCATCTGCATCTCCAGGTCCTCGCCCCGTCCGCTCGCCGCGACCTTTGAGAAAACGTACCGAACGGTCGGGGGCTAGGCCGAGGCGAATAGCCGAGGTCTCCCCCTGCCGACCGAGCGTTCGGTGGTCGTTCCGTGCGCGACAAAGGTCGTCATGCTGTGGACGGTGGGATCGCGGCCGCTGTGAGGCCGCTCAGCAGCGAGCGTCGCGTGGGCTCCAGCCTCAGCGCGCTCAGCCTGCCTGATACGGGCAGTAAGCTCACGCCTGCGTGGATGGCTGCGGTGAGCGCTGGTCGCGCAGCGTCGTAGGAGGTGCGGTCCGGGAACGCCTGAAACCACACCTGGACGTGCTCGCCTTCTCGCACGGGCAGGAGCGGGAAGTTGTTCTCGCACTCGCAGGAGACGAAGCAGGCAAGCAGCGACCCACCGGCTTGCGTGACCCGCGGCGCGATCTCCTGGTCAAAGTGGGCGAGGACCTCGCCGTCGGCGGGGGCGTCCAGATGAACGATCGTCGCCTCGACGATCCCGCGATCGAGGCCGTCCTCCGCGTGCAGCGGCGGTCGCTCCGCCGCGAGCGCGAACCCGCCGCCGGGATGCGCGACTCGCAGCAGCAGAACATCGTCGGAGTCGACCATCGTGCGGTTCGCGACCTCTCGATGGCGTTTCCAAACCGAGCCGTCGTAGAAGCAGCCGAGACCGCCAGGCCGGTCTTCGAGGCTCTGAAAGCCACGCAGCCAGACGAACTTTGTCGGATCATCGAGATCGCGGAACGTGCCGATCACCTTCATCCCGCACTCCTCCTGGCTCTCGACAAGTTCGGCCTCGAACAGGTCGATGAGCACGTCGCGCTGGCCGGGCAGGAGCGTGTACTGCCGAAGCTCGACGATCGGCGACCACCTCATGACGATGAGTCTGACACCTACTGGCCCTATGGGTAGAGCCACGAAGGTCACCTTTGATGAGGCCAGGCAGTGGCCGTTCAAACCGCTTGCGGGAGAGACGCTGCGCGCCGCGCTGGAGCGGACGCTGAGGGACGCGATTCGGTCCGGCGCGCTGCGGGAGGGGGTGCGGCTTGCCGCGTCTCGAGCACTCGCGGGAGCTCGGCGTCACGCGGATCGTCACCGACGCCCACCTGCTCCACCGAGGGATCGTTCAGCGGACGGGGTCAGCCGCTTCACCGCTCCGTATTACCCACATCCCGCTCGACGGCGTCGCGGCGACGTGGCTCCGAGGAGGCGATCGACGAACTCGGACAGTCGGTGAGCTTTGGGTACCGGCCGAGGCGCAGACGTTGTGGCGCTGGCGCAACGGCGCCAACCTCGAGTTCATCGCCAAAAGCGGAGAACACTCCTTCGGATCCCTTCAGCACGCCATCGAATGGGTTGAGATGATGCGCCGTATCGCCGAGGAAGTTGCGGACTCGTATGGCCCCCGAGCGGACAAAGCGAAGATCGCTCGCGACGTCTGGAACTGGGACTGGTTCGCGGCACCCCACGGTCCTGTAGAAAGTAGACCAGGAAGGTAGACGTCCATGTCAGCAACCGTCCTTGATATGTCGATGTCCCTCGATGGGTTCATCGCCGGGCCCAACGCGGGACCAGGCAACGGGCTCGGCGACGGCGGGCATCGCCTACACGCCTGGCTGTTGACGGGTGCCGATTCCGACAAGATGGAAGTCGTTCGTCCGGCGGGCGTCAACGGCCAAGTCTTCGACGAGCTCATGTCCACCGGGGCGGTCGTCGCCGGCCGGGGGACCTTCGAGCCCGCTGGCGGCTGGGGAGGCGACCACCACGACGGCGTTCCGATCTTCATCCTCTATCGCCAGGAACCAGGCATCGATATTTCGCATTGGCCGCTGGTCACTCGCATGAGCGACGTCACGGCAGCGATGGCTCAAGCCAAGGAGGCTGCGGGCGACAAAAATGTGCTGGTCCACGGTGCAGGAATCGCACAGCTCGCGCTTGTGGCCGGCGTCCTCGACGAGCTCGAGCTGCATGTCATCCCGGTGCTCTTCGGCCAAGGGCGCCGTCTCTTCGAGGGCCTCGCTCCCGAGCAGATCGAGCTGCAGCGCACCCGGATCCTCGACGGGGAAGCCGGTGTCACCCACATGCACTATCGGGTCCAGTACTGAACTCAGCGGCTCCCGGATTACTCTGCCGACAACGCAGGAGGTCTCAGGCCGCATCGACGCGGGCACCTGCCGTTCGCCAATCTCGAGACTCGATGCGCTGTCCGCTCGACCTTAGGCTGTGCGACGCCCGGGCGGCTGGCTCGGGCGCCTGCTCGGCGCGCTCTCGGAGTACCGCGACGCGGCCTATAAGGTGCGTTCCGTGCCGGATGCCACGACCCGCCCAGAGCCGTTCACTCCGCTGACCGCCCCGGCAGCGCTCGAGGACCTCCGCGGGCGGCTGCGCGCGACGCGCTGGCCGGACACGCCCGAGGACGCCGGGTGGTCGCTCGGGACCGACCTCGCCTACCTGCGCGAGCTCGTCGCCTACTGGGCGGACGGGTTCGACTGGCCGGCGCAGGAGGCGGCGCTCGCCCGGCTCGACCGCTTCCGCGTCCCGCTTGGCGGCCTCGGGATCCACTTCGTGCACGTCCGGGCCGTCGCGCCCGCCGGGCCCGTCCTGCCGCTGGTCCTCAGCCACGGCTGGCCGGACTCGTTCTGGCGCTACGCGAAGGTCATCCCACTCCTCACCGACCCCGCCGCGCACGGCGCCGACCCCGCCGACGCGTTCGACGTGGTCGTGCCCGACATGCCGGGCTACGGGTACTCCGACCGCCCCAGCCGACTCGCCTCTGGACTCGATCGCCGTCGCCGGCCTGTGGGCCGAGCTCATGGGGGTCCTCGGCTACGCGCGGTTCGGCGCGGCGGGCGGAGACATCGGCAGCCATGTGAGCCGCTACCTCGGGCTCGACCATCCCGAGCGGGTCGTTGCGGTTCACCGCACCGACGCGGGCGTGCCCGTGTTCACCGGCGACCCGGCGGACCTCGCGCCCGAGGAGCGCGCCTGGCTCGAAAGCGCCGCGGCCTGGGGCGCGGCCGAGGGCGCGTACGCCGCCATGCACCGCACCAAGCCCCAGACCGCGGCCTTCGGGCTCACCGACTCGCCAGCCGGGCTCGCCGCGTGGATCGTCGAGAAGCTTCGGGCGTGGAGCGACTGCGACGGCGACGTCGAGCGGAGCTTCACCAAGGACGAGATCCTCACGAACGTCACGCTCTACTGGCTCACGGGGACGATCGGCTCGTCGATGCGGATGTACCGCGCGAACGCCGCGATCCCGCCCGCGCAACACGCCCGCCGGGTCGAGGTGCCGTCCGGCTTCTCGCTCTTCCCCGGCGACATCGTCCGCCCGCCGCGGGCGTGGCTCGAGCGCACGGCGAACGTCGTGCGGGTCACCGAGCCCGCGCGCGGCGGACACTTCGCGCCGTTCGAGGAGCCCGAGCTCTACGCGGAGGAGCTGCGCGAGTTCTTCCGCCCCTACCGGGCCGCGGCGACGGGCTGAGGGCGCCGCCGCGCTCGGGCGCGGCTGGTCGTTGAAGTTGTTCGCTCTTCCTTGGGTTCCGGACGCCCTCCTCGGCCAAGGCCGGGCGTTGTGGCTATGCCAACCACCTCCGCCTGTGCGCCGAGGGGACCAGCATGCGATCAACTCGGCAAACTTCCCCCAAGCCTTCACCACGCCGCGTCGATGAGCGCAGCCCTCAACCTCGACCGCCTACTCGGATGACATCCCCCGACGGTACCGGGAACGCCCCTCACCTTTTGGATGCCAAGATCTGGCACGTGGCGGGTATCACCCGCGAGACGACGGCGGCGGAGTGGGCGGCGGCGCAAGTCGAGCACGTGCGCGACGATCCGGCGGGCCGGTTGGCGCTGATGGGGCGCGCGTATTTCGGACCGTTCGGTAAGGCGCCTCGGCATCTGCCGTTCCGAAGAGCGGCCTTGTCGTTCATGCGCTGGCAGGCCGCGCGTGGGGTGTTACGTCCGCTCGACGGAAACCCACCGGGAAGCCCGTGGTGGCGGACAGTCAACGATCGACTGCTCCTGGACGGGTGCGAGGCCCTGGCCCGTTCCGGCGGTCTTCCCGGGCCGGCGTCCTCGTCATCGATCGCGCCGTGGATGTCGTTCATCGCGGAGCCGACGGGTCGGAACTGGTACCGCGCGCACAACGCCAGCATCGTTCGCGCGTACCTGGAGAACCGCGATCTCGCCGAGCAGGAGTCGTTGGCTGAGCGCTTCTTCCTCAACGTCGCCCTGCTCCGCGTCCTGTACGCGCACGCGCTGAACGCGGCGCCGCGCATGGCTCTCGGTCGGTTCGCGCCGGCCGGCCGAGTCCTCGGTGATCCACGGGTGGGAATGGCCGGCGCGTTCCTCTCGCTCGGCCACGTGCTTCCCGCCCACTACCCGACGCGGCTCGACCTGGAGACGACCCTCAAGATCGAGCACAGGCTGGCGCGGATGCTCGACTACGGCGTGATCGCCCCGCGGCTCCAAGCCCTCTATGACTGGTCCGCGCGAGAGCTTGACATCCCCGACATCCGCAACCTGATTCGCGACGGCAGCCCAACCTACGCGTGGTCCTACGCCGACCGCAACGTATGGAGACAAGCGCCGGAGTCGCTACCCGTCCGGCTACTGCGAGTCGCGACGTCGCCACGGTGAGCACCGTCTCAGTAGCGCGGCACGATGAAGCAGGCGCTCCCGGCCCTCGCGAAAGCAAGTCACGCAAGCTCGAGCACTGGCCGTGGATCGATGCTGGGGCGATCCGCATGCGGACGGCGCATCATGTGACTCGCGCTGGGGTCGTACGGGCGACGTGATAATTGTCACAAGCGATGCCGTCAGCTCGCGGGTATGTTCGCGTTCAGTTCACTCGGTAGAAGGGGATGTCAGATGGCGCTTACTTGGCCGTTGGAGCAGGAGGGTTCGACCGGCGAGGACGTCAAAACCGTCCAGTACCTGGTTACGGCACATGGGCACTCGACCGGGGTCGACGGCGTCTTCGGCGCGCAGACGAAGGCCGCCGTGGAGGCCTTTCAGTCCTCTCGCGGGCTCGGCGCCGACGGGAAAGTCGGCCCCCAGACCTGGCCCCAGCTGATCATCCAGGTGCAACAGGGAGCGAACGGCGATGCCGTCCGCGCCGTCCAGAGTCAGATCCACGGACGCGGTGACGGCAGCCATATCGCTGTCGATGGCGTGTTCGGTCCAGAGACCAATGACGCCGTGCGAGCCTTCCAGACGCTGCTCGGTCTGTCGGTTGACGGGATCGTCGGAGCGCAGACCTGGAACCATCTGGTCAACGGCTATCTCGCGGCACCAGATCCACAGACCGCCGCCAAGGACGTCTTTAACGCGTGGGAGGCCCACAACCGCGGTCAGGCTGGCAAGAACGCAACGCCGGGTGCGGTCAACGAAATCTTCGCCCAGACGTTCTCCTCGGGCGACGGCTGGTCGTTCGAAGGTTGCCAGGGCGCGCTGGGGCACACGTTCTGCAGCTGGAAGCGTTCGAACGGCCACGAACTGAGGATCGGCGTCATCAACGCGGTCGAGGGCCCGTACTACGTCGCCGACCAAGTTCAGTTCACATAGTTGAGCAGATCCGGATATCGCACGGCAGGCCGACGCACCGGGGATCGCGTGTCCGGATCTATCGATGATCCGGAGGTCGCGCGCTTGGGCTGAGAGCACGCCAAGGACCGAGCCTCACGCTCAGATAGCTAGTCCGCCGCGTGTTGTGATCAGAGCCGCGTCGCGCGTGTTCTTCGTCCGGTTTCCGTTCGCGACGTCATCTGCTGCTGTCGTCGGGGCCGTTCGCAGACGCTTGGGCATTGCGACGCCGGCTCGGCCGATCCGCACGCCCTGCTGCGACCAACGTCCAATTGAGATTAAGACCAGCAACCGAGCACGATCCTGGGGTAACGAAACCCCCGACGAAGGAAGTCGCAAAATGCTATCTCGCTACGCCAAGACACTGCTGCCGCTCGCCGCCGTCGCAGCGATCTCGGTTCCCGCTGTCGCGCAGGCCCGTCACGGCAGCGATGATCCGTCGACGCACGTCCGTCGCGAGCATCATCGCGTCACACACCACGTCCGCCACAATCACGACGACGGAGCGCGTCACGCCCGCACGAGCGACGACGACGGCCCCAACCACCGGTAGCGGACCGACAGGCGCCGCGCGCCTAACCCCCGGGGCACGCGGCGCCCACAATCTCCAAGCCGGCGCCCGGACTCACCGCGGCCGGGCCCTCAGGAATGGACCCGGTGGCGCTGCGCCCACAGCGCCGCCTGCGTGCGATCGGTGACGCCGAGCTGGGCGAACACGCTCGTCAGATGGGCTTTCACGGTCCGCTCGCTGATCTCGAGCCTGCGGGCGATCAGCTTGTTCGGGAGGCCCTCGGCCACCAGCGCGAGCACCTCGCGCTCCCGTGGGCTCAGCTCGACATCTGAGCGAGTCTCGACCCTGTCGCTAATCAGCTCCTGCGCGGCACGCGGCGCTAGCGGTGACTCCCCGCGCGCGGCCGCGCGAACGCCACGGACGATCTCGTCGGGCTCAGCATCCTTCAGGAGGTAGCCGAGCGCACCCGCGTCGATCGCGCCAAGGATGCGGTCACGGTCTGAGAACGTCGTCAGCACGACCACCCGGGCCTCCGAACCGGACTCCTTCAGTGTCCGGATCGCGTCGATCCCGTCGAGCTCGGGCATCTCGAGGTCCATCAGCACGACGTCGGGCGTGGCGTCGAGCGCGAGCGCCACCGCTTCACGCCCGTCCACTGCGGTCCCGATCACGCGGAAGTCCTCGACGCCGTCGAGAAGGTCGTGGAGCGCAGCGCGGACGAGTGGATGATCGTCCGCAATCAGCAGGGTGATCATGTCAGCGGCACCTCCAGCCGCACAGAGGTGCCCTGCCCGGGCGCGGAGTCCACCTCGAGGACACCACCGGCGTGGTCGGCCAGATCGCGCATCAGCCGCAGGCCGAAGTGCCCGGCCGGTCCGGCGCCCTCGGCGGGGGCTGGGGCAAACCCACTTCCATCGTCGACGACGCTCAGCACGACACGTTGCGAATCAGCGCTCACACTGACCTCGACAGTGCTCGGCTTGCCGTGCGAACGAGCGTTGCGCAGCGCCTCCTGACCGACCCGGTAGACAAGCGCTTCGACGTCCTCCGGCAGCTCGAGTGAATCAGCAACGTCCAAGGACACCACGATCCCGGCAGCCCTCAGCGGCGCGACGAGATCGTCCATCGCCGCAAGAAGGCCCGATCGCTGAAGGGTCGGCGGATAGATGTCGACCAGCAGTGTGCGCAGCTCGCGAATCGTCTCGCGCGTCTCAGCGGCGCCGGCTGCGAGTGCCGCCTGCGCGCGGTCACCGTCGTCGGTCCCAGCTGCCTTGCGGGCTGCGGCCGCGAGCGACAGAGACACGCCCGCCAGCCGCTGCACGGCGCCATCGTGCAGGTCCGCGGCGATTCGCCGGCGTTCGAGATCGGACGCGTCGATCGCCCGGCGCAGCAGCTCCTCCCGTTCACGCTGGCGAGAGCGCAACCTGCGCGCCAGCGAGTACGCGAGCGGGACCTGGACCAGGTACAGCACCACCAGGGCACCGAGCAATGCCGGGAGGAAACCCATCCACTGCCGCCGGCTGGTCGCTGAGATCGTGCTCGACCGCTCATAGTCTTCGTAGAGCAGCCGTTGCCCGCCCGGCCCACGGATCCCGACATAGACCTCGACGAGGCGGTCGAAACCCCGCTCGGTGCGATTCTCCGGACGATTGAGATCGCTGGCGTCCGCCTGAGTGCCGCCATCACGCAGCGTCTTCAGCTCACCGCCTCCCAGCGAGAACGTCGACCCGACCAGCCGCCGGGCGTCCGAGTACAGCACTCGGCCGCGCGCGTCCCAGATCTTGACCCGCACGATCGGGGTACCGCGGAGGATGCGCCGGCGTACGACCTGGTCAAGCCGGCTCAGAGCTGTCGGATCGCCCCGAAGCACGCCCGGCGTGACCTGCGGCTCGACGATTCCCCGCCCTGCGAGCTCGCTCAGGCTGACTGCCTGACGGATCGCCCCCGACGTCGCCGAATCGCGCACGATCACAAACCCGATCGCGCCGATCGCGACGACCGCGACCAACCCACTCAGCGCAAACCGCCCGAACAGCCGACCCAGCGTCGGATCTCCGGACCGGCGGGCCCGTAGCCCGCGGACAGCGGCGCGCGAGCGGCGAACACCACGGGACTGCATAGTTGTTGTGCTCATCGAAGGGCCTGACGTGGATCGGACGGGGACCGACATCCGATAGACGCTCGTGGGACTGAGAGATCACGGCATTCGAAGAACTTTGGCGTGCCGGTCGCGGAATCCGGTCAGAGTCACGACGCGAGGTGCAGGATTCATGCCTCACGATCCGCCGCGTAGCATCGAGGCCATTCACCAGCGGCATGCCGAATGTTCAGCAGCGGTGCAGGAAAGAAGTTCGCCGAGGTCGTACATTCGGCGTGATTGGGAGTGTTGCTCCGTCTGCGTGCTCAGCCGGCTTGCGCCGTTGCTGGCCACGGGTGCTCCGTGCGCCAGGGACCAGCGCGACCCTGGCGATCGAGCCAGGCCTGCGCGTCGCGCCGGCCGAGCTCGATCAGCGGCCGGATGAACTCAGGGGCGAAGAACAGGTAGCTCAAAAGGTCGCCGCGGACGGGGTTGCGGCCGGCGTCGAGCAGCCGCCCGAGCAGCGCCAGCTCGCGGTTGTGACGTAGCCCACGCGCGCCGGCGTAATGCTCGTTGTAAACGTCTCTCGCCAGGCGCCCGATCGCAAGCCGGTCCGTCGGCGCGACGAAGATGTACGGCACAAGCCGGTGCGCGATCGGGCTGCTGCTCTCCCTCACATCGTCGTTGATGGTGCACAGCGTGTCGACGTCGTGCGCGAGCTGGTCGGCGAGCAGGGCCTGGACGACGGCTGCGGCGCCGTCAAACACGTCCGGGCGACGATCGTCGTACTCGAGAGCCGGACCGGCGACCGAGTTGAGCCCGATCACCACCAGCCGGCCGGCATTGAGCTTGAGGGCGGGCTTCAGCGGCGTGTTGAGCCGTACACCCCCGTCGCCATACCAGCGATCACCGACCAGCACGGCCGGGAATAGCGACTGGATCGCGGCCGAGGCCTGGACGTGCTCGACCGCGAGCCGTGTAGCGAGATAGTCGATGCCGCGGCGGTCATCTGTGGGCGGTGACTCGCCGCCATCGTGGAAGACGACGCTTCGCGCGGTCGCATAGGCGGTGGCCACGACGGCGGCGGTGGCCAGCGTGCCGTCGTCGACATTGCGGGCCAGCTGCTCGAAGTCGATCAGCGCCGCGATCGTCTTCGACTGCGGGCTTGTGTCCAACACGCTCGCCGGCGCCGGCGCGCGGATGCCCAGCAGCTCGAGCCCGTACAGCAGCACACGAGCGAGCTCACGCGGCGACCACAGAGGACCGATCACCTCGCCGATCTCGACCTCGAGCCACTTCTCCCCACCAGAACGCGCGGCCGCCTCGAGCCCATCCTGCGCATTCGCGGCCAAATATGCGGCACCCAACCCGCCCGCGCTGGTGCCAACGACGGCCCGCACCGGCTCATCAAGAACGGGCGCCAGCACCTCCAGCGCACCGAACTCGTACGCCCCCCGCGCGCCGCCGCCGGAGAGCACCAATCCAATCGTCCGGCCCATCGCGCTGAACCCTCTCACACCAGACACCGCGCGTGGTCAGCCGCCTGTGACAGATGGGTCGTGTGATCGTCATCGAATTCGTCTCAAAAACCTGGTCGCGGCGACGGATCACGGCACCCGTCCGTTATCTCCGCCGCATGCGATTCGGAATCGAGCTAGAGGGATAGCCGCTGGTCGCGAAATGGCGTGATAGCGTCGTGCTCGACGCTGGTCGTTCTGCCAAAGCACTGGTACGACGAGCGCCCGAGGCCGAAGTACCGAGCTATGCCGAGTAAGACGGCGAAAGTGTCGAGCAGCAGCAGAAGGCGCGCCGACGCGGCGCCCGGCGCATCGGCGCGCGACTGTGCGGGTGGCAAAGCCCGCTGCGAAGCTTGGATGGCGCGTTGGCAGGATCGTCGTCAGGCGCCGGGCACGTGCCCGAATCGAGCGGGTTGGCGCCGCCAGCAGGACCGTCGCTACGTTCGCGGTCATCTACGGTCCGATGGCAGCCGAGGTATTTGGCCTCGTCGAGGCGCCCAAGCCCAAGCGACGGGCTCCGGCATTCGCGGCGGGAGTCATGATCGGAGCTGGCGCCATGTACGTCATCAGGCGCGAGAGCCGCGACTGAGCCCTCGGCTACAGCCCCGCCCGCGAAGCCGGTCAGGCTTTGGCCCTGGTCGACGTCGTCGTCGCCGCGATTCGGTTGACGGCGCACGATCTGCGGTGGCATCCTCTCCGCTCCGATTCGCGTGGGCCTGCAATCGACGCCGCCGGCACACGTGCCATCCGCGCCGCATAGCGAGACAGCTGACCGCTGCGCCGGAGGCGCGATCAGACCCGTGACGAGGCAGGTCCGGGCCGGGACGATCGCTCGCGTGGCAAAGAGCCATGCGCCGGCGCGCTTCCGGTCTGTATGCGAGTGCGCACGCGGAGGCGGTCGGGTGATCGCTTCTCTAGTCAGGCGAGCACGTCGATTTCCGTGCCGACCGTGTCGAACTTGTAGAGGAGCGGCGCGAACTGAAGCGGCACCCGGATGCAGCCGTGGCTCGCCGGAAATGGCGGGACGGACGCAAGTCCGTGCAGCGCCCGTCCGCCAGCGTAATAGCTGGCGTATGGCAGCCATTCCTTGTACGGGTTTGACCAGGATTCCACCGACTTCGAGTACACGCGGTATCGGCCCAGCGGCGTTACGTACCCCGGCATCGCTGTGGACACCGGCAGCACCCAGAGCACTTTGCCGCCCGACACTTCGAGCGCGAGCTGCTTTGAGATTGACACCTCAACGCGTCTACCCGCGCGTTGCAGCAGCGGCGTCGGTGCCGCCGCCCGCGCAAGCGCCTTCTGGGTCTGCGGCCCCGCAGTGCCGTCGCGGGTGATACCCGCCCACTTCTGAAAGGCGATGACGCCGTCTACGGTCGCCGTGGTGTACTCGCTTGACCCTGGGGCAGGCAGGAAGTGCAAATTGAAGAGCCGCTGATTGACGGCTCGGACATCCGCTCCGGTCATGCCGACGCGTAGCACCCTCGACGGCACGCGATGCGCCGGCGCTGCCCGCGGTAGCACCCGCAGCTCGGCGGACGCCGCACCGAGACGGACGGCGGGCCGCGCGAGAACCGCGGCGATGCGCTCACCGAGTCGCGGCGTGCGCGCCGGGACCTTAGGAGCTCCAGTCGCGGTCACCGAGACGAATGCGACCGCCGCGCCAACCAGCAGGAGTGCTGTTGTTCTGACCTTGCTCATGTCCCGTCACGCCCCGAACGCCGCAGGCCGCACGGCTCATGATTCACTTCGGAGCCTGCGTCTCCTCCAAATCCGGCCCGTGCGTCACCGGCGACGCACGCCGGCTTGCATCGGCGCATGCATAACGGCGTGCGGACGCGGATGGTTGCCGTTAGATCCACATCCGACATGGGCACTGGTGTGCTGCGGGAGCTGACGGCCCCGACGAAACAGAAGCCACGGACAAAGGAGAACGAGAAATGCCAGTGATCAACGCCAGCGCTCTCCCAACCGGGAATCTGGAGGGGGGCGATCACGGGGCGACGATCTCCGTGATCCTCGACCATTCAGAGCCCGGTCGTGGGCCGCGGCTGCACAAGCATCCATACGACGAGACCTGGGTGGTGATCGACGGCGAGCTTAACTTCACGGCCGGCGATCAGCAGCTCCAGGCCGGGCCAGGCGACATCGTGATCGTCCCGCCCGACACGCCACACAAGTTCACCAATAACGGACCAGGGCGCGCCAATCTCGTTTGTGTCCACGCCAATCCTACGTTCGTGACGGAGTGGCTGGAATGAGCGCCAGCGCACCCAAGTCCGCCTGCCTGTGGCCGGGCGCAGGCAGGCGCGCGCCTTCCGTGTGATCAACGTGCTGATCCGCATCCTGCTCGGGCTCCGGCTCGAGGACGACCGCGTCCGGGCTGAACCGCTCCGGCCAGCTCTACCCGTCAGCTGCCCGGTCAGGAATCGGGCTGGCCAGCGCCGAGGAGCTCACGAGAACCGGCGCCGAGGTCACGGTCACCGGCCGGGACCCGAACAAGCTCGCTGATATCTCGGGAAGGCTCGCCGGCGCCGAGCGGCTCGATGAGCACCGCCCGCGAAGCCGTCTTGGCGTTCTTCGATCGGTTCGGGCCATTTGAGCATCTGGTGCTCGCCTTCAGCCCGGGCGCTGTCGGGCTCGGCCCCATCCGGGAGATCAGCATCGATGACTTCGAGACGGCGTTCACCGCCAAGCTGTTCGCCTACATCCATGCGATCCGCGCTGCGCAGGTGACCGAGTCCATCACGATGATCTCCGCTGCCAGCGCACGCGCCGCCATCCCCGGAAGCGCGACACTCGCGGCGGTCAACGGCGCGATCGAGCGGATCGTCTCACCACTGGCGACCGAGCTTGCGCCGGTACGCGTCAACGCCGTCTCGCCCGGGATCACCGACACACCCTGGTGGTCATTCCTGCCCGGCGACCAACGCCAAGCGCAGTTCGACGCAGCCGCCAGCAGCGTGCCCGCCGGGCGCACCCCAGCCGACTTGGCCGAGCCACGACCAGCGGCCGATCACACGGCGCCGCGATCGCGCAGCGGCCCCGGGGGCGTCAGTCGAACAGCCGCCGCAGCACTCGCATGAGCCAGCCATCGGTGCTGCGCACAGCGTGCGTGTGCCGCTCGCCCTCATCGAGCACGGGCCGAAGACTCATGGGTGGGGTCGGGCCGGCGTACACCGGCTTGGGATGGTTGGTGATGCTCATGCACGTGATTTCAGCGCGGGTTCCACAGAAGATCCTCAGCGGACCCGAAGAAGTAGCTAATCGGAGCATGAGAATCGGCTCACCATGCCGTGTCATGGGCTGGCGCGGGATGCTGCGCGAGCCGGCCATCGACCCCGACGGGGCAGTGTCCCGCGCTGTCCCGCCCTTGTCCGCTGGTCCTTCGGTACTGGGCGGCGGGCGTTCATCCAAACCGGGTGATGAACGGTCCGCCGAGCGGCGGAATAATGGCCCGTTCGTCGCCGATGCGTAATGAGAGGAGCTCCTCATGGGTGGGCTGAGCCGCCGCGAGCTGCTGGTGAAGGGAACGGGCGCGGCAGCGACCGCGGTCGCCGCGTACGCGCTGCGAGGACCGGCCTCGACGCTGCTTCCCGGCACTGCGCGTGCAGCGACCTTCCCTCCGGGTGCGTGGAATCACGACCCGACCTCACCGATTGGCCCGCCCAATTGGGGCACGATCGGATTCCCGGTGTGCGGCACGGGCACCAATCAATCCCCGATCAACATCGAGACCGCGCGGGTGGATGTCGTCCACGGCCCGCCGCTGCTACTCAGCTACGAGGAGTCCGAGCTCGCGATCGAGAACACCGGCCACGTGGTCGAGGTGATGATCCCGGCTGGCGTCAACGACGTGCTGCAGATCGGCGGCGACCGGTACATGCTCACGCAATATCACTTCCACGCGACGTCAGAGCACACCGTCAACGGGCGGCATGCGGACGTGGAAGGACACTTCGTCCACACCAACGCCCACGGTGCCACGGCCGTCGTCGGTGTGTTCTACCGGATCGGGCATCGGCCAAACGCACTGCTCGAGCAGATCCTCCTCAACGCCCCGGAGACTTCGGGCGCGGAGGGGCCGCCCATGGGCGAAGCTAACCCGGCAGAGCTGTTCAGCGGCTGCGACGGGGCGCGCATAAAGCGCGGCCACGTGCACGTCGACTCGTTCTACGCCTACGACGGTTCACTCACTACGCCGGGCTGCACCGAGAATGTGCGTTGGTCAGTGTTGTCCGACGGCGGGCATGTCTCGCAAGCGGCCGTGAGGCGCTTCCATCAGGTGATCTCGAAGTTCGTCGACTACGGCGGCTACCCGAACAACAACCGCCCAGTGCAGCCACTCAACGGGCGGGTCGTCGAGCTTCGCCGCGGCGGCAAGCACCACCACTGACCGGCAACGCGAGGCGATGATCATCCTCGGCGTCGTCGTTGAGGACAGAGATGGAGGACGAATCTCGAAACTGGTCGAGTTCCTGACTGTGAGACGACTGCTCAGCCTCGAGGCCGACAGTCTTCGGTACGCGCCCGCGTTTGCGTTCACCCCTCTGCGTTCTTTGCCGACGGCGAGCAGACCTGCTTACGCGGCGCGCCGGATCTGCCCGAGCGCCGACACGTTCGACTGACCGCGCGGGGGGTTGTGCTGGATTTGGCGTATAGCACCCCAAATCCAGCACGACGCGATCACCGCGTGATGCGATGGTGCAGGTGGACGACGCCGCTTGCGAAGCGGCGCTCATCGATGAGCTCGAGCTGGGCACGGATGTTGTCCGGCAGTGCGCGCTTGCCGCCACCTACGACGATCGGTCCGAGCAGGAGATGGATCTCGTCGACCAAGCCTGCAGCGATGGCCTGGCCGGCGAGCTCCGCACCACCGATCGTGATGTCGGATGCTGAGGTCTCCTTCATCCGCTGAATCGCATCAGTCTCGAGATCGCGTTCGATCCGCGTTCTCGTACTGGACGCTGCCTGAAGGGTTCGGGAAAACACGATCTTCTCGGCCGCACGCCAGATCTCCGCGAAGTCCCGGCTGACCGCCGACTGATCGCTGCCGGTGCCCGCGGTCTCCCAGTACACCATCGTCTCGTACATCCGGCGTCCGTACAGGTACGTCCCGATCGGCCGCTCGAGGTCGTTGACGAATGCGAACACTTCTTCGTCGGGAGCGCCCCAGTCGATGTCGCCCTGCGCGTCTTCGACGTACCCGTCGAGCGAGGCGATCGCCGAGTAGATCAGCTTCGCCATGTCGTGTCGTCCTCGTTACGCAATTCAGTCCTCCCGATCGGTGGCGACAGTGGCTGCGGCCCGTGGCCGCACACGTTCAGACCGCGGCGCCCACCGAGATTCATCGGTCGCGGCGTGGGCGCGCACCCGCAAATCGCCGCGGGTTTCGTGCCTTCTGCTGCCGGACTCGCTGGAGGCGACCAACGCCGCCATCGCATCGCGGGCGCTCATACTCGTCGCAGGATCGTGGCTGGCATCTCGATTCTCCTGTCGGTCTTTAGTAGCTCTCGCTCGGGGCGGCGACTGGCGCCGCTCTCGAACCGGTCTCGGTCGGGGCGGCGGCGGGCCGGGGCCTGGCGGCCAGCAGCACCAGCCCCACGAGCGCGCCGACCAGCGCGATCGCGGCGATCACCCACGACGCCCGCTGATAGGCGACGAGCGTGGCAGCCGGCGAACGGGGCATGCCCAGCAGCGCGATCAGGACAGCCACGCCGATCGCGAGCCCGACTTGGCGCAGCATGTTGATGACCGCCGAGCCGGTGGCGAACGCATGCGGTGGAAGCTGCGATGTGCCGGTCGCCATTAGCGTCGGCAGCGTCAGGCCCACCCCGATGCCGGTCAGGAGCATCCCCCCGAGCATCTCCCCGACGTAGTCGGGCTGGAGTCCGATCGCGAGCGCCCACCACGCGACCCCCGCGGCGAAGATCGTCGAGCCCGCTGCGATCACCCGCCCCGCTCCCAGGCGGGCGGTCAGCCGACCGGCGACCAGGAACGAGAACAGCGGCACCATCAGGGGGCCCGGGGCGATCGCCAAGCCGGTCTGGAGCGCCGACCAGTGCCATACGTCCTGGGCCCAGAGGACGCGGGAGAGCAGCATCGCGCCGAACGATGCGCTGAAGAAGACCGCGACGGCGGACGCGCCCGTGAACGGCCGCAGCCGGAACAGCGCTCGGTCGATCAGCGGGTTACGGCTCCTCGCGGTGTGGCCGGCGAACAGCGCCAGTGCGACCGCGCCGGTCGCAAGCGCGGCGAGCGTCCGCGCGTCGCCCCAGCCCCAACTGCCGCCCTTGACGAGCCCGAGCACGAACGCGCCCACGCCGCCGGTGATCAGCAGCGAGCTCACTAGGTCGGGCCGCGGCACGGGCTGCCCCGGAACGATCGGCAGACGCCGCCATCCGACCACCAGCGCCAGCAGGCCGACCGGGACGTTGACCAGGAACACCCAGCGCCAGCTGGCCGCTACCAGCAGGCCGCCGACCACCGGGCCCGCGGCGGCTGCTAGCCCTCCGACGGCGGTCCATGTCCGGACCGCGCCGTTGCGCCGCTCGGGCGCGAACGTGGCCAGGATCAACCCCAGCGATGTCGGCGTGAGCAGCGCGGCGCCGAGCGCCTGGAGCACCCGGAAGGCCACGAGCGACGGGAGGCTCGTGGCGGCCGCGCAGGCGGCCGAGGCCGCGACGAAGATCGCGACGCCGAGTAGAAATCCTCGCTCCCGCCGGTAACGCTCGGCGAGCCTGCCGAACAACACAAGGAAGGCGGCGTAGACGATTGCGTACGCGTTCAGCACCCAAGAGAGGTCCGCGAGGTCACTACCGCGCAGATGGAAGTCGGCGCCGATCTGCGGGAGCGCCACGTTGACGATGAATAGATCGAGGCTCGCGAGCACCACGCCCGCGCACACGATCAGCAGCACTAGCCCGGGAGGAGCGTCCTGTCGCGAGCTCGCGGCATCGGCACCCATCGTCCGGGACCCAGCCTCTCCCGCCCTCGCGTCAGATCGCGTCGGTGGGCGTACCGTCGGTTTGAAGGCCATCGCTTCTCCCTTCGGGCCATCGACCGTTCTATAACGGAACGCACCGTACCACCTTGCGTTCTATGATGCAACTGACTATTCTGGTGTCATGGACCGCAAGAGCTTTTCCGACATGCACTGCTCCGTCGCCCAGTGCTTGGAGGTGGTGGGCGAGTGGTGGTCGCTGCTGATCGTCCGTGACGCATTCCTCGGGGTCAGGCGCTTTGACGAGTTTCAGTTGCGCCTAGGCATCTCCCGCAACATCCTCAATCAGCGACTCGCCCATCTCGTCGAGACAGGCGTGCTGACCAAGGTGCCCTACAGCGAACACCCACCGAGATTCGAATATCGACTGACCGACAAGGGCCGCGACCTTTGGCCAGTGATCACGACGATGCGCCAATGGGGCGACAAGTACGCCGCGCCAAACGGCCCGCCACTCCAAGTGATCCACAACGAGTGCGGCCACATATCGGAGGCCCAGCTGATGTGCTCAGCCTGCGGCCAGCCGATTGGGCCGCGCGACGTCGAGGCCATCCCCGGCCCCGGAGCGGTTGAACCGCTGCTTCGCACCGGCTAGGTGCACTCTGTGGAGCGCACATCGGCCGCCGGCGACGCGCAGCAGCCTGCGGGAGTAAATCGCAGCCTTCAGATCCGACATACGCCAGCTCGGGGAAGCAGCAGAGGACCGCCGCCGAACGAACGCAGGTCTCAACCGCGCCATGCGGAGCGACCCGCGATTCGCCACGAGCAGGTGCAGCGAATCCGGCGCGCTGTTCGCTCAGCATTGGGTTGCGAGACGCCCGGCCGATGTCGGACGCGAGGGCGAGTCGCAGCGGCTGGAAGCGTGCGGTGGTCGATCGGCTTTTGCGACGCGAGACATGCCATCCGCGCGTTGCGGGCCTCGTGTCAATGCTGTCGGGATGCACGGTTGAGGACGAGCAGGTGTCTTGGGCTGCTGTCTCAGCGAGCGGCGATCTTCGGTGCTATCTGGTTTGCGATCGTCTCGAGTTGTTGTTGCTCGTCGTCGAGCGGCCAGAGGTAGACGCGCTGGCATCCCGCGTCGGCGTAGCTTGAGAGCAGCTCCGCGCAGTGCTCGGCGGGGCCGACGCACACCAGGTCGGCGAGCTCGCGGGGATCGCGGTTCAGTAGCGGTGCGAGCACGCTACCGAGGACGCGGTCTCGGTCCGCTCGGCTCTCGGTGACCCAGGTCCACATCGTCGCGAGCGCGTTCGGGAACGCGTGAGCGTCGCGGCCACGGTCCTGAAGGTGGCGCGCCAGCAGGTCGCGGGCGATGGAGAATCGATCGGGGGTGGTGTTGTAGGCGGACGCGAGCCAGCCGTCTGCGGCCCGCGCGACGCGCGCGAGCCCGACTTTCGAGCCCCAGCTGCCGATCCAAAGAGGGATTGAACGGTCCTGTCCGGGACCGGGCTCGAGCGTCAAGTCCGACGGAACTGGGTAGTAGCGCAGATGGCCGGGGGGCGGGTCGCCGTTGAGCAGCGCTCGCAGCAGCGCGATCGCCTCGTCGAAGCGCTTCCACCGCTCCTCGAACGGGACGCCGATCGCGTCGTAGTCGCGCTCGGATGACCCTGGGCCGAGCGCGGCGATCAGCCGGCCCTCGGACAGAATGTCAATCGCGGCCAGCATCTTGGCCAATCCAACCGGGCCTCGTAGGACCGCGAGCGAGACCGTCGTGGCGAGTGTCATCTCCCCGGAGCGCTCGATCACGCTCGTGAGCGCCGTCGGCCCGTCTAGCCAGGGAGTCTTGAACACGAAATGGTCGTTGGCGGACAGCCCGGCAAACCCGCACTCTCTGGCGGCGTCGACAGCGCGCCGAACGCGACTTGGCGATACCGGCTGCGCGCCGAACTGCATCAGCGGCAGATGCACGCCGAGCTCCATCCGATCATCCTCCCAAGCCGGCCTCGAAAGGCGGCGGCAAGCGGTCGATCTCGACGAGCGCGACGCACCCGATCGACAGCAGCAGCCCACGCGGGAGCGGCACCTGCATCGTCATCCGCGCCGGCGGGTCTGTCGCGAAGAACTCCCGGTACAGCTCGTTGAGCTCGGCAAAATCGTTCGCGTCGGCGACGAGCACGGTGGTGTTGACCACGAGCTCCGGACGGCTGCCGCCCGCGCGGAGTACGGCGTCAAGGTTGCGAAACGTTTGGCGTGCCTGCTCGCCGAAGGTGGAGCCGACCGGCTGGGCAGTCTCTGGATCGACCCCGGGTTGACCGGAGACGAACAGGAAGTCGCCGGCGCGCACCGCCGGCGAATACGGGCCGATTCCTGTCGGGACGCCCGGGCCCGTGACGACTTCACGCGTCGCAGTCATGTCGCGTTTCCTCTCGCTTCGTTGGCCGACGGGCGCCATGCTTTCACGCTCGCCGCTGCTCGGGTCGGTTGAACCGGCGGGGATCGAGACTGACTCCAACACAGCCGCAGTATCCGATCTGATCGTATGAGTCGCAATACTTATTACTATCGTGCTATAAGTGTGACTAATGCTCGACGTGCGGCGGTTGCAAGTACTCGCCGAGCTCGACGCGCGCGGATCATTCTCCGCCGCCGCAGAGGCGCTCCACCTCACACAATCGGCCGTAAGCCAACACGTGGCCGCGCTCGAGCGCGAGGTCGGGCTCCCGCTCGTCGAGCGCTCAACCCGCCCGATCCGGGTTGACCGAGGCCGGACACGCACTCGTAAAGCACGCGCGAGTAGTGCTCGCACGCCTGGATGACGCCGAGCAGGAGCTCGCACAGATCGCCGGCCGTTGGCGGGGACGGCTCAGGCTCGGCAGCTTCCCGACCGCGCTCACGACATTCATCCCCACGGCCCTGACCCAATTCAAAAAACACCATCCCGAGGTCACGCTGACTGTGATCGACGACCACCTCCAGCGACTGCTCCCCAGACTCGAACGCGGCGAGTTCGACCTCGCCCTGATCTACGACCACGACGCGCTCACTCACAAGCCAGACGACAACCTCGAGCGACTGCACCTGCTCGATGACCCCTTCCACGCCGTCCTCCCAGCCCAGCACAAGCTCGCTCGCCACCACCGCGCGATCAAGCTCGAGCAGCTCGCCGGCGAGACCTGGGTCGGCGGCGGACCAACCAGCTCGTGGTTTCAAATCGTCCGCAACAGCTGTCACCAAGCCGGATTCGAACCCACCGTCGCGTTCACCACCGACGACTACCTCGCCGTGCAAGCGTTCGCCGCCGCCGGCGCCGGCGTCTCAGTCATCCCCGGACTCGCCGTCCAGCACCCCCTACCCGGAGTCCAGATCAGAACCCTCGCATCACCCCCGGTACGACAAATCTCGGTCGCACGCCGCGCTCACGGTTTCCGCTCCCCCGCCAGCCTCACGATGCTCGACGCCCTCAAGACCGCCGCCGCCCAACAGCCTGGCTGAACGCCAGAGCACCGCCCCCACGCGACCCCCGACCGTCCACGCGTGTCGCCTGCATGAAGGCTCAGCACCGTGCCGCAACCGAAGCAGGAGCGACGCGCGGACTGGGTCGCCCTGGATCTCGCCAGATGAGCGTCTCATCGATCGTATGCGCAACGGGTTGGTCTGCGGACGCGATCCTCGGCTAGCAGCAGGTGCAGCTCTCGCCTTGCCAGGCGTCGCGCGCCTCGGTGAGCGCGACCGCCGCGATCAAGAGCGCGACCCCGGGATCAGCCCACCACCATCCAGCTAGAGCGTTCGCGAGCAGGCCCACGAGTAGAGCGGCTGAGAGGTAGGCGCAGAGCATCGTCTGGCGGCTCTCGCTGGTGGTCGCTGAAGAGCCGAGCGCGCTCCCGACTCTGCGCTTCGCGGCGGCCAGCGGCGGCATTGCGACGAGGGTGATGGCGGCGAGCGCGACGCCTGCCCAGCTGACCGCCGGGTGGTGTCCTGCGATCAAGTCACGAGCTGACTCGACCGTGACGTACAGCGCGAGCGCTAGGAACGACGCGGCGATCAACTGCTGCGCGCGTCGCTCGGCGCGGTGCGAGCTGAGCCGGTCGCCGGTTACGAGCCATAGAACGACAAGGCCCGCGCCGGCCTCGATCACGCTGTCGGCGCCGAACCCGACAAGTGCGACGGACCCGGCGATTACGCCGGCGGCGATCGCGATCCCCGCCTCCAGCGCGTGCCAGGCCAAGCCCAGCTCGGTCAACCGTCGCGCGCGACTCGTGAGTCGCTGCCGCGTCTCGCGGTCGTTGGGATCGGTGATGGTGACCGGCAGCGTTGGCAGCGGCGTCACGGTGGCCATGTCCAGAACGGTACCCATGGGGCGCGGCCCGACTCGATATCGAAGCGCTGCGTCGCGTAGAGACCGGAAATGGCGCTCGATGCAACGGCGTCGCTCGGTGCGCCAGCCCCAGGTCGGTCCCTCGGCTCGCTATCGCGCGATCTGATCGTGCATCCCGCGCTGACGGGGTGGCTCGTGGGCTTCCGGCGAGATGCGCGACATGGCAGGAGACGAGGTGTGCGTCAGCCTTTGGGTGCTCGCGCCCTGGGTGACCGCCGTTTGGCTGGGCTGGTCGGGCCGGGTCCTCGGAACATTGGGATCAGGATGTTGTCGACGATTCGCTCGACGGCGTCGGCGTCGAGCGGCTCGCTGGACTCGATGAAGCGTTGGCGGATGAGCGCTGGGCCGACGTCGATGCAGTCTGGCGTGAGTGCGTCTGGCCGTACCTCGCCGCGTTCGACCCCGGCGACAAGAAGCTCTCGCAGGATTCGCTGCCGCGGTTCGATGATCCGTGCGCGTAGAGCATTCGCGATCTCGGGGTGGCGCTGGTGTTGGCCGATGTTTGCGCGGAGTGCGGCGCCGAGTGGCCCGGACAGCGCTTTCGCCCAGGTGAGGTGAAATCGCAGTAGGTCGGTTCGGAGGTTCCCGGCGCTGTCCGGCGGATCTGGTTCCGGGAAGGAGTTGGCGAGAGTGTCGACAATCAGCTCGAGCTTGGTAGGCCATCGGCGATAGATGGCGGACTTGCCCGTCCGTGCGCGTTCTGCCACACGCTCGATGCTGAACTCGGCGAAGCCGAAGTCGGCCAGTTCTGCCAGCCCGGCGGCGTGGATCGCGTCTGTCAGAGCCTGCCCGCGGCGTCGTCGTCGCAGCCGCGACTGGGCGGCTTCTGGGTTGGAACCTTGCTGTCGACGTTCGTCGTTCATCGGTTGGGATTTAGGCAATGCCGACCGATTGTGGACGGTAGCGTCCACTATACGCTACGATCGTTAGTGGACGATGCCGTCCACTATGAGCCGGCGTGATCACAGGAGGAAGCGTGGCATCCAAGAGCAGGTGGACCAGCAACGACATCGGCACCCTCCACGGAACGGTCGCGCTCGTCACCGGCGCAAACAGCGGAATCGGATTCGAAACCGCCCGAGAGCTCGTCCGTCATCGAGCCGAGGTCGTGCTCGCCTGCCGAGACGAGCAGGCTGGCCGGCGCGCTGCCGAGCAACTCGCCAACGAGGTTCCCGGTGCGGCCGTCAGCTCGGCGGTTCTTGACCTTGCCGACCTCCGATCGGTGGGCCGATTCGCAGACAGGTTCCTTGAACGGCACGACATTCTGAACCTCCTCGTCAACAACGCCGGCGTTGCGGGCGGCCGCCGGCGAACGACCGTCGATGGCTTCGAGCTTCATTTCGGAACGAACTACCTCGGGCACTTTGCCCTGACGGTATTGCTCATGCCAGCGCTGATCGCCAGCCGCCGGGCCCGGGTCATCACCGTGAGCAGTAGCGTCGCCGCACAAGGACGAATCACCCTGGACGATCTCCAGAGCGAGCGTCGATACCGGTTCGTTGACGCCTACGCGCAGTCCAAGCTCGCCTGCCTTATGTTCGCCGTCGAGCTCGACCGCCGCACGAAAGCAGCGAACCTCTCACTCCTCAGCGTCGCCACCGATCCCGGGATCGTCAAAACGGCGCTGCTCCAAGACAAGCAGGGGCAGCGCAACCGCAGGCGACCGCCCGCCGAGCTCGCAGTCGCGACCGCTCAGCGGCTCCTCGGACAGACGCCCAGCCGCGGCGCGTTGCCCTCGCTGTATGCCGCGACCCACCCACAGCTCGAGGGAGGCGAGTACATCGCGCCGGATGGGGCCGGCCACAAGCGGGGCTACCCAACGACCATCAAGCTCCCCCAGCGCGCACTCGACACCGACACCGCGGCGCGCCTCTGGAAGATCTCCGGTGAGCTCACCGGCATCCCCCTCCCCGCGGCTTTCTCCCACAATTCAAGCCCCGGGCCGGTGCCACCGAGGACTCCTCCCCCATGACGAAACCAGGTTAGGTCGCCGTCTTGAGGTTGCGACCGGTGCCCGGCGCCGGAGCCCTCGAGCGGCGCGTTGCGTTGTTTGTGATGTCGCTAGTCGGCGAGGCCCTTGTCGCGCAGCTCCTGCTGCGCTGACTCGGTCTTATCGAGACCGTCGATCTGCATGCCTCGGAGCACAGCTGGCGCCTTCGTGAACTGGATCTCACGGTAATCAACGACTTGGACGTGGTTGCCCCAAGGGTCATGGAAGTCGAGCGATCCGGACGACTGCACGCCGATGCCGGCCTCCTGCATCGCGGCTCGGACCGCTTCCTTGTCATCGACCACCAGGCCGAAATGTCGCGCGCCGTCATGCGGTTGCGTGCGACCGGCGGCAAGCGCAATGAACTGGTCGCCGATGTCGATGAAGCCCATCCTCCTTCCGGCACGACCACGCAGCTCGAATTCGAAGAAGCGCCCGTACCAACTCAGCGCCTCCTCGAGGTCGCCGACCTCAAGCGCTACGTGGTTGATCCCAACAATCCGTGACATCGTTGTTCTCATACTTCCGCCTGGCGCATACGCTGTCCATCGGCAATTGGTCCTACGCCGTAGCTGAGGTCCCCTCGATTCTTGTGCTGGGGCCTAATCACTCGGGGCTGGTCGGCGCATCCGGCGTTGAGTTCCCTGTAGGGAGGAACCGGTGGTGAATAAGGCGCTTGGCGGTTCGGCGTCCAGTTCTCCGATCAGCCGTCCCATCGACGATCCCGACGGGGCTCGACGTGAGGAGACGCTCCCGGGTGGTCCCTGTAGGCGCGCTGGCCGAACGCACCCGCGGACGATCGGTTTCGCGTTTCCTCGGCGCGCGCCGCGCGCCCGCGTAGGCGACATCGTGGTCTCTCCGGTTCGGGTCAGTTGCTATCAGCCGTGTGGGCCGGCGGCGGGCTTGACGTGGCTGAGCCGCTCGAGATCGGAGGCGTCAAGCGCGATCTCGCCTGCGGCGAGGTTTTCCTCGAGGTGCGCGACACTCGTCGTGCCGGGGATCAGCAGGATCCGCTGGTCACGGTGCAAAAGCCAGGCGAGCGCGATCTGCGAGGGTGTGGCGTTGTGCTCGGCGGCGACGGCTGCGATCTCGGGGTCGGCGGCGAGCTTGGCCGGTCCGCCGGTGAACGCCGAGCCGAGGGGAAAGAACGGCACGAACGCGAGTCCGTGCTCGCTGGCGAGCCGCAGTACATCCTCGGCGCCACGATCGAGGATGCTGAAAGCGTTCTGCACGCAGGCCAGCTCGGTTACCCCGATCGCTTGCCGCAGCGTTTCCGGCGTGACGTTGCTCACCCCGATGAACTCGACCGAGCCCGCCTCACGCAGCTCCACCAGCGCGCCGATCTGTTCGCCCAGCCGGACCTCGGAGCTGCCGTCCTGGTCATCCATCATCCGCAGGTTGACCGCGATCCGCTCGATCCCCAGCGTGCGCAGGTTGTCCTGCACGCCCTGCTTGAGTTCCTCGGGACGGTTCCAGGGCAGCCAGGCGCCCCGCTCGTCGCGCCGCGCGCCGACCTTGGTCACCAGCGTGAGGTTCTCCGGGTAGGGCGCCAAACTTTCGCGAATCAGCTCGTTGACCACGTCAGGTCCGTAGTACTGGGAGGTGTCAATGTGGTCCACACCCAGCTCGATCGCTCGCCGCAGCACCGCACGTGCGGCCTCCGGGTCGCGTGGCGGGCCGAACACCCCCGGTCCGGCGAGCTGCATCGCGCCGAACCCGACCCTTGAAACGGTCCGGCTACCGAGCGCGGCGACCTGAGACATACGGGCTCCTTGAGTGTCGTGACCGAGGCAACACCTCAGAATAGAACCCGCGCCTCTTACACGCGATTGCGATCGTCGGTGCCGTGCAGGTCCGAGTTGATCCGGGCGAGCGCTCCGTCGCGTAAGCGCGCCGGCTTGGTCAACTCATCTCGCTGAATGGTGATGTCCCATCTCCGGCCGCTATGCACTGGCCGCCGGGCAAACAGGAGTTCCCAAGGCTGTCAGGTCTTCGTCACGCCGAGCGTTACTCGACAGGGTGGTCGGTCGTGTGGCGGCCGAACAGTTGGGAGTAGTGCTCGGTCGCCTTTGCCATCGTGAACTGCTCTCGCTCAATCCCGAAGACGGTTCGTGGGAAGTTCAGCTCGCGCTGAAGCGGCCAGAACTCCTCGTGGGCGTCCGGTGGGAAGAGTTGGGCCGGGTCCCCGACGGCCACCCAGCCGATCGGAACCGTCGCACCGGGTGGCACCGAGGTGTTGACGTGCACGACGGCGTTGATGCGTACCTCGCTGCCCGCCCCAACACGCGAGCCGGGGAACAGGGCTGCGCCCGTTGCGAGGAACACGTCATGCTCGATCAGCGCTCCGTTGACATGAGCGTGGGGCCCGACCAGGACATTCTCGCCCAGCCGCACGGGGGAGCCAGCGCGACCGCGCACCACGGCGTTCTCCATCACGATGCACTGCGCGCCGATCTCTATCGCGCCGCCGTCAGCCGTCAAGACCGCACCGAACATCACGCGAGACCTCGGGCCGACCGTCACGTCCCCACAGAGCACCGCGTTCGGGGCGATCCACGCCGACTCGGCGACGCTGGGGCGTTTGCCGTCATGTTCGATGAGCATCCAACGCATTGTCCCATCGAAGGACTGTCGGGTCGCTTTGCAGCCCGCAGGCCGACCTCGGGACAGTGCGGCGTGGCCCCTAAGGCGAGATGCTCGCGGTCGGGAGGGTTGCGTGTGCGTCTGGGCGAAGACAATCGAGCGACCGTCGGAATCAGTCAACACGCCCGCTCCCCCGAGTGGCTTCCTGCGTTTGCCATGCGATCGCCGGCCTGCGTGAGCAGCAACCCGTTCGCAGGCGTCAGGGTCTGCGACCGCAAAACGCAGCCCTTGGCCCGCAATACCGGGCCGGACGGGAAAATGCACACTGTCCGCCCGCGGTCGTTGCGATAAAGCACCGCCGGCCCGCTCCCATGTCAGGTCTGGGCGACGACCAGCGCGATCGTACACAGCGCCAGCAGCACCCCGCCGACGGTGAACGCCGTCACCAGCGGCGAGCTGAGCGGCTGCTGCTCTCCGGCTGTCGCCGCCCGCTGAAGGCCACGCTGGCGGGCGGCTCCCGCCAGCAGCAGGCCGAGGCCGAGCACGGCGTAGCCGACCCCCAGCGCCACGTACGGCCAGGCGGTTACGTGCAGAAGCTGCGGAGCGGCCCGTCCAACCGCCAACGCCCCGCCAATCGCAACCAGCGCCGTGCGCCACCACGCAAGCCAGGTGCGCTCCGCCGCCATCGTCTGCTGAGCGGAATCCCTCTGGGAGCTCGCCGCGGCAGGCGTCGCGACCATGCCGTCAGCGACTGGCGGCGGCGAGGTTCCCTGAGCAGGGGGGTTGGCCATCGGACGATTGAACCACCCGCGCGCGCCCGTAGCCACACGCGGCGGCGCCGCGCGAACAGCGGCGGTGCGGACACAAGCGGTCACGAAGCCACATCAACTTCCAATTCCCGCGCGCGCGGGAATACGGTCTCACGCCGTGCGGGGCGTCGCACCTGCTGGTCGCCCGATGCGCGTCTCATCGATCGTGTGCGCAAGGGGTTGGTCGGTGAGACGCCGCCGGGGCAGTGTCCGCCGCGGAAGAACACGTTCAGCGGCATGCCGTCACGTGCTGAGGTCGGGGGCGGAGATCACGGCTTCCTTAAGGAACCTGCGGTGCGTGCCGATCTAGTCCTTGTCAGGTAGCGAAGGCAACCAGCGGGTGAGACCTCCTCTCCGAAAGACGTCCCCCGGCCATGAAATAACCGCCTGATCTCCTGATGCCCGAGGCCCGCAATAGCGGGCCTTCGGCGTTGAGCGACGGTCGGCGTTGTCGCCCGATGACCAAGAACAGTCGCGGCGTTCGCTCGTCGTTCCGGTGTGCGACGTCGCCGCGCCGGCAAGGAACCGCCGCAGCGGACGCTCGTGACCGTGCGCTGATCGATCGACACCTGTGACGCCATGACGCCGAGCCGCGGCGGCTCGGTTTTCACTCAACCCGGCAACGCGACATTCCGCCTGACTCGTCGCCAAATAGCCACGCTCGCCGCGACGAGAATGAGCACCACTCCGGCACCCAACCAGAGGCTACCGTCAGCCGGATCCAGCAATCCCGGCCTCGATGGGTCTTGTGTTTGGCCGCTGAAGGGATCAGACTCGTACTGGTTGAGCTAGCCCGAACCGGGGGCCCGCATGCAGACGGTGAGCCGGCAGCCTGAGCGCGAGAGGATCGTGGAGTTGCTGCGGTCGGTCGAGCAGCAGGGCGCGTCCTGCTGTGCTCGAACTCGTCGGCGAGGCCGGCATCGGCAAGACGACGCTGCTGGAGACGGTGGGAGAGTCCCCACGGGCGGGGCGGGTGGTGCTGCGTGGCCGTGCTGCGGAGTTCGAGGGCGATCTTCCCTATGGCCTGTTTATCGACGCTCTCGATGCACATTTGGCGGGGATCACCGAGCGACGGAGCGGTGGTCTTGACCCTGACGATCTGGCGGAGCTCGCCGGCGTGTTTCCGGCGCTCGAGCGTCGGGTTGCGGCGCCGGCCGTGCTGGTGCGCGAGGAGAGGTTTCGCTTTCATCGCGCCGTTCGGGCGTTGCTGGAGCAAGTGGCCGGTCGCGGGTCGGCGGTGCTCGCGCTCGACGACGTCCATTTCGCTGATCCGTCTTCGTGCGAGCTGCTGGCGTCGCTCCTGCGGCGGCTTCCTGACGGTCCGGTGTTGCTGGCGCTGGCGTATCGCTCGGGGCGGGGACCGCCCGCCGTGGCCAGTGAGTTGATCGCGGCCGCGCGCTCGGGGCGGGTGGAGCGGATCGAGCTCGGGCCGCTGAGCCGGGCGGACTCCGAGGCGCTCATGGCGGCCGAGGGCCTTGGCGCGGCAGCGCGCGAGCGCCTCTTCGCGCTGAGCGGGGGGAACCCGTTCTACCTCGATCGGCTGGTGCGCGCGGATCGGAGAGCCGGCGCGGGGAGTGGGCCCCCGGAGTGGGTGCCGACAACGGTCGGCGACGGGGTGGCGGCTGTGGTCCCGGCAGAGGTCGCCGTCGTTCTCGCGCAGGAGGTTGGCGCGCTGCCCGCGACGGCGCAGGCGGTGGTTCAGGGGGCCGCGGTCGCGGGCGAGCCGTTCGAGCCCGATCTCGTCGCCGAGATCGCCGGCGTCCACGAGGGCGAGGTCCTGCTCGCATTGGATGAGCTCCAGGACCACGATCTGATTCGGCCGACCGCCGTGGCGCGCGAATTTCGCTTCCGCCATCCGCTCGTGCGGGCTGCCGTCTACCACTCGCTCAGGGGAGGGTGGCGGGTAGCCGCCCATGCCCGCGCCGCGAACGCGTTGGGACGGCGCGGCGCGGCGGCGATCGCGCGGGCGCCCCATCTGGAGCAGTCCGCGCGGCGGGGTGACCCCGACGCGATAGGCGTGCTCGCCGAAGCGGGGCGCGCCGCGGCTGGACGAGCCCCCGCGAGCGCGGCGCGCTGGTTGGCAGCCGCGGTGCGTCTGGCTCCGGCGCACGGTGCCGGCAGTGAGCGACGGCTTGAGCTGATGCCAGAACTCGCTGGCGCGCTCGCCTCGGTGGGCGCGCTCGAGCGTTGCCACGAGGTCGTCGTCGAGGCCCTTGGGCTGCTTCCCGAGGCCATCGACGAGCGGCGGATCGCGCTCATCGCGGGCTGTGCGCAGTGCGAGATCTTCCTCGGCCGCTATGACCAGGCTCGCGCTCGCCTGGTGGAGGCCCTTGACTCGGTCGGCGATGAGCTCACCCCCGTCCGTGTCGGCCTCGAATTGGCGCTCGCAAGTTGCGCGACCTATGCCAATGAGCTGGACCTGGCGCTGCTCTCGGCACGCAGTGCTCTGGACGGCGCGCGCCAGCTCGGACGTCCCAGGTTGCGCGCCGGGGCGCTGTCGATCCTCTCTCTGTCGGCCTATGGGGCCGGGAACCTCGATGAGGCCGAAGCCGCCCATGTGGATGCGTCGGCGCTCATAGCGGTCATGGACGACGGCACGATCGAACGACATGTCGAGCTGTTGTGGTTCCTCGGCTGGGCCGGTTGGTTTCTCGGTCACTACACCGCCGCGGAGGCCCATTTCGGGCGAGGCATCGCCATCTCACGCACAACTGATGCCCGCCTGCTCAGCGAGATGACGGTCGGTCGCGCGATCACGCTGACGTGGCTGGGGCGGCTCGAGGAAGCGGTCGCGTCCTCCCAGGACGCGTTGGAGGCGGCTCAGCTGAACAACAACCCGAGCAGGCTCATGTGGTGCAACATCGCCCGCTGCCTCTCGCTGACGGCCGCCGGTGAGCTCAAGGCGGCGGTGGCGGCAGGCGAGGACGCGGTGGGGATCGCCCGGAAGCTGGGGACCTCGGTGATCTCAGCCGCAGCAGGATGGGTGTGCGCCGCCGCGATGATCGAAGCTGGTCAGCCTGGTCGCGCTGTCGAGATGATGCTCGAGATGCTCGGCGGTCCCGGTCTGCCTCACTACTACGCCGGCATGAGACCGTTGTGCTACGGGTTGCTGACGCGGGCCGAGATCCAGCGCGGCAGCGCTGCTGCCGCTCGCGACTGGGCCGCTCGCGCGACAACGAGCGCCGAGCAGGTCGGGTCGGTGCTCGGCCGGGCCCACGGCGATCTCGCCCGCGCGGTGGCGTCACTCGGCGGCGAGCCGGCGTTGGCGAGTGAGCTCGCGCTGGGATCTGCCGAGGCGTTTGATCGGACCGGAGCCGCTCTGGACGCCGCGCGAGCGCGCCTGCTGGCCGGCAGGGCGCTGGTCGCGGTCAGAGATCGGGAGCGCGCAGGCGAGGAGCTGCGCCGCGCCGAGGAGGCGTTTGCCCATTTCGGCGCGACACGGCTGCGCGCCGAGGCGGTGCGCGAACTGCGGCGGATCGGCAGGCGAGTGCGCAGCAGCTGGGCGCCGGGGCGCCGGGGACGGCGGACGACTGGCCAGCCTGAGCGGACGGGAGCACGAGGTGGCGGACCTGGTCACGGCGCGCCTGACCAATCGTGAGATCGCCGCGCAGCTCTTCCTGAGCGAGAAGACCGTCGAGAGTCATCTCTCGAGCGTGTTCGTCAAGCTGGGCGTGGCGTCGCGCACGGAGGTCGCCCGCGCCGTCGAAGAGGCCCGGTCCGCGGCCGGCGCTCCGAGAACGGCGCGCTCCCTCACTCCTCCCGGCCCCTGACCGGTCCGCCGCGCCCTCAATTCAGGGGGTTGGTTCCGGGCTCGTCCCTGATGTAGGGGCCACGCCCCGGCCGCACCATGGTTCCTCCACGAGTGGTGACCGTGTGCGCCACAGCAAGGAACGGGACCATGGACTCAACTGTCTTCACCGAGCTCGACCGCGTCGACCTCGATCAGCCGCAGGCTGCCGCGCGCCTTTCCCATGAGCGCGGGCCGACCGCGTCTGAGCTGCTCGAGGAGACCCTCGGCGAGAATCTGCGCCGCACGACGGATCGCTTCGGCGATCGCGACGCGCTGGTGGTCATCCACCAGGGCAAGCGAGCGACGTACCGCGAGCTATGGGACGACGTCGACCTCGCCGCGCGAGCGCTGATCGCCCACGGTGTCCACAAGGGGGACCGCGTCGGCCTCTGGGCACCCAATCGCTACGAGTGGGTCGTCGTGCAGTTCGCGACCGCGCGCGTCGGGGCGATCCTCGTCACGATCAACCCCGCCTACAAGCCAGTCGAGCTCGAGTATGCGCTGCGCAAGGCCGGCGTGAGCCTGCTGCTGATGGCGCAGGGCTTTCGTCAGTCGGACTACGT
The DNA here is from genome assembly GCA_963809685.1 of uncultured Solirubrobacterales bacterium. GTDB lineage: Bacteria > Actinomycetota > Thermoleophilia > Solirubrobacterales > Solirubrobacteraceae > Palsa-465. The sequence goes on along the minus strand of CAWEKN010000011.1, from coordinate 1,024 downwards.
CGCGATGCTCGACGAGGTCCGCGACGGATGTCCTCTGCTGCGCGCGGCGGTCGTCTTCGAGGAGGACTGGCATGCCTTCCTGGCCCAGGGCGCGCGCGTAACCGATCGTGAGCTGGCCGCCCGCGAGGCGTGTCTCATGCCCGATGACCCGATCAACATCCAGTTCACGTCGGGCACGACCGGGTTTCCCAAGGGCGCGACGCTCTCGCACCGCAACATCCTCAACAACGCCCGGTTCACGGCGGAGACGCTGCGATACACCGAGCGCGACCGCGTCTGCGTGCCCGTGCCGTTCTACCACTGCTTCGGCATGGTGCTGGGCAGCCTGGCCTGCGCGACGCACGGGGCGTGCATCGTCGTTCCGGGCGAGTCATTCGACGGGCGCGCCGTGCTCGCCGCCGTCGACGCCGAGCGCTGCACCTCCCTGTACGGCGTGCCGACGATGTTCATCGACGAGCTCGGGCAGGCCGACTTCGCGACGTTCGATCTGACGAGCCTGCGAACCGGGATCATGGCCGGCGCGCCCTGTCCGGTGGAGGTCATGAAGGCCGTGCGCTCGCGTATGCACATGGCCGAGGTGACGATCGGGTGCGGGATGACGGAGACATCGCCACTGTCGACGCAGACATCGACTGACGATCCCGTGGAGAAGCGAGTCACCACCGTGGGACGCGTCCACCCGCACGTCGAGGTCAAGGTCATCGACCCCAACAGCGGGGTGACGGTCACGCGGGGAACCGCGGGCGAGCAGTGCACCCGCGGCTACAGCGTCATGCTCGGCTACTGGGACGACCCGGACGCGACGAGCCGGGCGCTCGACGACGGCGGCTGGATGCACACCGGAGACCTCGCCGTGATGGACGACGACGGGTACCTGAAGATCGTCGGGCGGATCAAGGACATGATCATCCGCGGCGGCGAGAACATCTCCCCGCGCGAGATCGAGGAGTTCCTGTACGAGTTGCCGGAGGTCCTCGACGCTCAGGTGATCGGTGTCCCCAGCGAGCGCTACGGCGAAGAAGTG
>CAWEKN010000010.1:0-229694 GCA_963809685.1 uncultured Solirubrobacterales bacterium | reverse complement strand
GCTAAGCGCTGCCGGCGACGTGGATCTTGGCTGACGGCTGGCCCGGCACGTCAGCGTTCGCCGGGCCGCGAGACTGTGTCGCGCGCGCCTGCGCGAACGTCACCAGTTTTCTGCGCTCCTCGTCCCACAGCTTGAGCCTGACGGTTCGGAGGGCCTGCCAGACCGAGAGCGTGGGCACCCCGTGGAAAACCGGATTCTCGTCGTGGGCACGCTGAAGGTTGTAGTTGGGAATACGCGCGTTGAGGTGGTGGACGTGGTGGAGGCCGATGTTCCCGGTGAAGAACTGCAGAATCTTCGGCAGCTTGAGATATGAGCTGCCGTGCAGCGCGGCGTCGGCGTAGCTCCAGTCGGCTGGGTTCTGCCAGTAGGCGTCCTCGAACTGGTGCTGGACGTAGAACAGCCAGATGCCGACCGAGCCCGCGAGCATCGCTGCCGGCATCCAAATCAGCAGCAGGTTCCCGAGTCCGATCAGCCACCACAATCCGCCGCCGACCACGAGCAGCGCGACATCGGTGCCGAGCACGCTGTTGCGCATTCGGGGTCGCTGAGCCCTCGTCGCGATCCGTGGCCCGATCATCATCGCGATCACCGGCCCCAGCCCGAACATCACCAGCGGGTTGCGGATGAGGTGATAGGCGAGGCGACCTCGCCATGATCGCGCTCGGTACTCGCTGACCGTGATGGTCGGCAAGTCCCCGACGCCACGGCGTTCGAGATCCCCCGAGGTCGCGTGATGGACCGCGTGATCGTGGCGCCATCGCCGAAACGGCGACAGGACGAGCAGCCCGGCCACGCGACCGACGTGGGCGTTTGCGCGTTTGGACGGCATCAGCGATCCATGCGCGCAGTCGTGAAAGACGACGAACGTTCGCACGAGAAACCCGGCCGCCGGCAACGCGAGCACGAGCGTGAGCAGCGTCGAGATGCTGAGCGTCAGGTACATGAGGACCGACAGGGCGACGTAGGGTACGACCGACGTCGCGATGTCGAGCAGGCTTCGCCCGAGACTGGGCTGCGCGTAGACATCGAGCGCTCCGCGCTCCGGCAGACACACCGACGGATTGGACATTCCGCGCTCCGATGCAGGTATCAACGTTGCCTGGTGCAACGCCCCCGGTAGCCGTCCGTGGACCGCTACGAGCGCGATCTGCGCCTTTGCCGAGGCCCTCCCGCCACCCGATTGGACGGCCGGCCAGCCCCGAGATGTCCAATCCTACCCGAACAGCCCCCGGCCCGTCGCCCGTCTGTGCACGGCGAGCAGGGAGATTCGCAAGCCTCAGGGGCAGGCAGTCTGCGCGTCCCCGGTCGGGTCAGTCGTCCACGGCGTGCGGCTCGGGCGGTTCTGGGTCAACTAGCTCGAGAGCGCCAAAGCCCGCCAGCGGTCCGTCCATCAGGAACACCTCGAGCGTGAGGTCGGGCTCGACATGCGCCTGGCTGAGGAATGCGAGCACCTTACGACCGGTGAGCTCCTCAACCATCTCGGTGTAGCGCACCTTCATCAAGCGCTGGAAGTCGCGGCGCATCTCGAGCACCCGGTCAGGTTCCCCGCCGTGCATCATCGTGCGCTCGATCGCGGTGAATCCGTTGGAGAGCACGCAGACGATCAGATTGTCGAGCACGTAGGTCTTGGCCTTGATCGGTCCGCGCCCGTAGTGCTCGCGCATGAACGAGACGATCCGGTTTGTGATCTCCGACAGCAGCCTGCCGCCCTCGAGCGTCGAGGGGACGCCCTCGAGCGGCGAGGGCTCTGGATCGCCGGGCCGAAGGTCGGTCATCGCCGGGCCTCGGATGCTCTGCGGACTGCTGTGGTGCTCACGGGTGCTCGATGTTCTGCCCTCGACGTCGGTCCCTGAAGGGGGCGCGCGAGGCTCAGTATCAAGGCCGCGAAGGGTAACCCAATCGATGCGCTCCGCGGAGAGTCGTATCCGGTCGCGGCCTCGCGGACGAGACCGGTGCTCCGCGCACGACGGAGCGCATCGCCACGTCTACGGTCACGCGCCGCTCGGGGCCAAGGCTCCTTTTCGCGGGGACGCTCGGTCGCGCGCGATCAACGGGTCGAGCACGGCCCAGCCCGCGTAGGTGAGAGAACCGACGGTTGCCGTGGCGGTCAGCAGCACGCCGGCGGCCGCGGCGGTCGCGACGCCGTGCGTGCCGAGGATCAGTACCGCCGCGGCGGCCCCGAGACTGGGGCCGATGGGGAGCTGGCCCAGGGTGAACATCGCGATCAGCAGGGCGATTGCGTCGAGCAGCGACACGTGCACTCCGAGTCCGCGCAGCACCAGCCAGTTACGGGCGATCTGGGCGCAGATCCCCAACAGCACGAGGGCGATCAGGCGACCGCGAGCGCTGCGCATCACGGCAAGGCCGGTCCACAGCCCGAGCCGATGCCGGGCAGAGAGGCGCCGCAGACCGATCATCCCGCCGACCGCGATCGCCACCGCGATCGCGGGCATCCACCACGGGACGCCGAGCGGACCCACGAGCGTGAAGGAGAACGCCGCCGCCAACATGGCTTCAACGCCGATAATCGGGAGCTCGGCGGCCAGCAGGGCTGGGACGCGGGGGGTTGTCTGGGGCGCCGCGCGGCGCAGCGAGGCGATCCGGGCTGCGAGCCCGAGTGACCCGTTCAAGAGACTGAAGAGATAACCGACGCCCGCGGCGCGGAACAGCACGCGGCGGCCCATGGTCGCGCCGGCTGAGCGAACACATACGTTCCAGGCTTCTGTGCGAGAGACGAGCGAGACGAGTTGCAGCACAATCGCGAGCGACAGGATCCAGATCGGCGCGGACTTGAGCGCAGCGGCGAATTGGTCGCTTCGACCGGTCAGCTCGACCGCGAGCGCGCCCGTGACCAGCCCCGCGCCGAGGACGCTGAGCGCTGTGCGCCGGCGGAGCGCCGGGGTGTGCAGGATCGCGTGGTGCACGCGCGGTTGCCGGCGGGTCAGCGGGAGCCGGGTCTCGCGGACGACATGCGTGGCTTCGGAGCCACCGGGGCAACCTTGTTCGGCGCGGCGTTTGCGCGCCGCTCTGCCGCCTCCGCCTTGAGGTTCGTCTGCTCGGTCGCGAGCGCGGCAACCTGCGCCGCTCGCCGCTCGGCGGTGCTCGCACGCGCGGTCGGTGGCCGGACCGAGACGCTTACCTTGTGCTTGGCTGCCATGATTTCCTCCCTGATTGGTCGGTCGTTTTCTGGTCGGGCGTGGCTCCCAGCAGGACGCCGGGCGGGAGCACGAAGCGGCTCGGCGCACGAGATTCGGCCGCGGCCCCACTGAGTCGACCGCCGTGCAGCCCACGGCTCGGGCTCGCCGCACTCGGTTCCTCGGGCTCCCCGGCGTGGGCCAGGACCCACTCGATCACCGCACCGGAATCAGCGCCCGCGGCCATGATCGCGGCGCGCTCGATGACCTGGCCGCCACCGCGGTGAGGGCGAGCCAGGCGCGTCACGAGAGCGAGAATCGCATCGTCATTCATAACACGGTCTCCGGCGGGGGCAGCGCAACGGCGGCTGCGGCCGGCCGGTCACCGTCTCCGAGCCAGTGCTCGGCGGCAAACCGATCTCGTTCGAGAACCGCCGCACGACGCCTGAGGAACTCGTCGACACGACCCGCGGCCCGTCGCCGCCGATCGGGCGCCTCGTCCTCCACAGCTTGATCGACTGGCGTGATTGCCCGAAACCCGATGATCTCGGAAGGGGCTGCGACAAGTTCGAGGAGGCAACCGCACTCCGGGCAGAGGTCTCCGTCGAGTTCGGCCGCGGGCTCTGAGCGATGGAGGCGGAGCTTGCAGGCCAGGCACTTGTAGTGGGGCATGCCGCCCCCTTTCATTCGGTTGACCGTTACTATATATGAAACTGATATCTAGAAAAGATCTTCTTGTTAAAGTGTCCGCCGAACGCCCGACGTGGTCGTTTCTCACCAACCACGCCCTAGTGCTCCTGTCCATCGCCCGGGACCCCGGCATACGCCTGCGCGAGATCGGCGACACCGTCGGTATCACCGAGCGGGCGGCGCACCGGATCGTCGATGAGCTCGCCACGGCCGGCTATATCTCCCGGACCCGCAACGGCCGCCGCAACTCCTACACGGTGCATCCCGATGTTCCGCTCCCCGACCGACTCGCCCGTACGCAGCGGGTCGGCGAGCTGCTGGCCATCCTCCGCACACGGGATGCCGATTAGCGTTGTCCTGGCGCCCTGGCCCTGATCGGACCTTGTCGCCCGTCGGACGCGGGGGGTTGCGTTCGGTGCTTTTGGGAGTAACGTGAATCTGGGAGCGTTATCGCTCGCCGCCTCGGCTCGATTGGTACCGCGAAAGAAGTTCCGCGGGTCGCCGCCTCGTACGACTGCGTAACCCCGAACGGAACGAGCATGCGGGTTGAGCCACGAACATCCCTTATTGGAGGTCATCGAGGTGCGTGACGCCGGGAGGCTGCGCGTACGCCTGCGCGGAGAGCTCGACTTGGCCAGCACGCCGAGGGTGAGGGAGTACCTGCGGAAGCTCCGCGAGCGCCGCGAGCCGGTGCTGCTCGACCTCGATGAGCTCGCTTTCATCGATGCGAGCGGGCTCAGGATGGTGCTGGGGGCCTCTCAGGCGGCCCTCCGCGACGGTTCTCCATTCGCGGTCACGCGCGGCTCACCCCCGGTGCGTCGACTCATTGCGCTGCTTCTGCTCGAGGGACAACTGCCGCTTGAGGGAGTCTGGCTATGAGCACGATCTGCACAAACCTGCCGCGGCTTGACGGAGTCTGGTTATGAGCACGATCTGCACAAACCTGCCGCGCTCACCCAATTCGGTCAGCACCGCGCGGCAGCTCGTGAACGGCCACACGTCCGGGCTCGGCTTTCAGCGGGGACAGGACGCAGCGCTGATGGTTTCGGAGCTGGTCGCCAACGCGGTGGTGCACGGGATCGGCGCAATCACGCTGCGGATCGACATCGAAGCCGATGCGATTCGGATCGAGGTAGCCGACGACGGAAACGTCGCGCTCGCGCCCAGTCCGACGCCTGGCGCCCACGGCGGCTGGGGGCTGAGGATCGTCGAGCAGCTCGCAGATGATTGGGGAGTGCTCGAAGGCAGCACGAGGGTCTGGTTCCGGCTCGCTCTGCCGCGCCCAACTGGATAACGCACACCGCCCGCCCGCGCGAACGAGGCGCGGGCAGGCGGCAGGCATGTTCGCGTCGGGCCGATGCTCAGTGTCGGCTTTTGATGCTCACGGTTTGGCGCAGGAGCGTGCGCCGTTGTGTGCCGTTGCGGATCGTGATCGAGAGCAGATACCGGCCGGGGCGCAGTCGCCGTGCTCGAACCATCACGCGACCGTGTCGGACCGTTGCGTCGCCGGTCTCGATCGTGTGCCCACGGCGGCTGATGTTGTAGCCGACGGCGCGCGCGATGTAGTCGGTGGTCCAAGTACCGCGCGGGAAGATGACCGCGCACAGTAGTTCGGCGACGTCCGTGTGGCTGCAGATCACCTTGCCGGACGGCCCGGCCGGGCCCGCAGGTCCGGTCGCCCCTTTCGGGCCTTGAGGCCCGCTCGCGCCGGTCGCGCCGGTCGGCCCGGTCGGCCCGGTCGCGCCGGTCGCGCCGGTCGGCCGGTCGGCCCGGTCGCGCCGGTCGCCCGGTCGCGCCGGTCGGCCCGGTCGCGCCGGTGGGCCCCTGGGCACCCGCCGCGAGCTGTGAGCCGGTGCCCGACAGCGCCACCGTGGCCGGCGTGAGCGGGTCGTTGCTCTTGACATTGAGCGTCGCGGAGCGCGATCCCTGCGCCTGGGGCGCGAAGCCCACGTTCACGACGCAGGTGTTGCCGGGGTCGATCGCGGCCCCTCGGCAGTCATCCGAGCTGACCAGGAAGTCTCCGGGATCGGCGCCGGTGAACGTCAAGCCGGTGACACGCAGCGGCGCGCCGCCGGTGTTGGTGACGGTGACCGGCTGCGACGCGCTGAGCGTCGTCTGCGCCTGGGGAGCGAACGACAGGCTCTGGGGCGAGACGGACGCGGCCGGCAGCATGTATGTGATCGTCACGGAGGCTGCCGCGCCGGCCGCGGCCAGGCCGGTGGTGCCGCCCGGTGCATACGAGGCGCCGCCACCTCCGCCGCCGCCGCCCTGGACGGGCGCAAGGGTCGCGCTGACATCAGGGCCGCTGCCGCCGCCGCCACCACCGTAGTAGCCGCCACCACCACCCCCGCCGGAGCCGATCTGGCCTCCGGCCGCGGTACCGGAGCCGGAGCCTCCCTGCCCCAACATTCCCGCCTGCCCCGGCAGCCCAAGGCGCGAGGGCGAAGGGAGATCGCCGATGCCTCCCGCCCCGCCGGCGCCACCGTTGTTGATCGTTCCCGGCGCGCCGCCGCTCCCGCCGCCCTGCTGTGCGTCGCCGCCCGCGCTTCCGGCCGCGCCGCCGGCGCCCGCGAGGAATGCGCTGGGGAGATCTTTGGCTCCGCCGCCGCCGCCGCCCGCGGCAACCACGAGTCGCGAGTCCAGCGATGCGCTGCTGCCGGGACAGCCGGACCGGCACGAGATCGTGCGCAGATCGGACCCGCCACCGCCCCCGCCGCCGACGGTACCTGCGCCGTCGCCGCCACCGTTCCACCCGCCGGCACCGCTGGAACCAGCGCTGTTGCCGACGCCTCCAACCTCGACGTAGAGCAACTCGCCCGGGCTAACCGGAACCGGCGCGCCGGCGGCGCCGCCGATACCGCCCGGCCCTCCCAGAACCCCGTCAGCGCCGGCCGCGCCGAGGGCGTCCACCTGCACGCTGTCGACGCCGCTCGGCACCGTGAACACCTGCTCGGCGCCGGTGTACGCGAACGCGCACGTCACCGCGTGCTGGGTCTGTCGGCAATTCGACGGCAACGCCGCCAGCGCGGAGCTTGCGAACGCAAGCAGGCCGGCAGCAAGCGCTCCCACCAGACCGAGCAGCCCGAACATGGCACGGGTCCGTCTGCGCCGCACCGGACCGGATGTAGATGTCGAATGACGCTCCGGGTGGGTGCAGCGGCGCGGCGTCTGGTGCCGGCGCTGCGCGAATCTCAACCGTTCCTCGATCACTGCCTTCTGTGCTTCGTACGCGAGTGTCGTGTGCATCGTCGTCCCTTCAGTTGGTTGCTGGCTGACGGTCAGGACGATGCAGCTAAGCGAGGGCTTCGCGCACATCGGACGATCGCCCATTTCTCCGTGCCGGAAGCGCGTCTTAGCGGCCAGACGGGCGTCTCTTAGCCGACGGTCCGTGTCTTAGAGCGTCAGAATGTGCCATGTGGGACGGCGTGTCTCAAGTCCGGCGTTCGTCGGCAGGGGCGAACAACTGCAACGCTGGCGGCGGCGCTGACGCGCGAGCGGGTGCAGGTGAGGCAGGCGCGGTCTTCATCGGCGGCGAGGCGGGTGTCGGCAAGACGCGTCTCGTGGTGCGAGTTCGAACGGCTGGCACGGGCGAACGGGGCGCTGTTTCTCGTCGGTGGCTGTGTCGATATGGGTGGCTCGGAGCTGCCGTACGCACCGCTGCTGGCGGCGCTGCGGACGCTCGTGCGCGAGACGGAGCCGCGGGTTCTGCGAGCAGCTGGTCGGCGCTGGGGGTGGCGAGCTTGGGCGATTGTTGCCCGAGCTGCAGTGCGCCGGCGCCGGCAGCGAGGTGGTCGATCCGTTGGCGCAGGCGCGGCTGTTCGAGGCGCTGCTGGACCTGTTCTGCGCGGATCGGGCTCGAGGCGTCCGGTCGTGCTCGTGATCGAGGACCTGCATTGGGCCGATCCGTCCACGCGCGGGTTTCTGTCGTTCCTGGTGCGCAACATCGCGCCGGGAGCGGCTGCTGCTGATCGCGACCTACCGCACCGACGAGCTTCACCGCCGCCATCCGCTGCGGCAGTTCCTGGCCGAGGTCGAGCGGCTGCCGGTGGTCGAGCGGCTGCAGCTGGCGCCGTTCAGCCGCCGCGAGCTCGCTCGAGCAGCTGGCGGCGATTCTCGAGCGCGCCGCCCGATCACGAGCTGGTCGAGGAGCTGTTTGCCCGCTCTCAGGGCAACGCGTTCTTCGCCGAGGAGCTGCTGGCCGCGTCGGGCGAGAGTGGCGCGCCAGCCAGATCCCGGAGAGCCTCCGTGACGTGCTGACGCTGCGAGTCGAACGGCTCTCGCCGCAGGCGCGCCAGGTCGTGCGCTCGGCCGCGGTCGCAGGCTCGATGGTCGGGGCATCGACTGCTGGCGGCGACGTCGGGCTTGGCGCGAGGACGAGCTGGCGCAGGCACTCCGGGAGGCGATCGAGAACAACGTGCTGGTGCAGGATCCGGCGAGCGAGAGCTACGCGTTTCGGCACGAGCTCCTGCGCGAGGCCCTGTACGAAGAGCTGCTGCCCGGCGAGCGCGTCGCGCTGCACGCCGCGCTCGCGCGAGCGCTGGAGGGTGATCCAGGGCTTGCCGTCGGTGCGCACGGCGCTGCGGCGCAGCGCGCCATGCACTGGTCGGCGGCGCACGAGCTGGCGCACGGCGCTTGCGGCGTCGGTAGAGGCCGGAATCGAGGCCGAGCAGGTGTGGTCGTTTGCGGAGGCCAACGCACACTTCGAGCACGCGGTCGAGCTGTGGGACGGCGTTGCGCCACGAGCAGCGACCCGATGGCAGCTGACGCTCGTCGAGCTGCTCGGTCGTGCCGCAGAGGCGGCGTACCTCTCAGGCCAGAGCCAGCGGGCGGTGACGCTGACACGCAGCGCACTCGAGGCTGATCGACGCCGAGCGCGAGCCGGTGGCCGCAGGACTCGCGCACGAGCGGCTTGGCCGGTACCTGCTGGCGGACTTCGTCCGGCCCGAGGCGCTCGCGGAGTACCGTGCGGCGGCGGCGCTGCTGCCCGCGGAGCCAGCGGCCGCGCGAGCCAGCATCCTCGCCGGCGAGGCGCACATCCTGATGCTGCGAGGGCGAGGCGCTGCAGGCACGCGCGCCGTGCGAGGAGGCAGTCCGCATCGCCCGCGAGGTCGGGGCCGCCGAGGTCGAGTGCGACGCGCTGAACACGCTCGGCGCGGTGCTGACGATACTCGGCGCGCCGCGAGCGACGGAATCGAGATGCTCGACGCTGGCAATGCAGCTCGCAGAGCGAGCTCGGAGCGCTCGAGGAGCTGCGGCGAGCGTACATCAACCTCAGCCAGAGCGCTCGACGACGCGGGCCGCCTGGACGAAGCCGCCGATCTCGCGCGCGAGGGGTGGGAGCGGTTGCGGCCGCGGATCGGCACCGCCGCATCGCTTCCTGGCGGCCGAGGCCGGTCTGCGACTCGACCGCCTCGGCCGCTGGGACGAGGCGCGCGGCCGTGCTGGACGAGGCCGCAGAGACCGGGCGACCGGACACTGGACCGCCGGGCTTGTGCTCGGCGCGCTCGGCCGAGCTCCAGGCGCTGCGCGGCGAGCTCGACGGCGCGACGCGCCCACCTCGAATCGGCCGCGCGTCATGCGCCCGCAAGACGACCCGTGTACTGGATGATGTGGAAAGCATGCCAGCGCAGCCGCGAGCTCGCCCTCGCGCGCGGCGCATCCCGAACGAGCTACGGCAGATCGTGGACCTCGACGCGCCGACGTCGGAGAGCGTACCCGACGTTCCTGATTCCGCTGCTCGTGCTCGCGCTCCGAGCCGAGGCCGAGCTCGCCGTCCACGCGCGCGCCGCCGCGCGACGATGCCGCCGAGCGCGAGGCGGTGACCCGCAGCGCAGGACACTGCTCCGCCGCGTGCGGCACGATGATCGCGCCGGATTCCTGGTCGCTCGGACTCCGCGCCCGAGGACACGCTTCTGGAGGTCGAGCTGTGTGAGCTCGAGGCCGACGCGCGCGCGCGGCGACATCGCAGCGCCGACGCATGGGCGGCACACGCCGCGCGATGGGAGCAGCTCGGGCGACCCTTCCCCGGCGCTACGCCCGGCTGCGCGAAGCGCAAGCCGCGCTCGCCGAGAACCTGCCACGGGGACGGATCGCCGAGCCGCTCGCGCTCGCCCGGCCACCGCACGCACGCGTCTCGGTGCGCGGCCGCTCCTGGACGCAGATCGAGATCGTCTCCCGCCGGCTGCGCGTGCGCCGCGTCCCCGAGGACGGCGCGAGCGTCTGCCGAACGAGGTCGCGGCGCTCACCGCGCGCGAGCTCGACGTGCTACGCCTCATCGCCGACGGCCATACCAACCCCGAGATCGGCAAGGCGCTCTACATGAGTCCGAAGACCGCCAGCGTCCACGTCTCGCGGATCCTCTCCAAGCTCGACGTCAAGACCCGCACCGAGGCTGCCGGCGTAGCACACCGGCTCGGCGCTCGTCGACGTTGCGCGCCGCGAGGTCCCGACCTGACCCGCCGACGCGCGCCGAACAGCGCCGGGCCGGCGGTCAGGCGTCGTACAGGGCGCTGAAGAGGTCGGCGAACTTCCGGTAGACGACGTTTCGCTTGACCTTCAGCGTCGGTGTCAGCTCGCCGTGCTGCTGTGACAGCGGTCGGTCGAGGATCGTGAAGGCCTTGATCTGCTCGATCCGGGCGAACCGCTGGTTGACGGCCTCGACGTCCTTCCAGATCGCGGCGAGCACCTGGCGATCGGTCGCCATCTTCGCGAGGTCGGCCGCGATGCCCAGCTTGGCGGCGAGCTTCGGCGCCTCGTCGGGATCGAGGGTCAACAGGGCCACGAGATACGGCCGGCGGTCGCCGTAGGCGACAGCATCGGAGATCCAGCGTGTCTGCTCGAGTGTGCTCTCGATGTTCGCGGCGGTGATGTTCTTGCCGCTGGAGGTGATGATCAGGTCCTTCTTGCGCCCGGTGATCGTGACGAACCCGTCGTCGTCGATCGTGGCGAGGTCGCCGGTCGCAAGCCAACCGTCGGGCAGCATCTCGCGGGTCGCCTCGGGGTCCTTGAAGTAGCCGCCGAAGACGTTCGGTCCGCGCGCGAGCAGCTCGCCGTCGGGCGCGACGCGCAGCTCGAGCGTTGGCACCGCCCGGCCGACGGTTCCGACGCGCGTCTCGGTGTCGGTGTTGATCGTTCCGGCCGCACATGTCTCGGTCATGCCCCAGGCCTCGAGGAGCTGGACGCCGCAGGCGTCGAAGAACTCGATCACCTCGGTCGAGATCGGCGCCGCGGCGGTGACCGCGAGCTCGAGCCGACCGCCGAGCGCATCGCGCACCTTCGAGAGGACGAGCCGATCGGCCAGCCGGTGCTGGGCTGCGAGCAAGCGGCCGGCCCGCTGCTCCGCGCGCTCGCGCTCGCGAACGCGGAGCCCGACGCCGACCGCCCAGTCGAAGGTCGCGCGCTTGATCCGCGACTGCTCGGCGACGCCGCTGGTCACGGCCGTGTAGATCTTCTCCCATACCCGGGGCACCGACGGCAGGTATGTCGGCCGCGACTCGCGGACGTCATCGATCAGCCGCTTGGGATCGCGCTGCCAGTAGACAAGGGTGCCGCCGAGATCCAGCGTGAACGCCTGAACGACCCGCGCGAACACGTGCGCCAACGGGAGGAACATGAAGAACTCGAGCGGCACCTCGGTGTGCCCCAGGTCCAGACGCTCTTCGAGAGTGTGGATGGCCGTCATGAAGTTGTGGTGGGTGAGCATGCAGCCCTTCGGCGGCCCGGTCGTGCCGGACGTGTAGACGATGCTGGCGATGCTCTCGGGCCGGATCGAGGCAACCCGGGCGTCGACTGCATCCGCCGGCACAGCGGCGCCGCGCGCGATCAACTGGGTGATGCTGAGCGCGCCCAGGCGCTGGCCTTCCAGCAGGACGGCATGCTCAAGCGCCGGGCAGTTGCCGCGGATCTGGTCGATCTTCGCCAGCTGCGCCGTGTCCTCGCAGAACACCAATCTCGCCTCCGAATGGCGAAGCACGTACTCGCACTCCTCGGGTGAGTTGGTCTGGTAGATCGGTGCCACGATCGCGCCTGCGCAGAAGCTGGCCAGGTCGGCGATCGTCCATTCGGGGCGCGTGTCGGCGAGGATCGCGACGCGGTCGCCGGGCTCGATTCCGAGCCCAATCAGCCCCGTGGCGATGTCGCGCGCGGACCGAACCAGCTCGCGGTAGGAGGTCGAGTGCCAGGTCCCATCCGACTTGTGGCGCAGCGCGGTCCCGTCCCGCTCGCCGGCGCGCAGGATCATCTCGCCCAATGTCCGGGCCTCGGTCGACAGCTCGCGCGCCGAACGGCGGACCTCTGGCCCGGGCGTCGCGGCCGTGCGCGGCGGCGCCCCGTGCGCGCGCGCGCGGCTGTGGCGCGCGGTCGGCGCGCGGTGCCGTGGCCGCGGCTGTGCGCGGCGGCGCCGTGGCGGGGACCGGGGCCGACATGTGCGTGATGAATTGGGTGCGCATCGCTAATTCCCTCTCGAAGAAAGACCAGGCCGATCTCCGCCTGGGAGCAGCGCTCGCGACACATCACGGCCAATCCGCTGGCACAAAGGTTCGCCCGCTCGGCGCAGCCGTGCATCGGCAGAAACGCGCAACGCGGCTGCGGGGATCTACGAATCTCTGACTCGCGACACTGGCTCCGCCGCGGAGCCGCCCCACGACGGTCGCCGCCACCGGTCATCCGACCCCCCGGGAAACGCACAGTCGCTGTAGGCGCTCCATTGCGTCGGCCGGACGCCTCGGCAGGACGTCGAGCGCGTCCGCGGCGGCGCGGAGGTCGTCGATCGTCACCTTCCGTCCCTCGAGCGCGAACCGGCCCAGCCAGCGGACGGCCGCCCGTTCATAGCGCCGAGGGTCGCCGCCGCGCAGCACGAGGCAGATCCGCAGCGCGTCGTCCAACGCGATCCGCGGCAGTTCGAGGGCGGCGGCTGTGACCAGGGCCTCGTTGCCGGTCTCGAGCGCCCGGCGGAATCGGGCGTAGGGGTTGCCGTCGCTGGTCACGAACGTATGTTCGCATCGGGCGAAGACGGATACAGCCCGCGTCCGAGCGGGCACCGTGCACACCGGGCGGCGTGGTTGTGCTGGGTTTGGGGTGCTATACGCCCCAAAGTCAGCACAGCGCCCCGCATCTCCGGACCCCGGCGATACACAGCGCGACCAGCGCGCGACCCTGCAGGCAGAGCCCAACCACACCGCGCCGGCGGACGACTTGCAGCGCAAGCAAACCGATCCGCGCCGCAGTACGCTCCGATCACCGGAAGACTGGAGAGAACGGTGCGGAGATGGCGGTCCACGCGGCTGAGCTCGACTCGGGGCTGATCGACGCGGTTTGTGGGTGTGCGCGCGAGCGGCTGCCGACGGGGCAGGCGGGTTCGAGCGAGGCGTTTGTCCGCCAGTACTACCACTGGGTGCCGGCCGAGGACCTGGCCGGGCGCAGCCCGGCGGATCTCGGCTGCTCCGCGCTGGCGCAATGGTCGCTGATGCAGCAGCGCCTCCCCGGCGAGATCAAGGTTCGCGTCTATAACCCCGAACCGGAGCGAGACGGGTTCGACTCGCGCCACACGATCGTCGACATCGTCACCGACGACATGCCGTTCCTGGTCGACTCGGTGACGATGGAGCTGGCCCGTAACGGGCACGCAATCGATCTGGTCATCCATCCCGTCATCCGGGTGCGGCGAGACGACGAGGGCCGGCTGCTCGAGGTGCTCGATACCGGTGCGCAAGCGTCCGATGCGATCGGCGAGTCGGTCATCCACGCCGAGGTCGCACGCGAGCCCGACGCCGACCTGCGCGCCAAGCTCCACCAGGACATCGAGCGCGTCCTGCGCGAGGTGGACGCGGTGGTCGGCGACTGGCACGCGATGCAGGCCTGCGCCACGGCGCTGATCGACGAGCTCGACGCGCAACGGCCCCCGATCTCCACGCACGAGCTGAGCGAGACCAAGCAGTTCCTCGCATGGCTCGCAGCGCACAACTTCACGTTCCTCGGCTACCGCGAGTACGAGCTGACCGGCCAAGACGGAGAGACGGGGCTCGAGGCGATCGCCGATTCCGGACTGGGAATCCTCAGAGGTAAGCCCAAGACCCCCTACACCAGGCTCTCGCCACGCGCGCTGGCGCTTGCTCGCGACCCTCACCCGCTCGTGCTGACCAAGGCCAACTCGCGCTCAACCGTGCACCGCCCCGCGTACCTCGACTACGTCGGCGTCAAGCAATACGACGACGACGGCGAGGTTATCGGCGAGCGCCGCTTCCTCGGCCTGTACACGACGACCGCCTACAAGTCGAGCGCGCGCGAGATCCCGCTGCTGCGGGGCAAGCTCACGGCCGTTCTGGACCGCGCCGGCTTCCCGCCCGACAGCCACGACGCCAAAGGGTTGATCGAGATCCTCGAGTCCTACCCGCGCGACTCGCTGTTTCAGGCGACGGTCGACGAGCTGTTTGACACGGCGATGGGCATCCTCGCGCTCGGCGAGCGCCAGCGGCTCCGGCTGTTCGTGCGCGAGGACGCGCTCGATCGGTTCGTCGAATGCATCGTCTGCGTCCCGCGCGACCGCTTCAACACCGTGAACCGCGAACGGGTCGAGCGGATCCTTGCCGACGAGTTCAACGCAAGCCACATCGACTGGAGTGTGCAGCTGTCCGAATCGCTGCTCGCCCGGATCGACTACATCCTCCGCGTCAAGGACGGCGTCCCCGCCGGCTACGACGCCGCCGAGATCGAGCGCAGGCTCGTGCGTGCGATCAGGGCCTGGTCAGACGAGCTTCGCGATGCGCTGGTGCAGCGCTACGGCGAGGATCACGGCGCCAAGCTCCACAAGCGCTACGAGGACGCGTTCCCGCCCGCCTACCGCGACGACTGGCAGGCGCGCTCGGCCGTCACCGACATCGGCCGGATCGAGGAGCTCGTATCGAGGCCCGGCCCGATCATGAGCGTCTATAACCCGGTGGAGGGGCCGGCGGGGGTGGTCCGCTGCAAGCTGTTCAGCCCCGGCGGCGTGCTGCTGTCCGACGTGCTGCCGACGTTCGAGCACATGGGCGCCAAGGTCGTGGATGAGCGCCCGTACGAGATCTCGCCGGCCGAACGGGCGACCGTCTGGATCTACGACTTCGGGCTGCGGTGCGGCACCGAGAACATCGACGAAGTCCGCGAACTGTTCCAAGACGCGTTTCTGGGCGTGTGGTGGGGCGACCTCGAGGATGACCCGCTCAACGGACTCGTGCTGCGCGCCGCGCTCGACGGCCGCCAGATCACGATCGCCCGCGCGATCTCGAAGTATCTGCGCCAGGCCGGGACGTCGTTCTCGGACAGATACATGGAGCGGACGCTGCTGGGCCACCCCGAGATCACGAGGAAATTGATCTCCTTGTTCGGCGCCAGGTTCGATCCCGAACGCCGCGACTCCGCGAAGGCCGAGCAGCTCGTCGGCGAGATCGAGGCGGCGATCGGCGCGGTCGAGAGTCTCGACGAGGACCGCATCCTGCGCAACTTCCTGTCGGTGATCCTCGCGACGGTGCGAACCAACTACTACCGCACCGACGGCTCCGGTGCCCGCCGCCCGTACCTGTCGTTCAAGTTCGACCCGAGCCTGATCCCGGTGCTGCCGCTGCCACGCCCGAAATTCGAGATCTTCGTCTACTCACCGCGGGTCGAGGGCGTGCACCTGCGAGGGGGCAGGGTCGCTCGCGGCGGCCTGCGGTGGTCGGATCGAAAGGAGGACTTCCGGACCGAGGTCCTCGGGCTGATGAAGGCGCAGATGGTCAAGAACGCGCTGATCGTGCCAGTCGGGTCCAAGGGCGGGTTCGTGCTCAAGCGGCCGCCGCCGGCGGGCGGGCGCGAAGCGCTGCAGCGCGAGGCCATCTCGTGCTACCGCGTGTTCCTGTCCGGCCTGCTCGACCTGACCGACAACATCGCCGACGGCGACGTCGTCGGCCCCGACCGCGTGGTCCGCTACGACGACGACGACCCGTATCTCGTCGTCGCCGCCGACAAGGGGACCGCGACGTTCTCCGACATCGCCAACGAGGTGTCGGCCGACTACGGCTACTGGCTCGGCGATGCGTTTGCCTCGGGCGGCTCCCAGGGCTACGACCACAAGCAGATGGGGATCACGGCCCGCGGTGCGTGGGAGTCGGTCAAGCGCCACTTCCGCGAGCTCGGCACCGACATCCAGGAGGAGGACTTCACGGTCGTCGGGATCGGCGACATGGCAGGCGACGTGTTCGGCAACGGGATGCTGCGCTCGCGCCACATCCGGTTGCTCGCCGCGTTCAACCACATGCACGTGTTCCTCGACCCCGACCCGGACGCCGAACGGACCTTCGAGGAGCGCCGGCGGCTGTTCGAGCTCCCGCGCTCGACCTGGGCCGACTACGACACCTCGATCATCTCCGAGGGCGGCGGTGTGTACGCCCGCAGCGCGAAATCGATCCCGATCTCCGCTCAGGTCAAGGCAGCGCTCGCGATCGACCACGACCAGCTGTCGCCGAACGAGCTGATCCGCGAGCTCTTGCGTGCACCGGTCGACTTGCTGTGGAACGGCGGGATCGGCACCTACGTGAAGGCCTCGAGCGAGACGCATGCCGACGCCGGCGACAAGACCAACGACGCCGTCCGTCTCGACGGCAAGGACCTGCGCTGCCGGGTGGTGGGCGAGGGGGGGAACCTCGGCTTCACGCAGCGCGGCCGGATCGAGTACGCGCTGGCCGGCGGACGGATCAACACCGACGCGATCGACAACGTCGCCGGCGTCAATTGCTCAGACCACGAGGTCAACATCAAGATCCTGCTGGACTCCCTGGTCTCCGACGGGGCGCTGACCGAGCAACAGCGAAACGAGCTGCTCGTCGAGATGACCGATGCGGTCGCCGAGCAGGTCCTGTACGGCAGCTACACCCAGACCCAGGCGGTGAGCCTCGCGAGCGCTCAGGCGGCACCGATGATCGACGTCCATGCGCGCTTGCTGCGCAATCTCGAGCAGGTCGCGGGACTCAACCGCGAGCTCGAGTTCCTCCCCGACGACGACGTGATCGCCGAGCGCAAGGCCGACCACCTCGGCCTGGTCGCGCCCGAGCTCGCGGTGCTGATGGCGTATTGCAAGATCCACCTGTACTCACGCCTGCTCGAGTCCGATCTGCCCGAGGACCCGTACCTCGCGCTCGACCTCGAGCGCTACTTCCCGTCGCCGCTGCCCGAGCGCTACAGCGCGAAGATGCGAACGCACCGCCTGCGCCGGGAGATCATCGCGACCGTCGTCGCCAATCAGCTCGTCGATCGCGCGGGCTCGACGTTCGCGTTCCGCCTCGGCGAGGAGACCGGCGCCCCGGCGTCGGTCCTCGCGCGCGGTTACGCGGTCGCGCGCGAGGTGTTCGAGATGCGCTCGTTCTGGTCGGCTGTCGAGGCGCTGGACAACAAGGTCGCGGCCGACACCCAGCTCGCGATGCTGATCGAGGGGCGTCGCCTGGTCGAGCGCGCGACCCGGTGGCTGGTTCGCGCAAACCCGCGGTCGATCCACATCGCGGTCACGACCCATTACTACGAGCCGGGCGCCCGGATGCTGCTCGCCGCCCTGCCCGAGGTGCTCGACGGCTCAGAGCGCGACACGTTCGAGACGCGGGCCCGCGAGCTGGCGCAGGCGGGTGTGCCCGCCGAGCTTGCGCGCCGGGTGGCTGCGATGCCGGCGCTGCTGTCGACGTTCGACATCGTCGAGGTCGCGGAATCGACCCGGCACGACCTCGAGGCGGTGATGCAAACGTACTTCCAGTTGGGCGCGACGCTCGAGCTCAACTGGCTGCGCGATCGGATCATCGAGCTGCCCCGCACCAACCGCTGGCAGTCGCTGGCGCGGGCGGCGCTGCGCGACGACCTCTACACGCTGCACCGACAGCTCACGCAGGAAGTGCTCGACGTCGGCGGTTTGGGTGCCGACAGCGAGTCAGCGATCCGAGCGTGGTCACAACGCAACGGCGCGGCCATCGAGCGTTGCCTGGGGATGATCGCCGACATCAAGGCGTCGCGTGCGTATGACACGACGACGCTTCCCGTCGCGTTGCGTGAGGTTCGGATCCTGATCCGCGGCGGGGCGCTCGACGGCGGCTTCACGGCCGGCGAGTCCGTCACGATGGCCGGCTGAGCGAGGCCCGCCGGGAGCCCTCGACGCCCGCCGAGGACGCGCCCGACGCCCGCCGAGGAGCGCCCGACGCCCGCCGAGGCGCGCCCGAGGCGCGCCCGCACCCGGCGCTGGACCCGGTCGCGCGCGACCGCCAGGACGAGCGCACCGACGTCGATCACGCCGGCGAGCAAGAACGCAAGCGGGCCGGTGAGCAGCGCAGCGGCGGGCCTCCAGAGCACCGCCGGAAGCTATCGTCTTGTGAATGGCATCGCCATCGCCGGTCAAGACGAGCGTCACCGAGCTTCCCGAGTCGCGCGTGCGCGTCGATGCGGAGGTGCCCGCCGAGGAGGTCGAGCGCCGTTTGCAGCAGGCAGCGCGGGAGCTCGGCAGGGACATGCGGGTCCCGGGATTCCGCAAGGGCAAGGTTCCGCCGCCGGTCGTGATCCGTCGCCTCGGCCGCGAGGCGGTGCTCGACGAGGCGCTTCGCGGCTCGCTGGGGAACTGGTACGTCGACGCGATCGACCGCTCCGGGATCGTGCCCGTCGGCGAGCCCGAGCTCGACGTCGGCGACCTGCCGGCCGAGGGCCAGCCGCTGAAGTTCTCGCTCGAGATCGGCGTGCGCCCGCGCGCGACGCTCGGGGACTACAAGGGGCTCGAGGTCGGCCGCCGCGAGCCGCACGTCCAGGACGCCGCGATCGACGAGGAGCTCGAGCGGATGCGCGATCGGTTCGCGACGCTCGACACCGTCGAGCGCCCCGCAGAGCAAGGCGACCATGTCGTGATCGACTACCTCGGGACGATCGACGGCGAGCCGTTCGACGGCGGCGAGGGGCGCGATCAGCTGCTCGAGCTCGGCTCCGGACGTCTGATCCCCGGCTTCGAGCAGCAGCTCACCGGCGCCGGTCCCGGCGACGAGCGCACCGTCGAGGTCACGTTCCCGGAGGACTACCCGGACGGTCTCGGCGGCAAGGACGCCCAGTTTGCGGTCACCGTCAAGGAGGTCAAGGCCAAGCGCCTGCCCGAGCTCGACGACGAGTTCGCGTCCGAGTCGGCCGGCTTCGACACGATCGCCGAGCTGCGCGACGACGTCTTGGGCCGGCTGCGCGAGGCCGACGAGCAGTCGATCGAGCGCGAGTTCGAGGAGGCGGTGCTCGATGCCGCCGTCGCCGAGGCGCAGATCGACGTCCCCGAGAAGCTCGTTCATGCGCGCGCCCACGAGCTGCTGGACCAGACGATGACGTCGCTGGAGCGCCGCGGGATCTCGAAGGAGGCCTACCTGCAGATCGCCGGCAAGGACGAGGAGACGCTCGCCCACGACGCCGAGCCCGAGGCCGCCCAGGCGCTGCGCCGCGAGGCCGTGCTCGCCGCCGTCGTCGAGGCCGAGGAGATCGATCCGAGCGACGAGGACATCCGCACGGCGCTCGAGCCCAGCGCCGAGCGCACCGGGACGAAGATCGAAAAGCTGCTCGAGCAATTGCGCGCCAACGGCCGACTGGACCGGGTCCGCGAAGATGTCGCGACCGGCCGCGCGCTCGAGCTGCTGGTGCGCGAGGCCAAGCCGATCAGCGTCGAGCAGGCGCAGGCGCGCAAGAAGCTGTGGACCCCGGGCAAGGAGGAATCCGGCCCGCCCGCCCACCCGCCCGCCCAGGAGCCGGGACGTCTATGGACGCCCGGCAGCTGAGCGGCTGACCGTCCAGATTGTCTAGAACACTGAGGCGTCGTGCGTAGTTATCCCGGAGGGATCGCATAGCGCGATTGCTACATTCGGCAGGAATCCAGCGGCGCAAGCAAAAGAAGCG
This sequence comes from uncultured Solirubrobacterales bacterium, assembly GCA_963809685.1. Classification (GTDB taxonomy): domain Bacteria; phylum Actinomycetota; class Thermoleophilia; order Solirubrobacterales; family Solirubrobacteraceae; genus Palsa-465. Next base: position 209,973 of record CAWEKN010000010.1, on the reverse strand, counting down.
AGGACCATGAGCCCACTCGTACCCATGGTGGTGGAGCAGACCTCCCGCGGGGAACGCGCGTTTGACATCTACAGTCGGCTGCTCAACGAGCGGATCATCTTTCTGGGCACGCCCATCGACGACCAGATCGCGAATCTGATCGTCGCCCAGCTGCTGCACCTCGAGTCCGAGGATCCCGACAAGGACATCTCGCTGTACGTCAACTCGCCCGGCGGCTCGGTGTATGCGGGCCTGGCGATCTACGACACGATGCAGTTCATCAAGCCCGACGTGCAGACGATCTGCGTGGGCATCGCGATGTCGATGGGCGCGCTGCTGCTGTCAGGCGGCGCCGCCGGCAAGCGGATGGCCCTGCCGAACGCGAAAATCCTGATCCATCAGGTGTCGTCGAGCTTTCAGGGTCAGGCGACAGACATCGAGATCCACGCTAAAGAGATCATCGATGTCCGCCGACGACTTGATGAGATCATCGCGCACCACACCGGGAAGGATCTCGACAAGGTGCGCTCCGACACGGAACGCGACTACTTCATGAGCTCTGAGGAGGCCAAGGAATACGGAATCATCGATCGGGTGATCTCGCAGCACTGAGGCACTAGTCTTAGTGCTGGAGGTGCAGACGCCCGCGTCCGTACTCCTGGAGAGAGGAACCGAATGGCACGTCCCACGGACTCCAACGAGCAGCTTCTTTGCAGCTTTTGCGGCAAGTCGCAGCGGCAGGTCAAGAAGCTGATCGCCGGTCCCGGCGTCTACATCTGCGACGAGTGCATCGATCTCTGCAACGAGATCATCGACGAGGAGCTCACCGCCCCGCCGAGCTTCGACATCGAGAACCTCCCCAAGCCGCGGGAGATCTACGACGTGCTCAACGAGTACGTCGTCGGCCAGGAGCAGGCCAAGCGCACGCTGTCGGTTGCCGTCTACAACCACTACAAGCGCGTCCAGATGATGCAGTCCGACGAGAACGACATCGAGCTGCAGAAGTCCAACATCCTGCTGCTGGGTCCGACCGGTTGCGGCAAGACCTTGCTGGCCCAGACGCTCGCGAAGATCCTCAACGTGCCGTTCGCGATCGCCGACGCGACCGCGCTGACCGAGGCCGGCTACGTCGGCGAGGACGTCGAGAACATCTTGCTGAAGCTGATCCAGGCCGCCGACTACGACGTCAAGAAGGCCGAGACCGGGATCATCTACATCGACGAGGTCGACAAGATCGCGCGCAAGGCCGACAACCCGTCGATCACCCGGGACGTCAGCGGCGAGGGCGTCCAGCAGGCGTTGCTGAAAATCCTCGAGGGGACGACGGCTTCGGTGCCGCCCCAGGGCGGGCGCAAGCATCCGCACCAGGAGTTCCTGTCGATCGACACGACCAACGTGCTGTTCATCTGCGGCGGCGCGTTTGCCAATTTGGACCGCGTGATCGAGCGCCGGATCGGCCATCAGGGCGTCGGCTTCGGCGCCGCGATCCAGTCCAAGGAGCAGCGCGACACCGGCGAGATCTTCGAGCACTGCCTGCCCGAGGACCTGATCCAGTACGGGCTGATCCCCGAGTTCATCGGCCGCCTGCCGGTGATGTCGGCGATCCACCAGCTCTCGCGTGACGAGCTGATGCAGATCCTGACCGAGCCGCGCAATGCGCTCGTCAAGCAGTTCCAGCGCTTCTTCCAGTTCGACGGGATCGAGCTTGTGTTCTCCGACGACGCGCTCGTGTCGGTCGCCGACCGGGCGCTCGAACGCGAGACCGGCGCCCGCGGGCTGCGCTCGATCATCGAAGAGGTGCTGCTCGAGGTCCAATTCGAGCTCCCCTCGCGCCGCGACGTGCGCAAGTGCGTGGTCACCAAGGACACGATCGAGAAGGCGACCCCGCCGACGCTCGTGACCGTGGCCATGCCCGAGGAAGAAGCCGCTTAGCTTCTCAGGGGGCTCTGCCCGGCGGTTCGCGACCTGGTCGCGCTGTGTATCGCCGGGCCCTGCCGGGCCAGCCCGCCGGCCCTCCGCTCGAGGGCGAAGTTTCGCATTTGAGTTCGGAGGGCCCGAACTGAATTGCGATGCTTCGCCCGTCACGATCGCCTGAGCGCGTCCGGCCCGCCCGAGGATCAGAAAAGGCCTCCGCTGAGCGGAGGCCTTTTCAACGCTGTCGGGGCGGCTCACGATCCTCCCCGGCAGACTGAGGCGGCGCGGTCGGGCGCCGCAGAATGCATCGTCCGCCCCGTCGCCGAGCCACGAGTTACCCAGATGTAGAGCTGGCGTAAACCCTCCGTTTAGTTTGCGGCGGGCTATCGTGGATGGCCGCCACCTACACTCTCGCCCCCGATGTCAGACCTGGAGTCAAAGACCCGTTACGACCCGTCTGAGGTTGAGCCTCGGATCGTCGACAAGTGGCTGCAATCAGGGCTGTTTCACCCGCAGGCGGAGGGCACGAGCGACGAGAACTACTCGATCGCGATCCCGCCGCCCAACGTCACCGGCGCGCTGCACATGGGCCATGCGCTGAACAACTCGATCCAGGACTGCCTGATCCGCGAGCAGCGGATGACCGGCCGGCGGACGAAGTGGATCCTCGGCACCGATCACGCCGGGATCGCGACCCAGACCCAGGTCGAGCGCGCGCTCGAGCAGGAGGGCTCCAGCCGCGAGGAGATCGGCCGCGAGGCATTCGTGCAGCGGGTCTGGCAGTGGCGCGAGCAGTACGGCAGACACGATCATCGAACAGCTCAAGCGGCTCGGCGCCTCCTGCGACTACGAGACCGAGCGCTTCACGCTCGACGACCGCTACGCCACCGCGGTCCTCGAGGTGTTCGTGGCGCTCTACCACAAGGGCTACATCTACCGCGACCGCTACCTGGTCAACTGGGACCCCGGGATGCGCTCGGCGATCTCCGACCTCGAGGTCGAGGACCGCGAGGTCACCGACACGCTCTACTACATCGACTACCCGCTGGCGTCCGGCGGCGGCTCGGTGACGGTCGCGACCGTGCGCCCGGAGACGATGCTGGCCGACACCGCGATCGCCGTGCACCCCGACGACGAGCGCTACCGGCGGCTGATCGGCGAGACCGCGATTCTGCCGCTGGTCGGGCGCAAGCTGAAGATCATCGCCGACGAGTACGTCAAGCCCGAGTTCGGCACCGGCGCGCTGAAGATCACCCCCGGCCACGACCCCAACGACTTCGACATCGGCCACCGTCACGGCCTGGCGGCTGATCACGGTGATCGGCGAGGACGGCCGGATCACCGACGAGGCGCCCGAGCGGTTCGCGGGTATGACGGTCGACGACGCCCGCGACGCGGTGATCGCCGAGCTGCGCGAGCAGGGGCTGATCGCGCGGACCCAGGAGTACCCGCACGCGGTCCCGTTCTCGCACCGCTCCGGCGAGCGGATCGAGCCGCTGGTCTCGCTGCAGTGGTTCATGCGGATGGACGAGCTGGCCGCGCCCGCGATCGAGGTCGTGCGCAACGGCCGGATCCGGATCCACCCCGAATCCGAGCAGCGCCGCTACCTGGACTGGCTGGACAACATCCGGCCGTGGTGCATCTCGCGCCAGCTGTGGTGGGGCCACCAGATCCCGGTGTGGTACCGCGGCAACGAGACGTACGTCGGCACGTCGCCGCCCGAAGGCGACGGCTGGGAGCGCGACCCCGACGTGCTCGACACGTGGTTCAGCTCGGCGCTGTGGCCGTTTGCGACGCTCGGCTGGCCCGAGCAGACGCCCGAGCTGAAGGCCTTCTATCCGACCAGCGTCCTCTCGACCGCACGCGACATCATCTTCCTGTGGGTCGCCCGGATGGTGATGATGGGGCTCGAGTTCACCGGCGAGATCCCGTTCGCCGACGTGTACGTCCACTCGATCATCCAGGCCCCCGACGGCCGGCGGATGTCGAAGTCGCTCGGGACCGGGGTCGACCCGATCGAGCTGATCAACGGCGGCCCGCGCCCGCCGAAGGCGTTCCCCGAAGGAGGGGACTTCCCCGCCTACGGCGCCGACGCCGTGCGGTGGGGGCTGCTGGCCATGTCATCGGGCCAGGACGTGAAGTTCTCAGAGGACAAGATCGCCCAGGGCCAGCAGCTCACCAACAAGCTCTGGAACGCCTCGCGGCTGATCCTGTTGCGGATCGACCCGGGGATTCGCCCGGCGCTGACGCCCGCCACCGTCGAGGACCGCTGGATCCTGTCGCGCCTGCAGCGCGCGAAGGGCGAGGTCAGCGACATGATCGGGCGCTTCGACTTCTCCCACGCCGCGCTCGCGCTCTATGACTTCATCTACGGCGAGCTGTGCGACTGGTATCTCGAGCTGGTCAAGCCGCGCCTGTACGACGGCGACCGCGATGCGGCTCAGACGTTGTTGCACGTGCTGATCGAGACGCTGGCGCTTGCGCATCCGGTGATCCCGTTCGTGACCGAGGAGATCTACTCCTACGTCCCCGGCGTCGAGGGGTTGCTCGCCGCCGGCGTCCATTCGCCGGCGGCCAAGATCGACGCGGCCGCCGAGCAGTCGCTCGATCGGGCGATCGAGGCAGTCCAGGCGGTGCGCGGCTGGCGCGACTTCGCCGGCGTCAAGGCCGGCGCCCGCGTCACCGCGCGGCTCGCCGCTGACGGCTACGACGAGACCGCCGAGCATGTCGCGCGCCTCGCGCGCCTGTCGTTTGCGGGCGGCGACGGAGGCGACGGAGGCGAGCCGGTCGCGTCGGTCGCGGTCCCGGGCGGGGCCGTCGAGATCCTCGCCGGCGACGGGCTCGACCTCGGCGAGGCGGCTCGCAAGGCCCAGGTGCGACGCGCCAAGCTGGAGGGCGAGATCGAGCGCGCCGAGCGCAAGCTCGCCAACGAAGGGTTTGTCGCCAAGGCCCCGGCCGCCGTCGTACAGACCGAGCGCGAGAAGCTCGCGCGGCTGCGCGCCGAGCTAGAGGCGCTGTGAAATTGCCCTGCGGGCAATTCCATTGCGAGAATGTGAAATTGCCCTGCGGGCAATTCCATTGCGAGAATCGCCTGGCGGCGATTCTCGGAGATGTGCGATGACCGGCGAGGTGAAATTGCCCTGCGGGCAATTCCATTGCGAGAATCGCCTGGCGGCGATTCTCGGAGGTGTGCGATGACCGTGCCGGAGGCGGAGCGCTACCTGCTGTCGCTCGAACTGTTCGGGATGCGGTTCGGGCTGGACCGCATGCGCCGGCTGATGACCGCGCTTGGCCATCCGCAGCTCAAGTTCGACTCGATCCACGTCGTCGGCACCAACGGCAAATCCTCGACGGTCAGGATGACCGCGGCGATCCTTGCCGAGCACGGGCTGCGGACCGGGTCGTATCTGTCTCCACACCTCGTCTCGTTCACCGAGCGGATCCGGCTCGGCGACGTCGATCTCGAGCCCGCCGCGTTCGCCGCCGCCGTCCAGCGCGCGGCCCACGCCGCCGAGCTGGTCGACCACTCGCTCGCCGGCGGCGACCGGGTCACTCAATTCGAGGCGCTCACCGCCGCCGCATACTCGGAGCTCGCCCGGCGCGGAGCCGAGGTCGCGGTGATCGAGGCCGGCCTCGGCGGCCGCTACGACGCGACCAACGTGATCCCCTCGAAGGTGCAGGTGCTGACCAGCGTCGGGCTCGAGCACACCCGCTGGCTGGGGCCGACGATCGACGACATCGCCGGCGAGAAGCTCGACGTCGTGCAGCCCGGCGCGACGCTGGTCCTGGGCGTGGGCCTGCATCCCGACGCGGAGGCCCGGGCGCGCGCGGTCGCGGCTCAGCGCGGCGCGCGGGTCGTCCAGGCCGGCAGTGACCCCGGTGTGCCGGTCGCGGCGCTCGGGGCGTTCCAGCGCCGCAATTTCGCGCTCGCCAGCGCCGCCGCCGAGGCTTACCTGGGCGCGCTCGACGCGACCGCGCTGGCGGCCGCCGCCGCAACGGTCAAGGTCCCGGGCCGTCTCCAGATCGTCGGGCGCGATCCGCTGACCGTGCTGGACGGCGCCCACAACCCCGACGGGATGGAGGCGTTGGCCGAGTCGCTGAGAGAGCCGTTTGCGGCCGGTCACGATCCCGTCGTCGCGGTCGTGTCGATCCTCGACGACAAGGACGCGGCGGGGATGCTCGGGGCGCTGCTGCCCGCCATCGATGCGCTTATCCTCACCAGCAGTCAAAATCCGCGCGCGTTGCCGCCACCGACGTTGCAATCACTTGCCCGCCAGCTCGACGGTCCTGCGTCGGAGCTGGTCCGGGACCCGCACCAGGCGCTCGCCCGCGCGCGCGAGCTCGCCGGCCCCTCGGGCCTGGTGATCGCAACAGGGTCGATCTATCTCGTCGCCGACCTGCTCGCGCCCGCCGGCCACCGGCGGGCCTCGATGCTGTGAACGACCAGGACGATCAGCCGAGTTTCCTGATGATGATCGGGCTCGTCGCGCTGATCGTCGCGGTGGTGATTCTCGTGTTCTTCGGGATCGGATACCTGTTCGGCCGCGTATTCCTTGCATAGCGATCAGAGCGGTTCGACCACCACGCCCATTACACTCGCGTCGTTAATGCTCCACGTCTCCGGAATCTTCGGGATCAAGAACAACACGATCAGCCTGGTCGTCGACCTCGTCCTCCTGTTCCTGGTCGTGATCTGGCTGGCGCTCGTGTACTGGACCTACGCCGACGCGCGCCGGCGGATCGGCGACCCGATGCTGATCGGCTGCGCGACCGCCGCCTCGCTGTTCCCGTTCGTCGGCACGATCGTCTACATGATCGTGCGGCCACCCGAGTACCTCGACGACGTCCGCGAGCGCGAGCTCGAGATGCAGGCCGCCGAGGCGCGGCTGGCCGAGGTCGGCTACCACCTCTGTCCGCACTGCGACTACGAGGTCGAGAAGGACTTCCTGCGCTGCCCGAATTGCATGCGCAAGCTGAAGGACCCGTGCACGACCTGCGGCCGCCCGCTCGACCCGACCTGGAAGATCTGCCCGTTCTGCGAGGCCGAGATCGGCGCCGTGCCGACCGCTCCGCGCCGCGCTCGGCGCCGCCGCGAAAGCTCGGAGCAGCCCGTCGCCGGCACCGCCGGCGAGGCCGGGTCCGCACCCGCGCCGTGACGCCCGCCGGCGGCCCGCGGCAGTCCGAAACCACGTTCCCGTCGAAGGAGACCTGTCGCCCATGGAGCGAACGCTGATCCTCGTCAAGCCCGACGCCTTCGCGCGCAATCTGACCGGCGAGATCATCGCCCGGTTCGAGCGCAAGGGCCTGCGCCTGGTCGCGCTGAAGCTGATGACGATGACGATCGACCTGGCCGAGCGCCACTACGCCGAGCACGTCGGCAAGCCGTTCTTCGAGGAGCTCGTGACGTTCATCACCTCGGGTCCGCTGGTCGCGATGGTGCTCGAGGGCGACGAGGCGGTGCAGGCCGCCCGCCAGGTGATCGGCGCGACCAACCCGCTGCAGGCGACGACCGGCTCGATCCGCGGCGACTACGCGATCGCGGTCGGCCAGAACATGGTCCACGGGTCGGACTCGACCGAGTCGGCGGCGCGCGAAGTCGCGTTGTTCTTCCCGGATCTCGATTGAGGCGTTGACCGCGCGAGCACGCGCCCTGGTCCTGGCCTCGCGCTCGCCGCAGCGGCGGGCGATCCTTCAACAGCTCGGAGTGCAGTTCTCGGTCGTCGTCCCGGAGGTCGAAGAGCTCGAGGACGGACCGCCGGATCTGATCGCGCTCGAGAACGCGCGCCGTAAGGCGCGAGCCGTGGCGGGCGCCGCGGCGGTGGCGGGCACCGGGGCGGTGGCGGGCGCCGGGGCGGTGGCGGGCGCCGGGGCGGAAGCGGGCGCCGGAGCGGATGCGGGTTGGAGCGTGCTGGCGTCGACACGGTCGTGTTCGCCGCCGGCAAGCTCTACGGCAAGCCCGCCGACGAGGCCGCCGCGCGGGCGACCCTGGCAGCGCTCTCGGACCGGCGGCACGCGGTGGTCGGCGGCCTGTGCCTGATCGAGAACGGCGCCGAGCGGACCGCGGTCGCGACCACGATCGTCGAGTTCCGGGCCCTGACCGACGACCTTGATCGACTGGTACCTGCGGTCCGGCGAGTGGCGCGACCGGGCCGGCGGCTACGCGATCCAGGGGCGCGGCGCGGCGCTGGTGTCGAGGATCGACGGCGACTATCTGAACGTCGTCGGGCTGCCGGTCGGCACGCTGCTGGAGCTTGCCCCGGATCTCATCGCGGTCGGGTGAGCCCATTTACCGCTCGTTTATGCGTTTTGCAGGAAATTTTTCGCGGATCGGCTGACCGGCGGCGAACTGCTCACGGCCGAGTCCCGATACACTCACCTAAAGTACGGACGGAGCGCGCAGCCCGGGCGTGGCCCTATTGACAGACTCGCCGCCTCGTCCGCTGCTGCTTCGTACCTCTTTAATCAATTGGGTTTCTTTACCTACCTGACCGGCTTCGGCGGCCGCGACATGGCGGTCGATCTCGGGACCGCCAATACGCTCGTCTACGTCCGTGGCCGCGGGATCGTGCTGTCGGAGCCGAGCGTGGTCGCGATCGACTCGCGCACCGGCGAGGTGCACGCGGTCGGGATCGAGGCCAAGCGGATGCTCGGCCGCACCCCCGGGACGATCTCGGCGATCCGGCCGCTGAAGGACGGCGTGATCGCCGACTTCGAGGTGACCGAGGAGATGCTGCGCCACTTCATCCAGAAGGTGCACCAGAACCGCTGGGCGCACCCGCGCGTCGTCGTGTGCGTGCCGAGCGGCGTCACCGGCGTCGAGAAGCGCGCGGTCGAGGAGGCGTGCCTGTCGGCCGGCGCGCGGCAGGCGTACCTGATCGAGGAGCCGATGGCGGCCGCGATCGGTGCCGGGCTGCCGGTCGGCGAGCCGACCGGGTCGATGGTCGTCGACATCGGCGGCGGAACCAGCGAGGTCGCGGTGATCTCGCTCGGCGGGATCGTCGTCTCGCAGTCGATCCGCGTCGGCGGCGACGAGCTCGACGAGGCGATCATCAACTACGTCAAGCGCGAGTACAAGCTGCTGATCGGGCAGCAGACGGCCGAGGAGGTCAAGCTCGAGATCGGCTCGGCGTTCCCGATGAGCGAAGAGGTCCAGGCCGAGATCCGCGGCCGCGACATGGTCTCGGGCCTGCCGAAGACCGTCGTGCTGACCAGCGAGGAGATCCGCGGCGCGCTCGAGGAGCCGGTGTCGCAGATCATCGACGCGGTCAAGGAGACGCTCGACCGCACGCCACCGGAGCTCGCCTCCGACATCATGGATCGTGGCATCATGCTGGCCGGAGGCGGTTCGCTGCTACAGGGGATCGAAGAGCGCCTGCGCCACGAGACGCAGATGCCCGCCCACCTCGCCGAGTCGCCGCTGACGTGCGTCGCGGTCGGGTCCGGGAGGTCATTGGAGGAATTCGAAGCGATCCACCGTTCGAGCAAGAATTCACGCAACCGGCGCCGCCGTTACTAGCTTGATGTTCCGGACCGGGCCGATGCTGACTGAGACTTTGGAGATACGCACCCAGTGCATGACAAGCAAGTCCGACGTCGACGCGCAGTGCTCGCGCTTCTCGTCGCCGTTTCCCTGATCCTGCTGACTGCGTATTTCGGCGAGTCGCCGAGCAGCCCGTTGCACTCGGTCCAGCGCGGGATCGTCGAGGTCCTGTCGCCGGTCCAGGAGGGCGCGAGCAAGGCGCTCAAGCCGGTCCGCGACGTCGCCGGCTGGTTCTCCTCGACAATCCACGCGAAGTCCCAGCGCGATCAGCTGCGCAAAGAGGTGGCGCAGCTACAGACCGCGCTCGATAAGTCGCAGCAGAAGGCGATCCAGTACGACGAGCTGTCAAAGCAGCTCGCCCTCGACAACTCGATCGGGATCGACACCTACAAGCCGGTCGCCGCATACGTGATCCAGCGCGACCCGAATCTGTGGTACTCGACCGTCGAAGTCGACAAGGGGTCATCGGACGGCGTGCGCCGCGACGACCCGGTGCTGGCCGACGGTGCGCTCGTCGGCAAGATCTCGACCGTCGCCCCGACGGTCTCGATCGTCACGCTGATCACCGACCACACCTACGCGGTCACCGCCGAGGTCCTGGAGACGGATGCCAACGGCGTCCCGACCACGGGCGACACCGGCGTGCTCGTTCCCGCCGTCGGCAACCCCAACCAGCTGCTGCTCCAGTTCCTGCCGCCGAGCGCCCAGATTACGAAGTACAACCAGGTCGTGACCGCCGGCTTTAGATCAAACAGGCTCGACTCGCTGTACCCGCCTGGGATCCCGATCGGCACGGTCTCCGGTTCCTTCAGTCAGAACAGCCTGATCAACAACCGCCAGGTGCCGGTCACGCCTGCCGCCGACCTGCGCCATTTCGACACCGTGCAGATCCTGACCAAGCCGCAGGCCACCACCCAGCGGGCGCAGGTCCCGTGAGCGAGCTGAAGCTAGCGTTCCGGCTCGTGCTGCTGGGGTTCGCGACCGTCGTGCTGCAGCAGGCGGCGGTCTCGCAGATCTCGATCTTCGGCGTCAATGCCGACCTGACGCCGCTGGTGGTCATGTCCGTCGGGCTGCTGGGCGGATCGCTGCTCGGGGCGATCACGGGCTTCGGGATCGGCCTGTTCGTCGACATGGTGCTCGTGCAGACGCTCGGCGTCACCTCGTTGCTGTACATCGCGATCGGCTACTGGTCGGGCCGCGTGCGCGAGCTGCGCGACCCCGCGCACGGCCTCGTGCCGCTGGCGATGGGAGCAGCGGCGACCGCATTTGCGGGAATCGGGATGACGCTGATCCAGTTCCTGCTGGGCGTCGATGCCCCGATCAGCCTGTTGCTGGCGCAGCAGATCCTGATCACCGTCCTCGTCAACACGCTGATCGCGCTGCCGGTCTACGCGATCGTGCGGCGGGTGCTGCAGCCGGCGCTGCCGGACGATCCCCGCCGCCGGCGCCGGCGCGCATACACGACCGGCGGGCTCAGCCCGCTCCAGAGCCGATCGGCCCGCGCAGGTCAGATCCCGCGCTCGGCTTCGCAATGATCCAGCCACCCGAAGACCGGCGCCCCCCGATGACGCCCCAGCTCGCGCTGCGGGTCGCGGTGCTGGGCAGCATCGCGCTTGCGATGTTCGCGATCCTGTTCTTTCGCCTGTGGTTCCTGCAGGTGCTCTCTGGCGACAAGTACCTGGCACAGGCCCAGGTGAACCGGGTCCGCACACTCGACGTCCCGGCGCAGCGTGGGGAGATCGTCGATCGAAGCGGCAACGTGCTGGTCGACAGCCGGCCGTCGATTGCGGTCCGGCTGTCGCCGCCGGACCTGCCGCGCTCGCCCCGCAAGCGCACGAAACTGTACGCGCGGCTCGAATCGGTCCTCGGCATCCCACCCAATCGGCAGCGCTGCACGATCCCGGGCAAGCCGGTGAAGGTGCAGCGCCTCGGGCCGATCCGTTGCGCGGTCGCCAAGCAGGTCGCGCTGCTGCCGTACTCGGATGTGACGATCAAGCAGGATGTCTCTTCCGACGTGCAGTACTACCTCGCCGAGCGACAGAACGAGTTTCCCGGCGTGACCGTCCAGCAGGTGTGGTTGCGCCGCTATCCGCTGCAGACGTTGGCCGCGCAGCTGTTCGGGACCGTCGGGCCGATCAACAGCACCGAGATCAAGGAACGCCGCTTCCGGGGCGTGTCGCGCAACGCGATCGTCGGGCAATCCGGCCTCGAGTGGTACTACGACCACTTCCTGCGCGGCGTCGACGGCCATGACAAGGTGCAGGTCGACGCGTTCGGGCGATTCAAGGGCGACGTCAGCCACAAGGCGCCGGTCACCGGACACTCGCTGAAGCTGTCGCTCGACGTCGGGCTTCAGCGTGCGGGGCAGCAGGCGTTGCAGGAGGCGATCGACAACAACCCGCCGGCCACCGCGGGAGCGTTTGTCGCGATGAACCCGCAGAACGGCGAGGTCTACGCAATGGGCTCGTCGCCGACGTTCAACCCGAACATCTTCACCAAGCCGGTACCCGAAGCCCAATATCAGAAGCTCAACAACGCCGCGAGCAACTACCCGCTGTTCAACCGCGCGATCCAGAGCGCGTACCCGACCGGCTCGACGTTCAAGGGGATCAGCTCGATCGCGGCGCTGCAGAGCGGAGCGTGGAATCTGAGCGGCCTATACGACGACACCGGCACTTACACCAACGGCGTCGGCGACACCCGCCACAACGCCGGCATGGCCGTCTACGGGACGCTCGATCTGAGGCAGGCGATTCAGGTCTCCTCAGACGACTTCTTCTACAACATCGGCCGCCTGCTCAACGTCGACGTACCCCAGGGCGGCGCACTGCAAAAGTGGGCGCGGTGGCTGGGGATGGGGAGCCAGACCGGGATCGACCTCGGCGGTGAGAACGCCGGGATCCTGCCGACTCCCGCGTGGCGTGCAGGCCGCGACCAGCTCGAGCTGCAGTGCGAGCAGGGCGTCGGCCCGTTCCGCGGCCACGGCAAGCACAGCTTCTGCGGAATCTCCGACAAGCGCCCGTGGTCGGTCGGCGACAACGAGAACCTCGCGGTCGGCCAGGGCGACCTCGAGGCCACGCCGCTGCAGCTGGCGGTCGCGTACTCGACGATCGAGAACGGCGGCCGCGTCCTGCGCCCGCACATCGGGCTCGAGGTCGACGCCCCCGACGGCACCGTGCTGCAACGGATCGACCCCCCGCCCGCCCGGCACGTCTCGATCAACCCCGACTACCTCAGCGTCGTCCGCGAGGGGCTGCACGACGCGGCCTCGGTTTCCGGCGGGACGTCGGCCGACGTGTTCGCGACCTGGCCCCAGAACCGTTACCCCGTGTTCGGCAAGACCGGGACCGCGCAGCACAACAACCAGGCCGACCAATCCTGGTACGTCTGCTACGTGCCCGATCCGGTCAAGCCGATCCTGGTCGTGGTCACGGTCGAGCAGGGCGGGTTCGGTGCCCAGGCAGCCGCCCCGGCGGCGCGGGAGATCCTGTCGAAGTGGTTCTTCGGCAAGCGCGGCCAATTCGTGTCGGGAGCGTCGAAGACACTGTGAGCGCCACCCCGATCCAGACGCTCGACGAGGAGGTCGTGGTCCCGCGCGTGCCCACGGTGCTGCGGTTCGACCCGCTGTTGTTGCTGGGCGCGCTCGGCCTCGCCGCCTGCTCGCTGATCACGTTGAAGGGGGCGACCCAGACCGCGGTCCGTGGCCACCCGCTGTACTACGTCGAACGGCAGGCGATCTACGTCGGGATCGGGCTTGCGGTCGCGCTGCTGCTGTCGCAGATCGACTACTCGCGTCTGCGGGAGTACAGGTACGTGTTCTACGGGCTGTTGATCGGGCTCAACGTGGTCGTCTACGGGATGCCGCTGGTCCGTGGCGCCCACCGCTGGATCCCGTTGCCGTTCTTCCAGGTGCAATCCTCGGAGTTCGGCAAGGCGTTGCTGATCGTGTCGCTGGCGGCGTTCGCCGTCGATCGCAGCCGAAGGCTGCACGAGCGGCGGACAACCGCGCGGATCATGCTGCTGGCGCTGCTGCCGGCGATGCTCGTGATCCCGCAGCCGGACCTCGGCACCGGCATGGTGTACGTCGCGATCGCTTTCATGATGCTGGTGTTCGCCGGGACGTCGTGGAAGCAGTTGACCGCGCTGGTGGCGCTGTTCGTCACGTCGATCGTGTTCGTGCTCGTCGTGGCGCCGGCCGTCAACGTGCACGTGCTCAAGCCCTATCAGGTGCAGCGGCTGACGGGGTTCCTCAACCCATCGCGCGATCCCACGAACCAGACGTACAACATCCTCGAATCGGAGATTGCGATCGGCTCGGGCCAGAAGACCGGCCGGGGCGTCGAGAAAGCAACCCAGACGAGCCTTCACTTCCTCCCCGAGAACCAGACCGACTTCGTTTTTGCGGTCGTCGGGGAGACATACGGGTTCGCCGGGGCGGCGCTCGTGCTATCGCTGTATGCGCTGTTGATATGGCGCGCACTGCGAATACTCACAATCGCCAAGAACCTCTACGGGACGCTGATCGCCGCGGGCATCCTCGCGATGTTGATGTTCCAGGTGTTCATCAACGTCGGCATGACGATCGGGATCATGCCGATCACCGGCGTCCCGTTGCCGCTGATGAGCTATGGCGGATCGTCGGTGCTCGTCACGTTCATCGCCATCGGACTTCTGCAGTCGATCCACATCCAAGCGCGGATGGCGGCTGCCGGTAAGGGACGGGGGCTGATTTCGTGATGCCGACGAGCTCGCCGTCGCCCACATGCTGTTGCGCGTCGCGCAGGCTGCTGCACTCATCGCAGCGCCTGCGGCGACGCACCATTTGCGTCCGTGCCGCGCGTCGCGCGCCGGACGCCTAAACACAAAAGGACTGAGAACAAATTGAAGAAGCAAGTGCTAGTCAGCGTCGACCGTGGGGAGACCCGTGTCGCGCTGCTCGAGGCGACCGGAACGGTCGCCGAACGTAAGCCCGGCTCCGGCACGCGGCGCCGTCGCAAGGCCGTCAATCCCGCCCGGGGCTACCACGTCGCCGAGCTGTATCTGGAGCGCCGCGGCGCGCGCTCGATCGTCGGCAACATCTACAAGGGGCGCGTCGACAACGTGCTCGCCGGCCTCGAGGCCGCGTTCGTCGACATCGGCCTGGAGAAGAACGGATTCCTCCACGTCGACGAGATCGTGCTGCCGGGGGTCGAGGCGCCGCGGCGCGGCCGCGGCGGCAACGGCAGCGGCCGCCAGATCACCGATCTGCTCAAGCCGGGGCAGGACATCGTCGTGCAGGTCGTCAAGGACCCGCTCAAGACCAAGGGCGCGCGCCTGTCGATGGATCTCACGATCGCCGGGCGCTACATGGTGCTCGCGCCCTACGGCGAGGGCGTGGGCGTGTCGCGCCGGCTCGACGACAAGGAGCGCGAGCGGCTGCGCAAGGAGGCGGCCAAGCTCGACCTCAAGGGACACGGCGCGATCATCCGGACGGCCGCGCAGGGCGCCAAGCGCGCCGATCTGGAGCGCGAGCTGCAGTACCTGTTCAAGCTCAACGAGGTGCTCCACAAGCGGGTCGCCGAATCGCAGGCGCCGGCGCTCGTGTTCCAGGAGGCCGATCTGTCGGTGCGGGTCGTGCGCGACATCTTCTCCGAAGCGTTCGAGCGAGCGATCGTCGACGACCCCAAGCAGCACCACCGCCTGATCTCGTTCTTCTCTCGGACCGCGCCGGAGCTTGTCGACCGGGTCGAGCTGTGGGACGACGACAGGCCGCTGTTCGAGGCCTTCAAGGTCGATGACGTCCTCGACTCGACGCTGTCGCGCCGGGTAGACCTCCCGAGCGGCGGCTATCTGATGATCGATTACGCCGAGGCCCTGACCGTGATCGACATCAACTCGGGCTCGTTCATCGGCCGCGGCAAGGGCGCTCGACTCGAGGACACGATCACGAAGACCAACCTCGAGGCGGCCGACGAGGTCGTGCGCCAGCTGCGGCTGCGCGACATCGGCGGAATCATCGTCATCGACTTCATCGACATGGCCCGCGCCCGCAACCGCGACGCGGTCCTCAAGACGCTGCGCCATGCGCTCGACGAGGACCGCACGAAGACGTTCGTGGTCGAGATCTCGCCCCTGGGGCTCGTCGAGATGACGCGCCAGAACGTGACCGACGGCGTGCGCGAGATCATGACCAGGCCGTGCCCGACGTGCGACGGCGAGGGCGTGATCAAGTCAGAGGAGACGATCGCGATCGAGTTCGAGCGGCGGATGCGCGATCTGGCGAAGGAGACCTCCGCCGAGGCGCTGCTGCTGCAGATGAACCCGCGCGTCAGCGCCCAGTTCACCGGCAACGAGGCCCGGGTGCTGCGAGCGATCGAGGACGAGACCGGCAAGTGGTTTCACTTCGAGGGCTCCGAGGGCCTGCCGCTCGATCACTTCGCGGTCCTGCTGGAAGGGGATCGCGAGCAGGTGCTCGAGCGGGCGTTGCCGTTCCGCGAGGGCGAGGAGGTCCACGTCGAGATCGTCGAGCCGCACATGTACAGCCCCGGTGATGCGGTCGCCAAGATCGACGGCTACATCATCTCGGTCACGGGCGGCACTCCCTACGTCGGCCAGAAGCACATGGTGCGGATCGAGGAGGTCGGGCGCACCGAGGCCCGCGCGACGTTGGTCGACATCAAGGTCGAGGCGCCCGTGGCCGCGGATGGAGCGGACGGCGCGTCGGCCAGCGACTCTGAGGATGGCGTAGAATCGAAGACCCGGCGCCGCGGCCGCAGAGGCGGTAGGCGCCGTTCGGGCGCAAAGACCGAGTCGGCTTCAGCGGCCCCCACGTCCTCGGACTAGACCATGTCCTACGCGATCGTCAAAACAGGTGGCAAGCAGTACCGGGTCCAGCAGGGCCAGTACCTGCTGATCGAGCGGCTGCCCGACGACGACGGCGCGAAGATCAAGCTCGAGCCGTTGCTGTACGTCGACGGCGACACCGTCCTCGACGGGGACGACCTTGGCAAGGTCAACATCGAGGCGCGTATCCTCGCGCACGAACGCGGCCCGAAGCTCCGGATCGTCAAGTTCAAGCCCAAGCGCGGCTACAAGCGTCGCAACGGACACCGCCAGGAGCTGACGCGGATCGAGGTCACCGAGATCAAGGTCGGCGCGGGCCGCTCCCGCAAGGCTGCGGCCGCCGAGAAGCCGGAGGCCGCGGCCGCCGAGAAGCCGGAGGCCGCGGCGGAGCAGCCGGTGGCCGCTGAGCAGTCGGCGGCAGCGGAGAAGCCGGTGGCCGCGGAGAAGCCGCCGGCAGCCGAGAAGCCGGTGGCCGCCGAGAAGCCGGCAGACCAGAGTTCAACGACCCCCGAGGAGGCGGCCGGCAATGGCGCATAAGAAAGGCCTTGGATCCTCGCGCAACGGCCGCGACTCGAACGCCAAGCGCCTCGGCGTGAAGGTGTTCGCCGGTCAGGCGGTCACGGGCGGCGAGATCATCGTCCGTCAGCGCGGAACGCGCTTCAAGCCGGGCGACGGTGTCGGCATCGGCAGGGACGACACGATCTTCGCCCGCTCCCCCGGCACCGTCGCGTTCACGCGCGGCCGGCGCGGGCGCGTGATCTCGGTCGTCCCCTCCGACTCAGAGCAGTAGCTTCACGCGCTGCTGAGCTGCGAGGTGCACAGCGGGCAGCGCCTGGCGTTGAGCGGGATCGCGCTCGTGCACTCGGGACACTTCTTTGTCTTGGGCTCCTGGTCGGCCGCGAGCGCCATCAGCCGGGTGACCGGCGTGATCACGAAGAAGAACATCGCCGCGGCGGCCGTCAGGAACGCGATCACGTAGTTGATGAAGTCCCCGTAGGCGAAACGGCTGTGGTTGATCGTGAACGACAGGTTCGAGAAGTCGTGGTTGCCGAAGATCAGCGCGACGACCGGCGTCAGGATGTCGCGCACGAACGCGGTCACCATCGCCGTGAATGCCGTACCGACGACGACCGCGACAGCGAGGTCGATCACGTTGCCGCGAAACAGGAACCTCCTGAAGTCCTGCACGACACGGATCACGCGGCGAAGGGTAGGTCGCACCACGGTCGTACCCGCGGACGCACACTGATACCGTCGCAAGTGACGACATGGACAGCTGCTGCGCCGCAGCAGGACCGCAGGCAAGGAGGACAGGGAATGAGGACGGCAGCGTTGTCGGCAGTGGTTGCGGCGTGGGTCGCGTTGGCGCTGGCGCCTGGTGCGTCAGCCGCGGGCGGCGCAGGCTTCAAGGCGCGCGGCAGCGCCGAGCAGGTCTATGTCGTGGGCGCACGTCCCGGGACGGCGCTGACGCTCGTGGATTCGCGCGGGCGCGTTGTCCGGACGCGGCGCGTGGACCGCCTCGGCGCTCTGTTGTTTCGCGGCGTCACCCCCGGTCGCGGCTATCGCGTACGGCAGGGCAGCGGTCGCGGCGGCGCTCAGTCGGGCCCGCTGACCGTTCTGTCGAACCGCCCCGCTCCTCTGAGCACGGGCGTCTACAACCAGCGGATCCCGACCAGCGGCTACGGCTATCTGAGCACCCGCGACGGCACCAAGCTCGCGATCGACGTGCACCTTCCGCCGACCGGGCACGCGCCGTATCCGACGCTGGTCGAGTACGCCGGCTACGGCTACGCCGACCCGGCGGGACCCGACTCCGGGATCGCGCCGATCGCCAACCTGCTCGGGTTCGCGGTCGTCGACGTCAACATTCGCGGCACCGGGTGCTCCGGCGGCGCGTTTAACTACTTCGAGCCGCTGCAGAGCCTCGACGGCTACGACGTGATCGAGACGGTCGCGCGACAGCCGTGGGTGCTGCATCACAAGGCCGGGATGATGGGGGTCTCCTACGGCGGGATCAGCCAGCTGTTCGTCGCCGCCACCGATCCGCCGCACCTGGCGGCGATCACGCCCCTTTCGGTGATCGACGACAGCGCGACGACGCTATACCCGGGCGGGATCCTCAACACCGGCTTCACGCTGGGTTGGGCCGCGGACCGCGACCACGACGCCCTGCCCGCGTCGAAGACCGGCGGCCAGCCCTGGGTGCTCAAGAAGATTCAGGCGGGCGACCAGACCTGCAAGGCCAACCAGGCGCTGCACGCCGAGGCCGTCAACACCGTGGCGCGCGCACGTGCGAACAACTACTACGTCCCGGCCGTCGCCGACCCTGTCTCCCCGATCAAGTTCGTGAACAGGATCAAGGTTCCCGTGTACCTCGCCTGCCAGTTCACCGACGAGCAGACGGGCGGCCACTGCCCGGACCTCGTCCCGCACTTCACCGGCACCGCGCACAAGTGGTTCACGTTCACCAACGGCGTCCACACCGATTCGCTCGACCCCGCGACGTTCAACCGCTGGTATGACTTCCTCGAGCTGTTCGTCGCGCGCCAGGCGCCCAACCTCTCGCCGGCCGTCAAGGCGGACGCCCCGGTCCTCTACCACACTGTCCAGGGCGTAAACGGCGTCACGCTCCCCAGCGACCCGATCCAGGGCCAGCCGAGCTACGCCGCCGCGCTCGCCGCGTTCGACCGCCTCCAGCGGGTCCGGATCCTGTTCGACAACGGGGCCGGCAGCGCGATAACCGGCAATCCGGTCCCGGGATTCGAGCAGTCGTTCTCGACGTTCCCACTGCCCGGCACGGTCGCTCGCTCCTGGTATCTGAACGACAGCGGAGAGCTGACGAATGCCAAGCCCTCGACCTTCGGCAACGAGGCGTTCACGTGGAGCAAGGCGGCCCGCCCGCTGACCGACTTCACCGGTGACACCGGTGGCGGTCCCGGCGGGCTGTGGAACGCTCTGCCCCCATACCGCTGGACGCAGAACCCGATCGGCTCGGCCGTGTCCTATGTGACCGGTCCGCTGGGCGCGAACACGGTGATCGTCGGCGGCGGCTCCGCGCAGCTGTGGGTCAAGTCCTCGACGCCCGACGTCGATCTGCAGGTGACCGTGACCGAGGTCCGCCCCGACGGCAAGGAGACGTTCGTCCAGAGCGGCTGGCTGCGCGCCAGCGAGCGCAAGCTCGATCCGGCCCGCAGCACGCTGCTTGCGCCATACCCGTCGTTCCGCCGCGCCGATGCCTCGCCGCTGCGCAAGAACAAGTTCACCGAGCTCACGGTCCCGCTCTACTACGAGGGCCACGCCTACCGGAAGGGCTCGCGGATCCGGATCATCATCTCGGCGCCGAACGGCGACCTGCCGGTGTGGTCATTCAGCGAGACCGTGCCGGCGGGGCACTCGACGGTGCTGATCGCGCACTCGCGTCAGATGCCCTCGCGGCTGGTCCTGCCGTTGGTCGGAGGCGTGCGGGTGCCGACGCCGTTGCCCCCGTGCCCGAGCCTGCGCGGCGAGCCCTGCCGGACCTACGTGCCGACGCCTGGCCTCAGCTGAACGGGCGGGTCGTGGGATATCTGTGTCCATTAACGGGCACAAATATCCCGACGACTAGCCGGACTGGGCGGTCGGGCGCACGAGGATCTCGTTGACGTCGACGTGCGGGGGTTGCGAGACCGCGAACATCACCGCGCGGGCGATGTCGTCTGGGTGCAGCGCGTTTGAGACCGGGTTGTCGAAGAACGGCGTGTCGACCATGCCGGGCTCGATCAGGGTCACGCGCACTCCGGTGTCGTTGAGCTCCTGGCGCAGCGACTCGCCCATCCCGGTGACCGCCCACTTCGTCGCCGAGTAGAGCGATCCCGGCAGCGCGCGGCGGCCCGCGACCGAGCCGGTCAGCAGGAAGTGGCCGCGCGAGCGCTTGAGCGCCTCGAGCGTCGCGCGGATGGTGAGCGCGGCGCCGTAGACGTTGGTCAGCACCATCGACCGCCAGTGTTCGGGCGACTCCTTCAGAAACCCGCGCGCGGCGCCAAAGCCGGCGTTGGCGAACACGACGTCGAGCGCTCCGAACTGCTCGAGCGCCGCGGCTGCCATCGCCTGCTGCTGCGCCCACTCGGTCACATCGCAGCGGATCGCCAGCGCGCGCTCCGGTCCCCCGAGCTCCGCCGCCAGCTGCTCGAGCTTGTCGATCGACCGCGCGGCGAGCACGAGGCGGTAGCCGGCCTGCGCGGCCTGACGGGCGGTCGCCTGCCCGATCCCGCTGGACGCCCCGGTGATGAGGAAGACTGGGAGGTCAGCCATGGCAGGATGATGATATGCAGGACCAGGCGCGCATCCACGTGCAGGCCGGCCGCGGCGGCGACGGCTGTCTCAGCTTCCGGCGCGAGGCCCACGTCCCGCGCGGCGGGCCCGACGGCGGCGACGGCGGCCGCGGCGGCGACGTCGTGCTCGTGTGCGACGACTCGCTGCGCGATCTGGAGAGCTTTCGCCGCCGCTCGCACTTCAAGGCGCGCCGGGGCGGGCACGGCGAGGGCTCGCTGCGCCACGGCGCCGACGGTGAGACGCTCGAGATCGCCGTGCCGCCTGGAACCGAGGTGCTGGTCGAGCACGACGGCACGCGTCACGACCTCGTCGTGCCGGGTCAGCGCGCGGTGATCGCCCGCGGCGGCCCGGGCGGCCGCGGCAACAAGCGCTTCGCCGGTCCGACCCATCAGACCCCGCGGTTCGCCGAGCGCGGCCTGCCCGGCGACGAGACGTGGGTCACGCTGCAGCTGAAGCTGCTCGCCGACGTCGGCCTCGTCGGCCTGCCGAACGCCGGCAAGTCCTCGTTGCTGGCGCGGCTGACGCGCGCCCGCCCGAAGGTCGCCGACTACCCGTTCACGACGCTAGAGCCGGTGCTCGGCACGCTCCAGCTCGACGACCGCCAGCTCGTGATCGCCGACATCCCTGGGCTGATCGAGGGCGCCAGCGCCGGCGCCGGACTCGGACACGAGTTCCTGGCGCACGTCGAGCGCACGCGCCTGCTGGTGCACGTGCTCGACCTGGCCCCGCTCGACGGATCGGACCCGCAGGACAACTACGTGACCGTCGAGCGCGAGCTCGAGCTGCACGACCCGCGGCTGGCCACGCTGCCGAGGCTGCTCGCGCTGTCGAAGGTCGATCTGGTCGACGCGGAGACGGCGACGGCGGCGCGCGAGTCATGGCGGGCGCGGCTGGGCGACGACGTGCCCGTGATCCTCACCTCGTCGGTTACCCATGTGGGCCTGGACGAGCTCGCCCGAGAGCTCGTGCGTCGGGTGCCCGTCCGCGGCGAGTCCGAAATCGCCCTCGATGGCGACGGTCGGCCGGGCGGGCTCGAGGAGCTCGCCGAGCACCGCGTGTTTCGTCCCGCGGCCGACCGCGCGTTCCGCGTCCAGCGCACCGGCGAGCACAGCTTCAGCGTCACCGGCGCCGGGATCGAGCGACTGCTCGCGCGCTACGACCTCGACAACGACGACGCGCTCGCGCACCTCGAGCGCCGGCTGCGCGGGATCGGCGTGATCCGCGCGCTCGAGGCCGAGGGGTTCGAACCCGGCGACGAGGTCGAGATCGCGGGCGTCGCGTTCGATCTCGACCCGAGTGTGTAGGATCGCTGGCTGGCCGGACAGCCAAGAGTGTTTACGAGAGGAGAGAGGATGCGTCGTCTCGTCGGCTCGGCAGCGATCATGATCGTCGCCGTGTTGTCAACCTCGGCCGCCAGCGCGAAGGTGCTGCGGGTCGGGACATACAAGGGAATCGCGGGGCAGTTCACGTCGATCCAGGCCGCGGTCGACGCCGCCAAGCCCGGCGACTGGATCCTCGTCGGTCCGGGCGACTACAAGGAGGACTCCGGCCGCGCGCCCAAGGGCCACAGCGACGTGCCCGCCGGCGTGCTGATCACGACGCCGCACGTGTATCTGCGCGGGATGAACCGCAACACGGTGATCGTCGACGGCACCAAGCCGGGCTCGCCGAAGTGCAGCAGCAAGCCGTCTGATCAGAGCTTCGGGCCCCACGCATCGCGGGCTCAACGGCATCCATGGTCTGGAAGGCCGACAACGTCTGGGTCCAGAACCTGACCGCCTGCAACTTCCTGGACGGCTCGGGCGACACCGGCAACGAGATCTGGTGGAACGGCGGCAGAAGGGCATCCGGGCAGCATCGGCGGCCATGGCTTCCTCGGCTCGTACCTGAACGCCACCAGCACGTTCTTCAAGAACGAGAAGACCGCGGCGCAGTACGGGATCTTCTCGAGCAACTGGAACGGCGGCACGTGGGATCAGACGTACGCGAGCAACTTCAACGACTCCGGCTACTACATCGGCGCCTGCCAGCAGGTCTGCAACCAGATCGTCGACCACGCGCACGCGCCAGTACAACGCGCTCGGCTACTCGGGCTCGAACTCCGGCGGCCCGCTGCGTGGTCAAGAACTCCGAGTTCGACCAGAACGAGGACGGGTTCGACACCAACAGCCAGAACGGCGACAACCCGCCGCCGCAGAACGGACGCGTGCCCGCACAACGGCATCAGCCCGATCACGCACACCCACTCCTGCTGGGTGTTCATGAACAACTTCGTCCACGACAACAACAACCCGAACGTGCCGAGCTTCGGCGCGGCGGCAGCCGGCCCGGTCGGCACGGGGATGTCGTCGCCGGCGGTCGCAACGACACGATCATGAACAACCGCTTCGAGAACAACGACGCGTGGGGCGTGATCTTCGTCGCCTACCCCGACAGCGGCAAGCCGTGCACCGGCGGTACGCTACAACTCGCCGGTCCTCGGCAAGGGAGCTGCCTGTTCGACGACTGGGGCGATGCCCTCATCAACAACACGTTCGCGCACAACGGCGGTTACGGGAATCCGACCAACGGTGACTTCGAGCAGCAGAACTTCGAGACGCATCCGAGTGACTGCTTCTGCGGCAACACCAGGACCCGGCCGGACTCAACGCCGAGTCGGCCGCGTTGCAGAAGGCGTACCCGACCTGCACCACGACCGTGTCCCGTCCAACTTCAACGTCCCGTTCCTCAACGAGGTGCTCTGCGACACGCATGTCGAAGCTCCCGCCGTTCGGCTGCCAGACCGGGCGATCACTATCCGCAGCGCGCGCGGGTCGTCATGCACCCGCTGCCGAAGGGGCTCAAGACGATGCCCAACCCGTGCGCCGGAGTGCCGCGGAATCCGTGGTGCCCGTCGGCGGTCAAGGGCCGCAAGGCCTACCAGCTGTAGCTGATGATTGCGAACGGGCCGGCGCGCAGGCGTCGGCCCGTTCGTTCTACTCTCCACGGCGATGGGTCCTCTCGTCGTCAAGCTTGGCTCGAGCATCGTCGCCGACGAGCGCGGCGAGGTTCGCGACGACGTGCTGGCGCGGATCTGCGACGAGCTCGCGCAGCTGCACCACGCCGGCCGCTCGCTGATCGTCGTCACCAGCGGCGCGATCGCCCGGGGGATGGGGGTGATGGAGATCCCGCTGCGTCCGCGCTCGATCGACGAGCTGCAGGCCGCCAGCGCCGTCGGCCAGGGCAAGCTCTACCAGGTCTACGACGAGCTGCTGCGCGCGCGCGGCGTGCGCACCGCGCAGGTGCTGTTGACGTTCTTCGACATGAGCGCGCGCACCCACTACCTCAACGCCCGCCAGACGCTCCGCAAGCTGCTGGACTGGCGCGTCATCCCGGTCATCAACGAGAACGACACGACCACCACCGACGAGATCTCGTTCGGCAACAACGACTTCCTGGCCGCGCAGGTCGCGATCCTGCTGGGCGCCGGGCTGCTGTTGCTGCTGACCGACGCCGAGGGCGTGTTCACCGCCGACCCGCGCACGAACCCCGATGCGCGGCTCCTGGCCGAGGTCACCGAGTTCGAGGAGCTCGACGGGATGGACATCGGCCACGTTCCCTCGCCGCTCGGCTCCGGCGGGATGCGCTCGAAGATCGTCGCCGCGGAGATGGCGACCGCGGCCGGGATCACGACCGTGATCGCCGGCGGGCTGGAGCCCGGGGCGATTCTCGCCGCGGCCTCGGGCACGCCGACCGGGACCCGGTTCGGCGCGAGCGAGGGCCGCTACTCGAGCTTCAAGCTGTGGCTGAAGTACGCCAAGCCGGTCCGCGGCCGGGTGCTCGTCGACGCGGGCGCCGCGCGCGCGCTGCGCGAGGGCGGGACGAGCCTGCTGCCGGTCGGCGTCGTCGACGTGTCCGGCGACTTCGACGCGGGCGACGCGGTCGAGGTCGCCCACGACGGGCCGGCAGGTCGGCAAGGGCATCTCCAACTACTCCGCGGTCGAGCTGCGCCGGGTGCGCGGGCTGAAGTCGGCCGACGTCCGCGAGCTGCTGCCGCGGGCCAGCGAGGAAGCGGTCCACCGCGACTACTTTGTGCTCGCGTAACCTGTTGCGTTCAATGGCCACGACCGCCACGTCAGTCCCCGAGATCTGCGCGAGCGCGAAGGGCGCCTCACGCGAACTGGCGATGCTCGGCGCCGCGGCCAAGGACGGCGCCCTTGAAGCGATCGCGGCCGCCCTGATCGATCGGACGGACGAGATCCTCGACGCGAACGCCCGTGACCTCGAGGCGGGGCGCGACGCCGGGCTGTCATCGGCGCTGATGGACCGACTCGCGCTCGACGAGGGGCGCGTCGAGGCGATGTGCGCCGGCGTGCGCAAGATCGTCGCGCTGCCCGATCCCGTCGGCGAGGTGATCGACGGCCATCGGCTGCCCAACGGGCTCGACGTCCGCAAGGTCCGGGTCCCGCTCGGCGTCGTCGCGGTCGTCTACGAGGCGCGGCCGAACGTCACGATCGACGCCGCGGCGCTGTGCCTGAAGTCGGGCAACGCGATCGTGCTGCGCGGCTCGAGCTCCGCCGCGCACTCGAACGCGATGCTCGCGAACGTCGCATCCGCGGCAGCGGTCCAGTCGGGTCTACCGGAGGGCGCGCTGTCGCTCGTGGACGGCGGCGGCCGCGAGGAGCTCGCCGAGCTCGCGACCCAAGCGGGGGTCGTCGACCTGATCATCCCGCGCGGCGGCGAGGGCCTGAAGGCTGCGCTCAAGGGCGTCGCCACCGTGCCGGTGATCTATGCCGCGTCGGGCAACTGCCACGTCTACGTCGACGCCGGCGCCGACCTCGCGCGGGCGCACGCGATCGTGCTCAACGCGAAGCTGCAGCGGCCCGGCGTCTGCAACGCCGCCGAGACGCTGCTCGTGCACGCCGGCGTCGCCGGCTCGTTCCTGCCGGCGGTGCTCGAAGCGCTGCAGCGAGGCCGGCGTCGTGCTGCACGGCGACGAACGCGCACGCGCGGCCGCACCTGACGTCGAGATGCAGCCTGCCGGCGATGAGGACTGGGACACCGAGTACCTGGCGCTCGAGCTCGCGGTCGGGGTCGTCGACTCGGTGTCGGATGCGATCGCGCACATCAACGCCCACGGCAGCGGTCACTCCGAGGCGATCGTGACGTCCGACGCTGGTTCGGCGCGCGCGTTCGAGCTCGGCGTCGACGCCGCCTGCGTGTACGTCAACGCGTCGACGCGCTTCACCGACGGAGGCGAGTTCGGGATGGGCGCCGAGATCGGCAACTCGACGCAGAAGCTCCACGCCCGCGGCCCGATCGGCCTGCGCGAGCTGTGTACGTTCAAGTACCTGGTCGAGGGCGACGGCCACATCCGTCCATGACCCGCTGAGCGGTGCGAATCGGGATCCTCGGCGGGACGTTCAACCCGCCACACCTTGGTCACCTCGTCTGCGCGCAGGAGGCGTACCTTCAGCTTGCCCTCGACCAAGTGATGCTGATTCCGGCGCGAATCCCGCCCCACAAGCCGGTCGACGATGAGCCGGGGCCCGAGCACCGGCTTGCGCTGTGCCGGCTGGCCGTCGAGGGCGACGAACGCTTCACGGTCTCGGCGCTCGAGGTCGACCGACCCGGGCCGTCGTACACGGTCGATACCCTTGAGGAACTGCATTCCCAGGCGCCAGACAACGAGCTGTTCCTGATCCTCGGCGGAGACGTCGCGGCAGGGTTGCCGTACTGGCGCGAGCCGGAGCGGGTTCTGTCGTTCGCGACGGTGGCCGTGGCCAAGCGCCGCGGCACTTCGAAGTCGGCCGTCGATCAGGCGCTGAGCTCGATTCGCGGCGGCGACCGCGTGCAGTTCTTCCCGATGCCCCGGATCGGAATCTCCTCGACGCAGGTGCGTCGGCGGGCGAGGGCCGGAGTAGTCGATCAAATACATCGTTCCCGATGCGGTCGCGAGCTACATCGAGGAGCACGGCCTATACGGAGGTCCGACGAGTTGATGACGCCCGAAGAGATCGCAACGACGATCTCCGAGTACGCCTCAGACCGCAAAGCACTCGACATCGTGCAGCTCGATCTGCGCGAAATCATCGGCTACACCGACTACTTCGTGATCTGCACGGGCCGCACCGATCGCCAGGTCAAGGCGATCCACGACGGCGATCCACGCAGGGATGAAGGCGCAGCACGGGATCCTGCCGCGGCGGGTCGAGGGCCTCACGCAGGCCCGCTGGATCCTGATGGACTACCTCGACGTGATCGTGCACGTGTTCACGCCCGAGACGCGCGAGTACTACCGGCTCGAGCAGCTGTGGGGCGAGGCGCCCGTCCTCGCCGTCGGGGCCGCCTGAGTCTCAGCCTTCCCGACACCGGCTATATGACTAGAGGCCCGCTAGCAGCCTCGGCGCGACTTCCTTCTTGCGGCTCATCACCCCGGGCAACTCGATTGTGCTGTCGTGGGTCTGCTTGTCGAACAGCCGGGCGACGGTCGCGATGTCCCCTGCGACGAGCAGGTCGGTGCCCTGCGCCAGCACGTCGGTGACCATCAGCGCATACAGATGTAACCCGCGGCGCTCGCGCTCGGCCTGGAGCGCCGCCAGCAGCTCGTCCCTGCGGTCCAGCAGGCCCTTGCCGACGACCTCGATCTGGGCGATGCAGATCGTGTTGCCGCCGGTCACCTGATATTGCTTTGCGTCGCGCGAGATGATCTGCTCGGCGCTGAGCTTCGACACGTCGCTGGTCGCCTCGAACATCTCGCGGCCGAGCGCGTGGGCATCGACCGCGACAACGCGCTCGAGATACGCGACGACGTCGCGGTCGCGCTCGGTAGTGGTCGCCGAGTTGAGGATCACCGTGTCCGACAGGATCGCGCCGAGCAGCATGATCGCGGTCGGCCGGCTCGGCTCCAGCCCGTTCTGACGGAAGCGCTCGATCACCAGCGTCGCGGTCGAGCCGACCGGGTCGAACGTCGCGCGCACCGGCAGTCTGGTCTCGATCGATCCGATGTGATGGTGATCGAGGATCTCGACGATCTCGGCTTGATCGATGCCGGGCACGCTCTGCGCCTGCTCGGCGTGATCGACCAGGACAACCCGACGCCGCGGGGGCGCGACGAGGTCCGAGCGCGTCACCAGGCCGACGGGGTGCCGGCGCGCGTCGAGCACGATGGCCGCGCCGTAGTGGGTCTCCTTGATCTGCTCGGACATGTCGTCGACCAGGTATTGGGTCGTGACCGCCAGCGGGTCGGGTTCCATATAGGAGCGGCAGGGCGCGGCGAGCGTGATCATCCGGCCCGAGACATAGGTGTCCAGCGGCGAGACGATGATCGCCGCGCCGCGCTCACGGGCCAGCGCGACGATCTCCTCCGACGGCGCTGAGCCATTGGACAGCACCAGCAGCGCCGCGCCGAGCTCGATCGCGAGCCGCTGAGCGTCGGTGCGGTTGCCGACCACTACGGCATCCCCGTCCGAGATCCCGCTCGGCGAGCCGACCGCCATCGAGTGCACCCATACCCTTCCGGCCAGCTCCCGCTCATCCCCTGTGACCAACTCCCCCCCGAGCACGTCGGCGACGTCGCCGATCTGCGTCGGCGTGTCCTTCAGCGATGAGGTTTCCCGGGTCTCGCGGACGAACCGGCGTGCGAGCGCGCGCTCGCTCACGACCCCGACGAGCGCGCCGCCGTCGTCGACGATCGGCACCAGCTCGAGCTGCGCCCGCGCGATTGCCATGCCGGCCTCGCGGATCGGCTGATCCTGCCCGACGACCGGAAACGTCGTCTTCATCACGTCGCAGGCGCGCAGCAGCACGTGCGGCAGGAGCCTTGGCTCGGGCGCGCCGCTGCGGGCAATCACCCAGTTCGTCTGCGGATTGCAATCGCCCAGGCGGACCGGAATGTACTCGTCATTTGGGTCAAGGCGACCCCGCAGTTCGGCGTACCCGATCGCCGACGCGATCGAGTCCGTGTCCGGGTTGCGGTGACCTGTCACATAGATCTGCGCCATCGCGGTCGATTATTCCGCGCCGCGGCGCGGCGCGGGGCCTGGTGATCATCGGCCGGTCGCGATAGTTTGCGTTTGGACGTGCTGCAGCCGGGGGTCCGTCGCCGCGCACGAATGACCGCAACGAATCAGAGAGGTCCAGATGCCCGCCGCGCCACAGATTCTTCCGACCCAGATCACGCAGGGCTCCGCGCCCGGTCTGAACTATCGCCTCGAGGGCGAGCTGGTTCCCGTCCTGCACATGGCGCTCGACGGGAAGGTACCCGTGTACTTCGAGCATCACGTGCTGCTTTGGAAGTACCCGCAGATGCAGATCGGGCTGCATCCGCTCGAAGAAGGGGCTCAAGCGGCGGGTGTTCGGCGGCATGCCGCTGCTGCTGCTCGAGGCGCAGTCGGGAGGTGAGATCGCGTTCAGCAGGGACGCCCCTGGGCACATCGCCGCGATCCACCTGCAGGCCGGCGAGAGCATCATGGTGCGCGAGCACCAGTTCCTCGCCGCGACCGGCAGGGTCGAGTACGACTACAGCCGGATCAAGGGCTTCGCGAACATGGTCTACGGCGGCGGCCTGTGGGTCGACCATTTCCTCGCCTCCGACCACGAGGGGGTCGTCTGGATCCATGGCTACGGAAACCTGTTCGAGAAGGTGCTCGAGCCCGGCGAGACGATCGACATCGAGCCCGGAGGCTGGGTCTATCGCGACCACTCGGTGCAGATGACCCAGGAGGTCTACGGGTTCAAGACGGGGTTCCTCGGCGCCGGCGCCGGCAACCTGGTGTTCAACCGCTTCACCGGCCCGGGCCGGGTGTGCCTGCAGAGCGCCTACTTCCACCCGCCCGGCCAGGACGGCGCCGGCGGTGCCACGCAGCGCGACGGCGGCGGCACGCTCGGGAACATGATCGGGGGCCTGCTCGACAACCGATGACGTTCGCACCCGGACATCTTTCAGACCACCCGCTGCCGACCGGGATCGTCGGTGCATTGGGGATCGGCGGCTATCAGCTGCTCGCCGACGTGGGCGGCGTGGGGGCCGGCCGCCTCGGACCGCAGGTGTTCCTGCTGGTCGCGCCGGAATCCGACCCCAACGTCCCTGATCCCGGCACACAGATCTCGCTTCACCAGCCGAAGCTGCGCGACGAGAGCGATGTGTTCGCGTTCACCCAGCTCGCAGCCCAGCTCGGCTATCTGAGGCTGTCCGGGTACCGGCTGACGCTCGAGCGATCGGGCCTGCGCAGCAAGATCCACGTCCTCAACCCCGCGACCGGCGGCGTCGTCGCGACGATCCCCGAGAAGTACCCCGGGAAGCTGTTCGGCGGGGGCGTCACGGCCTCGCGGCTGCTCGTGACCGCGCGCGCGCTGCCGCCGGCCGGGCCGCCGCCGGACACCGCGAATCCCGAGCTGATGCGCCAAGTGCTGCTCGCCCTCGCGCTGAGCGACGAGTCGGTCAGCGGCGTCGAGGCCGCGAACCTCGCCGATCGCGCGCTCGAGCTGGCCCAGGAGAACAAGGCGCTCGATCCACCGGCGGCGCTGGAGGCCGCCAAGCAGGAGGAGGGTCAGAGCCTGTAGCGGTTCCCGGGCGGGTTTGGGTGGGCTCTGCGTGCCGGGGCGGCGATCAGCGCGCTTTGTATCGCCGGCCCTCCGTGTCGTGCGCCACTCGGTGGCGGGCGCTTCGCGCCCGCGTCCCTGGCCGTTGGCCGGCTGCGCGTCTGGCCTCGAGTGCGGCGGACGGACCGCCGCCCGGGTCGGATCCGTTTCCGACCTGCGTTTGGTGACAACCCTCGCCGGCCCGCGCTCCTCGGTCACGATGAGCATGTGGGGGATGCATATCGTGGCGGGATCGTCGTGGGGCGGTTGATTTGCCACTATTGCAGGGCTGAGCCGGCCGTGGCGAGGTCGCCTGGCCGCTCGGTCGCGGCGGGTCGCTGGCTATCGCCGGCAGCTCGATCCAGACCCCCCGATCGCGCGCTTATGTCCGGGAATCTCACCGCCCACGGCAGCCACTAGGACATAAGCGCTCTCAGCGCGCTCATCTCCGGGAACCTCCGGGCGGCCACGAGGCTTCCGGACATAAGCTCGGTTCCGGGCGACAGGGCGGAGGCTACCGGCCCACCCCCCTTCGATGCCCATCACGCAGCCGCCCAACGGCCAAGGCCGCGGGCGCGAAGCGCCCGCCACCGAGTGGTCCGAGCCACCGAGGGCCGGCGATACAAAGCGCGCTGGCCGCCGCCGCGGTACGCAGAGCCCACTAAACGCGGTCACGCCACGATCGCGCTCGACGGCGACGTGTCGAGCTCGTCCATCTCCTGGGGTGTCAGCGGGTCATAACGGTCGCCGCGCAGCCGCGTGGCGACGATCGGGTAGATCGTGGTCGACAGGATCGCGGCCGCCACGAGCGCGGCCGCGGTCACCGACTTCATGTGGTGCCTGGCGACCGCGATCGTCGTGATCGCCACGACCATCGGCAGCTGCGTCGAGGCGAAGAATCCGAGCGCAAGGCGATCTCGCATCCGCATCCGGCGGCGGTACAGCAGGAGCACCGGCGCTCCGCGCACGACCAGGAACAGCACTAGGAACAGCGCGACTCTCAGCAGGCCCTGCGGGTCGTTCACAAGCGCTGTCGCATTGAACTTCATCCCGCTGGTGATGAAGAAGAACGGGATCAGGAACCCGTACCCGAGCGCCGTCGCCTTGGACTCGAACGCCTGTACCTCGTGGCCGCGCAGCGCGACGCGCGTGATCAGCCCTGCGACGAAGCCGCCGAGCAGGACGTCGAGCCCGAGCTCGGAGGCAAGCGCGACGAGGCTGAACACGAGCACCACCATCAGCCTGACCGCGAGCTGGCTCGAGGTCTCCAGCGAGCGTTCGATCGCCGGCCACCCCCGCCAGACCGACCGCACGGCGAGCACGCCGGTGAGGACCGCTGCCGCCACGAACGCGATCAGCAACGTCGCCTCACCCAGCGGGTGATCGGAGGACAAGAACACCGTCACCAACACGATCGGCCCAAATTCGCCGATTGCCCCGACTGCCAGCAGGTGCGTTCCGAATTTCGTCTTGAGCTCGCCCGAGTCAGACAGGATCGGGATCAGCGTCCCCATTGCGGTCGTCGCCATCGCCGACCCGGTGTAGAGCAGCGACAGCACCACGCCGGCAGCGGCGAGCACGCCCCCGAACCCGAACGCGAGCGCGAGCGACAGCGCCCAGGCCACGGTGCCGAGCCGCAGGGGCGCCCCTCTGATCCGCTCGAAGTCGATCTCGTAGCCGGCGAAGAAGAACAGCATCGCCAGCCCGAGGTTCCCGAAGAAGTCCGTGAACTGGTCGACGTGTGCGAACCCCGCGACCTGTGGCCCGATCAGGATCCCCAGCACCAACTCGATCACGACCACGGGGATGATCAGCCGGCGCTCGAGCGCGGTGCGCAGAATCCCGGCGCCCGCCGCGGCCACGACGATCACGAGAAACGACGTCGAATCAATCTGGTTCATCGTCGATGCCCCAGCCGACAGCGTACGGCCCGCGAGAACCGTGCCGGGCGAAGATCCGAGAAGGTGGAGCTAGCGGGGCTCGAACCCGCGACCTCGTGACTGCCAGTCACGCGCTCTCCCAGCTGAGCTATAGCCCCGGGAAGTCGTAGTCGCCAGCAAGGTTAATACACATCCTGGCCGCCCGCACGCGACGGCCGCTCACCCAGGTGGGATGAACTCGGGGACGTCCATCGCCTCACCGAAATCCGGAGGGCGGTCCTGCCAGGCCTCGCGGGGCGAGCCGGCCTTCGCCGAGCTCGCGCTGATCCCGAGCTCGGCGTCGACGCGGTCGATCTCGGCGAGCATCCGCGAGTGGATCGCCTGCACGTCGCGCAAGAGCTTCTCGGCGTTGGAGCGCAGCGAGTCGCCCATCTCGCGCAGGTTGCCCGCGATCTCCAGGCCTTCGGTGCGTACGTCCTCGGCGCCGCTTCGGGCGTCGCGGAGCAGGTCGCGAGCGCGCTGTTCGGCCTCGCCGATCGTGTTGGCGGCGGCGGTCCTCGCCTCGCTGGCGGCGGCGTTGGCGGCGTTGGTGGTCCGCTCGGCATACTCGTTCGCGCGACCCACGATCGCGGCCGCGGCGCTCACCGCCGTGGTCTTCTCCTGCTCGCCGGCGGCGCGACCGGCGTCACGCAGCCGCGTGCCCTCGGTGCGGGCCGCGGCGATGATCTCGGTGGCCTCGTCCTCGGCGGCGTGGACCCGATTCTCGACGGCGCGGTCGGTTTCGGCGATTCGGTCTCGCACCCGCTGCTCGGCCTGGCGGCGAATCTGCTCGGCCTCCTCCTCGGCCTCTCGGCGCAGCTGCTGCGCGGTCTCCTCGGCAGCGGCGACGATCGCCTCGACCCGGTCGGCCGCCGCCGCCCCCGATGACGCGGGATCCCCGTTGTCAGCCACGGTCGGGATGGTAAAGCGGACGATCGGCTCAGAGCGCAAGAAACGTGGCGCAGCCCGGCCGCACCACGCGCAAGTAACCTCCTGACAGCCGTGTCGCAGCGACGCTATGACCCCAGCGAGATCGAGCCCAAGTGGCAGCAGCTATGGGCGCGTGAGCGCACGTGGGAAGTGCCCAACCCTGGCGATGAGGCGGCGCAAGGCGACACGCGCGAGAAGTCCTACGTGCTCGAGATGCTCCCGTACCCGAGCGGTGAGCCCCATATCGGCCATCTGAAGAACTACGCGCTCGGCGACGCGATCGCCCACTTCCACCGGCGCAAGGGCCAGCGGGTCCTGCACCCGATGGGCTACGACGCGTTCGGTCTGCCGGCCGAGAACTACGCGATCAAGACCGGAGTCCATCCGCGCCGCTCGACCGACGAGTCGATCGAGGCGTTCCAACGGGCGTTTCGCTCCTGGGGGATCTCGATCGACTGGTCGCGCGAGTTTGCGACGCACGAGGTCAGCTACTACCGCTGGACCCAGTGGATCTTCCTGAAGTTGTTTGAGCGAGGCCTGGCCTACCGCAAGGAGGCCGCCGTCAAGTGGTGCCCGAACGATCAGACCGTGCTCGCCAACGAACAGGTGATCGACGGCCGCTGTGAGCGCTGCGGCTTTGAGGTCGAGCTCAGGCAGCTCGAGCAATGGTTCTTCCGCATCACCGACTACGCCGACAAGCTGCTGGACGACCTCGACGGGATTCGCTGGCCAGAGCACGTCAAGGCGATGCAGCGCAACTGGATCGGGCGCAGCGAAGGGGCGGAGGTGGTTTTCCGCTGCGAGGAGCTCGGCATCGACTACCCGGTGTTCACGACGCGACCCGACACTCTGTTCGGCGCGACCTTCTTCGTGATGGCGCCCGAGCACCCAGACGTGTTCAAGCTCGCGGCCGGGACCGAATACGAGCCGGCCGTCCACGAATATGCCAGCCGCGCGATGACCGAGTCGGCCGAGGAGCGCGGAGCGGCCGAGAAGCCCAAGACAGGGGTACGGCTCGGGCGGACCGTCACCAACCCGGTCAACGGCGAGCAGCTGCCGATGTTCGTAGCCGACTACGTGCTGATGGAGTACGGCACCGGGGCGATCATGGCCGTTCCCGGCCACGATGAGCGCGACTACGCGTTCGCCAAGACGTTCGGGCTGCCGATTCGGCGGGTGATCGGCACCGAGGACGATGAGCTGCCCTATACGGGCGATGGCCCGATGGTCAACTCGGGGCGGTTCGACGGGATGCACAACCGCGAGGGCTATCAGGCGATCGTCGACTGGTTGGACCGCGAGGGGCGCGGCCGCGCCTCGGTCAGCTTCAAGCTCCGCGACTGGCTGGTCTCGCGGCAGCGGTACTGGGGCTGCCCGATCCCGGTCGTGTACTGCGAATCGTGCGGGCTGCAACCGGTGCCCGAGGACCAGCTGCCCGTGGAGCTGCCCGACGTCGAGGACTACCAGCCGAAGGGACGCTCTCCGCTCGCGACCGCGGAGGACTGGGTCAACACCCGTTGCCCGCGCTGCGATGGCCCGGCACGCCGCGAGACCGACACGATGGACACGTTCGTGGACTCGAGCTGGTA
Organism: uncultured Solirubrobacterales bacterium; assembly: GCA_963809685.1. Taxonomy (GTDB): domain Bacteria; phylum Actinomycetota; class Thermoleophilia; order Solirubrobacterales; family Solirubrobacteraceae; genus Palsa-465. The sequence goes on along the minus strand of CAWEKN010000010.1, from coordinate 175,408 downwards.
CTTCCTGCGCTACTGCGACGCGCGCAACGACGCCGAGGCGTGGAACCGGGAGGTGTTGCGCGGGTGGATGCCGGTCGACCAGTACATCGGCGGCGTCGAGCACGCGATCCTGCACCTGATGTACTCGCGCTTCTTCGTCAAGGCGCTCGCCGACATGGAGCTGCTCGACGTGCAGGAGCCGTTCGCGGCGCTGTTCACGCAGGGGATGATCCTCGGCCCCGACGGGCAGAAGATGTCCAAGTCGCGCGGCAACGTGATCAGCCCGACGCCGATCGTCGAGCGCTACGGCGCCGACGCGGCGCGCTGCTACATCCTGTTCATCGGACCGCCCGATCAGGACGCCGCGTGGTCGGAGGCATCACTGGAGGGTGTCCACAGGTTCCTGGCGAGGCTCTGGCGGCTGGGGATCGAACTCGGCGACCCGGCTGCCGGCGCGGACGCTCCGCCCGAGCCCAACGGCGACGCGTTGACCCTCGTGCGCAAGGCCAACTGGGCGATCGACAAGGTCAGCGGCGACATGACGGGGCGATTCACGTTCAACACCGCGATCGCCGCGGTGATGGAGCTCGTCAACGAGATCTACCGTTACCCCGACGCCGATCCCGTCGCGCGGCGGTTCGCGACGGCGACCGCCGCCTCGCTGCTGTTCCCGTTCGCGCCGCACCTCGGCGCCGAGGTGTACGAGCTGCTGACCGGCCGGCGGGTGTGGGACGAGCCGTGGCCCGCCCCCGATCCCGCGATGCTCCAGACCGAGACGTTCGAGCTCGTCTGCCAGGTCAACGGAAAGGTCCGCGACCGGGTCCCGGCTCCTACCGGCGCGCCGCGGGAGGAGCTCGAGCGCCTGTGCCTGGACTCGCGCGGCGTGCGGGCGCACCTCGACGGCCACGAGATCGTGAAGGTGATCGTCGTGCCCGACAAGCTGGTCAACGTAGTTGTGCGTTAGTGGCTCGATTCGGAAATTCGGTGGCACCAAGAGTGGTCACTGGGGGATGCTGCGCGAGGACGCAGGAGCCGACGCGTAGCGGAGCTACGCGAGGCGACGAGGACGACGCGCAGCGCCGCCAGGGGCCGCTCGACTGCCATCCAATTTATGAATCGGGACACTAGCTACATCTCCGTCGTTGGTCCGGGCGAGGCCACCGAGGAGCAGCAGCGGGACGCCGAGGCGATCGGCCGTGCGCTCGCGCAGGCGGGGGCGGTGGTCGTCACCGGCGGGCTCGGCGGCGTGATGGCGGCAGCGTCCCGCGGCGCCGCGTCCGCCGGCGGCCTGACGGTCGGGATTCTCCCCGGCGGCGACCGTCGCGCGGCGAACGAGTGGGTCAGGATCGCGATTGCAACCGGGCTCGGGGAGCTGCGAAACGGGCTGGTGGTGCGCAGCGCCGACGCCGTCGTCGCGGTCGGCGGCGCCTACGGCACGCTGTCCGAGGTCGCGCTCGCGCTGAAGACGGGCGTACCGGTCGTCGGGCTGATGACCTGGGCGATCGACGGCATCGAGCGCGCCGAGTCGGCCGCGACTGCGGCCGCACGGGCGCTCGAGCTCGCGCGGGACGCCTGACCGGCTCCTACACTGATCGCCCTTGCCGTCCTTCAAGCCCGCCTACCTGATCCACGGTGATGACCACGGCCGCATCGGTGAGCGCCGGACCCGGCTGCGGGCGCTGGCCGAGGCCGACAGCGGCGTGCAGGGGGTCGAGATCCTCGAAGCGGAGGACTCGACCCCGGAGGCGGTCGCCAACGCGATGAACGCGATGACGTTCGCACTCGGGCGGCGATTCATCATCGTCGACGGCGCCGAGCGCTTCAAGGACAAGGATCTGGAGCCGCTCGAGGCGGCGCTCGCGGGCATGCCGCCCGACACGACAGTCGCCTTCTTCGCCCGCGAGGACAGCCGGACGAAGGCGTCGAAGCGGCTTCACGACGCCGTGCAGAAGGCGGGCGGCGACATCGCGCCGGGAGGACAGCGTCAAGCCGTGGGAGCTGCCCAAATGGGTGTCGGCGCGGGCTAAGGAGCTCGGGCTCGAGCTCGATTCCGAGGCTGCGCGAGCGCTCGTGCAGCAGGTCGGCGACCGCCAGCAGCGGCTGTCGCGAGAGCTCGAGAAGCTGGCGCTCGGGGCCGAGCCGGGCGCGCAGATCGACGCCGCCGACGTGCGCGAGCTGACCGCGGCATCGGCCGAAAGCAAGGCGTGGTCGCTCGCCGACGCGCTTGTCTCCGGCGACGCCGCCGCCGCCACCAGGCTGTATCTCGCACTGCGCGCGCAGGGTGAGCGCGTGCCCGGGCTTCTGTACTGGATGAGCCAGCGGATCAGGGCGGCGCATGAGATCGCGCAGGCGCTCGAGGCAGGGCAGCCGCCGGCGCAGATCAAGCGCAACCTGCGGATGCCGCCACGCGCCGCCGACCGGCTGATCGCCGATGCACGCGACGCCGGCGCCGATCGGCTCCGTCTGGCGGTCGTGGAGATCGCCGAGCTCGAGCTGGCGTCGCGCGGGGGAACGGCTGGGGCGCAGAGCGAGGACACCGCGGCGGTGCGCGCGATCCAGCTGATCGCCGGCTAGCTGCGGCCCGCGCACGTCAGCGGACGATCCCCGTGCTGGTCGAGAAACGGACGCATGCTGGCCGTTTCTCGACCACCTGGCTGCTGGGGCAGGTCAGCGCACGACCCGGAAGCCGACCCGGATCGTGTTGGAGTGCTGATGTGCGCCGTCGGTCGCGATCGCGGTCAACGTGTAGGAACCCGGGGCCAGCGCGTGGCCCCGAACGCGGCCGTCGTAGTGAAGACCCTGCGCGCCGGCGGGGCGGTCGTGGTGCGAGAAGCTGCCGAGTGCAACCAGGCGCGTGCACCGGCGCGGGCTGGCGTGGCCGTGCTGGTGGCGCGGGGGCGCTACGCAGCGGCGCCCCGAGCGCACGCCGCGCTCGGCTTGCAGGACGGTCAGCTTCGTGGTGGCGACCTGGGAGTCCGCGTAGCGGACCGTCGCGCCAGTTCGCGGGTGGCCGTGGCGAGTCTTGACGAACGCGCGCAATCCCTTCGGGCTGATCCGCAGTCCGCTCAGATGCGGGCTCGGCGTCGCGGTCGTGAACGTCTGGTCGGCTCCGGTCTGGATGCCGCCGGCCGTCGTCGCGACGATCCGGAAGTGGTAGGGGTGCTTGGCCTGAAGCGAGCCGAGCTTGGCCGATACCGGCACCGCGGCGTTTCCAACTCCGACCGGCTGCGCGCACGGGGCGCGCGAACCGTAGGCGCTGGTCGCGCCGAACTCGAAGTGGCAGTCGGTGACCGGCAGCCCGAGCGGGTTGACGCCGGCGTTGAGCATCGCGCCGCTGCTCGTGATCGCGGACGCGGGCAACGTGCTCACGGCCGGCGCGGTCCCGAGGCCCCTGATGACGTTGCCGCCGTTGTCGACCGCGATGCACAGCCCCGCCGACGCGCACGACACCGCGGTCGGGACGAAGTCGGGGTCGGCGACGGTCCGGGTCCAGGTGGCGGCGGCGTTGACGGGGTCGGTCGACGTAAGGACCGCGCCGACGTTGTCGGTCGCGATGCACAACGTCGTCGTTGGGCACGACACCGCCGTGAGCGAGCGGGTGCCGTCGATGTTCTGGGCACCGCCCCAATGACCGCCGGGCGGATCGGCGGAGACGATCACATTGCCCTTGCCGTCGACCGCTACGCAGAGCGTCGTCGTCGGGCACGAGACCGCGTCAAGGGGGTTGGTCGCGTCGATGCTCTGCGGGCTGCTCCACGCCCCGGTGGCGGGACTCGTCGAGCTCATCGCGTTCCCATTGGAGTCGACGGCCACGCACAGGGTCGGGGAGGGGCACGAGACGGCGGAGATCGCGTTGGAGCCGTCGATCTTGTGTACCGCACCCCAGGTGCCCGCCGGCGGTGCCGTCGAGCTGATCACGCCGCCGAGACTGTCACCCGCGACGCACAGGCTCGACAACGGGCAGGACATGGCTGTCAGCCCGCTCGCGTCCACTCCGGTAGCCGTGTGCCAGGCCGCCGCGCCACCGGTCGGGTCCGACGCACTCAGCACGCTTCCGGTCGCGGCGGGGATCGCACACAGTCCGGCGGGAGCGCACGCGGGAGCGCGCAGGGAGATGCCGGAGCCGATGTCGGCCGGTGCCCACGACGACGGCGATGCAACCGGATCTGAGGAGGTCAGAAGCCGGCTGTTGACGGTCGTCACTACGCATAGCCCGGTCGACGGGCACGAGATTCCGGTGAGGCCGTTGCTCGCCGCAATGTTGTTGACCGCCCACGCGCCGACTGGGCCCGTCGGACTTGTCGCCGTGACGGAGTTACCGGGGTAGTCGACTGCGACGCACAGGCTCGCCGCCGGGCACGACACCGACCACAGGGCGCCGGCCGGGTCGGGTGTTACCACATGCCAGCTGGCTGTCGTCGGCGTGGTCGACCACAGGATCCGGCCGTCGTGGTCGACAGCCACACACAGCGCCGCCGAGAAGCACGACACGCCCTCGAACGAGTGGCCGGGATCGGCGGCCGCGGACGACCAGCTCGCGGCGACCGCCGGGGTGGTCGAGGACAGCACATTGCCGTGGTCGTCGACCGCGACACACAGCGGACCGGCGATGCACGAGATCGCGCGAAAGCCGTTGGTGCCGTCGACGCTGATCGGCGCCTGCCAGGTGCCGGCGGCGGGATTCGTCGAGACCGCGACCTTGCCGGTCGTGTACTGCACCGCAACGCACAGCGTCGCCGACGCGCACGACACCGCGGCGAGGTTCTTGCCCACGTCGATTGAGGCAAAGCTCCATGCGGCTGCACCGCCGGTCGGGTTGGTGGAGTAGACCGCGTCGCCGGTCTCGTCGACGGCCACGCACAGGCTCACCGTTGGACACGAAACGCCGCCGATGAACAGACCGCTGCTGATCTCGGTGACCGTCCAAGCGCCGGCCCGGCCCGTCGGGTTGGCCGAGGTCAGCACGTTGCCGCCGCTGTCGGTCCCGACACAAAGCGACGTGGACGGGCAGGACATCCCCCAGATCGAGTTGCCGGGATCGATCCGGTCGCGCGTCCACGCCGTCTCGCCGCCGGTGGGGTTGGTCGATGCCAGCACCTCCCCAGCGCCGGTCCCCGCGACGCACACGCTCACCGACGGGCACGAGACCCGGTTGATCTCGTCGGGGACGGTGAACGGCGGCTGATGCTCGATCCGCTGGGGTGGCGACCATGTCAGCGCCGGCGCGGCCGCGGGCGTCGCGATCGACGCGATGCCCGACACGAGTAGGCCAAACGCGACGATCGAACCCCGCGGGAGCGTCACTGCAGCACCTCGCGCGGATCCTAGCCCCACCGCCGGGCGCTACGCGCGCGCGGCGGCTGGCGGCCGATCGGGCCAGAACGGCCATTCCTCGAAGGCGCGGCATCGCCCCGAGGAGTCGAAGCGCATCACCCACAGGTCCTGGTAGTGGGTCGCAGGTGGGGCGGCGTACTTCACGTCGACGCGCGCGACCGCCGTGTCGCCTTCGACGGCCACGATCTCGCTGGTCATCGTGAACTGCTCGTCGGGACCGTCGCGCTCGCGCTCCCAGAAGTCCGCGATCGCCGCGACGCCGACGATCGGGGGATCGAACGGAGCCGTCAGGTAGCTGGCGTCCTCGCTGAACAACTGATCCAGTGCGGCCGTCCCGTGGGTCCGCCACGCGCGCTCATAGCGGGCAAGCCAGGCATCGACGTGCGGGCGCGTCGCCGCGAACTGCGCGTCCGGTTCGTTCACTGCCGAACCCCTCCACGCGTCAGGGCGAGTGAACGATTATCACGATCGCCGCGAGCGCCACCGCGAGCACGATCAGCGCGAGGCAGCGCGTCAGCCAGGTCGACGCGGTCGGGTGGCCGGCGGGCGCGGGCGCGGCGGCCTGGGGCGTCCGCCCGGGCGCGGCGACCTGGGGCGTCCGCGCCGGCGCGGCGATCTGGGGCGTCCGCGCCGGCGCGGCGACCTGGGGCGTCTCGGCGGCCGCCGGTCCCAGCCGGGCAACGCGGTCCGTCGCCGCCTCGCGCGCGGAGCGCTCGTGCTCGAGCGCGCCGCGCAACTGCTCGATCTCGACGGTGGCGTCGCGTCGCACCTGTTCGATCTCCGCGCTCGCGTTGTGTCGCAGCCGTTCGAACTGGGCACCGGCCTCGCGGCGGATCTGGTCGGCCTGCGACTTCGTGCTATCGCGGGCGGCCAGGGTCTTGTCCAACTGCGCCCGCGTGCGTTGCAGCGTGCGCAGCAGCGCCTCGCGTTCGGTGAGCGCGCCGTCTCGCTCCAGCCGCGCCTGCTCGGCCTCGCGCTCGGCCTTCTCGCGCCGATCAACCGCCTCGTCGCGCTCGCCGACGACGGTGTCGAACGCGGCCACGGCGGCGTCGCGCCGCGCCATCGCCGAGCCGATCTGCGCCTTGGTCGCGCCGGCCCGCTCGAGCTCCTCGCGCAGACGCGCGACCTCGCGACGCTCGTCCTCGAACCGTGCGCGAAGCCGTTCCAGCTCACGCCGGCCCGTAGCCGGCGCCGTGCGGCCGTCGGCGGCCAGGCCGTCGGCGGAGGCGACGATCACTGCTCCAGCGTTCGGGCTGCGGGCAGGCTTCGGTCGGGTCCGCGCCCGTCCGCTGCCGGCGTCGTCGCCGTTGGGGCCGGCAGGCGGTGGCGCCGGCGCCGGCGCGGGTAGGAGGATCGCGATGTCGGGGGCGACCGCGAGCTCCGCCTGCTCGACGGCGAGGCCGTCTCGGTGGACCGGGAACGCCGCGGTCCACGTCTCGCCGTCCTCGGCATTCCAGGGCTTGTGCTCGAGATCGGCAAGCGAGCGTGACCGCTCGCCGTTGCCCACCAGCGTCAGCGTCGGGCGCACGAACCGGCGACCGCGGACGCCGAACCACCGCCCGCTGAGCTGCAGCCGATCGTCAGCGGCCAGCGCGAAGCTGTCGAGTTCGAACAGGATCCGCTCGGCTTGGGCGTATTGCGCTCGCGACGCCTTCGCCATCAATGCGTCTGGTTACCCGGAACGCGCGGTTTTCAGCCCAAACCGCGTCAGGCGGTGCCGGAGCGCCGCAACCGCGCGGCCGCTCAGGCGGTGCCGGAGCGCCGCAACCGCGCTGCGCGCGACTTCTTCCGCGCGCCGGCGTTGCGATGGATCGCGCCGCGCTTGACCGCTTTGTCGATCGTCGCGACCAGCATCCGGTGCTCCGTCTCGGTGGCGCCGTCGTCGTCGCCCGCGACCGCCAGCTCGAGGCGGCGGAAATACGTCTTGATCTTGGACGTGTAGCGGCGGTTCTCGAGTCGCTCGCGCTCGGCGCGCAAGATCCGCTTCTTCTGTGAGTGGATGTTGGCCATTGGGACGAAAGGCAGAACGAAGCCGCGGCTTGGGCGCCGCGGCGCGTTCGTACTATAGCGACCCTGTGTCGGACGAAACCATCGCCGTGAGCGCGACCCCGCCTCGACGTCGGCTCAGCGTGAACACGGCGATCTTCGCCGTCGGGACCGGGATCTCGCGAATCGCGGGACTCGCGCGCGAGATCGTGGCCGCGAGCTACTTCGGCGTCCGCGGCCCGGCGTCGGCGTTCACGATCGCCTCGCAGATTCCCAACCTGATGTCGAACCTGTTCGCGCAGGCGGCGCTGTCGGCTGCATTCGTGCCGGTGTTCACCGACCTGCTCCAGCAGGGGCGCAAGAAGGAGGCGTTCAGGCTCGCCTCGACGCTGTTCTGGATCATCCTGATCGCGCTCGGCGCAGTCACCGCGATCGGCATCCTCGGCGCGGGGCTGATCATGCCGCTGTTCACCGGCAGCACGTTCGGCCCGGCGCTGGACCACCTGACGGCCGGGCTCACGCAGGTGCTGTTCCCGGTCGTGCTGTTGCTCGGGCTGACCGGGCTGCTGGTCGGGATCTTGCAGTCCTACGACGAGTTCTCGATCCCGGCGATCGCCCCGGCGGTTTGGAACATCGTGATCGTGGTCGGCCTGATCGCGCTCCACGGCAGCTTTCACGCCGGCAAGCAGATCTACGCTTACGCGATCGCGTGGCTGATCGCGACGGTCGTCCAGTTGCTGCTGGTCGCCTCGGCTCTGCGTCGGATCGACTTTCGCCTTCAGTTCTCGATCGACTGGCACGACCCACGCGTGCGGCAGGTGTTCGTGCTGATGCTGCCGGTGACGATCGGGCTGGGGATCGTCAACCTCGATCAGTTGCTGAACTCGGTGTTCGGCTCACTCGTGTCGACCGAGGCCCCGCGTGCGATCGACAACGCGTTTCGGATCTACATGCTGCCGCAGGGGGTGTTCAGCGTCGCGGTCGCGACTGTCCTGTTCCCGACCCTGAGCCGCCAGGCCGCCCGCCGCGACGTCGCCGGGATGCGTCGCGCGGTCGGGATCGGAATGCGGCAGATCAACCTGCTGCTGATCCCGTCGGCCGCGCTGATGATGGTGCTGGCGACGCCGATCACCCGGCTCGTGTTCCAGCACGGCACGTTCGGCCCGCATGCGACCCACATCGTCTCGATCGCGCTGTTCTGGTTTGCGTTCAGCCTCCCGTTCGGCGGACTCAACCTGCTGCTGACCCGCAGCTTCTTCGCAGTCCAGAGGCCATGGATCCCGACGGGCCTGGCGTGCCTGAACATGATCGTCGACGTGATCGTCAGCCTCGCGCTGTACAAGCCCCTCGGGATCGCCGGCCTCGTGATCGGCACCGCCGCGGCCAACGCCGTGATGACCGCGCTTCAGTACCGGCGGCTTCGAATCGGCTTCAACGGACGACTGGAAGGCGCCCAGACGCTGATGATCACCGTCCGCGTCCTCGTCGCCTCGGCGCTATTGGCCGGCGTCTCGTGGGTCGTGTGGAAGGGACTCGACTCGCTGCTGGGACGTTCGCTGCCGGCGCAGATCGTCTCTGTCGGGCTGGCGCTCGCAATCGGGATCGCGCTGTACGCAAAGGTCGTCCTTACGATGCGGATCCCCGAGGCGCGCCAGATCGAGTCGCTGCTCCTGGAGCGGATGCGCCGCCGGGCATCCTGATTCCCGCGTCGCCTCCGGAATACCCTTGTGTTGGGCATGGCCGATCAGGCACACATACGCAACTTCTCGATCATCGCGCACATCGACCACGGCAAGTCGACGCTGGCCGACCGCATCCTCGAGCTGACCCACACCGTCGACCCGCGCTCGATGCGCGCCCAGCTGCTCGACTCGATGGACCTCGAGCGCGAGCGCGGGATCACGATCAAGGCGCAGGCTGTCCGAGTGTTCTACGAAGCCGGCGACGGGCAGACCTACCAGCTGCACCTGATCGACACGCCCGGGCACGTCGACTTCACCTACGAGGTGTCGCGCTCGCTGGCGGCATGCGAGGGCGCGCTGCTGGTGGTCGACGCCTCCCAGGGTGTGGAGGCGCAGACGGTCGCCAACACCTACCTGGCGATCGAGTCGGGGCTCGAGCTGATCCCGTGCCTGAACAAGGTGGACCTTCCCGGCGCCGAGCCCGAACGGGTCGCCGAAGAGGTCGCCGACCTGCTCGGCGAGCCGGCCGACACGGTCAGGCGGATCAGCGCCAAGACCGGCGCGGGCATCACCGACGTGCTCGATGAGCTGATCGCGCGGGTGCCGCCGCCCAGCGGCGATCCCGACGCCCCGCCGCGGGCGCTGATCTTCGACTCCGAGTTCGACCAGTACCGCGGCGTGATCGCCTACATTCGCGTCGTCGACGGCACGTTCACGAAGGGCGAGGCGATCGTCGCGATGCAGGCCGGCACGCACGCCGAGATCGACGACATCGGTTTCTTCACGCCTCAGTTGACCTCGGCCGAGCCGGTTGACGGCCGGCGAGGTCGGGTTCCTGATCACCGGGGTCAAGGACGTCACCCTGCTGCGAGTCGGCGACACGCTGACGAGCAGACTGCGGCCCGCCACCGACCCGCTGCCCGGCTACCGCGAGGTCAAGCCGATGGTGTTCTGCGGTCTGTTCCCGATCGACTCCGACGACTACCCGGACCTGCGCGACGCGCTCGAGAAGCTGACCCTGAACGACGCCGCCCTCTCGTGGGAGCCCGAGACCTCGGACGCGCTCGGGTTCGGCTTCCGCTGCGGCTTCCTCGGCCTGCTGCACATGGACATCGTGCGCGAGCGCCTCGAGCGCGAGTACGACCTCGAGCTGCTGGCGACGATGCCGAGCGTGGAGTACGAGGTGACCCTCACCGACGGCACCGTCGTCGCCGTCCACAGCCCCACCGACATGCCCGATCCGGGCGTGATCGCAGAGGTCCGCGAGCCCTACATCCGCGCCTCGATCCTGACCCCGAAGGAGTACGTCGGCCAGATCATGGAGCTGTGCCAGGAGCGCCGCGGCGAGCACGCCGGGATGCACTACCTCTCATCCGAGCGCCTGCAGATCACCTACGACCTGCCGCTCGCCGAGATCGTGCTCGACTTCTTCGACCAGCTGAAGTCGCGCACGCGCGGCTACGCGTCGCTCGACTACGACCTGATCGGGCTGCGCGAGTCCGACCTGGTCAAGCTCGACATCCTGCTCGCCGGCGACCCCGTCGACGCGCTGTCGATGCTCGTTCACCGCAGCAAGGCCTACGAGTCGGGCCGGATGCTGGCCGAGAAGCTGCGCAAGACGATCCCGCGCCAGCAGTACGACGTCCCGATCCAGGCGGCGATCGGGTCCCGGGTCGTCGCCCGCGAGACGATCAAGGCCTACCGCAAGGACGTGATCGCCAAGTGCTACGGCGGCGACATCAGCCGCAAGCGCAAGCTGCTCGAGCAGCAGAAGCGCGGCAAGCAGCGGATGAAGCAGGTCGGCCGGATCGAGGTCCCCCAGGAAGCGTTCCTCGCGGTCCTGGAGCTGGGCGAGAAGTAGCCCGCTGACAAACGCGCGCTACGCGCGCCAGCGCTGCGCGTGGCCCTGCCACGAGCGGGCGCAGGAGCGCCCCGGGAACGCCGGCGGGCGACGCCCGAACATCCACATGACGACGACCGCGAACACCGCCCACAGCGCGAACATGCTCGCGAGCAGGACGATCATCGAGATCACGACCGCGACCACGACCGGCATCAGGATCAGGATCGCAAGTGCGGCCGCGGGCTTGGGGACGATCAGCCCGCTCGACTGGCGCCGACGGGCTACAACCTCGCGGGGGAGGTCGGCCACGAGCGGTTCGAGCTCGCCGTAGGTCCGCGCCGAGAACGCCGCTGCGAGCCGGTGCTCGAGCTCCTCGGTCAGTAGCCGTCCTTCGGCCGCCGCCTTGCGCAAGCGCTCCACTACGCGCTCACGATCCGCGTCCGATGCTCTCAAGTTCGCCCGCCTCGACATCCTGAATCAAGGCTAGCGCGGCGCCGCCTCTGCGACAAGCGTCGCGGACTGTTGTTCTGGTGCGACGCAGTACATGCCCTCCGAAAAGCCCTCGCTCTGCACGTCCAGCGCCCAGTTGGTGCGGCTGTGGAGGTTCTCGAGCGAGATGCTGAGCGTCAGTTCGACCATCTGGCGTTCGTCGAAATGCTCGCGCAGACGCTCGAACAGCTCGTCGGGTACGTCGACCGGCGTGCGCGTCATCGCCTCGGCGTACTCGAGCACGGCCCGGTCGAGCGGATCGAAGCGGCTCGACTGGCGCCAGATCGCGAGGTCGCGCAGGTCTTCCTCGGCAACGCCCGCCTTCTGTGCGAGGTACGAACCGAAGTCGAGGCACCACTCGCAGCCGATCAGCTGGGCGGTGCGCAGCATCGCGAGCTCCTTGAGCCGCTTCGGCACCGCGTGTGAGTACCGCTCGTGTGCCGTGGCGATCACACCGTAGCCGAGCAGCAGCGGCCTGTGATGGGCAACCATCCGCGTCGGCTCGAGCGGCCTGCCGAACATCCGCGTGGCTGTCGCGTAGCTCAGGCGCCGGATCAGATCCAGGCCGTGCGGCTCGGCCGGCTTCAGTCGTGACATCAATCGCTCCCTTCGCTCGAGCTTCCCGCTAGCAGCATCGCGGCGATCACGACGACGATCTCGAGGGCGAAGCCGCCGAGGCTGGCCGTGTTGTCTGACGTGGAGAAGCTTTCGGTTGTCGTCAGGTGGTAGGCGAAGTGGGGGAGCGTGGCGGCGAGGAACGACGCGCCGGCGATCAGCACGAGCCGGCGGCTGAACCAGATCGCCGCCGACAGCAGCAGCACCGCGAAGCCGAGCTCCATCGCCGCGAAGTCGCGGACGAGATGCTCGTTGTAGGGGCCGAGCGCCGAGACCCAGTGACGGCCGAAGCCGGGGTAGCTCGTGTAGAACGAGTGCGGCGCGAGCAGCCCCCAGATCCCGATCTCGGCTTGCGCCAGGCCGACGAGGACGAGACACGCCCGGGCGGCACGGGCCTTGCGGTCGGGTCGGCTCGCGACCGCGGCGCCGACATCGGCAACCGCGCTCATCGGCCGGCCGCCGCTGCGGTTTCCGGGCCGGCGTTCGGCGCGGCGACTGTCGGTCGTGGCCTGTTCGTGGCGCCGACCGCCGGCCGCGCCGTCTTTGCGGCGCCGACCGCCAGCCGCGCGGCTTCGATCGCGCTGCCCCACGCGATCTCCGACAGGCAACCGGGCGCGGCGACCATGTCGCCGGCGATGTAGACGCGGCCGCCGCGGTCGACCGCCGGCCGGTCGCGCCATGACTTCCCGGGTCCGTCGAGCGCCCCCGTGCGTCCGTCCATCAGCTGCCGCCGGCGCCAGGTCTCGCGCTCGCGCCAGCCCGTAAACGACGCGTCGAGCAACAGCTCGAGCCGCGCCGCGGCGCCGTCGGGCGACTCTCCGGGTCGGATCGGCATCTGCGCCTGGATCAGCTCCTCGCCGGGCGGGGCCAGGGACTTGTCTGCGGCCGTGAACCGTTCCGCCCAGCCGGTCTCCTGCAGATCGACGACGACGAACGGATCGCCGCGGCGGCGGCGCAGCGCCAGGTCCAGGCACACCGACTTGCCGCTGAACCAGCGCAGCGTGTCGTCGCCCAGCAGTGCCCGGGCGTCGGCGAGCTCGGTCGCGACGATCACCGGCGTGCCGGGAAGCTCCGATATCCGCACGCCGGTGCGGACCTCGACGCCGAGCGACCGCGCGCGCTGGGACATCCCGTCGATGATCGCGCTCCAGCCGCCGAGCGGATAGCGGGCTGTCGGCGGCGCCGACAGCAGGCCCCGCACCAGCGGCTCCCACACGAACGCCGCGCTGAGCTCGCCGGGGTCGTGGTGGTAGGTGAGGATGCCGGCGCTGCGCGCAAGCTGATCGGCGGCCTCGGCGCCGACCTGGTCGCCGGCCCAGGTGCGGAAGTCCAGATCCACCGGCGCCGAGCGGCCCCGGAGGCGCAGCGCCGCGACCGCCGCCCCGACCGCCGGCACCCGGCGGATTTCGCCGCGCCAGCGAAAGCGCACCCCCGACAGCGGGGGGCGGGCGTGCGGCGGCAGCAGCCCGCGTTCGCCGAGCCAGCTCCAGAATGGGCTGCAGGCAAGGAGCGCGTGCGGACCGAGGTTCACCTTGTAGGGGCCTTGAGTGCTGCGCGCCCGGCCTCCCAGCTGCTCGTGAGCCTCGAGCAGGCGGACGGCGCTACCTTGTTCGGCGCACGAGATCGCCGCCGTCAGGCCCGCGATGCCGCCGCCGACGATCGTGATCTTGTCCACGGGGTGCCTCCGATGTACCGGTTGCGAGAACCGGACCGTAGCCAGGAACTGGCTCGGCGTTAAGGTCCACTTGTGGACTCTGAGAGCGAGCCAGTTTCCGGTGGTCCCGGCCCTGACGTGTTGCTGGCGCTCGATCGCGGCAGCGGTGCGGCGTTGCACGAGCAGCTCGAGCGGCGTCTGCGCGAGCACGTCCGCAGCGGTCGCTTGGCGCCGGGGTCGCGGCTGCCATCCTCGCGCGCCCTGGCGTCCGAGCTGGGCGTCTCGCGCGGGGTCGTGCTGGAGGCGTACGCCCAGCTCACCGCCGAGGGCTACCTGACCGCCACCCAGGGAGCGCCGACCCGGGTTGCGGCGACGCCGAGTGCCGAGCGGCCGCCGGTGCCGGCGGGCTCACTCGAGCGGCGCTTCGCCTATGACTTCGACCCCGGGCTGCCCGACCTCGCCACGTTCCCGCGCGAGCAGTGGACCCGGTCGCTGCGCGGCGCGCTGCGAGGCGCACGGTTCGACCAGCTGGGGCGCGGGGACCCGCGCGGCAGCCCCGAGCTGCGCAACGCGCTGATGCGCTACCTGGGCCGCGTCCGCGGCGCGGCCCCCGAGCCAGAGCACACGTTGATCACGTCGGGCTTCGCGCAGGGGTTCGCGATGCTGTGCCGCGCACTGCGCGACCGCGGCGTCGAGCGGATCGCACTCGAGCAGCCCGGATATTCCCAGCACCGCTTGATCGCCGAGCGCGCCGAGCTGCAGCCCGCCGCCGTTGCCGTCGACGAGTCGGGGATCGACGTCGCGGCGCTCGCCACAACCGGTTGCGAAGTGGTGGTCCTGACCCCGGCCCATCAGTTTCCGACCGGTGTCGTGCTCTCGGCCGACCGGCGCGCCGCGCTGCTGGAATGGGCCGAGGACCGCGACGGGCTGATCGTCGAGGACGACTACGACTCGGAGATTCGCTTCGACCGCGTGCCGGTCGGCGCGCTGCAAGGCCTGGCGCCGGAGCGGGTCTGCCAGATCGGCTCGGCGAGCAAGCGCCTGGCCCCAGGTACCGGGCTGGGGTGGATGCTGTCGCCTTCGTGGCTGACCGGCGACCTCACCTATGACAAGGCGCTGACCGACGGTGGGTCGCCGATGCTCGAACAGCTCGCGTTCGCCGAGTTCATCGCCAGCGGCGAGCTCGACCGCCACCTGCGGCGGATGCGCACGCGCTACCGGCAGCGGCGCGAGACGCTCGTCGCGGCGCTCGCGCGGTCGCTGCCGAGCGCCCGGGTCACCGGGGTCGCGGCGGGACTGTTCGTGCTCGCTTGGCTGCACGACGGCGCCGACGAGGACGCTGTGCTGAGCGCCGCCGCGGCACGGGGAATCGGCGCGCACGGCCTCGGCGCGCACTGGATCGGTGAGCGCCGGCCGCCCGGGCTGGTGCTCGGCTACGGCAACGTGTCCGAGCACGGGATCGCCGACGGCATCGCGTTGCTGGTCGACGCCGTCAGCGAGGTGCGATCATGAATGCCTTGACAGCTATATAGCTAGATGGTTATATTGACGCCGATGTCGTCGACCTGGTCCGCGCTCGCCGATCCCCATCGCAGGGCGGTGTTGGAGCTCCTGCGCGAGCGGCCCCGCCCGGTCGGTGAGCTGGTGCAGCGCCTCGGCTTGAGCCAGCCCGGCACCTCCAAGCACCTTCGCGTGCTCAGACAGGCTGGGCTGGTGACGGCGCGCACCGACGCGCAGCGCCGGGTGTACGCGCTCGACACCGGTCCGCTGGCCGAGCTCGACGCGTGGCTGACGCCCTACCGACGGCTGTGGGAGCAGCGCCTGGACGACCTCGAACGCCATCTTGACCGCAAAGCTGCAGCGATCCAGGAGGACTGATCCAGATGTATGCCAGTTACGACACGATCGACGAGCGCCCGGCCCTGCTGTTCGAGCGCCGGATCGGCCACCCGATCGAGTCGGTGTGGGAGGCGATAACCGAGCCGGCCGAGTTGGCGCAGTGGTTTCCATGCGAGGTCGAGGTCGACCTGCGGATCGGCGGGCGGATGACGTTTGTGTTCCCGGAGATGACGCTCCCTGACGCCGCTTCGACGCTGCTTGGCGAGGTCACGGAGCTCGACCCACCGACCCGCTTCTCGTTCCTGTGGGGTCAGGACCACCTGCACTTCGCGCTCGAGCCGCTCGACGACGGCGCCGCGTGCCTGCTTCGGTTCTCGGTGCAGCTCGACGCACGCGACAAAGCGGCCCGCGATGCCGCCGGCTGGCACGTCTGCCTCGACGGACTGCAACGGCTGCTCGACGGGAGCGGCGCGGGGCCACACGAACCCGTCGAGTGGCGCCCGGTCTACGACGAGTACGAGCGCCGGGGGCTTCCCACCGGCGCTGTCATCCCGGAGACACAGGCGTAGCCAGTGCCCGCCCCCGCAAATACGTCCGGATTCGAGGCGCGCCCCACTAGACGGGCCTGCGGACGCCGACCTCGTCGAGGTGCTGCATGAGGTCGAGCGGGTCCTCATACACCCGGAACGCGCCCGCATAGATCAGCTCCTCGCGGCCGTACCCGCCCGACAGCAACCCGATCCCGCCGATCGCCCGCGCGCGCCGCGCGGCCAGCAGATCCCAGACGCTGTCGCCGACCACGAAGCTGTCGGCGATGTCGACGCCGATCCGCTCCGCGGCGGCCAGAAACAAGTCAGGGTCGGGCTTTGCGTAGCGGACCTGATCGCGCGTGATCAGGGGCGTGTCGGGCGGCAGCCCGAGCAGCTCCAGCGCCGGCCGGGCAGAGCGCTCGGCGCCGCTCGTGGCAATTGCCCACGGCACCCCGTGCTCGGACAGCGTTGACAGGAGCCGGGCGGCGCCGGGCAGCGGGCGGACGCTGTCGACCCGACGGGCGTACGCCTCGGCGTGCAGTCCCGGCAGCCTTGCCAGCGTCTCGGGGTCGAGCTCGGACTCGAGCTCGCGCGCGAGCGCCGTGACGAACAATCCGCCGCTCATCCCGATGCGGCGGTGGATCTTCCACACCGCGAGGTTGATCCCGACCGCCTCGAGTGCCTCGCGCCAGGCGATCACGTGCTGGTAGACGCTGTCGATCAGCGTTCCGTCGAGATCGAACAGGAACGACAACTGGCTGGGCGGGGTCGAGTCGGCCACGGCGCTCGATTGTCGCCGATGACGGCGACCGGGATATGTCCCATGTGAGAATGGCCGGGGATGGACCTGGGTCTGAGCGATCGTGTCTGCGTCGTCACCGGAGCCTCTCGCGGGATCGGGAAGGCGACCGCGATCACGCTTGCCGCGGAGGGAGCGACCGTGCTGCTGGTCGCCCGGTCCGACCAGGCGCTGGCCGAGGCGGCGGCCGAGGCCGGCGCCGGCGCAGGCCGCGCCGAGGCGCTCACGCTCGACGTCACCGACGGCGAGGCGGGCGAGCGGGTGGTCGGAGAGTGCCTGAGCCGCTTCGGCCGAATCGACGCGCTCGTCAACAACGCGGGCACGAGCGCGGTGCGGCCGTTTGACGAGCTCACCGACGCCGAGTGGCAGGCACAGTGGGAGCTGCACGTGATGGCGCCGATGCGGCTGATGCGAGCGGCCGCGCCGGCGATGGCGCAGCGTGGGTGGGGGCGGATCGTCAACGTCTCGTCGTCCTCCGGCAAGCGGCCGTCGAAGATGAACATGGCCTACTCGGTCACGAAGGCCGCCGAGCTGTCGCTGTCGCGCGCGTACGCCGACGAATATGCCCCGCGCGGCGTGCTCGTCAACGCCATCACCCCGGGTCCCGTCGGCAGCGAGCTGTGGCTCGCCCCCGGCGGCCTCGCCGATCAGAACGCGCGGGCCCGCGGCGTGACCCGGGAGGAGGCGCTCGCGGCGACCGCCGCGCGCACGCTGATCGGCCGCATTGCAACCGAGCAGGAGATCGCCGGTGTGATCGCGTTCCTGTGCTCGGAAATGGCCTCGAACGTCGCCGGGGCGGCCTGGTCGGTCGACGGCGGAGTCGTCTCGGTGATCATCTAGCAAGCTCTAGCAAGCGGCCCGCTGTTTCACCGAGGTGGTCGAGGAACGGACGCATATTGGCCGTTTCTCGACCAGCAGCTGGGGTGGGCCCGCCGCCGGGTGAGCACGAGCTTGCTCACCGGGCGGGGTATTGTGCCGCGGCATGGCGATCGACACCCACGCCACCGGGAAGACCTATGAGCCTGTGACCTACGCGGTCGGTCGCGAGAAGGTCCGTGAGTACGCGTACGCGGTGGGGGAGACCAACCCGCTGCACTTAGACGTCGACGCGGCGCGGTCCGCCGGCTATGCCGACGTCGTCGCGCCGCCGATGTTCGCGGTCGTGTACGCCGGCCGATCGGTCGGGCCGGCGGTGCTCGATCCCGACGTCGGCATCAACTTTGCGATGCTCGTGCACGGCAGCCAGGAGTTTCGCTGGGGCCCAGTGGTCGTGGCCGGCGACGAGATCAGCACGACGACGACGATCACCGACATCGCGCAGCGCGGCGGGATGGGCTTCTACGTGTTCGAGTCGGTGTCGCGCAACCAGCGCGGCGAGACCGTCTGCACCGGAACGTGGACGAACATCGTCAGGGGCGTGGGATGAGCCTGCAACAAGGCGACGCGATCGAGCTCAAGGTCACGCCCGACCAGTACGTGACCTATCGCTACGCGGGAGCCTCGGGCGACTTCAACCCGATTCACATCGACGAGCAGTTCGCCCAGCAGGTCGGGCTGCCCGGCCGCATCCTGCACGGGCTGTGGACGATGGCCCAAGTTGCGCGGGCCCACACCGAGGCCGGCGGCGGCCCCGACAAGCTCGCGCGCCTGAGCGTCCAGTTCCGCGGGCTGGGCAAGATCGGCGAGGAGATCGTGGTCAGCGGCACCGTCCGCGAGGTCGACGGCGACACCGCGGTCGTCGAGTCGCAGGCCACGCAATCCGGCCATCGGATCATCCGCAACGCGGTCGCCGAAGTCCGCGTTACGTAGCTCAGCGCTTGCAGCTCAGCCCGCTCGGCTTCGGCGCGCGCCCCGGCTCCTGTGCCGGCGCGGCGGTGTTGACGGTCACCGGGTAGGGCGCGACCAACGTCTGCTCGAGTTGCTTGAGAGTGGTCGTGGCATCGGTCGCAAGGTCCAGCGGCGCGCTGGTCGCGCACGAGCTCAGCGTGATCCTGGGATCGATCGGGGACGGCTGCGGCAATGACGGCACCGAGGCGTCGGGCTTGACGAAGTTGAACGCGCTGGTGAGGTCGCCCGTCGCCGACCGCCGCCACGCGGTCAGGTTCGGGACCTCCGCGCCGAACCGGGACTCGACGAACCGCAGCAGCGAGGTGTGATCGAACGTGTCCGAGCACACGAAGCCGCCGCGGCTGAACGGCGAGACGACCAGCGCCGGTACACGAAAGCCCAGCCCGATCGGACCGGCGATGCCGGCGGCTTCCGGCGGCAGCGGGTTGACCGTGAGCGACTCCCCAGCAGTGCCCGGCGGCGGCGTCGGCGGAGCGACGTGGTCGAAGAAGCCGCCGTTCTCGTCGTAGGTGATGAACAACGCCGTCTTGGCCCACACGCTCGGATTCGAAACGAGCGTGTTGAGCACCTGCGCGGCGACTGCTTCGCCGAAGATCTCGGGAGCGGGCGGATGCTCGCTGGCGATCAGCGGCGCGAGTACCCACGAGACCGCGGGCAGGCTTCCCGCTGCGACGTCGGCCTGGAACGTGCCGGGAAAACTCGGCGTGAACGCGTTCGCGGCGAGCACCGGATCGCTCTGGTACTGCTTGAAGTACGGCAGCACGTTGTCGCCAAAGTTGCCGTCGGCGCTTCCATACACCTTCCAGCTGATCCCGCGGGCGCGCAACTGCTCGGGCATCGTCGTCCAGCTCAGCGTGCCGAAGCGGTCGATCCGCGACGAGCTCGTCGACAGGATCGGGCCGCCCGCCCGGCCGGCCGGATCGAGCGACGCCGAGAAGCTGTACAGGCGGTTGGGATCGGTCGGGCCGATCACCGAGCAGAAGTAGTGGTCGCAGATCGTGAACGCGTCGGCCAGCGCGTAGTAGAACGACAGGTCCTCGCGGGCGTAGTAGCCCATCGTCAGCGGGCCGTTGGCGGCGCCGTCGGCCGCAAGGTGAGCCGTGACGAAGTGGTCGAGCTTGCCTCCGTCCCAGGCCGTGTGCTGAGTGCCCCAGCTGTGGTCGATGTCGTTCGTGCATTCGCCGTTGGCGAACGAGTCGAGATGGAACGGGTACAGGTGCCCGCCGTCGAAGCCGCCGGGGTATCCGGGCTGCGCGAAGATGCTGAGCCCGCTGCCGTCGCTCAGGCGCGCAACGCTCGGATCGCCGAACCCGCGCACGCCGCGGTAGGAGCCGAAGCAATGCCCTTGATTCCCGGTGACAGGCCCTGGAACGCCCGCCGCTGCCAGCTCGGTGCGCCGGCGCCGCGATCGGCCGGAAACCGTACCTATGCGCCTGGCTCGCTGAGCCAGTTCAAACGAGCTGCCCGGACACCGGCGCCGGACGCGTCAGGCGGGCCCGGCCCCCGACCTACAATCAACACCTGTGCTGACAGATCGCCAAGAGCTGGTCCTGCGCAAGGTCGTCGAGGAGCACCTCGCAGCCGGCGCCCCGGTGGGCTCGAAATCGCTCGCCGCAGAGGTGGTGTGGGGCCCGTCGACGATCCGCCATGAGCTTGCGTGCCTGGAGGAGCTGGGGTTGCTCGCCCATCCGCACACGTCGGCCGGCCGGATCCCGACGGAGGCGGGCTACCGCTATTTCGTCGACCGGCTGCTTCCGACCGAGCCGGATCCCGCCACCCCGCGCCTGGCGCTGTCGCTCGTGCGCCGTGAGCTGGATGAGGCGATGCGGGTCACGACCGAGACGCTGTCGCAGGTGACGAACCTGCTCGCGATCGTCACCGCCCCGTCGATCGAGACGTCGACGATCCGCCACATCGAGGTGCTGGTGCTCCAGCCCCAGGTGCTGATGGTGGTCGTGATCACGTCGACCGGAGGCGTGACCAAACGGCTGTTCACGTTCTCAAAGCCGGTCGACGTCGGCCTCACGGATTGGGCCGCAAGCTACTTCAACGAACGGCTCGTGGGCCTCGGACTCGGCGCGCGGATGCTGCACCAGCGGCTGCACGATCCGTCGCTCTCGAGCACCGAGTCGGACTTCCTCGACGTGCTCGCCGCGGTCTTCACCGATCTCGAGCAGGACGCCCAGGAGACCATGTACGTCGAGGGCACGTCGCGGTTGCTGAGCATCGACCGGATCGGTGAGGTGTCCGAGCTCAACACGCTGATGGACATGCTCGAGCGGCGGGTCACGATGCTGGGCGTGTTGCGAAGCGCTCTCGCCGAGCGCGGTGTGCTGGTCCGGATCGGGGCCGAGAACGACGCGCCGGCGCTGCGGTCGCTGGTGCTGGTGGCGGCCGCTTACGGCCTGCCGCAGCGGCGGCTCGGCGCCGTATCGGTGATCGGCCCGGTGCGGATGGACTATGACCGCGCGATTCGCTCGGTCCGCGACGCCGCGTCGCAGCTGTCGACCTTCATCGCCGAGGTCTACGACGAGCGATGAGCGCCGGACAGGTACCCCGCGACTACTACGCCGTCCTCGGCGTCTCGCGCGAAGCGGGCGAGGCCGACATCAAGAAGGCGTTCCGCCGGCTGGCCAGGGAGCTGCATCCGGACGTCAACAGCCACGATCCGGATGCGGAGGACAAGTTCAAGGAGGCGGCTGAGGCGTATGAGGTGCTGTCGGATCCCGAGCGCCGAGCCACGTATGACCGCTACGGCCACGAGGGACTGCGACGCGGCGGCTACGCTCCGAACTTTGAAGGGTTCGGGTCGGTCGCGGACATCTTCGAGGCGTTCTTCGGCGGCGGCGCGTTCGGCAGCCCGTTCGGCGGCCGCCAGAGCGTGGGCCCGATCCAGGGCGGTGACGTCGCGCTCGGCGCCGAGGTCACGCTGGCGGACGCCGCGCACGGCGTCAAGGCGGAGGTCAGCTACGAGGTCATCTCCACCTGCGAGCACTGCCACGGTAACGGTGCCGAGCCCGGAACTCCGATCGAGCAGTGCCCGAAGTGCCATGGCAGCGGGCAGCTGCAAGCCGTGACGCGGACGCCGTTTGGCCAGGTGATGCGGACCGCCGTGTGCGACGTCTGCATGGGCGAGGGACGCGTCCCGCGCGAGCCGTGCAAGGTCTGCGACGGCCGCGGGCGCATCGTCGAACACACCAAGATCGCGGTCGACGTGCCGGCCGGGATCGCCAACGGCCAGCGGATCCGGATCGCCGGCCGCGGCCACGCCGGCGAGCGAGGTGGGCCGCCGGGCGACCTCTACGTCCAGGTCCGCGTGCGCGAGGATCCTCGGTTCCTGCGCGACGGCGACGATCTGGTCACCGCGGTCGACGTGTCGGCACCGCTTGCCGCCCTCGGCACGACCGTGGAGGTTCCATCGATCGACGGGCCGGTCGAGCTCGATGTCCCCGCCGGCACGCAGCCCCACGAGGTCATCGCCGTGCGCGGCAAGGGCATGCCCGCGCTGCGCGGACGCCGGACCGGCGATCTTCGCGTGGTCATCAACGTCATCGTTCCGCGCCATCTCAAGCACAATCAGCGGGAGCTGCTCGAGCAGCTGGCCGAGACGATGACCGATCACAACCTGAACACCGACGAGGGCGTGTTCAGCAAGCTCAAGCGCGCGTTCGGCGGTTAGCGCCGTCCGCCCGCAGCGATGCTGCGACTCGCGATCCGCGTTGCGCGCGACCAGGCCGAGCTGGTGCTCGCGGAGTTGCTCGAGCTGGCACCGAGCGGAGTCGAGGAGGTCGCGGCCGGCGAGGACGTGATCGAGTACGCGGTGTACGGGTCCCCGGGGGAGCTGCCGGCGCTGCCGGACGTGCGGGCGGCGGCCGGCGGCGCGCTGGTGCAGATCAGCACCGAGGAGGTCGGCGATGACTGGGCGCAACGCTGGCGGGAGTTTCATCACGAGCTCGTGCTCGACGGCCGGCTCACCGTCCGGCCCCCCTGGGAGCCGCCTGGGCGGACGCCGATCGACGTCGTGATCGACCCGGGGCAGGCGTTCGGCACCGGTGCCCACGCGACCACGAGGATGTGCCTGGAGCTGATGCTCGAGCTCGAGCAGCCGCAGGGCTCGTTCGCCGACCTTGGCTGCGGCTCCGGTGTGCTCGCGATCGCCGCGGCGGCGCTGGGTTTCGCTCCCGTGACCGCCCTGGACAACGATCCTGCGAGCATCGAGGCGGCGGCCGCGAACGCGCGCGTCAACGGCGCCGAGATCGAGGTTCGGCGCCACGATCTGCGCACCGATCCGACCCCGCCGGCACGCACGATCGCCGCGAACCTGCTTGGCCCGCTACTGCTGGCGTGGGCGACGAAGCTGGCCGCGGCGCAGTCCGACGCGCGCCCGCGGCGGCTGATCGTGAGCGGGCTGCTGGTGGGCGAGACCGACCGCGTGGCCAAGGCGTTCGCGCCGGCGGGGCTGACCGAACGCCGGCGGCGCACGAGCGGCGAGTGGGCCGCCGTCCTGCTCGAGGCTGCCGCCTACCCGCGTGGACAACGGCGCACGGGCTAATTCTGGACATGCGGCCGGTGACCAATCGCGGCAAATGGCCCATCCTGCATGCCATAGCGATCCGGGAATCCTCAAGGAGGTGAATCGAAAGTTGCCTAACCCGCTCGCGATCGGCGTATCCATCGGTGGCCTGCTGCTCGAGATCATCGCGCCGCGGCCCAAGCCTCGGGCCGGCATTCCGCATGAGTTCTCTCTCCTCTCTGCGCCCGCTGTCTCGAGGACACCGCGAGGCGCGACGATGATCGAGGAGTACGACGGGATGCCGGTCGCGAGCGGCTAGTGTTGCGACACTGGAGCCCGTAGGGCGCCCGCCGCGCTACCGTGCGGCGGGCGATGGGTTCATTCGCGGTCAAGTTCCTCGGCTGCAAGGTCTCCCAGGCCGACGCGATGCTCGCGCGTCAGGCGCTGCTCGCGTCCGGGCACGTCGAGGCGCCCGAGGATCAGGCCGACCTCCACGTCATCAACACGTGCTGCATCACCGCCGAGGCGGAAGCCAAGTCGCGCCAATCGGTGCGCAGGTCGCTGAAGACCGCGGCGGGGGTGTACGTCAGCGGCTGTGCGGCGAACCTGAACGCCCGCCAGTTCGCGGAGATCGACGAGCGGGTGCGGCCGTTCGTCGGCACCGCCGAGGACGTTGCGGTCTCGATCGCGGGCGACGTCGGGGCGTGCGCCGACCTCGAGCACGACGTGCTGGCGCGCGAGCGCTTTGCCGGCGCCGCTCATCCTACGCAGCCGTCGCTCGACGGCTGCGACGCCCATCCCACGCAGCCGTCGCGAACTCGGGGCTTCGTCAAGGTCCAGGACGGCTGTGACTGCCGGTGCGCCTACTGCATCATCCCCACGGTTCGCGGCGCGGCGCGCTCCCGCCCCGCCGGCGCGGTGCTCGACGAGGCCCGCCGCCGGGTCGCGCAGGGCCAGCCCGAGCTGGTGATGACCGGGATCAGCGTCGGCGACTACCGCGACCCCGAGCGCGGACTCGAGCTCGGGCAGCTGATGGTCGAGGTCGCGCGGGTCCCCGGCGTCCAGCGCGTGCGCCTGTCGAGCGTCGAGGTGATCCACGTCAAGGACTCGCTGCTCGCCGCTCTGGCCGCGGAGCCCAAGGTCTGCCCGCACCTGCACGTGCCGATGCAATCGGGCGATGACGACGTGCTCGAGGAGATGGGCCGCCACTACACGGCCGCGCAGTACCTCGCCCACATCGCCGCGCTGCGTGAGGCCGCGCCGGAGGTCAACGTCACGACCGACGTGATCGTCGGCTTTCCGACCGAGGACGAGCCGGCGTTCCAGCGCACGCTCGATGCGATCGACGCGGCCGGGATCAGCCGGGTCCACGCGTTCTCGTATTCGCCGCGGCCGGGCACCCGCGCCGCGCAGCTGGGCGACCGCGTCGACCCGGCGGAGAAGAAGCGACGATCGCAGGTGCTGCGGGGACACTCCGAGGTCCGCTCGCGCCACCACCGCGCCGCCAAGCTCGGCGGCCGCGAGCAAGTGCTCGTCGACAAGGTGGCGGAGACTCAGTGCTCGGGCTACACGGCTGACTACACCCGCTGCTACCTGCCGCCCGGCGCCGCCGCGCGCGGCCGGCTGGTCGACGTGCGCTGCCTCGAGTTGCAGGCCGACGGGATCCGCTGCGAGCCGGTCACAGCCGCCGCGCTTTAAGGGTTCCGCGGCCGCCGGGGCTATCCTGAGCTTGTGACGGTCACCGAGCAGGTACGTAGCGACATGACCAGCGCGATGAAGGCCGGCGAGAAGCAACGAGTCGGCGCGCTGCGGCTGGTCCTGTCCGAACTGCAGAAGGACGCCAAGGAAGGCAGCGGCGATGAGCTCGCGGTGCTGCGGCGAGAGCGCAAGCGCCGGCTCGAGGCCGCCGGGCAATTCCGCGACGGCGGGCGGCCCGAGCTCGCCGACCAAGAGGAATCCGAGGCAAAGATCATCGAGGCGTATCTACCGGCCGAGCTCGACGACGCGCAACTCGACGAGATCGTGGCGGCCGCGATCGCGCAGACGGGCGCAGGCAGCGTGAAGGACATGGGACAGGTGATGAAGGCCGTGATGGCCAAGTCCGGCGGTCGCGCCGACGGCAAGCGCGCCTCCGCGCGCGTCCGCGAGGCACTCGTGGCCCGGGGGGCTTAGACGGCGTCCGTGCGCAGATCTCTCGAGCTTGACAACGCCGTTGCCGCCGAGTTGGCCGGCAGCGAGGACGCGGTCCTCCGCGCGCTCGAGGGTCACCTGGATTGTGAGGTGTTCCTGCGCGGGAACGTGCTGACGCTCGACGGCGACGTCGAGGCGGTCGACGCTGCCGCTGCGGTCGTCCGTGAGCTGTCGGAATTGATCGCCCAGGGGCATGAGATCGCGCCGGGAACGATCGAGGCGGTCCGCCGCGCGCTCGACGAGCACGAGTCGCCCGCGCGGATCCTCGAGGACGTTGTCTGGCGCCACCGCACCACGAAGGTGGCGCCCAAGACCGTCAACCAGAAGCGCTACGTCGACTCGATCCGCCACAACACGATCACGTTCGGGATCGGCCCTGCGGGGACCGGCAAGACGTTCCTCGCGGTCGCGCTGGCGGCCGCCGCGCTCAGCCGCCGCGAGGTCAATCGCATCATCCTCACCCGCCCGGCGGTCGAGGCCGGCGAGCGCCTCGGTTTCCTCCCCGGCGACCTGATGGCCAAGGTCGACCCGTATCTGCGCCCGCTGTTCGACGCGCTGCACGACATGCTCGAGCCCGAGCGCGTCACGCAGCACCTGGAGCGCGGCCTGATCGAGGTCGCGCCGCTCGCATTCATGCGTGGGCGCTCGCTCAATGACAGCTTCATCATCCTCGACGAAGCCCAGAACACGACTCCCGAGCAGATGAAGATGTTCCTCACCCGGCTCGGCTTCAATTCGAAGATGGTCGTCACGGGCGACATCACCCAGATCGACCTGCCCCGAGACGAGAAATCGGGCCTGGTCGTGGTGGCGGACATCCTGAACGGCATCGAGGGGATCGAGTTCGTGCGCTTCGGCGACGAGGACGTCGTGCGGCACAAGCTCGTGCGGCGGATCGTCGCGGCCTACAACGAAAACGCGCAGCGGTCGGCGCCCGAGCTCCGGCCCCGCAAGCGGGCGTAGGCGAGTGTCTTGCTCGATATCGAGCTGATCGGGATCGAGGCCGTCGCGCCCGAGGACTCGGGCGGCGACCCCCGGATCCCGACCGGCGTCGAGCTCGAAGAGCTGTGCGCGCTCGCATTGTCGTCGGCGGGTATCGGCGACGGCCATGTGGCGATCGAGTTCGTCGACGAGGACAGGATTCGCGAGCTCAACTTCGAGCACCGGGCGATCGACTCGCCGACCGACGTGCTGTCGTTCGGGATCGACGAGGATGGGCGTTCGGCCGGGCCCAGGGAGCTCGGCGACATCGTCATCTGTCCCGCGCACACCGAGGACGTCCGCGAGGCCGTCGTGCACGGTGCCCTGCATCTCAGCGGCATGGATCACGAGACCGACGACGGCGAGATGCTCGCGCTCCAGGCCGAGCTGATGCGATGGGTGCGGTGAGCTCGCGAGTTCCGGGCCCGACGCGGTCTGGCTTCATCGCCGTTGCCGGCCGGCCGAACGTCGGCAAGTCGACGCTCGCAAACGCAATCGTCGGCGCGAAGGTCGCGATCGTCTCCGACAAGCCGCAGACCACCCGCCGCGCGATCCGCGGGGTCGCCACCGGCCCGGACTGGCAGCTTGTGCTGGTCGACCTCCCGGGCGTGCAACGGCCCCGCGACGCGCTGACCGAGCGGATGCAGCGCCGGGTCGAGCACGAGCTCGCCGATGCCGACGCCTGCCTGTTCGTCGTCAACGCCGAACAAGGTGTCGGCGCGGGCGACAGGTTCATCGCCGGCCTGTTGCGCTCCGCGCCCGTGCCCGTCGTGATCGCCGTCAACAAGGTCGACCGGACAGACATTGCCCGGACCGCGGCGGCGCTCCAGGCGGCCGAGGACCTCGACGTCGCCGAGGAGATCTTCCCCGTGTCGGCGCGGACAGGATCGGGAGTCGAGCCGCTGGCGGACCGGCTGCGGGAGCTGCTCCCGTTCGGGCCTTTCTACTTCCCCCCGGAGCAGCGCTCGGATCAGTCCGAATCGGCGGTCCTGTCCGAGCTGGTCCGCGAGCAGGTGCTGGCGCGCACCCGCCAGGAGGTTCCCCACGCGGTCGAGGTCGAGATCGAGGACATCGGCCACCGGCACGACGGCCTTGTGCAAATCGGGGCGGTGATCCTGGTCGAGACCGAGTCGCAGAAGGGGATCCTGATCGGCGCCGGCGGTCAGATGGTCAAGTCGATCGGGATCGCGGCGAGACGCGCGATCGAGCGCGAGCTCGGCGCCCGGGTGCACCTCGAGCTGTCGGTCCGCGTGCGCCGCCATTGGCGTGCGGACGAGAGGATCCTCGACCGCCTCGGGATCGAGTAGCACGCCGTCAGCCGCGGTCCGCGACGAGGACCGCGAAGTCCCGGTGCGACCAGTGGACCGCTGCGCGCAGTCCGGCGTCCGCCAGCCACGCCAG
Source organism: uncultured Solirubrobacterales bacterium (assembly GCA_963809685.1). Classification (GTDB taxonomy): domain Bacteria; phylum Actinomycetota; class Thermoleophilia; order Solirubrobacterales; family Solirubrobacteraceae; genus Palsa-465. Next base: position 147,725 of record CAWEKN010000010.1, on the reverse strand, counting down.
CTGATCTGCGACCGAGTCGGGCATGTCAAAGCCCTCGTCGATCGGCGTGACGGCATCCGCGGGATCCTCGGGGATCACGACGTCGGCGAGCACGAACCGCCCGCCGGGCGCGAGCACGTCCGCCACGTGCCGGAACAGGGCTTGTTTGCCCGCGGCGTCGAGGTGGTGGATCGCGAGCGCGGACACGACCAGCTCGAACGGGCCCGCCGGCAGCGGGTCTTCGATCCGCCGCAGCTCGAGTTGCACCGGCGCGCCGGCGAGCGCGTCGCGCGCCACCGCGAGCATCTCGGCGCTCGAGTCGAGCCCGTGCAGCCGCGCCCGGGGATGCGCTGCCAGCACCCGGCGGGTGGTCTCGCCGGTGCCGGTCCCGAGCTCGAGGATCGTGGTTGCGTGCACCGCGGCCGTCGCGGCGACGGTCTGCTCCTGCACGCGCTCGTAGTTGGGCACCTCCTTGTGCATCAGCTCCAGGTACGACTCGGGGTCCCAGTGGAACTGTCCCATCAGGCCTTCCACCATTCGCGCAGCACGCGGCGCCAGTTGCGCCACGCGATCGCCTCGACCTGATCGGGCGTGAAGCCGGCCCGCTGCAGCTCGGCCAGGAGCTTCGGCATCCCGGCCGCGTCGCCGAGCGCTGCCGGGATCGGCGCGCCGTCGAAGTCCGATCCGAGCGCGACGTGCTCGACGCCGATCCGGTCCGCAACGTAGCGCGCGTGCTGGGCGATCAGCTCGATCGGGGTGTCCGTGTCGTCGGTGCCGTCGGCGCGAAGGAACGGGACCGCGAACACGATCCCGACCAGACCGCCGCTTGCGCCGATCGCGTCGAGCTGGGCGTCGGTCAGATTGCGCGACGCGGCGCACAGCGCGTGCGCGCCCGAGTGACTGGCGACCAGCGGCCCCGGCGCGAGCGTGGCGACGTCCCAGAAGCCGGCCTCGTTGAGGTGGCTGAGGTCGACCACGATCCCCAGCTCCGCGCAACGCTGGACGAGCGCTGCACCGGCATCGGTCAGGCCGGGCCCGGTATCCGGCGAGGAGGGAAACACGAACGGCACCCCGTGCCCGAACGCGTTCGGCCGGCTCCACACCGGCCCGAGCGATCGCAGCCCGGCGGCGTACCAGAAGTGCAGCGCCTCGAGCTCGGGGTCGATCGCCTCGGCGCCCTCGAGATGCAGGATCGCCGCCGGCGCCGCATCGTCGCCAAGGGCGGCGTCGACATCCTCGATCCGTCGCGCGACGCGGACATGGCCGTCGCGCTCGAGCGCGAACAGCCTGCCGGCGGCGGCGGCCGCGTCGGCTGCCGCACGGGCGTGATGCACCGGCGGCGCGAGCTCGAACTCGAGCACGCCGTCGGAGCGCGTCACCGGCACGTCGTGCTCGCCCTCCGAGGCCGTGAACACCGCGAAGATCGCGGCGCGGATCCCGCCGGCGCGCATCTTCGGCAGATCGAGGTGCCCGTCGCGGCGCCCGGTCGCGAGCTGCGCGTGGTCCTCGCGGGTCAGCGCGTCGTTGTGGCCGTCCAGGACCGCGATCACCCCCGGCATGCTCGCAGCACTCCCTGCGACGGACGCATCTGGCCGTCGCCACCTGCCGGTGGAGCCAGGCTGCCGTGTCCGACAGCGGCCGTCTAGACTCTCGATGAGCTTTCTGAGGGGATTCGACGGTTCCGACAACACTCGGGCAGAGCCTCTGAGCAGCGGCCCGGGGCTGTACGAGGAGCGCCGCTCCACGAGATCCGGACACCTTGCGTTCGGCACGCTCGCGTGCAGCGTGTGCGACGCGCCGGTCGCCCCAGCGGCGCACTCGCTGTCGCCTGCCGACCCCCTCGCGTGCCCGTTCTGCGATCACCGCGCGACCGTCCGCGACTTCCTCTCGCTCGCCCCGCCGACGCGGCCTGCTCGCGTCGAGGTCCGGGTCGTGGACCGCGCCGCCCGCCCGCGCCGGTAGCAGCCTCCAGCCCGCTGATCGCGAGCGGGCCCGACACACACCTAGAATCGTCGGCCGATGGACGACTCGCAGATCGAATACGACGAGCGCGGCCTGGTCCCCTGCATCGTGCAGGACTGGCGCACCGGCGAGGTCCTGACGCTCGCCTACATGAACGCCGACGCGCTGCGCCTGACCCGCGAGACGGGGGAGATGCACTTCTTCAGCCGCTCGCGCCAGGAGTTGTGGCACAAGGGCGCCACGTCGGGCAACACCCAGCAACTGAAGTCGATCCGCTACGACTGCGACGGCGACGCGCTGCTGGCGCTGGTGCAGCCCGCCGGCCCCGCCTGCCACACCGGCGAGCGGACCTGCTTTCACAGGGGTCAGATGACACCCGAGGCGCCGCATGAGGTGCTGCCGGCGCTCGAGCGGACGATCGCGCAGCGAGCGGCCGCGCGTCCCGAGGGCTCCTACACGGCGGCGCTCCTCGCGGACCCCGACCGCACCGGCCAGAAGGTGCAGGAGGAGGCCGAGGAGGTCGCCCGCGCGGCGCGAGAGGAGTCCGATCAGCGCGTGTCGGAGGAGGCCGCCGACGTGATCTATCACCTTGCGGTCCTGCTCCGGGGCCGCGGGCTGTCGCTGGCCGACGCCGAGCGGGTCCTGGATGGCCGTCGCAAGGGCTGAGAGCACCGGGGCGACGCCGACGCTCGAGCAGGCGCGCGCGCTCGCTCGCGAACACAACCTGATCCCGGTCCGCGAGACGTTCATCGACGACTGCCAGACGCCGGTCTCCGCGTTCCTCAAACTCCGGGATGCCGATCCCACCCGCCCCGCGTTCCTGCTCGAGTCGGCCGATCAGGGCCGCGTCGGCCGCTACTCGTTCATCGGCTTCAGGCCGCGGACGGTGCTGCGGTGGTCGCTCGGCGACCCGGGCGACCCGTACGACCGGGCGAGGCAGGAGCTCGGCCGCTTCCGCGCGGCGCCGCTGCCCGAACTGCCGCCGTTCGCGGGCGGCGCCGTCGGCATGTTCGCCTACGACCTCGTGCGCACGGTCGAGCCGTTGCGCGAGCCCAACCCCGACCCGATCGGCCTCCCCGACCTCGCCTTGATGCTGACCGACGCGCTGGTCGCGTTCGACCACCTCAAGCACACCGTCACCGTCGTCGCGAACGCGTATGCCGACGACGACCTCGAAGCGTCCTACCGACGCGCGCTCGACACGATCGCCGAAGTGCGCTGGCGGCTGGCGGGGCCGGTGCCCCGACCGGGCAGGCCGCCCCAGCCCGACCGCGAGGTCGCGCCGTTCAGATCGAACCTCAAACGCGAGCAGTTCGAGCAGATGGTCGCGCGGATCATCGAGTACATCTACGCCGGCGACGCCTACCAGGTGGTGCCCTCGCAGCGGTGGTCGGCTCCGGTTCCGGTCGAGGCGTTCTCTATCTACCGGGGCCTGCGGGCGGTCAATCCGAGTCCGTACATGTTCTTTCTGGACTTCGGCGACTTCGAGCTCGCCGGCGCCAGCCCGGAGCCGCTGATCACGGTCGCGGGCCGTCACGTCTCGACCAGGCCGATCGCCGGCACGCGCCCGCGCGGCGTCAACGCCGAGGACGATCGCCGAATCGCGCAGGAGCTGCTCGCCGACCCCAAGGAGCGCGCCGAGCACGTGATGCTCGTCGATCTGGGCCGCAACGATCTGGGGCGCGTCTGCGAGTTCGGCAGCGTCGAGGTCGAGGACTTCATGGCCGTCGAGAACTACAGCCACGTGATGCACATCGTCTCGAGCGTCACCGGCAAGCTGCGCGACGGCGTCGGCGCGCTCGACGCGCTGCGCTCGGTGCTGCCGGCGGGCACGCTCTCGGGCGCGCCCAAGGTCCGGGCGATGGAGATCATCGACGAGCTCGAACCGGTCAAGCGCGGCGGCTACGGCGGCGCAGTCGGCTACGTCAGCTACACCGGCGATCTCGACACCTGCATCCACATCCGCACCGTCGTCGTCAAGGACGGCGTCGCGCACGTGCAGGCCGGCGGCGGCACCGTCGCCGACGCCAAGCCCGATTACGAGTTCCGCGAGTCCGAGGCCAAGGCGCAGGCGGTGCTGCAGGCCGTCGCGCTCGCAGCCGCACAGCCCGAATGGCCGTGAGATTGCCCAGAGGGCAATCTCAATGGGAATCGCCTGCAGGGCTCGTGGTCGATGAGACTGCCGCGCGCGATTCCCCAGCCGCACAGCCCGATTGGCCTTGAGATTGCCGTCCCGGCAATCTCACGTAACGTTCGCTCGCAGTGCGCGTCCTCGTCATCGACAACTACGACAGCTTCACCTACAACCTCGTCCAGTACCTCGGCGAGCTCGGTGCCGAGATCGAGGTCGTGCGCAACGACCACGCAACTGTCGATGACCTGCTGATCCGCGGCTATGACCGCGTGATCGTCTCGCCGGGGCCGTGCACGCCGAACGAGGCTGGGATCTCGCTCGACGCGGTACGCCGGTTCCCGCAGGCGAAGATCCCGACGCTCGGCGTCTGCCTCGGCCACCAGGCACTGGTGCAGGCGTGGGGCGGCAAGGTGATCCGCCACCAGCCGATCCACGGCAAGACGACGCTGATCGAACACGACGGCAAGACGATCTTCAGCGGCCTGCGCGACCCGCTCGAGGTCGGCCGCTACCACTCACTTGTGGCCGACCCGGCGCTGCCGGAATCGCTCGAGCGCAGCGCGTTCGGCGGCGATGTGGTGATGGCGGTGCGACACCGCGAGCTGCCCGCCGAGGGCGTTCAGTTTCACCCCGAGTCGGTGCTCACGCAACAGGGCAAGGACCTGCTGCGCAACTTCCTGAGCCGAACGCAATGAGCGCCGACCAGGACCTGATCACTCGCTCGATCGACGCGCTCGCCTCCGGCAACGACCTCAGCCTCGAGGACACGGCGGCGGTGCTCGAGGAGATCATGGCCGGCAACGCGACCGAGGTCCAGATCGCCGGCTTTTTGATCGCGCTGCGGACCAAGGGCGAGACCGTGCAGGAGCTCGCGGGGCTGGCGCGGACGATGCGCGCGCTCGCCACGCGCGTGTCGGTGAAGTCCGAAAATCTGCTCGACACGGCCGGGACGGGGGGAGGGCGGCGCACCTTCAACGTCTCGACCACCGCCGCGCTGATTGCGGCGGGCGCCGGCTGCACCGTCGCCAAGCACGGCAACCGGTCCGCCACCGGCCTGTCGGGCTCGGCCGACGTGCTCGAGGCACTCGGCGCCCGCATCGACCTGAGCCCCGAGCAGGTGGCGAGCTGCATCGACGAGGTCGGCTTCGGGTTCATGTTCGCCCCCGCCCATCATCAGGCGACCCGCTACGTGATCCCGGTCCGCCGCCAGCTTGCGGTCCGCACGATCTTCAACTTCCTCGGCCCGCTGACCAACCCGGCCGGCGCCACCCGCCAGCTGATCGGCGTGTCCGATCCCGCCTACCTCGAGACGATGGCGGGGGCGCTCGCGCTGCTGGGGACCGAGCACGCGTTGCTCGTCTCCAGCGCAGACGGCCTCGACGAGCTCAGCATCTGCGCGCCCACCCACGTGGTCGAGGTGCTCGACGGCGAGCTTCGCCGCTACGACGTCACGCCCGAGGAGGTGTCGCTGCAGCGAGCCGCGCCCGACGCGATTCCCGGCGGCGACCCGCGTCAGAACGCGGAGACAGCGAGCGAGATCCTGCGAGGCGACGCGGGACCGCCGCGCGACCTCGCCGTGCTCAACGCCGGCGCTGCGATCTACGCCGGCGGTCACGCGGACTCGCTGCAGGCCGGCGTCACCGCCGCCCAGGACGCGATCGACTCGGGTCAGGCGGCATCGGCGCTCGAGCGCTTCATCACCGCAACCCACACCCTCTTCACCACGAGCGGGACATGAGCGCGCTGACCCCGATCATCGCCCGCACGCGCGAGGACGTAGCCGCCCGCCGCGCCGCCGTGCCCGCCGCGACGCTCGAGCTCGCGGCCGCGGACCGCTCGGATCGCCGCGACTTCATCGGCGCCGTGCGCGCGCCGGGGCTGTCGGTGATCGCCGAGCACAAGCGCCGCTCGCCGTCGGCCGGCGTGATCCGCGAGGGCACACAACTACAGGACGTCGTGCAGGCATACGAGCGCGCCGGCGCGGCAGCGCTGTCGATCCTCACCGAGCAGCACAGCTTCGGAGGATCGCTCGACGACCTCCGGGCCGCAAGACAAGCCTCGCGCCTGCCGATCCTGCGCAAGGACTTCATCGTCGAGCCCTACCAGGTGCTCGAGTCCGCAGCCGCCGGCGCCGACGCGATCCTGCTGATCGTCGCCGCGCTGCAGCGCGCGCAGCTCGCGGAGCTCCACGCGCAGGCGCGCGAGCTCGGCCTGGAGGTGCTCGTCGAGATCCACGACCGCACGGAGATGGGGACGGCGCTCGGCGCGGGGGCGACCCTGATCGGGATCAACAACCGCGACCTGACGACGCTCGAGGTCGACACGCGCCGGACATTCGAGCTGCTGCCGCACCTCCCGGAGGACGCCGCTGTCGTGTCGGAGTCGGGGTTCAGCCGCGCCGAACAGCTCGACGAGCTCGCGGACGTCGGCGTCAGCGCGGTCTTGGTCGGCGAGGCGCTGATGCGCGCGCAGGACATCGAGGCCGCCTGCAGGGCTCTCACGGGGCGGGCGGCCCTGCCTCGTACGATGTGAGCGTGTCCCTGAAGATCAAGTTCTGCGGCATCACGAACCTCGACGACGCCCGGCTCGCGGTCGACGCCGGCGCGTGGGCGATCGGGATGATCTTCTGGCCCGGGTCGCCGCGCCGGTGCGAGCCCGAGGTCGCGGCCGAGATCGCAGCGTCGTTCAAGCGCCGCGTCGAGACCGTCGCCGTGCTCGTGAACCCGACTCTCGAGTCGCTCGCGCAGATCGCCGAGCAGGTCGAGCCGACGATGATCCAGCTGCATGGCGATGAGGGTCCTGCGTTCTGTGCCGAGGCCAGCCGCCGGACCGGCGCCAGGATCATCAAGGCGATGCGTGTGCGCAGCGGCGCGGACATCCAGGCGGTCGCGGGCTTTCACACCGACTATCACCTGCTCGATGCGTTCGTGAAAGGGGTGCCCGGTGGAACCGGCGAGACGTTCTCCTGGGACCTCGCTCGGGGCCACCGCGGGCACGCGCCGGTGATCCTGTCGGGTGGGCTGAACGCCGACAACGTCGCGGCGGCGATCGAGCTCGTGCGGCCGTTCGCGGTCGACGTCGCGAGCGGCACCGAACTCGCACCGGGGCGCAAGGATCCCGCCAAGATCGAGGCGTTTGCGGCCGCAGTGGCAGGGGCGCATGCGCCCCTGCCTGGTGGGCCGCATGCGGCCCACCAACGGTCGGCGCATGCGCCGACCGGAACACCCGCATGACGACCGTCGAGCACCGGTTCGGGCCCTACGGAGGCCAGTACGTCCCCGAGACGCTGATGCCGGCGCTGGCCGAGCTCGAGGCGGCCTGGATCGCGGCGCGCGAGGACCCGGTGTTCCACGCCGATCTGGACCGGCTGCTGCGCGACTACGTCGGCCGGCCGTCGCCGCTGTACCTGGCGTCGCGGCTGAGCGAGGCCGCCGGGCACCCGATCTACCTCAAGCGCGAGGACCTCAACCACACCGGCGCCCACAAGATCAACAACGCGCTCGGCCAGGCGCTGCTCGCCAGGCGGATGGGCAAGCCGCGGATCATCGCCGAGACCGGCGCCGGCATGCACGGCGTCGCGGCGGCGACGGCCTGCGCTCTGCTCGACCTCGAGTGCATCGTCTACATGGGAACCGAGGACATGCGCCGCCAGGCGCCCAACGTCGAGCGGATGGGGTTGCTCGGCGCGCGCGTCGAGCCCGTCGACGCGGGCGCGCGGACGCTGAAGGAGGCGGTCTCGGCCGCGATTCGCGACTGGGTCACGAACGTGCAGACAACGCACTACATCATCGGCTCTTGTGTCGGGCCGGCGCCGTACCCGGCGCTCGTGCGCGACCTGCAGCGCGTGATCGGCGACGAGGCCCGTGAGCAGGTGCTCGAGCACGCCGGACGGCTGCCGCAGCGGGTGATCGCCTGCGTCGGCGGCGGCTCGAACTCGATCGGGATCTTCATCCCGTTCGTCGACGACAAGGACGTCGAGCTGATCGGCGTCGAGGCGGCGGGGGAGGGGATCGCGACCGGCCGCCACGGCGCGTCGCTGGCAGCCGGCGGCCAGCCGGGCGTGCTGCACGGCGCGTACTCAGCGATCCTCCAGGACGAGGACGGGCAGATCCTCGAGGCGCACTCGGTCTCCGCCGGTCTCGACTACCCGGGCAGCGGCCCCGAGCATGCGTGGCTGCGCGACACCGGCCGCGCGAGCTACGTCGCGATCACCGACGGCGAGGCGTTGCAGGCGTTTGCGACGACCGCCCGGCTGGAGGGGATCATCCCGGCGCTCGAGAGCGCCCATGCGATCGCTTGGGCTCTTGCGAACGGGCCGAGCGAGCTCGACCTCCTGTGCCTCTCGGGCCGCGGCGACAAGGACCTTGCTGAGGCGATCGCGCTGCTCGACGCCGGCGGCGGCCAGTGACGTGGGGTTGAGCGGATTGCCGAGGCGTTCGCCTCGGCCCGGGCGAACGGCCGCCGCGCGGCGCTGATGCCGTACCTGATGGGCGGGTATCCCGATCTGGAGACGTCGCGCCGGATCGGGATCGCCTACGCCGAGTCCGGCGCCGACCTGATCGAGCTCGGGGTGCCGTTCTCAGACCCGCTCGCCGACGGACCGGTGATCCACGCGGCCGGGACCGCCGCGCTGCGCGCGGGCGCCAACGTCGACGCCGTGCTCGAGGTCGGCCGGGCGATCGCAGAGCACGTCCCGGTGATCGTGATGTGCTACACCAACCCGATCCTCGCGAGGGGCCTCGAGCGCTTCGCCGGCGCGCTGACCGCGGCCGGCGTGAGCGGTCTGATCGTGCCCGACCTGCCGCTCGAGGAGTCGGCGGCGACGCTCGCGGCCTGCGACGCGCGCGGGCTGGCGCTGGTCCCGCTGGTCGCCCCGACGACGACCGACGAGCGGCTTGCGTTGATCGGCGAGCGGGCCCGCGGCTTCGTGTACACGGTGTTGCTGACGGGCACGACCGGCGAGCGCGTCAGCCTCGACGGCGGCGTGGAGCGGATCGTCGCACGCGCGGCTGCGAGCACCGCGGTCCCGGTCGCGGTCGGGTTCGGGATCAGCACCCCCGAGCAGGTGGCGGCCGCCGCGACCGCCGGTGCGGCGGGCGTGATTGTCGGCAGCAGGCTGGTCCGCGCCGCGGGCGAGGGCGAGGACCCGGTCGCGGAGGTCGGTCAGCTGATGCGCGAGTTCTCCGCCGCGCTGGTCGGTTAAGGGCTGGTTTGGCGACGTGAGTCGGGATCGCTTCTTGCACCGCGAACCCGTAGGATCTTCGCCGATGGGCTTGATTCTCACCGCCACAGCAGGCCTATGCCTGTGGATCGTCTTGTGGTCGCTGAACGTGTCTGGATTTGACTCGATCCTGATCGCGGTCCTGATGGTGCTGATCGCCATTGCCGTGCGAAACCTCCTTCCGTTCCTGCCGGGCCGGCGGGACTGACCAGTCAGCCCGTGCGCAGGAGCGTGCTCGGATTGAGCCGCGGTCGCAGCCGCGCCCGGGTGCTGACCGTGGGTGCCGGCGTGCTGCTTGCGGCCGGTTTCGCCGGATGCGCGGCGGCCGGCAGCTCGAGCGTCAAGGCCAGCGGCAAGACGCTCACGATCTACGCCAGCGCGCCTCCAGGGTCGGGGTCTGACCAGGTCGTCCAGGACGTGCTCGACGCCGAGCGCCTCGCGTTTTCGCAAAAGCACGGTGAGGTGACGGCGTTCACGCTGTCGTTTCCGCCGGCGCTCGATTCCGGCAAGCTGTCCGACCACGCCCGCACCGCGATCCAGAACACGGGCGCGATCGCCTACATCGGCGAGGTCATCCCCGGCGACTCGGCCGATTCGCTCGGGATCAACAATGCACAGGACCTGCTCCAGGTCGCCCCAACCGACACCGCGCTCGAGCTGACGACCTCGACCCCGGCGATCCCGAATACCCCAGCGCGCTACTACGAGTCGCTGAAGACCTACGGCCGGACGTTCGCGCGGGTCGTCCCCAACTCGCAGCGCGAGGCCAAGGCCCAGGTCCAGGAGATGCAGTCGATGTCGGTCAAGAAGCTGTACGTGGCCGACGACGGCACCGAGTATGGAAAGGCGATCGCGTATGCGGTCAAGCAGAGCGCCGCGCCCGCGATCACGGTCGTGCCCACCCAGGCCGGGGCGGACGCGATCTTCTACGGCGCCAGCACCAACGGCGCCGCGATCAGTTTGTTCAACGGCGCCGCGCAGGCCAACCCGGCCGTGAAGATGTTCGGCCCCTCGGCGCTCGACAACAACGAGTTCGCGGCGGGGATCACCGCCGGCACACGCAACGTGTTCATCTCATCGCCCGGCTACCTGAACGCGAACCTGTCTGCGGCGGGTCAGACGTTCGTGACCGCGTTCAAGACCGCCTACCGGCACAACCCGGCTACCCAGGCGATTTTCGGCTACGAGGCGATGGCGGCGCTGATCGACGTGCTCAAGCAGGCCGGCTCGTCGGCCAACGACCGCGGCATCGTGGTCCGCGACTTCTTCTCGATCAAGAACCGCTCGTCGGTGCTCGGCGCGCCGTATTCGATCGATGCCAACGGCGACACCAGCATCGCTCCGTTCGTGTTCAGCCGCCTGCGCGCCGGCAAGCTGGTCCCGTTCGTACAACTGCAGGGGTGAGGGACGCACCCGGGAGGGACCAGACTGTGAGGCGATTGTTCGCCATCGCCGCCGCGATGCTCGCCGTGGCGCTGGTGCTGACGGGCTGCGGCTCCAAGCAGACCGATGACGCGGCGATTGGAGGAAGCACGCTGGCGATCTACTCGAGCGTCCCGCTGCACGGCGCCTCGCGGGTCAGCGCCGATGCGGTCGTCAGCGGCGAGACGCTTGCGCTGTCGCAGATGAACTACCGGCTCGGCCGCTACCGGCTGGTGTTCAAGCCGCTTGACGACTCGACCGCGCAGCGGGGCGAATGGGATCCCGGGCAGACGACCGCCAACGCCAAGCTCGCCGCACAGGACAGCACCACGATCGGCTACATCGGCGACTTCAACTCGGGCGCGAGCGCGATCTCGATCCCGATCCTCAACCGGCTCGCGATCCCCCAGATCAGTCCCGCGAGCACCGCCGTCGGGCTGACCTCGGGCGGCGCCGACGCGGCCCCGGGCGAGCCGGAGAAGTACTACCCGAGCGGCGTGCGGACGTATGCCCGGGTGGTGCCCAGCGACGCGGTCCAGGCGGCCGCGCAGGTCAAGCTCCAGCAGAGCCAGGGTTGCACCAAGACCTACGTGCTCGACGACGGCGAGGTCGACGGCACCGACACCGCCACGAGCTTCGTGCTCGCGGCCAAGCGCAGCGGGCTCCACGTCGCCGGCTCGCAGCCGTTCGATCCCAAGGCGTCGGACTACAAGTCGCTGGCGGCGGCCGTGGCGAGCGCCGGCGCGGATTGCGTGCTGATCAGCGCGATCACCGAAAGCAACGCCGTGGCCGTGACCAACCAGATCGCCCAGGCCCTCCCGCACGCGAAGCTGTTCGGCTCAGCGGGCGTCGCCGAGAGCACGTTCACCGACTCCGCGCAAGGAGGGATCCAGCCCGCGCTCGATCCGCGGATGATGATCACCGTCGCGACGCTCGATCCCGCCGCCTATCCACCCGCCGCGCAGGCGTTCTACGCCGCCTACGCGCGCGCCTACGGTGCGCCCCAGCCGTACGCGATCTACGGGTATGAAGCGATGAGCCTGCTGCTCAACGCGATCGCCCGGGCGACCGACGGCGGACGCAAGCCCGTCAGCCGGGAGAAGGTCGTCAAGGCGCTGTTCTCGACCCGCGATCGCCGCAGCGTGCTCGGCACCTACAGCATCGAACGCGACGGGAACACGAGCCTTAGCACTTACGGCGTGTACCGCGTGGTCGGGGGGCGATTGGCCTTCTGGAAGGCGATCGGCACATGACCCGCGGCGGCCTGCGGCCGGATGTCGAACGACACGTTGGCGGCATGTCGGGCGCCGTTGTGGTTTCGTTAGGGGGAGGGATGGGTGCCCTTGCTGAGGTCCGGGGGCCCGACTAGGCTGCACCTCCCGGACATCCGAGACGGGGCGTCGACACAAATAGGAGGAGCATGCGTTTTCTCGGCAAAGCTATGAGTACCGTCGCCAACCGGGGCAGGTTGGTCGCGACGGCTGGTCTGCTCGCAGGCACGGTGCTGGCCCTGGGGGCCTGCGGCAGCAGCAGCAGTTCAAGCAGCAGCAGCAGCACCGGCGGCGCCGCCACCAGCGGCGGCTCCAGCAGCGGCAGCACGATCGACATCTACTCGAGCCTCCCGCTGCAGGGCGCATCGAGCGCCCAGACCGGCCCGCTCGTGAAGGGGATCCAGCTGGCGCTGTCGCAGGCCGGAAACAAGGCCGGCTCGTTCACGGTCAACTACCAGTCGCTCGACGACTCGACCGCGCAGGCCGGCAAGTGGGACCCGACCCAGACTGAGGCCAATGCCCGCAAGGCCGCGACCGACCCGAAGGCCGTCTACTACATCGGCGAGTTCAACTCCGGCGCCAGCGAGGTCTCGATCCCGATCCTCAACCAGGCCGGCATCCCTCAGGTCAGCCCGGCCAACACGTACGTCGGTCTGACCACCAACGAGCCGGGAAGTGCGCCCGGCGAGCCGCAGAAGTACTACCCGACGGGCAAGCGCACGTACCTGCGGATCGTGCCGCGCGACACGATCCAGGCCGCGGCCGGCCTCGAGACGATGAAGAAGGACGGCTGCACGAAGGTCGCGGTCGCCAACGACAAGGAGGCCTACGGCGCCGGTCTCGCCCAGCTGCTCGAGTTGCAGAAGGCCAAGTACGGCGTGAACGTCGTCAGCAACACCGGGATCGACCCGACGGCCCCGAACTTCCGCTCCTACGCCTCGACGATCAAGGGCCAGGGCGCGGACTGCTTCTACTTCGCCGGGATCGTCGTCCAACGGCGCGGTGCAGATCACCAAGGACGTCAATGCGGCGCTCCCGAACGCCAAGATCTACGGCGGCGACGGCGTCTGCACCAGCTCGTACACGAGCGCGTCGATGCACGGCGTTCCGGCCAGCGTCGCCAAGCAGATCCAGTGCACGGTCGCGACGCTGGACCTCCCGACGTACCCGGGCGGCAAGGACTTCCTCGCCGCGTACAAGGCCAAGTACGGGTCGGCCAACCCCGACCCGTACGCGATCTACGGCTACGAGGCGATGAACCTCGGGCTCGACACGATCAAGGGGCTCGGCGCCAAGGGCAACGACAAGGCCGCGGTCCTGTCGGCGCTGTTCGCGACCAAGGCCCGGCACTCGGTGCTCGGCACGTACGGGTTCGACGCGAACGGCGACACGACGCTGAAGTCGTACGGCCTCTACAAGGTCGGCAGCGACGGGAACCCGGTGTTCGAGCGAACGGTCACACCGGGCTAGAACGGTATGCAGCTTCGGGCGGGATCGTGCTCGCACGGTCCCGCCCGTCGCTCGTACCATTCGTCGCACATGGAAGCCGGTACAGCTGTCCCCAGGGCGTCTCTGGTCGGGCCGCTCGCCGCTGGCATGCGATCCGGCGGGCGGTCGGGCAAGTGGGGCCTGATCGTCGCGCTCGCGGCGCTCCCGGTCTACTACCTCGTCCACGACCTCGTGAGCGGCTACTCGGGCTTCGCCCACGGTCACGCGACGGTCGCACACGACCTGACCTACCTGGGCGGCAACCTCGTCCAGGGCTCTCCAACGGCTCGATCTGGGCGCTGATCGCGATCGGCTACACGCTCGTCTACGGCATCATCGAGCTGATCAACTTCGCCCACGGCGACGTGTTCATGATCGGCTCGTTCGCCGCGCGCGGCTTCTGGGCGTCGATCGGGCTGGGCATCGCGACCGGGCCGCTCGGGCTGGTCTTCGGGCTGCTCGCTGACGCTGGTCGTCGCGATGGTCGTGTGCGGCAGCCTGAACGTGCTGATCGAGCGGGTCGCCTACCGCCCGCTGCGCAACGCGCCGAAGCTGGCGCCGCTGATCACCGCGGTCGGCTTCTCGTTCATCCTGCAGAACGTCGGGCTGCTGTGGCTCGGCGGCTCGCCGGCCGGCGTCGACCTGATCTGGTGCACCAGAACGATCCCGTCTTCACATCTCGGCGGTCGTCGATCACGGCGCGCCGACGTGCTCGCGTTCGCGGTCACGATCCCGCTGGTGCTCGGGCTCGACTGGTTCATCTCGCGAACCGGCATGGGCAAGGCGATGCGCGCGACCGCGCAGGACCCCGAGGCGGCGCGGCTGATGGGCATCAACGTCGACACGACGATCTCGCTGACGTTCCTGCTCGGCGGGATGCTGGCCGGTGCCGCGGGCCTCGTCTACGCGCTCTACGAGACGACGATCTGGTACTTCCAGGGCTTCGAGGCCGGCCTGATCGCGTTCACCGCGGCCGTGATGGGCGGCATCGGCAACCTCCGCGGCGCGGTCGCTCGGCGGGCTGATCATCGGCTGCATCCAGCAGCTCTCCGACGCCGGATCGGGCCGCAGTGGACGCCGGCGATCGTGTTCGGCTACCTGATCCTGATCATGGTGCTGCGACCGCGCGGGCTGCTCGGCGAGGAGACGAGGGAGGCCGGATGAGCGACGTGCAGGATCCGAAGGCTCCCGAGACTCCCGAGACCCCCGAGGCCGGCGGCGCCGCGGCGCCAAAGGCCAATTCAGAGCGCCTCATCGACGGCTGGGGCGAGCTGCGCGCACAGCTGCGCGAATGGCGCGAGGGGATCGAGCGCCGGCTGCCGCCGTGGTGGACGCAAGGCGCTGGCTGGCGTGCTGATCGTGATCGGGCTGATCGCACCGTTCTTCTTCTCCGACGCCAGCAACTTCATGAACAAGGAGATCATCGCGCTCGCGTACGTCGTGATGGCGCTCGGGCTGAACGTCGTCGTCGGCTTCGCCGGCCTGCTCGACCTCGGCTACGTCGCGTTCTTCGCGATCGGCGCCTACTGCCTCGGCTGGTTCGGCTCGGGCTTCTTCTTCAAGGCCAACCTCCACGTGCTCTCGTCGCCGTATGCGTCCTCGATCCCCGGGATCCACCTGAACTTCGTCCTGGTCCTGTTCATCGCGGCCATGTTGACCGCGTTTGCGGGGGCGGTGATCGGGCTGCCGACGCTGCGGCTGCGCGGCGACTACATCGCGATCGTGACGCTCGCGTTCGGCGAGATCATCCGCGTGTTCGCGATCAACGGCGACCGACATCCAGATCGACGGGCATGCCGGTGACGGCCGGCAACATGGCATCAGCGGCACCGACCCGCCGTACTTCGGCGGCACGCCGTTCTGACCAGCTGCACCTCAAACCCTGGTACTGGACGATATTCGTGCTCGTCCTGATCACGATCTTCGTGAACCTCCGGGTGCGCGACTCGCGCCTGGGCCGGGCCTGGATCGCGATGCGCGAGGACGAGGTCGCGGCCGTCTCGATGGGCGATCCCGCTCGTGCGCACGAAGCTGCTGGCGTACGCGATGGGCGCGGCGTTCGGCGGCATGTCGGGCGCGTTCCTGGGCACCTACAGCACCGTGATCAACGCCAGCGAGTTCCAGTTCGGGTTCTCGATCTTCGTGCTGGCGATGATCATCGTCGGCGGGCTCGGCTCGATCTGGGGCGTGGTGCTCGGCGCGTTGCTGCTGTCGACTACATCAACTTCTACCTGATCCCCGACGTGCTCAACCCGTGCCGGGCCAGCTCGGGCTGAACTTCAGCCTCACCGATCTGCAGGTCAGCATCTTCGGCTTCCTGCTCGTGATCGTGATGGTGCTGCGGCCTCAGGGCCTGCTGCCCGAGCGAAGGCGCCGCCTCGAGCTCAAGGAAGGCATCGGCGAGACCGAGATGATGGAGCCGACGCAGGCATGAGCGTGGACGCGACCGCCGCCGGGATGCCGGCCTCGGAGGGCCCGTCGGGAACGTCGCGCGCCGGCTCTCTGCGCGGCGAGCGGGCTGGTCAAGGAGTTCGGCGGCCTGGTCGCCGTCAACGACGTGTCGATCGAGATCCCGCGCACTCGATCGTCTCGATCATCGGGCCCAACGGCGCCGGCAAGACGACGTTCTTCAACATGCTCACCGGTCTGTACAAGCCGACCGCCGGCCGGATCTGGTTCGGCGATCGCGACATCACCCGTTCGCGCCCCGACATCATCACCAGCCTCGGCGTCGCCCGCACGTTTCAGAACATCCGCCTGTTCGGCGCGATGACCGCGCTCGAGAACGTGATGGTCGGCCGTCACTCGCGGATGCGCACCGGCCTGTTCGGCTCGATCTTCCGCCCGCCCGCGCGCCCGGGCCGAGGAGCGCGACGTCCGCAAAGCCGCCGGTGAGATGCTCGACCTACGTCGGGCTCAGGCCTCGGCAGTTCGACCAGCGCGCGATCAACCTCACCTACGGCGACCAGCGCCGGGTCGAGATCGCGCGGGCGCTCGCGTCCGAGCCGCGGCTGCTGCTGCTCGACGAGCCGACCGCCGGCATGAACCCGCAGGAGTCCGCCGCGCTGACGGACTTCATGCGCAAGCTGCGCGACGAGCTCGAGCTCACGATCCTGCTGATCGAGCACGACATGAAGGTGGTCATGGACGTGTCCGAGCGGATCACCGTGCTCGACCACGGCGAGAAGATCGCCGAGGGCCCGCCCGCCGAGGTCCGCGCCAACCCGCGCGTGATCGAGGCCTACCTGGGGGACCAGACCTGATGGCGCCGCTGCTCGAGGTGCAGGACATCCACACCCGCTACGGCAACATCGAGGCGCTCAAGGGCGTTTCGCTGACCGTCGAGGAGGGCGAGATCGTGACGCTGATCGGGTCAAACGGCGCCGGCAAGTCGACGACGCTGCGCTCGATCTCCGGACTGACTCCCGCGCAGCTCGGGCTCGATCCGCTTCCGCGGCGAGGACATCACGCGCACGTCGGCGCAGGAGATCGTCGCGCTCGGGATCGCGCTGTCGCCCGAGGGCCGGCACTGCTTCTCGCGGATGACGGTCCGCGAGAACCTCGACATGGGCGCGTATCGGCGCCGCGACGGGATCGACGACGATCTCGAGCGCGTCTTCTCGCTGTTCCCGCGCCTGCAGGAGCGCGAGAACCAGAAGGCGGGCACGATGTCCGGCGGCGAGCAGCAGATGCTCGCGATCGGCCGCGCGCTGATGGCCCGCCCGAAGCTGCTGCTGCTCGACGAGCCGTCGATGGGGATCGCCCCGATCCTCGTCCAGCGGATCTACGAGACGATCGGCGAGATCAACCGCAGCGGCGTCGCGATCCTGCTCGTCGAGCAGAACGCCAACTACGCGCTGGAGATCGCCAGACGCGGCTACGTGCTCGAGACCGGCCGCGTCGCGATCACCAACGACTCCGAGCACTTGCGCAACGATCCCGAAGTCCAGCGAGCCTACCTCGGCGCATGATCGTCCTGGCCGGACAGATCGGTGCCGACGGCCTGTACCTGCTGTTCATCTGGCTGATCTCGGCCGCGGCGGGCTCGTGGATCTCCGACCGCAAGGGCTACGGCGAGAAGGTCGGCCTGACGTTCGGCCTGCTGCTGTCGGCGATCGGCCTTGTGCTCGTGCTGTTGCTGCCGGGACGGCCCGGCTCGCGGTGGAAGACCGAGGGATGGATCCCGCCACGCGTTCGACACCATCGCGAGGAGTAAGCGCGGCGCCGGGCTCGCCCCGGCAGGTGGTCGAGAAACGGCCAACATGCGTCCGTTTCTCGACCAGCACCCGGGTTTACGTCCCGAAGCCGACCTCGGCTCCGGCCGACGCGGTCCCGCTTCTGCGGGCCTCGTCGGCGACCGCGGCGGCGACGGCGCCCGCGACGTCTCGGTTGAACACCGACGGGATGATGTAGTCCTCGCGCAGCTCGTCGTCTGAGACGATCTCCGCGATCGCCCGCGCCGCTGCCATCTTCATCGCCTCCGTGATCTGCTTGGCGCGGACGTCGAGCGCTCCGCGAAATGCGCCCGGGAAGCACAACACGTTGTTGATCTGGTTCGGGTAGTCCGACCGGCCGGTGGCGACGATCCGGACGTAGGGCGCGGCCTCCTCGGGCGAGACCTCGGGATCGGGGTTGGCCATCGCGAACAGGATCGCGTCATCGTTCATCGTCGCCAGCGCCGCCGCCGGCAGCACCCGTGCCCCCGACAGGCCGATCAGCAGGTCTGCGCCCTCGAGCACGTCCGCCGGGCCGCCGGCGCGGCAGTCCAGGTTCGTCGCCTCGGCCAGCGCCCGCTTGACCGGCGGCATGCTGCCGTCCTCGTAGTCGGCGCGCCGCGTGTGCACGGCGCCTCGCGAATCGCACCCGATCAGGTTCGCGCCGCGGGCGCCCGCCGACAGCAGGATCTTCGCGACCGCGACGCCGGCCGCGCCGAGGCCGATGATCACGACCCGCAACTGCTCGATCTCCTTCCCCGTCAACTTCAGCGCGTTGAGCAGCGCCGCCAGCGTGACGACCGCCGTCCCGTGCTGATCGTCGTGGAACACGGGGATGTCGAGGTCGGCCTTGAGGCGGTCCTCGATCTCAAAGCAGCGCGGGGCCGAGATGTCCTCGAGGTTGATCCCGCCGAAGCCGGGCGCGATCGCGCGCACGACCGCGACGATCTCGTCCGGATCGCGGGTGTCGAGGCAGATCGGGAACGCATCGACGCCCCCGAACTCCTTGAACAGCATCGCCTTGCCCTCCATCACCGGCATCGCCGCGCGGGGACCGATGTCGCCGAGCCCGAGCACCGCGGTCCCGTCGGACACGACCGCAACCGTGTTGCGCTTGATCGTGTACTGAAATGCCTTGTCGGGCTCGAGATGGATCGCGGTGCAGACGCGCGCGACCCCGGGCGTGTAGGCCATCGAGAGGTCGTCGCGCGACTTCAGGGGGCTCTTGTTGTGAAGCTCGATCTTGCCCCCGACGTGGAGTTGGAACGTCCGGTCGGTGGCGTCGAGCACGCGCGCCCCGTCGACCGCATCGACCGCCGCTGTAAGCCGCGGCCAGTCGCCGGCGTCGGCGGTGTCGACGGTGATGTCGCGAACCGTCGTCTGGCCGACGACCTGCACCAGGTCAACGGCGCCGATCGTGCCGCCGGCAGCTCCGATCGCGGTGGCGACCTTCCCGAGCATCCCGGCGTGGTGCGAGATCTCGACGCGGAGGGTGAGGCTGTACTGGGCGCTGGGGGTTGTCGACACTCGGCCAGATAGCCTGACATACAGATGCCCGACGAGCTATTTCTGATCGATGGCAACAGTCTCGCCTACCGCGCGTTCTTCGCGCTGCCCGAATCGATCGCGACCTCGACCGGAATGCCGACCAACGCGATCCTCGGGTTCGCGTCGATGCTGGTCAAGATCCTCACCGACTACGGGCCCAAGGCGACCGTCGTCGTCTGGGACGCGGGCTACACCGGTCGCAAGGAGATCTACGAGGACTACAAGGCGCAGCGCACCACCCGCCCCAGCCTGCTGAAGGAACAGTGGCCGCACCTCGAGCCGCTCGTCGATGCGTTCGGCTACCGCAACCTTCGAGTCGAGGGCTACGAGGCCGATGACGTGATCGCGTCGATCGCCGAGAGGGCCCGGCACGCCGACCCGCCGATCCCGGTGATGGTCGTAACCGGCGACCGCGACGCCTACCAGCTCGTGCAGGACGGGGTCCGGATCATGACGACCTCGCGCGGGATCACCGACACCCGCGTCTATGACCGCGATGGGGTGATCGAGCGCTACGGGATCCCGCCGGAGCTCGTCCCGGACTTCATCGGGCTGAAGGGCGACACGAGCGACAACATCCCGGGCGTCCCCGGGATCGGCGACAAGACCGCCGCGGACCTGCTGCAGAAGTTCGGCTCGCTCGAGGACGTGCTGGCCAGCGTCGACCAGATCAGCGGAGCGAAACGGAAGGAAAACCTCATCAACCACGCGGACGATGCCCGGATCTCAAAG
Source organism: uncultured Solirubrobacterales bacterium (assembly GCA_963809685.1). GTDB lineage: Bacteria > Actinomycetota > Thermoleophilia > Solirubrobacterales > Solirubrobacteraceae > Palsa-465. The sequence goes on along the minus strand of CAWEKN010000010.1, from coordinate 127,754 downwards.
GAGCTGGCCACCGCCCACCGCGACATCCCCGTCGACGTCGACCTGGCCGAGTTCGTCTCCACCGATCCGGACCGCTCGAGGCTGCGCGACGTGTTCCGGCAGTTCGAGCTGCGCGAGCCGCTGCGGCGGCTGGAGGAGGCGCTCGGATCGGCCGACGCGGCCGCGCCGGCTCCCGTTGCCGACACGGCGCTGACAGCGGTGTTGAGACAGGCTTCGCTCGCCGACGTGGGGCGGCTGCCGCACACCGAGATCTCGATTGCGGTCAGGCCTCCGGAGACTCCGCAGGACGCGTTGTTCGCCGATGACCAGGCGTGGCACTTCGGCGCGTACGCCGACGGGTCCAAGGATGTGCTCGCGGGTGCTGCCGGCAGGCCGGAGGAGCTGGTCGCCGCGCTCGGCACCCGCCCCGCGATCGCGCACGACGCCAAGGCGCTCGGCGAGGTCCCGGCGACGCTCGCCCACGACACCGAGATCGGCGCGTACCTGCTGGAGCCGGCGCGCCGGGCATACCCGTTCCGGGAGCTGTGCGAGGAGCGCGGATTTGGCGCCGAGCTCGGCGACGAGGCCGCGTCCGATGCGCTGCTGGTGCACGCGCTCGCCGGCTGGCAGCGCGAGGAGATCCGCTCCCGCGGCCTGACAGACCTGTTCGAGCAGGTCGAGCTGCCGCTCGTGCGGCTGCTGCGAAAGATGGAGCAGGCGGGACTGAAGCTCGATACCGACCGCCTGAGGGAGATCTCGGCCCGCGTCAAGGCCGAGGCCGACCAGCTCGAGCAGGAGATCTTCGAGCTCACCGGCGAGCAATTCATGCTCGGCTCGCCCAAACAGCTCGAGGAGGTCCTGTTCGGCAAGCTCGGGCTGTCGCGCAAGCGTCGCGGAAAGACCGGGTACTCGACCGACGCGCGAGTCCTCCAGGCGATCCGCGACGAGCACGACGTGATCCCCAAGATCGAGCGCTGGCGAGAGCTGACGAAGCTCGCGCAGACGTACCTCGACGCGCTGCCGTTGCTGATCGCCCCCGACGGCCGTCTGCACACGACCTTCAACCAGACGGCCGCCACGACCGGCCGGCTGTCGTCGAACAACCCGAATCTCCAGAACATCCCGATCCGGACCGAGCTCGGGCGCGAGATCCGGGCCTGCTTCGTCGCCGAGCCCGGCAATCTGCTGGTCAGCGCCGACTATTCGCAGGTCGAATTGCGGTTGCTGGCCCACATCGCCGGCGAGGACGTGCTCAAAGAAATTTTCCGCCGCGGCGAGGATGTGCACACCGCTACGGCTTGTCGTGTGTTCAACGTGACACCGGACCAGATCGATCCGGGAATGCGATCGAAATCGAAGATGATCAACTACGGCATCGTGTACGGGCTGTCGGCGTTTGGGATGGCCGACCGGCTCGACATCCCCGAATCCGAGGCGGACGAGTTCATCCAGCGCTACATGGCCGGATTCCCGGCTGTCGGCCGCTTCATCGAGGAGACGATCGAGCAGGGCACCGAGCACGGGTATGTCTCGACGCTGTTCGGGCGCCGCCGGCAGGTGCCCGAATTGCGCGCCCGTCGCTGGGACCTGCGCAAGCAGGGCGAGCGGTTTGCGGTCAACATGGTGATCCAGGGCACGGCGGCTGACATCATGAAGGTCGCGATGGTGCGCACGGATGCCGCATTGAGCGACGCCGGGCTGGAGTCCCGGCTCGTTCTTCAGATTCATGACGAGCTGCTGTTCGAGGGCCCGGCCGACGAGGCCGACGCCGTCAAGGGGATCGCATGCCGGGAGATGGCCGGCGCGTTTGAGATGGATCCGCCGCTCGCCGTCGAGGCGGGGATCGGGCGCGATTGGCTGAGCGCGAAGTGAGCCGCAGACGGGGGACGATCCTCGCGGTGTTGGCCCTTGCCGCAGCGGGTGCCGCGCTCGGTGCGCCTGGTGCGCTTGGTACGCCTGGTACGCCGGGTGCTCATCACAAGTTCTTCGGCGCGGTGGTCCCGGACGTCCCGACGGGCGGACAGCCTCGTCCGCCGGGCGGCCCGATCGCCCACATCGCGAACCTCCCGTACGGCGGCGGACCGGTGATGCATTCCAATCGCGCGCACGCGATCTTCTGGCAGCCGTCCGGCTCGACGCTCGCCTACGACCCCGGGTACGTGGCGCTGGTGCAGGCGTTTCTGCGCAACGTCGCCGCCGACAGCCGCAAGCCGACCAACGTCTACGGCCTCAGCGGCCAATACCACGACTCCAGCGGGCCGGCGGCGTACAACTCGACCTATGCCGGCGCCGTGGTGTCGACCGACCGCCTGCCGCCGAATGGCTGCACCGAGCCGGCGCTGACGGGGCCGCCCGGGTGGGTTGTGTGCCTCAGCGACTCGCAGTTGGAGGCCGAGATCCGCCACGTGATCTCGGTCAACCATCTGCCGACCGGGATGCGCGACATCTACTTTCTGGTGACGCCCAACGGGATGGGGACGTGCGAGTCCTCGGGACCGGACAACTGCGCACTGGGCGGGAGCGCGACCGGCAGCTTCTGCGGCTATCACTCGACCACGCCCGACGAGTCGGTCCTGTACGCGGTGATCCCGTACAACGCCGTCAGCGGGCACTGCCAGTCGGGCAATCCGCGCCCGAACTCGAGTACCGCCGACCCGGCCGTCTCGACGATCAGCCACGAGCACAACGAGACCGTCACCGACCCGCTCGGCACCGGCTGGATCGACAACTCCGGCAACGAGAACGGCGACCTCTGCATCCAGAGCTACGGCCCGGCCCTCGGCGGCGCGGGCGCGGCGGCGTGGAACGAGGTGATCCATGGGGCCCACTATTGGCTCCAGGAGGAGTGGAGCAACGACGACTCCTCATGCCAGCCCCGCGACGAGCCCGACTCGGTGTCGGTGACCGCTCCCGCCCGGGCCACCGCCCGGAAGCTCGTGACCGTAATCGGCCACGCCCGCGACCCCGACGGCTCGATCGTCGCCTACAACTGGTTCTTCGGCGACGGCGCCAAGGGGTCGCGCCGGACCGTCAAGCACTCGTTCAGGAGACCGGGCACATACGAGATCACGCTGCGAACGACCGACAGCTCGGGCAACTGGGCGTTTGCCACGCGCGCGATCGTGATCACGAAGGCGCGGGCCAAGGACCGCGGCCGGCAGCACCCGCCTCGATGAGCTGACGTCCGCCGGCGCCGGCGGGCCCGACGAAGTCCGGGTGCGCGACGTTCAGGTAATGCCCGAACGACCAGTCGACGAACCGCTTCTGCCGCATCCCACGCAGCGCCCCGCCGAGCAGCCTCGGTGCGACCCGCGGAACCAGCCGCTGTACCCGCAGCATCCACCGGAACGGGAGCGCGTGGCTGGCCGAGAACGCGTGGTAGCGCGAGAGCGCCTGCTCGCGGGTCTGGGCGCCCTCGATCACGGCGCGAAGCTCGCGCCCGCACGCGACGCCGAAGTACAGCGCGGTGCGGATCCCCTCAGCCGTCAACGGCAGGCAATGGCCCGCCGAGTCGCCGACGAAGAACACGCCGTCCTCGGTCGCGTCGCGCAGCGCGTGGGGGATCCAGTTGCCCTGGTAGCGGACCGTGTCGGCGTGCAGGTCGCGCGCCAGCTGGACGGTCGGCTCTTTGACGTGGTAGCGCGGATCGAACGAGCCGACCCCGATCCGCAACTCGCCGTCGGCGGGAAAGCGCCACCCGTAGCCGGCGGGGACGTATGAGCGGTCGATCCAAACCTCGAGATCCGGGCCGGCGCCAGACGGGTGGACCTCGAGGCCCCGCGACAGCAGCGCATCGGGGGGCTGGATGTTCGCGCCCGCGCCGAGGATCCGCCGCCAGCCGAGCGCGTCGACGATCAACGGCGCGCGGATCTCGCCCCGGTCGGTCTCAACGGTGTGGACGCTCGAGGCCCGAGTTCGCCAGGCGACTCGCTAGCCGATCGGCGCTAGCGATCGCAAGCCGATCGGCGTCAGCCGATCGGCCCTGGACCTTCGCCGTCTCGAACTCGAACGACCCCTGGTCGGCCAGCAGCTGGCACAGGGTCCGGTAATCGAACGTCGAGAACGTCCACGGCAGATCCAGCCGCACGGTCGTGAACGGGGTGTGGATCACGAGCTCGCCGAACGTCTGCCGCAACGATTCCTGCAGGCCCAGCGCGTATAGCCACGCGGTCGGGATTCCGCACGCAGAGGTCTGCCGCTCGCCGATCTCATAACGGTCCAGGACGATCACGTCGGCGCCGCTGGCAGCGAGCTCCCGGGCGACCGCGAGCCCTGCGAAGCTGGCGCCGCAGATCAGGACATCGCAGTCGCGATCGAGCGGCGTGCGCTCGTCGCCCCGCTTGGTCGCGCGACGTGGCATTGCCGTTTGATGATAGGGACGGGCCGAGAGGGCAATTGCGGCTATCCTCCGACACACGTATGTCCACAACTACCACGCTGCATCCGCCCGCCGACCAGCCGAACGCCAAGATCGTTGAAGGTTCAGACGGCCTGCTGCTCGAGATCGACGGCCGGATCGTTCCAAATTACGACGCCACTCTGCACCCGTTTTCAGAGGGCGATGTCGTCACCGGCCACGTCGTCCGTATCGACAACGACGAGGTCCTGGTCGACATCGGCTACAAGTCCGAGGGCGTCATCCCGTCCAATGAGCTTTCGATCAGGAAGTCGGTCGATCCCAGCGACGAGGTCTCGCTCGGCGAAGAGGTCGACGCCCTGGTCCTCACCAAGGAGGACCAGGACGGACGCCTGATCCTGTCCAAGAAGCGCGCCCGCTTCGAGAAGGCCTGGCGCCGGATCGAGGCCGCCGCCGAGTCCGGCGAGCCGGTCACGGGCGCCGTCATCGAGGTCGTCAAGGGCGGCCTGATCATCGACCTCGGCGTCCGCGGGTTCCTGCCCGCGTCGTTGGTCGACATCCGCCGCGTGCCCAACCTCGACGAGTACATGGGCCAGGCGATCGAATGCAAGGTGATCGAGCTCAACCGCTCTCGCAACAACGTCGTGCTGTCCCGTCGCGCCGTGCTCGAGGAGCAGCGCAAGGAGGACCGCGAGCGGATCCTCGACCGCCTCCAGCCCGGCCAGGTGGTGGAAGGCAAGATCTCGAACATCGTCGACTTCGGCGCGTTCGTCGACCTCGACGGCATCGACGGGCTGATCCACATCTCCGAGCTGTCTTGGTCGCACGTCAATCATCCGAGCGAAATCCTCGCGATCGGCGACAGCGTCAGCGTCAAGGTGCTCGACATCGACCGCGACCGCCAGCGGATCTCGCTGGGTCTCAAGCAGACCCAGGAGGACCCGTGGCAGCGGGTCGTCGACACGTACAACATCGGCGACGAGCTCGAGGGCAACGTCACGAAGGTCGTCACGTTCGGAGCGTTTGTCGAGATCCTCGACGGGGTCGAGGGACTCGTCCACATCTCCGAGCTCGCCCAGCATCACGTCGAGAACCCGCGCGAGATCATCCAGCCGGGCGATCCGGTCCGCGTCAAGATCCTCGAGATCGACTCCGAGCGCCGACGTCTGTCGCTGTCGATCAAGCGGGTCGAGGGCCAGGTCCTGCCAGTGCGGCCGATCGTGCCGCCGGCCGAGGGCGACAGCGGCGACCTCGACGACATGCCCGAGCTGGGGCTGTCCGAGGACGTGTTCGCGCCCAGCGACGATCAGGCGGCCGAGCCCGAGCCACAGGCCCAAGCCGAGCCGGATGCCGATGCCGATGCCTCCGCCGATGCGGGCGCGCCCGCCGCGGCTGTCACCGATGAGACCGGCGCGGCAGCTGCGGTTGAGACCGACGACGCCGTTGCCGGCGCCGATCTCGGTGTCGCCGAGGCAGTGGCGTCCGGCGAGGATGTCGGTGTCGCCGAGGCAGTGGCGTCCGGCGAGGATGTCGGTGTCGCCGAGGCAGTGGCGTCCGGCGAGGATGTCGGTGTCGCCGAGGCAGTGGCGTCCGGCGAGGATCTCGGTGTCGCCGAGGCAGTGGCGTCCGGCGAGGATCTCGGTGTCGCCGCAGGCAGAGGCGCCCGGCGAGGATCACGGCGGCGCCGAGGCGCAGCCCTCCGGCGAATCCGAGGCCGCCGAGACATCGCCTGAGTCCTCCGCCTGATCCGCCCGCGTCGTGACCCCCTTCGTCGGGCTCACGGGCGGAATCGGCTCGGGGAAAACGACGGCGCTCGCGGCGCTTGAGCGGCTGGGCGCCGCCGTGCTGTCGACCGACGCGGTCGTACACGAGCTGTACGAGACCGACGAGGTGCGCGCCGCCGTCGTGAACCGTTTCGGCCCGGGGGTCGCGCGCGACGGGACCGTCGATCGGCCGGCGCTGGCGCGGGCGGCGTTTGCGTCGCCGGAGGACCGGCGCTGGCTCGAGGAGCTGCTGTGGCCGCGCGTCGGCGCGCGGATGGTCGCCTGGCGCGAGCAGCTGCCGACGCGGTCGCCCTCGGCGCGGGCGGCCGTGGTCGAGGTACCCTTGCTGTTCGAGGCCGGGATGGACGATGCGTTCGATGCGACGATCGCGGTGATCGCCGACGAGCAGGTGCGCGCGGCGCGCGCCTCGGGGCGCGGCCACGACGCGCTCGACGAGCGGCTCGCGCGGCAGCTGCCCCAGCAGGAAAAGGCGCAGCGAGCGACGTATGTGGTGACTAACGATGGCGACGTCGGGGAACTAGAAGTCAAGTTGTCGATGGTTCTTGACATGCTTGGACGGTGAGCGTGCCCGCCGTCACGTATTCGGCCCGCCGCGAGGCGGCTCAGCGCAAGGCGGCGCGCCGTCGCGTGGCGGCGCGCCGGCGACGTGGGCTGTTCGCCGTGGTCGCGGTCGCCGCCGCGGTGGCGGCCGCGGTGCTGGCGATGCCGCTGTTCCAGAAGGCCGTCACCGAGTTCAACCTGCCGCTCCAGCACGAGGATGTGATCCGCCAGCAGGCGGCCGACAAGCATCTGGATCCGGCGCTGATCGCGGGCGTGATCTACGCCGAGACCAAGTTCGACCCCAGGCCGTCAGCGGCGGGGGCCCAGGGGCTGATGCAGATCCTGCCGCAGACCGCAGAGTTCCTCGCCAAGCGGTCGGGAGCGACCACGTTCACGCCCGCCGACCTTGCCACGCCCGAGGTCAACATCGCCTACGGCAGCTACTACCTGCGCTACCTGCTCGACCAGTACGACGGCCACGTCGTGCCCGCGTTGGCCGCCTACAACGGCGGCGAGTCCAACGTCAACCGCTGGCTCGCCGATGCACACTCGCGCGGGCACCGCCTGACGATCGGGAACATCCCGTTCCCCGAGACCCAAGCGTACGTGCGCAAGGTGCTCAAGGCCCAGCGCGACTACCGCCACACGTACGCCTCGGAGCTGGGCTACCGGTGAGTCAGTAGAGGCGGCGCGGCCTTGCGGCGTGCTCGGCCGCGGCGATCGCCGCGGCGAGGTCGCCGGCCTCGTCCTCGTCCAGTGTCGCGATCGTGACCCTGATGCCCGGCGGTGTCGAGATCCTGAAGCGCTCGCCGGCGAGCACTAGCCAGCCGGCGTCGAACAGCGCCCGCGCGACCGACGTCTCCTCTTGCACGGGGACCCAGACGTTGAGCCCGGAGCGGCCGTGTGCGGTGATCTGGTGCTCGGCAAGCGCGTCGATCAACGCGTGCCGGCGCGCGGTGTAGGTGTCTCGCGCGCGGGCGGTGATCGAATCGAAGCCGGGATCGCGCAGCATTTGCACGACCAGCGCCTGGAGCATGTGGCTGACCCACCGGGTCCCTAGCGCCTGCCGGCCCTCGACGCGCGCGACCGTCGTCTCGTCGCCGGCCATCATCGCCACGCGGAGGTCGGGATGGAGCACCTTCGATCCCGAGCGGATCACCGCCCACCGCGGCCACGGGTGCTTGACCACGCTCGCGAATGGGGCGCCCGAGACAGCCCATGCATGATCGTCCTCGATCAGCAGGACGTGGGGATGGGCGGCCAGGATCGCGGTCAGCGACGCGATCCGGTCGGCATCGAGCGCCGAGCCGAATGGATTCTGAGCGCGTGGGACGATCAGCGCCGCGTCGGCGCCGCGCCGCAGCGCTGCCGCAAACGGGTCGGGAAGCAGCCCAAGCTCGTCGACCGCTATCGCGACCGGGACGAGGCCGAGCGCCCGCAACAGATCGAGGATGCCGATGTACGCCGGATCCTCGACGATCACGCGGTCGCCGGGACGCAGGTGGGCCTGCAGGACGCGCTCGATTCCGTCGAACGCACCCGACACGACCGCCATCGACTCCGACGGCACGCCGTCGCGCTGAAACGCGGCGGCCGCAAGCTCGAGCAACTCCGGATCAGCCCGCTCCAACCCGCCGATCTCGAGCGCGCGCTCGACGTCGATCCGGGCAAGCGCCGGCGCGGTCGGCGGCAACAGGGCCGGGTCGGGCAGCCCGATCGTCAGATCGCGAACGCCGGGCGGCAGGCCTGGGGTGGCGAGCGAGCCGCGGCCTGCCGCGGGCGTCCGAACTGCCGGGCGCGGGGCCACCCGCGTGCCGCGCCGGCCCGCGGCCACGACCAGGCCACGCTCGCGCAGGATCCGGTAGGCGGCGTTGACGGTCGCCGGGCTGGTGCCGAGCTTCTCTGCAAGCGCGCGAACTGTGGGGAGCGAGTCGCCGCTGTCGAGCAGGCCCTCGCGGATCGCCGCTTCGGCCGTGCGGGCGATCTCGCGGGCGGTCGTCCCCCGGATCTGGTATTGTCCTAGATCAAGCATGAGTTTGTACTATAACAAATTATCCGAGGCGATGGGCTGATGGCCCGGGCCGCAGCGCCGAGCGCGCGCACCAAGGTCCGTCGCCGTGCCGGTCGTGGCAGGTACGGCCGTACGACGATCAATGCGATCCTCGACGAGGGCCTGGTCGGCCACGCCGCGTTCCTCGTCGACGGGCAGCCGTACGCGATCCCGATGCTGTACGCGCGCGACGGCGACGTCCTCTACCTCCACGGCTCGCCGCTCAGCCGGCTGTTGTCCGGGCTCGCGGACGGGGTGCCGATGTGCTTCACGGTCACGCTCGTAGACGGCCTCGTGCTCGCGCGTTCGGCCTTCCACCACTCGGTCAACTACCGCTCGGTGGTCGTGGTCGGTCACGGGCATCCGGTGCGCGACCCAGCGGCCAAGCACGCGGCGCTGCGCGCGCTCGTCGAGCACGTCGCGCGAGGGCGCTCACACGATGCGCGCGGGCCGTCGCCCAAGGAGCTCGAAGCGACCGAGGTGATCGGGCTCGGGCTCGACGAGGCCTCGGCCAAGATCCGCACCGGACCGCCGGTTGACGCGCCCGAGGACTATGCCCTTCCCGTGTGGGCCGGCGAGCTGCCGCTCGGCGTCGCGGTCGGCGAGCCGCTCACCGACGGCCGCTGCCATGAGCCCGTCCCCGACTACGTCAATTACTACCAACGAGGCGACGATGCATAGCCCTCTTCACCGACTGATTGCGCAGGCGCGCGCCGAGGAGTACCGGCGCGCGGCCACCGAACGCGCTGCCGCGCGCCACATCTCCTCCGTGCGGGCGCCGCTGATGAGCCCCGTGACGCTGCGATTCGGCTTCCCCGACGACGTGGCCGAGATCACGCGCCTGGCGACGCTCGACAGCTCGCTGCCCCCGCGTAGCCCGGTTCTGGTGGCCGAGGTCGCCGGCCGGCTTCGCGCCGCCGTGTCGCTGTCTGACGGCTCGGTCGTGTCGGACCCGTTCTTCCCCAGCGCCGCGGTCGTGGACCTGCTCCGGGCCCGCGCCGGGCAGCTGACGGCCGACCGGCATGCCGTCGGCGCGCGGCTGCGCCGGCGCCTGCTCGGGCGCCGCGGGCTGCCCGCGTTTCGCTAGACGGCTGTCGGACTGCGGTGGTAGACGGCCGTCGGACCGCGGGCTAGACGGCTGTCGGACTGCTCGTGTAGACGGCCGTCGGACTGCTGCGCGGGGCCCCCGGCGAGTCCGTCCGAGACGCCCGCTACGCTCATGGGTCCGCCGCCTATGCCCAAATTCGAGCTCGATGCCGCCTACAGCCCGACCGCCGATCAGCCGGCGGCGATCGCCGGGTTGGCGGAGGGGATCGAGGCCGGCGAGCGTTACCTGACGCTGCTCGGGGCGACGGGGACCGGCAAGACGATGACGATGGCCGCGACCGTCGAGGCGGTCCAGAAGCCGACGCTCGTGATCGCTCACAACAAGACGCTTGCGGCGCAGCTCTGCAACGAGTTCCGTACCTACTTCCCGCGCAACGCGGTCGAGTACTTCGTCTCCTACTACGACTACTACCAGCCCGAGGCGTACGTCCCCAGTAAGGACCTCTACATCGAGAAGGACTCGGCGATCAACCAGGAGATCGATCGTCTCAGGCACTCCGCTACCGCGGCGTTGTTTGCCCGGCGCGACGTGCTGATCGTCGCGAGCGTGTCGTGCATCTTCGGCCTCGGCTCGCCGGAGACATACGACGAGAACCTGCAGACGCTGCGCAAGGGGGAGTTCATCGACCGCGATGGGCTGCTGCGCAAGCTCGTCTCGATCCAATACACGCGCAACGACACGGCGCTGTCGCGCGGGACGTTCCGGGTCAGGGGCGAGACGCTCGAGATCCTCCCGGCTTATGCGGAGACCGCCTACCGGATTGTGCTGTTCGGCGACGAGGTCGAGCACCTCCAGCACTTCGACCCGGTGACCGGCGAGGTGCTCGAGGACGATCTCGAGCACGTCGGCATCTGGCCGGCGTCGCACTACAACGTGCGCGAGGGGATGATCGAGGACTCGGTCGCCGCGATCGGCCGTGAGCTCAACGAGCGCTGCGCCGAGCTCGAGAGCCAGGGCAAGCTGCTGGAGTCCCACCGGCTGCGCCAGCGGACCCAATACGACATGGAGATGCTCCGCGAGCTCGGGTTCTGCTCGGGGATCGAGAACTACTCTCGGATCCTCGACGGACGCAAGCCAGGCGACCGCCCGTACTGCCTGCTCGACTACTTCCCCGAGGACTATGTCTGCTTCATCGACGAGTCGCACGCGACCGTTCCGCAGATCGGCGGCATGCACGAAGGCGACCGCTCGCGCAAGCAGACGCTGGTCGACTACGGGTTCCGCCTGCCGAGCGCACTCGACAACCGCCCTCAGACCTTCCAGGAGTTCCTCTCGATCGCGCCCCAGTTGGTGTTCGTGTCCGCGACACCGGGCCAGTACGAGCGCTCGCACGCCGACCGCATCGTCGAGCAGATCGTACGGCCGACCGGGATCATCGACCCCGAGATCGAGGTCCGCGAGACCCGCAACCAGATCGACAATCTGATGAACGAGATCCGCGTCCGCGTCGACCGCGAGGAGCGCACGCTGGTTACGACGCTGACCAAGAAGATGGCCGAGGACCTGACCGACTATCTGCTCGAGATGGGCTTCCGGGTGCGTTACCTGCACTCAGAGGTCGACACGCTCGAGCGGATCCAGATCATCCGCGAGCTGCGCCTTGGTGAATTCGACGTGCTGGTCGGCGTCAACCTGCTGCGCGAGGGCCTGGACCTGCCCGAGGTCTCGCTGGTCGCGATCCTCGACGCCGACAAGGAAGGCTTCCTGCGCGGCGAGACCTCGCTGATTCAGACGATCGGCCGCGCGGCGCGCAACGTCGAGGGCAAGGTGCTGATGTACGCGGACAAGGAGACCGCGGCGATGCGCGCGGCGCTCGGTGAGACCGACCGCCGCCGCGAGATCCAGCGCGCCTACAACGAGCGGCACGGGATCACGCCCGAGACGATCGTCAAGGGAATCTCGGACATCGCCGAGTTCCTGCAGTCGGAGTCGAAGGTCCCGCGTTCCCGCCGCCGGCGCCAGCGCCGGGCCGGGGCGATGGCCCCCGCCGAGATCGAGAAGACGATCGTCGAGCTCGAGGAGGAGATGCTCGCCGCCGCCGAGGATCTGCGGTTCGAATACGCGGCCAAGCTGCGCGACGAGATCCGCGACCTCAAGCGCGAGCTCGACCAAGCGGTCGCTGCCGGATGAGCGGTACCGGCGCTGCGCGCGGGTCCGCGGCGGAGGTCGGCGGAGTCGGCGGGGTGGGCGCCGGTGGGCGGGCTCCCATCTCGTTCCGGCGGTCCTCGGCGTCCGATACTCTGCGCCTGCCTGAGCTTGATCCTTGAATCGGGAGGATGGTACGAGTGGCGCTGGAACGACAGAGCATCGAGAAGAAGGATTTCCCAATTGGCCGCCGCGGCTATGACCCCGAGGCCGTCGACGCGCACCTGAGCTCGCTCGCCGACGAGATCGAGCAGCTCAAGGTCTCAGCGCGGCGCCGCACCGAGACGGTTGCATCGGCCGCCAGCGATCAGGTCCGCGCGATCGTCGACGCCGCCGAGACGACGGCGGCGGAGATCCAGAAGCAGGCCGAAGAGGACGCGCAGGACGCGCGCGCCGAGGCAGCCGCCGAAGCTCAGTCGACGCGCGAGAAGGCAACTGCCCAGGCACGCGAATACGTGGGCAAGGTGTCGCAGTCGACGTCGGTGATGCTCCAGCGGCTCGACGCGATGGAGAGCGAGCTGGTCGCCCTGATCGACGCCCTTCGGATCGGGTCAAACCGTCTCAACGCCGATCTGCAACTGCTCGAGAACAACCTCGCCGAGGTCCAGGACGCCGCCGGGCTCCATGAGCCGTTCGAGCCCGAGGCCGCCGAAGCGGCCGCCGCCGAGCTCGAGGCCGCGGCCGTCGCCGAGCTTGTCCCCGAGCCCGCCGTCAGCGTGGCCGCGAGCGACGTCGCAGCGCTCGAGGAGGAGGAGGAGGAGGAAGAGGAGGAGGCCGAGGCGTTCGCCGAGGAGCTCGAGGAGGATGACGCCGAGCCCTACGTCCTGGCCGAAGACGCGAACGGCGCGGTGCTCGCCGAGGCCGGCGCCGCCGGCAGATCCGACGACGTCGAGGGTGCGCGCCTGATCGCGCTGAACATGGCCCTCACCGGCACTCCCCGTGAGGAGACCGACCGCTACCTGGCCGAGAACTTCACCCTCGCCGACCGCGCCCAGCTGCTCGACGAGGTCTACGCCACCGTCGAGGGCTGACGGATGGCGTGCTGGGTTTGGGGCGTATAGCACCCCAAATCGAGCACGACGGCGTGATCTTCCGCATAACGCGGTATTCGCCCGACGGGAACGTCTGTTCGGTTCACTAGACTCGCATACGTGGACCAGTTGATCGTCTCGGGCGCCCGCGAGCACAACCTCAAGGACATCACGGTTGCGATCCCGCGCGGATCGCTGACGGTCATCACCGGCCTGTCGGGGTCGGGCAAGTCGTCGCTGGCGTTCGACACGATCTACGCGGAGGGGCAGCGACGCTACGTCGAGTCACTGTCGGCGTACGCACGGCAGTTCCTCGGTCAGATGGACAAGCCCGACGTCGACTCGATCGAGGGGCTGTCCCCGGCGATCTCGATCGATCAGAAGACGACGTCGCGCAACCCGCGCTCGACGGTTGGCACGGTGACCGAGATCTACGACTACCTGCGACTGCTGTGGGCGCGGATCGGCCATCCCCACTGCCACATTTGCGGTCGGCCGATCAGCGGCCAGTCGGCCGAGCAGATCATCGACCAGGTCATGGAGCTTCCGGACGCCACGCGGTTCATGGTGCTGGCGCCGATCGTGCGGGGGCGCAAGGGCGAGTACGGCAAGCAGCTCGAGGAGCTGCGGGCCGAGGGCTTCGGTCGCGTCAAGATCGACGGCGAGCTGCGGCGGCTCGACGAGGAGATCGTGCTCGACAAGAAGTACAAGCACGACATCGCGGTAGTGGTCGACCGGCTGGTGATGAAGGGCGAGCTGCGCAAGCGCTTGGCGGACTCGATCGAGACGGCGGTCGCGCTGGCCGACGGGCTGGTCGAGATCGAGCTGGTCGACACCGATGAGGTGCAGATCTACAGCGAGAAGTTCGCCTGCACGGTCCACGGCCCGAGCCTGGTCGAGCTCGAGCCGCGGATCTTCTCGTTCAACTCGCCGCACGGGGCGTGCCCGCGCTGCACCGGGTTGGGCTCGCAGATGGAGATCGACCCCGAGCTCGTCGTCCCCGACCCGACGCTGTCGCTCGGGGAGGGCGCGATTGCGCCGTGGTCGGTCAGCGCGTCTGACTACTACGACCAGCTTGCGCAGGCGATCGCCGAGCGTTACGGCGTCGACCTGGAGACGCCGTGGCAGGACCTGCCGGCCGATCAGCGCGACTTCTTCCTGTACGGGACCAACGGAGACCGGGTCCAGGTCTCCTACCGCAACCGGTTCGGGCGGCGGCGGTCCTACGCGACTCAGTTCGAGGGGATCGTCCCGAACCTCGAGCGCCGCTACCGCGAGACAGATTCGGACTTCTCGCGCGAGAAGATCGAGGAGTACATGACGCTGCGCCCGTGCCCGGAGTGTGAGGGTGCCCGGTTGCGCCCGGAATCGCGCGCGGTGCTGGTCGCCGACACCCCGATCCACGAGTTCACCCGGCTATCGGCGCGGCGCGCGCTGGAGTGGGTGCGCGCGCTCGACCTCAGCGAGCACGACCGGCGGATCGCGCGGCTGGTCCTGCGCGAGATCGAGGAGCGGCTGCAGTTCCTCGACAACGTCGGCGTCGGGTACCTGTCGATGGAACGGGCCTCGGCGACGCTGTCGGGCGGCGAGGCGCAGCGGATCCGGCTGGCGACCCAGATCGGGTCATCGCTGGTCGGCGTCCTGTACATCCTCGACGAGCCGTCGATCGGCCTGCACCAGCGCGACAACGAGAAGCTGATCGCGACGCTCCAGCGCCTGCGCGATCTGGGCAATACCGTCCTGGTGGTCGAGCACGACGAGGGCACGATGCGCGCCGCCGATCATCTCGTCGACATGGGGCCGGCCGCCGGCGAGCACGGCGGCCACGTCGTCGCGCAGGGCACCGCGGCCGAGGTTGAGAAGGTGGCCGAGTCGCTGACGGGTCAGTTCCTGGCGGGGACGAGGGTGATCGAGACGCCGAGCAAGCGCCGCAAGCCGTCCGGCTACATCGAGATCGAGGGCGCATCCGAGCACAACTTGCGCTCGATCAACGTCAAGATTCCGCTCGGCGTGTTCACGTGCGTGACCGGCGTCTCGGGCTCAGGCAAGTCGACGCTCGTCAACGAGGTGCTCTTCAAGGCGGTGTCGAACCGGCTGCATCGGACCAAGCAGCGGGCCGGTGCGCACCGGCGGATCATCGGGATCGAGCAGCTCGACAAGATCATCTCGGTCGACCAGTCGCCGATCGGCCGCACGCCGCGGTCAAACCCCGCCACATACATCGGTCTGTTCGATCAGATCCGCGATCTGTTCTCCAGGACCCAGGAGGCCCGCGCCCGCGGCTACAAGCCGGGCCGATTCTCGTTCAACGTCAAGGGCGGGCGCTGCGAGGTCTGCCGCGGCGACGGCCAGATCAAGATCGAGATGCACTTCCTCCCTGACGTCTACGTCCCCTGCGAGCAGTGCGACGGCAAGCGCTACAACCGCGAGACGCTCGAGGTTCGTTTCAAGGGCAAGACGATTGCCGACGTGCTCGAGATGCCGATCGAGGAGGCGCTGGAGTTCTTCGCCCACATTCCGAAGATCCGCCGCCGGGTGCAGACGCTCAATGACGTCGGGCTCGGCTACATGCGCCTCGGGCAGCCGGCCACGACGCTGTCGGGCGGCGAGGCCCAGCGGGTAAAGCTCGCCGCCGAGCTGTGCAAGGTCGCGACGGGCCGTACGATCTACATCCTCGACGAGCCGACGACCGGTCTGCACTTCGCCGACATCCAGCGCCTGCTCGAAGTGCTGCAGATACTGGTCGACGCCGGCAACTCGGTCGTGGTGATCGAGCACAACCTCGACGTGATCAAGGTCGCAGACCGGATCATCGACCTCGGGCCCGAGGGTGGGGAGGAGGGCGGCCGCGTGATCGTGACCGGCACGCCCGAGCAGGTCGCCGGCACGCCAGAGTCATACACCGGCCAGTTCCTCTCGCAGGTGCTGTCGGCACAGTCGGGCAAGGACACCAAGGCCGCGCGCCGACGGCCGTCGACGCGGCGGCGCGCCGCCGCCGGCGCTCGGTAGCGCGACTGCGCCGGTAGTCGACGGATTGCCAGAATCCAGGCCCGTGGCGGACGCCGATGTGAGCTCGATACCTGCTCGGCTGAAGCTGTGGGCGCAGAAGTGGCGCTGGTATGAGCGCAACTCGTTGCCGTGGAACCGCGCACGGATCCACTGGGAGTTCATGAAGCGCGAGGCCTTCGTTCGCTGGCCGGTGCACGGCAACGTGCTGCAGGCGCTGCACGAGGGACGGCTCGAGCTCGGCCCGCACGTGCTGTTCGAGCCCGGCGTCTGGATCACCGCTCCCGGCAGCGCGCGCGTGCGAATCGGCGGCGGCACGTTCCTGAATGTCGGGGTGATGGTGGCCGCGCTGGAGCTTGTCGAGATCGGCGAGCACTGCATGTTCGCCAACGGCTGCTTCGTCAGCGACGCCGACCACCGCTTCGACGACCCCGCTGCGCCGGTGCCGTGGCAGGGGTTCACGAGCAAGGGCCCGACCCGCGTCGGCGACAACGTCTGGTGCGGGGCCAACGTCGTCATTACCAGCGGCGTGACCGTCGGGCAGCGATGCGTGATCGGCGCCAACTCGGTCGTGACCGAGGACATCCCGCCGTGGTCGATCGCCGCGGGGGCGCCGGCGCGGGTGCTCAAGGCGATCCAGTACGCACCACGGCGCTAGCCGGCGGATGCGCTCGCAGCGGATTTGACCGACGTGGTGCGGCCGAGCGTCAGGTGCGCCCGCGCGCCAGCGCCCCGAACCCCAGCGCCGCGCCGAGGTTGAACACCCCCGCCATCCGCAGCCCGAGCTTGGCCCCGGGGCGCGAGACCGCGGGCGAGCGCGACCAGACGACGTCGGTCGCGAGCTCGGTACCGCGCAGCCACGCGAGCGCCCACCAGTCCTCGGGCCGGTCACGGGCCGCCGCGACCGCGTGGGCGGCCGCGAACGTCAGCCAGATCGGGCCGCAGCGCCGGAACAGGTGAAGCGCATCCTCCGACGGGCGGTCATGCCCGAAAGCCCGCAGTGTCGCCGACGGGGCGAGCAGCGCACCGGCGCCGAGCGCGAGGTCGAACGCGATCATCCCGCGATTGATCCGGCGCAGTGCAGTCGAGACCGTGTCCATGCACGAGCACTATATGAACCGGGGGGGCGAATCCGGCGCAGTTGCCGGATTCGCCCCCTCTGAAACGCGCCTGCTCGGCGGCCCCGAGCTGGTCGAGAAACCGACGCCATTTGACGGTTTCTCGACCACCTAACCGGTCAACTGCTCGGGATTCCGCTCGACGGCGGCGCCGGTTGTTGTCCGGTATATGGGGTGATCGCGCTGGTCGGGCTCGGGTCGGTCGTCATCGGACCGCCGGACAGGACGATGTTGCCGCCCTGCACCCGGCCTATCTCGACTCCGCCGAAGCCGCCGTGATTGGTCTTCGAGTACCGATAGGGCACGATTCCGGGGCCGGTCCACTTGGCGCCGTCATTGTTGATCGCGTTGACTACGTCCTGGCGGGTGAGGTTCTTGCCCGCGGCCTGCAGCGCCTGGACCAGCGTGTACGCGTTGGCCATCCCGTACTCGACGTTGCCATCAAACGGCGCGCTCTTGTCGTACTGGTTGTGGATCTTCATGAACAGCTGGATCCACGGGTTGGACGTGTCCGCCGTAGACGGCAGGTATCCGTCGGTGATCGCCCCTTCGATCAGCGCGGTCCCCGAGGCCTTGCCTTTGGAGATCGACTTCAGCAGGGCGCCGACGGTCGTGGGATCGATGCCGACGCTGGACACGACAAGTTGCGGCTTGTAGCCGAGCGTGAACGACGTCAGCTGGCCGATCGCCGTGTAGATCGGGACCGTGAAGTCGACCAGCACCTTTGCCTTGGCCGCCTTGATCGCGGTGATCTGCGGCGCCAGCGTGGTGACTCCCGGCTGGTAGGGCTGCTTGGAGACGATGTCGGCGGCCGGGACCTCGGCCTGGATCCCCGCCAGTCCGCCCTGGCCGAAGTCGTCGTCCTGGTAGAGGACGCCGACCTTCTGCCCGGCGAAGTGCTGCTTGATGTACTGGCCGAGGATCTTGCCCTCGATCGTGTAGTTGGGCTGCCATCCGAACGTGTAGGGCTGGGCCGAGCCGTTGTCCCAGCACGGGCAGCCCGACGCGACGAACAGATCCGGGACCTTGGACGAGTTCAGGAAGCTGACAACCTTTGTGTGGGTCGGCGTTCCCAGGCCCTCGAAGATTCCGAATACGTTGCTCTGCAGGACCAGCTGATGGACGACGTTGACCGTGTTCGTCGGGTTGTAGGCGTCATCCTTATAGATCAGGTGAATCTTGCGGCCGAATACCCCGCCGTGCGCGTTGACGTAGTCGAAGTACGCCTGCGATGCGGGCGCGATCTCGCTGTATCCGGGCGCTGCCGGGCCGGTCAGCGGCTGATGCGTGCCGAACGTGATGCTGTTCGACGTCACCCCCGGTGCGCTGCTGCTGCCGCCGGACGAACCACAACCCCCGACGGTGATCGCGACTGTGGCCGCGACCACCCCCACGACGACCGCCGTCGACGTAATCCGTTTGCTCCTGCGCTGTCCCATCCCTCTCCTCCTCTACGGATATGTTGGTTCCGCACTCAATCCGCGCAGCGGTGCTCACCGTCCGCCACGGCAGACCGCGACAAGCCGTCGTCGACTGACCGACCGGGCGAGCGGCCGACGACGATCTTCGCCAATTCGATACATCCTCCCTTAGACGTTTCAAATACTAGGGTCTCCCGGTGACCGTGGCAACACAAGCGAAACGTGGACGGCCGGCAACGGCTTCGCGCGCCGACGTGCTCCGACTCGTCGGTGACCAGTACCGCGCCGGAGAGCGGGTCGACCTGACCGTGGTCGCGAGCACGCTCGGTCTCGGGCGCGCGACCATATACCGATGGTTCGGCTCCCGCGAGGCGGTCCTCGGCGAGGTGATCGCGCGCGAGCTCGAGCTGCTGATCGGCCACAAGCGAAAGGCGGTCAGACGCCGTGGCGCCGAGGGGCTGCTCGAGGTGTTCGACGCGGTCAATCGCAGCCTCACGCGCGCGACCGCGCTGAGGCGACTGCTCGCACAGGAGCGGCGTGCGGCGATGCGAATGCTGACCGCTAGCGACGGCATCGTCCAACCACGCGCAGTGGCGTGCATTCGCGAACTGATCGCGGCCGAGGCGGACGCCGGCACCTATGAGCCGCCGGCCGATCCCGAGACGCTCGCATACGCGATCGTGCGTCTCGCCGAGGCGTTTCTCTACAACGACGCGATGATCGACATCCGCGGCGACTATCAGCGGCTGCGCGAGGTCGAGGCGGCGTTGCTCGGCGTCCCGGACCGCAAGCCGGTGCGCAAGTCCCGGTCCAAGCCGGCGCGGTCATGACGCCACACCCGCCTGCCCGCTAGCCGCACCCGGAGGTGCCGTCCGACCGCCTCCGGGACGGCGCAGGCGACGGCCGAGCGCCTGCACGCCGCCCTGGATCCCGCTCGGCCAGAGCAGCATCGCGGCGATCAGGACGACCCCGTAGATCGCCAGCGGCAGGTTCGCCGACACCTTCGTCGACAGCGAGAAGGAGTGCGCGAGGTCGTTGGTCCAGTTGGGCAGCAGCACCAGCACCGCCGCCCCCCAGATTGCGCCGACGAGCGAGCCGAGCCCTCCGAGCACGATCCCGGTCAGCAGCGACAGCGACAGCTGCAGCGGGAACGCGCCCGGCTGGGCGAGTTGCAGCACGACCGTCAGCAGTCCGCCACCGAGCCCGGCGCACGCGGCGCTGACGATGAACGCCACAGTCTGAGAGCGGCTGACCCTCATCCCACACAGCGAGGCGGCGATCTCGTCGTCTCGCACGGCCCGCATCGAACGGCCGATCCCGCTATGGGTCAGGTTGTAGAGCGCGAACATCACGAGCAGTGCTCCGGCGCAGGCGATCCATGCCTCCCAGCGCTCCAACGGGAAATCGGCGCCGAGGAACGACGGCGGCGTCGGCGGATTGATCGTCAGCCCGTTCTCGCCGCCGAACGTGGCCGGGAACTTGTCGGCCAGCGCCGGCAGCCCGACGGCGAACGCCAGCGTCGCCCCGGCCAGGTACGGGCCTCGCAACCTGCTCGCCGCGAGCCCGACCGGCGCTCCGACCAGCGCCGCGACCGCGACCGCCGCGAGCAGCGCCGGCAGCACAGCCCAACCCTCGTTGCCGATCAGCAGGGCCACCGTGTAAGCGCCGACGGCCATCAGCGCGCCGTTTCCGAGCGAGATCTGACCGCTCAGGCCGGCCAGCATCGTCAGCCCCGCGAGCGCCGCGAAGTAGTAGGCGCCGGTCGCGAGCTGAAGGTCGTCGTAGGCGCTGAGGAAAGTGGTGATGACGCCGAGCACGACCGCGCCAACGAGCACGAGCGCGAGCGAGCGCAGGCCCGTGCTCGAGCGCAGCAGACGCACCGGGGCTGACTCGGCACTCACACCCGGCGCTCCCGCTGGACCGAGAACAGGCCGGTCGGCCGCGCCATCAGCACCACCACGAGGATCGCCAGCGCCGCGAGCGGTTGCAGCGCTGAGCCCTCGTATCCGGACACGTACGACAGGGCCAGACCCAGCACCAGGCCGCCGACGACCGCTCCGGGGGGACTGTCCAGACCGCCGAGCACCGCGGCGACGAAGCCGCCGATCAGGATCGGGTCGAAGCTGTTAGGCCCCAGGAACACCGACGGCGCGACCAGCACGCCTGCGATCGCCCCGGTCAGCGCCGCCAGCGCCCATCCGAGCGTGAACAGCCGTGCGACGCGGACGCCGAGCAGCTGCGCGACCTCCGGGGCAAACGCCGAGGCACGCATCTGCAGGCCCAGCGCGGTTGCGCGGAACAGCAATGCGAGCCCGAGCGCGACCGCGACGACGACCAGCACGATGAACGCGTCGTTGGGCGAGAACAGCAGGCGGGTGCCGCCGACCTCGTAGCCGCGGATCGAGAACGCAGCGGGGAACGAGCGCGGGGAATTGCCCCAGATCATGCCCGCGGCCGCGACCAGCAGCGTGTACAGGCCGAGCGTGACAATCACCGCGTTCAGCGGCGGCGCGTTCTCGACCTGTCGGATCAGCACCCTTTCGACGACTGCGCCGAGGACCAGGCCCGACACGAGCGCGACCACGAACCCGAGCCAGTACGAGCCCGTGCTCTGGATCACGGCCGAGGCGATGAACGTCGTGATCATCAGCATCGCGCCCTGCGCGAAGTTGACGATCCGCGTCGCTCGCCAGATCAGGACCAGCGCGAGCGCCACGGCCGCGTACACAGCGCCCGTCGAGACGCCGTTGAGGGTGAGGTCGATGAACTTGGTCATCGCGCGTCAGAACCCGAGGTAGGCGTGCCGTAGGCCCTCGTCGGCCGCCAACTGGCCGGGCTCGTCGTCGGCGACGACCCGGCCGAGGTTGAGGACGATCCCGCGATCGGCGACCGACAGCGCGCTGCGTGCGTTCTGCTCGACCAGCAGCACCGCAAGGCCGAGGGTCGCAGCGAGCCGCCTGACCATCGACATGATCTGAGTCACGACGATCGGAGCCAAGCCCAGCGACGGCTCGTCGAGCAGCAGCGCCCGCGGCTTGCACATCAGCGCCCGGCCGATCGACAGCATCTGGCGCTCGCCGCCCGAGAGCCGCGATGCCGGCTGTGCGCGACGCTCCTCCAACCGCGGGAACAGCTCATAGATGTCCGACAGCGGAGCCGCATCGCGCTTGCGCCACAACCCACCCAGCCGGAGGTTCTCCGCGACCGTCAGTTCTGCGATCACGCCGCGGCCCTCGGGGACGTGCGCGAGGCCGCGGCGCACGATCTCGGCGACCGGCATCCTCGTGATCTCCGTGCCGGCAAAGCGGACGCTGCCAGCGACCGGCGCGACCAGCCCCGAGATTGTCCGCAGCAGCGTCGTCTTGCCGGCGCCGTTGGCGCCGAGGACCGCCGTGACGCTGCCCTCGGGGACCTCGAGGGTCACTGCATCCAACGCGCGCACGGCGCCGTAGTCGGCGGTCAGGCCGTCAACGGACAGCATTTGTGGCTCCCGGGTCGGTGCTTCCAGGGTCGGTGGTTCCCCGTGCGGCGCTCCCCGGTACCGCGCTCCCCGGCACGGCGCTGCCGGGAACGGGGCTCCCCGGCTCCACGTCGCGTCCCAGATACGCGTCGAGGACGTCCTTATCGGCCCGGACGTCGGCCGGGTTGCCCTCGGCGATGACGCGGCCGAAGTCCAGCACGACGACGCGGTCGCAGACCGACATCACGAGGTCCATGTGGTGCTCGACGAGCATCACCGCGATCGACCGGCCGAGCTCTCGGATCAGCTCGGAGAGCTCCGAGAGCTCGGTCGCGTCGAGTCCACCGGCCGGCTCGTCGAGCAGCAGCAGCTCGGGCTCGGACACCAGCGCGCGGGCGAGCGCGACCCGCTTCTGCATGGCGAACGGCAGCGTCGTCGGCAGCCGATCGGCGATCTCCACGCAGCCGAGCCGATCCAGCGTGCTCAGCGCCCGATCGCGTCGATCGCGTTCGTCACCGTCGGATCGCGGCGCGCCGAGCAGCGCGCTGATCAAGCCGGCGCGGGCGAACCGCTCGGTTCCTGCCATCACGTTCTCGAGCACGGTCAGGCGCGGAAACAGGCCGACTCCCTGGAGCGTGCGGGTGATCCCAAGCCCGGCGAGCTGATCGGGCCTGACCCCGTGCAACGATCTGCCCTGCCACCAGACCGTGCCCGACTGCGGGGTGACGAACCCGCAGACAGCGTTGAACAGCGTCGTCTTGCCCGCGCCGTTGGGCCCGATCACGCCGAGCACCTGACCGCGAGCGACCTCGACCGACACCTGGTCCAGGGCGACGATCCCGCCGAAGCTGACGTTCAGATCGCGGACGGTTAGATCGCCCTGCCGTGGGAGCTCCCTCGACTCCACGCGCGGCAACCTATAGCACCGGCCGCGCGCTGTCTATTTAGAACACGTGACCACTATGAGTTCTTAATCACGATGCCCTCGAGGATGTTCGCGACGTGCTCGGCGGCGTCGATCGCCGCCTCCAGCCGCTCGAACAGATCCTTCCAGCGGATCACGACCATCGGGTCGATTCCGCCGTCGAACAGCGACGCCACCGCCTCGCGGGTGATCCGGTCGCCCTCGTTCTCGAGCCGGTTGATCTCGACCGTGTAGTGCGAGATGTCCCGGAATCCGCGCAGCCGAGGGATCGCCTCGGCGATCTGGACGCCGCACGCCTTGAGCACGTGCGCGAGCCTGATCGCCTGGTCCATCGGCGCCTCGATCTTGTACAGGCCGAGGTAGTCGGCGACCTCCTCGGTGTAGTCGACGATGTCGTCGAGCGCCGACGCCAGCGCGAGGATGTCCTCGCGATCGATCGGCGTCACGAACGTGTGGTTGAGGCGATCGATGATGTCGTGCGTGATCCGGTCGCCCTCGTGCTCGCAGACGAGGATCTCCTGCGCGAGGTCCTTGCTGTCCGGGTAGTTCGACAGCAGCCGGTCGAGCAGGTCCGTGGCCTGCAGCACGTTCTGCCCCGCCTCCTCGAACAGTTCGAAGTACACCCGGTCGCGGGGCGCGAACACGTGTGCAAGGCGAGGCATTCCATTGGATGGTACGGAAATGAAGGTGAATGCCAGCCTGGCTCCCTCAGGCAGGTGGTCGAGAAACGGCCAACATGCGTCCGTTTCTCGACCAGCACCCGTGGAATCAGCGCCTACCCGCGGATCGCCTCGAGTCCCGCGGCGAAGCGCTCGAGCTCGTCCTCGTCGATCGAGTAGTCGTGCTCGGGGCCCGGGAACACGGCGGTTCGGACCTCCGACGCGTACTGAGCGACGCCGGCCACCATCTGGGCCTTGACCTCGGCGTAGCGCTTGGCGAAGCGCGGCGCATGGCCGTCGTAGATCCCGAGCAGGTCGTGGAACACGAGCACCTGACCGTCGGTCCCGGCGCCGGCGCCGATCCCGATCACCGGGATCTCGAGCCGCGGCACGAGCAGGTCGGCGACGGCGGCCGGGATCGCCTCGAACACGAGCGAGAAGCAGCCGGCCTCCTGCAGCGCAAGCGCGTCGCGCGCGACCGTCAGCGCGCGCTCGGCGGTCCGGCCCTGGGCGCGATAGCCGCCCAGCGCGGTCGCCGTCTGCGGCGTCAGCCCGACGTGTCCCATCACCGGGATGCCGGCATCGACGATCGCGCGTGCGCGCTGGACGCTGGTGCCGCCGCGCTCGAGCTTGACCGCGTCGCAGCCGGCCTCCTTGATGAACCGCTGCGCGGTCGTGATCGCCAGCTCGTCGGAGGCCTCGTAGGAGCCGAACGGCAGGTCGCCGACCAGCAGCGGCGTCTTGCAGCCCGCGGCGCACGGCCGCGGCGAGCATCAGCATCTCGTCGGTCGATACCGGCACCGTCGATGGGTAGCCGAGCACGGTCATCGCGCCCGAGTCGCCGACCAGCACGACGTCGACGCCGGCCTCCTCCGCGACCTGGGCCGACGGGTAGTCGTAGGCGGTCACCATCACGATCGGCTCGCCGAGCCGCTTCTTCTCGGCGAGCCGCGGCAGCGTCATCGGCAGGGGCGCGTCGAGGCTGGGCGGTACGGGGATACGTGGCGTGGCAGACATGGTCGTGGGTCCTCCTCTAGGCGGCGGTTGGCGCCCACAGCAGGGTCGCCACCTCGCTGTCGACTTGCAGGATCTCGTTGTTGGCGTCGACGTGGACGACGCGCGGGTTGTAGTGCTCCAGATCGTCTGGGTCATAGCCGGCGTAGGAGATCACGATGATCGTGTCGCCGCGGTGCACGAGCCGGGCAGCCGCGCCGTTGACCTTCATGTCGCCCGAGCCGCGCTCGCCGGCGATCGTGTATGTCTCGAACCGGGCGCCGTTGTCGACGTCGACGACGGCGACCTGCTCGAACTCGCGAATGTCGGCCGCCTCGAGCAGATCCGGGTCGATCGTGATCGACCCGACGTAGTGCAGGTCGCAGTCGGTCACAGTCGCACGGTGGATCTTCGACTTCAGCATCGTGCGCTGCATTTCAGGGTCTCCCGTTGTTGTCTTGCTGCCGCGCTGCCGTGTCAGTCGAAGCCGCTGGTTGTCGATCAGCCGCGTCGAGCCGACGCGCGCGGCGACGAGCGCGAGCACGTCGCCGTCGATGCGCCGCACCGGTGCGAGCGTGTCGGCGGAGACGAGCTCGAGGTACTCGGGCTCGAGCTCGGCGCCCGCGAGCACCGACCGCGCCCGCTCGATCACGACCGCCGGATCGCGCGCCCCATCGGCGACCGCGCGCTCGGCGGCCAGCAATGCCCGATGCAGCGCCGTCGCCCGCTCGCGCTCGCGCGCCGACAGGTGCACGTTTCGGCTCGACATCGCGAGCCCGTCGGGCTCCCGGATCGTTTCGCAGACCTCGATCCGCGACCGGCATGTTCAGGTCGCGCACCATTCGCCCGATCACGCCGCCTGTTGCGCGTCCTTCTGGCCGAAGTAGGCGACGTCGGGTGCGACGATGTTGAAGCAGCTTGGTCACGACCGTGGTGACGCCGTCGAAGTGCGCCGCGTCCGCGGTGGGCCCCCTCGAGCACCTCGGTGATGCCGCTGACCGACACGGTCGTGGCGAACCCCGGCGGATAGACCTCGTCTGGCGCCGGGGCGAACAGGTAGTCGACGCCGAGCTCGGCTGCCTGGGCCGCGTCCCGATCCTCGTCGCGCGGATAGGCCTGCAGATCGCTCTGCTCGTTGAACTGCGCGGGGTTCACGAACAGCGACACCACGACGACGTCGCAGTCGGCCCGCGCCCGCCGTATCAGCGACAGGTGGCCCTCGTGAAACGCGCCCATCGTCGGCACGAGCCCGATCGCGAGCCCGGCGCGGCGCGGGTCGGCGAGGGCGGCGCGCACGTCGTCGACGGTTCGCACGGTCCTCATGCCGGCCGGTGCTCCCCCGCGAGCGTCTCGCGTTGCCTGCGCGAGCGCGTCGAACAGCCCCAACAGCTCAGGGGCCTTCGCGCCGATCGCGGCCCGCTGGGCCTCGACGGTCGCCTCGTCGCCGCGCGCGACCGGCCCCGTGAGCGCCCTCTGCGCGCCGAGCGCGCGCCCAGTTCTCGACGGTCGCTCGCACCAGCGGGACGAGCAGCGCCCGGTCGATGCCCGCGAGCGCCGCCAGCCGCTCCGCCGCGGCCTCGAGCGTGATCAGGAAGTTCGACGCGATCGATGCAGCGGCGTGGTACGCGGGGCGGTCGGTCTCGTCGATCTCGACCGCCGTCATCCCGAGCGCGGACGCCAGCGAGGCGGCGACCGCCAGCGCGCGGCGCGTGCTCGCGGCGATCGCGGCCCCGGCGCCGGCGAACGCGGCACCGTCGGCGGTCACGGTCATCAGCGGGTGCAGCGAGAACGCCTCGTGCGGGCGACAGCACGTCGAGCGTCGTCGCGCCGGAGCAGTGCCCGACGAGACGGCCCGGCGCAATCAGCGCGGCCGCGGCGCCGATCTCCGCATCCGGCACGCACAGCAGCACAGCGTCGGATCCGGCGCCATCGGCGCCCCGGCCGAGCGGGCCCGCGACGTCAACGCCCGCATCGCGCAACGCGTCTGCGAGCGCGTTGCCGAGGCGGCCCTGGCCAACGATCGCCAGGCGGCACGCGGGGTTGTCGGAGGAGAAATCCCGTTCCAGTTCTCGCATTCGGAGATACCGGTCGGCAGATGATCAAGAACAGTTCGTGTTTCGAGGTCCGTCCCACGAAAGATGACGGCCTCGTCAGGAAGGATATACCCCGGCCGCCGCGGTCAAGCCACGCACGCTCTGTGCGATCGGTCACATTGACGGCCGCTGCGCGGGGTCTCGGGATTGTTTTCGCAGATTCCGCGGTCGTCGCCCGCGCCGGCGCCGGGCCGTCGGCACCGAGGTCTACCATCGGGCCCGTGAGGACTGTCAACGAGCGTCGCGATCTGCTCAAAGCGGTGTTCGACGAGGCGCGCAACTGCACGCGCTGTCCCCTGCACCAGACCCGGACGACGGTCGTGTTCGGCGCCGGCAACGCCGACGCCGATCTGATGTTCATCGGCGAGGCCCCGGGCGCGAACGAAGATCGGATGGGGCTACCGTTCGTCGGCCAGGCAGGGAAGCTGCTCGACAAGCTGCTGGCAGAGATCTCAATGGACCGGAAAGAGGTGTTCATTGCGAACACGCTCAAATGCCGGCCGCCGGACAACCGCGATCCGCACCCGAACGAGATCGAGTCCTGCCAGGACTACCTGCGGCGGCAGGTGGACCTGATCGAGCCGATCGTGATCTGCACGCTTGGCAACTTCTCGACCAAGCTGCTGCGAGCTGACTCGACCGGGATCTCGCGGCTTCACGGCCGCGAGGAGCTGCGCGTGATCGGCACGCGGGCGGTCCGGCTGTATCCGCTCTATCACCCGGCCGCGGCGCTGTACACACCGTCGACGCTCGAGACGCTGCGCGCTGATTTCCACCGGATCCCGGACCTGCTCGCGCTCGGACCGCCGCCCCAGCCGGCGATCGAGGAGCCCGCGGCGATCGAAGAACCGATGCCCGAGATCCCGGAGATCGTCGACGAGATCGCCGACGCGCCGACGACGCGCATCGGTGCCGCCGAGCCCGAGCCGGTGGCGCAGCTCGGGCTGTTCTGAGGCTGCACGAACAGTAGTCCAGCGCCGGCACTGCCCGCCGCCGCGGCGGCTAAGCTTCGCGGGCCATGGAAGAGGAGGGGACTTCCTCTCTGCAGGGCGGGGCTCGATCTGGGGCCCGGACGCTTGCGGCACGAATGCAGGACCGCGACCGCGATCGCTTCGTGGGGCGCAGCACCGAGCTTGCTTTCCTAGAAGGCTGCCTCGAGGACGAGGCGCCCGCGAGCGTGATCCTGATCCACGGCCCGGGCGGGATCGGCAAGAGCACGTTGCTGCGGGAGCTTGCGCGCCGGGCGCGGGCTCGGGGATATGACGAGTTCTTCGTCGAAGGCCGCGAGCTGCCGCCGATGCCCGACGCGCTGGAGGCGGTCCTGTCCGGGGCGCGCGACAGCGAGCGCCCGCTCGTCCTGATCGACACCTACGAGCGGATGACGGCGCTCGACGGATATCTGCGCCGCGGCCTGCTGCCGTCGCTGCCGGA
Organism: uncultured Solirubrobacterales bacterium; assembly: GCA_963809685.1. GTDB lineage: Bacteria > Actinomycetota > Thermoleophilia > Solirubrobacterales > Solirubrobacteraceae > Palsa-465. The sequence continues at coordinate 99,654 of CAWEKN010000010.1, read as the reverse complement.
CCGCACCGTCGTGGTGATCGCGGGCCGCGCGGATCCAGATCCAGCTTGGTTCACCGGCGGATGGGAGGGCGTCGCGACCGAGCTCGAGCTGGGCGCGCTCGACGCGCCGGAGGCGCTGAATCTGCTCGCCGTGCATGGTCTGAGCGACGGCCGTGCTCCGGCGGTCGTCGAATGGGCCGACGGCTCCCCGCTGGCGCTGGCGTTGGCCGCCGAGACGGCCGCCGCCGACAGCGACTGGGAGCCGGCGGAGGGCAGCGAGAAACCGGAGATCGTGCGCTCGCTGATCCGGCGCCTGGCCGAGGCTGAGCTGGACGGCGTTCGCCTGTCGGCGCTCGGCGTCGCGGCGATCGCCCGGGTCACGACCGTGTCGCTGCTGCGGGCAGTGCTCCCCGACAGCGATCCTGAGCAGGCGTACGAGCAGCTTCGCTCGTTGACGTTCACCGAGCCGCTGGGCGACGGGCTGACGCTGCACGAGCTCGTTCGCAAGGCGCTCCGCGCCGATCTGCGCCGCCGCGACCAGGAGCGCGAGCGAGAGCTGCGGCGGCGGATCGTCGACTACCTCTACGACCGGGCGCGGCTGGGCGATCCGCTGCTCGCGATCGAGATGGCCCACCTGATCGAGAACGCGGCGATCAAATGGGGCTACGGCTGGGAGGGCAGCGTCGACTACCGGATCGACGACGTTCGCCCCGGTGACGCGGAGCTGGTCGAGAAGACGCTGCTGCGCCACGACTTCGGCGACTGGTGGCAGCTGACCCAGCGGTTCTTCGCCGACTCGCCCGAGCGCGTCGCGGTCGCCCGCGACGCGGCCGACCGGCTGTGCGGATACCTCGTTTGCATGAGCCCGAGCACCGCTCCCGAGTTCGCTCGCGAGGACCCGCTGGTCGGCCCCTGGCTGGCGCACGCGCGCGGCGACGCGCGGCTGGGCGATTCGGTGCTGTGGCACGACTCGGTCGACTTCAGCGGCGATCGCCGCGGGCGAGTGCAGGCGATGCTGGGGATGGCCGGAGTGCTGCGCTCGGGCGCGTCGAACCCGCGGTTCGCCTACATGCCGATCAACCCCGCCAACCCGGACGCGGTGACATTCGCGCGGGCGCTCGGCGCCGAGCACCTGCGCGAGCTCGACCTGCAGATGGGACGGCGCCGGATCGAGTGTCACCGGATCGACTACGGGCCCGGCGGCCTGCTCGCCGCGCAGCGGGCGGTCGTGTACTCGGAGCTTGGGCTTGGCCGCGCCCACGCCGCCGACGGCGAGCGCCGGGTGGAGCTCGAGGACGTGCGCGAGGCACTGCGCAACTTCCGTGTGCCGCACGAGCTCGCGCGCAGCCCGCTGGCCAGCGGCGACACGCTCGAGCAGCGAGCGGAATCCGTCCGCGCCCTGCTCCGCGAAGCGGCCGAGCGCGCGTTCGGCGACAACGAGAACGAGAAGCTGCTCGCCCGCGTGCTCGATCCGCGGCTACCTCGAGCCCGCGCCGAGCCACGAGCAGGCGGCGATCGATCTGTCGCTCAGCCGCGCGGCGTACTTCAGACGTCTACGGGCAGCGGCCGAGCGGGTCGCTGAGTATCTGGCGGCGCGTGGCTGACGGCGCGCTCGAGCTCGTCCGCGACCGCGTCCGCCGCCGGATCGGCTCGTCGTCGGCGCAGCTTCGCGGGCCGTAGCGCCAGCGTGAACGCGACCAGCGCCGCGACGACCTGCACCGCGAGCACGACCGCCGCGAAGCCCGCCGGATTGCGCGGCGCGTTCAGCAGCAGCACCGGCTCGGCGATCGCGACCGCGGCCATCGGGATCAGAAACCATGATCGCTTGAGCGCGAGCATGTACTGGATCGCGAGGTAGGTCCCGGCCAGCACCGTGAACGCCAGGCCGAGGGGCAGCAGCGCGTTCGTCGCCTTGAGCCGGTTCGCCCCGAAGACGGCGTGCAGCAACGGCTCCGCCGCGAACGCGAAGATCAGCAGGCACGGCACCGCACAGACGGCGATGATCGCCAGCGTCCTCGCGAGCACCGGGCGCGTGTCCTCGCGCGCCGCGTGCCGGCGCGACACCTCGGGCACGAGGTAGAAGCCGGCGCCGATCGCGACCCAGATCATGACCTTCGCGGCGACCGCGGTGGCGGCGTAGGAGCTCGCGAGGTCCTTGATCCCGTTGAAGCGGTGCTTGGCGGCGATGATGTCGATGTTCTGCAGCACCGCGATCACGACGAGGCCGGCGATCGGCGCCCACGCCCGCTTGACGTGGGTCCACAGCGTGATCGCCACCTCCCGGGTGGCGATCGCGGGGCGGGCCGCAGGTCGCCCCTCGATATGGCGGCGCAACTGGACGACGCAGTAGGCGCACATCACGATGAACGAGATCGGCGTCCCGAGGTAGGCGCCGGTGACGCCGAGCTGGGACGGCGAGGGCGGCGCCGACGACGAGCCGCGTCGACTGCTCGCCGATCAGGCTGAGACCGACGCTCTTGTAGTCGCCGATCCCCTGGAGCGCGCCGCGGAGGACCGACAGGTCGAGCCACAGGCAGGCGGCGGGGATGCCGATCGCGGCCGCCCACTGATCGTTCTTGACGCCGACCGCCTGGGCGATCGGTTCGCGCGCGAGGATCGAGACCACGGTCAGGGCGAGCGTCACCCAAGCCAGCGTTCGCGTCCACCGCCTCAGCGTGACGAACAGGCCGGCGCCGACGCCGAGGTGGCCGAGCACCGCCTCGCGCGCGGTCGCGACCTGCATCGCCTGCCCGACCACGCCGAGGATCAGGAAGTAGCTGACCAGCGCCGCGAGCGAGGCGTAGTCGTCGAGCAGCCGCGCGAACACGACGGTCGACCCGAGCGCGACCACGTTGTTGACGATCATCGCGAAGGCCAGACCGCCCGCCTTGGCCGTGTCGGATTGGCGCAGGTCGCGGCCGAATGGCCGTATCGGCGCCTCAGCCTGGCGATGCGGCCCTCGGATGTCGTCGGCGCAGACGTCGGCATCGCGACTGAAGGTACCGAACGCCGCGGTGGCCTGGCACACCGAGGCGCGGCGCGGCCTGATCTACAGTCGTCGCGGACCGATGTCGAGCCGGTGTGAATCGCGCAGCGCTGCGGAGACCGAGGCGATGGGCGCACGACTCGCGGCGACGCTCAGGGCCGGCGACGTGGTGCTGGTCGAGGGTGAGCTCGGGGCCGGCAAGACGACCTTCGTCCGCGGTGCCTGCCGTGCGCTCGGGGTCGACGTCGATCGTCACCAGCCCGACGTTCACGATCGGTCAGCGCTACGGCGCGCCGATCCCCGTCTCCCACGTCGATCTGTTCCGCGTCGATGACATCGGCGGGAGAGGACCCGGACCTGCTCGACGACTACCTGCGGCCCGACACGATTGCGTTCGTCGAGTGGCCGCAGGGAGCCGAGGGGACGCTCGCGCAGCTTGGCGAGATCGTCGCGCGGGTCAGCCTCGAGCACGCCGGCGCGACAAGAGGGTCGTTGTGATCGGATGAGGATTCTGGCGTTCGACACCGCCACCCGGGCGACAGCCGTGGCGCTGTGGGACTCCGAGTCAGGAGCGCGAGCGCTGCAGGCTCGCGACGACCCGGCGCCCGGCGAGCGGCCTCGCCACGCCGCGTGCCTGCTGCCGTTGATCGTCGAGTTGCTCGAGCGCGAAACGATCTCGTGGGGCGATCTGGACCGGATCGCGGTCGGCGTCGGCCCGGGGACGTTCACCGGGCTGCGAATCGGGGTCGCGACCGCCAGGGCCCTGAGCAGGGCGTGCGGGCTCCCGCTCGTCGGCGTCTCGACGCTCGAGTCGCTCGCGCTCGGCGCGGCGTCGAGCGCCGAGATGCCCCGCGCCGAGATGCCGGGCGCCGTCGTCGCCGTGATCGACGCGCGCCGTCGCGAGGTGTTCGCGGCCGGCTGGCGGCTCTCGCGCGACCGCTCCGGCGACGGGCTGAGCGGCGCGCAGCAGTTCCTGCAGCCCCGCGCGCTGGCGCCCGACGACCTTGGCCGGCAGCTCGCGGCGCTCGGCTGCACCGTGCTGGCAGTCGGAGACGGAGCGGTAGAATTCAAACCAGTTCTGGAGCGCTCGGGAGCGTCGGTCCCGGACGACGACTCGGAGCTCCATAGGGTCAGCGCCATTCACCATTGCCGCTTGGCCGCCGGCCTCGTAGCCGGCGCGCCCGACGAGATCCATCCCGAGTACCTCCGCCTCCCCGACGCCGAGATCGCGCTACGAGCAACGGGCAGCAAATGACCACAGACACAACCAGGATCCGCTCCCTCGCCTACTCCGATCTTCCGCAGGTGATCGCGATCGAGCGGCGCTCTTTTCCGACGCCGTGGTCGTTGGCGATGTTCGTGCTCGAGCTGTCCAAGCCGTCGGGCGTGTGCCTCGCCGCGCTGGAGTCACGCACGCTCGCCGGCTACCTCGTCTGCTCGCGCTATGACCAGGTCTGGCATCTGATGAACATCGCCGTCGATCCGGCCTTCCGGCGCCGCGGGTTCGCGATGCGGCTGCTGGAGGCGATGTTCGACCGCGCCGGCGCCGGCGGCTCGTACACGCTCGAGGTGCGGACCTCGAACGCCCCTGCGATCGCGCTCTACGAGCGCTACGGGTTCCGCGCCGCCGGAACCCGGCCGCGCTACTACCAAGACACCGGCGAAGACGCCCTGATCATGTGGCGAACGGCCGAGCTGACCTCGACGTCCAGCGCCGTCGGCTGACGAGGCCAGCCCCGTGATCCTGGCGCTCGAGACGAGCTGTGATGACACGTGCGCGGCGGTTGTGACGCGCGACGGCGCGATCGCGGCCAACGTGATCTCGTCACAGGGGATCCACGATCGCTACGGCGGGGTGGTTCCGGAGATCGCCTCCCGACACCACCTCGAGCTGATCGGTGATGCCGTTGACGATGCGCTTGACCAAGCCCACGTGACGCTGGATCAGATCGAGCTGGTCGCGGTCACCCGCGGCCCGGGGCTGGTCGCGGCGCTGCTGGTGGGAGTCGCCACCGCCAAGGCGATCGCCGCGTCGCGCGCGCTCCCGCTCGCGGGCGTCGACCATCTCCACGGCCACGTGGCGGCGAGCTTCCTGCAGCCGTCGCCATTTGAACCGCCGTTTCTGAGCCTCGTCGCCAGCGGCGGGCACACGCTGCTGGCGAAGGTCACCGACCATGGGCCCGCGTTCGACGTCATCGGCCAGACGCTCGACGACGCCGCGGGCGAGGCGTTCGACAAGGGAGCGCGGCTGCTCGGCCTCGGGTACCCCGGAGGCGCCGCGCTCGAGCGGCTGGCTCGGGAAGGGGACCCGGCGGCGTTCGAGTTTCCAACCGGATCGAAGCTCGCCGGCCTGGACTTTTCGTTCGCCGGCCTGAAGACGGCGCTGCTTTACCGAGTGCGCGAGCTCGGGGCGGCGCAAGCGCAGCGCCGGCGCGCCGATCTCGCGGCTTCCTATCAGCGTGCGATCGTCGAGTCGCTCGCGATCCGGGTTCAGCGCGCACTCGCGATCACCGGGCTGAGGCGGATGGCGATCGGCGGCGGTGTCGCCGCCAACGGCCCGCTCCGAGCCCGCCTCGCGCAGCTCGACGTCGAGCTGGACGTTCCGCCACCGGCGCTGTGCACCGACAACGCCGCGATGATCGCCAGTGCCGCGCGCTACGTGCAAGCCGTGCCCTACCCCGACTATCTGAGCCTCGACGTGTACGCAACCGGCGAACGCGCGCTGGCGGCCTGATGCGGACCGTGATCCTGTACGGCCGCGAAGGATGCTGTCTGTGCGACGACGCGCGAGAGGTCCTGCTGCGCGTGCGCTCCAAGCATCCGTTCACGCTGCAGGAGTGCGACATCGAACAGGATGAGGCCCTGCATCGTGCCTACCTCGAGCGGATCCCGGTCGTGACGATCGACGGAGTCGAGGCGTTTGAGCTGTTCGTCGACGAGGCCGAGCTGCAATCGCGCCTTGCCGCTGGCAGCGGCGCGAATCCCGCTAGTAGAGTGCAGAGCGGATGAGCTACACCGTCGGTCACGGCACCGAGATCGCTCAGCCGGGAGTCGACCGACCGGGGGAAAAGCTCTCGCTCGGCGTCGCCGCCCGGCTGTCACGCTACCTGCAGGTACTGACGCAGGCGCGCAAGATCGGCAAGGAGACGATCTCCTCCCAGGAGCTGGCCGACTACACGCACGTCAACTCGACCCAGATCCGCCGCGACCTGTCGGGCTTCGGGAAGTTCGGCAAGCGGGGGGTCGGTTACAACGTCGAGTCGCTGGTGACCCAGATCCGAAAGATCCTGCGCACGTCGGGCCAGCACAACATCGCGCTGTTCGGCGCCGGCCACCTCGGGACCGCAATCGCGACCTCTGACATCTTCGCCGATCATGGGTTCCGCGTGGTCGCGGTGTTCGACGTCGACAACGACAAGGTGGGGTCAAAGATCGGCCCGTTGACCGTGCGCCCGAACGCCGAGCTTCGATCCGTGATCGACGACCAAGACATCGTGGTCGCGGTTCTGGCGGTGCCGTCCGCCGCCGCACAACAGCTCGCCAACGATCTGGCCGACGCAGGTGTGAAGATCATCTTCAACTACTCCGACGCCCTGCTGCAGGTCCCGCCGGAAGTGACCGTGCACACTTCGAGCCCCGCCGTCGACCTCCTGTACGCGCTGTACTTCTACCTCACCTGAGCCCAGCGTCAACGCAGTGAACCTCGATCTGGATCTCGCCCGCGCGGCCTTCGAGCAGTCGACCGATTTCACCGTCGGGATCGAGGAGGAGTTCGCGCTGCTCGACGGCCGCGACCTCGGTTTGACGTCGCGATTCGATGAGATCAAGGAGGCGGCGGCGGCCGACTCGACGCTGGCCGGATCGATCGCGGGCGAGCTGATCTCGTCCGAGATCGAGATCCGCTCCGGACGCGGGGAGGACCTCGCAGCCGCGATCGCCGCGCAGCGGGACCGCCGGCGGCGGCTGTTCGCGCTCGCCGACGAGCATCAGGTCGCGCTCGGAGCGACCGGCACCCATCCATGGTCTGACTACCGCGAGCAGCACATCATCGCGACCGAGCACTACCGCCGGGTCGAGGAAGGGCTGAAATACGTGGCCTGGCGCAACAACGCATTCTCGATGCATGTGCACGTGGGCGTCCGGGGGGCCGACCGAGCGGTTGGAGTGTGCGACCGGCTGCGGCCGGTGCTGCCGTTGCTGCTCGCGATCTCGGCCAACTCGCCGTTTCTCGACGGCCGCGACTCGGGCCTGCACAGCGCGCGCTCGCAGATCTTCACCCGCAGCTTCCCTCGTTGCGGGATCCCGGACGCGTTTGAAACGTGGGACGCGTACGCGGACTACATCGAGTTCCTGTTCCGGGTGCGCTCGATCATCGAATACACGCAGGTGTGGTGGTCGGTGCGGCCGCACTTCACGTTCGGCACGGTCGAGGTGCGGATCTGCGACGCGCAACCGACGGCGGGCGAGTCGGAGGCGCTGGCGGCGCTGATGGTCGCGTGCGTCGCCCAGGCCGCTCGGGATTTCGACGAAGGCGTTCCGGCCGAGGACCTGCCGAACGGCCTGATCGAGGAGAATGTCTGGCGGGCGATCCGCTACGGGCTCGACGGCGAGCTGCTCGATCTCGAGCGTCGCGAGCCGTTCCCCGCGGCGGAGACGGTCGAGCGGTTGTTGAAATGGACGGCGCCGATGCGGGCCGAGCTGGGTATCGATGTGACGCTGCCCCAGCTCAACGGAGCGCAGCGCCAGCGGCGGATGATCGACGCGGGAATGGGAATGGCCGAGATCTTCAGCTCGATGGTGGCCCAGACCCGGGAGACGTATGCCGGTGTCGTCTCGAGCACTGCGGAGGTGAGTCGATGAGCGCCACAGGTGAGGGCCCAGCCGGCGGTGGCGGGCGCCAGCCAACCGAGGAGGAGCTCCGCGCCGCGTACGAGGCGGAGATCAAGAAGATCCGGGTCGAGCAGATCCTGCTGGAGCACGTCGTCACGCTTGTCAACCTCGGGATGCGGCGCACCGGAATCGCCCCCGGCACCGAGTCAGAGCGCGATCCCGGCCAGGTCCGGATCGCGATCGAGGCGCTCCGCGCGCTGCTACCGATCGTCGAGCAGGCCGCGCCGCAGCAGGCGGCCCCGATCCGCGACGCGCTCTCCCAGCTGCAGCTGGCCTACGTGAGGATGGGCGAGCCCTCGACGGGGGCCGCAGACACCGGCGCGCCACCTCCCGGCGCCGGAGCTGCGTCCGAGCAGCAACCGCAAGCGGCAGAGGCGCCGCCGTCTGCGCCCGACCAGCCGCCTTCGGAGCCCGGCGAGCCTGGCCCGGCGCAGCGCAGCGGGCGGCTCTGGGTCCCCGGCCAGTAGACAGCACCTGAGCACACCACCGGCCCCCTTGGGCTAGACTCCGGCGCGTTCTGACGCGGGCCTCCGCTCTAACCGGGTGGCGGCCTTTTCCCGTTGTTGGCTGCGATTCGCGCCCAACTCTCATTAAGAGCTTCCCCGGAGGACCTTCTTGTCTAGCTTTTTGACGCACCATGGCGTCCTGGTCGCGCTTGTGGGCGCAGCCGCCGCCATTGTCTACGGCGCGGTCACGGCCCGTGAACTTCTGGCGCTCTCGCCGGGCAACGAGCGGATGCGCGCGATCTCCGCGGCCGTGCAGGAGGGAGCCCGCGCCTACCTCAATCGCCAGTACACGACGATCGCCGGCGTCGGCGTGATCCTGTTCGTCCTGCTGATCCCGCTCCAGAACATCAGGGTGGCGATCGGGTTCGCAATCGGCGGCCTGCTGTCGGCGTCCGCGGGTTACATCGGGATGAACGTGTCGGTCCGCGCGAACGCGCGCGTCGCCGAGGCAGCACGCGGAGGCATCTCACCCGCCCTGTCTGTCGCGTTCCGCGGCGGCGCGGTGACGGGCATGCTCGTCGTCGGCCTCGCGCTGATCGGGGTCGCCGGCTACTACGGGATCCTCACGGCGATTGCGGGTGAGACTCCGAAGAGCGCGATCGACGCGCTTATCGGGCTCGGCTTCGGAGGCTCGCTGATCTCGGTGTTCGCCCGACTCGGTGGCGGCATCTTCACCAAGGCAGCCGACGTCGGCGCTGACCTCGTCGGCAAGATCGAGGCCGGGATACCCGAGGACGATCCACGCAACCCGGCGGTAATCGCCGACAACGTCGGCGACAACGTCGGCGACTGCGCCGGGATGGCCGCCGACCTGTTCGAGACCTACGCGGTCACCGCGGTCGCGGTGATGCTGCTCGGGGTGCTGCTGTTCGAGAACCAGATGACCGTGGCGCTCTACCCGCTCGTGCTCGGCGGACTCTCGATCATCGCCTCGATCATCGGCACTTACGCGGTCCGCTCGAAGGCCGGCAACGTCGAGCGCGCGCTGTATCAGGGGCTGATCGTGTCGGGCGCGCTCGCGGCCCTGGCGTTCCTGCCGGTCACCTACTGGATGATGCACAACATCACCTTGAAGACCGGGCACACGCCGCCCTGGTGGAAGTTCTACCTCTGCTCGCTGATCGGGATCGGTGTCACGGCCTGCCTGTTCGTGATCACCGACTACTTCACCTCGACGCGGTTCTGGCCTGTCAGGAGCACCGCCCGCGCCTCGCAGACCGGGCACGCGACGAACATCATCCAGGGGCTCGCGCAGGGCTTCCAGTCGACCGCGCCGCCCGCGATCGTGATCGCGCTCGGCATCCTCGGCGCGTGGAAGCTGACCGGCGGCGGCTCGGAGGGCATCTACGGAATCGGCGTCGCGGTGATGGCGCAGCTGTCGCTGACCGGGCTGATCGTCGCGCTCGACGCGTTCGGCCCGATCACCGACAACGCCGGCGGCATCGCCGAGATGGCCGACCTGCCCGAAGAGGTGCGCAACGTGACCGACCCGCTCGACGCCGTCGGCAACACGACCAAGGCCGTCACCAAGGGATACGCGATCGGGTCGGCCGCGCTCGCCGCGCTGGTCCTGTTCAACGCGTTTGAACGCGAGCTCCACGCAGCCGGGAAGTTCCCGAACTTCTCGATCGACAACCCGGCTGTCCTGATCGGGCTGCTGATCGGCGGCATGATGGTGTACCTGTTCGTCTCGCTTGCGATGCAGGCCGTCGGGCGCGCCGGCGGCGCGGTGGTCGAGGAGGTGCGCCGCCAGTTCCGCGAGAAGCCGGGGATCATGGAGGGGACCGAGGAGCCCGAGTACGGGACGGCGGTCAGCCTTGTCACGCGCGCCGCCCAGCGCGAGATGATCCTCCCGTCGCTGATCCCGATCGTGCTGACACTGGTGGTCGGGCTGATCAGCGTCGAGGCCCTCGGCGGGCTGCTGATGGGCGTGATCGTCGTCGGGCTGTTCATGGCGATCTCGATGACCTCGGGCGGTGGCGCCTGGGACAACGCCAAGAAGCTGATCGAGGACGGCGCCTACGGCGGCAAGGGCTCTGAGGCCCACGCGGCGGCGGTGACTGGGGATACGGTCGGTGATCCTTATAAGGACACGGCGGGACCGGCGATCAACCCGATGATCAAGGTCGCCAACATCGTCGCGCTCTTGATCATCCCGCTGATCACGTAAGGTGCTTCGGTGGCACACCTTTGAGGGGACGGCGCTAACGTTGCCGTAGTGCGGTCTGTTGTGCTGGGCCACGCAAGTCCCCTCAAAGGCGTGCTCACCTTCGCGGCCGTGGTGTGCGGCGGGCTGATCCTGGCTGTGACGCTCCTTGGCTGTGGTAGCGCCCGTTCCTCCCGTTCGAGTTCGAGTTCGACGCGAGCGGTTGCTGCGCCTAAGGCCAAGGCGCCGCCGGTTTGTGTCCCTTCCGCGGAGGCCGGCGTGGCGGGGTTCATCGGAGTTCCTGCTGCGTCTTTGAAGGCGACGGCGGCGACTGGGAACAACGCCAGCCCGGAGTGTCACTTCGCGGCTGTGCATGGGGGCCGACGGGTGGCGGTGGTCGTGAATGTCGATTCGTCGCCACAGCCGTATCAGCGGTTGGAGCGGACGATCGTGGAGGATGGGCAGCAGTTCGGGACGGAGCGGAACTTCGCGCCGCCTGTGACGGTGCCGAAGCTCGGGTTGGACGCTGCATGGCTGCCCGACCAGTCGAAGCTGCTGACGACCGATGGGAAGAGCCTGCTGACCGTCACTGTGGGGTGGCGCGGGGAGAAGCGGGCGCGCCAGCTCGCGCTCGCCACGCTGATCGCACGCCGGTATCTCGGCAAGCCGATCCCGGCCGGGGCTGTACCGACCGGTGAGGCGTAAGCGCGCGCGTAACGGAAGCTGAGACGAGCCGCGCTACGCTCGGCGCGACGATGTCGGTATCGGTACAGCTCGGCCTGCTGTTGGCGCTCCTGACGGCGTTTGGCTCGATCGCGGGGTTCCTCTACAAGTTCCGCGGTGCTCGCGAGGCGCCTGCCGTGTCAATGCGCCGCCCGCTTCGCAGCTCGATTGACCTGTTTCGGTCGCCGCTGTACTCGCTGGGGATCTTGATCGCGCTGGGCTCATGGGGGCTGCACGTCGGCGCGCTTGCGCTCGCTCCAATCTCGCTGGTCCAGTCCGTGATCGCCGGGGGACTGGTGCTGTTGACCGTGGTCGCCGACCGGTTGTTCGGGATCCCGGTGACGCGGCGAGAATGGATCGGGGTCGGCCTGACGGCGGCGGGGCTTGCGTTCCTGGCGGCGACGCTCGGCGGCGTGGGGCGAAGCGCCCAGTCTCACTATGACCCCGGCACGCTGGCGATCTACGTCGGCGCGGTCGGCGCGGCGGGTCTGCTGCTCGCAGCCAGATCGCGTCGGGCGACGGTGCTCGCTGTGTCTGCGGGCCTTCTGTGGGCGGCGTCGGACACGTCGATCAAGGCGCTCAGCTCGCATTTGGGGACGCTCGGCGTCGGTGTGCTCTTGCACCCGCTTGCGTTCGTGATCCTCGCGGCCTCGCTGATCGGGCTGCTCGTCTCTGCCCGCAGCCTCCAGCTCGGCGAGGCGGTGGCGGTCATCGCGATTACCAGCGCCGCGGCGAACCTGACGACGATCGCGGCGGGGCCGATCGTGTTCTCCGAGCCGCTGCCGTCCGGACAGCTTGCGCTCGCGGTCAGGATGCTCGCGTTCGCGCTGGTGATCGTCGCCGCCGCGCTGACGCCCCCGCCGGTGCGGCGGACGGCAACCACATCTGCACGCAACGTCTAGAGTCCAGCTCATGTTCATCCTGATCATTGGTTCGGGCCGAGTAGGGTCGGCAGTCGCCAAGCGAGCGTTGACGGCAGGGCATGAGGTCTCAGTGATGGACAGCGACCCGCTGTCGCATGAGCGGCTGGACAAGGATCAGACCACCACCTGGGAGGACTCCGGCGGCCGCTTCACCGTCGGCACCGCGCTGGAGATCGACGGGCTGATCGAAGCCGGGATCGAGGAGGCCGACGTGTTCCTGGCCGCGACCAGCGGCGACAACACAAACCTCGTGATCGCGCAGATCGCCCAACGCCGGTTCAAGGTCCCGCGCGTGGTCGTCCGTGTCGCAGACCCCAACCGCGCCGCTTGGTACGCCGAGCAGGGGCTGCTGACGATCTGTCCCACACAGATCGCGATCGACCAGGCCGAGAATCTGGTGCTGGCGACGTGAGGAGGTCGAGCGTCCCATGTACGTGATAATCGCCGGCGCCGGCAAGGTCGGCTGGAACCTCGCTCGCGAGCTGATCGCGAAAGATCGCGAGGTCACGCTGATCGAGTCCGACCACAACCGCTATCGGATCGTCGAAGAGGAGCTCGAACACGCCGTCCAGTACGGCGACGCGACCGAGCTGTGGGTGCTCGAGCGGGCCGGCATCCAGCGGGCCGACCTCGTGATCGCAGTGACCGGCGACGACGAGGACAACATCTTGATCTGCCAGGTAGCCAAGGAGAAGTACGGCGTTCAGCGGATCGTCGCGCGCGTCAACAATCCACGCAACCTGCAGCACTTCAAGCTGCTCGGGATCCAACCCGCGGTCTCGGCGACCGACCTGATCCTGCGACTGATCGAGCACGAGGTGCCCGAATACGGCCTCATTCAGCTGCTCGCGCTCGAAGAGGAGCACCTGGAGATCATCGAGCTCGAAGTCGGCGAAGGCTCGGAGGCGGCCGGTCAACGGGTCGCAGACGTGCCGCTCCCCGACGGGTCGCTGATCATCTCCGTGCTTCGCGGCGGCGCCGGGTTCGTTCCGAAGTCCGACTCGATGATCGAGGCGGGAGACCAGGTGCTGCTGATCCTCGATCCTGGCCTCGAGGCGGCGATCACGCCGCAGTTCGCGCCGAACGGCGCATCCGGGTTCAGCGGCTGAATCGGTGGCCGACCGTCACGTCGACTACCTGCTGATCGGCGGCGGCCTCGCCGCGGGCAACTGCGCCCGCTGGCTGCGCGAGTCCGGCGCCGACGGCTCGATCCTCCTCGTCGGGCGCGAGCCCGAGCTTCCCTACAACCGGCCGCCGTGCTCTAAGGGGTATCTGCAGGGAAAGGAGCCGCGCGCGGACATCCTGTTCAGACAGCCCGAGTGGTTCGAGGAGCAGGGCATCGAGGTGCTGACTCGAACTTCGGCGACCGGGCTCGACGCGGCCGCCCGCTCGGCGACGATGTCGAACAAGCTGACGGTCAGCTTTGGCAAGGCCCTCCTCGCGACCGGGGCCAACGTCCGTCGTCTGAACGTCGCGGGCTGCGAGCTCGAAGGCATCCACTACCTGCGCACGCTCGGCAACAGCGACACGATCCGAAGCGACGCCGCGGGGAAGCGCGTCGTCCTCATCGGCGGTTCGTACATCGCCAGCGAGGTCGCCGCGTCGCTGACTGAACTGGGCAGCTCGTGCACGATGGTGATGCTCGAGCCCGAGCCGCTCTGCCGTCACTTCGGCGACCGGGCCGGCAGGTTCTTCCGGAGCAGGCTGGAGGCGCATGGTGTCACCGTCCACGGCGACGATGAGCTCGAGCGGTTCGAGGGATCGGGCGGGCGCGTCACCCGGGTCGTCACCAAGCGCGGTCTCGAATTGAACGCCGACGCGGTCGTGATCGGCGCCGGTGCCGTGCCCGACGTGACGCTCGCGGGCCGCGCCGGCCTGAAGCTCGGAGAAGGCGGCGGCGTGCGCGTCGACTCTCGGCTTCAGAGCAGCGCTCCGGGCGTATATGCGGCGGGAGACATCGCCGAGTACGACAGCGTCGTTCACGGCGGCCGGCCGCTGCGGATCGAGCACTGGGACGTCGCCTTCAACCACGGCAAGACGGCCGCCCTGAACATGATCGGACGCGACCAGCCGCACGACGTGGTCCCGTACTTCTTCTCCGACCTCTCAGACTGGGCGTCGCTCGAGTACGTCGGCCCGGCGCCGCAATGGGACCAGGAGCTCGTCCGCGGCTCGGTCGACGAGGGCGAGTTCAGTATCTGGTACGTCGATCAGGGTCGTGTCGCAGCCGCCCTGTCGGTCGGTCGTTCAGACGACCTCGAGCACGCCCGGCGATTGATCGTCTCGGGCGCCGAGCTCGGCGAGCGAGCTGCGCAGCTGAGCGATCTGTCGAGCGAGCTCGCTGCGTTCTGAGGCGGGCCGTCCGAGCCGGTTCGGAGGCTGCGGGGCAAGGACTCGAACCTTGAATTCCAGGGCCAGAACCTGGCGAGTTGCCGATTACTCCACCCCGCAGTAGACGCGGTTGACAGCTTAGGCAGGACATGCGTAAGCGAGCCCGCAGCGGGACGCGAGTATACCCGGGACAGCGCCGCTCCACGAACTGATCCGCCCCCGAGCTCGGGTACTGATCCGCCCCCGAGCTCGGGTCGGTTTGGCGTCGGGGCGTCGTGGGTAACAGGACGGCGCCACATTCAGTGGAGAGCCGAGTCAGATGGCGTATCCGGAGGTAGGGGACCACCACCGGCGGCGTGTCGCGCCGCGGGTCCCGGCGTTGGCTGCTGCGCTGCGAGCCGCCGGCCGGCTCGGCACGTCCAAGCATCAACCAGGAGGAAGGGATCGTGAGACGGACCCAGTCGGTTCTCGCCGCCGCCCTGGTCGCTGTCGCGTTCGTCGCCGTCGCGGTGACGAGCGGTAGCGCCAGGACCACGCACAGGACCACCAACAGGATCACCCACACCTACATGAGCTCGGCCGCACCCGTGTCGGCCCGAGTCGCCGATCTGCTGCGACAGATGACGCCGGCCGAGAAGATCGGGCAGATGGACCAGATCGTGCTCGGCTTGCTCCGCGGGCCAACGAACCCGGCGAACGGCGTGTGCAACGGTGGCAACAGCGACCAGCTGCAGACGAACTGCCTGCAGAAGGTGCTGATAACTGACAAGTCGGGATCGATCCTGTCGGGCGCCACCGACAATCCGCCCGGCAACACGGGGAGGTCGTGGGCGGAGCTGTACAACGCGATCCAGACGTATGCGATCGCGCACTCGCGCCTGCACATCCCGATCATCTACGGCGTCGACGCGGTGCACGGCTTCGGCCATCCCACCAACGCGACGCTGTTCCCCCAGTCGATTGGAATGGGTGCTACGTGGGACACCGCGCTGGCGCAGGCGGCCGGGGCGGCGACGCGTGATCAGATCTGCAGCACCGGCACGGTCTGGGACTTCGCCCCCGTCCAAGACGTTTCGCGCGACAACCGCTGGGGTCGCACCTACGAGACGTGGGGCGAAGAGCCGGCGCTGACCGGCGCCATCGGCGGCGCAAACATCCGCGGGATGCAGGGCGGCACCTGCCCGACCAACCCGGGCCTCAAGGTCGCTTCGACGGTGAAGCACTTCGCCGCCTATTCGTCGTCGATCAACGGCCATGACCGGGTGCAGGAGCAGATCCCGATCCGCTACCTGCAGGACTTGTTCCTGCCGTCCTACGCCGATGGGATCAACGCCGGCGCCGACACGGTGATGGTCAACTCGGGATCGATCAACGGCGTTCCGGCGACTGCCTCGCATTTCCTGCTGACGACGGAGCTGCGCCAGCGGTTGGGGTTCAAGGGAGTCGTGATCAGCGACTACAACGACGTGTTCGCGCTGCAAACGGCCTACCACACCGCCGCGGACCTCGAGCACGCGGTGGCGCAGGCTGTCAATGCCGGCGTTGACATGGCGATGAACGCCACTTCGTCGAGCGATTTCGACGCCGCTCTGCAGGCGGCTGTCAACGACGGACTCGTGCCGATGTCGCGCATCAACCAGGCCGTGACGCGGATCCTGACGCTGAAGTTCAAGCTCGGCCTGTTCGACCACCCGTTGGTCGATATAACCAAGGCGGATGGCGCGATCAGCGGCAACGTGGCGCTTGACCGGCAAGCGGCGGACGAGTCGATGACGCTGCTGCGCAACGACGGCGTGCTGCCGCTGTCGTCGGCGAGCCATGTGGTGGTAACGGGTCTCAACGCCGACTCGATCCCCGACACGCTCGGCGGCTGGAGCGTCAGCTGGCAGGGCGTCTTTGACAACAACAAGCAGGCCTGCTGCGGCGGCCCGCCGGACCAGATACCTCCGGCGGTGACCGTCTGGAAGGGGATCCAGGCCGCGGACAACAACGCGGTGTTGGCCCCCGATCAGGCCACGGCGGTGTCTGACGCAGCCAGCGCGTCCGCCATCGTCGACGTGGTCGGCGAGCTTCGGCCGTACGCCGAAGGACTGGGCGATGACCCGGCGCCACAGCTGACTTCCGATCAGAAGTCCGAGGTCGCAGCACTCGAGGCGACGGGCAAGCCGGTGATCGTGGTCGTGGTCGCCGGACGGCCCATCGGTCTCGGCCCCGACGCCGAGAAGGCGAACGCGATCCTGATGGCGTGGCAGGGCAGCACGCAAGCGGGTAACGGGGCCGCCGATGTGCTGTTCGGTAAGTTCAACCCGAGCGGCAGGCTCTCGGTTACGTGGCCGAGCGACGCCCCGCCACCCGGGCTCGAACTTTCGGACTTCAACTCCGGCGGGCCGTCCCCGGTCGGGGATGAGCCGAAGTTCTTCGATCAGTTCCCCGGAACGAACTCCGGTCATGGGTCGGGTTACAACCCGCTGTACCCGTTCGGGTTCGGCCTCTCGTACACGACGTTCACGACCAGCGGCCTCTCGGTCAGCGGTCCCGCTGGCGGTCGCGTTACGGTGCGAGTGACGGTGGCCAACACCGGCGGGAAGGGCGGAGCCGACGTGGTGCCCGTGTACGTGCACATGCCGACGTCGACGGGCAACATCCTGCGTCCGCCGCAGCAGCTCGTCGCGTTCGCGCGCGTGGAGCTCTCAGCCGGCCAGTCGCGAACGGTGTTCCTATCGTTCCCGACCTCGACCCTTGGCGTCACGTCGGGTGACATCGACGGAAGCGGGCCGCGGCAGGTGCTGCCCGGTAGCTACGACGTCCAGGTGGGCAGCGACAGCGCCGGTTTCACGATCCACTGATTGCACGACCGGTGAAGATGTGCGCTCCTCCGGCGGTTACGCCGCCGGAGGAGTCGCGCCGGCGCTAGGCCGCCGGAGGAGCAGCGCCGGTAAAGAGCGGCTGGCCGGGCAGCGCTTGCACGCCGAGCCCGACGAACGCCTCGACCACCCGCGGGTCGAACTGCAGCCCGGCCTGCGACATGATCGCCGCCATCGACCTCTCCGTGTCCCAGGCGTCCTTGTAGGGCCGGGCGTGGGTGAGCGCGTCGAACACGTCGGCGACGGCGGTGATCCTGCCCGCCAGTGGGATGTCCTCGCCGCTGAGGCCCCCGAGGTACCCCTGGCCGTCCCAGCGCTCGTGGTGGGTGCGGGCGATCTCGGCGGCGGTGCGCAGCACCGGCGAGCGGGCCCGTCCGAGGATCCGGGCGCCGATCTCGACGTGGCTCATCATCGTTGACCGCTCCTCCGGGGTGAGGCGACCGGGCTTGAGCAGGATCCGGTCGGAGATCCCGACCTTGCCGACGTCGTGCAGCAGCGCCGCGTCGTGGATCGTGGCGACAAACTGCTCTGACAGCCCCATCGACCGCGCGATCATCGACGCGGTCAGGCCTACGCGCCGGGTGTGGTTGGCGGTCGAGTAATCGTGGTACTCGGCCATCGTCGCGAGGATCACGAGGCTTTCCTGACGCGCCTGCTCGAGCTGTCCGGTCCGCGCGCGCACTGCTTCGTTCAGCAGTTCGCTGCGGCGCTCGAGCTGTTGCTGCAGATGGCGCGTGCGCAGCAGGTTGCCGACGCGCAGCAGCAGCTCCGTGGGGTCGATCGGCTTGTTGACGAAGTCGCGTGCGCCCTGAGACAGCGCCCGGTGGCGCGCCTCGCGGCTCGAGTCGGCGGTGAAGATCAGCACCGGCAGGCTGTCAGGCGGCTCGATCAGCTCGCGGATCGCGGCCATCACGTCGTAGCCCGTCAGGACCGGCATGTGCAGGTCGAGCAGCAGCAGATCCGGCTTCTGCGCGACGCACATCTCCGGCACGCGCGCCGGGTCCCGGGTGCTCGTCACCTCGGTGTAGCCGGCCTCTGCGAGCACCTCTTCGAGCAGCTGCACGACGGTCTCGTCTTCGTCGACGATCAGCAGCCGCATAGCCTTGAGGTCGGTCACCACACGATCGCGTGTTGAGGACGTCCGGGCGGTCATCCTAGCCCGCGACATTCGACGGTTGGTTTATGAACCCCTGCTTGGGATCGGTAAACGTGGCCGGTTGCCGCGACAGCCCGGCGGTGACCGCCGCCAACTGGTTCGGCGATCCCATCAGCTCGAGCTGGATCGCCGCCTCCAGCGCCAGCGTCTGCGCGGGCTCGCCGGTCCAAGCCTCGTCGAACAGCCGCTTTGCGCCGCGAACGGCGTCCGGGGAGCGGGCCGCGATCTCCGTCGCGAGCGCCCGCGCGGCGGCGAGCGGATCGTCGACGACGTGGGTCACGATCCCGAGCCGTCCCGCCTCGGTGCCGTCGAACGTGCGCCCCGTGTAGGTGAGCTCCTTGGCGACGTCGATGCCGACCAGCCTGGGGAGCGTGCGCGTGATCGACATGTCTGGGACCAGGCCCCATTTGACCTCCATCACCGACAGCCGGGCGTCGGGGGTCGCGAACCGGACGTCGGCCGCAAGCGCGATCTGCAGGCCGCCGCCGAGGCAGTTGCCGTGGACGGCCGCGATCACCGGCACCGGCAGGCGGATCCAGTCGTAAGCCGCGCGCTGAAACCAGTTCGGCGCCTCAGCGGTCAGTGGGTCGGTCAGCCCAGCGGCGCCGGCCTCCGACCCGGCCAAGCTGATCAAGTCGAGCCCCGAGCAGAAGCTCGGCCCGTCGCCGTGAAGGACGACAGCGCGCACCCCCGGTTGCACCGACACCCGCTCGGCCGCGCCGATGATGCCCTCGAACATCGCCCGGTCCAGCGCGTTGTGCTTGTCGGCCCGGGCGAGGGTGACGACCGCGACGTGGTCAGCGACCTCGATCCGGACGCGTTCAGACACTAAGCCGACAGCCTACTCGGCGACGACCACCTCGACGCCGACACGGCCGCCACTACGCCGCGGCCTGCTCCGCCCAGTCCCGGTATAGGCGCCAGTACCGTCCGCCGGCCTCGAGCAGCTCGTCGTGGCTGCCTTGCTCGACGACCCGGCCGTGCTCGAGCACGATGATCCGTCCAGCGTGCTTGATCGTCGACAGGCGATGGGCGATCACGATCGCGGTTCTGCCGGCGACGAGCCGGCGCAGCCCCTCCTCGATCAGGCTCTCGGTGCGGACGTCGACGTTCGACGTGGCTTCGTCGAGGACGAGGATCCGCGGATCGGCGACCAGCGCTCTCGCGAAGGCCAGCAGCTGGCGCTGGCCCGCCGACAGCTGCACTCCGCGCTCGCCGACCTCGGTGTCGTACCCGTGGTCGAGCGCGGTGATGAAGTCGTGCGCGCCGACGGCCGCCGCGGCGGCGACGATCTGCTCGTCGGTTGCGTCCGGTCGCCCGAACGAGATGTTCTCGCGCACCGTGCCGCTGAACAGGAAGGCCTCCTGGGGGACGATCCCCATCTGCGAGCGCAGCGAGTGCGCGGACACGGCTCGGAGATCGTGGCCGTCGACCAGGACCCGTCCGTCGGTGGGGTCGTAGAAGCGCGAGACCAGCTTGGCGAACGTCGACTTGCCCGCGCCGGTCTCGCCGACCAGCGCCACCGTCTGGCCTGGCGGGATCGTCAGGTCCACGTCGCGCAGCGCCCACGCGCCTTCGTCGTCGGCTCCGTAGCGGAACGAGACATCCTCGAACCGGACCTCGCCGCGTATCTGGGGCAGTTGCAGCGCGTCGGGGGCATCGGTGAGCTCGGGCTGCTCGTCGAGCAGGTCGAAGATCTTGTCGAGCGCCGCCATCCCGGACTGGTAGGTGGTGTACAGCTGCGACAGCTGCTGGATCGGGTCAAAGAAGTTGTTCAGCGCAGCGATGAAGGCGAACACGACTCCCGTCGAGGTGTGGCCGTTGATCGCCTCCAGCCCGCCGATCACGAGGATCTCGACCGTCACCAGCGCCGACACGAACTCGACCGCGGGGAAGTACGCCGCGTTCAGATACACGGTCTTCATGTTCGCCTTGCGGTTCTCGTCGTTGAGCTGGTGGAACTGCGCGATGTGACGCCGCTCCTGGCCGAACGCGCGCACCACCCGGATTCCCGACAGCGTCTCCTGCAGGTAGCCGGTGATCCACGCGATCTTCTCGCGGGTGATCCGGTAGGCGTCGGCGGACGCGATCCTGAACGCCAGGCCGCCGGCCGCCAGCAGCGGCAGCGCCAGGAACGTCAGCAGCGCGAGGTGCGGGTCCAGCACGAACAGGATCACGACGACGCCGATCAACGTCAGGCTGGACTGGAACAGGGTGGCCAGGCCGTCGGAGACGAGCTGATCGAGCGCCTCGACGTCGTTGGTCATCCGCGAGAGGATCACGCCCGCGCGATTGCGCGAATAGAAGCCGATCGACAGCGACTGCAGGTGCGCGAACAACCGTACCCGCAGGTCCTGCAGAGCCCGTTGGCCAACCCAGCCGACGAGGTAGGTCTGGGCATAGGAGGCGACCGCGTACAGCACCGCCGAGACCATGAACGCAGCGACGATCAAGTTCAGAGCGGCGACATCGTGATGGTTGATCCCATCGTCGATCGCGAGCTTCGCCAGCGGCGCGGGGGCGAGCGCCGCCGCGGTCGCGACCAGCAGCGAAATGAACATCGCCACGACCCGCCAGCGGTAGGGCGACAGAAGCTCGGCCAGCCCGCGCAACTTGCGCCCGCGGCCGCCGGTTTCGTGCAGACGGCGGCGCACCTCGGCTCGCGACCATCTCATAGCCCCGCCACCTTTGCCTCGACTGGATCGCTCGTGAGGAACACCTTCTCGGGCATGCCCTTTTCGACGATCTCGCGATACAGCTCCGACTGTCCCAGCAGCTGATCGTGGCTGCCCTGGGCCGCCACACGTCCGTCCTCGAGCACGACGATCTCGTCGGCGAGCGCGATCGTCGACAGGCGGTGGGCGATCACCAGCGTCGTGCGGCCGGCCATCACCTCGCGTAGCGCGAGCTTGATCTCCTGCTCGGTCGACGCGTCGACCGATGAGGTCGCGTCGTCGAGGATCAGGATCCTCGGGTCGGCCAGGATCGCCCGCGCGATCGCGATCCGCTGACGCTGGCCGCCCGACAGCGTCAGGCCGCGCTCGCCGACGAGCGTGTCGTAGCCCTCGGGGAGCACCTCGACGAACTCGGCGGCCTGGGCAGCTTGCGCGGCCTGGCGCACCTGCTCGCGGGTGGCGTCGGCGCGGGCGTAGGCGATGTTGTCGTGGACGCTGGCGGAGAACAGGAATGGGTCGTCGGTCACGATCGCGATCTCGTGGCGCAGGCTGGCGAGGTCGATCGACCGGACGTCCGCGCCGTCGATCCGGACCGCGCCGGCGCTGACGTCATACAGCCGCGGCAGCAGCGAGACAAGCGCAGTCTTGCCCGATCCCATCGCGCCGACGAGCGCGACCGTGGTACCGGGCTCGATCTCGAGGTCGATGTCGCTGAGCGCCGGATGCGCTACGCCGTCGAACGTCAGGCCGACGCCGTCGAGCGTCACCCGGCCGCGGCCGGCGGGCAGCGGCGGGGCATCCTCCGGCGTCGTCATCCGCGGTGCCCGGTCGAGCACCTGGAAGATGCGGGCGCCCGATGCGGTCGCCCGCTGCGCTGCGCCCAGCATGTAGCCGAGCGTCCGCATCGGCGAGATCAGCATCAGCAGATAGGCGTAGAAGGCGGTGAACTGCCCGAGCGTCAGCGTCCCGTCGATCACCTGCCGACCGCCGACCAGCAGGATCATCGCCAACCCGACGTTGGGCAGGAAGCTCAGCAAGGGGCCGAACTTGGCCTGGATCCTGGTCGCGTAGATCGCCTGATCGAACAGGCGCGCGACTGAATGCTGGAAGCGATCGAGCTGGCGCTGCTCCTGCGCAAACGCCTTGACCACGCGCACGCCGGAGACGTTCTCCTCGGCCTCGGCCGTCAGCTCCGCGATCCGCTGCTGCACCTCCTGCAGCGCCGGACGCGAGCGCCGGCCGTACCGTTGCGCGATCAGAACCACGAACGGGACCGGTGCAAGCGCCAGCGCCGCCAGCTCGGGTTGCAGCGCGAACATCGCGATCCCCGCGAGAACGATCGTCAGCAGTGACTGGGCGATGAAGATCAGCCCATATCCGAGGAAGAAACGCACACCCTGCAGGTCGACGGTCGCGCGCGACATCAGCTGCCCCGTTTGCTGGTGGTCGAAGAACGACAGCTCGAGCCGCTGCAACTGCCCGTAGAGCATGTTGCGCAAGTCGAGTTCGACTCCGAGCGAGACGCGGCCGGCGACCAGCCGTCGAGCCGCGCTGAGCCCCAGCCGCGCGAGCCCCGCCAGCGCGATCGCGATCGCCCAGAAGACCAGATCGTGCTTGTCCTGCCGGCGAATGGAGTCGATCGCCACGCCGGTCATCAACGGGATCAGCACGGTCGCGACCATGGCCCCGAACGCGAGCACGAACGACCACACGACCTGCCGCCGATACGGGCGCAGGAACGTGAGCAGGCGACGGAAGATCAGCATTGTACTTCACAAAGTATAGTAGCCAAGCTCGGCCTCTGACCCTTGTTAGCACTCTGCCAATAGCGTGGTAGGATCGCGGTAGGCCGCCCCAGGAAGCCGCACGACGTCTGGCGGGCAGCGCCACGATCTACCGACTCTGAGGAGAACGAGCGTGAGCAACAGCGAAGCTTTGGTATTCGACGCGATCCGCACGCCCCGCGGCAAGGGGAAGGTCAACGGATCGCTGCACACGGTCAAGCCGATCGACCTCGTGGTCGGGCTCATGCACGAGACGCTCGCGCGCAATGAGAGCCTGGACCCGAACGGCTTCGACGACGTCGTGCTCGGCTGTGTGTCGCCGATCGGCGACCAGGGCGGCGACATCGCCAAGGCGGCGGCGATCAAGGCCGGGCTGCCCGACACGGTCGCGGGCGTGCAGCTCAACCGTTTCTGCGCCTCGGGGCTCGAGGCCGTCAACGTCGCCGCCCAGAAGGTTGCGTCGGGCTGGGAGGACCTCGTGTTCGCCGGCGGTGTGGAGTCGATGTCGCGCGTGCCGATGGGCTCCGACGGCGGCGCCTGGGCGCTCGACCCGGAGACCAACTACGACACCTCTTTCATCCCCCAGGGGATCAGCGCCGACCTGATCGCGACGATCGAGGAGTTCAGCCGCGCGGACGTCGACGCCTACGCGCAGCAGTCGCAGAAGCGCGCGGCGGCCGCGCAGTCGGCGGGCAAGTTCAACGGCTCGGTGATTCCGGTCCTGGACATCAACGAGAACGTCGTGCTCGACAAGGACGAGTTCATCCGCCCCGACACGACCGTCGAGGGGCTCGCGGCGCTCAAGCCCTCGTTCCAGGCGATCGGGGACATGGGGGGCTTCGACGCCGTCGCGCTGCAGAAGTACCACTGGATCGAGAAGATCGACCACGTCCACACGCCGGGGAACTCATCTGGGATCGTCGACGGCGCCGCGCTCGTGGTCGTCGGCAACGAAGCGGCGGGCAAGGCGCACGGGATGAAGCCGAGGGCGCGGATCCTCGCGACCGCTCTGTCCGGCGCTGACCCGACGATCATGCTGACCGGCCCCGCGCCCGCCAGCCGCAAGGCGCTGCAGAAGGCCGGGCTGACCGTCGATGACCTCGATCTCGTCGAGATCAACGAGGCGTTCGCGGCGGTCGTGCTGCGGTTCGTCAAGGACATGGGCCTCGACATGTCGAAGGTCAACGTCAACGGCGGCGCGATCGCGATGGGGCATCCGCTCGGCGCCACCGGGGCGATGATCCTCGGCACGCTGATCGACGAGCTGCATCGAACCGGGGGCAAGTACGGCCTCGCGACGCTGTGCGTCGGCGGTGGCATGGGAATCGCGACGGTCGTGGAGGCCATCTAGATGAGTGAGACGAACTCCGCACAGACAATTCGCTGGGAGCGCGACGCCGACGGGATCGTCGTCCTCACGCTCGACGATCCGGGCCAGTCGGCCAACACGATGAATGCCGCCTACAAGGCGTCGATGGCGGCGACCGTCGACAGGCTCGAGGCCGAGCGCGACGAGATCACCGGCGTGGTGATCACCTCCGCCAAGAACACGTTCTTCGCGGGCGGCGACCTGCACGACCTCAAGCGCGCGACCAAGGCCGACGCGCCGCAGATCGCGCAGGAGATCCGCGAGATCAAGCGCCAGCTGCGCCGGCTCGAGACGCTCGGCAAGCCGGTCGTCGCCGCGATCAACGGCGCCGCGCTCGGCGGCGGACTGGAGATCTGTCTGGCGTGTCATCACCGGATCGCGCTCGATGACCCGAAGGTGCAGCTCGGCTTCCCCGAAGTCCAGCTCGGGCTGCTGCCCGGCGCCGGAGGTGTCGTGCGAACGGTGCGGATGCTCGGGATCGCCAATGCCCTGCTGCAGCTGCTGATGCAGGGCCAGCGCCATCGCCCGGCGAAGGCCAAGGAGCTTGGGATCGTCGACGAGCTCGTCGCCACGCAGGACGACCTGGTCCCCGCCGCGAAGGCGTGGATCAAGGCAAATCCGGAGGCAGTCCAGCCGTGGGATGTCAAGGGCTACAAGATCCCGGGCGGGACGCCGTCGAACCCGAGCTTCGCGCAGAACCTGCCGGCGTTCCCGGCGAACCTGCGCAAGCAGATCAAGGGCGCCAACTACCCGGCGCCGCACCACATCATGGCCGCCGCGGTCGAGGGCGCACAGGTCGACTTCGACAACGCGATCGAGATCGAGGGCCGGTACTTCGTCGACCTGGTCACCAGCCAGGTCGCCAAGAACATGATCCAGGCGTTCTTCTTCGACCTGCAGCACGTCAACGGCGAGCGCGACAGGCCCGATGGAATCGAGCCGTTCGCGCCCAAGAAGATGGTCGTGCTCGGCGCCGGGATGATGGGCGCCGCGATCGCGTACGTGTGCGCGAAAGCCGGGATCGAGGTCGTGCTCAAGGACGTCTCGCTCGAGGCCGCGCAGCGCGGCAAGGGCTACTCCGAGAAGCTCGTCGCCAAGGCGATCGAGCGTGGTCGCTCGACCCAGGAGCAGGCCGACGCGCTGCTGGCGCTGATCACGCCGACGGCAGACGCCGCCGACGCCGCCGGCGCCGAGATCGTGATCGAGGCCGTGTTCGAGGACCCGAAGGTCAAGGCGCAGGTGTTCGCCGAGATCGAGCCGCACCTGGCGCCCGACGCGCTGCTTGCGTCGAACACCTCGACGCTGCCGATCACCGGCCTCGCCGGGAACGTGACCAGGCCCGATGACTTCATCGGGCTTCACTTCTTCAGCCCGGTCGACAAGATGCCGCTGCTCGAGATCATCAAGGGCGAGAAGACCAACGACGAGACGCTGCATCGGGCAGCTCGACTTCGCCAAGCAGATCAAGAAGACCCCGATCGTCGTCAACGACAGCCGCGGCTTCTTCACCAGCCGCGTGATCGGCACGTTCATCAACGAGGGGATCGCGATGCTGCTCGAGGGCGTCCCCGCGCCGACGATCGAGCAGGCGTCCTCGCAGGCCGGCTACCCGGCTCCGGTGCTCCAGCTCTCCGACGAGCTGAACATGAAGCTGATGCGGAAGATCCGCGTCGCGACGGAGGCTGCCGGCGAGGCTGCGAGCCTGGGATGGGAACTTCACCCCTCGGAGGAGGGCGTGGTCGACCGGATGCTCGACGAGTTCGACCGTCCCGGCCGGCTCGAGGGCGCGCGGCTTCTACGAGTACGCCGACGGCAAGCGCGTCGGTCTGTGGAAGGGCCTTCACGACGCATTCCCGCCGGTCGACGACCCGTCCGCGATCTCGTTGCGCGACCTCGAGGAGCGGATGTTGTTCATCGAGTCGCTCGAGTCGGTCAAGTGCCACGACGAGGGCGTGATCGAGACCGTGGCCGACGCCAACATCGGCTCGATCATGGGCATCGGCTTCCCAGCCTGGACCGGCGGCGTGCTGCAGTACATCAACGGCTATCAGCACCCCGTCCACGGCACCGGGCCGTCCGCGTTCGTGGCGCGGGCCAGGGAGCTGGCAGCCACGTACGGCGAGCGCTTCGAGCCGCCTGCGTCCCTGGTCGAGAAGGCCGAGCGCGGCGAGATCTACGCCGACGAAGCCGCGGTCGCAACGCCCGCATAGCGAACGCCTGCACGACACCCGCGTGACACGCCGCCCGAGAGGCGGGACCATTTGCGGGTGTCGTCGGTGTTACCGCCGCGGGAGCAGTGGCCGGAGCTCGTGCCCGGCGACGGGTCGGTGCTGTGGCGCGCGTTCAACGACGCGAGGATGCTCTGCACTCCGCTGTACGCGCTGCTGCTGCAGGTCGCCTACCCGACGGTCGGCCACGGCGTCCATCAGCATTCGTCGTTCACCGAGGATCCGTGGGGACGGCTGGTGCGGACCCTGGACTACGTCCACGGCACGCTGTACGGCGGACCCGAGCTGGCGGGCACGATCGGGCGCCGGGTCCGCGCGATGCACCGCGCGATCCGCGGTGTGACCGATGACGGCGATCGCTACAGCGCGATGGAGCCCGACGCATTCGCCTGGGTGCATGCAACCCTGGCGATCGCGATCCTCAAGGGCCATGAGCACTTCGGGACGAGGTTGTCGGGTCCTGAGCAGGAGGATCTCTGGCAGCAGTGGATGAAGGTCGGTCGCTTGATCGGCGTTCGCGAGCGCGACCTTCCGCCGGACGTGGCCGGTCTGCAGCAGTATTTCGACCGGGTCGTCCGCGAGCAGCTGACGTGGACCCCGGCGGTGCCGGAAGTGCTGGCCGGCGTGAAGCGCCCGCCCAAGCCCGACCTACCTTGGTTGCACCCAGGCGTGTGGCGCCTGGTCTCGGCACCGCTGGGCAGGCAGCTTGAAGTGATCACGGCCGGCCTGCTCCCCGACGAGCTACGGGACCGTCTCGAGCTGCGCTACTCGTCCCGCGATCGGACGCTGTTTGGAGCGCTCAGCTGGGTGTCGAGACACTCGACACCGCTCGTGCGCGGGCCGCTGGCCGAGTTCGGGCCGTGGTACGTGCGCATCCGCGGCGACGCGCTGCGGGGCTGAGACTCGTGTTAGCGTGGAGGCGGTGGCACTACTGGCACTAGATGCTCGAGCGTGAGCGAGAACGCGTCGCGGTCGCCAGCCGCCGGTTGGCCGCCGCAGGGCTGGTGCTCGGCACCGCCGGGAACGTGTCGGAGCGCGCGGGCGAGCTGGTCGCGGTCACGCCGACCGGAGCGGCGCTCGCGGAGCTCGAAGCCGACGCCGTTGCGGTGGTCGACCTGCGCGGCCGCCACCTGGCCGGGCCCTTCGAGGCGACCTCCGAGGTCGGGCTGCACCTCGGCGTCTACCGCCGCTACGACTCGGGAGCGGTCGTCCACACCCATGCGCCGATCGCGACCGCGCTTGCGTGCGTGCTCGACGAGCTGCCGGTCATCCATTACCAGATGCTCGAGCTCGGTGGCCCGATCAGGGTCGTGCGCTACGCCACCTTCGGCACCAGCGAGCTCGCGGAGCTGACACTCGACGCGCTCAGCGAGCGCGGCGCGGCGCTGATGTCAAACCACGGAACGATTGTCCACGGCCCGGATCTCGACAGCGCGGTGGATCGCTCGGAGCTGCTGGAGTGGGCGTGCACGCTGTACTGGCGGGCGGCGGCGATCGGCCCGCCGCGGACGCTGGACGAGACGCAGTGCGAGGAGTACGTCAACGCGTTGCTGCAACGCGGCTACGGAACGACGCAGCCGGTGGTGGAGCCGTGAAAACGACCCGGATCAGCCGGCGCCGGTTCGTCGCCGGCGCGATTGCGACCGGCGCGGCCGCCGGGACGCCCGCCGCGGCGCGAGCGGCAAAGCGCAAGCCGGCACACCACAAGCTGCCCTCGGGCGCCGCCGTCAAGGCCGACGTGATCGTCGTCGGCGCCGGCCTGGCGGGCCTGACCGCGGCCCAGGCGGTGCACCGCGCGGGGCGCTCGGTGGTCGTGCTCGAGGCGCGCAAGCGGGTCGGCGGACGCTGCTTCAGCCGCTCGCTCGGGCCCGGTGCAAGCGACGTCGCGAACATGGGGGCGACGTTCGTCGGCCCGACGCAGACGCGCATCCTCGCGCTGATGTCGCAGCTCGGGATCGCCAAGTTCCCGACGTATGCGACCGGCAAGCTGATCTGGTACGAGCAGGGCAAGGCGACGCCCTACACGGGCACGATCCCGCCCGCCAACGATCCTGTCGCGGTCGCGCAGCTCGGGGCGCTGACGCTGCCGGCGATCGACAACATGGCGCAGACGGTCCCACCGGACGCTCCCTACAAGGCGCCGCGAGCGGCTGAGTGGGACGCGATGACGGTCGACACCTGGGCCAAGCAGAACATCCTCACGGCCGAAGGACGGACGCTGTTCGGCCTGGCCATCGAGGCCGTGCTGTCGGTCGAGCCGCGCGACGTCTCGATGCTGTATTTCCTCGCCTACGTTCGGGCCGCGGGGGCCGTGAACCCGCTGATCGCCAACGCCGGAGCCGGCGGCGCTCAGGACTTCCGGGTCGCCGGCGGGACCCAGGGGATCGCGCTGAAGCTCGCCGGCCAACTCGGCAAGCGCGTGCTGCTGGGCCATCCGGTTCAAGAGATTGCGCAGACCGCCGCGGGCGTCAGCGTCACCGCCGGCAAGGTCACGGCGAAGGGCAAGCGCGTGATCGTTGCGATCCCGCCCAATCTCGCGGGCCGGATCTTGTACTCGCCGGGGCTGCCGGCGCTGCGCGATCAGCTCACGCAACGGATGCCGATCGGCTCGCTGATCAAGACGATCGCCGTCTACGACCGGCCGTTCTGGCGCGATCAGGGCCTCAACGGCCAGGCCAACAGCGATCAGGGCCCGGTCAAGGTCACGTTCGACGCCTCGCCGGCGAGCGGCTCGCCGGGAGTGCTGCTCGGGTTCATCGACGGCGATGACGCGCGGGCCCTGTCAGACCTGCCGGCCTCGCAGCGCGCAGCGCAGGCGCTCCAGTCATATGTCCGTTACTTCGGGCAGCCGGCCGGTCGCCCGCGCACGTACTTCGACCAGGTCTGGGACCGCGAGATCTACACGGGCGGCTGTCCGGTGGGAGTGATGCCGCCCGGCGTGATGACCGAGTACGGCAGGGCCCTGCGCGCGCCGGTCGGTCGCATTCACTGGGCCGGCACCGAGACCGCGACGGCCTGGACCGGGTACATGGACGGCGCCGTCCAATCGGGGCAGCGAGCGGCCGCCGAGGCGCTGGCGGCGCTGTGACCGGCGATCGTGCGCACGAGTGGCGGGCGCACACTAGCGTGTGTGCGCCAATCCGCCTGACCGAGGGAGAGACGACCTGATGGCGACCGTGCGCGAAGCGACGTTCGAGCTGTTCCGTGCCCACGGCATGAGGACGATGTTCGGCAACCCGGGCTCGACCGAGCTGCCGATGCTCGCCGACTTCCCCGACGACTTCACCTACGTGCTCGGGCTGCAGGAGCTGGTCGTGGTCGGGATGGCCGACGGGTATGCGCAGGCCAGCGGGCGGCCGACGCACGTCAACCTGCACACGGCGCCCGGTGTCGGCAACGCCGTCGGCGGGATCTTCAACGCCCAGGCGAACAAGTCGCCGCTGGTGATCACCGCCGGCCAGCAGGTCCGCCCGCACATCACGATCGAGGCGAACCTGACCAACCGCGACGCGACGATCGCCCCGCAGCCCTATGTCAAATGGAGCCACGAGCCGCCACGCGCCCAGGACGTTCCCGGCGCGATCGCCAGGGCGATCCATCACGCCTCGCTGCCGCCGCGCGGACCGGCATTCGTCTCGATCCCGATGGACGACTGGAACGCCGAGGCCGATGAGGACCGCGCCGGCCACGCGATCAAGCGCGTCGTCACCGGCCGCGCCGTGCCCGACCCCGCGGCTCTGGCGCAGCTCGCGGCGCTGCTGCAGTCCGCGCGCAACCCGGCGATGGTCGCCGGCCCCGACATCGACGCAAGCGGCGGCTGGGCCGACGCGGTCGCGCTGGCCGAGAAGCAGCGCCTGGCGGTGTGGGCGACGCCCGCCACCGGAGGCGGCCGCCTCGGCTTTCCGGAGGGCCATCCGCAGTTCGTCGGGATTCTCCCGCCCGCGATCGGGGCGGTCAGCGAGACGCTCAAGCCACACGACGTCGTGCTGGTCGTCGGCTCCTCGGTGTTCCCGTACTACCCGTACTTCCCGGGGCCGCTGATCGCCGACGGCACGTCGCTGGTCGCGATCACGAGCGACCCGGGGGAGGCCGCGCGCGCGCCCGTCGGCGACGCGATCGTCGGCGACGTCGCGCTGGCGCTCAAGCGGCTGGTCGAGTTGGTCGACGAGTCCGAGCGCGCGGCGCCCGATCCACGGCCCGAGCCGGGCGAGCCGCAACACGCCGATCCGATGAGCGGCTCGGAGGCGATGGCGGCCCTCGCCGCCGCGTGGCCCGACGACGGGATCGCGGTGGTCGAGACGCCGTCGAGCACGCTCGCGCTGCGCAACCGGCTGCGGCTGTCGCGGCCCGGGAGCTACTACTTCAGCGCGAGCGGCGGACTTGGATTCGGGATCGCCGCCGCCGTCGGCGTGCAGCTGGCACAGCCGGAGCGACCGGTCGTATGCGTGCTCGGTGAAGGCTCGGCTCAGTACGGGATCACCGCGCTGTGGACTGCGGTCGCCTACAAGCTGCCGGTCACGTTCCTCGTCCTGCGAAACGAGGAGTACATGATCCTCAAGTGGTTCGCGACGCTCGAGCAGGTCTCGGGCGCGCCCGGGCTGCAGCTGCCGGGGCTCGATGTCGCCGCGGTCGCGCACGGCTACGGGATGGCGTCGCGCTCGGTGACCACGCCCGAGGAGCTGACGGCGGCACTCCGCGAGGACATCCCCGCCGGCGACGGTCCGAGGCTCGTGCAAGCCCAGGTGGCTTCCGGGATGTGGCTGGAGTGATGAGGCTGATCGCACCTGACATCGACCGCAGTGCTCCCGAGTCGGCAGGCCCCGCCGTCGACCGCGCGCCCGACTGGGTCGCCGACGGCACGCCGGAGCCCCTGCAAACGCAGCTGATCGCGGCGCTCGGCGCCGACAAGGTCCTGACGCGCGCGCTGGACCTCGTCAAGTACGCCTCGGACGCGAGCCCCTACCGACAGATCCCGAAGGCGATCGCGGTCCCGCACGACACGTCTGACGTGGTGGCGCTGATGGCGTTTGCGCGACGAACCGGCACGCCGCTTGTGTTCAGGGCGGGCGGCACCTCGCTCAACGGCCAGGCGCAGACGGACTCGGTGCTGGTCGACGTGCGCCGCCACTGGCAGCGCGCTCGGGTCCTGGAGGAGGGTGCGCGCGTCCGGGTTGCGCCCGGGATCGTGCTGGGGCACGTCAACCGGCTCCTTCACCGTCACGGGCGCAAGCTCGGGCCCGATCCGGCGAGCACCGACATCGCCTGCGTCGGCGGGGTGATCGCGAACAACTCGGGCGGGATGCGCTGCGGCGTCGTCGCCGACTCCTACAGCACGGTCCGTTCGTTGAAGCTCGTGCTCGCTTCCGGCGCGGTGATCGACACCGCCGACGACGACGCCGAGCGCCGGTTCGAGCAGGCGGCACCGGAGCTGGCGCGCGGGCTTGCGCAGATCCGCGACGAATTGCGCGCCGACGTCGAGTTGGCGCGGCGCGTCAGGCGCAAGTTCGAGATCAAGAACACGACCGGCTATCGCCTGTGCGCATTTCTCGACGCCGACTCTCCGCTGCAGATCTTCCGGCGGCTCGTGATCGGGTCGGAGGGCACATTGGCGTTCGTCGCCGAGGCCGTGTTCGAGACCGTGCCCCTGGGGCGGCACACGACGATCGCGCTCGTGTTCTTCGAGGACATCGACGCCGCGGCGGACGCGGTCGGGCCGCTCGTCGCGGCTGGCGCGACCGCGACCGAGCTGATGGTCGCGCCGACCCTGATCGCGGCGGCGTGGAACATGCCCGGGACACCCGAGCGCTGGAAGGAGCTGCCGCTGACGTCGGCGGCACTGCTGGTCGAGTTCCGGGCGGAAGATCCCGGGGACCTCGACGCCCCCGAGCGCGAGTCGCTGTCGATCCTGTCCGGTCGTCCGCTCGTCGAGGAGGCTCGCTTCTCCCGTGAGCGCGAGGAGATCGAGATGTTGTGGCACGTGCGCGAGGGGATGCAGGGCCTGCTCGCTGCGATGCGCCCGCCCGGGGTGCAGCTGATCATCGAGGACGTCTGCGTGCCGCCCGCCCGCGTGGCCGAGGCCGCGAAGGACCTCCAGGCGCTGCTGACCCGGCACGGATTTCTGCCCGGCATGGCCGGGCACGCGTCGGCCGGCAACCTGCACTTCCTGCTCACGCCGAACTTCGGCGAGCAGGCGGATCTGGACCGCTACGAAGCGTTCATGCACGGCCTCGTCGCGCTGATCGTCGACAAGTACGACGGCTCGCTGAAGGCCGAGCACGGGACCGGCGTGAACATGGCTCCCTACGTCGAGCGCGAATGGGGCGCGAAGGCGACCGAGATGATGTGGCGGGTCAAGCGGCTTGCCGACCCCGACGGGATCCTCGCTCCGGGCGTCGTGCTCAACCGCGACCCCGGCGTCCACCTGCGGAACCTGAAGTCGACGCCGGAGATCGAGCCGGAGGCGACCAAGTGCATCGAGTGCGGCTTCTGCGAGCCGGTCTGCCCGTCGCGCAACGTCACGACCACGCCCCGCCAACGGATCGTGCTGCGGCGCGAGATGGCCCGGCAGCCCGCGGGCTCAGCGGTCCTCAACGCGCTGCGCGAGCAATTCGAGTACGACGGGATCGAGACGTGCGCGGCCGACGGCTCGTGCATGGATGCATGCCCGGTCGCGATCGACACCGGCGAGCTGGTCAAGCGAATGCGCCGCGCCCAGCACGGCGAGCGCGCCCAGCGTGCGGCCCTCGCCGCCGCCAAGCGCTACGCAGTCGTCGAGCGCTTCGCGCGCGGGGCCGTGCGCGCCGCCACCGCCACTGCGGGGGCGCTCGGCGACGACAGGGTCGCCGCGGCCTTCAGCGGCGCGCGGCGCGCCGCAGGCGCCGAGCTGTTGCCGACCTGGACTCCGACGATGCCGGGGCCCGCGCCGCAGCTGCCGTTCACCGTGCGCGAAGGGGCGGCCGCCGTGTACATGCCGGCGTGCCTGAACCGGATCTTCGGGAACCCCCGCGGCGCGGCGGCGCAACCGACGCTCCCCGAGGCGCTTGTGGCGGTGTCGCGCCGAGCCGGGCTGCCGCTGTGGATCCCCGACGACGTCGCCGGGCACTGCTGCGGCACGCCTTGGAGCTCGAAGGGCTACACGCGCGGCCACGAGCTGATGTCGAGGCGGATTTCATCCGCGCTGGCGCGCTGGAGCGACGGCGGCCGTCTGCCGGTCGTGATCGACGCGAGCTCGTGCACCCATGGGCTGCTCAGTGAGGTGGCGCCCGACGGCGTCGAGATCCTCGATTCGATCGCTTGGGCCCACGACCACCTGCTCCCGCGGCTCGAGATCCGCCGCAAGCTCGGCTCGGTGGTGCTGCACCCGACCTGCGGCGCGACGCATCTCGGGCTGACCGGCAAGCTGTCGGCGATCGCCGCCGCGATCGCCGAGCGGGTCGAGGTTCCGGCCGCGAGCGGCTGTTGCGGGATGGCAGGCGACCGCGGCTGGCTGCATCCCGAGCTGCCTGGCTCAGCCCTTCGCGATGCGGCGCGTGAGCTCGAGGCCGGCTCGTTCGACGCCTGCCTCTCGAGCAACCGCACGTGCGAGGTGGCGCTGCATCAGGTGACGGGCCTGCCCTACAGCTCGTTCGTGCTCGCGCTGGAAGCGGTGACGCGCAGGTGATCGCGCCGGCCGGGCTGTGCGACTCGTGTCGCCATCAACGGATCGTCCGCAACACGCGCGGGTCGGTGTTCTCGCTGTGTCGCCGGTCACGCGACGAGCCCGAGCGGTTTCCGCGCTACCCGCGGCTGCCGGTCACCGACTGCCCGGGCTATGAGCTCGTAGCACCGCTACTGCGGCGGGAGCGGGTCCAGGACGATTAGGTTGCTGCCGTCCTGCGCCTGGACGAGCCGCTCTGTGAACAGGCCGTGCGCGGTGATCTGATCGACGAGCCCTGCCTCCTCGGTGTTGCGCCACAGCGGCAGGTCGGGCACCGACGGTGGGAACTGCTCGGGAAACGTGTTCTTGAGGGGGGCGTTCAGCCATGGCTTGAGCTCGTCGCGGACGAACAGCACCGCGATGTCGACCGGCTTGGTCGCGCTCTTGGCGTTGGACGCGGGCGGCTTCGAGGTCAGCACGCTCGCCTGCTGGGTGTGCCCCGGGGGCAGGATCGCGACGACGTTCTGCACGCCGCTTTCGTACTTGAACGTGTACAGCGCGAGCTCGAGCGCTTCGCGGCGCAGCAGCAGAAGGCGATCGGCCGACGCCTGGCCGACCCCGATCGCGCAGTTGCTGCCGCCGACGCCGCACATGTTGTAGGCGATCGTCTTGCCGCTCAACAGCGACACCTGGGAGTTGGACGGGTCGAAGTGGACCGCGACCTGGAGTCCGCTGGCCGAGCTTCCGGTCGCCGCCGCAGCCGCCGCCGCGGTCGCATTGGCCAGGTTCACGACGGTGATCACGTCGAGCTGGTCGACGCGCGAGATGCGATACGTGGGCGCTAAGTGGTCGGCGATCTCACGAGCGCCCAGCGCGCCGTCGTCGGTCGGCTTCCAGTCCGACCAAGCGGCCTTCGAGGTGGTGGGCGAGCTCCCGTTCGAGAGGACGGCGATCGCGAGCACGACTGCGCCGAGCGCGACCCCGATCAGGATCGCGCTCGCGGCGCGGAACTTGTGCGAGTGGGGGGTGGACTCGGGACGGACGCCGGCGCGTCGTCCGACCCCGACCGCTCCGGATACGGAAGCCTTGGCCGCGTGCTCGTCGGCTGCCGGGACGACGTGGGGACGCTCGTTCATACCGCCGGCCACGTGCTGTCGTCCGTCAGGTCGATCTGCGGGCGCTTGAGTCCGACGGCGTTGAGCAGGTCGACGACGTCGTCGCCGTAGATCTCCCGCTGCTCGACGAGGGTGTCGGCGATCCGCTCGATCGCATCACGGTTCTTGTACATCAGCGCGTAGGCGGTGACGTAGGCCTGGCCGAGGATCTGCGCCACCGACGAGCGTTTCTGGCGGTCGCCGAGGACCGAGCCAAGGGGGTTGTCGGTGAACGGCCCGCCGCCGCCGGCGCGATTCATGATCGTTCCGCCGATCAGCTCGAGCCGCTTGACCACCCGCTCGTACTCCTCCTGATCATCGTGCTCGACGCCGTTGATCGGGATCGGCTCGGGGCCCATCGCGTAGACGCCGACCATGAACGCGGCGAGCGCGGTCGCGGTCTCGACGTCGTGTGAGACGCCGCCGGTGTTCTCGCCATAGAACACGTGCTCGGACGCCATCGCCCCGAGCTTCATGATCAGCGTGCCCATCATGTTGCTGCGGAACCGGTTGAAGCGCTCCTCCTTCTCCATGCTCTGGTAGTGCCCGAGCGACCCGCCGCGCTTGCGGATCGACAGCCGCGTCGAGAGCACGTCCTTCTCCATGTAGACGTGGCCGGCGACCGCATGGCCGGCCTCGTGGATCGCGACCGCCTTTGACTCATCGGGCACGTAGTCGATGTTCTGCGCGGTCCCGGTCTCGACGGTCGTCATCGCCTCGACGATGTCGAACCAACCGAACTCGCGCCGGCCCTCGGAGTGCGCGAGCGTCAACGCCATCGAGCAACACTGCTCGATCATCGACGGCGAGTAGCCGCTGGTGATCCGGGCGAGCTCGTCGCGGCGCCGCTCGGTGTCGAGATCGGGCTCGTGGTCGACCTTGGCGAGGTACAGGTCGAAGATGTCGAGGCGGTCGTCCTTGGTCGGCGTGCGGAACCAGATGTGACGTCCCATCCGGCCGGCCCGGATCAGCGCCGGGTCGAGCACGGTGATCGGGACGTTGCACGCACCGATGAAGTAGATCTGCTCCTGGCGCGGCTGCGGCGGCTTCAGTCGCAGCGGCACCTTCCCGACCTTGCTGGGAACGACAAACATCGCGTCGAGGAACGTGTTGAGCCGGTTGGTGAAGAACTTGCGCATCATCGGCGGCTCGTCGATTCCGTCCATCACGACCAGCAGCTGGTTCAGCGCCTGTCCGCCCCCGCCGCCGCCCATCCCGAAGCCGGGGTAGAAGCGCTGGACGCGCCCGGTGACGCGCTCGACGAACGAGGCGTAGCCGGTGGTCGTGCGCTCCGCGCGCTGCTCAAACAGCCAGTCGCGCCATTCACGCGACTCGACCGTCACATCGCCGGCGGAGACCATCGCCGCCAGCATCGCGCTGTCGTCGACGGCCGCGGGAGGCGTTCGGGCCCCCCATGCCGAGCGACTGCCGGCGCATCCCGACCGCGTCGATCTCGTCGATGAAGACGATGCACTGACCGCCCCACTTCTTGGCGAGCTTGCGCGCCTTGTGCGCGAGGAACTGGACCGTGATCGCAT
Organism: uncultured Solirubrobacterales bacterium; assembly: GCA_963809685.1. GTDB lineage: Bacteria > Actinomycetota > Thermoleophilia > Solirubrobacterales > Solirubrobacteraceae > Palsa-465. Next base: position 62,766 of record CAWEKN010000010.1, on the reverse strand, counting down.
CCATACCGATGAACATGCCCGCGAAGCCCGATCCGGGGATCGTCACGAACGGGCAGTTGAAGTTCGTCGCGATCGCCTTCGAGATCATCGTCTTGCCCGTGCCCGGGGCGCCGAGGAACAGCAGGCCTCGCTCGCGCTTGCCGCCGGACTTCTCGAATGCCTCGCCGGACTGCCACAGCGTGATCACCCGCGTGATCTCCTCCTTGGCCTCGGCCTGACCGCGGACGTCGTCGATCTTCACGCCCCAGCTCGCGTCGCCGGGCTCGTAGCCTCGGATCTGGCGGATCGCGAAGAACAGGAACGGGCCGAAGAAGATCGCGAAGTTGACGAAGAACAGCAGCGGCAGCTGGATGAACACCAGCGCCAGCTGCGGCAACGTCGAGGGCGGGAAGATCTGGCGCAGCCCGTCGAACGGGTGGAAGAACGGCGCACTGACGCCTGCAAATGCGAACAGCACCTGGCACAACGCCAGCAGAGCGAAGATGATCAGGATGTAGATCGGCCAGCGGCGGAACTTCGTGCGCCAGAACCAGAACCGCCGGCGGGCGACGATGTCGTCCTGCTTGAGGCTCGCGTCCGCTCCGTACAGGCTCGGCGACGGGATCAGCTTGCGCGTCACGACCTCGACCAGCCCGCGGAAGATCACGACCGCCGCCGCGGTGATCAGCAGCGACAGCACGAAGCTGAAGTGGTTGCTCTGGTACAGGATCAGGAAGAACGCCGGCGCGGTGAGCAGCGCGACGGCGGTCGCCGCGCGCGAAAGACGCCGCCATTCGTGCGCAAGCGCAGCGGCGTGCTCGTTGATGGGCGGGCGCGCGGGCCCCTGTCGTGCCTGACTCTGCTCCGCGTAGGCCATTGGCTGACTTGAGGGTACAGGGGCAGGCGCCCAGGGTGCGAAACTGGGTCGCAGCTGCCGTTCCGCCCCGCCTGACCAGCTGGTCGAGAACCCGACAATATGCGTCGCTATCTCGACCAGCTCGGCGCCGGCTAGGCGCAGGCGAGCGCCGTAGCGGCCTTGCGCCGGCAGTGCTCGGTGCCCAGCGCCCACCGCGTGAACACCGCGAGCGCCGGCTTGGCGGAGATCACGCCGGAGGCGTACTTGAGCAGGCCGGCATAGTCGAACGCGTACGGCGAGGCCCGCGGCCCCTCGTCACCCATCCACGTGTACCAGTAGAAGCCGATCAGGCCCAGGCGCGCGCGATCGGCGCTCAGCAGCGGGAGCAGCTGTTGCAGCCGCTGCGCCTGCTGCGCCTCGGTCGTGCTGACCCCGAACTGCGGCGGCGCCTTGCCCTCCGACGACGGCCATGTGATCTCGGTCGCGAGCAGCGGCTTGCGCGCGTCGCCGAAACGGTTCATGACGGCGCGCACCCGGGTCAGGATCTCGATCACCCCGGCCGGCCGCGCGGTGTAGGGATGGATCGCGACGACGTCGAACAGCCCGCGTGACCCCGGCACGCGGTAGACCTGCCCGAGGTACTGCCACGAGACGTCCGCAAACCCGGCGAGCACCACCTTCGCGCCGGGATCGACAGCCTTGATCGCGGCATGGGCAGCCCGGAGCAGCTGCACGTAGCCGCTCGCGAACGGCTGCTCGCTCCAGTAGCTGCTGAAGTTCGGCTCGTTCCAGATCTGCCACATCCGGATCGGCGTGGCGCTCAGGCTCGGATGCGTTGCCCAGAACGTGCCGCGCGGCCCGTAGCGGTGCACGAGCGCCGCCAGGAACGCCGCGTATGGAGCCGGCGCTCGCGGACTCGATGCGGGGTTCTGCGGATGCTGCGCGTCCCAGCTCGGCGTGCGCTGCACGACCGGCAGTACCGTCAACCCGCGAGCCGCCGCCGCGCCCACAACCCGGTCCAGCGCTCCGAACCGGGTCGGGACGCCGCCGACGTTCGCGAACTGGGCGCGCTGAGCGGCCGGCACCGCCGCGAAGCTCCGGTACGGCTGTGCCGCCGACCAGTCGACCGACAGACGCAGCGACTCGACGCCGCTTGCGACCGCGAGGTCGAGCTGCCGGTCGAGGTCGACGCCGCCGGCCAGCGCCGGCCCGTCCAGCATCACCCCGATGATGCCGCCGGGCAGGCTCCGTTTGGCCGACGCGGCGGTCGTCGTCTGATGGTTCCCGCTGCTGCCGCAGCCCGCGGACATCGCGGTGGCGGCCAGCGCGAGGGCGAACGCCCGCGCGCGCCGGCGCACTGCTCCGGCCCGCGCGCCTACAGGTTCACGGCGACGTACTTCGTCGATAGGTATTCCTCGATCCCCTCGGGGCCGCCCTCGCGGCCGAACCCCGAATGCTTGATCCCGCCGAACGGCGCGGCGGCGTTGGAGACCATGCCCTGGTTGAGGCCGACCATCCCGGTCTCGAGCTTCTCGACCACGCGCAGCGCGCGCTTGACGTCGCTGGTGAAGACGTAGGCGACGAGCCCGTACTCGGTGTCGTTGGCGGCCGCGATCGCCGCGTCCTCGTCGTCGAAGCGCTTGACGGGGGCGACCGGGCCGAAGATCTCCTCGCGCAGCATCTTCGCGTCGTCGGGCACGTCGGTGAGGACGGTTGGGTCAAAGAAGTAGCCGGCGCCGTCGCGGCGGGCCCCGCCGACCAGCGCGCGGGCGCCGCGGCCAACCGCGTCGTCGACCAGCTCGGCGACCTTGCTGCGTTGGTTGTCGTCGATCAGCGGCCCGACGTCGACGCCCTCCTCGGTGCCGCGTCCGACCTTGAGCGCGCCCATCCGCTCGGCCAGCTGGTCGGCGAACGCGTCGGCGACGGGTGCCGCGACGTGGAAGCGGTTGGCGGCGGTGCAGGCCTCGCCGATGTTGCGCATCTTGGCGATCATCGCGCCCTGCACGGCGGCGTCGATGTCGGCGTCCTCGAAGACGATGAACGGGGCGTTGCCGCCGAGCTCCATCGAAAGCCGCAGCAGCTGCTGCGACGCCTGCTCCATCAGCTTGATGCCGACCTCGGTCGAGCCGGTGAACGACAGCTTGCGGAGCCTCGGGTCGGCGATCAGCGGCGCCATCGTCTGACTCGACGAGGAGGCCGTCACCAGGTTCAGGACTCCGCCGGGCAGTCCTGCCTGCTCGAGGATCTTCGCGAGCATCAGCATCGACAGCGGCGTCTGCTGCGCCGGCTTGACGACCATCGTGCAGCCGGCGGCGATCGCGGGACCGACCTTGCGGGTCCCCATCGCCAGCGGAAAGTTCCACGGGGTGATCAGCAGGCACGGCCCGACCGGCTGCTTCATCGTCAGCAGCCGGCCCTGCCCGTTGGGCGCCATCGCGTAGCGGCCCTCGATCCTGACCGCCTGCTCGGAGAACCAGCGCAGGAACTCGGCGCCGTAAGCGATCTCCGCCCTGGACTCCTTCAGCGGCTTGCCCATCTCCAGGGTCATCAGCAGCGCGAGCTCTTCCTCGCGAGCGATGATCATCTCGAACGCGCGCCGCAGAATTTCGCCTCGCTCGCGGGGCGGGTGGCGGCTCCAGTCATCGGCGGCCGCGGCCGCCGCGTCGAGCGCTGCGATCGCATCGTCGGTCGATGCGTCGGCGATCTCGCACAGCGACTCGCCGGTCGCGGGGTCCTCGACCGACAGGCTGCCCTTCGCCCCGTCCCTCCACTCGCCGCCGATGTACAGCTGCTTGGGGACCTGGTCGACGACGCTGTGCTCTTGGGAGGCGGTGATCGTGGTCATCTACGGGAAGCTACCCGACCGCGCGCCGCGGCAGCGTCGACCGAGCGCGTGGCCGGCCCCGGGCCCCGCGCGCCGCCGGCCGTCGACGCGCGGGGATGTGGGGGCAACAGGAACGGACTAGGCTGCGGCCGGTTGCAGCGAGGAGGAGGGCTCGAGCGCGACGCCGAGGACCTCTTCGATCGTCATCGCGAAGTGGAACTTCATCGCCTCGCGGACCTCCTCGGGCACGTCGTCGAGGTCGCCACGGTTGCGCTCGGGCAGGACCACGTCGGTCAAACCCGCGGCGTGGGCCGCAAGGACCTTCTGCTTGAGGCCGCCGATCGGCAGCACCCGGCCCTGGAGCGTGACCTCGCCGGTCATCCCGACGGTGTGGCGCACGGGCCTACCGGACAGCAGCGAAGCAAGCGCGGTGACCATCGTGACGCCGGCGCTCGGCCCGTCCTTCGGGATTGCGCCCGCGGGCACGTGGACGTGGAACGCTCGGTCCTCGAACGCGGTCGGCTCGATCGCGAGCTCGGCGGCGTGGCCACGGACGTAGGAGAGCGCGATCTGCGCGGACTCCTTCATCACGTCGCCCAGCTGTCCGGTCAGGGTCAGACCGGGCTTGCCCTGCATGCCGGTCGCCTCGACAAACAGCACGTCGCCGCCGGCGCCGGTGACCGCCAGGCCGGTGGCCACGCCCGGCACCGCCGTGCGGATCGCCGACTCCTGGAAGTGGCGCTGGCGACCGAGCGCATCGCGGATCGCGTCGAGATCGATCACGACCGGCGCGGCGCTCGAGCCAGAGGCGATCCTCGTCGCGGTCTTGCGCAGCAGCGTCCCGAGGTCGCGCTCGAGCTGTCGCACGCCCGCCTCGCGGGTGTACTCGGTGGCGACTGTGTCCAGCAGCTCGTCGGAGATCTCGACCTCCTCGGGCCGAAGCCCGTTTCGCTCGAGCTGGCGCGGCCACAGGTAGCCGCGGGCGATCGCGACCTTCTCGGAGGTCGTGTACCCGTCGAAGCGGATCACTTCCATCCGGTCCAGCAACGGCCCGGGGATCGTGTCGGCGACGTTCGCGGTGGCGATGAACAGGACCTGACTGAGGTCGAGCTCGACGTCGAGGTAGTGGTCGCGGAAGCTGTGGTTCTGCGCCGGGTCAAGCACCTCGAGCAGGGCCGAGCTCGGGTCGCCGCGCCAGTCGGCGCCGACCTTGTCGACCTCGTCGAGCATGATCACGGGGTTCATCGTCCCGGCGTCGCGTAGCGCCCTGACCAGGCGGCCCGGCAGCGCGCCGATGTAGGTGCGCCGGTGGCCGCGGATCTCGGCCTCGTCCCGGACGCCGCCCAAGGACATCCTCACGAATTCCCTGCCGGTCGCCCGCGCGATCGACTCGCCGATGCTCGTCTTGCCGGTGCCGGGCGGGCCGATCAGGGTGAGGATCGCGCCGGAGCGCTTGTCCTCCTCGATCCCGCGCTCGACGCGCAGCTTCTTGACCGCGATGTACTCGACGATCCGGTCCTTGACGTCCTCGAGGCCGGCGTGGTCGGCGTCGAGCACCTCGCGCGCGTACTGTGGGTCGAGCCGCTCGTCGGAGCGCCCTGCCCACGGCACCGAGATCAGCCAGTCGAGGTAGGTTCGGATAACGCTCGACTCGGCGCTCTGCTCGCCGATCCGCTCGAGGCGTCCGAGCTCCTTCTCGGCCTGCTCCTTGACCGCTTCGGGCATGCCCGCCTCTTCGATCTTGGTGCGGTACTCGTCGACGACCGATGCGTCGTCCTCGCCGAGCTCCTTACGGATCGACTCCATCTGCTTGCGCAGGAAGTACTCGCGCTGCTGCTTCTCGGCGCCGGATTCGACGTCGTCGCGGATTCGCTTGCGGACGTCGAGCTCGGTCAGCCGCTCGCGCTGATATGCGAGCGCCAGCTCGAGGCGCTCGGTCACGTCGAGCGTCTGCAGCAGCTTCACCTTCTGCTCGTATGAGACGTCGGGCGAGTAGCCGCTGGTATCGGCCAGCGCGCCGGGCTCGGTGATGCTGCGCAGGAACGCGGAGATGCGCCCGTCGTCGCCGCGCAGCTCGAGGATCTCCTCGACCACGGCGCGGTACTCGCGCTGGAGGTTGCGGGTGCGCCCGTCGACCGGGACCGGGTCGGGCTGCTCATCGACCTCGACGAACAAGCGCCCATCGGGCATCGTGTGCGCGGCGCCCGCGACCCCGCGGTGAAGTCCCTGCAATGCGACGGCCCGTCCGCCGCCGGGCAGGCGGACCTGCTCGGAGACCTCGGCGACCGTGCCGACCGCGGCAAATTCCTGTTCGTGCTTGGGAACGAGTAGTACGCGCTCCTGCTCGCCGGCATCCACCGCGAGCGTGAGCGACATGCCCGGGAAGACGACAACGTCGTCGAGCGGGACTAGAAGGAGGCGGCTCATGGATGCTCTCTTCACTTTCGGTAGTAGCTTACGTGGAGTAAGGATAACACAGCCGGACGCGGCGATCTAAGTCGCGCACACTTAGATTATCCGACTCGATCATCGGCCTTCTGTCAGGCGCTCCGACCGGACATCTGGGATCATGGGCGCGATGGAAGAGACCCAACCCCCCGTCTCGGAGTCCGCCCCTGTCTCGGAGTTCGCCGGCACCCAGGCGTCGCGCGACAAGGAGGCGGCACACGACGTCCTCGCCGCGGAGGCGTTCGCGATGCCGGCGCCGGACCCGAGCCTGCACCACGGACCGGTGGTCCTGCCCGACGACCCGACCGGCATCGCCGAGCCCCACGACGTGCTCGCGGCCGAGGAATTCGCGATGCCCGCGCCCCGCGAGTCGCGCTCGGCGATGCCGATCAGGCCCGAGCGGGCATCTCACCAGATCGGGATCGCCGTGGCGGCGGGCCTGCTGCTGCTGATCGTTATCCGCCGACTGATCGCCCGCCGCCGCTAGCGGCACCGCGCCGGATCAGCGACGCGCGGCGCCTGCTCGTCGTCGGACTGCCGCCGGCGTAGGGGTCCCGGGTGCCCGGGTGCTGGTCGAGAAACGGACGCATGTTGGCCGTTTCTCGACCACCTGCCTGGTCCGCCGCCGCTAGCGCAACCGCGCCGGATCAGCGACGCGCGGCGCCTGCTCGTCGCGGCGGCATCAGGTCGGTGATCGTCCCCTCGGCCATCTCGGCGGCGAACCCGACGGTCTCCGACAGCGTCGGATGCGGGTGGATCGTGAGCGCGATGTCCTCGGCGTCGGAGCCCATCTCGATCGCGTGGACGGCCTCGGCGATCAGCTCGCCGGCGCCGACGCCGACGATCCCGGCGCCGAGCAGCCGTCGCGACCCGGGCTCGTACGAGCAGCTTGGTCAGCCCGTCGTCGCGGGCCAGTGACAGCGCGCGGCCGGAGGCCGACCACGGGAACACGGCCTTCTCGTACTCGATCCCCTGCTCGCGCGCGGCGACCTCGGTCAGCCCGGTCCAGGCGACCTCGGGGTCGGTGTAGGCGACCGACGGGATCGAGCGGACGTCGAACGCGACGTTGTGGCCCGCGATCACCTCGGCGGCGACCCTGCCCTCGTGGAAGGCCTTGTGGGCGAGCATCGGACCGCCGACGATGTCGCCGATCGCGTAGATCCCGGGCACGTTGGTGCGCAGTTGCTCGTCGACCGGGATGAACCCGGCGTCGTCGACGTGCACGCCGGCGGCGGCCGCCTCGACGGCATGGCCGTTGGGGCGCCGGCCGACCGCCACCAGGACCCGATCGAACGTGTCGCTCTGACCCGACGACAACTCGACCTTCAGGCCGCCCTTCAACGCCTTGACCGACTCGACCAATGTCTCGAGGTGGATCGCCTCATAACGCCCGCCGACGCGCTTGTGCAGCACCTTGACGAGGTCCGCGTCGCAGCCCGGAATCAGCTGGTCGAGCAATTCGACAACGGTGACCTTGGACCCGAGCTGCGTCATAGACGGTCGCCATCTCCAGGCCGATGATCCCGCCGCCGATGACCAGCAGCCGCTTCGGGACGTCGGCCGGCGAAAGCGCTCCGGTCGAGTCGATGATCCGGTCGTCGTCGGGCAGTCCGGGGATCGAGGCAGCCTGGGAGCCCGCCGCGATGATGCAGTTGTCGAACGTGACCGTCCGCTCGCCGACGACGACCGCGTTCGGTCCATCGAAGCGCGCCTGGCCGTGGATCACCTCCACCTTGCGCCGCTTGGCCAGACCCACGAGGCCGCCGGTGAGCTTGTCGACGACCGACTGCTTCCAGGACAGCAGCGCCTCGACGTCGATCTTCGGCTTGCCGAAAGAGATCCCGTGCGCGGCCATCTCGTCGGCCTCGGCGAGCACCCGCGCGGCGTGCAGCAGAGCCTTGGAAGGGATGCAACCGACGTTCAGGCAGACGCCGCCGAGCGTCGCGTAGCGCTCGACCATGACCGTGCGCAGGCCCAGGTCGGCGGCGCGGAACGCAGCCGTATAGCCGCCCGGGCCGGATCCGATCACCAGCACCTGGGCGTCGCGATCGCTGTCGCCGCCCGGAGCCGGCCCCGGCGGTCGCGGCGGCGCTGCCTCGGGCTCCGAGCGCGCCGGCGCCGAGGCTTGCGGCGCAGCCGCGGCGCTTGGCGCGGCGCCGTCGGTCGACGCGTCGAGCGTCAACAGCACGCTGCCCTCCGAAACCCGATCGCCGATCGACACGGCAAGCTGCTTGACAACACCGGCGAACGGCGCCGGCACGTCCATCGTCGCCTTGTCTGACTCGAGCGTGACCAGCGGGTCCTCGACCCCGACCTCGTCGCCCGCGGCGACGTGGATCTCGATCACCGGGACGTCGGTGAAGTCCCCGATGTCGGGGACGCGGATCTCGGCATCCGCGCTCACAGCAGCGCCCGTCGCAGGTCCGAGATCACACCGACCAGGTGCGCCACGAACCGCGCCGCCGCGGCCCCGTCGATCACCCGATGGTCATATGACAGCGACAGCGGCAACATCAGCCGCGGCTCGAACTCCTGGCCGTTCCACACCGGCTTGATCGCCGAGCGCGTGGCGCCGAGGATCGCGACCTCGGGGGCGTTGACGATCGGCGTGAACGAGGTGCCGCCGATCCCGCCCAGCGAGGAGATCGTGAACGACGCGCCGCTCATCTCCGCGGGCCCGAGCTTGCCGTCGCGCGCCTTTCCCGACAGCGAGGTCAGGTCGCCGGCGATGTCGAGCAGCCCCTTCTTGTCGGCGTCCTTGATCACGGGGACGACGAGCCCTCCGGGGGTGTCGGCGGCGAAGCCGATGTTGTAGTACCGCTTGAGGATCAGGTCCTCGCCGTCGAGCGAGGCGTTGAACGTCGGGAACTGCTTCAGCGTCGCCACCGAGGCGACGACCAGGAACGAGACCATCGTCAGCTTGACGTCGCTGCGCTCGGCGTTCAACTGCTTTCGCCACGCCTCGAGCTCGGTGATGTCGGCCTCGTCGTTGTGGGTGACGTGGGGGATCATCACCCAGTTGCGCGCGAGGATCGGCGCCGAGATCTTCTGGATCCGCGACCGCTGCACGCGCTCGATCTCGCCGTACTTGGAGAAGTCCACCGACGGCCATGGCGGCAGATCGAGGGAATACGTCCCACCCACCCCAGGCGCCGAAGGCGCAACCGGGGTGGGTGGGCCAGCATCCTTGAACCCTCTGGACGTCGTCCTTGATGATCCGGCCCTTGCGCCCGCTGCCGTCGACCTGCGACAGGTCGACGCCGAGCTCGCGGGCGAGCCGTCGCACGGCCGGGCTCGCGTAGATCGGCCCGCCGTTGCGCTTCGCGGGCGCGGCGGGCTCCGGGGAGGGCGCGGGCTGCTGGCTCTGGCTCGGTCTCCGGCGCGGGTGCGGACGGCTCGGCTGCCGGGGCGGGAGCGGCCGGCTCCGCCGCCGGCGTCGCGGTTTCCGACGATGCGCCGTCTGACGGTGTCAGCGTCAGCAGCGGCACGCCCTGCTTGACGCGGTCGCCGACCTTGACCGACAGCTCGCCGACCGTGCCGGCGAACGGCGCGGGCACGTCCATCGTCGCCTTGTCTGACTCGAGCGTCAGCAACGGGTCATCGACCGCCACGACATCGCCGGATGAGACGAGGATCTCGATCACCGGCACATCGTCGAAGTCGCCGATGTCGGGAACCTCGACCAGCACTGCCTCGGCGGTGCTCATACGGTCGTCGGCATTGCCGCGTCGGCGTCGATCTCGTAGCGGTCGATCGCCTCCTGCACTCGAGCTCGTTCGATCGCCCCCTCGTCGGCCAGCCCCTTCAGCGCCGCGATCGTGACGTAGTGCCGGTCGACCTCGAAGAACCGTCTGAGCGCGCGGCGGCTGTCGCTGCGGCCGTACCCGTCGGTGCCGAGCACGTGGTAGCGCCCAGGCACCCACTGACGGATCTGGTCGGCAAACGTGCGGATGTAGTCGGTCGATGCGATCACCGGCCCGGAGCGCTCCGACAGCCGGTCGCTCACGAACGCGCGGCGCGGCTCGGACGTGGGGTGCAGCAGGTTCCAGCGCTCGACCTCGATCCCGTCGCGGCGCAGCTCGGTGAACGAGGTCACGCTCCAGACGTCGGCGGCAACGCCGTGCTCTGATTCGAGCAGCTCGGCCGCGGCCATCACCTCGCGCAGGATCGTGCCGGAGCCGAGCAGCTGCACGCGCGGGCCGTCGCCCGAGCCCTCGCGCAGCAGGTACATGCCGCGCACGATCCCTTCCTGCGCTCCGTCGGGCATCGGCGGGTGGTGGTAGTTCTCGTTCATCAGCGTGATGTAGTAGAAGACATCCTGCTGCTCTGAGACCATCCGCTCCAGTCCGTCGTGGATGATCACGGCGAGCTCGTAGCCGAACGCGGGGTCGTAGGCGCGGCAGTTGGGGACGACCGAGAACAGGACGTGGTTGTGGCCGTCCTCATGTTGGAGGCCCTCGCCGTTGAGCGTCGTCCGCCCGGCGGTGCCGCCGAGCATGAAGCCCCGCGCGCGGCTGTCGCCCGCGGCCCATACGAGGTCGCCCACGCGCTGGTAGCCGAACATCGAGTAGTAGATGTAGAACGGCACCATCTGCGTGTTGTGCGTGCTGTAGGAAGTGCCGGCCGCGATGAACGAGGAGATCGAGCCCGCCTCGGTGATCCCCTCCTCGAGGATCTGGCCGTGCTCGTCCTCCTTGTAGAACATCAGCTGCGCCGAGTCCTGCGGTTGGTAGAGCTGCCCGACCGGTGAGTAGATCCCGATCTGGCGGAACATCCCTTCCATCCCGAACGTCCGCGACTCGTCGGGCACGATCGGCACGATGTGGCGTCCGATCTGCTTGTCTCGCAGCAGCGCGGCGAGCACCCGTACGAACGCCATCGTCGTCGAGATCTCCCGCTCGCCGGTTCCATCGAGCTGGGAGCGGAACAGCTCGAGGTCGGGGACCGCGAGGTCGCCTCCCTTGCGGCGGCGTGCCGGCAGGCTGCCGCCCAGCGCGGCCCGCCGCTCGCGCAGGTACTGCATCTCAGGCGAGTCGTCGGGCGGCTTGTAGTACTCCGCCGCCCGCACCTGCTCGTCGGACAGCGGCAGCTCGAACCGGTCGCGGAAGTTCAGCAGCGCGTCCTCGGTCATCTTCTTGGCCTGGTGGGTGATCATCTGGCCCTCGCCGGAGACGCCCATTCCGTAGCCCTTGATCGTCTTGGCGAGGATCACCGTCGGCTGGCCCTTGTGCTGCACCGCCGCGTCGTAGGCGGCAAACACCTTCTGCTGGTCGAGCCCACCGCGGTTGAGCATCCAGATCTCGTCGTCAGACATGTTCGAGACGCGGTCCAGCAGCACCGGGTCGCGACCGAAGAAGTGCTCGCGCACGTACGCGCCGTCGCGCGACTTGAACGTCTGGTACTCGCCGTCGACGCAGTCCTCCATCACCTTCACCAGCCGGTTGTCGCTGTCGGCGGCCAACAGCGGGTCCCAGCGTGAGCCCCACACAACCTTGATCACGTTCCAGCCGGCGCCACGGAAGTCGGACTCGAGCTCTTGGATGATCTTGCCGTTGCCGCGGACGGGGCCGTCGAGGCGTTGCAGGTTGCAATTGACGACCCAGATCAGGTTGTCGAGTCGCTCGCGGCCGGCGAGGCCGATCGACCCCATCGACTCGGGCTCGTCCATCTCGCCGTCGCCGAGGAACGCCCACACCTTGCGCCCGTCGGTGTCGGACATGCCGCGGGCCTGGAGGTACTTCATGAACCGCGCCTGGTACAGCGACGTGATCGCACCGATTCCCAGCGACACGGTCGGGAACTGCCAGAAGTCCGGCATCAGCCAGGGGTGCGGGTACGAAGACAGGCCAGGACCGTCGACCTCCTGGCGGAAGTTGTCGAGGTGCTCCTCGGTCAGACGGCCCTCGAGATAGGCGCGCGCGTAATTACCCGGCGACGAGTGGCCCTGGAAGAACACCAGATCACCGCCGTGCTCGCCTGAGGGGGCGTGCCAGAAGTGATTGAAGCCGACCTCGTAGAGCGTCGCCAGCGATTGGTAGCTGGCGATGTGGCCGCCCAGTTCCGAGGAGATCTTGTTGGCGCGCACGACCATCGCAATCGCGTTCCAGCGCACGATCGAGCGAAGCCGGCGCTCGACCGCCGCGTCGCCTGGGAACGGCGGCTCGCGATCGACCGGGATCGTGTTGACATAAGGGGTCGTGAGAGTCGCGATCGGGCCGGTGCCCGACCGTTGAGCGCGCTCGACGACCTGCGTCAGGATCTGCTGGGCACGGCCGGGGCCATCGTGCTCGACGACGGCGTCAACCGCCTCGAGCCACTCACTGGTCTCGACCGAGTCGATGTCGGCTTCGGCGCCGTTTGTCGATGGGGTTTGGACTCGATCGCTCATGCCTGCCTGCGACTGATTTTCGGGTGACGTAGCGTGTGGCTCAATATACCCCCGGGCCGATCCCCCGATGTGGGGGGTTCCCGGCGCATCGGTCCGCTAGGGTCCTCGCGTGGCAGTGCGCGAGGTAGAAGGGCCGGCCGGGCAGCCGTGGGAGCGGTCGCTGCACGGCGAGCTGGACCGGATCGTGATCGAGTCGGAATTGCTGGCCGACAACCCACTCGGCGACTCGGCGCGCCGTCCGTTGTACGTGTACCGCTCCGCGGGCGTGCAGCGCTCGGCGCCGGTGCCGTCGGTGTACGTGATCCAGGGTTACACCGGGCAGGTCGACATGTGGCTCGCGCGCACCCCGTTCGAGCCGACGATGATCGAGCGTCTCGACGCGATGTTCGCCGAGGGGGATTGCCCGGACGCGCTCGTCGTGTTCGTCGATGCCTGGACGGCGCGCGGCGGTTCGCAGTTTCTGAACTCGACGAGCACCGGTCGCTACCTCGACTATCTGTGCGACGAGGTCGTCCCGTTCATCGACGGCCGCTACCCGACGATCGAGCGCTCCGGCGCATCGGGGGCTGGCCGGCAAGTCCTCGGGAGGCTACGGCGCGATGGTCGTGCCGATGCTGCGGCCAGATGTGTTCGGCGCGCTCGCATCGCACGCCGGCGACGCGCTGTTCGAATGCTGCTACCTGCGTGACTTCCCGGCCGTCGCGCGCGACCTGCGCGACAAGTTCGACGGATCCTACGAGGTCTTTTTCAGGCAACTGGCGGACACCGATCACTTCGACTGGAGCCGCTTCGGAAAGCCGTTTGAGATGTACGGCTATGCGTGCGCTTACTCACCCGATCCCGATCGACCCGGCGAGGCGCTGCTCCCGTTCGACATCGCAACCGGCCGCCTGCTGGAGGACGTGTGGGAGCAGTGGCTTGTGCACGACCCGGTCCGCATGGCCCCGGGTCACGCCGAGGCGCTGCATCGGATGCGCCGGATCTATCTCGACGCGGGTCGCAGCGACGAGTACTTCCTCGACCTCGGCGCCCAGGCGTTCTCGCACGAGCTTCGGGAGCTCGGTGTCGACCACACGCTCGAGCTGTTCGACGGCAAGCACGGCGGCATCACCTACCGCTATCCGCGGGCAATCCGCGAGCTCGTGCTGGCGCTGCGCTGAGGCGGGTGTTGTGTTGCGCGCCCGCGGAGTGCGAAGCTACGGCCCATGACCACAACCGCCGACGCCGATCTCCTGTTCTCCGGTCCCGCCGCGCTGGCGGAGCTCGTTCGCGCCCGCGAGGTCCATCCGCGCGAGCTCGTCGAGCTCTCGCTGCGGCGAATCGAGGCGCTCAACCCGCGGCTCAACGCATTTCGCGTGACCGTCGCCGAGGAAGCGCTGGCCGCGGCCGAGACAGTCGCGGACGGCCCGCTTGCGGGCGTTCCGATCGCGATCAAAGACGATCTGCCGGTGGCCGGCCAGTCGACCACGCGCGGCTCGCGAAGCTACGGACCAGCGCAGGCCGCCGACGCCGAGGCCGTGCGCAGGCTGCGCGCGGCCGGCGCGATCCCGGTCGGGATCACGAACGTGCCGGAGCTCACGATCTTCCCGTGGACCGCCACCGACGCAAACGGGGTCACGCGCAACCCGTGGGATCTGAGCCGGACCCCCGGCGGTTCGTCCGGCGGCTCGGCCTCCGCCGTCGCCGCGGGCATGGTGCCGTGCGCGACCGGCTCAGACGGCGGCGGCTCGATCCGGATCCCGGCCGCCGCCTGCGGCCTGGTCGGCATGAAGCCGACGCGCGGCCGAGTGTCGATGCAACCCGCGGCGCAGGGGTGGCTCGGGCTCGCGGTGTACGGCGGGCTCGCCCGCACGGTCCGCGACAGCGCGCTGCTGCTCGACGTCATGCACGGCGCGCTGCCCGGAGACGCCGACGCCGCTCCGAAGTTCGAAGGCAGCTACGTCGAGGCGGCCGCGAAGCCGCCCGGGCGGCTGCGGATCGCGATTTCGCCCAAGGTCCCACCGGGACTGATCGCGAAGCTGTCGGGCGATCAACGCGGCGCGTTCGAGCGCACGGGGCGCGTGCTGGAACAACTCGGGCACGACGTGGTGCAACGCAGCCCGGCGTACGGGATGATTCAGATCGATTTCGTGCAGATGTGGCTCCGGGGCATCTACGAGGAGTCACTTGAAATCCCGGACCGCACGAAGCTCGAGTCGCTCACGAGGCAGATGGCGGCGGCCGGGCGTCACCTGGTGCCGCCCAAGCGCCGCGAGAAGCTCGTCGTCAAGCGCCAGGCCACGACCACGCGGATGCTGAGATTGTGGGACGAGGTCGACGTGCTGATGACTCCCGGGCTGGCGAAGACCGCGATCGCCGCCGAGGGTGGGTACGGCAAGCCTGCACCGCTGGCGATCGACATCAGCGGGCGGTTCACGCCGTTCACGGCCCCGTTCAACGTCACCGGCCAGCCGGCGATAGCCGTCCCGGCGGGAATCGGCTCCGACGGGCTTCCGCTCAGCGTCCAGTTGGTCGGCCGCCACGGCGCCGAGGACGTCCTGTACTCGCTTGCGGGGCAGCTCGAGGAGGCGGCGCCGTGGGCGCAGCAACGGCCGCCGATGGCCTAGTCGTAGCGCAGCCCCGACTGCGTTTGGGTGGGCTCTGCGTGACGTGCCGGCGGCCAGCGCGCTGTGTATCGCCGGCGACCCTTTGCTAGGCCCGGGGCGCGTCGTTGGCCACATACTGCAGGGCTGAGTCAGCCGCGGGCCGCCGCTACTAGCGTGATCCAGACCCCCGGCGACGCGCTTATGTCCGGGAATCTCGCCGCGCGCGGCGCTCACCGGGATATAAGCGCTGTCCGCGAGCTTATCTCCGGAAACTTCCTGGCGGCCGCGAGCTTTCCGGACATAAGCTCGCGGCTGGCGGCGACGGATGGCGCGACGGCCGCCCGGGCCGCCTTCGATGCCACCCGTGCAGCCGACCGCCGGCCAGGGACGCGGGCGCGCAGCGCCCGCCACCGAGTCGCCGAGCCACCGAGGGCCGGCGATACACAGCGCGACCGGCGCTCGACCCTGTTCGGCAGAGCCCACGAACACCGTCCGCGGTGGTGCGCTCGCCGCGGAATGGTTCAGCTGAGACTACGTCGCGTAGATCTCGCTGCCGAGGATGTGCAGCGACACATACGGCTCGTCGCCCACTACCCAACTGTCGTGACCGGGGGGCACGTAGAAGAAGTCGCCGGCGCGCATCACCTTCTCGGTGCCATCGTCCATCTTCGCGACCGCGGCGCCGCTGAGAACCAACCCGACGTGCTCGACCTGGCACGAGGTTGCACCGGTCTGCGCGCCGACGTGCTCTGACCATCTCCACCCAGGCTCGTAGGTCGCGCGCCCGAGCGTCATCGGACCGACCTGGTAGACCTCGAAGCTGCCCTTCTCGAACGTGCGGACCTCGGTCGGGTCGTCCCAATTGACGAGCGTGAGGTCCACGTCCGGAGCGTACACGTCGCACGGGGACCCGTTTTCGTGTGTTTGGTTCCAACCCGTTGCGAGTAACAGGTACTGTGCAAACGCACTGAACGCGGTCGGAAGGAGTGACTGATGCCGCAGGCCAAGCGTGGTGGTACCGGGTCGGGATCGAGCTCGTCGCGCGCGGGAGGTCGCGCGTCCGGAGCAAGATCGGCCGGCGCGAAGACCAAGAGCACGGGCGCGAGATCGTCGGCGCGCTCGTCACGGGCCTCGTCCGACGGGGCCGCGGCCGATCCTCGCGTCGAGGCGACGGCGGAGCGGATTCGCAAGCTGAACGAGCGCATCATCGAGGCCGGCAAAGGGGCCGGCGAGGCGACCTTGACGACCTACGAGAAGGCGCTGAAGTCAATCGCGAGCTCGCTCGAGCGCGGTCCGGGTAGCAGCGACGTCGAATGGGTCTCGAACCTGGCGACCACTCAGGCGAAGTTCATTCGAGACGTAACCGAGGCTTGGACCGCGGCTGCTCGGGCGATGATCAAGTAGGGCCCCGGGCGCGCGGCTACGGTCTGAACGCGCACCAATATCCAAGACCTGATCGGCCGGCGGCGCAAAGCTGCCGGCGTGCAGACGTTGGTCGTGCTGCTGGCTGGTCAGGCGATGGCGAGCATGGACTCGTCGATTCTGGCTGTCGCCGCCCCGAGCCTGCGCACCGACCTCGGTGCCTCGGGCGGGCAGCTGCAACTGGTGGTGGCGAGCTACACGATCGCGTTTGCGGCACTGGTCGTGACGGGCGCGCGACTGGGCGACGTCCTTGGGCGTAGACGGGCGTTCCTGCTCGGCCTGTCGTGCTTCACCCTCACCTCGCTCGCGTGCGGGCTGGCGCCGACACCGTCGTTTCTGATCGTCGCCCGGGCGCTGCAGGGCGCGGCCGGCGCGCTGATGACCCCGCAGGTGCTGTCGATCATCCAGGTGCAGTTCGAGGGCGAGGCACGGGCCCGGGCGATCGGCGCATACTCGATGATCCTCGCGCTCGGCGTCGCCGCCGGTCAGGTGTTGGGCGGGTTGCTTGTAACCGCGCAACTGCTCTCGGATGCGTGGCGCCCGGCGCTGCTGTTGAACGTCCCGGTCGGCGCGCTGCTGCTGCTGTTCGCGCGAGGGTCGCTTGCGCACATCGCGCCCGGCGGCGGGCGGCGTCTCGATCTGGCCGGCTCGGTGATTCTGTCGGTCGCGCTCGTGGCGCTGGTGGTGCCGCTGACGTTCGGTCGCGATGCGGGCTGGCCGGTCTGGGTGTGGCCGTGCCTCGGGGCGTCGGCGGCGGCGCTGGCCGGGTTCGCGGCGCACGAGCGGCGCGTCGAAGCGCGCGGCGGGCTTCCGCTGTTCGCGCTCGGGCTGTTCCGGCTGCCCGGAGTTGCCGCCGGGGTCGGCGCGGTCTCGCTGGTGATGAGCGCGTACGCAGGATTGCTGCTGTCGCTGACGCTGTATCTGCAGGGGGCGCTCGGGTTCACGCCGCTGCAGGCTGGGCTGACGTTCGCGATCTATGCCGCCGGCTTTGCCACTGCGAGCCTGACCTGGACGCGGTGCAGCTCGCTGATTCGCGACCGGCTGCCGCTCCTCGGGCCGCCGGCAATGGCCGCCGCGGTCATCGGCATCGGGCTGATCGCGGCGCGCCGATGGGAGGTGTGGCAGGCCGGGCCGCTGCTGTTCGCGGCCGGGGTGGGGCACGCGTGCGCGTTCAGCCCTCTTGCGAACAGGCTCGCGAACGCAGTGGGTCTCGAGCAGGCGGCCGATCTGAGCGGGCTGATCATGACCGCGAGCCTGATCGGCCAGGTGCTCGGCGTCGCGGCGTTCTCGGGTATCTACCTCACCGCGGCGCCCCGCGGTCCAGACGACGCGCTGGCGCTGACGACCGCCGCGATCGCGGCCGCGCTCGTGGTCTGCACCGGGTGCGCGCGGCTCGCGCTCGCGACCCGGTCCGGCCGCGCGGCGGCGTCGGTCAACGCGCGCGCCTGATCGCGCACGTCGATGCAAACGGCGCTCCGGCAGCGCCCGTCACCTGCCGGACGCTAACGCCTGCGGCGTCGGCGTCGGCGTCGGGGTCGGCGACGGGGTCGGCGTCGGCGTCGGCGGTGCGCGGCGCGCGAACACCCACCCCCGCAGCGCGACGTAGCGTGTCACCGTCGCGAATGTGCTCGCGACGACGAGCACCGCAACTTCGACCGCGCGCGAGGGATGGGCGTCGACGGCGTGCAGGACGTGCAGCGCGCCCGCGGTCAGCGCGAGCGCCAGCAGATAGACGAGCGCGCCGCCCGCGTGCTGGCGAAGCAGCCCGTGGCGGCCGCGCACGCGAAACGTGAACCTGCGGTTGGCGGTCGTGTTGGCGACGGCCGTGACCGCGAGCGCGACCGCGTTGGCGGCGGCGGGGGACAGGAGCGAGCGCAGCAGCAGGTACAGAGCGGCGTAGGCAATCGTCGACAGCGCTCCGATCGCCGCGAAGCGGACCGGCCGCCGCTCCCGCAGCAGCCGCCAGATTCCCTTCAGGTCGCCGATCGCGGTGCTGACGATCTCGACGCGCGAGTCGGGATCATCGGTCCAGTCGACCGGAACCTCGTGGATCCGCAGCCCGTCGCGCTGGGCGAGCACCAGCAACTCGGTATCGAAGAACCAGCCGTCGTCTCGGACCGACGGCAGCAGCCGGCGTGCGATGTCGGCACGCACGGCCTTGAAGCCACACTGCGCGTCGGAGAAGCGCGCGCCCAGTGCGAGATGGAGGAGGCGGTTGTAGCCGCGCGAGATCAGGTCGCGCTTGCGTCCGCGCACGACCCGCGAGCCACGCGCCAGCCGGGTTCCGATCGCGATGTCGCTGTGCCCGGAGACCACCGCCGCGACCAGCGGCAGCAGGGCGCGCAGATCCGTCGACAGGTCGACATCCATGTAGCACAGCACGTCGGCGTCGCCGGCTGACCAGGCGGCGCGCAGGGCCCGCCCGCGGCCCTTGAGCGGCAACCGGATCGACTGCACGCGGTGCAGCTCGCGGCTGAGCGAGCGCGCGATCGAGCCGGTCGCGTCGGTGCTCGCGTTGTCCGCGATCACGATCTGCCACGCGAACGGCAGCTGCGTGGCGAGGAAGGCATCAAGCGCGCGGATCGATCGCTCGAGCGTCGCCTGCTCGTTGTGGACCGGGACGACGATCTGCACAGACGCGATCTGCGGCTTTGGGGGATGGAAGGGGTCAAGGCCTCGGGGCTTCTCCCGCGAGGGTTCACTGATCGTCGGTGCTGCCGTCATCGCGAGCCAGCATCGCCGGCGAGGCGAAGCCGGCGCTATGAAGTCCGTAAGCCGGGCGTCGGAGCGAAGTGGCCGAGGGATATCTGTGTCCATTAATGAGCACATATCTCCCACGGCCCGGGCCCGCTGGGATCAGTCGGGCAGGAGCGGCACGGAGATCCCGGGGTCGCGTCCGACCAGGACACCGCGGGTGATCGCGTCGGAGCCGAACCGGTCGCGGACCCGGTCCAGCGCAGCGTCGAGGTCGCGGGCACGGTTGAACGGCAACGACAGCTGGATCGCGCCCTCGTCGCCCAGGTTCGTCAGCGTGATCCCGATCAGCGTCAGACCGCGCCGCCGGATCAGCGGCATCGATTCAGTCAGCAGCTCGGTGGCAACCCGCAGGATCGATTGGGTTTGCGCGGTCGGATCGCTCATCGTCTGCGACCGCGTCGCCCGCGTGAAGTCGGAGAAGCGCAGCCGCAACACGACGGTGCGACACACCCGCTTGGCCGTGCGCAGCCGACGGGTGACGCGATCGACGAGGGCGATCAGGGACCCGGCGATCTCCTCAGGCGATCGCTGTCTGCGGCCGAGCGCGCGCTGGGACCCGATCGAGCGGCGCCGACGACCGCGCTGCACCGGACGGGGATCCCGGTTGTTGGCGAGCGCGTGGATGTGGCGTCCCGACGCCCGGCCGAGCATCGCCACCAGCGCCGCCTCGCTGCACTCGGCCACCTCGCCGACGGTCGTTATCCCACGCTCGCGCAGCTTCTTGGCGGTCACCGCGCCGACGCCCCACAGCCGCTCGACCGGCAGCGGGTGCAGGAACTCCAGCTCGCGGTCGGGCGTGACCACGAGCAGGCCGTCCGGCTTTGCGACAGCGCTGGCGACCTTGGCCAGGAACTTCGTGCGAGCGACGCCGACGGTGATCGGCAGGCCGACCTGCTCGCGAACCTGCCGCCGAAGGCGCACCGCGATCTCGGTCGGCGTACCGGAGATGTGGTGCAGCCCGCGGACATCCAGAAACGCCTCGTCGATCGACAGGCCCTCGACCAGCGGAGCGGTCTGCTCGAACACCTCGAACACCGCCTTGCTCGCCTCGCTGTAGGCCGTCATCCTCGGCGAGACGACGACGGCCCACGGACACAGCTGCCGCGCGCGCCACCCACCCATCGCCGTGCGGACGCCGTACGCCTTCGCTTCGTAGCTGGCTGCGAGGACCACGCCGGCTCCGACGATCACCGGACGGCCGTAGAGCCGCGGATCGTCTCGCTGCTCGACCGATGCGTAGAACGAGTCGAGGTCCGCATGGAGGATCGTGGCGGCCGACGGCACGAACATATGTTCGCTCAGAGTTCGGACAAGTCGCGCACCGGCCAGTTTGCCCCCGACGCCACCGGGTAGCACCGCAATAGCAATCGACGGGGGCAGGAGGAAAGGTGTAATGCTCGTAACCCTGGTGGTGATATTGCTGCTGCTCGCCCTCGTCGGCGGGATCGCGGTGCATCCGTTGTTTTTCCTGATCGCGCTGCTGGCGCTGTTGGTGGTGCTCGGCGGTCGCGGCCGCACGGTGCCGTAACCCGTGGCGTCGGCGGCGGCGGGTGCACGCCTTGCGTGCCTACCTGCCGCCGCCCGGCGCGCCCGTCGCAGCCGCCCGGGTGCTCGTCGAACGCGGCGAGCAACGTGTCGAGCTCGGCCCGCCGCGCCGGGTCGCGTAGCGCGGCGCTGACGTAGCCGAGCGAGGCCTGGCCGCTCTGCTCGGCAAGCTCGGGCGAATCGGAGTCGACCACACGGCAGATCGGCGCGACCTCCTGGATCAGCGCCATCGTGCCGAAGAAGTTCGTCTCGAAATTTACGCGCGCGCGGTCGAGATCGACCTGCTCGATCCCGCCGATCAGGCCGTAGCCGGCGTTGTTGACCAGCACGTCCACGATGCGATCGGCGCCGAGGACCTCGTCGAGCGTGCGCCTCATCGAGCCGCGGTCGAGCAGGTCGAGGTCGTGGAGCGTCAGTCCGCCGTCGACGCCGTCGATGCCGTCAAGCAGTTCGGCGTCGTGGGTGTGATCACGAACGGTGGCGTGCACGCGGTGTCCCTCGCGGGCGAGAGCGCGCGCGGAGGCGAAGCCGATTCCCCGCGGCGACGAACAGCCGGTGATCAGAATCGTTCGACGCGGCCCCAAGATCGTGGCGATCCTACCGCCCCATACCCGCCGCGCGCCCGACCTGCGCCGCTGCGCTATGGCATGCTCCCCGGTCGTGACCACGGCGGCCCTGATCCGCACGCCCGACGAGATCACGGCCGAGTGGTTGGCCCCGGTGCTGGAACTACCGGGACTCGAGGTAACCG
This sequence comes from uncultured Solirubrobacterales bacterium, assembly GCA_963809685.1. Classification (GTDB taxonomy): domain Bacteria; phylum Actinomycetota; class Thermoleophilia; order Solirubrobacterales; family Solirubrobacteraceae; genus Palsa-465. The sequence continues at coordinate 41,211 of CAWEKN010000010.1, read as the reverse complement.
GGACCGAGCGGATCGGGACCGGCCAGATGAGCCAGAATCACCGCGTCTCGTTCCGCGATGAGCGCGGCGCCGGCACCGTCGTCGTGAAGCTCGCCTCCGATGACGCCACGAGCAGGGCGACCGGCTTCGGGCTGGGCGCGTACTTGCGCGAGATCGCCTTCTACCGCAACCTCGCGGCTCGGATCGGGGGTCCGGTTGCCCACTGCCACCTCGCCGAGTACGACGCCGCCGAGGGTTGGTTCACGCTGGTGCTGGAGGATGTCGTCGGCGCGACCCAAGGCGATCAGATCGCCGGCTGCGGGATCGCCGACGCCCGGCTCGCGCTGCGCGGGCTCGCGCGCATCCACGCTCCGGTGCTCGGCGACCTGGCGCTCGGCGCGGCCGACTATCTGAATCAGCCCAACCCGCTCAACCAGGCTCTGCTGACCCAGCTGTTGAACGGGTTTCTCGAGCGCTACGGCGAGCGGATCGCGCCCGACCACGCCGCGCTTTGCGAGCAGTTCGTGCCCCGCGTCGACGCATGGGCGGCCGACCAGCGGCCACCGCTTGGCCTTGTCCACGGTGACTACCGGTTGGACAACCTGCTGTTCGGCGCAGACGGCTGCACGGTCGTCGACTGGCAGACGATGAGCTGGGGTCCGGCGATGCTCGACGCCTCGTATTTCATCGGCGGCGCGCTGCAGCTGGCCGACCGTCGTGAGCACGAGCGGGAGCTCGTCGGGCTCTATCACGAGACCTTGCTCGAGCACGGCGTCCGCGGCTTCAGTTGGGAGCAATGCTGGGACGGCTACGTGCGACAGACGCTGTACGGGATCCTGATGACGATCGCCGCGTCGATGCTGGTGGTTCGTACCGAGCGCGGCGACGACATGTTCATGACCTGGCTTGCGCGCAACGCGCAGCAGGCGCTCGACCTCGGAGCGATCGAGCTGCTTCCCGACCCCGCCGCGGGCCGGCCGGCGCCGCTCGTGCCCGACCCCGAAGACGAGGGCCGCCACGCCCCTGGCCCCGAGGCGCTGTGGAACGAGAGCTGGTACTTCGACGCGGTCAGCGACGAGCACGACCTCGGCCTCTACGTCCGGCTCGGCCGCCTGCCAAACCAGGGCGTGTGTCTATACACGGCCTGCGTGTGCGGCCCAGGCCGTCCATCGCTGATGCTCGTCGACGCCGCCGCGCCGCTGCCGGACGCAGACGACGACGCGCAGGCGATCCACATCGCCGGGATCGACGCCGAGCAGCACTGCGAGGCCGCTGCTCGAGCGCTTCCGGGTCACGGCCCGAGGAATCGCTCAAGCCCATGCCGACCACGCTGCGCCGCTGCGGGGCGAGGCCGGTCGCGCCGGTCGAGATCGCGCTCGATCTGGTCTGGCAGACCGACGGCGTTCCATACGCGTGGCGGCAGTCGACGCGCTACGAGATCCCGTGCCGAGTGTCGGGAACCGTGCGGATCGGCGACGAGCAAATTGTGTTCGCGGGGGCCGGGCAGCGCGATCACTCGTGGGGCTCGCGCGACTGGTGGGCCGTCGACTGGATGTGGAGCGCGCTGCACCTCGACGACGGGACGCATACCCACGCGGTCGGCGTCCCCCAGATGCCCGGCTACGGCGTCGGCTACCTCCAGCGCGGCGGCGCCCTGTCGGAGATCGACTCGGTCACCGCCACCGAGGAGGTTGCAGACGACGGCCTGATCACGAGTGCCCGGATCGTCTCGGGACCGGATGAGCTCGATGTCGAACTGCGAGCCGCTTGCGTTTGGGGCGCTTCGGCTCCAGGCGCCCGACGGGCGGGTGTCGCTGTTCCCGCGAGCGATGTGCCGGGTCCGCTGCGCCGACGGTCGTACCGGGAGCGGCTGGGTGGAGTGGAACCGCGTCCAGCGCTGATCGGCGTCACACCGGCGCGCCGGTCACAGAGCGCCGACGCCGACGGCGATGCTCGCGACACCTGCGCCCGCGATCACCACCAGCAGCAGCCGCTCGAAGCGGTGCGACTCGAGCCGGTGAAACGCGCGGCTGCCGAGCGCGTGACCGCCGACGACGCAGCCGAGCCCGGCGGCGATCAGGGCCGGGTGCAGGTGGGCCATGTGCAGGACCGGGAGCAACGCCAGCATTGCGGCGATCCCGATCACGAGGAACATCGCGCTCAGCGAGTCGCGCAGCTCTGCCGGCGTCAGTCCACGTCGCGCCAGCCATAGCGCCAGCGGCGGCCCGGTGACTCCGGTCGCGGTGGTCAGCGCGCCGCTTGTGAACCCGACCGCCAGCTGCGCCGGCTTGCTCGCTCCGGGTCTCGCGCTGCGATCGGCGCGCGCGCGCACGACTGCGGCCGCGAGCACGGCGACCCCGACGCCGATCTGAAGCACGGGCTTTGACAGCGCCTCCAGCAGCAGGATCCCGAACACGGTGCCGGGGACCGCTGCGGCCAGGAGCGGAACCACCTCACCCCAGGCCACTCGCGGATGCCGCCGCTCCCCGAGCAGCACGAGCAGGTTCAGCTCGAGCCCCAGCACCGTAGCGGTGACGATCGCCCCCGTGGGCGCGAGCACCGCAAACAGAACCGGGGTCAGGACCAGCGCAAAGCCGAGGCCCGTCGTCGCTTGGACGCTCGCCGCCGCGAGCGCCGTGATGCCCACAAGCGCCGCAGTCAACGCTCAGCGTCCATCCGGTCCCGCGCACTGAGAACGCGCTCCGATCGACCGATGGCCGGCGAACGTCCTGCCGGGCCCCCGAGCCGCCCTTCCCTCGAGCATTGAAACGAAGCTTACTCATCGTCGACGAAGCGATCAGGAATCGAGAAGCGCGGTCGGCGGGCCGCGCCTAGCATGACGTTCGTCGACATCGCGACTCGCGCGACCTTCGTCCGCTGGGACACCCCACGACTTCAGGAGTGACCATGTCTGCCACTTCCACGCAGGGAATCAAGACGGTGCTGCATCCCGTCTCCGATCTGGCCGCGGCCAAGACGGTGTACACCGCGCTGCTGGGCATGCCGCCGCAGCACGACTCGGACTACTACGTCGGCTTCGACGCCGAGGGCCAGCACATCGGGCTGGTGCCGGGCGGTGGACCGCAGGCCATGACCTCGCCGGTGGCCTATTGGCACGTGCCGGATATCGAGGCGAAGTTGGCTGAGGTGACCGCCGCGGGTGCCACGCTGAAAGAGCCCGCGCACGACGTCGGCGGCGGCCGCCTGGTGGCCACCGTCACCGACCCCGACGGCAATGTCCTCGGGCTGCTCCAGGACCCATGAGTGCCCGCCCCCGCGACCGCGCCGACGGAGGAGAAGCAGACCGACTGCACGCTGCCGACAGCCACGATTTGATCCGCGTGCACGGCGCGCGCGTGAACAATCTCAAGGACATCAGCGTCGAGATCCCTAAGCGCCGGCTGACGGTATTCACCGGCGTCTCGGGCTCGGGCAAGAGCTCGCTGGTGTTCGGCACGATCGCCGCGGAGTCGCAGCGGCTGATCAACGAGACCTACAGCGCCTTCGTGCAGGGCTTCATGCCGACGATGGCGCGGCCCGAGGTCGACGTACTCGATGGGCTGACGACTGCGATCCTCGTCGAGCAGGAGCGGATGGGTGCCGACGTCCGCTCCACGGTCGGCACCGCCACCGACGCGAACGCGATGCTGCGCATCCTCTTCAGCCGGCTCGGGCAGCCGCACGTCGGCTCACCCAACGCGTTCTCCTTCAACGTCCCCTCGGTCCGGGCGAGCGGTGAGATAACTGTGCAGCGCGGGGACGGCAAGACCGTGACAGCGACCTTCTCCCGCACCGGCGGCATGTGCCCACGGTGCGAAGGCCTGGGCACGGCCTCCGATATCGACCTCACCCAGCTTTACGACAACACCAAGTCGCTCGCGGAGGGCGCGCTCACCATCCCCGGCTACAAGGCGGGCGGCTGGAACTATCGGCTCTACAGCGCGTCGGGCTTCTTCGATCCGGACAAGCCGATCCGCGATTACACCAAGACCGAGCTGCACGACTTCCTCCGTCGCGAGCCGACCCGGATGAAGATCGCGGGCATCAACATGACCTATGAGGGGCTGATCCCGCGGATCCAGAAGTCGATGCTCTCCAAGGACAAGGAAGCGATGCAGCCACACGTCCGGGCTTTCGTCGAGCGCGCGGTCACGTTCACCGCGTGCCCAGAGTGCGGCGGCACCCGGCTGAGCGAGGCTGCTCGATCGTCGAAGATCGACGGGATCAACATCGCCGACGCCTGCGGGATGGAGATCAGCGACCTCGCCGCATGGACGCGGGGGCTGGACGAACCGTCGGTCGCGCCGCTGCTGACCGCGCTGCAACTGACGCTCGACTCGTTCGTGGAGATCGGGCTGGGCTACCTCTCGCTCGACCGGTCGTCGGGCACGCTGTCCGGCGGCGAGGCGCAGCGCACCAAGATGATCGGCCACCTCGGTTCATCGCTCACCGATGTCACATACGTGTTCGATGAGCCCACCACGGGCCTGCATCCCCACGACATCGAGCGGATGAACGAGCTACTACTGCGGCTGCGCGACAAGGGCAACACGGTGCTCGTGGTCGAGCACGAGCCCGAGACGATTGCGATCGCCGACCACGTCGTCGACCTGGGCCCGGGCGCCGGTGCGGCGGGCGGGACCGTCTGCTTCGAGGGCACCGTCGAGGGGCTGCGCGCCGGCGGGACGCTCACAGGCCGCCATCTCGACGACGAGGCCGCCCTCAAGGAGACGGTGCGCACGCCCACCGGCGCGTTGGAGATCCGCGGCGCGACCACGAACAACCTGCGCGACGTCGACGTCGACATCCCGCTCGGAGTGCTCGTCGTCGTCACCGGCGTCGCCGGCTCGGGCAAGAGCTCGCTCGTGCACGGGTCGATCCCGGCCCACGCGGGTGTGGTGTCGATCGACCAGGGCGCGATCCACGGCTCGCGAAGGAGCAACCCGGCGACCTATACCGGACTGCTGGACCCGATCCGCAAGGCGTTCGCGAAGGCCAACGGTGTGAAGCCGGCGCTGTTCAGCGCCAACTCCGAGGGCGCCTGCCCAAACTGCAACGGCGCCGGCGTCATCTACACCGACCTGGCGATGATGGCCGGCGTCGCCACCACCTGCGAAGAGTGCTCGGGCAAACGGTTTGAGGCATCGGTGCTCGACCACCATCTCGGCGGCCGCGACATCACTGAGGTGCTCGCGATGTCGGTGACCGAGGCCGACGAGTTCTTCGGTGCAGGGGACGCGCGCACGCCGGCGGCCCACGCCATCCTCGACCGGCTCGCCGACGTCGGGCTCGGCTATCTCACCCTCGGCCAGCCGCTTCCCACGCTGTCAGGGGGTGAGCGACAGCGGCTCAAGCTGGCCACGCACATGACGGAAAAGCGTTCCGGCCCACCCGGCCTCTACATCCTCGACGAGCCAACCACCGGCCTGCACCTCGCCGACGTCGAGCAGCTGCTCGGCCTCCTCGACCGGCTCGTCGACGCCGGCAAGTCGGTCATCGTGATCGAGCACCACCAGGCCGTCATGGCGCACGCCGACTGGATCATCGACCTCGGCCCCGGCGCGGGCCACGACGGCGGCCGGATTGTCTTTGAGGGCACACCCGCCGGCCTCGTCGCCGCCCGCTCCACTCTCACCGGCGAGCACCTCGCGGCCTACGTCGGCGCCTGACCGGCGCACAGACGCTGCGGCGGCGCCGGCGCGCTCGCGCTGGTGTCGCCCCGTGCCTTGCGCGTTTCGGTAGCGTCTGGCGCCGCGGCGTTGCGTGACCGAGGATGGGTACAGGCGTCCTTTGGATGCCGATCCCTCTCCGGGGTTACCCCGGGGACACCTTTGTGGCCAGGCCAGCGCATCGCGAGCCCTCGACTGCGTCCGTTGAAGCAGGTCCGGGCACGCACGACGGAGTGCAGTCGGCGCGCGACGTCGCGATGATTAGGCGGTGTACGACGCGCGCGCACGCAGAGATCTGTCCCGTTGCCTGGCGGACGCGTTCTTGGCCGGCGTGTGGAACGAGCGCGCGTTGGTCGACCGGGCTGGACGCGCCCTCGATCGCCGTCCGCGGTGGGTTCGACCGGTCGCGCGCGAGGTGCTCGCGGCATACCATCGCCCGCCGAGTGATCGACCGCGCGAGCTGGCACGGTTCGTTGATCTCGCGCTGCGGGATCGCCCGCCCGACGCCGCCGATGCAGGACCGCCGCGGGTCCGTCGATGGTTGGTGCCGGAGCCGGCGATGGGCAGACGGCGATGGCCGGTGCCGGAGATCGCGTCGGTCGGCGGTCTTGCCACCTTCCTTGGCGTGGGCGACGGTGAGCTTGCGTGGTTCGCGGACGCACGCGGGCTGGAGCGCACGGTCCAGGACGAGCGGCTTCGGCACTACCGGTACGCAACGCTGCGGCGGCCTGGCAGGCCGGTGCGGGTGATCGAGCGGCCGAAGCGGCGGCTGAAGCAGATCCAGCGGCGGATCCTGCACGAGATCCTCGACTTGATTCCCGCACACGAGGCATCGCACGGTTTCACCCGCGGCCGGTCGGTACGCAGCCACGCAAGCGAGCACACGGGAAAGTTCGTCGTTATCCGCCTGGACCTCGAGGACTTCTTCGCCTCGATTGCAGCGAACCGCGTGTACGGCATCTTCCGGACGGCGGGCTACCCGGAATCGGTCGCCCACTCGCTCACGGCGCTGGCCACGAACGTCGTCCCGTCGGGGCTGTGGCAGTCGCTTGCGCGTCCCGCCGACTCTGCCCAGATCGATGCGCATCATCGCCTTGGCCGGCGGCTCGCGACACCGCATCTCCCGCAGGGGGCTCCGACCTCGCCGGCGCTCGCGAACCTCGCCGCGTTCAGACTCGACCGGCGCCTGACCGGCCTCGCGGCGTCGCTCAAAGTCAGTTACACGCGCTACGCGGATGATCTGACCTTCTCTGGCCCGGCGCGGCTCGTCCGGGCCGCGAACACGCTGCGTCGGGCCGTCGCCGAGATCGCCCGTGAGGAGGGGTTCTCAGTCAACGACCACAAGTCGATGCTCGCCACACGCGCGGGACGCCAGCGCGTTTGCGGGGTCGTAGTCAACGAGCGGCTCAACGTTTCGCGCCACGAGTACGACGTCCTCAAGGCCATCCTGCACAACGCGCGCGTGCACGGGCCGGCGTCACAGAACCGCGAAGCCCTGCCGGAGTTCCGAGCGCACCTGCTCGGACGCCTCTCCTGGGTGCAATCGTTGAACCCCGAGCGGGGCGAGAAGCTACGCCGCCAGTTCACGAGCATCGTTTGGCAGGACGACCCGCCGAATCCCCCATAGACCCAGGAACTTCCCGGGTGTGCGATGAGGTTCCCGTTGTGCGACACCTTGCCGATGCCGGACGCGAGGGCGAGTCGCCGTGTTGAGGCCCCCGAGCCGTGACGCGACGTGTCAGGCCCGCGCGGCCGGTTCGTGGCTGACTGCCACGAGCGCGCTGACGACGCTCGGAGAGAATCGCTTCCCTGACTCCCGGCGGACGCGATCCAGTGCCGCGTCGTGCTCGGGTCCGCGCCGCAGCGTGCTGTACGCGTCACACGCGGCGACGATCTGCGCGATCAGCGGGATCCTGTCGCCGGCGAGGGCGTCAGGGTATCCCGTGCCGTCCCACCGCTCGCGGCTCGAGCGGATCAGGTGGGCGATCGGCGCGAGCGCGGGCGCCGCCAGAGCGATCCGCTCGCCCGCGAGCGTCTGGCGTTGCAGCCATTGCTGCTCCTCGGTGGTGAGACTCCCCGATTTGCCGAGCACGCCGTCTGGAACGGCGACCTTGCCGATGTCGTGTAGCTGGGCGGTGTGCCGGGCATTGCGGACCTCGTCGTCCGGCAGTCCCAGTTGCCGGGCGACCCGCTCAGCGAGTTCAGCGGTCTCGCGTGTGTGCTCGGCGAGTTCGGGTCTGCGCATCGCCAGAACTTCGAGCAGCACATCCTTGGTCTGCAGGAAGGCGGAGCGACGGCTCGCATTCTTGACCTGGTACATCCGCTGGTCAGCCGCTCGCATCGCCTCGGTGACGGTCACCTCGCCTGGATGCAGCAGCGCGTGGCCGCCGGATGCGCCGATCGCGAAGGCGTCTCCGCTCTCGGTGAGGGCACTGACCGCCAGCGCCATCAGCGAGTCGGGACTCTCGTTCTCGCGCCACCTCGCGAGCAGGCAGAACTCGTCGCCTCCCATTCGGTACGCGCGGGCGCCCGCCTGGCGCGCCGTGTCATCGAGTCGGTTGGCGAGGCGAACAAGCAGCAGGTCCCCGGCGGGATGGCCAAACGTGTCGTTGTAGTCCTTGAAGCCGTCGAGGTCGAACAGTGCGAGCAGCAAGGTCCGCTTGCGTGAACTGTCGCTCAGTTCGCGCTCCAGGGTGGACATCAGGGCGCGCCGGTTCGGGATGCCGGTGAGCTGATCGGTGATCGCCTGCTTGCGACGTGTGACAAGCAACCGTTGCGAGGTGCGGAACGTCAGCACGAACCGCGCGAGCATCGCGGCCAGCGTGGCACCGGCCAGCAACACGGCGACGACGTGCGCCCGATTGAAGTGGTCGTAGACGAGGAGCAACAGCGCGAGCGCGCCGAGCGTCGTCGGCAAGGCGATCCCATGACTCTCCTCCGGGAGGAACGTGTCCGCCCGGCCGCGCTGCCACCCTGCGAAGCCGATCAGCAGGAGCGCCAGCGGCCACAGCGTGTCGAGCATCCCGCCGTCAATGTATGTGCCGGCGGCGTTCTGGTACAGATAGGCGCTGTCGCCGACCGCGAAGACCAACAGCCCGGCCAGCAGCCACAGCCAGGTGGCGTCCAGACGCCAGCCGTGCATCCCGATGATTGCGACGACTAACGAGCCGAGCACCAGGTCCCCGACCGGGTAGGCGACATTCACCGTGACGGTGAGCGGCGCGCCGCCAGTGAGGCTCACGACCTCTCCGAACGTGAGGGCCGCGCACAGCGCTCCCGCCGCCAGACCCGAAATGATGCCGTCGAGCCAGACGGTCGCGCTCATTGTGGCGCGCACCTTCGTGCGCATCAGCAGGATCATGCTGGCGAGCACGCACGGATAGAACGCGAGGTAGAAGACATCAGCAAGGGAGACGTCCGGGCCGTTCCCGTTCCGGTACAGCAGCTCCCAGTAGACGTCTCCGACGGTGGACAGTGTGATTCCAAGCGCGAGCAGCGACCACGCGAGGCGTTTGTCCGGCCTGCGCACAGCGCGTGCGAGCGCACCTGCCGTGGCCGCGATCTCGACCGTGTAGTAGATGACCTGGCCAGCAGCAGTCCCGCCTCTGCCGACCGCCGCCAGCACGGCGAATGCGCCAAGGAGCGCGAGCGCCAACGCGTAGAAGACGGTTGCGTGCGCCGAACTGGTGGGGTTGCGCCAGCGCGGCATGCGCCACCGGCCCAAAAGGATTGGGCGTCCCACTGAGTGTTTGTTTTCGTGCATGCCAGAACACCTGACGATCGTCGGTACCCCGGTAATCGGCGGGCGGCATGCGTTTCTTAGGCTGAGCCTTGCTGTTCTTATTTGCCGGGCGCGTTGTCGATGGTGATGCCTTCGGATCCGATGCGAAATTCTCGGACTCGAGGATCGTTGCTGCTAGCGCGTGTCTTGAGCGCGGTGATGGCTCGGCGGATGGTTGACTCATCACGGATGTATTGGAGGATGAGCACGTTGTCGGAGAGGTGGGAGACGCCGTATTCGGAGAGGCGATTGACGGCAAAGAGGTCTGGGAGTTCGGTGGTCATGAACAGGCTGACGCCTGTGCGAGAGCAGCGTTGGATCAGCGAGTACATGTATTCGCGAAAGCCGATCTCGTCGCCGCTGGCGAATAGCACGTCGGTGAGGCTGTCGATCAGAACGCGCTTGGCTCCAAGCCGGTCGATGGCATCAAGGAGCTCATAGATCCACTCATCGATGTAGAGGTCGACCGGTGAGCGGTACATCATCGTCACGGAGTCATCGAGCCTCCAGCCGAACGCTCGCGCAACGCGCGTGAGCTGGGTCGGATTTTCCTGGAGGCTCGCGATGATCCCGGGCTCGCCTGCGACAGCGCCGGCGACGATGAAGTGCAGTCCCATGAGAGTCTTTCCGACGCCCGACGGACCTGCGCATAGCGTTGACGAGCCCGGCCAGTAGCCATCGGTGAGCATGTCATCGAGGGCGTCGATGCCCGTTGACGCTCGCTCGGCACCGAGGTCGTAGTCCGAGGCGTCGACGGTGTCGGCTAGCCGGGGGAACGCGCTCAAGCCAGCGGCGCTGATGCGATATGCGTGCCGGCCGGAGAGGTAGTTGCTGCCGCGCATCTTGATCACCTCGAGAACGCGACTGGAGCGCTCACCCGATTGGCGGTAGCCCAGGCCGAGGATGCTGTCGGCGACTGCGGCCTCAGGCTCGTTGGAAATCGTGTCGAGGTCGTATTCGCCCAGCCAAAAGCTCGATCCGGCCACAGCGCTGGTGTCCGCCGCCAGCTCAAAAAGGAAGCTTCGAAAGTCGCGGTGCGTCGGCGCGTATGCCGCGAGTGCCTTGAAGCTATCGATGATCAGGATGCCTGAATGCCGCTCGCGCAGGACCGCACGGAGCCGCTCGAGTGTTCGCGGCAAGCCTCCTTCCTCGAGATATTCGCCGAGACTTTCATAGAACACGCGCTCTCCGACGCTGGCGACATCGAAGAACTCGAGGGTCTGGCCGAAGCGGACCAGCTTGTCAAGCGGCTCCGAGACCGTCGAGAGATATACGGCAGGCCGCTCCACCGTCGCGTTGGCGAACGCGTATTGCTCGGCGAGAATCGTCTTGCCGCTACCTGGCGCTCCCGCGATCAGGTGGATCGCGTTTCCAGGCAGCCCGCCGCCAAGGATCGCGTCAAGTCGGCCGCTTCCGCTCAGGAGACGGTCGTTCACTGTCGAATCGACGGTCGCCGGCTGATCGCGCTCGTCCCGAGCAGGTCACGAACGGTTGACGCGAAGACCAGCGGGTCGATCGGTTTCTGCAGAAATGCCGAGGCACCAAACTCGGCAGCCACTTCGCGCGCCGCGAGCGGCGAAACCGCGATCACCGTCGCTCCGGCTTGGGTGAGCCGCTCGACCAGCCGGCCGCCGACGCCTCCCGAGAGCAGCAACTCGACAACCACGATCTGTGGCATGAGCTCGTCAAATTTTTGCTCCGCTTCCTCAGCGGAGGAGGCAATCTCCACCCGAAATCCTTCCGTGCGAAGAAGATAGTCCTGAAGACTCGCCGAAAAACGGTCGCGCTCGGCGATCAGGATAAGTATCCCGGTCTGCTCGTCACCCATGCCTGCGGCGACCATCTCACTGCCTCGATCGATTTGCTCAGCGAGCAGACGGTGAGCGTCGCCCGGCGAAAACCCCTGGTCGATCTGCTCGACGACGAACGATAGTTGCGCGAGCTGGATGCGCGTAAACCGCCGCTGCCCACCCGAGCTGCGGACCCCGACCACGAGCCCATAACGCTCCTCCCAGGTGCGTAGCGTCGAGACGGGCACGCCGACCATCCGCGAAACGACGCCGATGCTGTAGAGAGCCGGCTCCACGGGTCAAGGGTACGGTTTGGCAGAGGGCCGCGGCGGACCGGCGCGAGGCGCTATGCGACTCACATGCGGCGACTGGGTAGATGCGTCATCGCGGAAGCGGTGCGAGCGGGTCGCCGTCGCTTGAGATGATCGGAAGACGAGCGCGAACGCCCGTTAGGTCCAGCACTCGCTCAACGGCGCGTGAGCCGTTGATCACGCGCAACCGATCCGCGTCCGCGCAAGCGCGGTGCATCCGAATCAGCAGGTGGACCCCGGTCGAGTCGATGAAGCTCAACTCCGTGAGGTCGACGACGATCATTTCGGCATCGTCATCCCCGAGGACGGCGTCGAATGCGCTTTCAAGCAGCGGCACCGTCGCGAGATCGAGCTCACCTACCGGCGTCAAGCGACGAACTCCGCCCTCGCTCGTCTCGCGCACCGACAACGGGTCCACCACGATCATGCTCACCTCCCTAGGCGAGAAACGCCAAAAATGGTCACAGTCCGGCCGGCGCCACATCGTCGGCGGCGACGTCCCGTGGGTCACCGGATCATAAACCTCCTCAATAGCTATTGCAACCCTCCGCAATAACTTCTATAAATATCCACTAATGCTGCAGGCCGGTATCGGCGGCGTCGGCGACGATCTCGGCGCTCGCGCCGAAGTGCAGGAGGCGCCCGCCGAAGGCGATCGCGCTGACCGAGAACCAGGCCCAGCCGAGTGCGAGGCCGGCAATGACGTCGGTGAGCCAGTGAACGTCGAGCATCACGCGGCTCGTGGCGACGGCGACGCCGATCGCCGCCGCGATACCAGCGAGCAGGGCGCGCCCGCGCGGTCCCTGCATGTCGGCCGAGCAGCAGTGCGGCGGCGGCGAAGAAGGCGGCGGCCGATGCGGAGTGTCCGCTGGGGAATGATGGGCCGAGCGTCGCGGCGATCGGGTTGAGCGACGGCCGAACCCGGTCAACCAGGTCCTTGATCGTCGTCGTGAGGAGCTGCTCGCCGGCGACGACGACGAACAGGAACGGGATCGCCCAGAGGCTGCGAGTCCTGCGGTAGTCCACGAGCACGATCGCCGTTCCGGCAACCAGGACGGCGGTCGTCGTGCCGAGTTGGGTGATCGCGTCGAGTCCGTGAGTGGAGAGCGCGGTGGCATGCCGGTGTGCCCAGCGCGCGAGGCCCGCGTCGATACCGAGCAGGTTCGGGTCGGCACGTACGACAAACGCGAGCGCGCCGAGGAGGAGGCCGCCCCCGATCGCGAGCACGAGCGCGACGGTCAGGGCGAGACCCGTCGCGGTCTGTGGGTTGACCCTCGCCCCGAGCCTGGCCCCCAGCCGAGGGTGCTCGGCCACGACCTCGCCCGCTGCCTGAGCCGCCGCGGCGACTGGCGGGCGCTTCGCTCCGGCGCGCTCGGTCAGGCGCCGGCTGATCAGGACGATGGCATAGCCGACGGTGAGGGCAATGAGGATGAGAACTAGGAGAGGCAAGCTGATCGGTTCGCGTTGCAGCGGTTTTGGGTAGGACTCGCGGCATGAGTTCCGATACCCGATTGGCTGAGCCGAGAACCCGGCTGACCGCGCCTCGGTCACGCCGGGCGACCACCGGGGCGACGTCCCGGCGCTCACTGACCACACCCGCAGTGCTCGAGGCCCGCCCGGGCGGGATCGCCGAGCGACTGGCGGCACGGCTCGACGGCAAGCCCGCCGCGCTGGCGTTCATCGTCGTGCTGGCCGCGGGTTATCTGATGCTTGCGGCGGTCTCGGTCGCGATCGGCTGGCTGGTCACCCATGTGCTGCTGCATGTCGCGTGGGTGAGCTCGGCCGACGAGAACGTCGTCGTCTGGTTCGTCCGACACCGCTCAACGACTGGTACCGACGCCTCCGTTGTCGGCTCCACCCTCGCGGGAGGACTCGTCCTGCCCCTGCTCGTCGCGACGGTCGCCCTGGTCTGCGTCGCGATGCGCCGGTGGCGGATCGCAGCGTTCGTGGTCTTTGCCCTCGCCCTCGAATCGGCCGTCTACCGGACCGTCACGCTGCTCATCCATCGCCAGCGACCGGCCGTGCACCGCCTCGAGGACCTGCCGGCAAATGCCAGCTACCCGTCCGGACACACGGCCGCATCGATCGCGGTGTACGCCGGTCTCGTGCTCCTGCTGACCTCGCGCATCCGTGACCGCACCGTGCGCATCGTCGCGTGGACGGTCGCGATCCTGATACCGGTCTTCGTCGCGGGGTCGCGGATGTATCGGGGAATGCATCACCCGATCGACACGCTCGCCGGCGTCACGATCGGTGTCTCCGTGCTCGTCATAGCCGTGTTCGCCTGCCGCGTCTCGGGCGCCGTCGCCGCCACGCGCTCATGAAGGTCGCGGTGATCGCTCACTCCGGCAAGACGCTCGACGGCGGGCTGCCTGAGTTGCGGCGCGTTCTCGACGCGGCGGGTATCAGCGACCCGCTTTGGCACGAGGTGCCCAAGAGCCGCAAGGCGCCGCCCCGCGTTCGCCGCGTCCTCGACGAGGGCGCCGATCTCATTTTCGCCTGGGGCGGCGACGGGATGGTGCAGCGCTGCGTCGACGAGCTCGCCGGCTCCGGGACGAGTCTTGCGATCATCCCGGCCGGCACGGCCAATCTCTTCGCGTCGAACCTTGGCATCCCCAAGGACGTCGAGGGCGCAGTCGACGTCGGCCTGCATGGCGCGCGCCACGAGTTCGACCTCGGCCGCTTCAACGGGGAGCGGTTCGCGGTCATGGCGGGTGCCGGCTTCGACGCCGCGATGATCCGCGATGCCGGCAGCCTCAAGGACCGGATCGGGCGGGCCGCTTACATCTTCAGTGGATCGAAGAACCTGCGGATGAAGCCGTTTCACGCCAAGATCGACGTCGACGGCGCCAGCTTGTACAAGGGCAAGGCAAGCTGCATCCTGCTTGGTAACGTGGGCGCGCTGTTCGGCGGACTCGACGCGTTCGAGGATGCTCGACCCGACGACGGCGTGCTCGAGCTCGGCATCATCACGGCCGACGGCATCGTGGAGTGGTCGCGGACGATCGCGCGCGCCACCGTCGGCACCCCACACAAGTCCCCGTTTGTCCGCGTCACCAAGGCTCGCTCGGTAAAGGTCAAGCTCGATCGCAAGGTCCTCTACGAGCTCGACGGAGGCGACCGCACGAAGGTCAAGTCGTTCAAGGTCAAGGTCGAACCGGGAGCGATCAAGGTTTGCGTACCCCGGAAGACGGAGAGGATCGGATGACGATGCGGTCAGTCAGCACGCCCACCATCCACGGTGCCCAGGCCCACGGAGAGAGGGTCGTCAACACGCGCGGCTTCGAGTTCTTCGCCCGCGGCGGCTTCGTCGCTCGCGGAGTCATCTACGGCATCATCGGCCTGCTCGCGCTGGAACTCGCACTCGGCGACGGCGGCCGAGCCACCAACCAACAGGGTGCCCTGGCGACGATCGCCCGCCAATCCTTCGGCCACGTCCTACTCGTCGCCGTGGCGATCGGCCTTGGCGGATACGCCGTCTGGCGCTTCTCGCGCGCCGCACTCGGCCACGGCCCGGAGGCGAGCGACAGCACCTTCGACCGGATTGCCGCCTTGGCCAGCGGCGTGGTCTACGCCGCACTGTGCGTGCTGGCGATCGAGATCCTGAGCGGTTCGGCGAACGGCCAGTCGAGCAACACGCACAAAACGACGGCCGGCGTCCTCGGCTGGCCGGCCGGGACGTGGCTGGTCGGCGCGGCCGGTGTCGCGTTTCTCGGCATCGCGGCGTACCAGGGCTACAAGGGCATCTCCAAGAAGTTCCTCGACGACTCCAAGACCGGCCAGATGAGCCCCAGCGGGAAGCGCGCGTTCACCGCCATTGGCGTGTTCGGCCACCTCGCGCGGATGGTCGTCTTCGGCATCGTCGGCTACTTCCTCATCAAGGCGGCGCTGGACTACAGCCCCGCCCAGGCCGTCGGGCTGGACGGCGTCCTCGCCCGGCTGGTTCGCGACTCCTACGGACCGGTCCTGCTGGGCATCGTCGCCGCCGGATTGGTCGCGTTCGCCGTGTACTCGATCTGCGACGCGCGCTATCGCAAGATCTGAAGCGGCGGCGCCCCGGGCGATGTAGTCTCGCCGAGTGCCGGCGCTCGTCCTCGGACCCATAGTCCGGTATGTGGACTCGGAGGTCGCGACGATCTGGCTGCAGACCGATGCGGCGTGCGACGTCGAGATCCTCGGCCGGCGCGCGCGCACCTGGTGCATCGACGGCCTGCATTTCGCGCTTGTCGCAATCGACGGGCTGGCCCCCGGAAACGACCATCCCTACGAGGTCGCGCTCGACGGCGATCAGGTCTGGCCGCCGGCCGACTCCGCGTTCCCGCCCAGCACGATTCGCCTTCCGACCGGCGACGCCGAGTCGCGGATGATCTTCGGTTCGTGCCGTGTCGCGCTCCCGCACGAACCACCCTACGTCCTGCGTGCCCACGAGCATTCCGACGGCCAGGGGATCGACGCGCTGCGGGCCTACGCGCTGCGAGCCGCGCGTGAAGGCGGCGCGGCGGCGCTCCCGGACATGCTGCTGATGCTCGGCGACCAGATCTACGCCGACGAGCCGTCGCCCGCGCTGCAGGCGGTGATCGCGCACCGCTCTCGTCCCGACGACGTGCCTGATGATGAGGTCGCCGACTTCGGCGAGTACGCGCTGGCCTATCACGAGGCGTGGAGCGAGCCGGTCATCCGCTGGCTGTTGTCCACGGTCCCGACGACGATGATCTTCGATGACCACGAGATCCACGCCGAGTGGCGGATCTCCCAAGGCTGGATGGACGAGATGACGGCGAAGTCGTGGTTTCACCGGCATATCCGTGCCGGGCTGATGGCCTACTGGGTCTTTCAGCACTTGGGGAACCTTGCGCCCTCGGATCTCGACCGCTCCGAGCTGTACCGAGAGGTTCAGGCCGCCGAGGACGGGGGCGCCGCGCTGGCGGCGCAGATGGAGGACGCCGGGCGGCAGACCGGCCACAGCCGCTGGAGCTTCGCCCGTCGCATCGGCGAGACGCAGCTCGTCGTCATCGACTCACGCGCAGGGCGCGACGTCACGCCCGGGCGCCGAGAGCTCGTACAGGACGAGGAGTGGGAGTGGATCGCCGCGCAGGCCCGCCGGCCGGCACGCCATCTCGTGCTGGCAAGCTCCGTCCCGTTCCTGCTCGCCCCAGGCCTGCACTACGTCGAAGCGTGGGACGAGGCCTTGACCGACGGCGCTTGGGGCCGGCCGATGTCCGGTGTCGGCGAACGGCTTCGACGGCTCGCAGTGATGGACCACTGGGCCTCGTTTCAACGATCGATGCGACGGACGTGCGAGCTGATCGACGACATCGCCCGCGGGCGCGAAGGCGACGCACCAGAGTCAATCGTCCTGCTGTCTGGAGACGTGCACCACTGCTATCTCGCGCAGGTCGGGTTCCCGGCCGGGTCGGGGGCGCACAGCGCCGTGTGGCAGGCCGTCTGCTCGGCGTTTCGCAAGGAGCTCGCCCCCCACGAGAAAGCCATCCTCAAGTTCGGGCACACGCCGCTCGCCGAGCGACTTTCCCGGCGCCTCGCCCGCGCCGCCGGTGTTCGGCCGCTTCCGTTCGGATGGCGAATCGTCGACCGCCCCGACTACGCCAACCAGATCGGAACCTTGACCATAGCCGGCCCGACCTCACACGTCAGCGTCGAAGCTGTCGTGGACACGGCCTGGCGCGATCCGCACCTCCAGACCGCATTCGACCGCAGGCTCACGGCATAAGGCACCATCACCGGCACCACTCAGCCGCGAGAGCACGACGCAGCGGCTGACGCAGCGGCGTCGCCGGCCGAGCAGACTCGCGAGTCCACACAACGAAGACAGCGTCCAGTAGTCCCGTGCCAGCGGCCTGGCGCGCAGCGTGTAGCCGATCAGACCTGCCGCGTCGGCGAGCTGCTTGCGCACCGCGCCGACCGCACGGACGAAGCGCAGCGTGGATGTGAGCCTGCTCAGCGGCAGCTGGGAGGCCATGACGAGATACGTTTGGCCCGTCTGCGTCTCGGTCCGGGCGGTCCAGTGAAGGTCGGAAACCGCAGCAAACCTAGGGCCGCTGGGGCGCGGTCGTGGAGATGGTGGGGCTCTTGGGGCGCATCGTGCGCTCGGACATCCGCGCCACCGTCTGGCGTGGGAACAGCCGCGTGGAGCCCGCCAGCAGCCGGTTGGCGAGCCCAGGGATCACCGAGCAGTGGCGCCGCTCGAGCGCGCTGAACGCAGCGGCCACGACGCGCTCGGGCGCCATCCGACGGCCGATCGATGCGTGGTCTGAGGCGGTGTCGAAGAACGCGGTGTCGGTCGCTCCTGGGCAGAGCGCCGTTACCCGTACTGCCGTGCCACGCGTCTCGGCCCAAAGCGCCTCGGTGAACGACAGAACGTAGGCCTTCGTCGCGCCGTATACGGCCATGTACGGGAGCGGCTGGAACGCGGCGGTCGAGGCGACGTTGATGATCGCGCCGCGATCACGGACGCACATCTGCGGTAGCACCGCGCACGTCAGCTCGGTCAGCGCGGCCACGTTCAGCTGCACCTCCTGCGCGATTCGCGCCGGATCGGCCTCGTGTAGCGGCGCGAACAAGCCGAACCCGGCGTTGTTGACCAGGACATCGATCTGTCGGCCCCGCTCGGCCAGCCGCGCGGCCATCCCCGCACCCGCACCCGGCTCGGAGAGGTCGCAGGCAAGCACCTCGACCGACACCCCGAAGCGACCCCGCAGCTCTTGCGCCAGCACCTCGAGCCGGTCCTGCGAGCGCGCGACCAGCACGAGGTTCGCGCCCCGCTGCGCCAGCTCGCGCGCGAACACCACACCGATCCCCGACGAGGCGCCCGTCACGAGCGCCCAGCTCCCCTTGAAGTCCATCGGTTCCACCTTTCAGATTCTGTCCGGCAACGATCAGTTGCGTACACCGGGTCGAGCCGGGGTCGGCGTCGGCACCGTCTACCGCCACTTCCGCTCACTGGACGAGCTTCTGCCAGCGTGCGGCGAGATCGTCGAACGAACCATGGCACTCCCAACCGCCGACCAGATCGCTCACGCGTTCGACGGAGCTCGGTCCTCGCGCGCGCGTATCCAGCGGCTCACGCAACTCGTGTTCGACATCTACGAGCGAGCGGCTCCATTCATCCACAACATCCGCAGCGAACGCGAGCGACTGCCCCAGCTTGAGCCGTGGCACCAGACTGTTGAAAGCACGATGGACGCCCTAGTCCACGAGGCCCTCGCCCCGCTGCGCCCAAACCGGGAGCAGAGTGAAACCGCTCGAGCGCTGCTCGACCTGCCAACCTGGCAGGCATTCAAGCAGCGCCACCTCACCGCCGATGAGATCGTCGAAACCGTCGCGCGGCTCATCTCCTCCACGATTCGAACCAACCAACGCAGCGCGCGGCAGACACGCGCGCCGCGCGGCCGCCAGCCCTCCGCTAACCCACCCCTCCCGCCGGCAAGCACCTAGCCTCATGCTCTCCTCGCGGAGCAGGTCCCGGCTCACTCGGTCGGACATGCGCTGCCTCGGACGATAAGCGCGTGTGGCGATCCGGCCCAGGACGCGCTCAGCTGTACGCCGCCACCGCGGCTTCACACACCTCGTGATCCTGATCTGGCGTTCCGCCACTGATGCCCACGGCGCCGACGACGGTCTCATGGTCGGTCAGCGGTATCCCCCCAGCGAAGATGATCACGCTTTGATTGGAGCCCTCGATCCCGAACAGCGGCTCGCCGGGCTGCGCCATCTCGGCGAGATCGCGCGTGGGCATGTCGAACGCCCGAGCCGTGTACGCCTTGCTCTGCGCAATGTCGATCGACCCGAGCCACGCGCCATCCATCCGCGTGAACGCGGTGAGGTTATTCCCCGCGTCGACCACCGCGATGTTCATCGGCACTTCGATGTCGTCGGCCTTGGCCCGCGCTGCCTTGATGATGGCCTGAGCCTGATCCAGTGTCACGCTTGCGTTGTGTGTCGCCATGCCGCTCTTCCTCTCAGTCTGTTGTGCAATGCGAAGACAGCCGGTGCTCGCGGCCGTCTCCGATGAGCTACCCCGGATCCAGGGCTCCAACCAACTCCCCAAGCACCAGAGCTGTGGCGCAACTCCCCGACGGCGTGCTCGCCGACCAGCCAAAGCAGCCACTAGGATCGGTGCGTGGAGAGTGGGCTCGTCGAGGCCGGTGATACGCGGCTGTTCGTGACCGAACGTGGCGACGGCCCGGTGCCGCTGTTCGTGCTCCACGGCGGGCCCGGGCTGGACCACACGATGTTCGGCCACCACCTCGATGGGCTCACCGACGTCTGCCGCGTGCTGTTCGTCGACCTGCGCTCGCAGGGACGCTCCGAGCCGGCGCCGCCGGAGACATGGACGCTTGGGCAGATGGCGGTGGACGTTGAGGCGCTGGCGCGAGCGCTTGAGCTCGAGCTGTACGCGGTGCTCGGGCACTCGTTCGGCGCGTTCGTCGCGCTGCAGCATGCTGTCGACTTCTCGGGTCGGCCCGCAGCGAGCATCATCTCGGCGGGGGTGCCGTCGGTCGGCTTCCTCGAGACGGTTGCGCGGAACCTCGAGACGTTCGAGCCGGTTGAGCTGCGCGAGCAAGTGACGGACTCGTGGGCGCGCGAGCAGGAGGCGCGCACGCAGGAGGACTGCCGCTCGCTGCTGTCGGACCAGCTGCCGTTCCACTTTCGTGACCCGTTCGATCCGCGGATCGAGGCGATGCGAGCCTTGCTTGAGGAGATGGTGTTCTCTCCTGATGTGCTGCGCGCCGCGGCGACGGCCGGCTACGGCGAGATAGACGTCCAGTTTCGTTTGGGCAGCGTCACCCACCCGCTGCTCGTACTCGCCGGCCGCTATGACCGGACGTGCTCGGTGGCAGCCGCCGAGGCGATCGCGCAGGGCGCGCCGGACGCCGAACTCGTCGTGTTCGAGAACAGTGGCCACATGATGTTCGTCGAGGAGGAGGACGCCTACGTGGACACCGTCCTCGATTTCCTGATGCGACGGGCGATGCTGACGGCCGCAGCCGGCCTCGCCTGAGAGCACCACCGTTCACCTGGGGAGTTGGGAAGCGTCGCAACAAACGCGACTTGGATGCTTGGCTCGAGCCGGCAGATCGGGCACCGCACGTGACGCGGCTCGCGCGGGCCGGAGCTCGATCCTGTAACCGATGACGTTAGCGGCGCCGGCGCGAAGCGCCGTAGCACTGCATGACGGCGTCGACCTGCTCCTGAACGAGCGCGGGCGAGACGAGCTCGCTGCGCGCGCATTCCGCGCGAAGCCCGTCGAGGACGACCGTCATCATCCGGCGCCAGACATCCGGCGCGACGTGTCGGGCTGTCTCCGCGATCGTCCCGATCGCGAGCTGGATCAGCGGGAAGTCGGTGAGTTCGATGTCCTCGCGGACCTCGCCGGCGTCCTTCGCGCGTTGCAGGATCTGAGTTACGAGCGGCGCGATCAGCGCGCGTGCGGCGGCAGCGTGCTCGGCGCCACGCGTGCCGCCGAGCACGATCTCCTTCAGACCTCGATCCTCGCTCTGGAGCTCCTGCGCGCGTACGAGGAAGCCGGCGAGACCCTCCCAGGGATCGGTGGCCTCGGAGGCGGCGCGGGCCACTGCCGCCATCTCCTCGATGCGCTCCTCGAAGAGCGCGTCGATCAGCTGCTCCTTGTCCGGGAACCGGCGGTAGACGGTGCCAACACCGACGCCTGCCTCGCGGGCGATGTCGTCGTGGGAGCCGTTCAGCCCTCGCTCTGCGAACACCACGCGGGCGGCGGCGAGGATGCGTTGGCGGTTGCGTTCGGCATCGCGGCGAAGGGGGCGTTCGGAGGGAGGAGCGGTTCGGCACGAGGCACATCATAGCAAAGTGGAGACAATCTCTCCAATCGGAGGAGCTCTCTCAAGTTCTGTGTTACAGTTGCCGACATAAATTGAGAACTATCCTCCACTTACGCCTCAGGAGCCTCACCGAATGACCGCCACCGCCAACGCCGACATCAAGCGCCGCTGGTTCATCCTCGCGCTGATCGGGCTCGCGCAGCTGATGGTCGTGCTGGACGCGACCATCGTGAACATCGCACTTCCCTCAGCCCAAAAGGCTCTGGGCTTTACCAACGACAACCGCCAGTGGATCGTGACCGCATACGCGCTGTCGTTCGGCAGCTTGCTGCTGCTCGGCGGGCGGGTTGGGGACCTCTTCGGTCGCAAGCGGGTCTTCGTCGTAGGCCTCGCCGGTTTCGCCATCGCCTCCGCGCTCGGCGGTCTGGCCCAGAGCTTCGGCGTCCTCGTCATCGCACGCGCGATGCAGGGCGGCTTCGCGGCGCTGCTGGCCCCGGCGGCGCTCAGCCTGCTGACCACGACCTTCACCGTCCCGTCCGAGCGCAACAAGGCCTTCGGTGTGTTCGGCGTGATCGCCGGCTCCGGCGCCGCGGTTGGCCTGATCCTCGGCGGCGCTCTGACCCAGTATCTCGACTGGCGCTGGTCCATGTATGTCAACGTGATCCTCGCCGTCCCCGCCGCGATCTCCGCTCTGCGCCTCCTCGGTGCCGAGACGGCGCCGTCCGCCAAGCCGCGGATCGACATCCCCGGCGCGATCACCGCCTCGGCCGGCCTGTTCGGCCTGGTCTACGGCTTCTCCAACGCGGAGACGCACGGCTGGGGCGCGCCCCTGACGGTCGTCGCCCTCGCCGCCGGCGTCGGGCTGCTCGCCGCGTTCGTCGCGATCGAGCGACGCGTCGAGCACCCGCTGCTGCCGCTGGGGGTCGTCGCCGATCGCAGTCGCGGTGGCGCGTACCTCGCTGTTGCGATCGTCGGCGCCGGGATGTTCGGCGTCTTCCTGTTTCTCACCTACTACATGCAGCAGACCCTGGGCTTCTCGCCGTTGAAGACCGGCCTCGCGTTCCTACCGATGATGGCCGTGATCATGCCGACCGGCGCGATCGGCCAGACCCGCCTGGTGCCGCGCTTTGGCACCCGCCGCCTGGTGACCCTCGGCATGGTGCTCGGCGCCGCCGCGATGCTGCTCTTCACCGGCGTCACGGTCCACTCGAACTACGTGACCCACGTCCTGCCCGGCCTGCTCGTCATGGGCCTCGGCCTCGGCCTGATCATGGCCCCCGCGATGAGCACCGCCACGCTTGGAGTCGACCGCCGTGACGCGGGCGTCGCCTCCGCGATGGTCAACACCGGCCAGCAGATCGGCGGCGCGATCGGCACGGCGCTGCTGAGCACGCTGGCAGCGAGCGCGGCCAACAGCTACGCGAGCGCGCACGCCGCGGCGGCCAATCTGGCCGCGCAGGCACCGGTCCACGGCTACACCTCCGCATTCGCCTGGTCGGCCGGCATCTTCGCCATCGGCGCCCTGGCCTCGTGGCTGCTGCTGCCGAACGGCGCTCCGGTGCTCGAGCCCGACGCTTCCCCCGAGCTCGCCTTCGCTCACTGAGGCGAGGCGAAATGCAACATCGGCCGCGCTACGGGCACGCCCCGTCGCGCGGCCGCCGCGTTCTGGCCAAAATCTGATGCCGACGAGATGCCCGTCCTGACGTGAAAGCGGGTCTCTGCACATGCGGGATCGTTGACGCCCTCGCGTCGCGGAGCCGGCTACTCCGCGAGCCCGATTGCCTCGATCGGACGGCCGCGCAGCGCGCGTCGCGTCGGCAGCGCCAATGCCAGTAGCGCCAACAGTGCCGAGACCCCGAGGATTGCGGCCAGTTGGTCGAGCGGCACGTACGGGCGGAGGCTGCCGGTCAGGGCGTGGCTGAGCGGCAGCAGGGCTGCGGCCGCGATCGCTAGGCCGAGTCCCAGTCCGATTGTGATGATCAGGCCGGCCTCCCAGCGTGCCATCGACCGCACCTGGCTCCGGGTGGCGCCGACGAGACGCAGGAGCCCGAGCTCGCGGCCGCGCTGCAGCGCGATCAT
This sequence comes from uncultured Solirubrobacterales bacterium, assembly GCA_963809685.1. GTDB lineage: Bacteria > Actinomycetota > Thermoleophilia > Solirubrobacterales > Solirubrobacteraceae > Palsa-465. Next base: position 17,787 of record CAWEKN010000010.1, on the reverse strand, counting down.
CGTCAGGGTGTTGATCACCGCGATCGAGGTGAAGGCGAAGATGATGACGACGAACAGCGGACCGAGCCAGCGGTTGGTCTCGCGCTCGGTGTCGGTCGCGGTGTTCAGCGAGGCCCGGTGCTTCACCCGCAGTCCCGGATATCGCGCTGCCAGTGCCTGCAGACGGTGGGCGACGGCTGCGGGGTTGGCGGTGTGTACGAGGATCGTCCCGAGCAGCGGGGTGGTCTGGTGCCCGGCTGCGAGCTCGGGCGCGAGCAGCGCGTCGCCGAACGCCAGCGCCCGGGTGTAGATCGCCGCGACCGTGGCATGAGTCCGGGTCCCGTCGCCGAGCATGACCGCCACGCGGTCGCCGACGTGGGCATGCGCGGCTTCGGCGCGCTGGTGCCCGAGCGCGATCGCGTCGCCGTGCAGCGCCGCCAGCGACCCGGCGGTGACGCCGGGGTCGAACCCTCCGCCCTGGCCGCCGTTGAGGATCACGGCCGGAGATGGTGTCATCGGAGATCCCCAGGCTTGGGCCGAGCGTGGTGGGGGTCAGGGCGACCGCCGAGCGCACTCCGGGCGTGGCGCGGACCTGCGCCAGCGTCGCGGCCGGCATTCCGGGTCCGGTGCTCGTGACGGCGAGCTCGCCGGACAGCCCCGCCTGCCTCTGCTGCGGTGACGGCGTGGTCTTGGGTCGTGGTGCTGAACAGCAGGGTGCAGCTCATCGCGACGGTCAGCACCAGCGGAGTGCTGGCCGACGAGAAGCGCCTCGCGGCCGTGCGCAGGTTCGCGGAGGCCAGAAACCCTCCGACGGGCGAGAGCCGCGCAAGCGGTGGCCCGAGTAGGCCGGCGGCCGCGCGGGCGACGATCGGTCCGAGGAAGCCGGCGGCCACCACGAGGAAGAGCGCCGTCATCTCCGATGTCGCTGCGGCCGTGTCCGGGGCGCGGGTGGTGGCCGAGACGGCGAACAGGGGCACCGCGCCGGCGAGCGCCAGCAGTCCCCCGATCACCCGGCCGGGGCCCAGCAGCCGTGGCTGGACTGCGGCTTCGGCAAGCGCGTGGGTGGGTGGCACTCGTGCGGCGCGTCGTCCGGCGGCGAGGACGGCGAGCAGCGCCGCCGTGACGCCGCCGCCGATGGCGGCCGCGATCGGCAGCCAGTCGACGCTGACGGAGAAGGTTGGCGGGGCGATGCCGTGGCGGACGAGGGCATGTGCGAGGGCCCGGCCGAGGATCGCGCCGGGCCAGATGCCGGCCGCTGAGCCGATCAGGGCGACGATTGTCGCCTCCCAGGAGATCATGCGGCGAATCTGACCGGGGGTCGCGGCGACCGCCCTGAGCAGCGCGATCTCGCGCTCGCGCTGCTGAATCGACAGGCCCATCGTGCCGGCCACGACGAACATCGCGATGAACAGCGCCAGTCCGCCGAACGACGCGGTGACGGCGATCAGCTTGGTCCGCGCCTGCTGGAGCTCTGGATACTCGGCCCGGCCGCGTGCGTCGCCGGTGAGCACCGTCGCGCCGCGAGCGGCAGCGTGCAAGCGCGAGGCGTCGAAGCCGGGGCCCGCGAGGACGCCAACGGCATCCACGGTTCCCGGATGACCGGCCAGCCGCGCGACCTCGGCGTCGGTCAGGAAGATCGCGGTTTGCCGCCGAACGAGGTGGCGAGGGCGAGCGACCCCGACCACGGTGACGGTGCGGGCTGCTTCGGTGGAGGACAGACGCAGCCGGGTGCCGAGCGTCGCCGGGTATCCGGTGACGACCTCATTGCGCCCAGCGGGCGGGTGTCCGGCGCTCAAGACGTAGGGCGTCAGCGCGGCGCTGCTCCACCCGTGGGCGAAGGTGGTCCGGCCGCCGAGCTGTGCCGGCGCCGACACATCGTCGATCGCGGCCCGGACGCCGGGAACGGCGGCTAGGCGAGCGGCGAGCGTGGAGCTCACGCGGGCGCGTTCGCCGAGCGCGACGTCGTGCTCGGGGCCGACGATCTGCTGGCCGGTCACGACAGCCGCGGCGCCGGCGTAGCGCTCGACAGGTGGTTGGCTTCGCAGCGCGGACTCGAGCATCATGCCGCCGGCCATCACGAGGACGGCCGATGCGAACAGGGCAACCAGGGCGCCGGCGAACGTACCGAGCCGGCCGCGGGCACTGAGGACGGCGAGACGTAGCATGGTTCAGCTCCCGAGATGTGCGAGTTGTTCGGCGACCTGGTCGGCGCTGGGAGCGTCGAGCGTCCCCGCGATCCGGCCGTCGGCGAGGAGGATCACGCGGTCGGCGTATGCGGCAGCCTGGGGGTCGTGGGTGACCATCACGACCGTGTGGCCATCTCCGTCCACGACCTCGCGCAGGAGTGCGAGTACGCCGCGCCCGGTCTGGGTGTCCAGGGCTCCGGTCGGCTCATCGGCGAACACCACTTCGGGCTGGGTGACGAGCGCGCGGGCGATCGCGACGCGCTGCTGCTGGCCGCCGGAGAGCTGCGACGGACGGTGGCGCAAGCGTTTGTCCAGGCCGACCCGGGCGGCGACGTCGCGCACCTCCGAGCGCCGTGGCCGGCGACCGTCGAGGCGCAGCGGCAGGGCGATGTTCTGGGTGACCGTCAGCGACGGCATCAGGTTGAAGGCCTGAAAGACGAACCCGATCCGCTCGCGTCGGAGGATCGTCAGCCGCCGCTCGCTGAGGCGCGCGAGGTCGGTGTCCCCGAGTGTCACGGTGCCGGAGGTCGGACGGTCCAGCCCTGCCGCCACGTGCAGGAACGTGCTCTTGCCCGATCCCGACGGCCCCATGATGGCGGTGAACGATCCGCGCGAGAGCCCGACGCTGACCCCGTCGAGTGCGACGACCGCCGCATCACCCTGGCCATGGACCTTGCGGACGTCGCGCAGCGCGACGGCAGGAGCGCTGAGAGCAGACTGGGGAAGCACACGCTCGGTCGTGCTCATCGCCGAGGCAGCGGAGGGAGTGGTGGTGGCGTTCATGGTCGAACCTCGATTGCGGTGGCTTTCGGACATGGCGCCACAGTGCCATTCAGCGGGTGCCCGAACCATGGGGGTGGCAGGCATCTCGGCGGGTCGGCTAGGGGACCGGCGGGGGTTCGGTTGGCCACCTGACCGGTACGGCCAGCCGTATGGATCTGCGCTGGCCCATGTGCGACAGTCAACGTCGATGGCAAAGACCGTTTTGATCGTCGATGATCACCCGAGCTTCCGAGCCAGCGCACGGCGCATGCTCGAGGCCGACGGCTATGACGTCGTCGAGGAGGCCGAAGATGGTGCCGCCGCGCTGGCTGCCGTTCAGCGGCTATGTCCCGATCTCGTGTTGCTCGACGTGCGGCTCCCCGACCTCGATGGGTTCGAGGTCGCGCGGCGGCTCTTGGGCGCGGGCGGCCCTACCCCGCAGATCGTGCTCGTCTCGAGCCATGACTCCGCCGACCTTGGCGACGCGATCGACGCCACCGGCGCACTCGGCTTCGTCCCGAAGAGCGAGCTCAGCGCGGAGGCGATCAGTTTGCTGATCAGATGACCAGCCTGCGCCGTCGCCAGATCGCAGTTGCCGTCCTTGCCTTGGTGGTCGGGGTCGGCGTGCTCGTGGTCATGATCAACGGCCGGCACAACAACCATCGAGGCGCCTATGCAGTATTGACGCTGGCGATCGGCTGGGGATTCATCGGCACCGGGCTGTATGTCTGGACACGGCGCCCGAAGAACAACATCGGTCTGCTGATGATCGCGGTCGGCTTTAGCGGCTTCTTGAAGTCGCTGACGTTCTCCAACAACAGCGTCGTCTTCACGATCAGTTCGATCGGCGAGGTGCTGATCTATGCCCTGCTCGTCCACCTGCTGCTGTCGTTTCCTACTGGGCGGTTGGAAAGCCGGCTCGATCGGATCCTCGTCGCCATCGCCTACTTCAACACGACTGTGCTTCAGCTGGCCGCGTTCGTGTTTACAGATCCCGCCAAGTCGGGCTGCCCCCGATGCCCCGCCAATCCGTTGCTGATCAGTCAGTCCGAGGCTGCCACGGTGATCAACACGGCGCAGGTCGACATCGCGGTCGCATTGCTCGGCGCGGTCGTGGCGGTCCTCTACCGGCACTGGCGCGGCAGCACCCCGAGTCAAGCACGGGCGTTTACCCCGGTCCTCGCGGTCGGCAGCCTCACCTTCGTGCTCTTGATGACGTCGCTGATCGTGGAACAGGCCAACCTGTCGAGCGGGCTCGACGACGCGCTGACTCTGGCCCTGTTCGGTTCGATCGCCTGCCTTCCGTTTGCGTTTCTCCTCGGCCTGCTCCGATCCCGATTCAATCCAGCCGAGGCGATCAACTCGCTCGTCGGCCGGGTTGGTGGCGGCGGCGGTCGCGGCGCCTTGCGCAACGCGCTCGCGGCGGCGCTCGGAGACGACACCCTGGAGCTCGCCTACTGGGTGCCGAGCCAGGGCGCTTACGTCGACGCCGACGGTCGGCCGATGCGGATCGATCCGGCACCGGATGGAAAGATCGCCACAACGATTGAGCATGAGGGCCGGCGCGTGGCTGCGATCGTCCACGACGCCGGTCTCGTAGACGAGCAGGAGCTAGTCCAGACAGTCGGCGTCGCGGCCGCGCTCACCCTGGAAAATGAGCGGCTCGACGCCGAGCTGCGGGCATCAGTCGCTGAGTTGCGTGCTTCGCGCGCGCGGATCGTGCAGGCCGGCGATGAGCAGCGGCGCCGCATCGAGCGCGATCTCCACGACGGTGCCCAGCAACGGCTGATGGCGCTGGGCATCAACCTGCGCCTGCTGCGAGACGAGATCGAGCGCGACCCGCAGGGGGCGGTCGAGCTGCTCGATGCGTCGCTTCAGGAGTTGAGCGAAGCCACCGGCGAGCTGCGCGAGCTCGCGCGCGGAATCCACCCTGCGGTACTCACCGACCGCGGCCTCGCGGACGCCCTCAACGCGCTCGCCAGGCGCTCCCCGGTGCCCGTAGAGGTGCTCGAGACGCCGCGTGATCGTCTGCCACAGCCGATCGAATCGGCCGTGTACTTCGTCGTCGCGGAGGCGCTGACCAATGCCGCCCGATATGCCACGGCACAGAGTGTCACCGTGAGCGTCGTCCGCCGCCACACCCAGGTCGAGATCGACGTGACCGACGATGGCGTCGGCGGCGCCGACCCTGACCAGGGTTCGGGACTGCGCGGCCTCCACGATCGGATCGCTGCGCTTGACGGCCATCTCGACCTCGCAAGCGCAGCCAGCGAGGGCACGACCCTAAGGGCGCGGATTCCGTGCGGGTGATCGTCGCCGACGACTCGATGCTGGTGCGCGAAGGCGTCGTGCGGCTGCTCGAGGGGGCCGGGTTCGAGGTAGTCGCGCAGGCCGGCGACGGCGGAGGCGCTGATGCGCAAGACCAGAGCGCACAAGCCCGACATCGCGATCATCGACATTCGTATGCCTCCGACGCACACCGACGAGGGCTTCCAGGCGGCGCTCGCGATCCGCGAAGAGCTGCCGGATACCGGCGTGCTGGTGCTCTCGGAGTACATCGAGGAGGAGTACGCGGTAGAGCTGCTCGGCGACGATGCCGCGGGGGTCGGCTACCTGCTCAAGGACCGCGTCTCGGACCTGGAGCACTTCGCCGACGCGGTGCGAAGAGTCGGCGGAGGGCGGCTCCGCGCTCGACCCAGAGGTCGTCTCGCAGATGCTTGGCCGCCGCCGGATCAAAGACCCACTCACCGAGCTGACTTCGCGCGAGCGCAATGTGCTCGGGCTGATGGCGGAGGGCCGCAGCAACCGGGCGATCGCCGATGCGCTTAGTGATCTCGGAGCGCGCCGTGGAGAAGCACGTCACGAGCATCTTCGCCAAGCTCAACCTGCCGCCCGCCGCCGAGGATCACCGCCGCGTCCTTGCGGTGTTGGCGTTCCTCGGCACCTAGCTGCTTCTCGATGGCGAACGCACGCGCGCCATCTCTGTGCGGCCTGCGGTAGCCGTTGGTCAGGCGAACGAGCCGTGCGGTTGCAACTCGTCCGGAGCACTGCCTCAGGCCAGGTAGATTGCAGAGTAGGAGGCCGCTCGAATGCCCGGCGCCGATGACCGAGGCCGCGATTCCCGCTCTCCGCTGAGTGGCGATCGGGGTGATGTCGCCAGGATGCCGCCGCTTGTCGAGACAGAGCCGCTTGACACGCGAACATCGGGGGAGGTTGAGTCTGCTGGGGGCGCTTCGCGGCTGACGGTGTCAGAGGACGGTCCGACGGTGCCGATCACTCGGACGAGGCTGCTGCTCGCCTCAGGTTTGATCGTGGTGGCGCTGGTCGGCGTGTACTTCCTGATCCCGAAGCTGGCGGGCCTGAAGCAGACGTGGGGTCAGCTTCGCCGCGGCGATCCGCTGTGGCTGGGGGCGGCCGCCGCGCTGGAGCTGTTGTCGATAGCCGGCTACGCGACTTTGTTTCGGGCCGTGTTCGGTCGTGGCGTGCCACGGATCGACTGGCGTGTGAGTCTGGAGATCCCGCTCGCCGGGATCGCGGCGATCCGCCTCGTTGCAGCGGGCGGCGCGGGGGCGGTGGCTGTCACCGCCTGGGCGCTCGGCCGCGCCGGGATGTCCGCCGACGTGATCGCCTGCCGCATCGTCGCGAGTCTGGTGGTGCAGTACTCGGTCTACCTCGGGGCGGTGATCGTCTCCGGGCTGGGGCTGTGGGCGGGGGTCTTCGAAGGCGGCGGCTCGATCGCCATCACGCTGTTTCCGGCCGTCTTGGCGGCAGTGCTGGCTGCCAGCGTCGTCAGCTTGGCGCTGTTGCCGGACGACATCGAGCAGCGGCTCGCGCGTTTCGCGAGCACGACGAGGGTTTTCGGTCGGTTGGCGAGGTGGCTCGCGAAGGCGCCTGACACGCTCGGCAGCGGAGTCCGAACCGCTTGGGACGTGGTTCGTGAGCGGCGGCTGGGGCTGTTGGGGGCGGTGGCCTATTGGGGCTTCGATATCGCTGTGCTCGGCGTCTGCTTCGATGCCTTTGGGAGGGGCGTGCCGGTGGCTGTCCTGGTGATGGGCTACTTCCTTGGCACGCTTGGGAGCCTGCTTCCACTGCCGGGTGGCGTTGGCGGGGTCGAGGGTGGAATGATCGCGGCGTTCGTCGCATTCGGTGTGCCCGCGGGCAGCGCGGTCATCGCCGTGCTGGCTTACCGCGCGATCTCATTCTGGCTCCCGACACTGCCGGGCATCGCCGGGTATCTCGCGCTGCGCTCGACCGTCCGCGGATGGCGAGCGGCCGACGCCAAGCACGTCAGCGCACGGCGGCGCCGAGCACAGCCGCCAGACTCCGCGCGATGAGGAAGACCAGCTCATGATCGTGCGTCGCGCTCGCATGCCGGTACTCGATCGAGAACCGAGCGTCTGATAGTCAGGCTGGGCGTTCGCGATGATCCTGGGACTGAGCTTTGCGCTGGTGTGTGCGTTGGGCACCAACTTGAGTGCCTTGTTCAAGGCGCGCGGTGCGGTGCTCGCCCGGCCGATCCGGGTGCGTCATCCGCTCCGCAGCGCGACAGATCTGTTTCGCCAACGGTGGTTCGCGGTCGGATGGATCCTTGCGCTGTTCGCGTGGGGGCTGCACATCGAAGCGCTCGCGCTCGCCCCGCTCTCGACCGTGCAGGCGGTCCTGTCCGGCGGTCTGGTGTTCCTCGCCGTCCTCGCGAGCGGTTCTTCGGGTATCACCTCGGGCGACGTCAATGGGCTGGGCGTGACGATCACCGCCGTAGGACTCGCGGTGATCGGTCTGACCGCGACCGCCGAGGGCCCGCAACGTTCCTCCTTGGCGGCACTGATCGCCGTCGAGACCGCGATCCTGGCGCTCGGGGTCGGGCTGGTGAGGATCTCGACCCGCCGGGACATCGAGCACCGTCGCGAGGCGCTCCTGCTTGCCATCGCGGCGGGGGTGCTGTTCGGGGTCTCTGACGTCGCGATCAAGTACCTCACGCACGCGACCGGACCGGTGTTCGGCCTGCTCAGCCCATGGACGCTCACCGCGCTGATCTCGTTCGTGGTCTCCTTCTATGCGTCCGCGCGCAGCCTGCAGATCGGCCTCGCGATCGAGGTGATCGCGATCACCTCGGTAGCCGCCAACCTCTCCGCGATCCTCGGCGGCGTCCTCGTGTTCGGCGAGCCGATCGGCTCCGGCCCGGTTGGGATCATCGGTCGTCTGCTCGCGTTCGGCCTCGTGATCGCGGGCGCGGCGCTCGTGCCCGCCCGCTACGCGCCACCTCAAACGATCTCGCCCAGCAACCGGTCGCCAGCTAGGAGTCTTGGGGAAGCGTCGAGGCTTCTGCAAGTAAGCCCGAACCAGCAGCGGAGCCGCGTCCTGACTGGCGACAGCGCCGGGCCCCCTCGTATTTCCAGATTGCTGCAGCGCGGATGCTACGGGGTGGTCTTAGAGCTCTTGTACTTGCTGTTGGTGCTGTGGTACACGTAGTTGACCACTGCGGCGAGCTGCTGCGGGGTCAGCGCCGTCGCGTAGTTCGGCGGCATCACGTTGGCGCGGTAGCCGGGGACGATCTCCTTGTTGGGATCGACGATCGACTCGCGCGTTGCCGAGGGAGGGTCGGACGTCAGTTCCTTGTCGAGGTTAGGCCCGGTCGTCCCGCTCGTGCCCGCGGAGTTCATTGTGTGGCACGACCCGCAGGCCTCAGCGCCGCCGGGCGTGCCCGAGACGAAGACCTGCTCGCCCAGTGCGTCGCCCTTCAGCTGCGTCGCCTGGCCGCCGTTGGTCTGCGTTGGCGCAGCCGAGACTGTGACCGTCGTGTTGCTCCGGTTCGCGGCGACGACCAGCGCGATCACGGATATCACCAGAGCTGCCAGGATGCCCAGCCCGCCGAGCTGGATGATGAACTTCCCGGACGCGCGCGCGATCTGCTCGTCGAAGATCTCCTGGTCGGTCTTGCGCCTGGTCTCAGGTTGATCCGGCTCGCGGACCTCATCTTCATCCATGCTCGCGTCGCCTCCTCGAACTCATCCACAGCGTTACGACTTGCGTCGGCACGGACCTACGCGTCAAGGGGTACCTTACCGGCAAGTAGCCCGTCGCTGTGAAGATTGCGAAACGGACCCACGGCAGACCGGCGCGTGAGCGCTCATTGGCGGCGAGCAAGCACGAGCCGTCAAGACGGCTGTGCTGCAAACACAGAGGTGACGAGCGGGCGCGCGCTGCGCGGGACCTGCATGTGTGCGCCGCGGGCATTCAGGGCCCATGGGGGAGGGGACCAGAGATTCGCGATCAGGGCCAAGGGGTCGGCTGCCCGTTACGCCACGCGACCCGTCGGGCTCGACGATCTCGGCGGCCATGGTTGTTCTACGGAAACAAATTGGCGACTCCGCGGGGACACCCGCGGGCTTGATGGAAGGTCGGCTCGGCTTCTACTCTGCCGCGTGGCGACTGGTTCGCGCCGCGCTGAGCGGTTGGGGGATCCAGTGGGTACCCACGGAGAGATCTCGATGGCGACCGGTGTGGAGGATCGATCGGCGCCTGTGGGATCCCTCCGTGGCTGTCGTCGTCTATGGCTCGAGCACGATCCGCGCGGCGACTCGGCCGGCCTCGACGTCGGCTATGGCCTCGTTGACTTGGTCGAGCGGTCGGGTTTCGCGGATCACGCGTGTCTTTCCGGCGGCGTGAAGCTCGAACACCTCGCGTAGATCCTTTCGTGTGCCGACGATCGAGCCGACGATCGTGATCCCGTTGAGGACGGTCTCGAAGATCGGAAGCGTGATCTCGTTGTCTGCCGGCAGCGCGACGAACACGAGCGTTCCGCCGCGACGGAGCGACGCATAAGCCTGCTCGAAGGCACGGGGCGAGACGGCGAGCGCGATTGCCTGGTCGACGCCGCCGAGCCGCTGGATCGCCTCGACCGGATCTTCCTTCTTGGCATTGATCGTGAACTCCGCGCCGAGCTCGCGTGCGAGCTCGAGCTTCTCGTCGATCACGTCGACCGCGACGACTCGCCCTCCCGCGATCGCCGCGTACTGGATCGCGAGGTGCCCGAAACCGCCGACGCCGAACACGGCCACGAAATCGGAGGAGCGGGTTCCCGCGACCTTGACCGCCTTGTAGGTGGTCACGCCGGCGCAAGTCAGCGGCGCGGCGTCGAACGGGTCGATGCCTTCAGGGACCTTGACGACGTAGCGGGCGTAGGCGGTGGCGTACTCGCCGAAGGCGCCGTTGATCGTGTAGCCCATCATCTCCTGCTCGTGGCACAGCGTCTCCCAGCCCGAAACGCAGTAGTTGCAGCAGCCGCACGCGTAGCCGAGCCAGGGCATCGCGACGCGGTCACCGACCCCGACCTTGTGAGTGCGGTCACCGACAGCGTGCTCGCCAGGCGCGAGCTCCGTGACGATGCCAACGCCCTCGTGGCCCGGTATGAACGGCGGCGAGGGCTTGATCGGCCAGTCGCCGTTCGCGGCGTGGATGTCGGTATGACACAGGCCGCACGCCTCGACCTTCACGCGCAACTGCCCGTGACCGAGCGCTGGCATCGGGACCGTCTCGACGGTCAGCGGGCTGGCGAAGTCGTGGACGACCGCGGCACGGTAGCTGGTGGGTGCAGCCTCTGTCGTGCGGGGTTCCGGAAGTGTTGTGGTGGCCATGGTGTGTCCTTCTTCTAGGTAGTGGCCGGCCTGTCTACGGTCGGTCTAGGTTGGGTTGGGCGGCCCTGGGGTTCTGCGCGTGCATCATCAAGGTGAGCGAGAAATGAAATGCACACCCTCAAGGCCCTCGAGCGAGAAGCCCTCGGCGGCGCCGGGCGCGACGTCGATCAGAAACCGGGGTTTGGCCCACCGCTCGTATTGCTCGGCGTCGATGTAGAACGGCGCGCCGCCGATCTCTCCGAGTCGCACGTCATGGACCGCAACCGGCAGCTCACCGTCCTTGAGGCAGATCGCGGAACTGCCGTCGCAGCAGCCCCCCGACTGAAAGAAGGCGAGCGGCCCGTGGGCAGCCTCGAGGCGACGAATCACCTCGAGCGCCGCCGGAGTAGCGCCAACAGCCGGCGCACCGTCGCGAGCCGCAGCCTCCATCTCTAAAACAACCCCATCGCGTTTTGGTCGTAGCTCACCAGCAGGCATTTCGTCTGCGAGTAGTGCTCGAGCATCATCCGGTGGTTCTCACGCCCCACCCCGGAACTCTTGTAGCCGCCGAACGCGGCGTGCGCGGGGTAGTGGTGGTAACAGTTGGTCCACACGCGTCCGGCTTTGATCGCGCGGCCCATCCGGAACGCGCGACTTCCGTCACGGGTCCACACGCCGGCGCCGAGGCCGTACAACGTGTCGTTGGCGATCTCCAGAGCCTCGGCCTCGTCCTTGAACGTCGTCACGGCGAGCACCGGGCCGAAGATCTCCTCCTGGAACACCCGCATCTTGTTGTGCCCCTTCAGCACCGTCGGCTCGAAGTAGTAACCACCGTCCAAGCTGCCGTTCAGCTCAGGGCGATGTCCGCCGATCAGCAACTCGGCGCCCTCATCGAGACCGATCTTGACGTAGCTCTCGATCTTCTCGAGCTGCGCGGCCGAGACCTGCGGGCCGATCATTGTCTCGCGATCGAGCGGGTCGCCCTGCTTGATCGCAGCGATCCGCTGCAGGCAGCGCTCCATGAACTTGTCGTAAATCGATTCCTGGATCAGCGCCCGCGACGGGCACGTGCACACCTCGCCCTTGTTGAACGCGTACAGCACGAGACCCTCGATCGCCTTGTCCAGGAATGCGTCGTCGGCCGCCATCACATCCTCGAAGAAGATGTTCGGCGACTTGCCGCCGAGCTCGGTCGTCGACGGGATCAGATTCTGAGCGGCGTAGCTCATGATCAGCCGTCCCGTTACCGTCTCGCCGGTAAACGAGACCTTCGCGATCCGCTTGTTCGAGGCCAGCGCCTTACCAATCTCCGCGCCCGAACCGTTCACGACGTTCAGCACCCCCGGCGGGACGATCCCGCCGATCACCTCAGCGAGCTTGAGGATCGACCACGGAGTTGGACTCGCAGGCTTGAGAACCGTGCAGTTGCCGGCCGCCAGCGCGGGAGCGATCTTCCACGCCGCCATCAGCAACGGGAAGTTGAACGGAATGATCTGACCTACGACGCCCAGTGGCTCCTGAAAGTGGTAGGCGTAGGTCTGGTCGTCGATCTCGGAGATCCGGCCCTCCTCGGCACGTACGGCCGCAGCGAAATAGCGGAAATGATCGGCCGCGAGCGGGATGTCGGCCGCGAGCGTCTCGCGCACCGGCTTGCCGTTCTCATAGCTCTCCGCTACGGCAAGCATCTCGGCGTTGTCATCGATCGCATCCGCAATGTCATTCAGAACGGCCGCACGCTCGCCCGGGGAGCGTTCGCCCCACTCATCCTTAGCCGCATGCGCCGCGTCGAGCGCCAACTCGATGTCGTCCGCACCGGAATGCGCGACCTCGCAGAACGGCTCGCCCGTCGACGGAGTCACATTCTCCCTGTACTCCCCGGTGGTCGGGGCGATCCAATGTCCCCCGATGAAGTTCTCGTAGCGCTCCTTGAGCTCTACCAAGCTGCCGGGTTCGCCCGGCGCGACGTAAGTGGTTGACTCGACAATCGACATCTTGAACTCCTTGGTGGACAACGCGGACTCGCTCGCGCTAATAAGAGGGCTAGAACCCCCGCGCGGTCAATCACATTGAGACGCGTCCACCGGGTCGGCGGGATAACGCCTAAGACATCCAGCACCAGCCCCGCAGTCAAAACCAGTAACCCATGCTCCGTACCGCGTGGCGCAAGTAGCGCCGGTGGTGGCGTTCGGACTTGGGGTGAGTGTCCTGGCCGCAGGGCCAGCTCGTATTCAACTGTACTCCGATCGCGGGCGCTTATGTGCGCAGACCGCAAAATAAATAAGTGCGCTACGGACTTGCGGACCGGTCTGCGGCCTGGGCGAGCCGATCCGCCGCAGCCGCAAACGACCGCGGGTTTACTCCCGAACGAGGCAGCGCGAGATCCACTCGCGGGTCCGCCAGGTTCACATCGTCCCGTCGCCGGGCATCACGCCCGTACACTCAAGTTCCCTCGAACGTGCAGGTATTTCGTGCCCGTTGGTTACGCCGAGTGGACGCTCGTTGCGCGTCCAACCTTCCATGGTAAGGAAGGGTCAACGGTTCGAGTCCGTCAGAGGGCTTCGGGGCTTCGGTGGAATTTACAGGGGTTTTTCATTTGCGCGGACGTTCGTTCGAATAGGCGAGCGCGTCCGCTCTACGTCCACTAGTTCGGCGCGGACCCCCGGTTGGCGGCCTTTCGCGCGGCCCGAATCGCGTCGCACCGGCCGGCGTCACAGGACTCTGACGACAGCCTCCGCAAGTGGCGTACAATGGGGCTCGGCTTCGCCCTAACTCATCGGCGGGCAGCTGTTCCGGCTCCAACACTCGGCTGGCGTCCGCGGCCTGACCTAAGTAGTCAGCGCCGTACCGAACGCGACAGGAGCTGTATGCGCCAACTGTTGGAACCGGCCGATACCGCTCGGCTGCGGTCTGTTGCCCCATGAACGGGCAGGCGATGATCGTTCTCTATGTGATCGTTGTGGTGCTTGTCGTCGCGGCGTCCGTCCTCAGCGCGATGTCGGCGCGCATCATCAAGCCGTACGAGCGGGTCGTGTTGCGCGAGCTTCGGAAGGTCAGGGGCCAGGCGCGCGGACCGGGATTGATGTCAATTTTCCCGTTCGTCGACAGGGTTCATCGCGTGTCGTTGCGGATCGTCACGATGCCGATCCAGTCTCACGGGATCATCACCAAGGACAACGTGAGCATCGACGTGTCCGCGGTGGCCTACTACCGGGTGGACGATCCGGTCCGCTCGGTCGTCGCGATCGAGAACGTGCAGTCGGCGATCAATCAGATCGCGCAGACCACGCTTCGCGCGGTGGTGGGACGTCACACGCTGGATGAGACGCTGTCCGAGACTAAAGCGATCAATCAGAATATTCGCGAGATCCTTGATGTGCAGAACGAGGAGTGGGGGGCCGAGGTCACGGTCGACCAGCACTCGACCGTTCTGTTCCCCGCGCCGTTGATGAGCACGCTCAGCGAGCTCGGCGAGTTCCTGGCCCGCACTCCTGATCTGTCGACGGGATCCACAAACGGAAAGCTGGTGGCCTCATGACCGCCGCACAACTACCAAGAGAGGTCCGCATGCCCAACAACTCAAACCCCAACCCGACATCCGCCCCGACCAAGCCAGCGGTGCATCACAGCACGTTCGCCGAGGGTGAGTCACACCCCGCCGACCACCCCGAGGAAGAGCACGTCGGCACGTTCGCCGAGGGCGAGTCAAACCCCACCGAGCACCCCGAGGAAGAGCACGTCGGCACGTTCGCCGAGGGCGAGTCAAACCCCACCGAGCACCCCGAGGAAGAGCACGTCGGCACGTTCGCCGAGGGCGAAGTACGAGCCTGAGGCCAACCCGGAGGAAGGACACGTGGGCGCGCTCGCCGAGGTTCAGGAGACACGCCCTCTAGTCGCCGCGATCGTGAGCCCCCAGAACCACGCTCGGTAAGCGCCGAAAGGAACGGAGCCGCTCGCAAGGCCGGGCGAGCGGCTCATGCGCCTCCGACCGCGAGGCCATGGACGCGAGAAACAGGAGCGCGGCGATAGTCGTCGCAGAGGCCGATCCACCGCCGCACAGCCGGGGCCGCGTGGGGCACACGGTGGTCGCGGCGGGGCGCGAGACGCGAGCAGCACCAACGCGCCGGCGCCCGTACTCCCGTGGTGGAGGAAGACCGTCCCGTCGCGTGCGATTGGCGCGCGATCGTCGGCAAACGGCGATTTAGCAAGAATCCAGCAAGCCGGCAAGCAAGCTTCCTAGGCCGCGCAAGATTGGCCGCTCAGATATCCATCCCGCCGTTCACTCCGCAGGTAACGCTGGTGATGAACGAAGACTGCTCCCCGACCATCCCCGGAACACCCGGTCGCAAGGCGGTGGGCCGTGGTCTGGAAGTCGCTGTTGCAGGGGTAGAATGCAACCGGCTGGAGCTGTCATGAGCTACCGGGACACCGAGCATCTCCGGGTGCTGATCGCCAATGAGCGCAAAGATCGCCTCGCGCTGGTCGCGCCGATCGTCGCCGCCCTGGGGCACGAGGTGATCGCGCGCGAGATCGAGGTCGCAGACGTCGGAGCCGTGACCGCTCGCGAGCGACCCGACGTCGCGCTGGTCGGGCTCGGGGAAAGCTCCGACCACGCGCTCGGCCTGATCGAGAAGATCGTGCAGGAGTCCGCTTGTCCTGTGATCGTGCTGATCCACGCGCGTGATCCTGCGTTCGTCAGGGAGGCGTCTAAGCGCGGGGTGTTCGCCCACATCAGTGATGACGACGTCGAGGATTGGCAGAGCTCGATCGACATCGTGCTGCGGCGCTTCGCCGAGTACCAGGACCTCGAAGGCGCGTTCGGGCGTCGTGCCCTGATCGAGCGTGCCAAGGGCATCCTGATGGAACGCCACTCCATCAACGACGCGCGCGCCTTCGAGATGCTGCGCGAGCATTCGCGCACCGCCAACCGCAAGCTCGTCGACGTCGCCACCGCCGTCGTCGACGGCCACCGCCTGCTTCCTAAGCAGCCCCAATCTAGTTCGTAAGACGACCCGCGCGGCATTCGCCTACGCTGCTGATGCGAATGCCGCGTTCGCCTCGGTGTCAGCCGGCGAGCGCCTGGGCTGCCCGCGCCTGCTTGGCGTCCTCGCGCTCGCGGAGCCGGAACTTCTGGACTTTGCCAGCCGAGTTCTTCGGCAACTCGTCCACGAAGAGAACCTCGTCCGGCGCCTTGTAGTGGGCAATCCTCGAACGGACGTAGTCGATGATCTCCTTCTGGCTGGCCTGTTGCCCGGGCGCGAGCACCACGAAGGCCCTCGGCCGCTCACCCCACTTCTCGTCGGGCACCCCGATCACCGCTGCGTCGGAAACCGCATCGTGGGAGACCAGGGCCTGCTCGACCTCGACCGTGGCGATGTTCTCCCCACCGGATACAACCACGTCCTTGGCGCGATCCATCAGCCGCACATAGCCGTCGCTGTGCATGACTCCGAGGTCGCCCGAGTGAAACCAGCCTCCCTTGAACGCCTCGTCGGTCGCCTCGTCATCCTCGAAGTAACCCTTCATGACGTTGTTTCCGCGCATCACGATCTCGCCCATCGTCTCGCCGTCGGCCGGCACGTCATTCATCTCGTCGTCCACCACCCGAAGCCGCTCGGCCTGAATCATCCCGACACCTTGTCGGGACAGGAGCGTCGCGCGCTCCTGAACCTTGAGATCCTTCCAACCCGCTTGCCACTGACAGACCGAATACGGGCCATAGGTCTCGGTCAGTCCGTACACATGCACGACGCGCGCGTTGATGTCCTCGCATTGCGCGATGGTCTTCGGGTTCGGCGGGGCGCCGGCCGTGGTGATGACCAATGACGGCTCCAGCTCGTGAGCGTCCTCCGCGCCGACCAGCGCGGTCAGCACGGGAGGCGCACCGTTGAGGTGGGTGACCTTCTCCTGGTCCAGGAGTTGCCAGATGTGCTTGGCCTCCACGGCGCGAAGGCACACATGGCGCCCGCCGATCGCCGTTACCGCCCAGGCCGTGCACCACCCGTTGCAATGGAACATGGGAAGTGTCCACAGGTACCACGGAGTCGGGGGTGTGCTCGGAGTGAAGCACCTCGCCAAGGCTGTTCAAATAAGCGCCTCGGTGCGTGTAGCATGACCCCCTTGGGTTTTCCGTAGTCCAGACGTGTAGTTGATCGTGATCGTCGCCAGCTCGTCCTCGACCGTCCATTGCAGCGGCGCGTCGGAGCCTCGCTCGAGTAGGTCTGAATACCGAGAGCCATCGGAAGCTTCGGAAATGTCACGCTCGACCATAGGATCGATCACCGTGACGATCTCTTCGATCGTCTCGAAACGGTCCTCCAGCGGATCGATGATCGAGCGCAACTCCGAGTCGACCACGAGCAGCTTGGCTCCCGAGTGGTCGCAGATGTATCGCACCTCTTCAGGTGCCAGCCGCGTGTTGATCGCGACCAGGACCGCTCCCGCGAGTGGAACGGCGAAATGCGCGATCAGGAGCTCGGGGATGTTCCGACACAGGTATGCCACACGGTCGCCCGGCTCGATCCCCGACGCCTGAAGGGCGTGGGCAAGACGGGTGGCTTCGAAGGCGAAATCGCGATACGAGGTGCGCCGGTCGCCGTGGACGATCGCCACCTTGTCCGGATAAACCTCGGCCGAGCGCTCCAAGAAGCGCAGCGGGGTCAACGAGCCGTGTGCGACCGTGGACATCGAACCTCCTCCCGCAAGGGCGATCACCAGGCGGCCACCGGCGGCCCCTGCGCGAACGCTTCGGCGACGGGCGCGTAGGTGATCTCCCCGTGCCTGACGTTCAGCCCCCGTGCAAAGCCGGGGTCCTCATCATAAGCGCGGCGTCGACGCCTACGGTGGCGAGCCGGCGAACGTAGGGCAGCGTCGCGTTCGTAGCGCCCGCGTTGCTGTTACCGGAACCGCGCCCGGCATGTTCGCCACGCAGTAGTGGAGAATTCCGTCGACCTCGAACACGGGCTCGGCGTGCGTCGTGGGGTGCGAGGTTGCGAAGCACCCCCTGGTCGATGGCGACGTCGACGATGACCGAACTCGGCCTTCATCAGACCGAGCATGTCGCGTGTGACGAGGCGCGCGGCGGCCCCGGACCAGCACGGCGCCGATGACGACGTCCGCTTACGCCGGAGTTCGTGTTCGAGGATGATCGAGTCGGACGTCAGGATCCGGGCTCGCACCCGAAGTACTGGTCCAGCTCGTGCAGGCGATCGAGCGAGCGCTCGAGGATGGTGACCTCCCCCCTCGGCACC
>CAWEKN010000009.1:0-170630 GCA_963809685.1 uncultured Solirubrobacterales bacterium | reverse complement strand
GCGCGGGGCGGTCCCAGCTCGCTGGGGGCTCCATCGCTGCGACCGACTCCCATTCTTCTTGATATCCGGGAGCACCTCGCAACAGCCGGAAGCCCTGCGTCCCGCCCAACGATTCGCCGAGGCGGGAGAACTATGGGTGGAGGCCTTCGGCGAAAAGCGAACA
Organism: uncultured Solirubrobacterales bacterium; assembly: GCA_963809685.1. Lineage (GTDB taxonomy): Bacteria > Actinomycetota > Thermoleophilia > Solirubrobacterales > Solirubrobacteraceae > Palsa-465. Next base: position 170,467 of record CAWEKN010000009.1, on the reverse strand, counting down.
CGAGACGGCAAGGCGGCATCGATCGGTCGGAACATTCGCCCAGGTGAACACCACCTCTAACTCCTGCTCACGCTCCTGGCCCACAAGCTCAGCGACGGCAAAGCAGAGCTCAGCACTTACTCCAGCTGCGACGAGCGCTTCGTCGCGACGCGAGTCAATGACTCTGGTTCTCTGGGAGAGAACGTCGAGTGCGCGGGCGAGTGTCGCCGTCATGCGGCGCCCAAGGTTGCGCTGGCCTTGCGGCTCGGACCGCTCAAGCCAAGCGGTGGGCACAAGAAACGCACCGCATAGCTGCCTGGCTCAGCAGGGCCAATAAGCACTTGACTGAGATAGTCCTCGATCTCGAGGCGCGGCGCCCACCGATGTGTTTGCCGAGGCTCAAGAGCAGTGGCGAGGGCCGCGGCCAGGGCCTCTGCCGCTGCTGAGAGCGCATCCAAACCAGCTGGGAGAGCAATCGTGCCAGGTCCTATGTCCGGCGCCCGTAGACGGAAATCCAACACATCCGCCCCCGGCTGGCTGATTTCAGCGACTATCTCGGTGGGAGTCTTCTCCTCCGTCTCCTCGAGTACCTCGACTACGTCTGCTAGACGAAGCGCGTAGTCGCCGACCTCGCGGGTGAGCGGTACGAGGATTTCATGCGCGCCCTTTTCGAACCGGGCTGAGCGGCCGGCGGAGCGCGATAGTTCGGCCCAGCCTCGGGCGCGTAGATATTGTTCAACGTCCTCGGGAGGGAGGCTGACAGCGGCTGGCCACCATGCTCTGCGGATCACGGCAACCCCCCTCCACCGATGCGCTCGAGCATCGACGTGAGCGAAGCCACTGTTCCAGGCCGCTACAAAGCACCCGCACCGTAACGCTGTCCCCACTCGCGCGTTGGCCACCCCGGAGTGCCAGCCAATAGCCACAGTTGCGAACCAACATTTGGCGCTCATCCTGATTGAGCCATTCCTGTGGGTCCTTCGGTACGACCACGACCACGAGGATTCGCGGCACTAGGTATGTGTCGTCGCGAAGCTCATCGTAGTTCTTCCCGGCTGAGGCGAAGGCGAACGTACAGGTCGTCGATCTTGGGGCTGGCGGTGCACTTGAGCTGGAACTCGACGAGCGGTGAACAGTGCTGCCTGTACCACCCCGCGCATGGATTGACCCATCAATGCTGTCGAGGTCGACGTTTGGGCTTTGGACCACGAATCCGGCGGTCGAGGCAACCGCCCCAACGTATGCACGACTGAAAGCTTCTTTGCGCGAAGCGAGGTCTCGGTCGACATCGGACGCCGTTGAGCCGCTTCCTCCCGGAGGCGCTGTGCCGTTTCAGAGGCGACCCGCTCCCCAGGAGCATCGGACACCCAACGGCAGTTGGCGCGCACAAAACGGGAAACTACATGGCTTCGGACTGGGCAAGCAAGTGCGCTGTTCGGGAGGCAGGTGATCATCCCGAGCTCACGACAGCGCGGCTGCTCATTCCGCGTGGGAGGCACGTCAGATGTGTCGAGCCGGCCGGTCGCGCTTGGGCTCGAGCAGAGGCTGAACCCTCCTAGCTTGGGGGAGCTGATTCAGCGGGCCGTCATAGGATTGAATTGCCTCCAGCAGCTCCCGGTCTGACCGTCGCGTTCAGCTTCGGGGCCAGCAGCTCGAGCAGCTCTCCCCACTGCTCCTTGAGGAATACGGGTGTTGCAGCTTCGGGTCGCGATTGCGGGATTTCTGATCGCTCGCAGGGCCAGCCCGGCCCCGCGCGAATCGAGCCGCTCAAGCAGGCGCCGGTAAACCGGGTCAGCGCTGAACGCGACGCCGTGGCCGTTGGTAAGGAAGACCTCTACGAGCACGGCACTGTAGCGATCGACCACGCCCTCGGGGACGTCGCCACGCTCACCAACGAACGCCTCAAGCGCGCGGGCCGGGCTTGGCTCGTTGTAGAAGTTGTTGAGGCCGTGATGCGCTGCTAGAAGCGCGTCGAGGATGTTCGAAAGGTTGGCCGCGCGAATCGGCTCAGGCAGGTATGCCTGGCCGTTGACCAGGTCCAGCAGCTCGCGCGAGGCCAGGCTCTGGGCCTTTTCGGCGTTGGCGGCATAGCGAGCGTGCTTCGTGCCGAACGCGTGCCGTGTCTCCTCGGCGACGCTTGGCCACAGCTCAGGCCAGAGTAGCCGAACGTTGTCTTTCGTCTCCGGCGTGCTGGCCGGATCCGTATAAAGGCCGAGGGCCCAGAGCCGCGAGCGCGTCGGCGCGGTCACCCGGCAGTTCGTCGAAGAAGGCAACGATCCCATCGACGTCCGAGGACACCAACCGGTTGGCCTTGATGTTGCGCAGGAGCTTTCCGGTCTCGGCCGTGACCGTGTCGAGTGGCAGGGTGAGTGCCTCTTCGGATGTACGTCTCCAGCCGCTGCGCCAGCTGCAGACCGGTCAGCTCGACCTGGTTCGGATGCGCCGCCGAGGCGTAGTTGCGCATGTAGCGGATGTGGTCGAGCTGCGCGTGCCCTACGGCGCTGATCAACCCGATCTCGCGGCATGCACGCAGCAGGTCGACATCGTCCACGCGAGCAAGATCCTCGACCGTCGAGAGCTGCTTCCGCCGGTCCGGCGAGCTAACCGCGAGGTCGAAGAAATACCCCAGGTCGTATCCGGCGACGCGTGGCGGGAAGCTGGAGACCGTTTCGTCCCACAGGTAGTTGAGGGCCGCATCGAACAGCCCGACGGCGACCACGGCGATCATCTTGCTCACGTAGTAAGAGCGCACACGGTCCTCGCCGGCTAACCGAGCCAGGGCGTTTTCCACATTCCCTAACATCCGTCCGCGCTCGGCCACCTCGACCAGGACGTCCGCGGTCGGAAGGCCCGTCGCCGCGAGCTGTGTAGGAGAACCTCCTCGAACCGCTGCAGATGAGCCGCCACCCCGCCGGGTGCCAGGTCTCCTGCACGTCGCTCGAGCTCGCTCATTGCCCCCTCAATATAGGCGCTGTCAGAAGCCTTCCCGCCCGCGCCCAGAGGGCCGCGGGTTCCGCCGCTTCGACTCGATGCCGCTTTCGCCTTCCGCTGGCGCAACCGGGCGTTCCCGCTTCTGCTTCGGGTGGCCGTCGCGGTCACGATGCCGGCGCCACGGGCGCTTCCGTAGGCGCAGAGACGCTCGCGGTGGGGTCCATCACCGGGCGCTTGGGCGGTTAGACGTCCGTCGGCGAGCTCGAACGTCGGCGGCCGGGACGGCTCCAAACGCCTGCGCCACGAGCTCCGCATCCTCCTCCCGCGGCGCGTAGTGCAGGTACTTCATCGTCGTCTGGATGTCGGCGTGCCCCATCCACTCCTGCACGCGGCGGATGTCCGCCTTGGCGATCATCCGGGTCCCGAACGTGTGCCGCAGGTCGTGGAAGCGCAAGCGGCCGTAGGCCCGCCCGCGCGAGCGCGTCGCGATACCGGCTGCTGAGCGCGTCGCCGTCGAGCGGCAGCCCGGCCTCGCCGGCGAACACGAAGTCGTCATCGCCGGTGAACCGCTCCCGGTCGCCGAGCCGCGCGAGCGCGCTCGCGACGTCGGGCGCCATCGGCACCGCGCGCACCTTGCCGGACTTCGGCGTCGTCAGATGCCCGGCGGCGTAGCTCGCGCGGACCCTGATCGTCGAGCCGGTGAAGTCGACGTCGCGCCAGCGCAGCCCGAGCAGCTCGCCGCGGCGCAGGCCGGTGAACGCCGCGGTCAGGAAGATCGCCGCGTCCGCCTCGGACCCGGCCGCGCGGACCAGAGCTCCAGACCTCCTCCGGCGAGAACACCTGGATGTCGCCGCTGCTCCGGACGCGGAAGCGATCGACGCTCGCCACCGGATTGCGCCGGCAGCCCGTAGAGCTTGACCGCGCGCCTGAAGATCGCGTGCATCAGCACGAGCAGGTTGTTCTTGGTCTTGTTCGAGAGCTCGCGCTGCTGGCGGGCGCTCGACATCCCGGCGCGCCAGCGCTCGATCTCCTGCACCGTGATGTCCTCGAGCGCCATCGCGCCGAACACCGGCAGGAGGTGGACGTTGATCGCGTTGCGGTAGTTGCGGACCGTCGAGGGCTTGCAGCCGCGGTCCTGCTCCGAGAAGCGCAGGTACTCCGCGGCGGCGTCGGCGAACGTCGCGCCTGACCGAGCCGCAGCCGCGGATCCGGACCGAGGCCGGGTCGACGACGCACCGCCGCCGTCAGCCTGGCGGACCGCCCACTCGCGCCGGACCTCCTCGAGCGTGTCGTGCAGCCAGTCCTCGGCGAGGCGCTTCGTGAAGTAGCCGGCCGGCGGTCGCCCGCGGCCGGTCCACGCCGGCCCGATCTTGCGCTTGACCTGCGTGCCGTCCGGAAGGCGGTACTTGGCCCACCACGAGGGGCCCCGGGCCTTCTCGAGCTTGAAGACGAACCCAGACGGCCGAGCCCGGGACGCGATCGGAGGCCTCGCCGGCCCGCGGCGCAGGCCTCGCCAGGCGAACGCGCATCGACCTCGCTCGCGGCCGCAATCCGCGTCCCGCGAGAGCGGCCAGACGGGTTCGAAACCGAGCTCACGGGCTGCAATCCTAATGCAGATCTTGGTACCCGTTTGGTACCCGGTCCGAGATCGCCCGCCATCAGGCCAAAGAAAAAGCCCCGGATTTCCGGGGCTTTCTTAGTAGCGGGGGCGGGATTCGAACCCGCGACCTTCGGGTTATGAGCCCGACGAGCTACCAGACTGCTCCACCCCGCGGCGGAAAGATCATGATAGCCGAACTTGGCGCGAGCCTGAAAGGGCCGGAGGGGTAGGTGTATCGGCCGGTCGTACGCTTGGTCCGCGTCCGGGGTTGGCCCGGTGTGCGAGCGGAGTCGCGGTCCTCGCTTGGGTGATGCATCTACCAGGCGCTGGGCCCCGTGCTCAAGGCCGAGCGCCGCTCGCTCAGCCGTAGGGACTGCTCACGCGCCGTAAAGCGGTGGCGGTCCGTCCCAATCTGTCGCGCCGGCGCCGGTAGACGCGGCGGTACCCGTGGTCGGGTTGCAGCACGTTGTTGAGGTACCGGGGCGTGAACAGGGGAAGTTCCTGATCGCTGTCGACGTCGATCACCGCCCGATCGCCTAGCGGCCGCTCCAGCCAGACGCGAACGGGGCAGTCGGTCTCTTCGCGCGCCGGCGGGGGGCGGGTTCGTGGTCGCAACAGACGAGGACTCGCACGTAGACCTCGTCGGGGCGCTCTTCTACGACGACCTGGCACGCCCCGTGGTCGTTACCGCCCAGCGGGATCCGGAGCTCGAGCTCGCGGACGTTCCGCTCCCGGAAGCCGAGTGCGCGCCGGAGTCGCTGCGGGTTGCCGTCCGGACATCTCGGGGCCCACTTCTGACACCACTCGCAACGCCCGTCGGCATTCGGTTCGGGAATAGGGCGGTCGTATTCGTTGCCCACCCACGGCTCCAACGGAGAGGGCGGAGCCAGATCGAGCGCATCAGTCGGTCGGTCACGAGGGTCATTGGTCATGCGGCCGATTCTGCGCGCTGACGCGCCGAGTTCAGCGGAAACAGTCTCGTTTTCACACATTCGGTGCTGGGTCGGAACAGATTCGTCGCACACGGGCACACCCCGTGGGCAGATCGGTCGGTCGCGAGGCGTCGACACACCAGCGCGGCGCCGGCGACCCCCGCGCCAATGTCGCCGCGGGGCGCGCTGCGAATGCGCACCGCCGGGCTGGGCTCCGCAGATTTGTTGCGAACGCGACGCAGAATTGGCACGAATGCGTCTAGATCCGTTACACGCAATCCCGCATGCTGTCCGGCATGGCGACGCTGGAACAGAAGATCAGGGCCGAGGTCAAGGTCCGGGAGCTGATTGAGACAGAAGGGCTGCCGGAGCCGGACGAGATCGAGTACGGGCACACCTGCATCCGGCTCCGCTGGCATGAGTCGAAGGTGGTGCTCGTCGTAGACATCGATCCTCTCCCGGAGGGGTTCGACTGGCCGGAACGGGCGGCCGCGGAGCGGGACGGGTCGTACTTTCCGCCGGACGCCGCATGATGAGCCGCGCCGTGCGTCAAGCAAGTGCAGATGCTCGACGCCACAGGCGAGCTGCGGGAGCTCGCGCGCGCGGCCACTCCGGCGCCACTGTGCGCGGTGGGGTGCTCTCCCGCCCCACCGCGCACCGACGCGGCCTACGCGGACTGAGCGCGCGCCGCGCGGCGGTAGCGCCCGGCCGCGGCAACGCCGAACGAGACCCGCTCAGCGCCCCGCCGCGCGGCGGTAGCGCCCGGCCGCGGCAACGCCGAACGTGACCCGCTCAGCGCCCCGCCGCGAGGCGGTAGCGCCGGACCGCCAGCGGCGCGAACACCGCAAAGATCACGAACGCCCACAGGAACGCTTCCCAGACGCTGTTGCCCGCCGGCGTCCCGATCCACAGGTGCCTCATCGCGTCGACGGTGATCGTGAAGGGGTTGACCTTGGCGAAGTCCTGCAGCACCGGCGGCATCGAGCTCACAGGTACGAACGCGCTGCTGATGAACGTCAGCGGGAAGACGGCGATGAAGCCGATGGAGTTCGCCGCCTCGGGGCTGGACACCGACAACCCGAGGAACGCGAACACCCAGGAGAAGGCATAACCGAACACCAGCAGCAGCACCACGCCGAGCAAGATGTCCGCTACGGGCGCGCTGAACGAGAAGCCGATGATCAGCCCCGTCACTGTCAAGACGATGATCGACAGCATGTTGGTGACCACATCGGACAACGTCCGGCCCGCCAGCACGGCCGGACGGGCCATCGGCAGCGAGCGGAACCGGTCGATCAGGCCCTTGTGGACGTCTTCGTTCAGGCCCAGCGCGGTCACGAAGCCGCCGAAGGCGATGTTCTGGACGAGGATCCCGGGGATCAGGAAGTCGACGTACGGGATGTCGTCGGGCGTCTGGATCGCGCCACCGAAGACGTAGCGGAACAGCAGCACGAACATGATCGGCTGCACCGTGAACGCGAGCAGAAGATCCGGCGCTCGGGGCAGCCTGATCAAATTCCGCTCGGCGATGATCAGCGTGTCGGTGACCAGCCGCCTCATTTGACCGCCGGCCTCACCGCTTCTCGCGCTCCCGCCACCGCCGCCTCATTTGACCGCCTGCCTGCCCGCCCGCCGCTTCTTGCGCTCCCCGCCGCAGCCGCCTCATTTGACCGCCTGCCTGCCCGCCCGCCGCTTCTTGCGCTCCCCGGCAGCCCCGTCCTCGGCGAGCGCCAACTCCTCCTCGGCGGCGTGGCCCGTCAGCGCCAAGAACACGTCGTCGAGCGTCGGCCGGCGCAGGGCGATGTCATCAACCCCGACCCCCGCCTCGCTCAGCCGGCGCACGGCCTCGACGATGCTCCCTTTGCGCACCCGCACGTGCAGCTTCACCACGTTCTCTTCGGCGACAGGCTCCTCGTCGGTCATCGGCCGCAACGTGCGCACCGCCGCTTCGACATCCACCGCATCGTCCAACGTCACCTCGAGCCGCTCGCCCCCCACCCGGTCCTTCAACTCATCCGACGTCCCCTGCGCGATCACCAGCCCATGGTCGATCACGGCGATCCTGTCGGCGAGGCGGTCGGCCTCGTCCAGATACTGGGTCGTCAGCAGCACCGTGGTGCCCTCGGCGACCAAACCCTCGATCGTCTCCCACAGGCTCAGGCGGCTTCGGGGATCCAACCCGGTTGTCGGCTCGTCGAGGAACAGCACCGGCGGCTTCGCGACCAGCGCCGCGGCCAGATCCAGCCGTCGGCGCATCCCGCCCGAATACGTCTTCGCGGGCCGGTTCGCAGCATCCACTAGGTCGAAGCGCTCGAGCAGTTCGCGGCCGCGGGCCTTCGCCGCCCGCCGGTCGGCCCCGTACAGCCGGCCGACCATCGTCAGGTTCTCGAGCCCCGTCAAGTTCTCGTCGATCGCCGCGTACTGGCCCGCCAGGCCGATCCGCTCGCGCAGCTCAGCCGCCTGCTCGATCACATCGAGGCCGACGACCTGAGCAGTCCCCGAGTCCGGGATCAGCAGCGTCGCCAGCACGCGAACGAACGTTGTCTTGCCGGCGCCGTTGGGACCGAGCAGGCCGAGCACAGTCCCGCGGGGCACATCGAGGTCGACGCCGCCGAGCGCGAGCACGTCGCCGAATGACTTGGCGATCCCTCGGGCGCTGATCGCCAGATCGCCGTCCATCCTGGACGAGACGGCCGCCCGAGACTCGGCCGCCGACGACCCGCTCCATTCGGAAGAACCCGCCACGCCGCACACATTACGGAGTCCGCAAACGAAGGGCCGGCGAGTCGCCCCGCCGGCCCAATCCACGCAACAAACCGGAAGCTAGACAGCCACGCCCGACTCGAGCGGGAGCCCGGCCGCCTCCCAATCTTGCTTGCCCTCGGCGTACTTGCGGACGTTCGTGTACCCCATCCGACGCAGCTCGCCCTGAGCGATCGCCGAGTTCTGGCACTGGGTGTTCGAGCAGTACACGACGATCGCCGCGTCCTTGTCGGGCAGCAGCGACGGCGCCAGCTGGGCGACCTCGGTGTGCGGGATGTTCACCGCGCCGGGCAGGTGCCCTTGCTCGAAGTAGGACTGGCCGAGTGCCTCGACGACCGTGACGCTCCCGGCGTCGATCGCGGCAGCAAGCTCTTCTCGTTCAATCAGACCAGACATCGACAATGACCTCCAAGTAGAAAACGGAACTGGTTCCGTATTATAAGCGGAACACCCTCCGCTTTGTCAAGTAGACTCGCGGGGCAAGCCTGATGACAACGACTCACACGCCAGAAGAACCGCCCTCCCGGCCCCGCCCCAACGAGCTCGCCTCCGGGCCCCACCCGAACGAGCTCCCCACCCAGCCCCGCCCCGAGCGGCGCGACAAGACCCGCAACCGCGCGAAGGTCCTCGCCGCGGCAGCCGACCTGTTCGCGACCCATGGCGTCGAGTCCACAACCGTCGACGACATAGCGACACAGGCCGGTGTCGGCGTCGGCACCGTCTATCGCGGCTTCGGCGACAAGGGCGGCCTGGTCGCGGCGATCCTCGACGAGCGCGAGCGCGAGCTCCAGGACCGGTTCCTGTCCGGCCCGCCCCCGCTCGGCCCCGGCGCGCCGCCGAGGCAACGAATCAGGGCCTTCCTCGATGCGCTCGCGAAGCTCGTTGAGTCCTCGTACGAGCTGCTGCTCGTCTCCGAGAACCACACGCCCGGCGCCCGCTACCGGATCGGCTCGTACGGCGCGTGGCGCCTGCACCTCTCATCCCTGCTGCGAGCGACACGAGCGGCCGGACCAACCGCCAAACACGAATCGGAACTTCTTGCCGACGCGCTGCTCGCGCCGCTGGCCGCCGACCTCTACCGCCACCAGCGCCGCGAGCTCGGCGTCAGCGCGAAACGAATCCGCGAGACCGTCCTGTTCCTCGCCGACGCGGCGACGACCTCGAAAACCGCCGACAACAGCAGCCGCAGAGGACACTAGACTGCCCAGCCCGGACGCATGTAGCATGACCCCGCCGTGACAAGTCCGGAGGGGTGTCTCTGTAGCGCGGTCGCGACCGCCGCCAACCGATGAGTCCCGGGGGCAGCAACCAGCCCTCCGTAGCCGACGTCGTCGGCACGACAATCGCCAAGCTGGGAGTCGCCGACGCGTTCGGCGTGATCGGCAGCGGCAACCTGATCGTCACCAACGCGCTGTGCAGCGAGGGCGCCCGCTTTCACCACGCCCGGCACGAGAACGGCGCGGTCTGCATGGCCGACGGCTACGCGCGCGTGACCGACGGCATCGGCATCTGCAGCGTCCACCAGGGACCGGGCCTCACCAACACGCTCACCGGTCTGACCGAGGCGGCGAAGAGCCGCACCCCTTTGCTTGTGCTCGCGGGCGAGACGCCGGCCGCCGCGCTGACGTCGAACTTCCGCATCGACCAGCACGACCTGGTCGAGTCGGTTGGGGCGATCGCCGACCGGGTGCACAGCCCGAGGACCGCCGCGGACGACGCGCAGCGGGCGTATCAGCGCGCGCTGATCGAACGGCGACCGGTCGTGCTGATGCTGCCGATCGACATCCAGCCGCAGCCGGCCACCGCGACCGCGCCGCAGCAGCCCCCGCTACCGCCGCTCCCACGCACAGAGCCGGCGGACGCAGCCATCCACCAGGCCGCGGACGCGATCCAACGAGCACAGCGCCCCGCGATCATCGCGGGGCGAGGCGCCGTGCTGGCCAACGCCGCAGACGCGATCGAGCGTCTTGCCGACAGCATCGGCGCGGTGCTCGCCACGTCGGCCCCGGCCAACGGCCTGTTCGCCGGCCTCCCCTACGCGCTGGGCATCTCGGGCGGATTCGCCGCGCCGTTCGCGGCCGAAATCCTCCCGACCGCCGACGTGGTCCTCGTCTTCGGCGCGTCGATCAACCACTGGACGACCAAGCACGGCGCGCTGATCAACCCCGACGCCACCGTGATCCAGATCGACGTCGAGGCCAAGGCGATCGGGCGCAACCGCCCGGCCCACATCGCGATCCTCGGCGACGCGACCGCCACCGCCGAAGCACTCACGAACGAGCTCCACAACGCACGGGGCCACACGAACACCGGCTTTCGCACCGAGGAGCTCGAAGCAGCAGATCGGCGCCCGCCGCTGGCGCGACGAGCCCTACGACGACGCGTCGACCGACGACTGGATCGACCCGCGCACGCTGACGATCCGCCTGAACGAGTTACTTCCGCCAGACCGCGCGGTCGCCGTCGACAGTGGCCACTTCCTCGGCTATCCGAGCATGTACCTCGATGTCCCCGACCCGCGCGCCTGGGTGTTCCCGAACGGCTTTCAGGCGGTCGGCCTCGGCCTGGGCAACGCGATCGGCGCCGCGATCGCGAACCCGAACCGCCCGACCGTCGCGGCGATCGGCGACGGCGGGGCGTTCATGGCACTTGCCGAGATCGAGACGGCCGCCCGGCTGCACCTAGGCAACCTACTCGTCGTGATCTACGACGACGCCGCGTACGGCGCCGAGGTGCACCATTTCGAGCCGATGGGTCACGACGTCTCACTCGTGCGCTTTCCGGACGCCGACCTCGCGGCGATCGCTCGGGCCGCCGGCGCGAACGCCCAGACGGTCCGCAACCCCGACGACCTGAACGTCGTCACCGATTGGCTCGAGGACCTCCGCGGCCGCCCGCTCGTCCTCGACGCGAAGGTCAACCCCACGATCGTCGCCGAGTGGCTCGAGGAAGCCTTCCGCGCCGGTTAGACCCCTCCGCACCGCAACCACCGCGGCCAAAGGAGCCAGCCCCAATGTCCAGCATCGAGACCAGCCAAGTCGCCTCCCTCCTCGACGCGCTTGCGGGCGGCTCGGTCGAAGTCGTCGACCTCACGCAGCCGCTGAGCGAGACGACGCCGGTGATCAAGCTGCCGCCGCCGTTCGCCAACACGCCCGGCCTCAGCCGCGAGGAGATCAGCCGCTACGACGACCGCGGCCCGGCCTGGGCGTGGTACACGCTGACGATCGGCGAGCACGTCGGCACGCACCTCGACGCCCCGATCCACTGGGTCACCGGGAAGGACGGCAACGACGTCGCGTCGGTACCACCCACCCAACTAACGGGCCCCGCGTGCGTGATCGACAAGACCAAGGAGACCGAGGCCGACAACGGCTACCTGCTCACCGTCGAGGACCTCGAGGCATGGGAGCAGGAGAACGGCCAGATCCCCGACAACTCGTGGGTCCTGCTCCGAACGGGGTGGCAGTCACGCGCCCAGGATGAAGCCGCGTTCCTGAACGTCGGCGAGAACGGCCCCGTAACTCCGGGCCCCGATGTCAAGGCGTCGCGGTGGCTGGCAGACCACAGGTCCATCTCCGGCTTCGGAACCGAGACCGTCGGGATCGACGCGGGCTCCGCGGGCGGATTCGACCCGCCGTTCCCGGTGCACAACTTCCTGCTGGGGGCCGGCAAGCTCGGCCTCACGCAGCTTGCGAACCTCGATCGCCTGCCGATCACCGGCGCGCTGATCGTCGTCTCGCCGCTGAAGCTGGTCGGCGGCACCGGCAGCCCGAGCAGAGTTTTCGCGTTCGTCCCCAAGGGGTAACCTCCGCGGCGCGGGAGACGCGGCCTACGCCTGGGCCGCGTCTCTTGTTTCCCGGGGTCACACCCCCGCTCACGCCCGCTCACACGCCGGCGTCAAACGCCCGGGGTCACACCCCCGCTCACGCCCGCTCACCCGCCGGCGTCAAACGCCCGCGGTCACACCCCCGCTGTCAAGAGGGCTCGAACCCGGCCGTCACGGCGTCGAAATGCCGCTGCGACGGCGCCGCCAGCCCCTCGTACAGCTCGTGGAACAGCCCCACGGCAAGACCGCGCGGGCGCGACAGCGGCGCCAGCTCCTCGGGTAGCTCAGGATCGGCGAACGGGAAGCCGCGGAACAGGTGCACGAGCCGCGTCCGCACCTGAAACGCCACAGCATCGTCGAGCCGCGCGCGCGCACGAACAGACCGGTACGGCTTGAACTCGGCGACGAACGCGTCGTAGCGCTCGACCAGGCCGGTCAGGTCCCAGGCCCGGTCGACGAGCACCGCCAACCCCGCCCCTGACCCGACGCGGGCCAGGAAGACCATCGCAAACGCAGCCACGTCCAGCTCGCCCAGCAACCGCTCGACCTCGGCCGAGTGGTCATGCGGCGAGACCCAGACGCTGTCCTGCACCGAGCCGAATCCGAGGAACCGCAGCCTGCGCGCCAGCCGGCTTCGCTCGAGCCGCCGGTCCTCGGGGATCTGGTGCCAGACGACGGTCCACGAGTCAGCAACCGGACGCGGCTCTCCCAGCGAGAAGATCCGCCCATCGCCCTCGGCAAGCAACCGATCGCACCGCGGCGTCACCCGGTAGTGCACCAACCGTCCCGAGCGAACCCGGGCGATCAGCTCGCGGCGCACCAACCGCGTCAGCGCCACCCGCGCCGCCCCGTGCGAGAACCCCAGCTCGCCGAGCAGCGCCACCAGCCCACCCGACCAGACCATGTTCCCGTACGGCCGCACGTACGTGCCCAGCAGCGTGATCACGAGGTCCTGCGGCTGGAGCGAATCGCTCGCGACCGCCGCCGGCCCCGGCGCGAGCGTCTCGGTCACGTCCCCGACTCGAGCGCGTAACCCGGCAGCGGCTCAAACGTCCGCGCCGGCTCGCTACGGATCGCGTCGCGCCCGGACGGCGGCTTGCGTGAGCCGGCCTGGTACTGCGGGACCCACGCGACCCCGTCGTAATCCTGCTCGGCAGCCGCGTGAAGCGTCCAGTGCGGGTCATACAGATGCGGGCGCGCGAGCGCGCACAAGTCGGCGCGGCCGGCGAGCACGATCGTGTTGACGTCGTCGTATGACGAGATCGCCCCGACCGCAATCGTCGGGATCCCGACCTCGTTGCGGATCCGATCCGCGAACGGCGTCTGGTAGCTGCGGCCGAACGCCGGGCGCTCGAGCGGCGAGACCTGGCCCGAGGAGACGTCGACGATGTCGCAGCCGTGATCGCGCAGCATCGAAGCGAACGCGACGGCCTCATCGACGTCAAACCCGCCCTCAACCCAGTCGGTCGCCGAGATCCGCACACTCATCGGCCGATCGGAAGGCCACACAGCGCGACACGCGTCGAACACCTCCAGCGGAAATCGCGCCCGAGCCTCCAACGACCCCCCGTAAGCATCGACGCGAGCGTTCGCCAGCGGCGACAGGAACGACGACAGCAGATACCCGTGGGCGCAGTGCAACTCCAACAGATCAAACCCAGCGGCCACGGCGCCCTCCGTAGCCCACACAAACTCGGCAAGAACCGCATCCATGTCGGCTCGCGTCATCTCCCGCGGCACTTGATTGCGCGGCGAGTACGCAATCGCCGACGGCCCGATCACCTCCCAGTTGCCGGACGGCAGCGGCTCGTCGATCCCCTCCCACATCAGCTTCGTCGAGCCCTTGCGCCCGGAGTGACCTAGTTGCGCGCCGATCGCGCAGGCTCCATACGAGTGCGCGAACGACACGATCCGCTCCCACGCAGCGACGTGCTCGTCACACCACATCCCCGCACACCCCGGCGTGATCCGCCCAACCGCAGACACGCACAGCATCTCGGTCATCACCAGCGCGGCGCCGCCGAGCGACCGCGACCCGAGATGCACGAGATGAAAGTCGCTGGGCATCCCGTCGACCGCCGAGTACATGTCCATCGCCGAGACCACGACCCGGTTTGGCAATTCCAGCCCCCGCAGCCGAAGCGGCGTGAACATTGGCGGCGACGCCGAAGGATGTACCTCCCGCACGAACGACGGGTCGCGCAGCCGCAAGTTGTCGTATGTCACCCGCCTGCTCCGCGTAAGCAGGTTGAACGCAAATTGCGTCCGCCCCTGTTCCACATACCGCCCGATCCCCTCGAACCACTCCAGGGAGGCCTGCGCTGCCCGTTGTGTGCTCTCGACGATAGGGCGCCGGTCTGCCTCGTACGCCGAGAACGCCCGCGACACGTCGTCGCCACACGAGCGAAACGCCCACGCCAATGCGACCGCGTCCTCCATCGCCAGCTTCGTCCCCGACCCGATCGAGAAGTGCGCGGTATGAGCCGCGTCGCCCAGCAACACAACGTTGCCTGCACACCACCGCCGGTTGCGAACGGTCACGAAGTTGATCCACTTCGAGTTGTTCGCCACCAGCGTGTGCCCCGCCAAATCGTCCCCGAACAGGTCTCCACAGAACGACACTCCAACAAGGTCACTCTCGCCCGGCACCAAATCCGAAGCGGCACCGCCCCGATCGAGCCCCGCCCGCGCCCACACATCCGAGTGCGTCTCGACGATGAACGTGCTCATCCGGTCGTTGTACGGATACGCGTGCGCCTGGAACACCCCGTGCGGCGTCTCGCGGATGAAGAACTTGAACGCGTCGAACACCAGGTCTGTTCCGAACCACATGTATTTGCAGTGCCTCGGATCCAACGACGGCTCAAACACGTCTTCACGAGCACGCCGCACCGAACTCGACGCCCCGTCCGCACCGACAATCACATCCGCCCACTCGAGCTCCGATACCGCAGGCGCCTCGCACGAGAATCTGATCTCGACCCCCAGCGCCAGCGCTCGTTCCTGCAGAACGTTCAAGCAGCTCGCGCCGGCCCAGCGCCGCGAACCCGTGCCCGCCAGACCGGGTGACGGAGCCTCGGTGGTGGATGTCGATGTCGGTCCACCGCGCGAACTGCGACGCGATCGCCCAGTAGCTCTCGGGATCGGCGTGCTCAAACACGGTCAGCGTCTCATCGGAGAACACGACGCCGAAGCCGAACGCGTCGGTCGCCCGGTTGCGCTCGAACACGGTCACCGAGCAATCGGGCATCACCTTGCGCATCAGGATCGAGAAGTAGAGGCCGCCCGGCCCTCCACCGACCACCGCGATCTTCACGGCGTCACACCCCGAGGTCGCTCAGGTGCTCATACTTGAGCGCAAGCCCGCTCACCACGTTGTGCATCAGCGCCAGCGCGGCCCGCACGTTCGCAGCCGCGACCGGCGGCAGCTCCTCCGAAGACAAGGCGCACAGCGCCTTCATCTCCTCATACACCGCCAGCAGCCGCTCCTCGGACGGAGTCAGCGGACCACCCAGCAGGTCAACCGTCACGGCGCGACCCCCGCCCCGATCGGCGCGTCGCGCAGGTCGATGGTCCGCTTCGCCTTCAGCTCGAACCGCGGCAGCTCGCCGGCGCCGGCCTGCTCGACCTGGAAGTTGAGCCCCTCATGCGCGGCGGCCAGCCGCTTGTGCAGCGTCTCTGACAGCGAGCCCCACTCGGACGCCGGCCAGTCGGGTTTCATCTCGACCCGCAGCGTGATCTCGTCGCGGATGCCCTCGCGCGTGATCTTCACCTGGAACTCGTCGACCTCGGGGAACTCGCGCACGATCGCTTCCACGGCGCGCGCGTACACGTTCGTGCCGCGGACCGTCTTCATATCGTCGACGCGCCCCAGGATCCCGCCCTCGTAGATGTCAAAGCCCCGCCCGCACGAGCAGGTCGAGGCAGGCACGCGACACACGAGGTCGCCGGTGCGGTACCGCAGGAGCGGGATCGCGCCTCTCCCAAACGAGGTCACGACCCGCTCTCCGCGCTCCCCATAGGCCACGGGCTCGAGCGTGGCCGGATCGAGCACCTCCTCGATCATGTTGTCTTCGATGATGTGGGTGCCGCCGGGCTGGTGCGAGCACTCGAACACCATGATGGTTCCGATCTCCGTCATCCCGGCCGTGTCGTACGCCTTCGCTCCCCATTGCTGCTCGATCAGCGCCTTGGTCTGGGGAATCGAGCCGGCCGGCTCACCGGACAGGATCAGCCGCGAGACCTTCGATCCGCGCAGATCGAGGCCCTGAACGTCGGCCTCCTGCGCGAGCCGCAGCGCGTAGGTCGGCGTCGACGCCACGACCGTCGCGCCGAAATCGATGATCTGCCGCACCCGCGACTCGGTCGTCTGCGCGCCGCCGGGCACGTTCAACACCCCGATCTTCTCCATCGCGTAGTGCAGGCCCCAGAAGCCGATGAACGACCCGTACCCGAACGCGATGTATGCGGTGTCGGCGGGGCGGGCGCCGCAACCCCAGATTGCGTACGCCCACATCTCGGCGATCCACGCCCAGTCCTTGCGTGAGTCGAGCGCGCGCAACGGCCCACGACCGGTCGTGCCCGACGTCGTGTGCACACGGATCGCGCCGTCGCCGCCGATCGTCGGGATCTCGCCGTACGGCGGGACCGCCTCCTGCGAAGCCATCCACTCCTCTCGCCGCAACACGGGGATCCGGCGCAGATCATCCAGCGACCGGAGCTGATCAACTGAGAACCCCGTATCGGCAAACCGCCGCCGGTACCAGGGGCTGCGTGCAGCAGCCCACTCGCACTGGTAACGCAACTTCGCCAGCTGAAGCGCATCGAGCTGCTCGCGGGCGAGCGTCTCGGTCTTCGGGTTCCAGTACGGGCTGTCGCCTGCCAACTTCTCCTCGGCGGCGATAATACTTGACATAGAACTCCGGAACAATGTCGGGTATCGTCGCGCAGACGTGAGTCCGTACCGCGATTCAGCGCCCCTGACGCCGGACTGGAAGAACTTCGCCTTCGACATCCGGGACGGCATCGCGACCGTCACGTTCAACCGTCCCGACAAGCTCAACGCGCTGACGTTCGAGGCCTACGCCGACCTGCGCGACCTGCTCGCCGAGCTGCCGGCGCGCAAGGACGTCAAGGTGCTCGTGATCACCGGCGAAGGCCGTGGCTTCTGCTCGGGCGGCGACGTCGAGGAGATCATCGGCGAGCTGATGAAGCTCGACACGGCCGAGCTGCTCGAGTTCACGCGCATGACCGGAACTGTCGTCAAGGCCCTGCGCGAGTGCCCGGTCCCGGTGATCGCCGCGATCAACGGCGTCGCCGCGGGCGCCGGGTCGGTGATCGCACTCGCGGCCGACTTCCGCCTGATGGCGCGATCGGCGTCGTTCGCGTTCCTGTTCACGCGCGTGGGGCTGTCAGGCGCCGACATGGGCTCGGCGTACCTGCTGCCGCGGATCGTCGGGCTCGGCCGCGCGACCGAGCTGCTGATGCTCGGCGACAAGCTCGACGCGCAGCGCGCCTACGACATCGGCCTCGCGACCGAGCTGACCGAAGACGAAGCGCTCAGCGACGCGGCCGACGGCCTGGCCACCAGGCTCGCCACCGGCCCGGCGTTCGCATACGCCACGACCAAGTCGATGCTCACCCGCGAGCTCGACATGCCGCTCGGCGCCGCGATCGAGCTCGAGGCGATCACGCAGGCGCTGATGATGCACAGCGATGACTTCACCGAGTTCTACGAGGCGTGGAGCGAGCGCCGCAAGCCGGCCTGGCGTGGCCGATGAACGAGATCGTCAATTCCCCCGACCTGCCGCCGCCGCGCGGTTTCTCGCACGCGGTCCGGGCCGGCAACACGATCTACCTCGCCGGTCAGATCGGCGCAGGCGAGACACTGGCCGAGCAATTCGACGGCGCCGCCGCCAACCTGGTCGACAGCGCTCACCGCCGCGGGCGGCAACCCCGACGACCTCGTCTCCCTGCAGGTGTTCGTGACAGACGTCGCCGAGTATCGAGAGTCAGCGGCCGAGCTCGGCCCGGTCTGGCGAAAGCACTTCGGCCGCCGCTACCCGGCGATGGGGCTGTTCGGCGTGACCGGGCTCGCGGTGCCGGAGGCGAAGGTCGAGCTGATGGGGATCGCGGTGATCGGCGAGTGACACAGAACGCCCTCGACCTACATTTGACATTTGATCAACTGCAGCTCTACGAGGACACGCAGACCCTCGCGAAGCAGCAGCTGAAGCCGATCGCGGACGCCGGCACCCCCGGCCGAGTCAACCGCCCGCTGGTGCAAGCCCTCGGCACCGAGGGCCTCCTCGGTCGCCTGTTCGCCCGACGCAGCGCCGGCGCAGCCGCCGGCGGCGAAGTCCCCGCCAGCGCCGCCACCGCCCGCGGAGTCAGCGCGATCGAGCTGTGCCTGATCCGCGAAGCCCTCGCCCGCCACTGCACCGAGGCCGAGACCGCGTTTGCGCTCCAGGGGCTCGGGCGCATACCCGATCCTCCAGGCGGGAACGCAAGCGCTGGCCGACGAATGGATCCCGGCGGTGGCCAACGGCACCGCCGTCGCCGCGTTCGCCTTGACCGAGCCCGACGCCGGATCCGACGTGTCGGCGATCTCCATGACCGCGACCCGGTACCCGGCCGAGGGCGGCTACCGCCTGACCGGCGAGAAGCTGTGGATCTCAAACGCGCCCGACGCCGACATCTACACCGTGTTCGCGAGGACCGGAGAGCCCGGGACCAGAGGCCTGACCGCGTTCGCAGTCCCCGGCGACCGCCGAGAACCTCAGCGGCGAGCCCAAGCAGTTGCTCGCGCCCCACGCGATCGGCTCGCTGCAGTTCGATGGCGTCCACGTCCCCGACCACAACGTGCTCGGCAACCCCGGCGAGGGCTTCAAGGTCGCGATGCGAACGCTCGACTTGTTTCGACCCAGCGTCGGCGCGTTCGCAATCGGGATGGCGCTCACCGCGATCGACCTGGCGACTGCGTACGCAAGCCAACGCCAGACGTTCGGCAAACCGCTCAAAGACCACCAGGCCGTCGCCCACCGCCTGGCCGACGTCACCGCGCAGACGCACGCCGCCCGATTGCTCGTGCATCAGGCCGCCAACGCGCACGACCAAGGCGTCCACGACCCGGCGCTCGCGGCGATGGCGAAGCTCCTGGCCACCGAGACGGCCCAGCAGGCGATCGACACCGCGATCCAGATTCATGGCGCCCGGGCACTCGAGCAAGGGCACCCACTGGAGCACTGTACCGCGACGTCCGCGCGACTCGCATCTACGAGGGCGCGTCCGAGATTCAGCGCGAGATCATCGCGCGGCGGATGTTCAAGGTCGCCTGATGGACTACGGCGTGTTCCTCCCGGTCTCCGGCGCCGCCTGCACCCGCGACGGCCTGACCCACGCCGCACAGACAGCCGAGCGCCTGGGCTTCACGACCGTGTGGGCGGCGGACCGGATCATCATCCCGTGGAAGATCGACACCGACTACGCGTACAGCTGGTCGGGCTCGTTCATCGTGCCGCCCGAGAAGCCGTTCCTCGAGTCGATGACGGCGCTCGCCTTCCTCGCCGGCGCCACCGAGACAATCAAGCTCGGCGTCAGCGTGCTCGTGACCACCTACCGCGACCCGGTCCACTGGGCGAAGGTCGCGGCGACGATCGACTGGCTGTCTGAGGGCCGCTTCATCCTCGGCGTCGGGATCGGTTGGATGCAAGAGGAGTTCGACGCGCTCGGCCGCGCAGACGTGTTCAGGCAGCGCGCGGCCGTGGCCGACGAGCAGCTCGAGGTCGCACACAACTTGTTCTCCGAAGCCCACTGCACCCACAACGGCGAGCACTACAGCTACGACGACATCGCGTTCTACCCGAAGGCGTACGACACGCCGATCCCGATCTGGTGCGGCGGGGAGAGCAAGGGCGCCCAGCGCCGCGCCGGCCGGTACGGAGACGCCTGGTTCCCATACTTCGCGAGGGTGACGCCCGACGAGCTGGGCAAGCGATTTGATCAAGTACGCAAAGCGGCGGCAGACGCCGGCCGCGATCCCGACGAGATCAAGCTGAACACGTGCCTGTCGGTAGAGATCACCGACGAGCCGGTGCAGCAGGAGCCAGACCGCCTGCGCGGCACCCCGGAGCAGGTCGCCGAAGCCCTGCAACGGTTCGAGGACAAGGGCGTGGAGCACGTGGCCCTGCAGTTCCTCGTCGGCCGCTACCCAGAGCGCCTGGCCCAGATGGAGCAGCTGATGCCGGTGATCGCCGGATGAGCGCAACGAGCCGGACCGTGGTCGTCACCGGCGGCGCCAAGGGCATCGGCCGCGCCGTCGTGCACAAGTTCGCCGCGCTCGGCGACGACGTGGTCGCGCTCGGCCGCGACCAGAGCGCTCTGCAAACCCTCCAGAGCGAGCTCCGAGACAACGCCCGCACCCGCGTCTGCGATGTCACCGACGAGGACGCGGTCGCCAGCACGTTCGAAGCGATCGGCGACGTCGACGTGCTCGTCAACAACGCCGGCATCGCGGTCAGCGCCCCGATCGCGAAGACGACGCTGAAGTCATGGGTCGAGCACTTCGACGTCAACGTGACCGGGCCGTTCCTGTGCATGCGCGCGGTCGTCCCCGGAATGCGGGAGCGCGGCCACGGGTCGATCGTCACCGTTGCCTCGACGGCCGGGCGGATCGGCGTCCCGTACACGAGCGCATACACCGCCTCCAAGCACGGGGCGG
The DNA here is from genome assembly GCA_963809685.1 of uncultured Solirubrobacterales bacterium. GTDB lineage: Bacteria > Actinomycetota > Thermoleophilia > Solirubrobacterales > Solirubrobacteraceae > Palsa-465. The sequence goes on along the minus strand of CAWEKN010000009.1, from coordinate 149,717 downwards.
TCGGGCTCACCAGGGCGGTCGCGAGCGAGCTCGCCGGCACCGGCGTGCGTGTCAACGCCGTCTGCCCGACGTTCGTCAACACCGACCTGACCAAGCGCGCGATCGGCCGGATCGTCGAGGCGACCGGACGGACCGAAGCCGAGAGCGAGGCGGCGCTGGCCAGGCAATCCCCGCTCGGGCGGCTGCTCGAGCCCGACGAGGTCGCCGACGCAATCGTGTTCCTCGCCTCGCCGGCGTCGGCCGCGATCAACGGCCAGGCGCTGGTGATCGACGGCGGCGGCATCCAGGTCTAGCCGGCGCCTGGCCGAGTCTTGGTTGGGCTCTGCCCGGCGGGTGCAAGCCTGGTCGCGCTGTGTATCGCCAACGCGCTGTTTCACCGAGGTGGTCGAGGAACGGACGCATATTGTCCGTTTCTCGACCAGCACCGGGATCAGGTGACCCCCGCGCCGGAAGCGGTGCTTTCGTGGCGTAGCTACTCTCCCGGCGCATGAAGACCGCCGCCCGGGCCGCCGGACTGGCCCTCGCCTTCGCCCTCACGAGCACCGCGACCGCCGCGACCACCGCCACCGCCGCGACCAGCGCCACCGCCGCGACCACCGCCGCCGCGACTGCGACCGCCGCCAGGACCGCAACCGCCGCGAGGACCGCGACCACCGCCGCCGCGACTGCGACCGCCGCGAAGACCGCAACCGCCGCGCGCGCGAGCACAGCCGCCAAACCCGGCACGCTCACGATCGGCGCCGGCGCCCCCGGCCGGGCGATCCCGTCCGGCTTTCTCGGCCTCTCGATCGAGGTCCCGGGCTTTGGCCAATACGCCGGCGACGACCCGGCCGCCCCCAACCCGGTCGTGATTCAGTTGATCAAAAATCTGACGCCCGGTCAGCGGCCGGTGCTCCGGATCGGCGGCGACAGCACGGACTGGAGCTGGTGGCCGGTCAAGGGCGTCTCGGTGCCGCGTGGGATCAGGTTCACGATCACCCCGCACTGGCTCAACGTCAGCCGAGCACTCACCGAGGCTCTGAACGCCCGGCTGATCATCGGCATCAACCTCGAGGCCGACAGCGCCCGCGAGGCGTCCGGCGAAGCGCAGGCGCTGCTGAATGGGTTCGGGCGCGCGAACATCCAAGCGCTCGAGCTTGGCAACGAGCCCGAGCTGTACGACGCGTTTGCCTGGTACAAGCTCCCGAACGGCAAGCTCGTCCTCGGGCGGCCGAAAAGCTGGAACTACTCGGCGTTCGCAAGCGACTTCGCGTCGATCGCCAGATCGCTGCCCCCTGTCGCGCTGGCCGCGCCCAGCATCGGCTCGCCTGACTGGAGCCCGAACCTGAGCGCATTCCTGCGCAGCCAGCCGCGAACCGCTGTCGCGACGCTGCATCGCTACCCGCTCAAGCATTGCACCGCGTCGACCCACCTCACCGTCGGCCAGCTGTTGTCGACGACGTCGACCACGGGCCTCGCGAATGCGGTCATCCCGTACGCGGCGACGGCGCACGCCCACCACATTCCGCTGCGGATCGACGAGATGAACTCGATCTCGTGCGGCGGCCAGCCCGGCCTCAGCGATACCTACACATCGGCGCTGTGGGCGGTCGACGCCCTGTACGAGATGGCCCGCGTCGGCGTCGACGGCGTGAACATCCACACGTACCCTGGCGGGGTCAACGAGCTGTTCTTCTTCCGCCACGATTCGAGCGGCTGGATCGGGTACGTGCGCCCGGTCTATTACGGGCTGCTGATGTTCGCGCAGGCGGCGCCTCCGGGCTCGCGGATCCTGAAGGTCTCCGGCCAGGCCCCCGCCGCGCTGCGCGTCTGGGCAACCAAGGCGAGTGACGGCACCGTCAGGGTCGTGTTGATCAACGATGGCTCGGCCAGGCACACGATCAGTTTCCGGGCGCCCGCCGCGCCCGCGGCCGGAGCCAACGCGGCAGCGACGCTCGAGCGGCTACAGGCCCCGAACGTCACCGCCCAGAGCGGCATCACCCTCGGCGGCCAAAGCTTCCCGGCCCCGACCACCACCGGCCTTTTCAGCGGCGCCGCGACCACACCGACGCTGACGCCGCGCAACGGCGTGTACACGGTCACGCTGCCGGCATACAGCGCCGCGTTGGTCACCGCCGGCGCTCACTGACCCGGGAAAGCGCTCACTGACCCGGGAAGGGTTAGAGCGTTCACAGCATCCCTTTAGCCGCGGGGTAACCACCCCGCCGTACCCTGCGCGCCGTGCGACGCCCCGCCGCCCGCCGGACACAACGGTCACTGACGCTGCTGGCGCTCGCCGCGGCCGCGGTCGCGCTGGTGCTGGGCACGGGCGCGACGTCTCACCGAGCACTGCCTTCCCCGCACGCAGCCCCCGACCCGACGACCGTGGTCGTCACACAAAGGGCGTACGGCAGGCCGCTGCCGCCCGGGTTCGTCGGGCTCTCGATCGAGTACCCAGCGCTTCGCGGCTACACCGGTAGCGACCCGCGCCACCCCAACCCCGTCCTCATTCAACTGATCCGAAACCTCGCGCCCGGCCAGTCCCCAGTCATCCGCGTCGGCGGAGACAGCGCCGACCGAACGTGGGTGCCGACCCGCCGGCTCCGAAAGCCCCCCGGCATCAGGTTCTCGATCACGCCCGCGTGGCTGCGGTCCGCCAACGCGCTCGCGCGCGCGACCAACGCCCGGATGATCTTCGACATCGACTTCGAGGCCGACAGCCGAAAGCTCGCCGCGATCGAGGCCCGCGTCCTGGTCCATGGCGTCGGCGCCGGCCACATCGCCGCGCTCGAGCTCGGCAACGAGCCCGAGCTGTACGGGAGCTTCGGCTGGTACCAGACCGCAAACGGCCGGCGTGTCCCCGGCCGCCCGCCGAGCTATGGCCTCAGAGCCTACGGCCGCGACTTCGCGCACATCGCGAGCGGTCTGCCCGCACTGCCGCTGGCCGGCCCGGCGATCGGCGGCCGGCAATGGTTCCAAGACACGGGACGGTTCGTGACCGCCGAGCCGCGCCTGCAGATGGTGACGGTGCACCGTTACCCGTTGCAGCGGTGCCTGCTGCCGGCCGTGTCCCCGGCGTTCCCGACGATCCCCCACCTGCTGGACCCCGCCTCGATGCGCGGGCTCGCCGACAGCGTCGCCACGTACACGGCGATCGCCCATCGCCACGGACTCCCGTTCAGAGTCGATGAACTCAACTCGGTCTCGTGCGGAGGCGCGCGCGGCGTCAGCGACGTGTTCGCCTCAGCGCTGTGGTCGCTGAACACGTTGTTCGAACTGGCCCGCGTCGGCGTCGACGGGGTCAACGTCCACACGTTCGGGCACGCAATCTACGCGCCGTTCAGGTTCACCCACATCGATCGCATCTGGCGGGCGTTGGTGCAGCCCGAGTACTACGGGTTGCTGATGTTCGCCCAGGCCGATCCCGCCGGAGCACGGCTGCTGCGGATCGCAAGCCACCCGCCCCGGGCTACCCAGGAGTGGGCGACACGCTCGCCGGCGGGGACGATCAACGTTGTTTTGATCAACGATAGTCGGCGCCACCGGACGCTCAGGGTGCGCGCGATCGGCGCGCTCGGCGGGATCGGCGCGACCGGCGGGATCGGCGCGACCGGCGCGACCGGCGGGATCGGCGCGACCGGCGCGACCGGCGGGGCCGGCGCACCCGACGAAGCAGCACTCGAGCGCCTCACCGCCCCGTCACTGCAGGCCACGCGCCACATCTCCCTCGGCGGGCAGAGCTTCGGCGCCACAACCACGACCGGACTGCTCGCAGGACCTCGACGGACGCCACCGCTCGAGCCCAGGAACGGGAGCTACGCGGTCACCCTCCCCGCCGCGAGCGCCGCGCTCCTCACCCTCACCAACGACGGCAAAAACTAATCGCGCAAGATCCGCGGCAACCCGAACGCCGGCAGGATGCCGGTGTCGCCGAACCGCGTCAGCGCGGAAATCTTGTCTCCCTCGAGCGTCAGGACGATCACGCCCGAGAACCGACACACCGGAGCGTTCGGGTCGGGCATGTAGTGACCGAACGCCGGCTGATCGTTGGCTCGGGTCGCGACCAGCCGCAGCGGGCGGGCGTCGCGTCGCTGGTTGAAGCGATCGCGCAGGAACATCGCGATCGCCGCGGGCCCCTGGTACTCCATCGGCTCGGGCGGCATCGTCACCAGCGCGTCGTCGGTCAACAGCGCCACGACGCCGTCGACGTCGCCCTTCTCGAACGCCTCGGCGAACTGGGCCAGCAGTTCGCGCTCGCGGGCCGAGCGCGGTAGCGGCGCCCGTTCGCGACTGGCGGGCATGCGCGCCTCGAGCGCCCCGCGCGCCCGCTGCAGGGCGCTGTTGACCGACGCCTCCGAGCTGTCGAGCATCGCGGCTACCTCGGAGGCCTGGAACCCGAGCACGTCGCGCAGCACGAGCACGGCGCGCTGGCGCGGCGGCAGGTGCTGCAGCCCCGACACGAACGCGAGTGCGACCGCCTCCTTGGTCTCAAACCGCGCCTCGGGCCCGGGCGCTTGATCGGCGATCCCCTCGAGCATCACGTCGGGATAGGGCTCGAGCCATAGCGGCTCGCCGATCCGCGTCGGCTCGGGCCAGTCGGCGCGCACGTCGACCGGCCGGCGCTCGGAGTCACGCAATGCGTTCAGGCACCGGTTGGTGGCGATCCGGTACAGCCACGCGCGCAGCGAGGCGCGCCCCTCGAACCCTTCAAGTCCACGCCATGCGGCCAACAGTGTCTCCTGGAGCAGGTCCTCGGCGTCCTGGACGGAGCCGAGGATCCGGTAGCAGTGCAGTTGCAGTTCACGCCGGTAGGGGTCGGTAAGCCGGCGAAACGCCTCCTCGTTGCCCGCGCGGGCGCGGGCGAGCGTCGCTTCTGTCATCTCCTGTACCGACACCGTCGGGGGCCGAAATTCATCGGTCAATTGTTCCAACCAACCCTGTCTGAACCACCGGGACCAGAAATGAAACGCACTCCCGGAGGAGCAATGACTTCCAAACAGAAATGGGTTCTGGCGCTGACCTCGATCTCGTCGCTGATGGTCGCGCTCGATGTGACCGTCGTGTCAACGGCGCTGAGCACGATCCGCCTGCACCTGCACGCGTCGATCAACCAGCTCGAGTGGACGGTCAACGCGTACGCGCTCAGCTTCGCCGTGCTGCTGATGACCGGCTCATCGCTCGGTGACCGGTTCGGTCGCCGCAAGCTGTTCGCGATCGGGCTGGGCTTGTTCGTCTCGGCCTCGGCCGCGTGCGCGCTGTCGACCGACGTCGGCTTTCTGATCGCCGCGCGGGCGGTCCAGGGCGCGGGAGCAGCGATCGTCGCGCCGGTGGCGCTGGCGTTGCTGACCGCCGCGTTCCCGCCCGAGCGCCGCGGCCAGGCACTCGGCCTGTTCGGCGGAATCACCGGACTGGCGGTCGTCGCCGGACCGGTGGTCGGCGGTGCGGTCACACAAGGCCTGGCATGGCAGTGGATCTTCTGGCTCAACGTCCCGATCGGACTGGCGGCGATCCCGCTGGTGCTGTCGCGGATCAGCGAGAGCCGCGGGCCGAAGGCCGCGCTCGACCTCCCGGGGTTGGCGCTCGTCACCGGCGCGGCGTTCGGCGTTGTCTGGGGCCTGGTGCGCGGCAACACCGCCGGGTGGGGCAGCTCCGAGGTCATCGGAGCCCTGGTCACCGGCGCCCTGCTGGCGGTCATGTTCGTGCTCTGGGAGCTGCGCGCCCGCGAGCCGATGCTGCCGATGCGGCTGTTCAGCTCACGCTCGTTCTCGGCCGGCAACACCGCGAGCGTGCTGCTGTTCGCGGGCCTGTTCAGCGCGGTCTTCTTCATGGCGCAATACATGCAGGTCGACGCTCGGACAGTCGCCGCTTCAGGCCGGCCTGAGGCTGATCCCGTGGACTGGGACGGTGTTCATCGTCGCGCCGATCGCCGGCCTGATGGCCGACCGGATCGGCAACCGCCCGCTGATCGTGACCGGGCTGCTGGCGCAGGCGGCCGGGTTTGCGTGGATCGCGCTGGTCGCCCGCCCCGGCCTGCCCTACTGGCAGATGATCGCGCCGATGCTGCTCGCCGGCGCCGGCGTCTCGGCGGCGATCCCAGCGGCGCAGAACGCCGTCGTCGGCTCGGTCGCGCGCGACACGGTCGGCAAGGCGTCGGGAACGCAGACGATGATGCGCCAGCTCGGCGCCGCGTTGGGGCTGGCGATCGCGGTCGCGGTCTTCAGCGGCTCTGGCAGCTATGCCTCCCCCCAGGCGTTCAGCAACGGATTCGGCCCCGCGCTCGCCGTCGCGGCGGCGCTGTCGCTCGGCGGCGCGCTCGCCGGACTGACGCTGCGCGCGCAGCGCTCGCGCGTGGACATTCCGGCCGCCGGACTGCGTGCCCCGGCGGTGGCCGTCGCAGCGCTGGAGGCCGAAGGCGCCAGTCACTGAGGCACTCCACCGGCGCAATCAACCCAGGCAATCACCCAGGCAATCAACCCAGGCAATCAGCCCCCGGCGATCAGCGAGCGCAGCGTGTCGACCCCATCCCACACATCGACGAACCGCGTGGTCAGCGGCGACAGCCCGAACCTGATCACGTCGGGACGGCGGAAATCGGGGATCACGCCGCGCTCGATCAGTCCCGCGCACAGGCGCTTGGCGTCGGGGTGGGCGAGCGCGACATGGGCGCCTCGCCGTGCGGAATCGCGCGGCGAGGCGACCCGCACCCCCAGCGGCGCGAGCACCCCATCGGACAGCGCGATCGCAAGCTCGGTCAGCGCAATCCCCTTCGCGCGGATCGCGCCGATCCCGGCCTCGGCGACGAGCTTGACGCCCTCGTCGACGCCGGCCAGCGACAGCACCGGCGGGGTGCCCGACAGCAGCGCACGGACCCCGCCGGCGGCAGCGTAGCCCTGCTCCATCTCAAACGGGTCGCGCCGGCCGAGCCACCCCCAGATCGGCTGGCGAAGCTGGTCCTGCAGCTCCGCGCGCGCGTACATGTACGCGGGCGCCCCCGGCCCGCCGTTGAGGTACTTGTAGGTGCACCCGACCGCAAGGTCGGCCCCGTCGGCATCGAGCGCGAGCGGGACCGAGCCGGCGCTGTGGCTGAGATCCCACAGCATCAGCGCGCCGGCATCGTGTACTTGATCAGTGATCGCTGACATGTCGGCGATGTGCGCCGATCGGTATGACACGTGCGAGAAGGTGACCAGCGCCGTGTCGGGGCCCAGCGCGGACGCGAGCTCGTCGGAGTCGAGCGTCGGCCCGCCGTCGGGGTCAAAACGCAACCAGTGAAGCTCGAGCCCGCGCGCCTGCGCCAACCCCTCCAGGGCGTAGCGGTCGGTCGGGAAGTTGTCGACGTCGGTCACGATCCGGCGGCGGCCCGGACGCAGCTCGAGCGCCGCCGACGCCAGCTTGTAGAAGCAGACGGTCGTCGAATCGCCGACCACGACCTGACCGGGCCCCGCGCCGAGGACGGCCGACCCGAGGCGATCGCCGATCGTCTCCGGCAGCTCCATCCACCCCTCCTCCCAGGCGCGGACGAGGCGCCGGCCCCACTGCTGCGACGCGACCTCGCGCACGCGCTCGAGCGTCGCGCGCGGCATGCACCCGAGCGAGTTGCCGTCGAGGTAGACGAGCTCGTCGTCGATCATGAACCGATCTCGGAACTCGCGCAGCGGATCGGCCGCGTCGAGCGCCTCTGCCGCGGCTCGGTCCCGCTCCGATTCTTGACTTTTGATCATTGATTCGGATACTAAGTCGGTCGATGGAATCGCAGCTCGCAGTGCTCGCAGACGAGCGCTACAACCGGGGCCATCGTACGCTCGCGGAGAAGGCGTTCGAGACGCTGCACGCCGCGATCATCACCGGTCAGCTGCGACCGGGGACGAGGCTGCCGATCGAGGAACTGGCGGGGGTGCTCGACATGAGCCCGATGCCGATCCGCGAGGCGGTGCGACGGCTCGACGCCGCCGGGCTGGTCGAGAACATCCCCCACCGCGGCGCGCGCGTCACCGAGCTGTCGATCAATGATCTGGACGAGGTGTACGAGGCCCGGCTCGCGCTCGAGGTGCTGGCGATCAGACACGCGGCCTATGGGTTCACGCCGGCAGCGGAGGCAAACGCGCGCCAACGACTGACCGAGCTCAACGACATGTCCGACGACAACTCGGCGGCGACCTCGGCTGCCCACGCCGCGTTTCACTTCGCTCTATACGAGGCGGCCGATTCGGCGTGGCTGCTACGGCTGATCCGGCCGGTGTGGGAGACCGCCGAGCGCTATTGCCTCGAGGTTCCGCAGTGCCGCCAGCTTCAGGCCCGCAAGCACGAGCACGAGGCGATCCTCCAGGCGTGTGCGGCGCGCGACGCCGACCGTGCCGCGCACGCGCTGCACAACCATCTCGCGATCACCGCGAACAGCATCGCCGAGGCGATGGGCGCCGAGCAGCTGTACGAACTCAGCGTCTGAGTCGCCCACTCACGACGTGCTGGAAGGCCGGCCCGCATGCGGGCCGGCCCCGCCGGCGCATGCGCCGGCGGCGAGCAGGATGACGTGGCCGCCGCGCGAAGGACCGAGGCTGGATGCCGAGGGCGCGGCAAGGCCACGGCGCATGCGCGCCCCCGAACACCTCCGACTCAGCTCTCGCTGGTGAGCTTGAAGTGCGCGACGAGCGAGTTGAGCATCTCGGCGTTGCCTGACAGCTCCTGCGCCGACGCGGAGATCTCCTGGGCTGACGCCGACGTCTCCTCGGTCGAGGCCGAGACTTGCTCGGTCGACGCCGATGACTGCTCGGCGACCGAGGCGACCTCGTTGATCGTGTCCTGCATGCTCTGCGCGCTGGCGGCGATCTGCTCCGACACAGCTGCGATCTGCTCGATCCGGGCGGTCATGTCATCAACCGACGTGCCGATCTTCTGGAACGCCTCCCGGGTCTGCTCGACGACGGCGGCGCCGTCCTGGGTGCGCTTGGCGCCGCTCTCGACGACCTCGACGGCTTGCCCGGTCTCGGTCTGGATTGCGCCGATCAGGCTCGAGATCTCCTGCGCCGCGGCCTGGGATTCCTCGGCGAGCTTGCGGACCTCCTCGGCGACGACCGCAAACCCCTTGCCCTGCTCGCCGGCCCTCGCAGCCTCGATTGCGGCGTTCAGTGCCAGCAGGTTGGTCTGCTCCGCGATCCCGGTGATCGTCTCGACGATCTGGCCGATCTGATCTGACTTCTGAGCCAGCTGACGGATCGCGTCGCTGACCTCTTGCGATGAATCGCGCACAGCGCGCATCGCCTCGGTCGCCTGCTCGGCCGCGCCGACGCCCTCCTGGGCGACCTCGCGGGTCTCCTGGGCGACCTCGGCCGTCGCCTGCGCACTCTGCGCAGCCTCGGTCACCGCGCGCCCGACCTCCTCGGCGGACTGGCGGGCGCTCTCGACCATCTGCACCTGGCGCTCGGCGCCGGAGGCGATGTCACCGACGGCGTGGGCGATCTCGCCCGTCGCCCGGCCCGACTCCTCCGATGTCTGCGCCATCTGCTGCGAGGCGGCAGACACCTGACCCGCCGACCCGGTCACCTGGCCGACGATGTCGCTGAGGTTTGCCCGCGTCTGGTTGTATGCCCCGAGCGCCCCGATGACGCTCTCGCGGATCCCGTTGACCGCGGTCCCGACCTGGCCGATCTCGTCCTTCGAGACGTTCTCGATCGGTGCGGTGACGGGCGTGTAGGACTTGGTGAGGTCGCCGTTGGCGAACGCCTCGAGACCTTCGCGGACGTTGGCGATGCAGTAATCCCCCAGCGAGCGCAGCGTCACAAGCACCTGATCGACGGCGCGCTTGATCGAGTTCGACACCAGGAACGCGACAAGGAGACCGAGCGCGATCGCGAGCGGCAGCAAGATGAACGACAGCGTCAGGCTCGACGAATAGTTGGACTGCACGCTCGCGACGCCGGCGGCTGCGTGCTTGTCGTTGATCGTAACCAGCTGGGCGGCCTCGCTGTCGAGCGCGCTGTTGAGCTTGCCTGCGGTCGAGTTGTAGAGGCTCTGGGCCGCCTGGCGCTGGCCGCTGCGGAGCTGCTTGAACAGCGTCGCGGTGACGGCCTTGTACTGCGCCCACTGCGGCTGCATCTGCGCAACGAGCTGCTTCTCGGCCGGCACCAGCTTGGAGGTCAGGTAGGCCTTGGTTGCAGCCTCGAGGCGCTGCGCGTCGGCATGGAACGCGCTCGCCGCAGCCGCGGGCGTCGCGTTCCCCGACAGTGCGCGCAAGACGTCGGTATCCAGGCTCCCCAGGTAGGCGCGGACTTCGCCCACCTGCTCGATCGGGACCGTCGTGTTCTTGTAGTTGCTCTTGCCGATGCTGGCCGACGACGACAGGTTGACGACGCCGGTCACGCCGATCAGCAAAAGAAACGCGATCAGCAGTCCGGATAGCCCGAACAGCTTGGATCGGATCGACAGGTCTCTGAGAAACGACACTTTTGGTTCTCCCGGTTCGATTGAGTCCGCTTTGCCATGTAGACGTCCGGACATTCGTCGAACTTGAGCCGACCCGCACTGGACAGTGTTCGGGCCTCAGCGCCCCAGGTACGCCCGCTTTAAGTCCTCGTGGTGAAGCAGATCAGCCGCCCGGCCCTCGAGCACGATCTCGCCGGTCGACAGCACGTAGCCCCGGTCGGCGATCGACAGAGCCATCGTCGCGTTCTGCTCGACCATCAGCACCGACACGCCGGACTCGTGGACTTCCTTGATGATCCGGAAGTTCTGCTGCACGAGCGCGGGCGAGAGCCCCATCGAAGGCTCGTCCATCAGCAGCAGCCGCGGGCGCGACATCAGCGCGCGACCCATCGCGACCATCTGCTGCTCGCCGCCCGACAGCGTGCCCGCGAGCTGCTCACGGCGCTCATAAAGCCGCGGGAACAGGCCGTGGACGCGCTCGAAGTCCTCGTCCAGGCTCTCGCCGCGGCGCAGCACCGCGCCGAGCTCGAGGTTCTCGCGCACTGTCATCTGCCCGAACAGCCGCCGGTTCTCGGGCACGATCGCCATCCCTAGCGAGATCCGCAGAGGGACGGCGTACCCGGTCACGTCCTCGCCGTCGAGCAGCACCCGGCCGGCCCGCGGGCGCACGATCCCTAGCACTGTCTTCAAAGTCGTCGATTTCCCGGATGCGTTGCCACCGAGCAGACACACCAGCTCGCCCTCGCCGACCTGCAGATTGACCCCCTCGAGGATCCGCATCTGCGCGTAATAGGTGGTCACGTTGTCGAGCTTCAGCAGCGGCCCGCTCATGTCGCCTCCGCCAGCGAGTCGGGGTCGCGGCCGAGGTACGCCTCGACCACCTCCGGGTGATTGGACACGGCTTCGAAGCTGCCCTCGGCGATCTTCACACCGTGGTCGAGCGCGATCACGCGGTCGGAGACCCCGGCTACCACGTGCATGTCGTGCTCGATCACGAGGATTCCCACGCCGAGCTCGTTTCGCAGGCGCCCGATCAGCTCGGTGACCTCGTGCGTCTCGTTGGGGTTCATGCCGGCGGCCGGCTCGTCGAGCAGCAGCAACCGCGGTTGGGTGGCGAGCGCGCGCGCGATCTCCAGGCGGCGGCGGTTTGCGTAGGACAGGCTGTAGGCGGGCTGGTCCCAGCGGTATCCCGCGAGGCGCTGGCCGAAGAATCCCAGCACCTCCTCGCTTAGCTTTCGAACCTCGCGCTCCTCGCGGCGGGCCCGCGGCAAGCGGAGGATCGACTCCGCCGGCGTGGCCTTGGTGGCCCCGTAGGTGGCGGCCATCACGTTCTCCTGGACAGACATGTTCAAGAACAGCCGCAGGCTCTGGAACGTGCGCGCGATCCCCCGGCGCGTGATCTTGTATGGAGCCAGGCCGGCGATGCTCTTGCCGTCGAAGCGGATGTCGCCGGAGGTCGGCTCGTAGACGCCGGTGATCACGTTGAAGACCGTGGTTTTGCCCGCTCCGTTGGGGCCGATGATGCTGACGACCTCGCCCTGTTCGACGTTGATGTCGAGCTCGTTCAGGGCCTTGAGGCCGCCGAACGAGAGCGAGAGCTTGTCGAGTTCGAGCAGCGACATCTCGCTACACCACCTCGACCCGTCTTCGGCCGAGCAGCCCGTTGGGCCGGGCGTTCATCATCACGATCAGGATCACGCCGAGGAGGATCTGGCGCGTGACGGAAGGCTGGGCGACGAGCACCCCCTCCCACACACACGCGGCGAGATACAGAGTCGGCACCATCAGGATGTCGCGCCAGCGGCCCTTGATCTGCACCAGCGCGATCACGAGGCACAGCAGCAAGACGTAGCCGATGTTTCCCGCGCGGGTCGGGTTGGACGGCACGACGACCCAGTTGTGGACGAGGTCGGAGATCCAGCCGCTTGACTGGGGTCCGCCGGCGACCGCCGAGGGGTTGATCGCTTTGACGATCGTGTGCACGACGATGCCGAACACAGCGGTCGCGCCGAGGATTGCGCCAAGCCGCGCCCACGGCCGGATCTTGACGACCATCGTCGCGAGGATCAGCCCGTAGAAGATGTACCCCGCCTCGGTCGTACTGCGCAAAAAGCCGTCGAGCGTGACCGACAGGATCAGTCCTCCGAGGACCGCCCCCGCGAGGCTGCCAGCGCCGCCGAGGATCAGGCCCGCATAGATCAGAATCAAGAACGGTGTTGCGAAGTCGGTGGGGAACACGTTGACCTGCTGGGCGGCGAACACCGTCCCCGCCATCGCCGCGACCGCCGCGCCGAACGCGAACGCCATCAGCTTGACGCGGTTGACCGGGATCGTCATCAGCGACGAGGCGAGCGGGTCTTCCCGCACCGCCCGCCACGCGCGGCCGGTGCGAGAGGTGTCTAACAGGTGCAGCACGCCGACCGTCAGCACCAGCAGCACGAGCAGGACGTAGAAGTACCCCTTGTTGGTGAGGATTGTGTCTCCGAAGATCTTGTACGGGTCGATGCCGACGATGCCGTTGGGGCCACCGAGCTTGCTGGGGGCGACGTTGTTGGTGAACTCGACGAACGCCTCGCCGAAGAACAGCGTGACGATCGCCAGATAGTCGCCGATCAGCCTTCGCGACGGCCAGCCCACGGCCAGGCCCAGGAATGCCGCGGCGATCATGATCAGCGGAACCGACACGAGCGTGGGGAGATGGATCCCGGCTGGGGGATTGAGCTGGTTTGACGACACCAGCGCAAACGCGTACGCGCCGAAGCCGTAGAAGGCGACGTAGCCGAGGTCGAGCAGCCCCGCCCAGCCCACCGAGATGTTCAGTCCGACGGCCAGGGTCGCGAGCAGCAGCGCGTTAATCCCGACCTGGAGCTGGAAGTCGTTGGTGGTCAAGAGCGGGACGCACGCGCCGAGGACCCCCGCCACCGCCAGCTTCGGCCACCAGCCGACGCGCTCGAACAGGCGCTGAGCGTCGCCGAGGCGCCCGGGTGCGTACTCGCGGCGGCCGCCCGAGCGGGCGACCCACTCGTCGACGCCGACTCCGGGCCCGTGCGGGCCTTCGGTCGCGGGGGGCCTCTGCTCGGTGCTCATCTCTGGCGCCGTTAGACCTTCTGGAGGGGCGCCCGGCCGAGGAGGCCCTGTGGCCGCAGGATCATCACCGCGATCAGGATCCCGAACACGATCAGGTTCGTGTACGTCGACGAGATGTATCCCGAGATCATCGCCTCGGCGATCCCGATCAGGAGGCCGCCGAGCATCGCGCCCGCGATCGAGCCGATGCCGCCGACGACAGCAGCCGTGAACGCCTTCAGGCCCGCCACAAAGCCCATCAGCGTGAAGATCTGGTTGAAGACGAGTCCGGCCATCACGCCCGCGATTCCCGCCAGCGCCGAGCCGAGGAAGAACGTCATCGAGATCGTGTAGTCGACGTTGACTCCGAGCATCTCGGCCGCCTCGCGGTCCTCCGCCACGGCACGCATCTGCCTGCCGAGCTTGCTCCGGTTGACCAGCAGGCGCAGTCCGATCATCAGGATCAGGCTCAGGACGATCACCAGGATCCGCGTGGCGCTGATGTTGAGCACGCCGATGTGGATGCCCGTCGAGAACGGGATGAAGGCCGACGTGTTGTAGTCGCGGAACGAGGCTCCGAACAGCAGCAGCATGCTGTTCTCGAGCAGGAACGAGACGCCGAGCGCGGTGATCAGCGGAGCTATCCGCGGCGCATCTCGAAGCGGCCGGTACGCGAAGCGCTCGATCGCGACCCCGAGCATTCCGACGCCGCCCCCGGCGAGCAGGAACATGAACAGCAGAAGCAGTGGCACCGGGATCGTGAGCGCGGTGGAGCCCCCGAACCACTGAATCACGAAGTAGCCGACGAACGCACCGACCATGTACAGGTCGCCGTGCGCGAAGTTCAGCAGCTTCAGGATCCCGTAGACCATCGAGTAGCCCAGCGCGATCAGCGCGTACAGGCTCCCCTGCGTGAGGCCGTTTACGAGTTCCTGAACGAAGAAACGCATGTGCGCTGGCTGGCGCGGCGGCGCGCGCCCAATCGGGACGCGCGCCGCCGGATGCCGATCAGCTGATCACGAGTTGGTGACCAGCTTGTACTGACCCTTGTCGTTGATCTTGAACAGGAACCACTTGGCGCCGAGCAGGTCGCCATGGTTGTCGAACTTGATCGGCTGACCAAGGATCGAACTCGCCTCGCTCGTGCCCTTGACCGCCGCCAGGACGTTGGCGCGGCTCGGGGTCTGGCCGCTCTTGCAGACTGACGAGATCGCCTCATCGATCACGTGCGTGGCGGCGAACACCGGCGGACCGAACGTCCCGTACTTCGGGTACGCGGCCTTCGCAGCCGCCGCGATCGCGGCGTCGGCCGGGATCGAGTTGATGTCGGGGCCGAACGCCGACACGTACGAGCCGGGAATCGTGAACGACGAGGACTGCGTCCCGTCGGTCCCGAAGATCGTCGCCTTCTTCTTCTGCTCAGCGAGGTTCTTGCCGAACTGCTCGGCGTTGGCGGCGACCTGCCACGGCAGGACCACCACCGTCGTGTCCGGCGTGACCTTGGCGACCAGCGACGAGAAGTCGGTGACCTTCTGGCTGACCGACTCGTGGTCGACCTGGATTCCGGCCTTCTTGAAGACCGGGATCATCGCCGCTGTCAGGCCGGTCGAGTAGACCTCCTGGTCGTCGACGATCATCACCTTCTTGGGCTTGAGGTTCTTGACGATGTAGTTCGCGTCCTCCGGGCCCTGGAGGTCGTCGCGCGAGACCACGCGGAAGAACGTCGGGTTCTTTCCGGATTTGGTCAGGTCCGGGTTCGTGGCAGAGCCGGTGATGAACGCCATGCCCGCGCGTCCGAACAGCGCGCCGACTGCCTGAACCTCCTGGCTGCCGGCCGGTCCGACCACCGCAACCATCTTGGAGTTTGAGCTGAACTGCTGGGTCACGGTCGTGGCCTGGGAGGGGTCGAGCTGGGTGTCGCCCTGGACCAGGGTGATGCTGGTGCCGTTTGCCTTGTTGTCCATGTCGACTGCGAGCTTCGCGAACGCCAGCTGCTCTTGACCGAGGACCGCGACGTCACCGGTGAACGGGCCTTCGATCCCGACCGTCGCCGCGCAGCTCTTGGCGGTGCTGCTGCTGGCGCTGCTTGCTGCAGCGCTGCTGGTACTGCTGCTACTACTGCTGCTCCCGCAACCGGCGACGAACAGCGCGCCGGCCCCGATTGCAGCAACGATCTTGCGTCCCTTCACTACTGACCTCCTCCTCGGGGGAAACCGCTTGCTTTCATGCCGCCTCCACCGGCGGTGTCCCGGCGTAGGCCGGGGTGCCGTCGGGGTAGTAGGCGGCCGCCGGCGAGCCGGCAGGACGGAACACCGCCGCGATCCGCATCACTTCGGCGCCGGTGTTCTCCAGGCAGTGGACGGTGCGCGCCGGCAACTGAATGCATGAGTCGGCGCCGACTTCGTGCTCGCCTTCCCCCGTATGCAGCACGCCGCATCCGTCGAGCACAAAGATGACTTCGTCGTAGGTGTGAAAGTGCTCGGGCGCGCGCTTGGTCGGGATGTAGCCGACGAAGTGCGTGGCCGACCGAAGTCCGGAGCTTGGGTCCGCGACGATCCTGAACTCGCGGTCGGTCGTGGCCGACTCGGACTCCTGGTCGGCGAGCCGGCGCACGTGCGCGCGGACCGGCTGGTCGGGGCCGGCCGGCGGCGCTGGGTCGGGGATCCGAACGCACACGATCCGCAGCTCCTCGAGCCCAGTGTTGGACAGCTCGTAGCGCTCGCCGGGTCCGAGATACGCGCCGGACTCGGGCTCGAGCCGGTGCGACGCGCCGGCGGCGTTGATCACGCCGGTCCCCTGCAGGACGAACAGGACCTCCTCCTCGACCGGCAGCGTCGTGCGCGTCAGCGTGTCGCCGGGTGCGCACTCGATCACGGCCTGCTCGAGCGCCTGCCCGAAGCCGGTCGGGGTTCCAAGTGTCGGGCGCACACCGTCGGGGCCTGGCGAGACGGCGCGGCTGTCGACAACGCAGGCGGCGGCGCTCATCTGCCGCGACCATCGCACATCCGGGCGCCGGCGGTCAACCGGTCAGCCTCCGGCAAGCCGAGCCTCGAGCGTGATCTCGGTGCCCGCGAGCGCGCGCGAGACCGGGCACGTCAGCTTCGCCTGCTCGGCCAGGCGGATGAACGTCGCCTCGTCCACGCCTGCGACCTGACCGGTCGTCTTCAGCTCGATCCGGGTGATCGCGAATCCCGTCTGAAGCTGCTCGAGCGTCACGCGCGCGGTCGTCTGCAGGTCGTCGGGCGGATGGCCGGCCTCGCCGAGCAGGTTTGCGAGCGACATCGTGTAGCACCCGGCCTGCGCCGCGGCGATCAGCTCCTCGGGATTGGTCGCGCGCTCGACGTCCTCGACGCGCGCCCGCAGCGTGAACGGCCCTTCGAACGCGCCGCTGCCGAGCGCGATCCGTCCACCGCCGTCGGGTACCGTCCCCTGCCAGGTCGCCTCCGAGTGACGCACGACGCGGATGCTCAAGTGCCCCTCCTGATCGCAAAGTTCACGTCTGGCCGCTCCCACCGGGACAGGTTTGATTTTGTAGTCTTGATCAAATCATCGTGGCGACGCCAGCGCAAGCCATGCCGTTGAGATTCCGTTAGCGCCGCCGACCAGAACCGAAGGGGAGCTGCCGATGGCCGACGTGCTCGACAAAACCATCGACTCCGGCGCGGTGCGACGACGCTTCTCCTCGCTGCAGTCGGGCTTCACGTTCCTCGACGCGCCGGGCGGCTCGCAGGTCCCCGACGAGGTCGGTGACGCGATCGCTCGGGCGCTGCGCGAAGCGAGCGCGAACCTCGGCGCGGGGTACGCAACCAGCCTGCGCGTCAAGGAGATCCTCGAGGAAGCAGAGAGCAAGGCCGCCGCGTTCCTCGGCTGCGATCCGCACGAGATCACGTTCGGCCCGAACATGACCTCGCTCAACTTCGCGCTGTCGCGCACCGCCGGCCGTGCGTTTTCGCCCGGCGACGAGATCCTGGTCAGCTCGCTGGACCACGACGGCGGCGTGGCGCCGTGGCTCGAGCTCGCCCACGACAAGGACCTGATCGTCAAGCACATCGAGCTCAACGACGACAGCACGCTCAGCATCGACGACCTCGAGTCGAAGCTCGGCCCGCGCACGCGTGTGGTCGCGTTCGCGTGGGCGTCAAACGCGGTCGGCACGCTCGTCGACGCCCGCCGCGTGTGCAAGCTCGCGCACGACGCCGGGGCGCTGGCCTGGATCGACGCCGTCCACTACGCGGCGCACGAGCCGATCGACGTCCGCGACATCGACGCCGACGTGCTGATCTGCTCCCCGTACAAGTTCTGCGGGCCTCACCTCGGGATCGCCTACGGGCGCGCATCGCTGTCGGAGTCCTGGCGTCCGTACAAGGTGCGCCCGGCTCCGAACAACCCACTCGGCCGCCGCTTCGAGACCGGCACCCAGCCGTACGAGTTGCTTGCGGGCTTCAACGCGGCGATCGACTACCTGCACTCGATCGGCGGATTCGACGCGATCGTCCCGTACGAGCGCGCGCTCGGGCAGCGGTTCGTCGACGGCGTCTCCGACGCGGTCACGATCTACGGGCTGCCGGGCATGGACGGCCGCGTGCCGACGTTCCTGGTCAACGTGGACGGCGTCGCCGCGGCCGATGTCGCGGCCCACCTCGCCACACAACAGATCGGCGTCTGGGCACACGACTCGTGGTACTCGCTCGACCTGTACCGGCGCTTGGGCTACGACGACGGCGCGGTGCGGATCGGCTTCATCCACTACAACACGGCCGACGAGGTCGACCGGTTGTTGGCCGGGCTGGAGTCGGCGCGGGAGCGCTGACGTCTGGCTCGGTGTCCCGATTGCGACGCTAGCCCCGCGCGCCGAGGGTCGTGGGAGATCGTGTGCCCTCTAGGGGCAGTTATCTCCCAAGAGGGTCGCGCCCCGCCGGGAATCACTCGTCTAACTGCGCGTGCCGAGAAGCTCGTTCGGGACGTGTGTGGCGATCTTGGCGGAGAGCTGGTCGATCCGCTCGCCGGCGGCGTGGACGACGTCTGGCGCAGCGTCGTGGCCGCGCGCAGCGTCGCAGCAGTCCACCAGAAACGTCATCCGCTCGTGCAGGAGCGCCCAGGCGGAGTCGCGCCACGGGACGAAGTTGCTCATCGCGTAGTGCATCTGGAACGTCAGGCCGGCGGTCTTGTCCGGATGCGTGGGCCCGACCGGGAGCTTGGTCAACATCGTCCCGAGCGGGCGGATCACGCCCCCCATCAGTTCGATCGCGGTCCCGATCAGCGTTCCGAGCTGCTCATCGGTCTCGTCGGTGTGCGTGAAGAACCGCGTCAGCAGGTGCAGGACGAGTTCGTAGGCGACGGTGCCGAGCTCGGCGATCCGGTGGGTCAGCGGGTCGGTGATGATCGGCACCGCCGTCTCGATGTCGAACGGCTGGTGCGTGTACGCCGCGAGCACCGGACGCGCGGGCTCAAACGACGGATCCTGTTGCTTGAGCGCCTGGAACTCCTCCCACATCGAGAGAAAGCGGCCGTAGTGAGCGTCGCGCCAGTCGCCGCGCGCGCCCTCGCCCTGCTCGATGATCTCGGCGATCGCCCGGAGCGCCGAATCGAGATCCGTGACCGCGACCACCTGCGGCCACTGCATCAGCTCGGGCGTCGCCTGCGCGCGCGGTGAGCCGACGAAGACGGCGCGCTCGCCGAAGCGCTCGGTCAGTGCCTGAAGGCCCGCTTCGATCCCGCGGTACAGGTGGCCGACGGTCATGAACTCCTGGCCGCGCGGCATCAGCTCGTCCACGGACAGCGGCTCGCGCGGCGGCGCGCTCGGGACAAAGCCCTCGGCGTCCTGGCGCTCCATCCCCTCGGGTCGCTCGAGATAGAGGAAATGCTTCAGCGCAGCCTCGCCAAAGGGAACCAGGTCGAGGATGATCCCCGACGGGAAGTAGCCCGAGCGCTGCGGGAAGTTCGGCCGGCCGAGGTACGGCGCGGCGCCGATCGCGGCCATCACGTTTGCGACCAGCGAGAGGTGGAGCATCTCCTCCACCGCGATCCCCCGGATCAGCTTGCGCCAGCGCTCGATCGCCTCTGCTTGTTCGCTCGTCAGCCCCTCGTCGGTCCCCTGCTTGAGGCTGAACTCCGCGAACAGGTACTGGCACATGATCATGTGCTCCAGCTGCGAAGCCTCGGTCAGCAGCCACCACAGGTCTTCTCGATTGGCAACTACGAGTCGGGGCTCTGCCATGCGGGCTCACCTGGCCTGACCGAAGATCGACATAGGACTGTACAGGGCCGGTGCCGGCGGCTTGCCGCGCGTGCGACGATTCGCCGGCCCAACTCAATCCCCTGACCGGAGAGACACGATGGCTCTACATCCGCAAGTGCGCGAACTGCTCAAGCTGGTGGAGGAGTCGGGGCTACCGCCGCTCAACGAGCTGTCGCCGCCGGCCGCGCGCGAGCAGGCCACGACGCTGATCCCGCTGGTCGGCCCCGGGCCCGAGCTCGCAAACGTGCGCAACTTCACGATCCCGACGTCGGCGGGGTCGATCCCGGCACGCAGTTACGCCGGCGACGACGCCGTCGGCACCGTGCTGTGGATCCACGGCGGCGGCTGGGTGATTTGCGATCTCGAGAGCCACGACACGATGTGCCGGCTGCTCGCGGCCGAGTCCGGCTGCAAGGTCGTCGCGATCGACTACCGCCTCGCGCCCGAGCACCCGTTCCCGGCGTCGCTGGAGGATTGCTGGGACGCGCTGCGCTTCATCGCCGAGGAGTGCAGCGGCCCGTTGGTCGTCGGCGGCGACAGCGCCGGCGGCAACATGGCTGCCGTGTGCGCGCTGCGCGCCCGCGACCTCCGCGGCCCGGACCTTGCCCTGCAGGTGCTCGTCTACCCGGTCACCAACTCAGACATGACGACGCCGTCAAACCTCGAGCACGGCAGCGGCCCCGACACGTTCCTGACGACCGACGAGATGCGGTACTTCTGGCACCACTACATCGAGGATCCCGTCGCGCGCAACAACCCGGCGGCCTCGCCGCTGCAGGCAGACGATCACTCCGGGCTGCCGCCGACGCTCATCGTGACCGCCGAGTACGACCCGTTGCGAGACGACGGCTTCGCGTACGTGCAGGCGCTTCGGGCCGCGGGTGTCCCGGTCACCCATCACCACTACGACGACGTCGTGCACGCGTTCTTCTCGCTGCCGAACCTGATCCAGCGGGGCAACGAGGCGATCGCGCAGGTCGGCAACGAGATCCGCACGACCGTCGCGCAGCGGGCGGCTGTGTAGCCAAGCGGCGAGGAGCACGCTCGGGGTGCCGGCACAGGCGCGGCCGAGGAGGTCGCCCCCCAGCGGTCCCGCACGCGCGGGCGAAGATCGTGTCAGCCGGTCGCGAGCACTCTTGCCTTCTGGGCCTCGAACTCGGTGCTGCTCAGCACGCCACGGTCGCGCAGATCCGCCAGCTTGGTCAGCTCGTCGGCGACGTCGGGCTCGGCGGTCGCTGTCGCGCGGATCACGCGCGGCGTAGCGGCGATGCGCTGAGTCACATACACGGCCCTGCGCTCGGAAGCCGTCGCAAGCCGAGTCGGCTCCGGCTGCCGCCGCCGAAGCCTGCCGACGCCGTACCAGGTCGCCCACAGGATCGCGGCCGCCGCCATGACCCCGCAGACGATGAGCGTGATTTCCGAGCCACCGTAGGAGTTTCCGCCGTAGTTGGCGAGCGCGGGCGTGGGCAGCACCAGCGCCTGGACGGCCACCGCCACGGCACCGGCGCGGCGTCCCCAGCCGGGCGCCCGGCGAACGCGGCGATTGATCGGCGACTGATTCTGAGAGAACGGCGTCATTTCGTTGCACCTCGAACGAATGTGGAGTTGATGTGCGGGCCACTGTGACCGGCCGCCGCAAAGCCGCACCAAAGAACCGGTTAACGCCGTCGGCGCCCTCGAGACCCGGCGCCCCGCGACGATGAATGGACATTCACCACGAGGCCCCCGTGGTGAATTGCCATTGTTCGGGTCGCCGCCGCTCGGCGGCGACCGGCGATTCATCCCCGTTCGGCGTCGAACTGCTCGGTCAGCCGGCTGCGCACGTCCCAGAGCTTCGGCAGCTGGCGCTGCTCGATCAGCTTGCCGAGCACCTGCACGGGCGTGCCGGCCGTCCCGATTGTGTCCTCGCCTAGCGCCCGCGCGACGATGCTGAAGTGGCGATGGCGCCAGATCCAGATCCGCTCGTCGAGCTCGGTCAGCAGCTCGGCGACCTGAAACAGGTCCTCGAACTCGTGGCTTGCGCGGTACAGCTCGGTCAGCTCGATCCCGGCCGCGACCCGCGCCGACTCGAACGCCGTCCACACCTGCTGGACCGACAGCGGCAGCCGCCTGAAGCCGGGCGAGTCAAACCCGCTGCCGTGCCCCAGCATCACCCGCACGAAGTGGTAGTCCCACGGGTTCATCTGGTTGAGCATCTCGATCTGGGTGGTGATGTATTGGAGGGCGAGCACAGCCCGCCGCAGAAAGCGCGCCGCGGTCGCCGCCTCCCCACGCGCCAACGCCGCCGCCGCCTCCTCGACCTCGGTCCACGCGAACTTCAGCCACAACTCCGACGATTGATGGACTGTCTGGAACAGCAACTCGTCGTGGTGGCCACGCTCCTGCGCGGTCTTCTGCAGCGACAGCAGCTCGTCGGTTCGCAAGTAGCGCTCGTAGTCGGTGGCCCCAGGTCCCGGGAGCACCGGCGCGTGCGGGTCGTCGTGCGCTGTGTCAGTCATCGCTCACCTCCTACGATCTCGGCCAACGTGGCGAGATTGATGTTGCCGCCCGAGACGATGCACACGACCTTACCCCCGCCGGCCTGCCCCGCAAGCGCGGCGGCGGTCGCGAGCGCACCGGCGCCCTCGGCGATCACCCGTGAGCGCTCGGCGATCAGGCGTACCGCCGCCGCGGCGGCGTCGATCGGCACCGCGAACGCCCCATCGACGAGCGGCGCGACCAGCGGCCACATGAAGTCGAGCACCCGGCGGCTGCCGGCGCCGTCGACGAACGACGGCTGATAGTCGACGTCGACCGGCTCGCCGGCGCGGAGCGCCGCGTGCAATGCCGCCCCGGTGACGGGCTCGGCCGTGTAGATCTTCGTGTCCGGCCGCAGCGCACGGATCGCACTTGCGATCCCGACGACCAGCCCGCCGCCGCCGTAAGGCACCACGACCGCGTCGACATCGGGCAGGTCCTCGATGATCTCGAGGCCGATCGTGCCGTTGCCGGCCATCACGCCCTCGTCGCGCACCGGGTGCACGAACAGGCCCTCGACCCCGTCGACGTGGCTGGAGACGATCACCTGCCACCAGTCGTCGTAGGGCAGCTTCAGCACGCGGCCGCCGAGGCGTTCGATCGCCGCGAGCTTGGCCTCGGGCGCGTGCTCGGGCACGGCGATCGTCGCCGGTACGCCGAGCGAGCGCGCCGCCCACGCGACCCCCTGGGCCATGTTGCCGGCGCTGGCGGTGACCAGGCCGCCCGCGCGCGCCGACGCCGGCGCGATCGCGACTGCGTTCGTCGCGCCCCGGATCTTGAACGAGTTGATTGGCTGCAGACTCTCGACCTTGAGGTAGATCTCGGCGGGCGCGTCGTCGGCGTACAGCCGCACCAGCGGAGTGCGCACCGCTGCGCCGCGGATCCGCTCGCGCGCAGCCTCGATCGCAGCGAGCTCGATCACAGCTCCACCTCGGTGCCAAGGCCGAGCCGGCGGGCCGCCGCGACCGCGTGTTCGGCCGCTGCCAGATCCTCGACCGCCAGCCCGAGCGAGCGAAACACCGTGACCTCGGTGTCGCTCTGGCGCCCCGGGGCGCTACCGATCAGCACCTCGCCGAGCTCGCCGCGGACGTGGTCGATTCCGCCGATCGCGCCCTGCTTCACCGCGAGGATGAACTCGCCCGCCTCGTTTGAAAGCGACTCGCGGCTGTCGGCGAACAAGGCGCTCGCGGCGACCGTATCGACGTCGAGCTCGCGCGCCGACGGGCTGCTCGCCCCGACCGCGTTGACGTGCGCGCCGTCGGCCAGCCACTCGCGCGCGAGCACCGGGTCGCGCGAGCTCGTCGCCGTCACGATCACGTCGGCGCCGCGGACGGCATCGGACGCGCTCGAAGCGACGACGGCGTCGACGCCCCGTTCGCGCGCACCGTCGACGAGCGCCCGCGCATGCGCCTCGGTCCGCGAGAACACCCTGACCGACTCGAACGGCCGCACGAGACGCAGCGCCTCCAGATGCGCGCGCGCCTGCACCCCCGCGCCCAGGATCGCCAACACCCGCGAATCCTCGCGGGAAAGCAAGCCCGTCGCGACCGCGCTGACTGCCGCGGTGCGGATCTCGGTAATCGCCGAGGCGTCGAGGATCGCCGTCGGCATCCCCGTCTCGCCGTCGTACAGCGTCACGGTCCCCTGGTGCGCGTCGAGCCCACGGGCCGGATTCCCCGGCAGGATGCAAACGGTCTTCAGCGAGAACACCGGCTCCGCGCCGCCACGCCACGCCGGCATCAGGCCCATGAACCCGGGAGCGCCGGGCGGCATCATCACCGACCGCAGCGGCATGAACGCCTCGCCGCGCGCGTGAGCCGCAAGCGCGGCCGCCATCGCCTCGGCGCACTCGCCCGGCGGCAGCGCCGCGACCACGTCCTGGTGGCTGAGCGCGAGCACCCGCACTACTCGACCACCGTTTCGAGCTCGGCGAACGCGGTCTCGATCTCGGCGCGCTCGGCGGCGCTCAGGGGTTGGTCGAGCGCCTCTCGTACGGGCACCAGGTGCTCGGGCCGGCCCGGCCCAGTCACGACCTGGCTGACGCGATCGTCGGCGAGCAACCACGCAAGCGCGGTGCTCGCCATCGAGCAGCCCCGCCGCGCCGCGATCCGTTCCAGCGCAGCCAGCGCATCAAATATCAAATCACTGTTCAAGCGCTCGTACGGCTCGGGCCTTTGAGTCATGCGCGAGCCGACCGGGTACGGCTCGCCGCGGCGGTATTTGCCGGTCAGCCAGCCCCCCGCGAGCGGGCCGAACGCCAGGTACGAGAGCCCGTGCCGGGCACACAGGCCCAGCACGCCGCCGTCGTCGCCGTTGCCATCGCGGTCGCCGTTGCCATCGCGGTCGCCGGCGCCGTCGCGGTCGCGGTCGCCGGCGCTGTCGCCGTGGCCGTGGCCATCGCCGTTGCCATCGCCGCGGTCCAGCAGCGAGTACGAGTTCTGCACTGCCTGCGGTGCGCCGGCGCGCAACGCATCGCCGAGCTGGGCGGCGTTGAAGTTGCTGACGCCGTAGGCGCCGATCCGGCCCGCCGCGAGTTGCTGCTCGAACGCGCCGAACGTCTCGCGCAGCGGCACGTCGGGATCGAAGTCGTGTGCGAGGTACAACTCGACGTGGTCGACGCCGAGCCGCTCGAGGCTTTGATCAAGTTGCCGTTCGATCCGCTCGGGCGCGAGCCCCTGGTCGGCGCCGTCGTCCATCGGGTTGAACGTCTTGGTCGTCAGCAGCGGCAGCACCGCGCGCGCGCGTATCCACTCGCCGATCATCCACTCGCTGCGGCCGCCGCCGTACGCATCGGCGGTGTCGAAGTGCCGGATCCCGAACTCCCAGGCCGCATCCATCAGCTCGAATGCCTGGTCGCGCGTGAGCCCCTGCCCGAAGAACGCGGGCGCGGACCCGATCCCGCCGAAGTTGCCGCAGCCGAGCGAGATTCGCGGAACGTCCACTCCCAATATTTGATCAAACGCCGAGATGCCCGGTCACTCTGTATCGCTGACCCGCGCGGTCGCTCTATCCCAGCAGCCCGCGACCGCGCCGCCGAGCGCGCAATCTGGCGAACCGCTGCTTGCGCTGCTCGTCGCGCTCATGCTCGTGCGACTCGGCGCCGCGAGCCGTTCGATCACGAGGATCCTGAGACCTTGCGAGCAGGCCCGGACGGTGACGTCTGTCTCTGAACAGCGGCATCTCACGCCTCCTTGTCGGCGGCCTCGCGGTCAGCCTCCACCGCGGCGATCAGCGATTGGGTCGGGATCCGGCCGCCGGTCACGACCTCGCCTCCCGATCTGCGGATGGCCGATGCGAACGGCGCCGCCCACGTGTTCTCGTAGACCAACACCGCCGCGGCGCTGGCCGGTTCGAGGTCGTCGGCTATCCTGAGGATGTCCTCCTCCGCGAGCAGGATCGCGATATCGGCCTCGAGCTTTCGCAGCTCTCCGAGTTCGCTGTGGTCGGAGTCGCGCAGCTCGGTCGCATCGACGGAGCCGTCTGCGTCCTTTGTCAGCACGACAAGGTCGAGGACCCGGATCGCGTTCTTGTCGATCAGCGCCCGCAGCTCAGTCGCCATCTCACCCGAGAATTGCGCCGCGTCTGCAGGAAAGCTGATCACCAGATAGTCGACGGGCCCAAGCTCGTCGACGTTGATTTCAGCCATCCCTTCCCTCCGTCCGTTCGAGCCGGATCGTGATCCAAGCGACTCTAAAGGAACCGGTCAGACGACCCGATGGTGTTAGTAGAGAAAACAAAGACAAAGGATGAAAATATGACCCGTCCGACCTCGAACCCCGCCGCGGTCCGCGCGGCACTGGACACCGCCCAGCACCTGTCCGAGTCAAGCGATCGCCGCCACGGCAGCTCATGGGCAGCGGCCCAGCACGTCGGCGACATCTCCGCGCTCGTGATGGTCGCGCTTGCCGACTCCGACGCCGACTCCGAGCCCGAGCCCCTCGCGGCGTAACACGCCGCTCTCGGTTACGAGCGGGCCGCGCCGGAGGCCTGCAGCACCGAGTCGAGCAGACCCGGGAACCGCTCGTCAAGGTCCTCTCGGCGCAGAGAATTGAGCCGCGTGGTGCCCTGCAGACGCTGGCGGATCACGCCGGCTTCGCGCAGCACCCTGAAGTGGTGGGTGCACGTCGACTTGACGACCGGCAGTTCGAAGCTCTTACACGTGCGCTCGTCCCCTGCTGCCAGCGCCACGACGATCTGAAGCCGCATCGGGTCGCTGAGAGCGTGCAGCACCGCACACAGTTCGATCGTGCCCCGGCCGGGGTGCGCGAGCGCATCGGCGCCGGCGTGCGCAACGGCGCCCGCGTGCGCAACGGCGGCCGCGTGCGCAACGGCGCCGACGCGGGGTTGCCCGGCGTCAGCGGCCAGCGTGCCCATGGGGTGATTGTACGAGGATCATCGAACAGTTGCTAGGCTAGTCTCGCTACTGATCCTAGTAGCCGTCGGTCCGGAAGCAGCCTGTGGGAGACCCTACCCAGACCACACAACGCCCGCATCTGCGCGCCACGCTCGTGCTCTCGTGCCTGGCGCAGTTCATGGTGATCCTCGATGTCTCGGTCGTGAACGTCGCCCTGCCGAGCATCCACGGTGCACTTCATTTCTCCGAGCAGGATCTCCAATGGGTCGTCAACGCCTATACGGTCACGTTCGCGGGATTCATGCTCCTCGGAGGCCGTGCGGCCGATCTGCTCGGACGCCGGCGCGTGTTCGTCTCCGGATTGCTGTTGTTCGCCCTGGCATCGCTCGCCGGGGGCGTCGCGCAGAACCAGGGCACGCTGATCGCGGCGCGAGCGGTACAGGGACTCGGCGGCGCGATTGTCGCGCCGGCGTCGCTGTCGATCCTGACCGCCACGTTCGCGGAGGGCGCCGCCCGCAACCGCGCAGTCAGCGTGTGGGGCGCGATGGGCGCCGCCGGCGGGTCGGCGGGCGTGCTGCTCGGCGGCGTGCTGACGGACTTGCTCTCGTGGCGCTGGATCCTGTTCATCAACGTCCCGATCGGCGTGATCGCCGCGTTCCTCGC
Source organism: uncultured Solirubrobacterales bacterium (assembly GCA_963809685.1). GTDB lineage: Bacteria > Actinomycetota > Thermoleophilia > Solirubrobacterales > Solirubrobacteraceae > Palsa-465. The sequence continues at coordinate 122,481 of CAWEKN010000009.1, read as the reverse complement.
CCAGCGCTACATCGCCGAAGGCCGCAATCCCGAGCGCGCCCGCGGCTTCGACCTGGCGGGTGCCGTGACCGCGACGGCCGGGCTGTCGCTGGTGGTGTTCGGGATCGTGCGCACGGACGTGACCGGATGGGGCTCGGCCTCGACGCTCGGGTTGATCGCCGCCGGGATCGCGCTGCTCGTCGTGTTCGTCGCCATCGAGGGCCGGTTCGCGAAGGCGCCGCTGATGCCGCTGCGGATCTACGCGTCTCGTACCTTGACGGTCGCCAACATCGTGATGCTGCTGCTCGGGGCGGCGGTGTTCGCGATGTGGTTCTTCGTCTCGCTGTACCTCCAGCAGGTCCTCGGCTACACGCCGATTGAGGCGGGGCTCTCGTTCCTGCCGATGACGCTGGCGATCGCCACGTTCTCGACCCTCTCGCCCCGGTTGGTCAGGAGGTTCGGCGCCAAGCCGCTGCTCGTCACCGGCATGCTGCTACAGGCGGTGGGGCTGCTGATGTTCACCGACGTCGCCGCGGGCGGAAGCTACGCGGGCAACGTGCTCGCGCCGTCGGTGATCGTCGCTTGCGGGATGGGAATTGCGTTCGTCCCGGTCACGCTCTCGGCGGTCGCCGGGGTGGCGCCACAGGAGGGGGGCCTGGCGTCGGGGCTGGTCAACACATCGCGGCTGTTCGGCGGCGCCCTCGGCCTCGCCGTGCTCGCGACGCTCGCCACGTCGAGGACGACCACCGCGCTTCACCACGGCGTGTCGGCGGGCGCGGCGCTCACCGACGGCTTCCAACTCGCGTTCACGGTCGCCGCCGCGATCGCGCTGACCGGCGGCCTGGTAGCAGCGTTCGCGTTGCCGCGGGTGCCGTCACGCACTCCGGCGCCAGAGCCGGAGCGACGCGGCGCCGAGCGCGCGCCGGTTGCCGCCGAGACGGCCCACTGACGCCACGCCGCCGCGACCGGTGGATGACTTTCCGCCAATATCGCGGAAACCATCCACCGCTCAGCCACGGCTTCGCCCGCGCGGCGCCTACTCAGCTAGGACTTCGCCCCGGGCGGCGCCGGCGGCGTGGAGAAGCGGCGCGGGTACAGGTACTGGCCGATCCCGTCGAGCGGCTCGCCGGGATCGCGCGGCGAGAAGCGGCGCAGTTCGAAGTTGACGCTGTAGCGCGGGCCGAGCAGCACGCGCCCGTCTCTGATCAGGGTGTAGAAGCGATCTAGTGGTCGCGGCGGCGGCCCGCCGACCCTGATCCCGCGGAAGTTGTAGACGCCGCCGTGGCACGGGCAGACGAACGACGAAGCAGCGGCGACGAACCGCACCGGGCAGCCGACGTGTGCGCAACGGGAGGAGATCGCGACGACCTCGTCGTAGCGGTCCTTCGGCGGGCCGTCGATCGACTCGTTGTGGCGGCGGACGTACGCGAGCGAGGCGCCGGCCTCGCCGAGCCCTGGCTCGATCGTGATCTTGACCGGCACGTAGGTCGAGTCGCTGTAGCGCGCAAGCGGGCCGATGTCCTGCCACGTGTCGGGCGCCTGGTCGAACACCGGGCCGACCGCAAACCCCAGCGCCGGCAGCGTGAACGCCGCGACGGTGATCGCGCCGGCGACCTGGACGGTACCGCCCATGAACCGGCGCCGAGACACGGTCTCGCCTTCGAACGCGCCCGGGATGCCACGGTCTGCGGTGTGTTGCTGACGTCGCTCCGCCATCTGCTACGGAGCATCGTACTACACTGCGTCGTTGTCTCTGGTGGCCGCGCGCCGTTCTCAGGGTTCGCGCGCGAGCCGCTCGAGCGCTCGCCGGCGCGCCGGGTCGAGGCTCGCCACCTGCCGCGCGAAGTGGCTGAGCGCGGCGTCGCCGTATTGGGCGACCAGGTTGTCGACCTCGGACCCCGCCCGCAGCGCCATGTACTGCTCGCGCTCGTACGCGGGCTTGTAGAAGTCGGTCCTGCCGTCGCGACGCCGAACGAGCAGCCCCTTCTTGTGCAGCCGCGCCATCACCGTCATGTACGTCGTGTAGGCGCGGTCCTTGCCGGCCTCGGCGTTCAGCGCGGCCATGACCGTGCGCACGGACGATTCGCCGCGTGACCACAATTGCTCCATCACCTCGGCCTCGAGCTCGTGCAGCGGTGGTGGGGCGTTCGCGGGCATCGACACCGCGTAGTCTACGATCCGGCGTAGGAGATGACCGCGCGGACGCTCACAACGGCGCTCGGCATCGGGGCAGCGCGCCCCGCCGACAAAGCCCGCCCGGCGAGCACCGCGGCCGCTGCGGTCTCGCGTGCGACCGTGGCCGTCGGTGCGCTCGGCATCGCCACGTCGCTGTTCGTCGTCTCGCGCGTGTTTGAGTCCTGGCGCGTCGGGCACGCGCACACGGTGTCGCTTCTCGGCGGCCAGCTCAGCTATCCGGCGGCGAACGCCGGCGCGATCGCGGTGCTCGGCCTGGCGCTGCTCGGCGCGTCCGTCGCCGCGACCGCGATCCTCGCTGCCGTCAATGAAGTCAGGGCAGCGCGCCGGCTCGAAGCGGCTCTGGACCGTTGCGCGGTCGGGAGCCCCGCCCCCGCCGTCGGGAGCCCCGCCCTCGCCGTCGCGAGCCCCGCCCCCAGCGTCGGAAGCCCAACCCCGGCCGGCGACGCCGTCGTGATCGAGAGCCCAGAGTCTCACGCGTTCTGCGCGGGACTCCTGCGCCCGCGCGTGTACATCACGACCGCCGCGCTGCAGCGACTCGACGACGGGGCGCTTGCGGCCGTGATCGCACACGAGCGCCACCACGCCCAACGCCGGGATCCCCTGCGTCGCGCCGCCGGCCGCGTTCTCGCGAGTTCGCTGTTCTTCCTGCCATGGGTGCGGGCGCTGGCCGATCGCGAGCGAGCGCTGGCCGAACTGAGCGCCGATGAGAGTGCAGCGCTGCGCCGCGGCCGCCCGGCGCTCGCGCGTGCGATGCTCGCGTTCGAGCCGGCCGGCGGGATCGACCCGGCTCGCGTCGACCGCCTGCTCGGCGAGGCCCAGCCCGCGGACTGGCGGTTTCCGACCGCGCTGGTCGCAGCAGCGCTGGCGGTCACTGCGCTGCTGGCGGCAGCCGCCGCTCTGGTCGCCCAGTTTGCGAGCGGCAGCGCCACGCTTGCCGCGCCGTTTCTGTCCTCGCGGCCGTGCGTGATCATGCTCGCGCTCGTTCCTGCCGCGGTCGCGTTCCTCGGATTGCGCGCAGTCGGGAGAATGCGCGGTTCATGGCCCATTGCTTCGTCACGCGAGCGCTTCCGGGACCCGCGCTCGGACGGCTGAGCGCCGTACACGACGTGGACATCTGGCCGGCGACGGTCCCGCCCTCGCCCGAGGAGCTTCGCGCTCACGCCGCCGACGCCGAGGGGCTGCTGACGATGCTGACCGACCGCGTCGACGCGGCGCTGCTCGATCGCGCTACGCAGCTGAAGGCGATCTCCAACTACGCAGTCGGCTACGACAACATCGATGTCGCGGCGGCCGCTGCGCGCGGCATCCCGGTCGGCAACACCCCGGATGTGCTGACCGAGACGACCGCCGACCTCGCGTTCGCGCTGCTGCTGGCCGCGGCGCGCAGGCTCCCGGAGGCGATCGAGTCGGTGCGGCGCGGGGATTGGGGAACGTGGGAGCCCGACCGGTATCTCGGCTTTGAGGTCCACGGCGCGACGCTCGGGATCATCGGCATGGGCCGGATCGGGACCGCGGTCGCCAGGCGCGCGCGCAGCTTCGAGATGAGCGTCGCTCACGCGAGCGCGCGCGACCCGGACGCGGTTGCGCGGGTTCTGCAACAGTCCGACTTCGTGTCGCTGCATTGCCCGCTGACGCCGCAGACGCGCCATCTGATCGACGCCGGCGCGCTCGCACTGATGCGGCCGACCGCGATCCTGATCAACACCGCACGCGGCCCGATCGTCGACCAGGCGGCGCTGCGCGAGGCGCTGGTCGACGGCACGATTGCGGGCGCGGCGCTCGACGTCACCGACCCCGAGCCGCTGCCGGCGGACGATCCTCTGCTGAGCGCGCCGAACCTGATCGTCGTCCCGCACATCGGCTCGGCGACACACGCAACGCGGGAGCGGATGGCCGATCTCGCCGTCGACAACCTGCTGGCCGCGCTCGACGGCCGGCCGATGCCCCACCAGGTGCAGGGCAGGCGCAGGCGCAGAGCTGATGCGGGTCGCGGTCGTCGACATCGGATCCAACTCGACGCGGCTTCTGGTCGCCCAGGTCGCCGACGGCACCGTCACCGACGAGCTCGAGCGGCGCGCGACCGTCACCCGCCTTGGCGCCGGCGTCGACACCGACGGGCGGCTGCGCGACGACGCAATCGAGCGCACGTTCGCGACGCTCGACGAGTACCGGGAGCTGATCGACCAGCGCGGCGCCGACAAGGCCGTCGCGGTCCTGACCAGCGCTGTCCGCGATGCCGCCAACGGACGCGAGTTCGCGCAAGCGGTGCAGGACCGCTATCGGCTCGAGCCGCACGTGCTCAGCGGCGATCAGGAAGCTAGCCTCAGCTTCCTTGGCGCGACCAGCGAGCGCGATCCCAACGACCGCACGCCAACGGTCGTGATCGACATCGGCGGCGGCTCGACCGAGCTGGTGATCGGCCGCGGACGCGAGGCCGAGTTCCACGTCTCAAACCAGGCAGGCGTGGTCCGCCAGACCGAGCGCCACATCCACAACGATCCTCCGACCGAACAGGAGCTCGAGAACCTCGGCGCGGACGTCCGGTCGATCCTCGAGCGCAACGTGCCGCCTGCGAGATCGCGAAGCCGTGCGCCGGGCGATCGCAGTCGCCGGCACCGCAACCTCGCTCGCCGCTATTGCGCAGGCGCTGGAGCCGTATGACCCGGCCAAGGTCCACGGTTACGTCCTGTCCGCAGCCGAGCGAGATCAGATCCGGGCCCGGCTTGTGCCGATGACGCTCGAGGAGCGCCGGCGGGTGCCCGGGCTGGATCCCGCGCGCGCGCCGACGATCGTCGCCGGCGTGGTGATCCTGACCGAGGTGATGAGGCTGTTCGGGCTCGACGAGGTCGAGGTCTCAGAGCACGACATCCTCCGCGGCGCCGCGCTCGGCCTGTAGCGCGCACCCCGCGCACGCCCTGTAGCGCGAACCCCGCGCGCGGCGGACTACCTCGCCGCGGACAGCCGCCCGCTGATATCCGCGCACTCGGCGCACACGGTCGCCGGCACGACGCCCGCGCGCATCAGCAATCCGAACACCTTGCAGCCGAGGCAGTAGCCGAAGATCGACTCCAACCCGGCGGCTACCACGAATGCGAGCAGGACCCCGTCGGCGGCCGTTTCCAGGCCGAGGACCAGTGCCAACAGCAGCGCCGCCGTCGACATCACCGCGCCCATCGCCTGGGCGAAACGCTTGGGTGGGCCGGGGACCGGCTTGCGCGGGCCCAGCCGCGGAGCAATCACGTTCTGGGCGGTCCAGCCCAGCGGGCTGAGCGTCGGCCCGGTCAGCACCCGCGCCCAGAAGCCGTACGCAAGCGGGATCAGCAGCCAGTACCAACCGGTCGCGAGGATCGCGATCACGGTCACGAGCACGGCGCCGGCGACGACCCTCGCGGCCTTCTCGTTGACGGGGTTGGGGAATGCGAACAGGTTCTTCACGACTGAAACTCATGATAGTTGGTCGGATTTGATATCTTTTTCTTGAGGTTCGCGCGGTTTTGGCGGATTAGCAGGAAGATCGTGCACCGCCCAGATTGGTGTCCAGTGCGCCTGGACGCTCCGGTCTGGACGGATGTTCGATTGTCGTCTTGCTAACAAACAGTGATCATCCCTGCGGGTTGAGGGCCGCTTAGCGACCCAAAGCCCAACATAGGTTCGGGCGAAGCCGCAGACATCGGCGCCTCCCGCCGCCCGGACCACTCTAACCGGCCCTTTCTGGCACGTACCCCTGCCCGTCCCGATTGGGCCAAACCTGGATCGGAAGCCGCCCACGGAGACGTGGGCGGTTTTCGTTTCAGGGCGAAACGTCCTGTCAGGCCAGATTCGACCGCCGTGGGTAGGCGATCGTGGGATCCGTGAGGACGTTGATGACGGTTGGCCGCGTTGATGCCAGGCCGCGCTCCAGGGCGGGTCTCAGCTCGTCGGGGGTCTTGACCAGCTCGCCTTCGCAGCCCAGCGCTGCGGCCATTTGGTCGTAGCGGGTCTCGGGGCGGAGGTCGGCGGCGACCGAGTAGCCGTAGAGGGCCTCCATCGGATGCTTTTCGAGGGCCCAGATGCCGTTGTTGCCGACGATCGCGACAACCGGGACGTTGTGGCGGGCGAGGGTGTCGAAGTCCATGCCGGAGAAGCCGAACGCGCCGTCGCCGAGCAACAGGACGACCTGGCGGTCGGGCTTGGCGAGCTTGGCTGCGAGTGCGTAGCCAGGCCCGGTGCCAAGACAGCCGTAGGGCCCTGGGTCAAGCCAGCAGCCTGGCTCAAAGGAGTTGACGACGCGGCCGGCATACGACACGAAGTCGCCGCCGTCGCCGATGATGATCGCGTTGCGGTCGAGCACCTGGGCGAGCTCTCCATAAATGCGCATCGGGTGAAGCGGCGCGCGCGGGTCGGCGAGCTGCGCTGCCTCGCCCGCCCGCTTCTCGTCCTCGGTCGCCCGCAGCGCGCTGACCCAGGCGGCGCGTGCGGAACGATCCCAGTCGCCACCGGCTAGCTCGCGCAGTGCGTCGAGTGTGGCCGGAAGCGCGCCGTATAACTCGGCCGCAACCTCGCGGGGGTGCTCGCGCCGCGGCTCGGCGACGTCGATCACCACGATCTCGGCGTCGGCCGCGATCGCCGCGCCGAACCCCAGCCGGAAGTCGAGCGGCACCCCGATCACGAGCACAACGTCGGCCTGGCCGAGCCCGGCGCCGCGTGCGCGCGAGAAGAACAGCTCGTGGTCGGCCGGCAGGCAGCCACGCCCGAGCCCGTTGAGGAACACCGGGATTCCCAGGTCTTCGGCGAGCCGCCGTAGCTGCTCCTCTCCCCTGCCCCAGTACAAGCCGGTGCCGGCCATGATCGCCGGCCGCTCGGCCTCGCCCAGCAGCACCGCCGCGCGCGAGAGCGCGGGGCCATCCGCTGCGGGGCCGGTCCAGGGCCGGGGCGCTTCCGCCGCCGCCTCCGGGTCGGGCGCCGACATGAACACGTGATCGAGCGGGAAATCGACGAACGCCGGGCCGGTGTGGGGAGTCAGCGCAGCGCGGATCGCGTCGTCGACCAGCCCGGGGATCTCGCTTGTGCTCTCGGGCGTTGCGGCAAGCTTCGCCAGCGGACGGACGAACGGGACGTGATCGATCTCCTGCAGCGAACCCTGCCCCCAGCGCATTTGCGGCGCGCGGCCGCCGAGCACGAGGATCGGCGAGTCGTTCTGGCCTGCGGACGCGATCGCGCTCATCCCGTTGGTGACTCCGGGTCCGGCCGTCAGGGCGCACACGCCGAGCTCACGGGTGACCTTCGCCCAGCCCTCGGCGGCGAACGCCGCGGTCTGCTCGTGGCGGACGTCGACGAGCTCGATCCCCTCTTCGCGACAGCCGTCGTAGATCGAGAACAGGTGCCCCCCCGAAAGCGTGAACAGCTTCGTTATTCCGTGCGCCTTCAAGCGGCGTGCGACGAGTCGCCCGCCGTGCAGCTCGGTTGCGGTCTCGGTGGCCATCTCGGCGCAGGACGCTAACACCTGAACACCCTTCCCAGGCCCACCGAAGGACATCACTGAAGCATCACCGCGCCGTGTCGACGCCGAGCCGCAGCGCGTTGATGATCGCGCCGGCGAGGATGATCAGCGCCAGCAGCCAGAACCAGCCGAGCACGATCAGCACGAACACGATCGTCGTCCCGAACCTCGCGATCGTCGAGATATGCGTGAGGTAGATCGGAAACGCATAGTCGACAATCGCGATCGCGATCGTCGCCGCCAGTGCCCCGGGCCACACCACCCGCCACGGGACGTCTCGATTTGGGACCCGGGAGTAGATCACCACCAGGCAGGCGAACAGCAGCCCGAGGCTGACCGCCAGCCCGATCACGTATACGAGGCCTGCAACGCGCGAGAGGTCAAACGGCAGCTTGCCGGCGCCGGCGACGAGGATGCTCTGGACGATCGGCACCGCGACGGTGGCGATCATGAACAGCAGCACGACGCCGACCATTACCAGCCCGAACCGCTTCTGGTCGATCCAGCGCCTCGACCGGCAGTGATAGATGGTGCCGAACGCGGTGTCGAGCGCCCCCCAGAACGACGATCCAAGCCACAGGCTCGCGAGCAGCGCCAGCACGCCGGTGCCGGTCGTCGAGCCGCGGATCTGACTCAGCAGCGCGTTCAACGTGTGCTCGGTCGAGCCCGGGAAGATCTCTTGCAGGTCGGTCAGCACGCTGCTCTGCACCTCGCTCGAGCGCAGCACCTGGCCCGCGATGAACAGCGCCAAAAGCGCGATCGGGATCACGCCCAAGAGCATGTTGTAGGCGACCATCGCCGACTGCCCCGTGATGTTCGAGGCCCACCCCAGCCGCCAGAACCGGCGCGCGTAGCGGCTCAACCGCTCACCGCGGACCGCCAGCGGACCGCTTCACAGGGTCCCATCGCCCGGGCAGTATGACCGCGGTGACGGCCGGTCAGCTTGCGGGCGCGAGCGACCCGTTGGCCGTCGCCATCACGCGCGCCAACGCCGCAGCCTCGCGGACCAGATGCTCGCCCGTGAACCAGCTCTTGCCGACGCGAATCGCGGGTAGGCTGCGGACGCCTCGGGCCATCAAACCGCGCGCAGTCGCGTGGGCCTCGCCGTCACGCGTCGGATCGCCGGCGGCAGCGAGCGCGCCGTCGAGCGGGATTGCGGCCGCGGCGGCCGCCTCGGCGAGGATCTCCGGATCCTCGAGATCAAAGCCGCCGCAGAAGGTGAGCCGCATCGCAGCCAAGGCAAAGCGAGCGCCGGCACCGATCTCGGCGGCGTACGCCGCCGCACGCAACGCGGTCGCAGCCTGCGCCGGGAAGCCGTCGGGCCAGACAAGCGGAAGCCTCAGCCCCGCGGCCCGTCGTTCGGCCTCCCGGCGCGTCGAGGGCGACTGCGCCCATTCCTGCCCGTCCATAAGAATCGAGGCGGTCGGGATCCAGCTGACATCGCCCAGGACTCGCTCCACCCGCTCGGCCGCGAGGTACGAGAACGGGCAGGCGAGATCGAAGAAGAACGCAGGCTGCTCGTGCCGCACTGGGCGGGAGCGATCTGCGAGTCGTTCGGCGAGGATGATCAGCTGTCCCATACCCGCCATAACGACGGGAGGGCTCAGAACTTGCGAAAACGGCTAGGCAAATGTCCTACCCCGGCTTGCGCGCGATTGGACGTCCGTTAGACTCGAACTTGGTAGGTAGGAGCCCCCGTCCAAATCCGGAGGAATCCCATTCCCCAGGTACCCCCTCCCAAACGCCATCCTTATGACCAATGGTCGCCGGACGCGCGAGCGCTTGACCTCGTCGGCGACAAGTGGACGCTGCTGATCGTCCGCGATCTCGCGGCCGGCCCGCGCCGGTTCGTCGAGCTGCAGCGCGTCCTCCCCGGTATCTCGACAGAGCAGCTTCGCTCGCGGCTGAATCGCATGGTCGCCGACGGGATGCTGACCCGCAAGCGCTACCGCGAGGTGCCGCCTCGCGTCGACTACGAGCTGACCGAGCGCGCCCGCGAGCTGATGCCGATCCTCGGCGAGCTCGCGCGCTGGGGCTACGAGTGGGCGTGGAGCGCGCCGCGCGCTTCGGAGGCAATCGACATCGGCGCGATCTTCCGACTCGCCCCCGGGTTGCTACGGGGTGCGCGGGGCCTGCGCGGAAGCGTTGAGCTCAACGTCACAGACGGCCGCGAGGGCGGCGAGCCGGCCTCGTACGCGCTGACCGCGTCCACCGACGGGGTCGCGATACAGGAGCGACCGGCAGAAAGCGCCGACGCGCGCGTGACCGGCGACACAGCGGCGTGGATCGCCGCGCTGTCACCCAGCCAAGACCGCGGTGGCCTGCAGCTCTCAGGCGACCGGGCGCTGGCCGAGCGGATGATCGACGGCCTGATGGCCGGTCCCGCGCGAGCAGCCGCGGTCGCGGCCGCCTAAGCGAAGCGGCCACCGCGCACAGCAGGACCAACTCACTTCGAGGAGTACTGAGCCTGCCGGATCGGCGGGATCTTGCCCGGCGACGCTCCGGGCAGCGGCGGCGCGACCCAGCACGACTCGCGACCGGTCGGGCCTGACCCCGACGCCGAGACCGATCCGTCCCCGCCCGCGCCGGTGTTCGTGCAATCCCACGCCGGCAGGTTGCCCTTCTGGAGTACGCGCGGGTCGGCCAGCCACAGCGGCGGCGGATAGGTGTTGCCGCGGTTGCCGGAATCGCGATTCTGGGCGAACGACAGCGTCTCGGGGCCGACCGGGCTGAACTGCCGCAGGTAGTGGCCGACGCCGCCGCCGCCGAACGCGACGGTCTTGCCGGCGACCCCGGCCGCGCCGTTGGAGATGAAATCCGAGACCAGCTGTTGGTGCAGCGACAGCCAGACGAGGATCGGGTTGAGCTGCTCGAGGAACGGCCCGAGCGAGCCGAGCAGCGGCTTGGCGCCGACCAGCACGTCGCGGATCGCGGGCAGCCCGGTCTTCGACACGTCGATCAGCGGACCGAGGTTGGTGAACAGGTTGCGCAGGTCGGGCGACAGCACCCGGACCGAGTGCAGCGTCGGGCCGAGATCGTGGGCCACGGGCTCGAGCGCCTTCGTCAGCGGATCGGTGTCGAGCGCGAACGTCTTCAGCCGGGTCATCGTGGCCTTCGTCTCGTTCAGGAACGTCGGGAACACGTGGAACGTCGCGGCGAGCGCGTCGTTGTTGGCCGCGGTCGTCGCGAACGTGCTCTCTCCGCTCGTGATCAGGTTGCGCAGCGCCGTCTGGTTTTGCGACAGCGCCGCGAACACGGTGCCGCCGTTGCGAACGAGCCGCACGACGGAGCCGTGCTCGATGTCGAGAACCCGGAGGATGTCGGTCGCGTCGGCGGTGAACGTCGGCAGGTTCCCGAGCACGCTGTTGAGGTTCTGGTCGTTGCCCGCCACCGCCTTGGCGAGCTCCTGCTGCCAGACCTGGAACGCGCGTCTGGTCTTCGGGTCAAGCGCGCTGAACACGTCGTCGAGCTGCACCGCGTGCGCGACCTGACCGCGCGGGAGCAGCCCGCCATCGGGGACCACTGGGCTCCCTGGCGTTCCCGGCGTCAGCTGGACGTAGGTCTCGCCGATGATCGTCTTCTCGCGCAGGATCGCGGTGGCGTCCTTGTGCACCGGCGCGTACTTCGTGTCCATCTGGATCGTCGCGATCGTGCGGTTGCCCTGGGGGTCCAGCGACTTGTCGATCACCTTGCCGACGCTCACGCCTGCGATCCGCACGTCGGCTTGGGTCGCGAGCTGGCCCGCGTCGGGGAACGAGATCTCGATCCGGTAACCCTGCGGGTTGAACGGGATCGTGCCGCCGAACGACAGCCACAGGAACAGCAGCAGGCCGGCGCACGACAGCGCGAACAGCACCATCGTGATCACCTTTGTCACTGAGGGTGTGCCGGTCTGCATCAGTTCGTCGGGAGCTTGGGCAGGAACGGAACGGCGGCGGTGCTCCCGCCGGCGCCGCCGCGCGCCTGCCGGGTTCCGAGCTTGCCCTGCTGGTAGAGCTGGTAGTCGCTCGCGTTGGCGGCCGCCTGCTGTGGGCACAGCTGCGTGTTGGTCAGGATCGGCGTCAGGTTCAGCAGGTTCTCCGAGCCGGTCACAGAGTTGGCGATCTGCGCCAGCGTCGCGCAACTGGCCTGCAGGAACAGCGGGCGGAAGTCGCCGTTGGCGTCCTGGACGGAGAACAGTGTCCGCGCGCTGTGGTCAAGCCATGCCAGCCACCAGAGGTAGCCGTGCTGGCCGGCTCCGGGGTTGTAGCCGACCATGTTCACGAAGTGATTGAGCGTCGTGAACACATTGGACAGGCTCGGGGTCGCCTTCGCGAGATTCACTGACGCCGGCCGCAACTGCCGCACCACCGGTCGGGCTGCGACAACGAACGGGCGGATCTGGTTCTGCACGATCGGCGCGCTGGGGACGGCCAATTTCTTGAGCGCCTGGTTCGCGGCCGGCAGCGCCAGCGCGGCGGGCAGCAGGTTGCGTGCGGCCGGGCCCAGTGTGTTGGCGAACGTCTGCACCTTGGCGAGCGTCGCGGTCGTCTGGCTGAGCGTCGACGGCAGATCCGCCACGGCCCGAGAGACGTTCTGGTCCTGGGAGGCGAACGCCCGGAACACCTTCGAGCTCGCGTCGATCAGCGAGACGATCTGCGATTGGCGTGTGACGAGCGCCGCGTTGAGCCGCCGCAGCGAGTTGACGAGCCGGCGGAGGTTGGCGCCGCGGACGGCAACCGCCTGGTTGAGCCGGGCGAGGTCGCGGTGCGTCGGCTCGAAGCGCTCTAGCACCTGGGCAAGCTCGCTGCCGCCGTTGCCCTTCAGCCCCTGACCGGCGCCGTTGACGAGCAGGTCGAGGTAAGCGCGGGTGTCGGCGTCCAGCGACGACAGGATCTCGTCGACGTTGATGTCGGGAAGCGTGTTGGAGACCTGGATCGTGAACCCGGGCTTGGCGACCGGAGCGCTCTTGGACCCGGGGTTGACCTCGACGAACATGTCCTTCAGGCCGGTCCGGGGGCGCAGCAGCGCGGTGGCGTCGGTGCGGATCAGGTGCTTGTACTGCTGGTCGATCTCCAGCTTCACGATCGCGATCCCGTTCTTCAGGGTGACGCCGCCGATCTCGCCGATCTGCACGCCCGACACCCGGACCGTCTGCCCCTGGCCGGGCGTCACCGCCTGAGCGGTCGAGAACTCGGCGTTGATCGTGAACGGCGCCGGCTGGATGAACGGGAACCGCAGACCCTCGTGGTTGAGGATGTAGCCGGCGACGCCGAGCGACAGCACCAGCAGCGCCAGGATCGCCGCGAAGTCCGACGCGTGGTTCTTGATCGCGCGTTTCATAGCGTCAGTTCCCGTTTCCGAACACGTTGCTGGGGACGTTCAGGCCCAGGCCCTGCTGCTTGGTCACGTCGCGCAGCATTCCGACCGCCGCCTGAGCGGCGGACTGCCAGCGCAGCGACGCGCCAGGGGCCGACAGGTCGCTCGACACCTGCTGCGGCGGCGCACCGGCGGGCGCGGACAAATCGGTGATCGGGGCCTGCGTCTCACAAGGGGTAGTCGGGTTCAGCGGCGGCCGGCGGCCGCCCGGGGGCAGCTGGGGCTGGACGGCGACGATCTTCGACAGGGCCTGACCGAACATCCCGGGTTGGAGCGAGTAGGTGAGCGTGCCGCCGTTGCCCAGGACCCGGATGTACGGTCCGTTGGCGTCGAAGTTGCGCGACTCGCCGGCGAGGCCTGGGAGGAAGTCGATCGCCTCGACGAACGCCTTGCGCGGCGGGAAGCCGTTGGAGGCATTGAAGTTCTGGTCGTTGAGCGTCAGTTGTGACCACGGATAGATCACGTTCGCGACGCAGCTCGACGCCGGGCGGACCTGGTCGCGCATGAACGGGATCGTCGTCTTGGTCAGGTGCGCGAGCGCGGGCACGGTCACAGACAGGTCGGACGTCAGGCCGCGCAGCTCAGACGGCTGTACCAGCAGCCGCAGCTGCGTGATGAACGGCAGGCTCGCGTCGATCGTCGGCCCGCTCGTGATCACGCCGGGCTTCAGCGCGCGCGCCAGGCGCCGCAGCGGCGGGAACGCCGCATTCAGAGCGTTGAACGCGGGGATCGCGGTCGACAGCGTCTGCGGTAGCTGCGCCACCGTCTGCTGCAGCGCGGCGTTCTGGCGGGCGAACGCGTTGGCCGTCGTGTTGAAGTCGGTGATCAGGTTCTGGAGGTTCTGAGGATGGGCATCGATCGCTCCCGCCACCGGTCCCTGCTCGGCGATCCAGTTCGACAGGTCGTGCGGCTGGATCCCGAGCGCGTCGTGCGCGACGATCGACGAGTACTCGTAGGCAGGGAGCCAGAACTTGATCGAGGCGTTGTACGACGGGCCCGCCTGCTGCACGGCGTGGCCGTACTGCTCGAGCAGCACCTGAAGGTTGTGGCGGGTGTCGGGCTGTAGCGAGGTCAGGACCTGGTCGACCTGGACCGGCTCTGTCCCCTGCTGGATCGGGAACGTGTGGCCGTCGTCGGCGGCCGGCGCCGACGGAGTGCCTGGGTGGACGTCGACGAAGAAGTTCCCCTCGAGGAAGATCCGCGGCCGGATCGCGAACGTGGCGTCGTCGTGCAGCGGCAGCCCGGACTGCGCAATCGTCATGGTCACGTCCGCGGCCTGGCACTGGTGCTCGGTCGTACCGTTGACCTTGCAGTGCGAGACCGGCGTTACGTTGGTGACCTTGCCGACGTTGACGCCTGCGATCCGCACGAGCGAGTCCGGCCGCAGTCCGTTCGCGCTCGAGAAGATCGCGTGGACCGTGTACTCGCTGGCGAACGGGTTGGCGAACTTCGTGTACGCGAGGTACGAGAACAACGCGATCGCGACGATCCCGATCGCGCCGGCCTGGAAAGGCGAAAGCCGCCCTGTGCGCCGTCTCTTCTTGCGTCTCATGGATTCGTCGGGTTGGGGAGCGGCACGGGGCCGGTCTGCGGGGTTCGGCTGAACGTCTCGCCCGCCGGGACCCGCGGGCGGCCGCGGAACGTCGGGCCCTGGTCGCCGGGGGTGTGGACGTCGGTCGCCAAGTCGCGGTGCTGGGGGTCGAAGTAGTTCAGGCGCTTGGGCCAGCCGCGCTGACCGGTCTCACAATCGGCATTGCCCTGCGTGTCGATCGCCGCGCCGTAGGGCTGCGCGTGCAGGAACTCATTGCCGCCGAGCGGCGTGTCGCTGCCGCCGCCGTCGACCGGGGCGGTCGCGCCCGCCGACCCGACGTTGTTGGGCTGGGTTGGGTTGGTCTGGTTCAGGAGCGCGCGCTGAGCGAACCCGAACGAGGTCGCCTCGGAGATGTGCTCTGACAGGTACGTCCACCAGTAGTTCCAGCTGTCACACACGGTCTGATACGGCCCCAGGTAACGGACCATCGGATTGAGCGTCTGGACCGTGCTGGAAAGCCCGTTGATCGCGATGTTGGTCCCCGGCGACAGCGCCAGATCCTTGAGCGCGCCCATCACCCCCTGCAGGTTGCGGTTCAACGACGGCGTTCGCGCCAACGTCGAGGTTCCCGCCTCGATCGCCGGGTTGATCTCAGGCAACGCCTGATCGAGCTCACCAGCGGCCGGCGTCAAACTGTGCCCGAGCGCCGTCAGGTCCACCAGAAACGGCTGCTGGGCACGCAGGCTGTCGGTCGACACCGACAATGTCGAGGGCGACTCGCGGATCGTCGACTCCAACGCCCCCGGATCCCGCGAGATCGCGGCAAACGTGGTCGCCGCCTCCCCGAACAAGCGCGCGTTGACCCCAGCCACCGGCGACACCGCCCCCATGAATCCATTCAGCGCATCGAAGAACCGCGTCAACTCCGTGCTGGGCGAGGCCAGGTACGACGCAACCGGCTGCAGATGCCCGAGCAGCTCAGGCAGGCTGTGGATCGTGTCGTTCAGCGCCGCCCCACGACCCGTCAGCGCATCGCCGAACCCGACGAGATTCTGCTGGATCGAGTTGCGCGTGCGCGGGTCGAACGTCTTGAAGATGTCGTCGAACTGCACCGGCACGCTCGTCTGCGAGATCGCCATCGTCGCCCCATCCTCAAACAGCTTGCTCGACGACCCCCGCACCAGATCCACGTACTTGAGCCCCAACACCGAGCGCGGGCGAATCGTCGCGGTGGAGTCGACGGGCACCTTGCCGTGGGATTGATCGAGCTTGAGCGTCAGCTGCGCGCCGACCTGACCGTTGGCCAACTCGATCGGCGTCATCGCCGACACCAGCCCGATCCGAAACCCGCCCTCGCGGACGTCGTTGCCGACCACCAGATTCGACCCATCGGCGATATCGACCTTGAGCTCCCGCGTCGGCACGAACGGCAACCCCTCGTTCGCGTTGTACGCGAGAAACACCGCCACGATCACGATCAGCACCGTCACCGCCCCGACCAACACCGGGTTGGCGAACACTGATTGCTGGCGGCCAGCGGTGCGGTTCATGGCGACATCAGGTAGTTGAGGAGCTGTTGGGCCTGAGCGCCGCCTGACTGCCCGCCCGACGGCGCGCTGGTCGGCGAGTTCGACGAGCCCCCGCCGAGGACCGACAGGATCGATCCGACCGTCTTCTGCAGGCCGAGGGGGTCGCCCGGCGCCGGAGGTAGCGGCGGGGTGCCGCCGGCGGCCGGCGTGGTCGTCGTGCCCCCGGAACCGGCGCCGGCGCCCGAGCCGACGCCCGAGCCGGCGCCCGCCGGCGCGGTCGGGCCGCTCGCCGAGGCGCCGTTCGGCGCGCCGCTGGGACGCGCGGCGCCCCTGCCGCGCTTGCCGCGACCGCGGCGCTTGCGGTCGCGGGCAACGCGCGCGACGGTCATCCGCGCTGCGTTCGTGCTCGGGCCTGGCTCGCCGGGTGGCGCGCCCCCCGGATCCGGGACCTTCGCGTTGGGGGCGGAGGGATCTGTCTCGTTGACGCCCGGTTGGTTTGGCCCGAGCCACGAGTAGCACTCGCGGTAGCGCGGCCCGAAGCTCTTGAGGTTCTGGGCGATCGTTCCGGGTGTCGCGTACGGCGTGCACATCGAGCTGACGAACGCGTCGACGGCCAGCTGATGGCCGAACGGCCCAAACGTGTTGATCGCGAGCGTCTGGTTGAAGACGTACTGCAAGAGGGCCTCCAGACCGGTGTAGCCCTGCCCGTTCGGGCTGCGGGGATCGGGCTCGACCGCCCGGCTGCGGTCGTCGAGGTCATGCAGCACGATCGCGAGGTTCTGCCCGAGCTCTGGGGTCGGCTTGGCGAACTGGTTGAGGTGGCTGATCGTCGGCGCCGCGGCCTGCACTGCTGTCTTGCCGGTGACCGACGCCTGCCCAAGCGACCTCAGTGCCGGCAGCGACGACCGCGAGAACGGGGGCAGGTCGCGTAGGAAGCGGTTCAGCTGGCCCGAGGCGGCGTTGAGGTTTGCGAGCACCGGCTCGTTGGCGTCGGCCGCGGCCCCGAGCTTCTGCAGCGCGGGACGAAGCTGCTCGAGGAAGCCCGGGAGCTGTTGCAGGCTCGAGCTCAAGTTCGCCTGCTGGGTCGCGGTGTCGCTCGCCGCGTTGTTGGCCTCGGTGATGAACCGCTGCACCTGGGCGCTGTTGTCGGCAAGTGCCGTGATCACCGAGTCGGAGTTCACGGTCAGCTGCTGCAGCGTGCTCGAGTCGTTGCCGAGCAGGTTCAGCAGGTTGTCGGTCTCCGTCAGCGCCGGCACCGCCCGCTGCAACGCGGCCTGGAGGTCCCCGGACCGACCCGCGACGCCGGCGCCGAGCTCGTTGATGATCAGCGTCAGCCGCTCGCGGTAGGGCATCCGCATCACGTTCTGCAGCAGGTCGGCCGGGATCGTCGTCTGCGTCTGCGTCACCGGGATCGTGCTTCCCGGCTTCAGCGGCTTGCCGTTCTGTCCGGGCTGACATTCGATGAAGTACTCGCCGATCAGCGACTGCGGCCGCGATTGGCAGAACGCGTCGGAGCGAAACGCGGTGAAGCCCGGCTGGGTGACGTCGATCGTGACGAGCGCGTGGAGCGTCTTCTGGTCGAGCTCGATCTTCTGGATCGTCCCGGCGCGCACGCCGGCGACCTTGAAGTCCGCGCCGGCGACGAGCCCGAACGCGTTGTCGAGCTCGACCTTGTAGGTGCCCGCTGCGGTGTGACCGTTCGACGCGCCGAGGCTTGTGACCATGAACGCGCCCACGCCGAGCAGGATCGCGGCACTCAGGAGGGCCCGTTTCATTTGCCGGTTGGAACCTGGCTCGGATTACACGGGAACCCGGACTCGGGGTAGTACATGGCGCCGCGCTCCATCGAGCCCGGGCATCGATCGCCCTGGCCGGAGGTGAGCAGGCCGCCGCTGCTGCCCGAGCTGCCGCTGCCCCCGAACGCGAGCACGCTGCGCAGCGCCGGGTTGAGGAACGGCGGCAGCAGGTTCAGTGTCCCGTTCTGGATCGAGCCGACGCCGACGATCGGAGCCACGCGGCTCGCGCCGCCGTTGGCGTCGATCGTCCCTGGATGGGTGTAGCCCTCGAACCACCCCGTCAGATCGACGGCATACGGCCGCGCCGTCGCCAGCTCGGGGGTGGAGTTGTTCAGCGCGATCGTCGATTCGGTGAAGGCGCCGTTGCGCAACTTGCCGTTGGCGACCATCTGCCGGACGGTCGCCCCGGCGAGCGGGACCCCCAATCCGGTCAGCTCGATCAGGTCGTTGTCGGCGCCGGGCCGGCTGACGATGTTCGAAAGGTCGCGGACCGTCGGAACCGACTGCTCGGCCAGCGGTTTGAGCTGCTCGAGCAGCTTCTGGAGCTTCGGCGCCACCGGCTTGGACGCGTCGACGAGCGGGGTGACGTCGTCCAGCGCGTTGCGAAGGTTCACGAACGTCGTGTTCGCCAGGCGCATGAACGGCGGCAGCTCGCGGATCGACTGGCCGAGCGCACCCCGCTGAGCCGCCAGCGCCTCGGTCGTCGTCGACAGGTGCTGGACGAGCCCGCTCAGGTCTGCGCTGCGCTGCGCGACGTCGGACACGAGGTTTCCGGAGTTGACGATGAAGTTCGTGAACTTGCCGGTGTCACGGTTGATCTCGCGGAACAGCACGCTGGTCGACGCGACCGCGGGGTTCAGGTACTGCCACGCCGCCTGCGCCGCCTTGCTCTGTCCGGCGTACTGGCTGGCGGAGCCCTGCAGAAAGGCCTGTAGCGCCCTGCGCGTGGGCGCGTCGAGCGTGTTGAACAACTGATCGAGATCGACCGCGCTCGTCGTGTCCTGGGTACCGATCGTGCCATCGCTCTGGATCGGCGCGCCGCTGGCGGGGCCGAGTCGCAGGTCGACATAGCGGTTGGCGATCCCTGACAGCGACGCCTCGCGGACGGTGGCCTCGGTCCCTTGGTGCAGCGGCTTGTAGTTTGGATCGGTGATCTTGAGCGTCAGCCGCGCTTGGCCCTGCGGCGTGAGCGAGATCGCCGAAACCGTCCCGACGCTGTTGCCCGAAACCTCGACCAGATCGCCGGGGACGATCTGGCTGGCGTTCGCGAACACGGCCTTGATCTGGTACTCGCTGCCGTTGTCGAGCAGGATCACGGCCACCGCCACAACCGCGATGAAGACGGCCGCGATCGCGGCCACCCTGCCAATCACACTTGAGTTGCGCAACGCCGCGACCTCGATTCCCGCAAACCGAACTCCTCCGACCGGGGCAAGCCCCGGCGCGACTCGAAAATCGAACCTAGCAAGGGCCTCCGAGCACTGTCAAAGGAGAACCGGCGGCGATCTCTGTGGTTTCCGGAGCGTCGGTTCTGGGTACCGGATCAGGCCGCCGGCGACCGCTCCCCAGCCGCTGTCGGATCGGGCGTGGCGACGGGCACGCTAGCGTTCAACCAAGAGCGCCCGGGTGGCGGAATTGGTCAGACGCTGTGGACTTAAAATCCATTGCCCTTCGAGGCATGAGGGTTCGAATCCCTCCCCGGGTATCGCCTGATCGGGCCGTCGTGTCGCTCGCGCCCCACTTTCGTGCGAGTTCGTGAGGATAAACCGCAACAAATGCGCTGCTACGGTGTCCTCTAGGTAGCGAAGTCGCGCCGCGAGCCCAGATGGAAGTCTCCGCTCTTAAATACTCGGGGGGAATTGGCCTCCACGCCCGCTCGCCGCTGCTCAGATTGCAGTCCGACGAGCGCTTGGTCGCGCTCGTACGGCGCGGCAACCGGATCGCGTTCGAAATCCTCGTCTCGCGCTACGAGTCGCGGCTGCTGTCGTTCTGCCGCCACCTGCTCGGGTCGCGTGAGGATGCCGAGGATGTGCTGCAGGAGGTTTTCGCCGCGGCGTTCAACGCGATGACCGCGGATGACCGCCCGATCAACGTCCGCCCGTGGCTGTACCGGATCGCTCGCAACCGCAGCCTCAACCACCTCCGCCGGATCCAGGCGGTCGGCGTGGACTCGATGGACGTCCACCTCTCCGACCACGGCGCCACCACCGCCGACAAGGTTCATGAGCGCGAGGAGTTCCAGCTGCTGGTCGGCGACATCCACGAGCTGCCCGAGACGCAGAAGACGGCGCTCGTGTTGCGCGAGATGGACGCCCTCTCTTACGAGCAGATCGCCGAGGCGATGGAGACCACGGTTCCGAGCGTCAAGTCGCTGCTCGTCCGGGCGCGGATCTCGCTCGCCGAGGCGTCCGAGGCGCGGCTGCTCTCGTGTGACGAGGTCAGGATCGAGCTCGGGGAAATTGCCGAGGGCCTGCGCCGCCGGCCGACCCCGCTGGTGCGCCGTCACCTCCGGGCCTGCAAGCGCTGCACGAGCTTCCGCTCGCAGCTGAGGCAGACCAACAGGGCGCTTGCGGCAATCATGCCGCTCGGCCCGCTTGTGATCCTCAAGAAGCTCGCGTTCACCCACCTCGGGCACTCGGCCGGGTCGAGCGCGACGGGCGCCGGCGCCGCCGGGTCTTCCGCAGCCGCGGGCTCATCGGCGGCCGCCGGTACGACGCTCGTCGCCGGAACGTCGGCGAGCAGCTTTGTCTCGGCCGGAGTCGGAGCGATTGCGACGAAGGCCGCGGCCGGACTCGCCGCGGCGGCGATCGTCACCGCCGGAGCCGTCGAGGTCGACCATTCGGGCCACGCTCGCGCACATCACAGCGCGACGCCGCAGCTTCACGCCGTGGTGACTGCGTCTGCCCCGGCCGTGCACACCACGACCACAACCTGGGTCACGCCGCATCGCGCCGTCGACCGCTTCTCAAACCACAAGCTTGCGCCCGCGCAGCCCAACAGGACCGACGGCCACAAGGCGACGCTGCTGGCCTCGGCGAACGTCAAGGCGGCTACCAAGGCCGTCACGCCGACGACCACGACCACGACGACAACCGCGGCCAAGCCGACCGACGCGCCTGGTCGCACCCAGACGCAGTCGGACCCGACGGTGCTCGGCGGCGGCCAGTCGCCGGCCTCGACCACAACCCAGGGTTCGACGACCACGCCGGCGCCGGTAACCGCGGCGCCCGTGATCGCGCCGACCACCACGACCGGCCCCACGCCCACGACGTCGGACTCCCCGCCGCCGCCGGCCGATACCGGCTCGACGACAACGACCACCACGCCGACGACTACCACCACGCCGGCGTACACCACGCCGGGTACGACCACGCCGCCGACGACCACCCCCACGCCGCCGACCACGACCACGACGCCGGGCGGCGGCACCAACCCCGGCGATCCTGGTCCGACCACCACCACCACGAGCAACGGCGCCCAGTCGCCGAGCACCCCGTAGCCGCTTGGCGCGATCCATGGGGGCGCAGTCGCGGTGATCGACATCGACCACTTCAACGAGGTCGACATGCGTGTCGGCCGGGTCCAGTCGGTGCAGGAGTTCCCCGAGGCGCGGTTCCCGGCTTGGAAGCTGACGATCGACTTCGGTCCCGAGATCGGAGTCAAGCGCTCCTCGGCGCGCATCGCCCACTACCCGCGCGAGCAGTTGGAGGGGACGCTGGTCGTGGCGGTCGTCAACTTCCCGCCGCGGCGGATCGGCCCGTTCTCCTCCGAGGTGCTTGTGCTAGGTGCACTCGACGACGTCAACGGTGTCGTGCTGCTGCGCCCCGATCGCGACGCGGCGCCCGGCTCGCGGATCGCCTGAGCGGGGCGGGGCGGGCGGGCGGGGCCGGGCGGGCGGGGCGGTCGGGCGGGGCGGGCGGGGCGGGCGGGGCGGGCGGGGGCGGTCGGGCGGGGCGGGGGGCGCGCCAGCCCAGTCGGGCTACGGCCCGGGTTGTCCCCCGATCAGCAACGTCGCCCGGCGCGCGCCGTCGACGTCCAGCGCATACTGGCCGACGCGCTGCCCGGGCACCCGCACCGACGCGCGACCGTGCGCGGGCACCGACAGTGGATAGGGCCGGATAGTCCGCAGCACCGCTTGGTGCGGCCGGCCGTCACCGGACACGACGGTCAGCTCGATCGGAAACCTCGCGGGGATCGTGACCGCCGGCGGCTGTACCTGACCGGCCGCGACGACTGTGAACGTGGCCGGCACATGGGCGTTGGTCGGCGGCGGCTTGGCATTCGTCGACGACGTGGCGGAAGTGGCCGAGGTCGTGCTCGTCGCTGACGCCTGCTGGGTGCTGCTGGTTGCGGAGCTGACCGTTGGGGTCGTCGAGCTGGGCGCGGGCGTCGAGGACGTGACGGAGGCCGATGAGGACGTGACGGCCGTGGTCGAAGAATGGCTGGATCCGCCGCAGGCCGCGATCAACAGCGTCATCGGCAACACAACGAAAATAAGTGCAAAGCGGCTCACCGCCCCAGCATAGATGTGTCCGGGCGCCCGCCGGAGTACGCGCCGATCAGGCCCTCGTAGTAGCGCTCCTCGCCGAGCTGCTCGCGCACCCGATGCAGCCCGGCGCGGCCGCGCTCCAGCCGGCGGCCCGCGTCGAGCCACAGTTCCCGCAGCCTCTCCGCCCAGGCAGCTTCGTCGTCGGCGGCGATCGTCGCCTCGCTGCCGACCAGTTCGGGCAGTCCGCCGCGATCGCTCGCGAGCACCGGTACCCCCGACGCGAGCGCGTCGATCACCGAGTAAGGGCACGGCTCCTCCCACCGCGACGGCACGAGCACGACCGCGGCGCGGGCACGGACGCGGGTCAGCTCAGCGGGCTCGAGCCGGCCGGCAAACCGCACCTGCGCTCCATCAGCGAGCGCGTGCAGGCGCTGCGCGTCGGGCCCGTCGCCGGCGACGACTAGCGGCACCCCGGCGGTGCGCGCGGCGGCGATCGCGGTGTCGAACCCCTTCTCGGGGACCAGCCGGCCGGACACCAGCGCGTACTCGCCACGGTCCGCTGTCGACTCGGCGGCGACTGCTTCCGCGAGCGCGAAGTTCGGCAGTGTCACCGACGAGCCGGCCGGGAGCCCCAGCCACTGGAGCCGGTCGGCCGTCGCCGCGCTGACGACGACGAACCGGTCGACGTGCTCGAACAGCCGTGGCTGCTGTCGGTGTAGGCCCGCGGCGTAGACGGCCGCTTCGGCGAGCGACCCGCGGCAGCGCAGCCGCAGCCCCGGGCGCGTGTCGGCACCGCGGCATCGAAAGCACGGCCCGCCGTCGCGGTACCCGATAGCGACTGCGCAGAACAAGCGGAAGTTGTGCAGGTGCATGACGGTGCGGGCCCCGGCCTCGCGTGCGGCCGCGAGCGCCCGCCAGCCGTAGAGCGGATGGATGTTGTGGGCGTGCACCACGTCGGCGCGCATCCGCCGCACCGCGTTCGAAACGTCCCCGGGGTCGATCCCGCCCAGCAGCATCCCGCGCGCCGCGTTCACCTGCCCGGCGTCGGCGCTCGCTCGCTGCAGCACCTCGACCGTGTGCCCGCGCCGGCGCAGCAGAGTCGCGATGTCATCGACGGCGCGCTCCTCGCCTCCCAGCCGGCGATAGCGGTTGTGCAGCAGCAGGACGCGCATAGCGGCAGGCGATTGTGCCAACGTGCCAGCCGCAATGGCAATCGCGCTGCTCACGAACTACCTCGCGGCCTACCGGATGCCGCTGTATCAGCTGCTGGCCGACAGGCACGGGCTCGAGGTCCTGTGCTTCGGTGGCGGTGAGCGCTACGTCCCGGAGTGGTTCGCCGACCTCGACGCGCAGCTGGCGCGCGCGCCGTTCCCGGCGCGCAGGCTGCGCGGCCCAGCCGACGCGATCACCGTCGCCCGTAAGTACGACATCGTGATCGCGCCGTTTGCGGGCGGGGCGATCCTGCCCGCGGGCTACGCCGGCGCCCGGCTGAGTCGCCGCCCGTTCGTGCTATGGGCGTCGGTCTGGGCGCAGCCGCGCTCTCACTCGCACCTGATCGCGCGGCCGGCGACGCGTCACATCTACCGACACGCCGACTCCGTGGTCGCCTATGGCGAGCACGTGCGACGGTTCGTCGCCGAGATTCGCGGCCGCGACGACGACGTGTTCGTCGCGCCGCAGTCGGTCGAGCCCGAGTTGTTCGCGCGAGCAGTCGGAGCCGACGAGGTGCGGGAGTTCCGTTCCCGGCACGCCCTGCCTGACGGCCCGATCGCCCTGTACGTCGGGCGGCTCGTGCCGGAGAAGGGCGTCGACGTGCTGCTGGATGCGTGGTCGGGCGGCGGCGGTGATCATCCAGCGCTGCACCCGGATGCCACGCTCGTGTTGATCGGGGACGGCCCGCTCGCGGCGCGGGCCGCGGCCACCGTCCGCGCGCGCCTGCTCGGGCCGCTGCCGCGCGTGCAGCTGCCGGTTGCCTACGCCGCGGCGCAAGTCGCGGTGCTTGCGTCGATTCCGACGCCGCGGTTCCGCGAGCCGTGGGGATTGGTCTGCAACGAAGCGATGCACCAGGCGCGCCCGGTGATCGCAAGCGACGCCGTCGGCGCGGTGGCGGGCGGGCTCGTACGTGACGGCGTGACCGGCGTGGTCGTGCCGGCCGGCGATCCCACCGCGCTGCGGGCGGCGATCGCCCGGCTACTCGCCGACGACGCCCTCCGCGCTGCGCTCGGAGCCGCGGCCGCGGAGGCGGTCGGCGTCTACACCTACGACGCGATGGCTGCCGCGTTTGACCGCGCGCTGCAGACCGCGACCGGTCGCCGTCAGGGCCGCCGTCACTGACCGACCGAGAACAGCGCCTCGAGGTCGTGTTTCGAGTAGACCTCGAACGCCACCATCGTCGAGGTCCGCACGACCCCGCTCAGCTGCGAGATCTGGCCGGTTACCACGCGCGCGAGCTCGTCGTGCTGGCGCAGCCGCAGCATCGCGACGAAGTCCCATTCGCCGGTGACCGAGTAGGCCTCGGCGACGCCCTCGATGTCGGCGAGCTCACCGCCGAGCGTCGCCAGCGCCGAGCGATCAGCCTGGATCAGAACGATTGCGTGGGTCACGTCGTGTGCGTCTCGCCCGGCTCGAGCACGACCACGTTTGAATCCGTCGCCGACTCGACGGCGGATTTGAACGCGCCTGCATCGGCCTCGACCAGCGGGAACGTGTTGTAGTGGCAGGGAATCACGGTCTTGGCGCCGACCAGCGCGGCCGCGTCGACCGCATCGACCGTGTCCATCGTGTAGTGGCCGCCGATGCACATCAGCGCGATGTCGATCGGGTGGCGCTTGCCGACGAGCTGCAGGTCGGAGAACAGGCAGGTGTCGCCGAGGTGGTAGACGATCGTGTCCTTGAAGTTGATCAACAGGCCCGCCGGGGTGCTGACGGTCCCCTTCGGCGTCGTCGAGGTGTGCCATGCCGGGACCAGTTTGGCCCAGCCCCAATCGAACTTCTCGGTGCCGCCGAGATTCGGATCGCGGACATCGACGCCGTCGGCGCCGACCTCGCCCGCCAGCTCGACGATCGCAACCACGGTCGCGCCGGTTCGCTTGGCGATCGGGACGGTGTCGCCGATGTGATCGCCGTGGCCGTGCGTGAGCAGGATCGTCGTCGCCGCGACGTCGTCGGCGCTGATCGCCGCCTTCGGATTACCGGTCAGGAACGGGTCGATCAGCACCGTTGTGTCCCCGTCTGACAGCGTGAAGCAGGCATGTCCCAGGAAGCGCACGTCCGTCATCGATCAATCCTCCTTCGTCGTTGGTTGGACCTTCGACACCTCGCCCGGCTCGCCCGGCTCGCCCGGCTCGCCCGGCTCGCCCGGCTCACCCAGCTCGCTCGGCGCGCCAAGCTCGCCCAGCTCGCGAGCGAGCTCGAACCCGACCGCGACCCCGACGAGCATCCCCAGACGAGTCTCCTCCGCGAGCAGCGTTCGTACCGCGCGGATCCGCTCCTGTGACTCTTGCATCGTGGCGGCCTCGCGAACCGCCTGGTCGTGCCCGGCGTCGAACCAGCCGCCCTCCTCGAGCGCCGCCGCCAGCACCCGCTGCAGCGAAGGCGCGACCCGGGCGACGATCTCCTGCGCCCTGTGCAGTCGCTGCGGATCGGTGATTGCGGCAATCGCGGCATCGAGATCTGCGTCGGTGTAGGCGCGGTCCGGCACTCGGGTCAAGGATCATACGTCCGTGGTCGTGTCGTTGACTTCCCTGTCGCATGGCGCCGGATGTGGCTGCAAGCTGCCGGCGGCGGCGATCGGACCGCTGCTCGCGAGCCTGCCCCCGGGCGCGCCGGACCCGAACGTCCTGGTCGGCTTCGACACCGCCGACGACGCCGGCGTCTACCGCCTGCGCGACGATCTCGCGCTCGTCCACACGGTCGATTTCTTCACCCCGATCGTCGACGACCCGTTCGACTTCGGCCGGATCGCCGCGACCAACGCGTTGTCGGACATCTACGCAATGGGGGCGCAGCCGGTGAGCGCCCTGAACCTGGTCGCGTTCTCGCTGGCGCAACTCGGCGAAGAACCGCTCCGCGAGATCCTGCGCGGCGGCGCCGCGGTCGCAGCCGACGCCGGCGTCGCGATCCTCGGCGGCCACTCGATCGAGGATTCCGAGCCCAAGTACGGCATGGCCGTGACCGGCATCGTCCATCCCGACGAGCTGCTGACCAACGCCGGCGGCAGGGCCGGCGACGCGCTGGTCCTGACCAAGCCGCTGGGCGCCGGCGCCGTTTCGACCGCACTCAAGCGAGGCGTGCCGGCCGCGCCGCTGGCGGAGGCGGTCGAGGTGATGACCACGCTGAATCGCGAGGGGGCCGCGGCGGCGCGAGCCGCCGGAGCCCACGCGCTCACCGATGTGACCGGCTTCGGCCTGCTCGGGCACCTGCACGAGCTGGCGCTCGCGAGCGGGCTCGCGGCGGAGGTGCAGGCCGGCGCGGTGCCCGCGATCGACGGCGTGCTCGAGCTGCTGGCCGACGACGCCGAGCGCGCAGTCGCCGGGGGCACGCGGCGCAACCGCGACCACGCGATGCAGTTCGCGACGTTCGCCGCGTCGGTCCCGCCCGCCCAGCGCTGGCTGGTATGCGACGCGATGACGTCCGGCGGCCTGCTCGCGGCGGTCCCGGCGGCCGCGGCGGCCTCGATGCCCGGCTCGGTCATCGGTCGGTTGGTCGACGGGCCCAGCCGGGACGATCACTGTCGTCTGATCGCGGCGGCGTGCTGGCTTTGGGGTGCTATGCGCCCCAAATTGAGCAGAACCGCGGCGCCGGATCAGGCCGTCTGGGCCCGCGGCGCGGGATCAGGCCGTCCGGGCCCGCGCGAGCGGGTAGCCGACCACGAGCCCGCCGACGAGCCCGACGGCGTCGGACAGCCAGCTCGACTCGGTGACCACAAGCGGCATCAGCGCGACGACGATCGCGATCGCGGCGGTCGCGAGCAGGTCTCCCTCGACCTCCTCGCCCGCGCGCAGCGTCAGCAGATCGGGGATCGCCCACGCAACCACCATCGCCAGCGCCGCGCCGTTTGCCCCGAGCACGACCGGTACGTCGTTGGCGGCAACCGTCAGCGCGGTTCCGCCGACGCCGCCGATGAGGAACAGGGCAATCACCGGAATCGGCCCATGCCGGCGCTCGAGCAGCGAGCCATAGATCGCAATCGAGGTCAGCGCGACGAACGCGTAGCCCGTGTTGCTGTAGGCGAACGGAGCCGTTATGAGCTTCCACCAGTCAGACCCGGGCTTGCCAACGACGGCGATGTCGCGCAGATCGACCAACGTGGTCCGCCAGATCAAGCACCCGACGAACCCGAGCGCGACCAGCGCAATCGTCGCGTACGGGTGCGATTCGGCGCGGATCCCCGGGATCTCGCCAGGCTTCAGCCGCGACAGCGAGGGCGTCGGCGGACGGCGGCGGCGGCGCTCGGCCACGCGCCCATCCCGGTCGAGCTTGGGGGCCCGCTTGCGTAGACGGTTGCCGCAATACGGGCACTCGGTGATGTACGGGCTCACCTCTGATCCGCATGACTTGCAGATCACGAAAAGGTCCGGGCCGCCGGTGCTCACGGACCGATTGTAGAGGGGTTAAAAAGACCGTTCGACGGTCTTGTGCGGCCGCCTACACGGCAGTCGCCGCGACGATCTCCGCCATCACCTCGCGGAGGTCGTGGTTGGCCTCGTACACGACCACCTGGCGTGCGGCTCCGTTGCCCCGTTCGAGCAGGTCCTCGACGGCGTCAAGCTCGGCCTCGGAGCCGAGGTCCTTGCAGTGGTCGCGCATCCGATCGATCAGACGCCGGGCCAGCGCCGTGGTCGGCACGCGTTCGGAATGCGGCAGGTCGACGAGCTCGCCTTGGAGGCCGTGCCGCGCGGCGAGCCATTTGTTCTCATCGAGCATCTCAAACGGATACTTCGACAGCCGCTGCCCCGCATCGAAGTGCTCGGCCAGCTCCCGGACCAGCCCCTGCACGAGCGCGGCCAGCCCGAGCGTGTGCTCGATGTGGGTCTGAGAGTCCATCACCCGGACCTCGACCGTCCCGAAGTTCGGATGCGGGCGGACATCGTGCCACAGGTACGTGTAGTCCTCGATCACCTTGCATTCGATCATGAACTCGATCCGCTTCTGATAGTCGTTCCAATCCTTGTACGTCGGCGGAATGCCGACCCGCGGGAACGCGCGGAAGATCGGCGTCCGGGTCGAAGCAAGCCCGGTCGAGTCCGCCCGCCAGAACGGCGAGTTCGCCGACAGGCCGAGCAGCACCGGCATGTGCACGCGCATCCCGTTGGCGACGTGGATGGCCTTGTCGGGGTCATCGACCGCGATGTGGACGTGCATCCCGAAGATCAGCTCTTGGCGGGCGACGAACCGAAGGGCCGAGATCAGGTCGCGATAGCGCGGCCGCGCGACGATTCGCTGGTCCTCCCACATCGCGAATGGGTGTGTGCCGGCCGACCCGATCGCGAGATCCTTGGACGCCGCCGTCGCCGCCACCTGCGAGCGCAGCGCCCGCAGCTGCTCGCCCGCCTCCGCGGTGTTCTTGCATGGGTCGGTCGAGACCTCGAGCACCGACTCCATCAGCTCCGGCTTGATCTCGCCAGTCACCGCCGGCTCGAGCAGGCTCTCGATCGCATTGACGAGCTCGAGCGTGTTCGCGTCGAGGATCATCAGCTCCTCTTCGATCCCGATCGTGAACGGTGGGCCGTTGAACCGGTGTTCCACGAAGCGAGAGCCTAACGGCGCGGGGAGATAACACGTGGCTCGGCAGGATGCCTAGACTGAGCGAAGATCAAACGCTCAAAGGACGGTTCCATGGCACTCGGCTACGACGGCAAGCTGTACATCCTGGCTTTCGACCATCGTGGGTCGTTCCAGAAGAAGATGTTCGGGATCGAGGGCGACCCGACGCCTGAGGAGACCGAGACGATCGCCGACGCCAAGCTCCTCATCTATGAGGGCATGGTGCAGGCGGTCAAGCGGGGCGCGGAGCCCAGCGCCACCGGGGTCCTGGTAGACGAGCAGTTCGGCGGGGATATCCCAAAGCTCGCCCGCGAACAGGGCCTCACGCTCGCGATGCCGGTCGAGAAGTCCGGCCAGAACGAGTTCGACTTCGACTACGGCGACGACTTCGGCGCGCACATCGAAAGCTTCGATCCGGACTTCTCCAAGGTCCTGGTCCGCTACAACTCCGACGACGATCCGGTCATGAACGAGCGACAGCTCGGCCGTCTCAAGCGGCTCGCCGACTGGCTGCACGAGCGCGACCGCAAGTTCCTGTTCGAGCTTCTGGTGCCCGCGACCCCGCAACAGCTCGCGCAGCTCGAGGGCGAGACCGATCGCTACGACACCGAGCTTCGTCCGGAGCAGATGCGGCGCGCGATCGAGGACATCCAGAACTTCGGGATCGAGGTCGACGTCTGGAAGATCGAGGGCGTCGACGAGCGCTCCGACGCGGAGATGCTGGCGCAGCAGACGCGTTCGGGCGAGGGCCGCGAACACGTTGTGTGCGTGCTGCTCGGCCGCGGCGCCTCGACCGAGAAGGTCGGGCACTGGCTCGAGCAGGCCGCGCCGGTCGACGGCTTCATCGGGTTCGCGATCGGCCGTTCGATCTGGTGGGACGCGCTCAAGGGCTTCCTCGACAAGTCGATCGAGCGCGAGGCAGCGGCGTCGCTGATCGCCGACAACTACATGCACTTCGTCAACGTGTACAAAGGGGCGATGGTCGCCTAGCCTGGATCCAGGCTTAGAGCGTCCGCGCCGGCAGACCGCAGCTACATAACGTCCAGCGCCCCGGACTGGTAGGCTCGCCCCGATGGCGATGAAGATGCGCCAGTCCCTCGCGCAGCTGGAGCAGGAATTCCGGCATGAGGCGCAACTCGATCGCAGCCGCCGGGAGAACCTGAGGCGCCACGCGGTCACGCGCTCGCGCAAGCGGACCCACCAACGGAACCAGAAGCGCAGTTCGATGCGCTTCTGGCTGTTGGTGTTCTCGCTCATCGCCACCGCGGTGATCGTCACGGTGGCGATGTTCGAGACGTTGTACTACCTGCTCGGCTGACCCCTGCGTCGCCGAGAATCGAGACGTTTCAAAGTTTTGATCCGGCCGCTCGATCGTGATCGCAGGCGGCGGAAGCCCTGCTAGCTCGAGTCGCTGAGGCCGCGCAGCGCGGCGTCAACTTCCTCTCTGGCCCCCTTCGAGGAGCTGACGCGCTCCTGCTGGATCTCGAGGTAGACCTCCTTGCGAAAAACGGGAATGTCCCGGGGTGCCTGAATACCGATCCTCACCTTTTCGCCCATGATCGCCAACACTGAGACCTCGATGTCATCACCGATCATGATGCTCTGGTTGGACTTACGGGTGAGTACCAACATGGGAAGTGCCTCCCTGCTCGCCTGTGGTTGACGGCGAGGCCGCACCACCACGTCTCGAACAGCGGCCGGCTCGCCCGCATGCCCAGGATACCGAGAAGGTATTCGTTTGCACAATAAATATGCGGCTGCGCTCCAGCCGTGCCCTGTACTAGTCTCCCCCCCTCATGGCACGTAGATCGCTACGCCCAGAACTCAACCGAATTCGCGCCTGGGTCCGCCAGGGGCGCACCGATGCGTGGATCGCCCACCAGCTCGACGTCACGGTCCAGCAGATCCAGGCGTTCAAGCGCGAGCAGGCGCTCGAGCCGGGCGCCGATCCCGAGGCAGCCGGCGGGTCACTCGACTTCGACGACGAGATCGATCTGCGAGCCGAGGACGACGCTCTGATCGCCGCCGAGCTCGAGGCGGCCGCGGCCGAGCAGGGCGAGGAGGATGACGAGGACGAGGACGACGACGAGCGGCCGTCCCGCCGTCGCCGTGGCAGACGTGGCGGCCGCCGCGGCCGTCGTAAGGGCCCGAGCACGCTCGAGGCCACGTTCGACCACGGCGAGGAGGGCTACGGCCTGTGGCTCGACCCTGCCGTCCAGGACGACCCGGTCTACGCCGAGTACTGGGCCGGCCACCGCCCGGTCGAGGTCACGATCGAGGAGGAGCAGATCGTGATCCGCCGCGCCGGCGCCGACGAGTCAGACGACGCTGAGTCAGACGACGCTGAGTAGCGACGGCGCACGGCCCGCTGTTTCACCGAGGTGGTCGAGAAGCGGACGCATATTGTCCGTTTCTCGACCAGCTCGACCAGCTCGACCAGCTTGCGCATTAGCCGTCCGCGACGATCCGGCGGCCGCCCGCATAGTCGCTGGCCTCGCGCAGGTAGCGGGCGAACGCCGCGCCCGCGACGGTCGGTAGATCCCAAGCGGCCGGCGTCCCCGGAGCCGCACGCACGGCGACATCGAAGCACCAATCGGTTCCCTGCTCGCCGTACAGCTGCGCAAGCTCCTGGGTCGTGAACGCGCCACCCAGGCGCCGTCGCAGCTCCACGACCAGCTGATCGACGACCCGCTCCATCGCCGGGCGCACATCCGGGTCGGCCTGCGACAGGCGGCGCTGTCCCTCGCGCCACAGCCCAATCGCCTCCTCGAACCGCATCAGCCGCCCTCCTCGAACCGCATCAGCCGCCCTCCTCGAGCCGCATCAGCCGCTCTCCTCGAACCGCACGAGCCGCCCCTGCGGCGGCGCCAGCCGGAGCGTCAGCGGTTCGGCAGCCCGGTCACGACATACGGGCGCTCGCCCGGGCGGACCATGCCCAGCGCCCGCGCGTCGCGCTCGACCGTCGCCGGGTCGTTGAGCGCGTCGCGCGCCCGCACGAGCTTGGCGTTCTCGCGCGACAGCTTGCTCACGATCGCCTGCTGCTGCTGCGCCTGGGCGTGGGTCGAAAGCAGCGACAGGCCTTGGCGCACGTACAACCCCACGACCACGGTCAGGACGACCAGCAGGCCGATGCGGCCGATCCGGTCCCAGCGAACCCGCGTCAGCGATTCCCGGCTCGGCGCGCGGCTCGGCCGGCGCGGCCGGGGCGCGGCCTCCCTGGGGGCGCGGGCTCTGCGATTCGCGGCGGCTGCGGAGCGGGCGGACGGCATCCGGTGAGCGCTTCATTCGCCGCCGCCGAAATCCTCCCTGCTGCAACCCGCCCTGCAAACGCAACCCGCCCTGCCAACGCAACCCGCCCTGCCAACGCAACCCGCCCTGCAACGCAACCCGCCGCAAACGCAACCCGCCCTGCAAACGCAACCCGCCCTGCAAACGCAACCCGCCGCGCAAACGCAACCCGCTCCGCGAACCCGTTTAGACGCGGAACGCCCGCTTGCCCGGATACTCGGCGTCGGGCCCGAGCGCCTCCTCGATCCGCAGCAGCTGGTTGTACTTGGCCACCCGGTCGGTCCGCGACGGCGCGCCGGTCTTGATCTGCCCGGCGCCCGTCGCGACCGCGAGATCGGCGATCGTCACGTCCTCGGTCTCGCCCGAGCGGTGCGAGATCACCGCGGTGTAGCCCGCCTCGCGCGCCATCCGGATCGCCGCAAGCGTCTCGGTCAGCGTCCCGATCTGGTTGACCTTGATCAGGATCGAGTTGGCGACCCCGCTGTCGATGCCGCGCCGCAGACGCTCGGTGTTGGTCACGAACAAGTCATCCCCGACGAGCTGCATACGGTTGCCGAGCCGGTCGGTCAGCGTGCTCCACCCCGACCAGTCCTCCTCGGCCATCCCGTCCTCGAGCGAGATGATCGGGTAGCGACCGGCGAGCTCGGCCCAGTAGGCCGCCAGCTCCTCGGCGCTGAGCGTGCGCCCCTCGTGCTCGAGCACGTAGGCGCCGTCTTTGTACAGCTCCGACACCGCCGGGTCGAGCGCGATCGCGATCTGCTCGCCGGGGACGTAGCCGGCTGTGCTCGATTCCTTCCATCAGCACCTCCAGCGCCTCCTCGTTGGAGCCCAGGTCGGGCGCGAACCCGCCCTCGTCGCCGACCGCGGTGCCGAGCCCGCGCTCGTGCAGCGTCTTCTTCAGGTTGTGGAACACCTCGACGCTCATCCTCAGCGCCTCGGAGAAGGAGCGGGCGCCGACCGGGACGATCATGAACTCCTGGAAGTCGACCTTGTTGTCGGCGTGGACGCCGCCGTTGAGCACGTTCATCATCGGCACCGGCAGCACGTGAGCGGTCTCGCCGCCGAGGTAGCGCCACAGCGGCTGACGCTCCTCGGCCGCGGAGGCGTGCGCGGCGGCGAGCGACACCGCCAGCATCGCGTTGGCGCCGAGCCGCGACTTGTTCGGCGTCCCGTCGAGCGTGATCAGCATCCGGTCCAGCGCCGCCTGCGAGGAGGCGTCCTGGCCGCGCACGGCGGTCGCGATCTCGCCGTTGACGTTGTCGACCGCACGCATGACACCCTTGCCCATCCAGTCCGAGCCGCCGTCGCGCAGCTCGGTCGCCTCGAATTCTCCCGTCGAAGCGCCTGAAGGCACGGCCGCGCGGCCCCAGGCACCGGATCGGACGCTGAGCTCGACCTCGATCGTCGGGTTGCCGCGACTGTCGAGGATCTGGCGGGCGTGTACATGCTCGATCTGGCTCATGGCTGCGGCGATCCTCCTTGGGGCGGGCGCGCCCGGGCGTAATAGGCGAGCTGATCTTCGGCGCTGAGATCGTTCCAGCTTCTTCCTTCCGATGCGGCCAGGTCGCCGCCGGCCTCGACCCGCGAGCGGAATCTGTCGGCGGCTGCGCGCAGCGCCAGCTCGGGATCGACGCGCAGCTTGCGAGCGACGTTCACGGCCGCGAACAGGACGTCGCCGAGCTCGTGGAAGCGCTCCTCCGCCGTCCCCGCCGCTTCCAGCTCGTCGAGCTCGTCGCGCACCGACCGCAACGGCCCCTCGACCCCGGGGAAGTCAAACCCGCTCGACGCGGCTCGCCGCTGCACCTTGCGCGCGTACAGCGGCGAGGGCAGGTTCTCCGGAACCTCGCCGAACACGCCCGCCTCCCGGCCGGGCTCGCGCTGCTTGATCTGGTCCCAGTTGCGCAGAACCTCCTGCGCGGTCCGCGCCTCGGTCTCGCCGAACACGTGGGGGTGGCGGCGGATCAGCTTCTCGGTGCAGTGGTCGGCGACCTGGGCGAGATCGCCGGCGCCGCGCTCCTCCAGCAGCAGCGACAGGAAGTGCACCTGGAACAGCACGTCGCCGAGCTCGTCGAGCAGCTTCGCATCGTCGTGGCGCTGCGCTGCGTCGGCGAGCTCGTAGGCCTCCTCGACCGTGTGCGGGACGATCGTGCGCTCGTCCTGCTCGCGGTCCCACGGACACTCAGCGCGCAACCGGCGGGTGATCGCGTCGAGCCGGTGCAGCGCCTCCTGGATCTCCGGTGGGCCGGAGCGCATGCCTCGCCTACTTCGTGGTCGAGGAACTCGACGAGGAAGTCGTCGTGCTGGACGGCGGCGGCGTGGTCGAGGCAGCCGGCGGCGTCGTCGTCGCCGGAGGCGTCGTGGTGGTCGTCTTCGGCGGCTTGTAGCCCTTGCAGTCGGCCATCGAGTAGTCGTTGCGGCAGACCGTCTGGTCCTGCCACTGGTTCTTGGCCTGCTTGTCGACGGTCGCCTGTGCGGCCGTCTGCGTCTGGCCCTGGAGCACCTGCTTGATCAGCGGCGTCGCCTGGGTGAGCGACTGCTGGGTCGAGGGCTTGACGCTCTCAACAACGAACACATACCAGCCGAACGAACCGTGGATCGGGCCGAGAACCTTCTTCGTCGGCGCCGAGAATGCGGCCGTGTCGAGCGCGGCCTCCTCCTGGCCCTTCGTGACGCCGGTCAGCAGCCCGCCCTTGTTCTTGGTGCTTGTGTCGATCGAGTACTTCTTCGCGACCGCTTCCCAGCTCTGGCCCGCCGACAGCGCGGCCTTCGCGGCGTTCGCCGCGGCCTCGGTGTTGGTCCGCACGATCCTCACGTTGCGCGACTCGGGTGTGCCGAACTGGCTCAGGTGGTTCTTGTAGTAAGCAGCGATCGCGGCGGCGCCGATCACCGTCTGATGCCGCGCCAGCAGCTTCTTGAAGATCTCGTTGACGCGGACTCGGTAGAGGATGTCCTGGAGCGTCTGGCCGGACTGGGTGAGGAACGTCTGGAACTCGGCGGGCGTCTTGAACTGCCCGCTCTTGGCGGTGTTGAACGCCTTCTGAATGTCGGCTTGGCTGACCTTGATGCCGAGTTTGTGCGCTTGGGCCTGATACCAGTAGGACTTGATCAGGAAGTCCATCACCTGGCTTCCCAGCGACGTGAACAGCTGCGCGCACTCGCCCTTGATCGTCTTGTCAGGGGTTTTCGCCAGGGACGGGATCTGCTTTCGGACCTGAGCGATGCAGTTCTTGAACTGCGGCGGGTCGTTGGGCACGATCACCGGCGCGCCCGGCGACTGCGCCGCGTTGCCCTTCGCGGCCACGTACATCCAGTGGTTGAAGGCCGAGGTGCTGATCGGGTTGCCGGCCATCGTCGCAACCGAGTTCCCGGCAACGCTGCTGCCGCACGCCGACAGCGCGACTGCGAGCACAAAAAAGGCGCCAAGCGCCAAGACTGATCTGCCGTACCTCATCCGTTCGGCAGCGATGGTAGCGCGTGCGGACCGGGGCGCGTGTAAGCAATCCGTAAGTCGCCGCATCCGATCTCGCTGTTTGCCCGCGGCGCCTCAGCCAATTCTCCGGATGTAACGGCGGAGCGGCCCATCATCATTGACCGCAGCGGGGGTTTCGCCGGGATTCGGCCAAACCGACCGCCAGATTTCGAAATGTTGGCGTTTGTTTAATCGAGTCTTGACAGAACGCTCCCCCATCAAGGAAGGTCGCTCCATGCAGTCGGGGAGCTTCGAGAGTGCTGCCACGGGTCGGCGCGGAAAGCGCTGGCGCGCTCAGTTCGCTGCGCGAGCTGAACCGCCTCAAGGTGCTCGAAGTCGTGCGCGAGCGCGGCACCGTGAGTCGGTCGCAAATCGCGACTCGCACTGGACTCGCGCGATCGACGGTCTCGACGCTCGTCGGCGACCTGCAGCGCGCGGGACTGGTCGTCGAGCGCGAGGACGTGCAGGCCGGACGTCGCCGCGTCAGGCGGCAGACCGCCGTTGCTGCTGTCGCTTGATCCCGGAGGCGGAGCCGTGATCGGGATCCAGTTCGATCACGACTTCGTTCGCGTCGCGATCGCTGATCTGTCGCTGACGATCCTCGCCGAGGGCGTAATCGACAGCGACGTCGACCACGACGCGGAGGCCGGGCTCGATGCCGCTGCCGAACTCGTCGAGCGACCTGCTCGACCGACGCCGGTGTCGACTGTCGATCGCGTGATCGGCGCGGGCGTGGCGCTGTCGGGCCCGGTCGATCGCGAGACGGGGCTGCGTCAGCTCGGCGACGATCCTGCCGGGCTGGGTCGGGATCGACGTCGAGCTCGTGGCTGCAGCGAGCGGCTCGGCGTGCCGAGTCGAGGTCGAAAACGACGCGAACCTCGGCGCGCTCGCCGAATCGGTGCTCGGTGCGGGCCGGGGCGCGAGCGAGATGGCGTACGTGATGCTGTCGTCGGGCATCGGCGGCGGACTGATCCTCGAGCGGCCGGCTGTACCGCGGCGCGCGCGGCGATCGCCGGTGAGATCGGGCACGTCTCGGTCGACGACAACGGCCACATGTGCCGCTGCGGCAACCGCGGCTGCCTGGAGACGATGGTCGGCGCCGCGGCGCTGACCGAGCTGCTGCGCCGCTCCCACGGCGAGCACATCACGTCGAGCGGATGGTCGCGCTGGCCCGCGAGGGCGATCCGGGCTGCCGGCGCGTGATCGCCGACGCCGGTCACATCGTCGGCCGGATCGCTGCGGCGCTGTGCAACGCCTTCAACCCCGAGCGAATCGTCGTGGGGGGCGAGCTGGCGCTCGCCGGGGAGCTGCTGCTCGACCCGATGCGCGAATCGATCCGTCGCTACGCGATCCCGGCAGCGACCGAGGATCTCACCGTGGTCGCGGGAGCGCTGGGCGATCGTGCCGAGCTGATGGGTGCTCTGGCGCTGGTCGTCGGCCAGTCAGAGCAGGTGCTCTCGGGCCGCGTCGTCGCGGCGGCCAGGGAGGTGAGCCGCAGCCGAGAGATCGCAACACGTCAGCATCAAACGGCAGGCACCAACAGCAAGCACACAAATCACCAAATGGAGGATGTACGAAGTGAGTAAATTCAAGCTCCGGGCGGTGCTCGGGGTCGGGCTTGCATCGCGGCCCTCGTGGTCGCCGGCCTGTGGATCGTCGAGCAAGCAGCAGTAGCACCAGTAGCAGCAGCGCCAGCGCCACCAGCTCGAGCCGCAGCGTCGAGCAGCGGCAAGGCCGACGTCGCCGTGCTGCTGCCCGACACGCAGTCGTCGGTGCGCTGGGAGCAGTTCGACCGGCCGTACCTCAACCGGCGCTGACGGCCGCGGGCATCTCCCACACGATCGTCAACGCCCAGGGCGACCCCGCGACCCAGAAGACCCAGGCCGAGCAGGCGATCACCAACGGTGCCAAGGTGATCCTGCTCGTTGACCTCGACCCGGGCAGCGGCGCGGCGATCATCGCGTCCGCGCACGCGAAGGGCGTCAAGGTCATCGACTACGACCGCCTGACGCTCGGCGGCGGCGCCGACTACTACGTGTCGTTCGACAACCACAAGGTCGGCCAGCTGCAGGGCCAGGGCCTGGTCAACTGCATCAAGCAGCACGGCCTGACGCAAGCCCGTCGTCGCCGAGCTCAACGGCTCCCCGACCGACAACAACGCGACCCTGTTCGCAAAGGGCTACAACTCGGTGCTGAACCCGCAGTACTGCGAGCGGCACCTACGTGAAGGGCCCGAACCAGTCCGTGCCAGACTGGGACAACCAGAAGGCGCTGACGATCTACGAGCAGATGCTCCAGCAGACCAGTAACAAGATCAACGCCGTCGCTGGCGGCCAACGACGGCCTCGCCAACTCGGTGATCTCGGCCGAGACGGCGCGCAAGCTGAAGTACGTGCCGGTCACCGGTCAGGACGCGACCGTCAGCAGGCATCCAGCACATCCTCGCCGGCCAGCAGTGCATGACCGTCTACAAGGCGGTCAAGCACGAGGCCGACGCGGCGGCGAAGGTCGCGATCGCGCTGGACAAGGGTCAGACGCCGTCGTCGAACGGCACGGTCGCCAACGGCCCCGGCAAGACCACGCCGGCGTCTGCTGGAGACCCCCGTGGCGGTCACGACCGAGAACATCAAGGACACCGTGATCAAGGACGGGTTCCTGAAGCCCAGTGCAGATCTGCACAGGCACGTACGCATGGACTGCGCCGAAGTACGGCATCTGCACTAACCCAACGATGCGGTGACGGTGGGGCGCCCCGGCGCCCCACCCCACCGCATCCACGAGGCCAGGAGGGAGCAAGCAACTGTGAGCGAGCATCTGCTCGAGGTCAAAGGGGCGTTCAAGCACTTCGGTGCCGTCCAGGCGCTCGTCGGCGCGAACCTGCAGCGTCGGACTCCGGCAGGTGATGGCGCTGGTCGGCGACAACGGCGCCGGCAAGACGGTGCTCACCAAGTCGATCTCCGGCATCTACCAGGTGGACGAGGGCGAGATCCTGTGGGAGGGCGCGCCGGTCTCGATCTCGGGCCCGAAGGACTGCGGCGAGGCTCGGAATCGAGGTCGTCTACCAGGACCTCGCCCTGTGCGACAACCTCGACGTCGTCGAGAACATGTACCTGGGCCGCGAGACCCGTTCCACCCTGCGCCGGCTCGACGAGCCGCAGATGGAGGCCGAGACGCAGGCGCGTGCTCCGCGACCTGTCGGTGACCACGCTGCAGTCGGTGCGCCTGCCGGTCGCGGCGATGTCCGGCGGCCAGCGCCAGTCGGTCGCCGTCGCCAAGGCCGTGCTGTGGAACTCAAAGCTCGTGATCCTCGACGAGCCGACGGCGGCGCTCGGCGTCGCCCAGACCCGCCAGGTGCTCGACCTCGTCAGGCGCCTGGGCGATCAGGGCCTCGGCGTGATCCTGATCTCGCACAACATGAGCGACGTGTTCGAGGTCGCCGACTACATCACGGTCCTGCGCCTCGGGCAGACGATCGGCTGAGTTCAAGCGCTCGGAGACGACCCAGCGCGACGTCGTCGAGGCGATCACCGCCGGCCAGCTGTCCTACGTTCCCGGGATGGAGGAGGAGGTCGTCCATGAGCACAGAGACGCCCGCACCGGCGGCCCCGCCCGAGGTCCCGCCGCCCGCCCGGCCCGACGAGCCCGTCCAACGTCGGCGATTTCGTTCGCCAGCGCGTCAAGGCGCTGCGCGAAGGCGAGCTCGGCTCGCTGCCGCTGATCGTCGGGATCATCGTGATCGCTATCTATTTCCAATCGCGCAACTCGAACTTCCTCACCGCGAGCAACTTCGTGAACCTGATCCCGCAGATGGCCGCGGTCATGATCATCGGCTCTGGGCTCGTGTTCGTGTTGCTGCTCGGCGAGATCGACCTGTCGGTCGGTTACGTCAGCGGCATCGGCGGCGTGGTCGCCGCCGTCCTGCTCGAGCCGGGGAAGGGCGTACCGACGGTGGTGGCGATCGCGCTCGCGATCGGCGCCGGGGACTGCGATCGGGCTCATCCAAGGCTTCTTCGTGGCGCGACTCGGTGTGCCCTCGTTCGTGGTAACGCTCGCGGGTCTGCTCGGCTGGCAAGGCGTGGTGCTGCTGGTGATCGGCAGCTCGGGCACGATCGTGATCCAGAGCAGCTTCGTCAACGGGATCGCGAACGAGTACATGTCGCATGTGCTCGCGTACATCATCGCGATCGCGTCCGTCGCCTTGTATGCGTTCCAGCAGTTATCGACCGTGTTCCGAAGGCGCGAGGCGGGTCTGTCCAACCAGCCGATCCCGTTCGTGATCCTCCGGATTGTGCTGCTGGGGGTTGCCGCGCTCGTGGTCGTGATCGTGGCCAACTCCGATCGCGGCCTGCCGTGGGTGACGCTGGCGATGCTCGCCACGTACGTGGTCTGGACGTTTGTGCTCCAGCGCACCCGCTTCGGACGTCACGTGTACGCGGTCGGCGGCAACGCCGAGGCCGCCCGCCGCGCCGGCATCAACGTTCCCGGGATCAAGCTGGCGGTGTTCGCGATCTGCAGCTCGATGGCTGCGATCGGCGGGATCGTGCTCGCCTCACGCCTGAACTCGGTCGACACCTCGACCGGTGGCGGCACGATCCTGCTGTACTCGATCGCCGCCGCGGTGATCGGCGGCACCAGCCTGTTCGGCGGCCGCGGCAACATCCGCAGCGCACTCCTCGGCGCGATCGTGATCGCGATGATCGCCAACGGCCTCGGGCTGCTGAACGTCAGCGTCGCAACGCAGGAGATCGTCACCGCACTGGTGCTGCTAGCGGCGGTCACGCTCGACACGGTCTCGCGGCGCGGCCGCGAGGCGACCGGACGAGCCTGAAGTGGCGGACTGCGCGGGGCGGCCCTCAGGCCGCCTCGCGCGTCACCGCCAGCAGCACGTCGGCGGCCCGGACGACCGCCGGGAACCGCTTGGCGGGGTCGTCGGGGACGCGGACCGACAGCTGCGACTTGCCCGATTCGTACAGCGCCTCGGGGATCTCGGCGCGGATCTTCTTCGCGCGGGTCGAGTCGAGCTCGATCGGCGTGACCGCAAGTCGCCCGCCGCGGAACGTCACCGCCCGCGCCCCTGCCTGGCCGAGCTTGATCCGCGCCTGCTGGAGCGCGATCAGGTTGCGCAGCGGCTCGGGCAGATCGCCGAAGCGGTCCTCGAGCTCCTCGCGCAGCAGCACCAGGTCCGCGACCTCGCGCGACGCGGCGATCCGGCGGTGGACGTCGACCTTGGCCTGCTCGTAGGGGATGTAGTCGGCGGGCACGTACGCGTCGACGTTGACGTCGAGCCTGACCGGCTCCCAGTCCTCCTCGGCGAAGCCGTCAGCCGACGGCCGCGTTGACCGCTTCGTCGAGCATCTGCATGTACAGCTCGAAACCGAGAGCGGCGACGTGCCCGGACTGCTCGTCGCCGAGGAGGTTGCCCGCCCCCCGGATCTCGAGGTCGCGCATCGCGATCTTGAATCCGGCCCCCAGCTCGGTGTAGTCCGACAGCGCGCTCAGCCGCTGCGCCGCGTCCGTCGTCAGCGCGGCGGCGCTCGGGTACAGCAGGTACGCATACGCGCGCTCGCGCGAGCGCCCGACCCGGCCCCGGATCTGGTACAGCTGAGCGAGCCCGAACACGTCGGCCCGCTCGACGATCAGCGTGTTGGCCTGCGGGATGTCGATTCCCGACTCGATGATCGACGTGCACACAAGCACGTCCACATCGCCCCGCAGGAACCTCAGCATCCGCTTCTCCAGCTCGCGCTCCTCGAGCTGGCCGTGGGCGACCTCGAACCGCATCGACGGGCAGACGCCGCGCAGCCGCTCGGCCGTCTCGTCGATCGTCTCGACGCGGTTGTGCAGGAAGAACGCCTGGCCGCCGCGGGCGTGCTCGCGCTGAAGCGCGCCCCGCACGAGCTCCTCGTCGTATTCGCCGACATACGTCTTGACCGGTCGCCTGCCCTCCGGCGGCGTCTCGATCACGCTGATGTCGCGCACACCGGCCAGCGACATCTGCAGCGTCCGCGGGATCGGCGTGGCGCTCATCGAGATCACGTCGACGCGGAGCTTCAGCTGGCGCAGGAGTTCCTTCTGCTTGACGCCGAACCGCTGCTCCTCATCGACGATCAGCAGTCCCAGGTCCTTCGCGCGCACGTCGCGCGACAGCAGCCGGTGGGTGCCGATCAGGATGTCGACCTCGCCACGCGCGAAGCGCGCGACCGCCTCGCGCTGCTGCGGCGCCGGGCGAAAGCGCGAGACTTGCTCGATCGTGACCGGGTAGTCCTTCAGCCGCTCGGTGAACGTGCCGAAGTGCTGTTGGGCGAGGATCGTGGTCGGGACGAGCAGCAGAACCTGCTTGCCGTCCTGCGCCGATTTGAAAGCGGCGCGCAGCGCGACTTCGGTCTTGCCATAGCCGACGTCGCCGCAGATCAACCGATCCATCGGACGCGGCGCCTCCATGTCGGCCTTGACGAACTCGATCGCGTCGCGCTGATCGGGGGTCTCGGTGAAAGGGAAAGCGTCCTCGAACTCCCGCTGCCAGTCGGTGTCGACCGGGAACTGATAGCCCTCGCGGCGCTTGCGCTCGGCGTACAGGTTCAGCAGCTCGCCGGCGAGCTCCTGCGCGGCGCGTCGCGCGCGGGCCTTGATCGTGTCCCAGCGGGTGCCGCCGAGCTTCGACAGCGGCGGGTGCGCGCCGCCGGCGCCGACGTACCGCGAGATCTTCGCGAGCTGGTCGACGGGCACGAACACGCGGTCCGATCCCGCGTATTCGAGATACAGGTAGTCGCGCGTGACCTCGGCGACGGTCTTCGTGTCAAACCCTGCGAACCGCGCGATCCCGTGGTCCTCGTGCACGACGATGTCGCCGGCGCGCAGATCCGCGAAGCTGCGCAGCACGCCGCGCCGGCGTTCCGGGCGCCGATCGGACACCGCCCGGCGCCGGCGAAACAGCCGGTGCTCGGGGATCACCGCGAGGTGGAACTGCGGCGCGATGAACCCGCCCTGAAGCCGCGCATGGGCGAAGATCAGCTTGTCTATAGGACCGGCTGACGCCGGTCCCGTGGTTTCGTCCCCGTCGAGCCAACCGACCTTGAGCCTGCCGAGGTTGTAGGCGGCGCGCTCGCCCTCGCCGCGGCGCGCGAACGCAACCACGGTCCGGTAGCCCGAGCGCGTCAGCTTCTCGAGCTCGGGCTCGGCCTCCTTGACTCCCCGCGCGGCGATCTCAGCGGTCTGCGCGCGAAACTGAAACGGCTGGTCCTGGTCGATGCTCGACAGGCGGATCCGGGCGCGCTCGTCCAGCGCGGCGCCGATCTCGTCGGCGGGGACGTACAGGTCGCGGGCGTCGCGATCGCGGAACGCCGCCGTGACGTCCTGCCAGTGCTCGGCGAGCGCCGGCGCCACGTCCTCCTCGCCGGCGATCAGGATCGACGCGTCCTGCGGCGCCAGCGACAGCAGCGGGCGGAAGTCTTCGACCGGCAACAGCTGCGCGATGTCGGGCCGGTCGGCCTCGTCTTCGAGGGCCGCAATCTCGGCAAGCTCGCGGTGCTCTTCGGCGAGCTCGGCCGCCGGCGCGACCTCGACGACCTGCGCGTCGCCGAGCGATCGTTGCGTGAACGTCGAAAACCACCGCAGGGTCTCGATCTCGTCGCCGAACAGGTCGACGCGCACGGCGCGATCCTCGGTCGCGGGGAACAGGTCGAGCAGCCCGCCGCGGATCGCGAATTGGCCGCGGTCCTCGACCTGGTCGACGCGCTCGTACCCGGCGGCGACCAGATCGCGGGCGGTCTCGTCTAGGTCGAGCAGCTCGCCGGTCCGCAACGTGAACCCGTGCGGGCGAAGCGCCGGATCGGGGACCTTCTCCGACAGCGCCACCGCGCTGACGACGACGACCGGCGCCGCCTGGGACTCGTCCAGCAGTGAGTCCAGCGCCGCGATCCGCAAACCAACGAGGTGCGGCGGCGGCGCCAGATGCGACTCGTAGGTCACGCCCCGGCTGGGGTAGTAGCGGACGGTGCGGGGCTCGAGCCAGCTCCTCAGCGCCGCGGCCAGATCGCGGGCGGCGCGGTCGTCGCCGGCGACGACGATCGCCGGGCGGTCGGGCTCGGCGTCCAGCAGCGCCGCGACGAGATATGGCCGCAGCGATTGGGACACGAACGCGCTGCCGCCGTCGCGCTGAAGCGCGGCGGTCTGCGGATCGTCTTCTGCATGCGCGAGGAGTGTCCGGAGCATCCGCTTCTCAGTCTAGGACCGCCGCACGCCGCCGTTTCGGCCCCCGGCTGCTGGTCGAGAAACGGACGCATGTTGGCCGTTTCTCGACCACCTCGGTGAAACAGCGCGTTGGCGATACACAGCGCGACCCGGCTTGCACCGCCGGGCAGAGCCCAGCCGACACTCGGCGCGGGTCAGGCCGCGATGACGCCGCTGCGCACGACGGCCTCGGCTTCGTCGGCGGCCCGGTCGATCAACTGCGCGACCTCGTCGCGGGGCTCGCGGAAGCGCCCCAGCACGTAGGAGGCGACGATCTCCGGGTCGGTGGAGGTGGGGCGCCCGACGCCGACCCGGACGCGGGCGAAGTCGGGCGAGCCGAGGCCCTGCTTGAGGGATTTGAGCCCGTTGTGGCCGGCGAGGCCGCCGCCGACGCGCACGCGGATCTCGCCGAACGGAAGGTCGATCTCGTCGTGCAGCACGAGTACACGGTCGAGCGGCAGCTTCAGCGCGCCGCGGGCCGGACCGACCGACTGGCCGGTCTCGTTCATGTAAGTCTGGGGCAACAGCACCGCCACGCGCGGCCCCCCGATCCCGGCGCGACCCTCGCTGAACAGGCCGCGGTAGCGGGACTTCGGCTTGCCCAGATCCCACCGCCGCGCCAGCTCGCGCGCGATCTCGAAACCGATGTTGTGGCGCGTGCCCTCGTACTCGGCGCCGGGATTGCCGAGGCCGACCAGCAGCCAGTCGACGGGGGCGCCGCGGCGGCCCAGAAGCGACATCGCGTTCCGGGCCTACTCGGAAGCTTCGGCCTCGCCGCCGCCCTCGGCGCCAGGCTCGGGCTCGCCGGCCGCCTC
The DNA here is from genome assembly GCA_963809685.1 of uncultured Solirubrobacterales bacterium. Lineage (GTDB taxonomy): Bacteria > Actinomycetota > Thermoleophilia > Solirubrobacterales > Solirubrobacteraceae > Palsa-465. Next base: position 77,558 of record CAWEKN010000009.1, on the reverse strand, counting down.
CTCGCCGACGACCGCGGTCTCCTCTTCGATCCCGGGCTCCTCCTCGACCTGGAGGCGCGGCGGCGTGACGGTCGCGATCACCGTCTCGGGGTCATCGACGAGCGTCACCGACGGGGGTGCGGTGATCGCTCCGAGCGTGAGCGTGTCGCCGATCTGCATTTCCGAGACGTCGTGCGAGATCGAGTCCGGGATGTCGGTCGGTAGTGCCTCGACGGTGGCCTCGCGCGTGATCTGCTCGAGCACGCCGCCCTCCTTGACACCCGGGGCGCTCTCGGCGTTCAGAAGGTCGAGCACGACCGTCGCCTGGATCGCCTGGTCGAGGCGCACCCGCAGCAGATCGATGTGCACCGTGTAGCCGCTGACCGGATGGCGGGCCAGGTCCTTGACCACCACCGGCGAGCTTGACCCGTCGATGCTGAGGTCGAGAACCGCGCCCGCGTGCTGGAGCGCATGGCGCAACACGCGCGCGTCGACCTCGAACGGAACCGGCTCCTCGCCGCCGCCGTAGACGATCCCCGGCACCTTGCCCTCGCGGCGCAGGCGGCGCGTCGCGCGCGACCCGGCTGGCTCGCGACGTGCGACCGACAGGGCGGTTGTGTCAGATCGTGCCATCGGCGGGGACCGATGGTAGCGGGGCAGCGGCTCCAACGGCATCTGCGTGCGCGCGGCGCGATAGGCTTTATCTATGTCAGGCGAGGCTCAGCTGATGCTGATGATCGCCGGAGTCCACCTCCTGGGATTGGCGTGCGTCGCCGTGCTGATGGTGCCGGCCCTGCGCGATCCTCCCGACTCGCCGTCGCAGCCTTCAGACGGGGGCTCCGACGACGGCTGGGGCAACTACCCGCGCCGGCCTCCCAAGCCGTCCGGAGTGCCCGGCGGCGGCCTGCCGCTGCCCGACGCCGAACCCGCACGCGTGCGGCTGCGCGATCATCGGCCGCTGCGCGAGCGCCTGCCGGCCCGCGAGCGCCGGCCCGCCCGCGAGCCCGAGCGCAGGCCCGTCCGGGCCGGCTAGCCGGCCGGGCAGTCGGCGTTGCCCTTCAGCGGCGCGGTCACCGACAGCAACTGAATGCTCAGGCCGCTGAGCACGTTGCCCGCGCGGCGCACCCGGACGCACTGAACGATCGGCAGCGACTCGCCGATCCGGAACGCAACTCGCGCGGTCCCGAGCGTGCCGGCGAGCGAGAAGCCCGTCGACGGCTCGAGCTGGAGGATCGAGACCGAGCCGGGGCGCTTCAGGGCGGCGACGTCCGCGGTGACGCGGGCGCGGCAGGTGGGGTCATCTCCGCAATGCGATACGCGCTGCAACGCCGCGCTCAGATCCCCCCGGGCCTCGGCCTGCACGAGCTCTGTGACCGCGCTGCGCTCGGCGCCGTCGGCGCTGAACGCACGGGCCAGCAGCGTGCTGATCGCGATGAACACAACGATTCCGGCCGCGACCAGCGCGAGAACATACGGGCGGCGCATCGCCGCGCAAGGCTAGTGGGGCGGCGGGCGTCAGCCGTCGCTGAGCTCGAGGAAGCGCTCGACCGACGCCTCCTGATGATCGAGCCGCTGCGCCAGCGCCCTGGCGTGCTCGGCCGCGGCCTGCATGAAGTCCTCGACGCAGCGCTCGGGGTCGTCGGCCAGCGGGTACACCCGGGTCAGGTCCTGCTGCGCGCAGGCGATCCCAAGCGGCGGGCGGCCTTCGGCGAGCGTCCGCGCGCCGCAGACCGGCGTCACCACCAGCTGAGATTCGCGAGCGATCAGCGCGGTCGGCAGCAGGCGCGGCGCCGGTAGCTTGACCCCAAGCTCGACCGAGTGATCGACGCTGACGACCGCCCCGATCAGATCGCTCAGGGGCTCGCGCCACACGTCGAGCACGACGTCGGCGCCGACGAGGGCATCGCGCAGGAAGGTCGCCTGCTCGAGATACAGCCGCTCGGCCTCGTCGCGGTCCTCGGCGTCGGCGAGGTCGAGGTCGCAGGGTACGCGGAGCAATTCGCTGGCCGCGACGGTCATCCCGGCGCCGCGGCTTCCGCTCGTGACGTAGGTCTGCAGCGTTCCGAGGTCCCGGCGCGCGTGGAAGATCACCGTCACCGCTTCGCTCACCGGCAGGCCGTCGACGCGCAGCGATACCGCGACGGCCGATGAGTCGTCCAATAACGCTCGGCGAAGCAATTCCTCCGCCCCGTCATCCGGTCTGGGGTCTTCGTCCAACATTTCCTGACTAGATCGGCTGCTTTTGAAATGTATTTACCCAGACGCGGCGGCGGTCGACCATCGCCATCTGGAGCAACTGATCGGAATGATTCTCGCCAATCGGCAGATCTCGGTGCGACATTTCGGACACCGGATAGGCTGCATTGCACTATGAGGCTCCTGTACAAGCCATTCGAGATCATCGCCAGCATGCTCGGCGCGAAGGTCGGACAGAGCACGTTCCTGAAGCTGTGGGCCAGGATCGACGGTGGTGATCCGCCTGGGCCGACGACCTCCGACGCGAGCCTCTCAAAGGTCATCAGCGCTGCCGCGCTCAAGGCCGCGACGACCGCCGCGATCGCGGCCGCGTTCGACCGCGCGAGCGCCCGCAGCTTCCACTACCTGTTCGGCTACTGGCCCGGCAAGGAACGCGAATCGCAGCGAGGCGAGCTAGAACGAGGGGACTAGGAGGGCACGTAGCCGGCCTCGCCGGCGACCCACGGCGCAAGCCCGTCACGGACCCAGTCCGGCAGCGGCTCCTTGACCAGCGACGGGAGCGCCACGAGCACGTGGCACATGTCCCCGTCCACCAGTTCCTTTCCGTCGCGCCAGACCCGGTGATGGGTGTGGATGCTGGTGTTCCCAAGCCTCGTGACCTCGACGTCGAGCGTCAGCAGGTCATCGAACCGAGCGGGCGCGGCGAAGCTCAGCCGCGCGTCGGCGACGACCACATCGACCCCGCGGTCGATCATCGTCTGATAGCTGCCGAACGCCGCCCGCCACAGCTCGGTGATGCTGACGTCGAAGTAGGCGAGAAAGTGCGCGTTGAACACGACGCCCTGGGGATCGCATTCCGCGAATCGCACCCGCAGGCGGTGGGCGAACGGCTCCCCCATTGCTAGCGTCGCGCCACTAGTTGCCGCCCCCGAGCACGAAGCCCCGCTCCGACAGCTGCGCCAGCGCGTCCTCGAACGCGGCGAAATCTCGCCGCAGGAGCGCGTCGACCGGGGCCCGCCCCCCCGGCCCGGCGCGCCGGACCCATCGCCTCAGCACCGCCGGCCCGGCGCGCTGGCCGGCCTCATCGAGCAGGTCGAGCAGGATCGGCAGCTCGGCTACATGATCGAGCTGCCCCGACAGCAGGGTCAGCGGGTCGACGGCGAGCGTCTGGCACAGCTCGTCCTCGCTGAGCCCGAGCAGCTCCATCAGGCGGACGGCGCGCTCGCTCTGCACTAGTGCCCCGATTCGCGTCGTCCCGCCTGGGCATCGCCGCCCTCGCCCATTTCCTCGCCGGCGCTCGGAATCTCGGCTCAGAACAGCTGGTTCTCGCCGCCGAACACGTCGCTCACCGATCCGTCGGTGAAGATCTGGCGGATCGAGTTGGCGAGCAGGTCCGCGCACGACAGGACCCGGACGTTGGCGGGCGCGCCCGGCGGGCAGGCGACCGTGTCGGTCACGACGATCTGCTCGAACCCGGCGGCCGACAGGTTCTCCCACGAGTTGCCGGAGAAGATCCCGTGCGTCGCGGCCGCGTACACGCGGCGGGCGCCGGCGTCGTGGACGGCCTCGGCAGCCGCCTTCAGCGTCCCCGCGGTGTCGATGATGTCGTCGACGATCACCGCCGTCTTGCCCGCGACCTCGCCGATCACGTAGTTGATCTCGGCGACCTGCTGGGCCGGGCGCTCCTTGTTGAGGATCGCGAGGTCGGCGCCGATCTTGGACGCGAACCGCTGGTTGAGCTTGACGCGGCCGGCGTCCGGGGCGACGACGACCAGGTCTTCGAGCCCGAGGTCGGCGAAGTACTGGCTCAGCATGAACAGCCCGGTCATGTGGTCGCACGGCTTCTGGAAGAACCCCTGGATCTGCCCGGAGTGCAGGTCCATCGTCAGAATCCTGTCCATCCCGGCGGCCTCGAGCATCCTCGCGACCAGCCGCGCGCTGATCGGCTCGCGCGGGGCGGACTTCTTGTCCTGGCGCGAGTACCCGTACCACGGCGTGACCGCGATCACGCGGTGTGCCGACCCCCCGACCGCCGCGTCGATCATCGCCAGCAGCTCCATCAGCGCGTCGTTGGTCCCGATCCCCGCTTGCGGGTTCGCGGCCGTCGGCTGGACGATGAACACGTCGGCGCCGCGGACCGACTCTTCGTAGCGGCAGTAGACCTCGCCGTTGGTGAACGTCTTGACCTCGACGTCGCCGAGCGCGACGCCGAGCTTCGACGCGATCTTCGCTGCGAGCTCGGGGTTGGCGCGTCCGGCGACGAGCATCAGCCGCTTGTCGTAGCCCACGCGCAGGTCGCTGGGCGTGGGCTGCGTCTGCAGGACGCTCATCGTTCCCGCGAGTGTAGTCTCGTGTGTAGACGTGACGGCCATTTTCGGCTACCCCTCTTTGGCGTCTTGCTCGCGCTGCTTGCGGCGTTGCGAATAGCCCTCGACGTTGCTCTGGCGCGACCGCGCGATCCCGAGCGCCCCCGGCGGGACGTCCTCGCCGATCACCGATCCGGCGCCCGTGATACGCATCGTCGCCGATGCTCACCGGCGCGATCAGGGTCGTGTCGACGCTCGTCTTCACGCGCGACCCGATCGTCGTTCGGTGCTTGCGATAGCCGTCGTAGTTGGCCGTGATCGTGCTCGCGCCGAGGTTGGTCTGCTCGCCGATGTCGGCGTCGCCGATGTAGGACAGGTGGGGCACCTTCGTGCCGGCGCCGATGTCGGAGTTCTTGATCTCCACGAACGATCCGGCCTTCGAGCCTTCCCGCAGGATCGTCCCGGGTCTCAGATACGCGAACGGGCCGACGCTGACGCGCTCGCCGACCTCGGCCTCTTTGACGTACGAATGGACGATCGCGGACTCGTTGAAGACTCGAGCATCGATGATCGTGCTGTGCGGGCCGATCGAGCAGCGCGCGCCGATCGCGGTCACCCCGTGCAGGCTCGTGAACGGAGCGATCACCGTGTCCTCTCCGATCTGCACCGGGGCATCGATCACGGTCGCGGCAGGGTCGACAATCGTGACCCCCGCCAGCATGTGGCGGTCGTGGATGCGCCGCTGGGCGATCGCCCGGACGTCGGCCAGCGCCGCGCGGTCGTTGACGCCGAGCATCTCGGTCGGATCGTCGAGCTCGTGCGCGACCACGGTTCGTTCGTGCAGGCGCAGGATCGGCAGCACGTCGGGGAGGTACAGCTCCCCCTGGGCGTTGTCGGCACGGACCTCCTCGAGCGCCGTCAGCAGCGCCGCGCCGTCGAACGCAAACAGGCCGGTGTTGACCTCGCGGATCTGAAGCTCGAGCGCGGTCGCGTCGCCCGGCGACTTGGTCTCGACCACGCGCTCCACGGTCCCATCGGGCGCGCGCACAACGCGCCCGTAACCGCGGGGGTCATCGAGCGTCACCGTCGCCATCGTCGCGGCCGCCCCTTCGCGCTCGTGCGCCCGCGCGAGCCCGCGCAGCGTCTCGGCGCTGATCAACGGCACGTCGCCGTTGATCACGATCACCGGCGCGCCGGGGTCGATCTGGGCCGCGGCCGCCCTGACCGCATCGGCCGTCCCGCGTGGCTGCTGCTGGATGGCGATGTCGACGTTGCCGTTCAGTGCGGCCGCGAGGTGGCGCTCGGGCCCGTCGACGACGATCACCTTGCCGGCCCCGGCCTCGCGCGCGGCGGCGACGGGCCATTCGATCATCGGCCGGCCGCACACGGTGTGCAGCAGCTTCGGCGTGGCGGAGCGCATGCGTGTGCCCTGCCCCGCGGCAAGGATTACGACAACGGGCGCGGTCACGACGAGGGGATCGTAAGGGATCGCGGGGTGGTCTGACGGGCGGCCCGCAGCCGGCTGGGCGTCCTCAGCGGCCGGCCGGGCGTCCTCAGCGGCCGGCCGGGCGTCCTCAGCGGCCGGCCGGGGCGCGCTACGCGGCGATCGGCGCGGTCGACCCGTCGGAGACGCGCTGGCCGTCAACCCGCGCCGCGCGCTTGATCGCAACGAGGTGCGCCCACAGATGCGCCTGCGCGTAGGCGCGGTAGGGCCGCCAGCGTTGCGCGAGCATCGTCGCGGCGGCCGGCCTGCCGTCGTGCCCGAGGCGCTCCAGCGCGTGGCGCACGCCGAGGTCGCTCGCGAGGAACGCGTCCGGGTCGCGCAGCGCCCGCATCGCGATGTAGTCCGCGGTCCATGCGCCGATCCCGGGCAGCTCGAGCAGCCGCGCCCGCGCCTGCGCCCGGTCGGCGCCGGGGTCGAGCACGAGCTCCCCGGCGGCGAGTGCGCGGGCGAGCCCCAGCAGCGCGCGCCGGCGCGCCCACGGCATCGCCAGCCGCTCGGGGTCGACCGCGGCGAGCGCCCGCATCTCCGGGAACAGGTGCGTGACCGAGCCGACCGGTTGCTTCAGCGCGTCTCCGCAGAGCGCCGTCAGCCGCGCGGCGCTGCTCGTCGCTCCCGCGAGCGACACCTGCTGGCCGAGCACGGCGCGTACCGACAGCTCGTGCGCGTCGACGGCGCCGGGCACGCGGCGGCCCGGCCGCTGCGCGACGAGCGGGCCAAGCAGCGGGTCGGGGCCGAGCACGTCGAGCACCGAGTGCGGGTCTGAGTCGAGGTCGAGCAGCGAGCGTGACCGCTGGACCGCGGTCGCAAGGTCGCGGACGTCGTCGAGCAGATAGCGCGCGGCAACGTGTCCGTCGCGGGGCTCCAGCGCGACGATCCCGGCGCCGTGGGGCAGGCGCATGCTGCGCCGGTACACGCCGGCCTCGACCTCCTCGACGCCGGGCACGGCGCGCGCGTGCAGGAACTCGATCAGCCCGGTCCCGTCGAGCGGCGCGCGGTATGGGAGCCGCAGCGAGATCCCTCCGCCGCCACCATCGTGGCTGCGCCCACGCGCACGCGAGCGCAGCGCTCCAGGGGTCGTCGCGAACACGGCTTTGACCGTGTCGTTGAACTGGCGCACGCTTCGAAATCCCGCCGCAAACGCGACTTCGGCGATCGTCACGTCGGTCGTCTCGAGCAGGATCCGCGCGGTCTGGGCGCGCTGCGCACGCGCGAGCGCGAGCGGCCCGGCGCCGACGACCGCGACCAACTCGCGATGCACGTGCCGCTCGCTGTAGCCCAGCAGCCGCGCGAGGCCGGTGACGCCGTCACGGTCGACGACGCCATCGGCGATCAGCCGCATCGCCCGGCCGACAAGGTCAGCGCGCCGGTCCCACTCCGGCGAGCCCGGCGTCGCGTCCGGACGGCAGCGCTTGCATGCCCGGTAGCCGGCCGCCTGCGCCGCCGCAGCGGTCGCGAACAGGCGCACGTTCTCGCGTTTGGGCGTCTTCGCAGGGCAGCTCGGCCGGCAGTAGGTCCCGGTCGTCCGAACGGCGCAGAACACCCACCCGTCAAAGCGCGGGTCCTTCGCCTCGAGTGCGTGCCAGAAGCGATCCGGGTCATCGAACACGACCGCCACGATGGCACACCGGCGCCGCCACGTCTGGCGGGAATCGGACATCGCCGGCCGACTGCGTCCGATTCACGCGTCGGCGGGCCTCGCTGCTAGATTCGACACCCCGATTTGGGGGGTCGTCCAACCGGCCAGGACACCGGGTTTTGGTCCCGGGAATCGGGGTTCGAGTCCTCGCCCCCCAGCTACCGAGTTCGAGTCCTCGCCCGCAGATACGCGGGTGCAGTCGTCGGCTCCGGCCGACTCAGCAGGTCTTCGGGTTGTCCTTCAGGGGGTTCGTCGGAGCGGTTGGATCCACCCCTGGGGCGCACTCATTCTCGCGCACGACGCGCCACGACGCGAGTACCGGATCGAGGAAGTGCGGCGGCTCCTCGTAGCGCAGGCGATCGTCGTAGACGTAGTTCTTGACGTACCCGTGGATCGCGTTCCCGCCGCTGGTCTGTCCGACGCCGCCGCGGAACAGCTGCGCGATCGACCCGAACACGCTGAGCTTGCCCATCGTCGCGCCGCACGTGTAGTCGTCGGCGATGAACGAGTGCTGCACCGACATGATCGCCGCATCGACGGTCGGATTTATGAGGACGTCTGAGTTGTTGGTCGCCGTGCAGGCGTTGTCGTCCGGCGTGCCGGTGACCGGGTGGTAGATCCGCACGAACCCGTTGGCGACGAGGCCGAGCACAGAGTCCGGACCGTTGTGCGTGATGTTGCCGTCGATCACGAGGTCGTTCTCGGCGCCGATCGTCAGCGGCGCGTAGTAATTGCCGTGCACGTATGCGTTGCCGCAGCCGTTGTTGGCGCCGCTGCCGCTGGTCGTGACCGCGTAGATCGGCTTGAGGAAGTTGAACGACGGCGAGCACGGCAGCGTCGAGCTGTTCTTGATGTACAGCACGCCGTTGCTCGGGTAAGGGTACGACGACCACGTTAGGCCGCCGCTCTCACACGATTGCCCGGTCGCCGGCTGCGCTACCACGAGGTGAGGGTTCGTCGAGCTGTGGGACCCGTCGTCGAGGTTGATGCACGTGTTGCCGGTGAACGTCAGTGTCGCGATGGCCTTGAGGCTCGTGTTCGACGGCGGCGGATCGAGGATCGCCGCGTTGTTCTGAACCTGCCCAAGGTTCTTTGCGCCTGCCGTGCAGCCACTTTGGCCTTCGTTGGTCTCGCCGCTCGGAGGCGCGCCGATCTCGATGGCGTCGTTGGGATTGCGCCCGAACGTCGGAGCCCCGCAGATCGCGAACTCGTCGTCAGTGTGCATCGGGCCCTGGATGTTGTCCCCGTTGATGAAGCTGATCTGATCGCACTTGTTGTTGCCGTAGAACGGCGCGTTGAAGCGGCCGGTCGAGGTGGCGTCCTTGCGCCAGTACATCGCGCACTGTTGCTGTGCGCCGGCGAGCACGACGTCCCAGGGACTACCAGGGGGGTTGTATCCGGCCTTGACCGACTGCACGATCGGGTCGTCGGTCTCGAACTTCGTAAACCACACGTAATCAAGGAACGTCTGCTTACGAACAGCCGCCGTGAGCGTCCGCTGAACCCCGCCTGCGAAGCCGGTCGAGCGGATGCGGATCGCCCCTGACCCCGCCCCCGGGCTCGCCTGGATCATGGACGTGATCGGGTCGGCGGTCGAGCACTGGGTGTACTGCGTCTGGCCGGCCGCGGGCATCAGCTCGATCGCGTAGGACTCGGTCGTCGATCCAGGGACCGGACGGCGGTTCGCGGTCGACCCCGCCTGGTTGATCGCGCTCGGAGCGGGCGAGGGCACGCACTGCTGCCAGTAGTTGTTGTCCTGGTCTAGGTTGAACAGGTATCGCTGGATCCCAACCTGCGCAGCTGCGAATGCCTGTTTTTGCAGGTTGTCGTTGACGCTGAGCTGCTGGTCGTCATTGACCGCGGCGAACGCGACGACAGAGAGCGCCAGGACGAGTCCGAGCGCGCCGATCGCCACGATCATCACGAAGCCGTCTTCGGCGCGTGCTCTGGCTCGGTGTGTCAGGTGAGAGATTAGTCGCATGGATTGTTGGCGGCGTTGGAGCTTGCAGGGGTGAGCCGGAAGACCACGGAGTCGTTCATCGTGACCAGACGGCTTGGATCGGTCGGGAAGGCGAGCGTCGTGCCCGGCGCCGGGAACGCTCCCACCACCCAGCCGATGTCGACCTGGGCTACTGACCCGGCCGAGTTGGTGACGCCGGCCGCAGGCGGCCACGGAGCGCTCAGTGCCGTCAGCGGCGCGGCTCCGATCAGCGAGTTGGCGGTCGTGTTCGCCGGGTTGGAATAGGTGTAGTACTTGAAGATGCCGGTGGCGCCCTTCACCGGCCACAGGTTCGAGAGCAGCCGAATCGTCCTGGGGGTCGGGTTGAACGTCCACGTCGCGGGGGCGGTCAGTGTCGGAGCGGAGCCTCCGACATACGTGTACGCGGTATCGGTCAGCACCCCGTTCTGATACGTGATCGCGTGCTCGGTCGGAGTACCCGTCGAGCCGTCACCGACTCCCGTGACGAACACGATGTGACTCGCGTCGGTCGTAATCACCGGCGAGATGCCGGCCGCGGTCGTCGGCTGGATCGGCGACACATCGCTCGCGAGGCAACCGGAGCTGAGCTGTTGCACGATCTGCTCCATCGCAATCCGACCCCGCTGCGTCGCATCGATGCGATCGGTGATCTTCGAGCTGGAGTGCAGAGTGACGTCGATCAGCGACCACGCGGCGAACGCGACGATCAGCCCGGCCGACGCCGACACCAGCATCTCGATCAGGGTGAAGCCGGCCTGACCCGAGCAGCGCCGCCGCAACCACTTGATGCTCAGCATGTCCCCGACTCGCTTGCGATCAGGCCCGACCTGGTCGCGCCCATGTAGATCGACAGATTGCGCGAGCCCGGCCCGCCGTTGGTGACGGCCGTCGCCGCCCAGAAGCTCGTGTTGTCGTCGACGCAAACGTTGTAGGTCCCGTATGGCATCCCCGGGTACATGAGCACGCCGTTCTGGGTGCCGTTCGCATAAAGGTGGTTGACCGCGACGTACGCCTGCTGGCCGGTTGGAAGCGGCGAGGCGTTGTCGAGGTAGCCCGTGTAGCGCACACCGCATCCGGTGTCCTTGACGTACAAGTGACTGGGCAGTACCTCGTTCCCGGGCGAGGTCGACGTGCCGCTGTAGACCTTGATGATCATCGCCGGCACCGGCACCGTCACGTTCGCGGATCCACCCGGTGTCAGCGTTGCGGTGGGGTCGGTTCCGGAGAACCGCGCCGGTTCGTTGGCGCTGCACGTGCCGGCCCAGGTGGCGTACGCGCCGGTGAACGGAAACAGCGGCGTCGCGGGGATCGTCCCGGTGCTCGCCACCTGGGTCCAATCGCCGACCTTGAACGTCGTATCGCTCTTGCCGACCGCCGGGCACAGCGCGCCGTTGTTCAGCGTGCACATGCGGAAGAACGGCGCGTGCATCAGGTTGTTGTAGGCGACGACCGCCATCCCCCCGGGCGCTGGCGGCGTCGCCGGCCCCCCGGGTGTGTACGCGAAGCTGTAGTTGATCGTCCCGCCCACATCCATATCGAACTCGACCGACGCCGAGCTGCCGCCGACGACGCTCGCCGTCTGGGTATCGGGCGAGCTAGGTGTGACCAAGGCGCCGGTTGGCATGTCGACGTACGCGCCCGACGGCGAGTACGCCGAGATCGTGTACGCGCCGGCGGGCAGGTCGCCGAGCAGCACGCAGCCGCTGGTATCGGTGACGCCGCTGGCGCTCGATGGGCCGGAAACGGTGACGGTCACCCCGCCGATGCCTTGCCCTGCCCCGCCCTTGACGATCACGGCCAGCGTCCCGTGCGACGAGTTGATCGCCGCGATCGGCGGCGTCAGCACCCCGGTCACCGTGACCGGCGCTCTGCTGCCCATGTTCGGCCACGTCACCGCCGAGACCGTCTTCAGATAATCGGTGACCGGGTTCGAGCACGACGGCGTGCCGGTGCTGTCCGAGACGTACGTTGCGGTCTCGTGCACGGCGAACTTCACGCCGTCCAGCGGGCCGACTGTGTAGGTCCTATCGAGGTTCGAGAGCTCGTCGACGTTGAATGCCTTGAGCCGGTTCTGGCTCTGCTGGGCGATCGCCTGCGCGTCCGCGCGCGTCCGCAGCAGGCCCGACTGGCGGGCCATCGCGTCCAGTCCGCCGAGCACTCCCATCGCCATCAGCCCGACCACGAGCGCGGCGGCCAGCACCTCGATCACGGTGAAGCCCGCCTCTGATCGCACGCGCGAGATCGCCGGGCGAACGCCGGTGTTGCGGTTGATTTGACGGGGAAGCTCCGGGCCCATTCGTCCTCCGACTCGGAGATCGACCCGCCAGTGAGCGCGCCTTTAGCGCAAGCGTCGTTAGTCGGCAGTCGGTCGATCAGGCCGTCGCTCGCCTGGACGAAAGGACTACCCCGGGGCGGTCCGGGCGGGCCGGGAGGGGCGGGCCGGGCAGTCCGGGAGGGGCGGGCCGGGCAACCCCCGCCGGGCAACCCCCGCCGGGCAACCCCGCGCCGGGCAACCCCGCGCCGACCAACCCCGCGCCGGGCACCCCCCGCCGGGCAACCCCGCTAGATCGGCGGCAGGCGCCGCCGCAGGATCTTCGCGAGCCCGTCCGGCAGAAGCGGATCGGCGGCCGCGGCGCGGACGTCGGCGGGGCGGTGCAGCGCGCGCTCGGCACGCAGGATGCCGATCTCGAGCCCGGCGTCGCGCGCGGCCGCGACCCCCATCGTCATCACGTCTGGGCTGCGCCACGCCTGCTCGGGAAGGTTGAACAGCTTCGGCAGCGGGCGCCCGATCGCGACCATGTACAGGCCGCCGTCGATCGCGGGGCCGAGCACTACGTCGCATCCCGAGCGGAGGTCGTCCAGCGCACCCTGGGCGTGCTGCGGCCGCAGTTGCGGCAGGTCGGGCCAGATGACGATCAACGGCCCGTGACTGTGCGCGAACACGCGCGCCGCAGCATCGGCGAGCCGGCCGGCGATCCCGTCACCGTTCTGCGGAAACACCGCGGCGCCGTTGCCGATCAGCGCGCGCAACTCGGGTCCGGCGTCGGGCGGGTCATGCGCGACGTGGACTTCGCCCGGGGCGACCTGCTGCGCCCAGATCGCCGCCTGCACGATCAGCTCGGCCTGGAGTCGCACGCAGCCGTCGGCGCCGAGCACCGGCTCGAGCGCGCGGCGGACCTCGCCGCGGCGCGGCGCGCGCGCCATGATCAACACCGAAGGGAGCAATCGCGGCCGCGGGACTTCGTGAGGCTCGGCCCGGGTTAGCCGTCCAGCCCGTTCACCGCTCGTGGAAGTTGCGGTTTGCACGCTCATCGATCATCTCCCCCCGGCGCCCGAGGGCACCGCCACGGCTCACCCCTCTTCGAATCGATACACGGTACCGGCTGCAACCGGCTTGGTCGAGCCCAGCGTCGCGAGCGTAATCAGGAGCACGTCGGCGAAAATCGCAGGGCTGCGACCCATCAGCTCGATCAGCACGGTCACCGGCGTCGTGTCGCCGGGCTTCACCTCGTTTGCATAGTCGGTAACGAAACCCATCAGTGCGAACGGCAGCTCGAGCTCGCCGCACAGCACAGCCTCCGGTCCCGCCGTCTGACTGACGGCGACAACGCCGCACCGGATCAGCTGCGCGATCTCGGTCGGCGTGTTGAAGCGCGGCCCGTCGACGTGGCCGTAGGCACCACCGTCATGTGCAGGGTGGCCGGCCTGCTGCGCGGCGTTCAACAGCGCCGTGCGGAGCTCGGTCGAGAACGGTCCGCCGTGCAGGATCCAGTGTCCGCGCAGCCGGTCGCCAGGCTCGGTGAAGAACGTGCACAGCGTGCCGTCGGGCAGGCGGTTGGAGGCGAAGTGCAGATCGTCGAACACGACCAGCGAGCCGAGCTCGAGCGTCGGGTCCAGTGCACCACACGCGGTGCACGCGATCACTGCCGAGGCGCCGAGCTCGTGCAGCGCCCAGACGTTCGCGCGGTGCGTGACGTGGTTTGACAGGCGCGCATGCCCCGCGCCGTGGCGCGAGACGTGCAACGCATCGGCGCCACCGTACGTTCCCTGCGTGACTGACGTCTGACCAAACGGCGTCTGCACCGTGATCGACTCGCTCCCCTCGAACCCGGGAAGCGCGTGCGACCCCGACCCCGTGATGATCCCCACTGACATCAGCGACCGATGCTACTGCGTGAAATCAGCCTGCCATGCAAGGCGGGTGTCAGCCTGTCAGTAGCGGGGTGTCAGCCTGTCAGTAGCGGGGTGTCAGCCTGTCACTATTCGGAAGTAAGCCTGCCATGAAACCGGGTGTCAACACGAACCTTGGCGTTTGACCACGAGGGCCCCATCGTGAATCGCCATTCATCGCCGGCGGGATGCTCACGCGGCGGCGGCTTCGTGCACGGCCGGATGGTCGTCGAGGGCCTTTGACTTCTGGGTGTCCTCGTAGACCTCGTAGTCGATCAGCTTGCCCCACGCCATCCGGCCCCAGATCACGTAACGGTTCTCGTAGACGAGCTCGCCGTCGGGCGAGCGCAGATGGTCGTGGCCGCGGATGCAGATGGTCTGACGCCACGGCCAGCCCTTGACCACGACTTCGTCGGCGAAGATCTGCAGCCCAACTCGGGCAAAGCGCTCGAGCCACGGCCGCAGCTCGCGCTTGCCGCGGAACTCGCCTGACCAGGAGCTGTCGCCGGGGAAGCGAAAGCGCACGTCCTCGGCGTCGAGTCGCAGCGTCGGCCCGGGATCGCCGGCGTTCAGCCGCCGCATGTTGTGGGAAACGAGTTTGTGCGCGAGCCACGACAGCATCGACCCGACCTCCTCTAGATTGATCGCTCTAGCGATAGACTAACAACCGATGTCAAGCGACACAGACGCAACCACCAGACAGCCGGGCAACACGGAGCCGGGCAAGACGGCCGGGCAACACAGAGCCGGGCAACACGGAGCCGGGCAACAGACGGCCGGGCAACACAGAGCCGGGCAACAGACAGCCGGGCACCAGACAGCGGATCGTTCAGACCAGCGCCGAGCTGTTTCGCGCGCAGGGATACGCGGCGACGGGCGTCAAGCAGATCGTCACCGCGGCCCAGGCTCCGTTCGGCTCGCTGTACCACTTCTTTCCGGGAGGCAAGGAGCAGCTCGGTGCCGAGGCGATCCGGGTCTCGGGCGCGCTGTACGAGCTGCTGATCCCGGCGGTCCTGGATCCGGCTCCGGACCTGGTCACCGGCGTGCGCGACTTCTTCGCCGGCGCGGCGGCGCACTTGGTCGAGACCGACTACGCGGACGCATGCCCGATCGCAACGATCGCGCTCGAGGTCTCGAGCACCAGCGAGCCGATGCGCGAGGCCTGTGCCGACGTGTTCGAGAGCTGGATCGTCGCTGGCGCGCAGCGCCACGTGGGGGCCGGGATCGACCCCGCGACCGCACGCCGGCTGACGATCGGGATGCTCTCGGCGTTGGAGGGCGCGTTCGTGCTCGCGCGGGCGCTGCGCAGCACCGAGCCGCTCGAGATCGCCGGACAAATGACCGCCGATGCGGTTGCCGCTGCATTAGCCTGACCGCCGCGAGGCGCAAGCGCGCCCTCGGGCGCACCGGTCGGGCACCGGGCCACCCGGCGCCGGTCGGCTGGGCTACCGCGGGACCCGACCGCCCTCGGCGCCTGGCTCGCTAGCCGGGCCGCGCGGGGCGGCGATCCCGAGCACGCGCATCGCCTTCAGGCCCAGTGACAGCTTCTCGCGTCCGTCGGTCGAGGAGACGTCGAGCCCGGTCAGCTCGCGGACGCGCTCGAACCGGTAGCGGATCGTGTGGCGGTGGGTGATCAGACGGGCGGCGGTCGCGTTCACGTTCGCGTCGCAGTCCAGGAACGTCGACAGGGTGCCGAGCAGGTCGGTCTCGTATTGCTCGTCGTAGGAGACGAGCGGCCGCACCGTCTCGCTGTAGAAACGCTTGAGCTCGGCCGGGTCGTTCATGTGCGGCAACAGCAACTGATACGTGCCCGTCTCCTCGTAGGCGAGCTCGGAGCGCTCGGGATCGCCCTCGACGACGTTGGCGGCGAGCAGCGCCTCGTTTGCGGCTCGGTGCAGGTCGAGCGGATCCTGGGCGCGCCGGCTGCGGCCGATCGCGAACGCAAACCCCGCCAAGCCGGACTCGAGCTCCCGGATGATCGCCGCGCCGACGCGGCGGCCGGTGTCGCCGTCGGGATCGGGGACGAGCACGACGACCTCGCCCGCGTCCTCGGCGCTGGGCGCGGCGATCGACCCGGGTGCGATCGAGCGCGCGCCGCGGGCCGCGACCGCAAGCAGCCGCCGGCGCCAGTCGTCCTCGGTCGGGCTGCGCGGGTGGGCGCGCACGACCACGACCGAACCACCGCTCGCGAGATCTGAACCGAGCTCCTTGCCGCGCGCGATCAGATCGTCTCGGTCGCGGATCCGGCGATCGAGCACCGCGCGCTGAAAGCTGGTGGCCGCCTCCTCGGACGCCCTCTCGGGCGCCCGCACGCGCTCGACCTCGGACGCGATCAGGGTCGTCACCAGCCGCAAGAGCGATCCGTCGGGCTCCTGATCGCGAACGCGCATTCGCAGCCGGCCGACGCTGGCCTCCGCGACCTTCAGCTCGATCGTGCTCACCCCGTCGCCGTCGCGCATCAGCGATCGCTCGTCGGCCGGCGAACGGGCCGCGACCGCGAGCACCGACGCCGAGCGGTCGATCAGGATCAGGCTGGCGTCCAGCGCCCGTGAGGCCGCGCGCAGGATCTCCGGCAAACCGGCGCCGGCCTCGACCGCGTCGGTGATCGCCGCGAGCGCGGCGAGATCTGGCGTCCGCCTGGACGTTCCCTCGGCCACGTCAGACACAGTTAGTGGCTCTCGGCGACGGGGGCCACCAGTGGCACCGAATTTCTGAATCGCGCCACTAGAACACCCTGGGCCACTCGACGACGATCAGTGCTCCGGCGAGAATCCCGATGCCGACAAGTGCGGCGAGCACGTACAGCGACAGGACGACGGCCGCGACGCGCTCCACAGGACGTCGGTACGCGGTGACCGCAGGGGCGACCACGAGCGCGCAGAACGCGCCCAAGCCGAGCACCCCGAGTGTCGCGCCGACGACATAGGTGATCGTCTGGTTACTCATCGAAGGCCCTGAATTGTGCCCGAAGCGCTAGATGTCCGAGCCCGAGCCCCGCCAAGGCCCCGCGAAGATCACGCAAATCGCGGCAATCCGAACTCCACGCCGACCGGCGCGACGGCCGTGGCGGCAGGGAACCTCCCGGCCAGCAGGTCGGCGGCGCCGGCGGCGCGGTGCACGGCGTCGGCGCCCCACCACAGACCGGCAACCGTCGGACCCGAGCCGCACACGAGCGCGTGCTCGGCGCCAACGGCGTTCACCTCTTCGAGCGCCTGCGCGATCTCAGGACACAGCGACACCGCCGCCTCCTGGAGATCGTTGATCAAGAATCTTCCAGGGAGCGGCGTTTGATCAAGTATGAGTTGATCAAGTATCAACTCTAGCTCGACCTTGACGCGGGTGAGATCTTCCGGGCGCCGTGGCAGGCCGAGACGATCCGCCTCCCGGTAGACGTCCGCCGTCGACAGCGCCACCGGCTGGGGCACGATCACGAACGCGTGCGGACCGAGCGGCGGGATCGGCTCGACGACGTCGCCGGCGGCGGTCCCGAGCGAGACCCCCGGGGCCACCTGGCTCGGCACGTCGGCGCCAAGCGACGCTGCCAGATCGATGATCTCCTCGGGTCTGCCGGGTGCCAGCTCCGACGCCAGCCGCAGCGCGGCGGCGGCATCGGCCGAGCCCCCTCCCATGCCGGCCGCGACCGGGATCCGCTTGACGATGTCGATCCGGACGCGCGGGCCGTCCCAGCCGCGGGCGCGCAGACCGTCGATCGCGGCCGAGACCAGGTTCTGCCCGTCCACTCCCGGGCACACGACCTCGTCGCGTTCGACGTCGGTCTCCATCGTCAGCTCGTCGGCCAACGACACCGACTCGATCAGCGTCACCAGCTCGTGGCGCCCGTCCGCGCGAGACGGCGGGCCGAGGAACAGGCACAGGTTCACCTTGCCGGGGGCGAGCGCGACCAGCCTCACAGCCCGAGCCATCCCCCGCGAGCGCGACCAGCCTCACGGCCCGAGCATCTCCGCCAGCGAGAGGAACTCCTGCGGCGACAGCCGCTCGGCGCGCTCGTCGGGCGGGTGGCCGAGCGTCACCAGCGCCGCGCGTGCCCGCTCGCGCACGCCGGCGCCACGACCGGCGGCCAACGCGAGCGACCCGGCGAGCGCCTTGCGCCGGTGCGCGAACGCGTCGTGCACCAGCGCGCGCACCGTCGGGTCGGCCCCGGGGCGCAACCGGCGCAGGCCGACCAGGACCGAGTCGACGTTGGGCACCGGGCGAAACACGTTGCGCGAGATCGGGCGCAGCACCTTCACCTCGCACGCGAGCTGGGCGAGCACCGACGGCACCCCGTAGGCGGCCGTCGCCGGCGCCGCGGCGAGGCGCTCGCCGACTTCGCGCTGCACCATCACGACCCAGTCCTGGACGCCGGGCAGCTCGTCGATCGTGCGCAGGACCACGCTCGCGGCGATCCCGTAAGGGAGGTTGGCGACGACCTTGTCTGGCGACGGGTGCAGGGCGGCGAGGTCGAGCTCGAGCGCGTCGGCGAAGTGGATGGAGACGTTGTCAAACGGCGCGAGCGCCGCGCGCAGCCGGTCCTCGAGGCGCCGGTCGATCTCGATCACGTGCAGATACCGCGCTCGTGCTGCGATCCGCTCGGACAGCACCCCGGGCCCGCCGCCGATCTCCAGCACGACATCGTCGGGCGTCAGCTGCGCGAACCGCTCGATCACGTCGAGGATGTTGCGGTCGACGAGGAAGTTCTGGCCGAGCTCGCGACGGCGACGCGTGCTCACCATCCGAACACCGCGGCCGCGTTGCGCTGCACCGCGGCCTGTAGCTCCTCGTAGGGCACCCGCCGTTGCACAGCGAGCGCCTGCGCTGTGTGCACGACGTGAGCGGGTTGGTTGGGCTTGCCGCGCACTGCCTGTGGCGACAGGTAGGGCGCATCGGTCTCGACCAGCAGACGGTCGGCTGGGACGCGCAGCGCCGCGGCGCGCAGGTCCTCCGCCGACGGGTAGGTGACGTTGCCGGCGAACGAGATCCACCAGCCGTCGTGCGCGAGGCACTCCTCGATCCGCTCGGCCATCGAGAAGCAGTGCATGATCACGCGCACGCCCTCGGCGCGCTCGGCGAGCGTCGCGAGCGTGTCGTCGTCCGCGGCGCGGGTGTGGATCACGAGCGGCTTACCTGTCTCGCGGGCGAGCTCGATCTGCGCCGCAAACGCGCGCTCCTGGTCCTCGCGCGGCGCGTAGTCGCGGTAGTAGTCAAGCCCGGTCTCCCCGATCGCGACGCACTTCTTGTGTGTGGCCAGCGCCTTGAGCTCGGCGAGGTCCGCGTCGTCAAAGCCGGTCGCGGAGTTCGGGTGCCGGCCGATCGCGGCGTACACCTGCGGGAAGTCGTCGGCGGCCGCGAGCGCGGCGCGGCAAGACGCCCCGTCGGTGCCGACCGTGACGATCCGGGTGACGCCCGCCTGCACCGCCGCCGCGACCAGCTCGGCGTCGGGGGGCTCGCACAGCGACAGGTGCGTGTGGCTGTCGATCACCGTGTCCAGGTCCGCCTAGGCGCGCTTGGGGAACAGCGGCTCGATCGCGCTGACCGCAGCGACACCACACAGCGCCGCGTAAGCGGCGCCATCAAAACCAATGTCGCGAACGCCGAGTGCTTCGAGCAGGCGCGCGGTCGTGGCGGGCATGTAGGGGTGCAACAGCACGCTCACCGCGCGCAGGCCCTCGGCCAGTGACGCGAGCGTCTGATCGAGCGCGTCGCTGTCCGCCGGATCCTTGGCGAGCTGCCACGGCGCGCGCTCCTCGACGTATCGGTTGAGCCTCCGCACGCGCTGCCAGATCAGCTCCAGCGCCTGCGTCGGCTCGACGCGGTCCAGCAGCTCCGCGACCTGATCGGGGAGCCCTTCGAACGCCGCGGCCAGCGTCTCGTCGGTGGCCACGTGGGGAACGGTGCCGTCGCGGTATCGGGCGATCATCGCGATCGTGCGGCTCGCGAGGTTCCCGTAGTCGTTCGCGAGCTCGGACTCGTAGCGCGAGCGCACCGCGTCGATCCCGACCGAACCGTCGCCGCCGAACGGGACGTCGCGCATCAGATAGAAGCGCAGCGCGTCGGTTCCGTACTGATCCATTACCTCGAACGGGTCGAGCACGTTGCCGAGCGACTTGCTCATCTTGCGGCCGTCGGAACCGAGCAGGAACCCGTGCACGAACACGTGCTGCGGCACGGGCAGTTCGGCGGCCATCAGCATCGCCGGCCAGAACACCGTGTGGAACTTGAGGATGTCCTTGCCGATGATGTGGTACGTGGCCGGCCAGAACTCGTCGGTCAGATCCGTGCCATCGCGCGCATACGACAACGCCGTGTAGTAGTTGAGCAGCGCGTCGAACCACACGTAGAACACGTGGCTCGGATCCCACGGGACGGTCACGCCCCACTGCAGGTGCGCGCGGCTGAGCGAGACGTCCTGCAGCCCCGAGCGGATGAACGAGTTCGCCTCGTTGTAGTGATGCCGCGGCATCACGAAGTCTGGCTGCTGCGTGTACAGCTGCTCGAGCGCCTCCTGGAACGTCGACAGCCGGAAGAACCAGTTCTCCTCCTGGTGGCGCGTCAGCACGATCTCGTGGATCGGGCAGCGGTTGCCCTCGAGGATCTCGTTCTCGACCTTGAAGTCCGCGCAGCGCGGGCAGTACCACCCCTCGTACAGACCCTTGTAGGTGTACCCGTTGTCGTGAACGCGCTGGAGCACCTCCTGCACCTTGGCCATGTGCTCGGGGTCGGAGGTGCGGATGAAGAAATCGTTGGACGCCTCGAGCAGGGGGGCCAGTGCCTTGAAGCGCGCGGCGTTGCGGTCGGCGAGCTCCTTGGGCTCGAGCCCCTGGGCGCGCGCGGCGTCTGCGACCGGCTCCCCGTGCTCGTCGGTGCCGGTGAGGAAGAACACGTCGTCCCCGCGCTGGCGGTGGTGGCGCGCGAGCACGTCCGCGGCGATCGTCGTGTACGCGTGGCCCAGATGCGGCTGCGCGTTGACGTAATAGATCGGGGTGGTGACGTAAAAGGACACTGTTTCGAAGCCTATCGGCGGGCTTCAGCTCGTCAGGGCCTTGTACAGCGCGTTGGCTGAGAACCCCGTTAGCTCGGCGACGACTCCCGCAGCGACCCGCGGCTTGGCGCCCGCGTCGACGAGCCGCCGCACGGCATCGACCGCCGGCGCGAGCGTGTCGGGATCCGGGCCGGGGGTCGCCGGGCCGACGACGAGCACGACCTCGCCACGGGGCGGCTGCGACGCGTACCGCTGGGCGAGCTCGGACGCGGTGCCGCGCACGACCTCCTCGTGCAGCTTCGTCAGCTCGCGGCAGACCGCGACCGGCCGGTCGGGGTCGACCTCGGCGAGCGCCGCCAGCGAGCTTGCGACCCGTCGCGGCGATTCGAACGCGACAACCGTCTCGGGCGCGGCGAACACCTCGAGCAGCGCCGCGCGCTTGCGTGGCAGGAACCCTTCGAAGCGCCAGCGGTCGGCCGGCAGCGCCGACGCCACCAGCGCCGCGAGCGCGGCTGAGGGCCCGGGCAATACCTCGACCGCGAGTCCCGCGGCCACGCACGCCCGCACCAGCACGTAGCCCGGGTCCGAGACCAACGGCATGCCCGCGTCTGACACGAGCGCGACGACCGCTCCCGCGCGCATCTGCGGGATCAGCTCGCCGGCGCGCTCTGACTCGTTGTGCTCGTGGTAGCTGACGAGCTTGGCGCTGACGCCGTAGCGGTCGAGCAGCACACGCGTGCGGCGGGTGTCCTCGCAGGCGACCACGTCGGCTTCGCGCAGCGCCGCGAGCACGCGGAGGGTCACGTCCTCGAGATTGCCGATCGGGGTCGGACAGACGACCAGCTTGCCGACGGTCATGCGGCCTCCCCTCGCAGTGCGAGGCCGTCGAACGCGAGCGCCGCCGCGCCGACCATGCCCGCTTCGACGCCGAACCGCGCCGCCACGATCCTGACCTCGTCGCGCGCGGGCGGCAGCGCGCATTGCGCGACCACCTCCCGGGCGGGCCCGAGCAGCAACTCGCCGGCGCCGATCACGCCGCCGCCGATCACGACGACCTCGGGGTTGAAGATGTTGACGTAGTTGGTGATCCCGATGCCGAGATTGCGGCCGATCAGCGAGATCACGTCGATCGCGGCCTGGTCGCCGTCGTGGGCGAGCTCGGTCACGAGCGGGCCGACCGGCTCGCGTCCGTGGGCGACCGCGCGGCCCAGGCCCGAGTCGGGGCGCTCGCGAGCGATCCGCGCCGCCTCGCGCTCGAGCGCCGAGCCCGACGCGAGCGCCTCGAGACAGCCGCGGTTTGGGCAGTTGCCCTGGCACGGCGGGCCGTCGATGTCGATCACGACGTGACCGAGCTCGCCCGCGGCTCCGATCGCGCCGCGGTAGACCTGGCCGCGGAGGATCAGGCCACCGCCGATCCCGGTGCCGAGCGTCAGCATCACTGCCTCGCTGCACCCACGCGCCGCTCCTGCGCGATGCTCGGCGACGATCGCGGCGTTGGCGTCGTTATCGACGAACACCGGCAGACCGATGCGCTCGGCCATCACGTCGGCGAACGCGATGTCGTGCAGGTCGAGGTGCACCGAGCTGACGGCGGTTCCTGTCCGCTGGTCAAACGTGCACGGGATCCCGAAGCCGACCGCGGCGACGTCCGCACCCGCGGATTCGCGCGTTTCCTGGATCGCGTCCACCGCCGTGTCGAGTAGCGTCGACTGGTCGAGACCCGTGAGTCTTCGCTGTGTGCGGTGATGGACTCCGAGTCCCGCGTCCACCGCACCGGCGAGGAGCTTGGTTCCGCCCATGTCGACGCCGATGGTGCGCCGGGTCGGCATAAGGCGTCACTATATGAGTCCCGGATGTCCGACGATCCTGACAACCGGGCGCAGTCCGAAGACCCTCCGTACCGGGTCTACCGCGGGTCGGAGTCCTCTGCACCCGGCACGGAGCCGCGCCCATACACCGTTTACCGTTCGCGTCCTCGCGGCGTTCGCGCACGCCTGCGCGGCGAACAGGACACCGAGCTGCGCCCGTCCGGCGATCGCGAGCGCCGCACCGACAAGCAGCCCCAGACCGGCTGGACGATCGCCCGTCGGGTGCTCAAGTACGTCGCGATCGCGGTCGGCGCGTGGCTGCTGTTGTCGCTCGTGCTGTTCATCATCAGCGCGCAGATCGAGCAGGGCAGCCTTCCCGCGTCGGCCAAGGCGGCGCTGACCTCGGGCGGCAACATGCTGACCTCGACCGACAACGTGCTGATAATCGGGACCGACCAGCGCCCCAAGGGCAGCAAAGAGGCGGGCGCGAACACCAACGATGCGGGCAGCCGCTCGGACACGCTGATGCTGTGGCGCGTCGGCGGCGGCACCTCGCGCCGGCTCTCGATCCCGCGCGACACGGTCGCCTCGATCCCCGGCCACGGCGCAGACGAAGATCAACGCCGCCTACGCGTTCGGCGGTCCCGCACTGACGATCAAGACGGTCGAGGCGCTCACGGGCCTGAAGATCAACCACGTGATCGTCGTCAACCTTGCCGCGTTCCCGAAGTTCATCGACGCGATCGGCGGAATCGACATCAAGACCGGGCGGGTCTGTTCGAACATCAGCGGCGGCGTCAAGAACGGGGGCTTCACGCTGAACCTCAGGCCGGGTGTCCACCACCTCGACGGCCGTGATGCGCTGACCCTGGCGCGGACACGCCACAACACCTGCAACCCCGCCGAGAACGACCTCACTCGCGTCCGCCGCCAGCAGCAGATCCTGAACGCGATCAAGTCCAAGCTGCTGTCGCCGGGCACGTTCTTCCGCCTGCCGTGGGCGGCCTGGGACGCGCCGAAGGTGCTGCGCACCGACATGGGAGGCTTCAGCCTGCTGAGCCTGTTCGCGGCGTCGGAGCTCGGCGGCTCGGCGCCGGTGCAGGTGCTCAAGCCGAGCGGGTCGGTGACGCTGCCAGATGGGGAGTCGGCGTTGACCGTCTCCCCCGGGACCATCCGCGGCGCCGTCAACAAGCTGGTCAACGGCTGAGCGCGGTCCGCGGGCAGCAGCCCAGCAGGAGGCCGGCACGAGCGCGCTGGCCTGAAAGTCAGGCCGATGCTGACTTGGACTTGGAGGCTCCCGACGAGGGAGTCTCGGTCTTGGTGGAGCTCTTGGATTCGGAGCTCTTGGAGTCCTTCGAGTCCGAGCTCGACTTCGACGAGTCGTCCTTGGCGTGCTTGCCGGATCCCTCGCCGGCTTCCTTGAGCTCGCGGGACCGCTTGCGCGTGCCGTAGTCCGTGTTGTAGAAGCCCGAGCCCTTGAAGTGGACCGCGACCGGGTGGAACACGCGATCCACCGGCGAGGCGCAGGTCTCGCACGAGGACACGGGGCCATCGCTCATCCGCTGCATGACCTCGAATACATGTCCCTGCTTGCAGCGATACTCGTAGATCGGCATTGCTTCAGCAAGTATAGCCGCGGATGCTTGGCACTCTCAAGGGTCGAGTGCCAAGCGCTTGTAGCGTGCTGATGCCCTGATTGCAAGCCCGGCTCGACGGATGACCGAGCCGTTCGGGGTCGAGCGGACGCATGCTCGACGTCTGGCCAGATTTCTTCAGATCTGCGGCCAAAACCCCGATCCCTCCCGCGTCATGGCATGGTTCAAGCTGCGCTCGTCTGGGCGCCCATCTCAGAGCGCGATTGACACCATCGCCCGGGGGCTTGCCGGCGGCATGTCACGCCGCGAGGCGATCCAGAAGGGCGGCGCGGCGCTGATCGGCGCCGCGATGATCACCCCCACCGACGCCGTGGCGGCGGTGACCGGCCACTGCCCGAAGGGTCGCAGGCACTGCAACGGCAAGTGCTGCCGCCCCGGACAGCTGTGCCTGAAGTCGGCGCACAAGCACGGAAAGCCGAGCTGCGGCTGCCCGAAGGGGACCAGCTACTGCGGCAAGAAGTGCGCGCAGCTGAAGACCGATCCGCAGAACTGCGGCCGGTGCGGTCACAAGTGCCCGGCGGGCCAGCACTGCGTGGGTGGAAAGTGCGCCCCGGCGTGCCGCCCCGGCGAGACCGTGTGCGCGGGCGCCTGCGTGGCACTCGCCAGCAGCCCCAAGAACTGCGGCAAGTGTGGCAAGGCGTGCGGGTCAGGCCAGGTCTGCGCCAATGGGTCCTGCGGGAGCCAATGCCCGTCAGGCCACGCCAACTGCTCAGGGGCGTGCGTGGTCCTCGCCGGCGACCCCCGCAACTGCGGCGCCTGTGGGCATCAGTGTGCTCCCGGCCAGACGTGCTCGAACGGCAAGTGCGTGGGGAGCAAGGGCAGCGACTGCCCAAGCGGGCAGACCAACTGCAGCGGCGTCTGCGTCCCGCTGGTCGAGCGACCCCAACAACTGCGGCGCGTGCGGAAACTCGTGCGGCGCCGAGCTCGTCTGCTCGAGCGGCACCTGCGCCTATCAGTGCGCGGCCGGCCAGAGCCAGTGTGGCAACGCTTGTGTGGAGTTCGACACCGATCCGCAGAACTGCGGCAGCTGCTGGAACGCATGCGGGCCGGGGATGGTGTGCGCGGGCGGAAAGTGCTCCTGCCCGAGCGGGAAGACGCAGTGCGGCAACACGTGCGTCGATCTGTACAACGACCAGAACAACTGCGGCGCCTGCGGAACCGTGTGCCCGAGCGCGCAGACCTGCGCGCAGGGGATTTGCGTGTGCCCGACCGCGGGCCAGCTGGACTACTGCCCGGCCTCCAATATCTGCACCAACCTGGACAGCGACGTCACCAACTGCGGGACGTGCGGGCACACGTTGCCGGTCACACGAGATCTGCAGTCGCCGGCTGGCTGCATCTGCCCGCACACGGACGCGATCCTGCACCTGCGGCAGCTCTGCACCGACATCAACAACGATCCGAACAACTGCGGCGGCTGCGGCAACATCTGCTCCGACTGCCAGACCCGAACACGACTCGCGTGCAACCAGGGCGTATGCGGCCCGGCCGCGACCAACAGCTGATCGAGCCCGGCCGACCCTATCGCCCTGCGCCATTTGAGCCGATACTTTGAGTAGATGAACGCGGTTCTTCTCGTCCTCCGTCTCGTGCTCGCGCTCGTGTTCCTGGTCGCGGGCGTCGCGAAGCTGTCTGACCGTGATGGGTCGCGCGAAGCCGCGCAGGCATTCGGC
This sequence comes from uncultured Solirubrobacterales bacterium, assembly GCA_963809685.1. Taxonomy (GTDB): domain Bacteria; phylum Actinomycetota; class Thermoleophilia; order Solirubrobacterales; family Solirubrobacteraceae; genus Palsa-465. The sequence goes on along the minus strand of CAWEKN010000009.1, from coordinate 51,671 downwards.
GTACCGGCCCGCCTCGCGGGCGCGACCGCGGTGCTGCTTCCGATCGCCGAGCTCGTCGCCGCGGCGCTGCTCGTGCCCAGTGTGACCGCGCCGGTCGGCGCCGCGCTGGCGGCGGTGCTGCTGCTGGCGTTCTGCGCCGGCATCACCCGCAGCATGGTGCGCGGCGAGGCGCCGGACTGCCACTGCTTCGGCCAGCTTCACTCGAGCCCGGCCGGCCCCAGGACGTTGATCCGCAACGTCGCATTGCTGGCGATCGCCGTGCTGCTGCTGGCGGCGGGCCCGGGGACGAGCGCGACCGAGTGGATCGCCGGCCTGTCGGGCACCGCGGCGGTCGCCCTGGTCGCCGGCGTCGTGCTCGCCGCCGTGCTGGCGGCATCCGCCGCGTTCGCGCTGTCGCTGCTGCGCCAGCACGGAAGGCTGCTGCTGCGGGTCGACGCGCTCGAGCAGGCGCTCGAGGACAACGGGATCGTCGTCGCGGAAACGGACGACGCAGTTCCCGCCCCCACCGGCGGGCTCGCGCCGGGATCGCCCGCGCCAGACTTCCAGCTGCTTGACGTGCGCCGACGCAAGGTCACCCTCGAAGGGCTCAGCGATCATCGCCGGCCCGTGCTGCTGATGTTCACCGATCCCGGGTGCGGCCCATGCTCGGCGATGATGCCGCAGGTCGCCGACTGGCAGCGAGAGCACGCCGACGAGCTGCGGATCGCCCTGATCAGCCGCGGCGACCACGACGCCAACGCCGCCCACGCCCGCGAGCACGGTCTCGACGACATCTTGATCCAGCACGACCGCGAGGTCAGCGAGCGCTACCTGGTCAACGGGACGCCGAGCGCGGTTCTGATCGCGCCCGACGGGACGATCGACAGCCCCCTGTACGAGGGCGCCGACGCGATCGAAGCGCTTGTCAACGGCCAACTCGGCGCTCCCGTCCTCGACATCCACCAGCACGAGCCGTCGATTGAGGCGTCGATCGGACGCGCCGCCCCCGATCTGACGCTGAGCACACTCGACGGCGAGGAGCAGGCGCTGTCGAGCATGCTGTCCGGCCCGACCGTGCTGCTGTTCTGGCGCCCGTCGTGCGGCTTCTGCGAGCGGATGGTGCCCGACCTCAAGCAGTTCGAGGACGAGCAGCCCGACGGCGCGCCGAGCCTGCTGGTGATCTCAGCCGACGACGCCGCCAGCAACCGGGCGATGGGCCTGAGCGCGCCGATACTGCTCGACGGATCGTTCGCCGCCGGCAATGCGTTCGGCGCGGCCGGGACGCCCTCGGCGGTACTGATCGACGGCGAGGGCCGGGTCGCCTCGCCGGTCGCGGTCGGGGCCCCCGACGTGCTCGCGCTGATGCGCTCGGGCAGCGCCGTCGCGGTGGCCGAGCGCCACCTCGCATAGCCGGAGTCCCGGGTCGCCAATTGGACCGGCGACCACGGCCGGGCTCATCGCTCTAGCATCCGGCGCCGGATGGCCGACGACGTCGTCACGATGGACAAGATCGTGTCGCTGTGCAAGCGCCGCGGCTTCGTGTTCCCCAGCAGCGAGATCTACGGCGGCCTCGGCTCGAGCTACGACTACGGCCACTACGGCGTGCTGCTGAAGAACAACGTCAAGGCGCAGTGGTGGCGGGCGATGCTCCAGGAGCGCGACGACATCGTGGCGCTCGACTCGGCGATCATCCAGCACCCGAAGACGTGGGTCGCGAGCGGCCACCTCGCCGGCTTCACCGACCCGCTGGTCGACTGCCGCACATGCAAGCTGCGGTTTCGCGCCGACCACCTCGATCAGCTGTCCTGTGGGCGCAAGCCGTCCAAGCATCCGGGCGAGACGCCGGACTGCGACCTCACCGAGGCCCGCGAGTTCAACCTCATGTTCGAGACCACGGTCGGCCCGGTCAAGGAGGAGGGCTCGACGGTCTACCTGCGGCCCGAGACCGCCCAGGGGATCTTCCTGAACTTCAAGAACTACCTCCAGTTCAGCCGCAAGAAGCCGCCGTTCGGGATCGCACAGATCGGCAAGAGCTTTCGCAACGAGATCACGCCCGGCAACTTCATCTTCCGCACGCGGGAGTTCGAGCAGATGGAGATGGAGTTCTTCGTACCCCCCGACGACGCACCGCGATGGTTCGAGCACTGGCTCGAGGAGCGCATTGATTGGTACACGCATCTGGGGATCCGGCCCGACCATCTGCGCCTGCGCGCCCACGATCAGGACGAGCTCTCGCACTACTCGAGCGCGACCAGCGACGTCGAGTACCTGTTCCCGATCGGGTGGTCGGAGCTGGAAGGGATCGCCAACCGCGGCGACTTCGACCTCACCCAGCACGCCGAGCACTCGGGCCAGAAGCTCGAGTACGTCGACACCGCGTCCGGTGAGCGCTACATCCCACACGTGATCGAGCCCGCCGCCGGAGCCGACCGCGCGATGCTCGCGTTCATCGTCGACGCCTACGACGAGGACGAGATCGCGGGCGAGAAACGCACCGTTCTGCGGCTACACCCGAAGCTCGCGCCGGTCAAGGTTGCGGTCCTGCCGCTGGTCAAGAAGGACGGCCAGCCGGAGCTGGCGAGCGAGGTCTACCGCGAGTTGCGCGAGAACGTCCAGGCGGAGTACGACGAGGGCGGCGCGATCGGCCGCCGCTACCGCCGCCAGGACGAGATCGGCACGCCCTGGGCGGTGACGATCGACCACCAATCGCTCGAGGACCGGACGGTGACGCTGCGCGACCGCGACAGCCTCGCGCAGGACCGGATCGCGATCGGCGATCTCGGCGCGGAGATCGGTCGCCGCTTGCGCGAACCGTGGCAGTCGCCCAAACTACAGGGCTGAAGCTTCATGGCACACGCGATCGCCGCAGACCAGGTCTCGTATGAAGACCTCTACGCCCGCTGGGAGCAGGGCAACTGGCGCGCCAGCGAGATCGACTTCTCGGTGGATCGCGAGCACTGGCACGGCGAGTTCACCGACATCGACCGCCGGGCGGCGCTGTGGACCTACGCGATGTTCTTTCACGGCGAGGACTCGGTTGCCGACAACCTCTCGCCGTACATAGACGCGGCCCCGCGCGAGGAGCAGAAGTACTTCCTCGCGACGCAGCAAGCCGACGAGGCTCGCCACGCCGTGCTGTTCGCGCGGTTCATGCGCGAGGTCGCGGGCGCCGGTGATGACACCGCGTCGTCGTTGAGCGCGACCGCGCCTCAGCTCACGTGGGGCTTTCGCAAGGTGTTCGGCCGCCTTGACCGGATGGCCGACGAGCTTCGCCGCGACCGCTCGCGCCCGAAGCTGGCACAGGCGATCACGCTGTACCACCTCGTGGTCGAGGCGGCGCTGGCGCAGCCCGGCCAGCACTTCATCGAGGAGTCATTGCGACGGCGCGATCTGCTGCCCGGCTTTCGCGAGGGGATCGGCAACGTCTCGCGCGACGAGCAGCGCCACATCGCGTTCGGGGTCAAGATGATCGCCGACCTCGTGCGCGAGGACCCCGACTGCAAGCCCGCGATCGAGGAGCTGCTGCGCGAGCTGTTGCCGTTCACGACCGCGGTGTTCGTGCCGCCGAATTGGGACGAGCGGTACGTGACGGCGTTCGGTTTCACACTGCTGGACATCTACGCGCAGGGCGCCGACGCGCTCGACCATCGCCTGCGAGCGGCAGGGATCGAGCCGACGACGATGCGCATCGGTTTGCCGTTTGAGCTGTCGCCTCAGGAGCGGGCGCAGCGCGCGCTGACGCTGCTTCGCGCCGGCTATCTCGGCGAGCCCGGCAGCCCGGTCACCCCCACCCCCGAGGCGACGGCGATGCTGTTTGACGGATTGCGCCGCCAGATCGACGCCTCGCTCGCCCCCGGCGCGAAGATCGTGTGGGAGTTCACCGACGCCGAGCCCTGGCACCTGGCGATCGACAACGGCTCGACGGCGGCGGCGCCTGGCCGGGTCGACGATCCCGATCTCGTGTTCCGTTGCCGGTTCGAGGACTGGGTCGACATCGCCGCCGGACGCACCGACCCTCGCCGCGCGCTGCTGACTCGCCGAATCCGCCCGCGCGGGAAGCTGCGGATGCTCGCGCGCGCCCCGAAGCTGTTCGGCTAGCCGGCCGGCCGCCAGTCCAGCCCAGCTGGTCGAGAAACGGCCAACATGCGTCCGTTTCTCGACCAGCACCGGGACTCTCAGGGCCTAGGCGCGCGACTCTCAGGGCCTGGGCGCGGTCCGGCGGCGCCGCCCCCGCCGCCGCGACCACTCGATCGCGAAGCTGACCGCGCACACGAACAGCACGAACAGCGCGATCATCCCGGTCACCGCGATCCCCGGCGACACGATCAGCACCAGCGCGGCCAGCAGCAGCGCGACGGCGACATCGACGGCGATCACGGTCTGTTGTCGATTCACAGCGGGAGCCTCCGGTAGACGGGTCGCGGCAGGTGGCGCAGCACCGCGAAGATGTAGCGAAGCTTGCCCGGGACCCAGATCGTGTGGGACCCGTCGCGTCTGCAGCGCGCGCGCGGTCGCTTCGGCGACCGCGTCGGCGGTGGTCGCGAACGGGGCCCGCTCCAGGCCCTCGGTCATGCGCGTGAGCACGAACCCGGGCCGCACCACGAGCACCCGCACGCCGCTGTCGGCGGTGGCGTCGGCCAAGCCCTGGGCGAGCGCGTCGAGCCCTGCCTTCGCCGCGCCGTAGATCGCGTTGGAGCGGCGCGGGCGCTCGGCCGCGACGCTCGACAGCACGACGACGGTTCCCCGCGACCGCGCGCGCAGCTCGCGCAACGAGTGCAGCAGCAGCGACCCGCAGCCGTCGAAATCCACCCGCATCACCTCAGCTGCCACCGCGGGGTCGGCGTCCAGGCCCGCCTGGGCGCCGAGCACTCCGACCGCGAGCACGACCACGTCGAACCCCCCGCTGCGCGCGAACACGTCGGCGATCGCGCCCGCGTGACTGTCGAGATCGGACGCGTCGAGGTGGCCGACCTCGCCGTCCCGGCAGCCGTCGCGCTGCAGTGCAGCGAGCGCCTGCTCACACCGCGCCCGATCGCGCCCCAGCAAATACGGGCGCACCGGGCCGTCGGCGGCGAGCCGGCGGACGATCGCCAGCCCGATCTCGGAGCTGCCGCCGAGCAGCAGCACCGTCTTGGCGGCGTCGGCGCTCATCGACCGTCGGCCTCGATCAGCCCGGTTCGCAGCGCCAGGTCAGAACGCCAGACCCGCTCGGGGTCGACCCGATCGCGGATCGCGCGCCACTCATCGAGCCGCGGGTACATCGCGCGCAGCGCGTCGGGTCGCATCCGCACGTCCTTGCTCAGATAGACGCGACCGCCCGCGTCGGCGACCAGGTCGTCGAGCCCGTCGAGCATCGCCCACAGACCTGGCGCGCTGCACGGCAGATCCAACGTCAACGTCCAGCCCTCGATCGGGAACGACAGCGGCATCCCGTTGGCGGGACCGAAGTCCTTGAGCACCGCCAGGTAGCACGGGATCGCGGCCTCGCGCAGCCGCCCGATCGCCCGCTCGAGAACAAGCTCGCGACCTGGAGGGACGGCGAGCTGGTACTGCAGAAACCCACCGCGCCCGTACAGCCGCGGCCAGGCGTCGAGCACATCGAGGGGAAACATGTGGCTGCCGAGGCCCTCGACTCGGCCGCGCTCGCACCGCGGGCTGCGGCGGTAGCGAAGGTCGTTGAACGCGCGAACGGTGGCCGGTCGCAACAGCGTCCCCGGCCAGCGCCGGGGAACCGTCGCGCGCGCGCGGACGGTCGCGCCGTCGACGGGCTCGGCGCCGCGCATCTCGCCCTCGACGTGCTCGGCGCGTGTGACCACGCCCCGCCCCGGGCGGGGCCCGAGCAGGTCCAGCCAGGCGACACGGTGTGGCCCTCCGTCCTCGGTCAGCAGCGATAGTGCGTGCTCGAGGCTACGGGCACGGTCGGTGTCGACCGACAGCAGCGCGCTGCTGACAGGGCGCAGCGCGATCCGTGCCCAGATGATCACGCCGGTCAATCCCATCCCGCCGATCGTCGCCGCGAGCAGTCCGTCCTCGTCAGCGTCGGCGCGCAGCTCGCGCACGTCTCCGGCGGCGGTCAGGAGCCCGAGATCGAGGACATAACGGCCGAGCGTCCCCGCGACGCCGTGGTTCTTGCCGTGGATGTCACTCGCGATCGCCCCGGCGATCGTCACGTGCTGCGTGCCGGGAAGCACCGGGACAACGAATCCGCGAGGCACCAGCGAGGCCAGCAGCTCGCCAAGCGTGACGCCGGCTTGCGCGGTCACGGTCCCCGCCTCGGCGTCGAGCTCGAACCCCTTCAGCCGCGTCGTCTCGAGCACCAGCCCGCCCGACAGCTGGGCTGCGTCGCCGTAGCTGCGGCCCATCCCGCGGGCGATCGCCCCGCGGTCCGATTGAGCCAGCGCGGCCTGAAGCTGCTCCACGGTGTCGGGGCGCAGCAGCCTGACCGCCGCCGGCCGGGCACCGCCCCAGCCGTGCAGCTGCGCGGCGACCGGCGCGGGCGCCGCGATCCGTTCGGTCGTGGCGGCCATCGTGTCAGCTTGCGGCATGCACGCCCAACGCGAACAGCACGAGCCACACCGCGCCGGCGAGCTGCAGCCAGCGGTCGTGGAGCACGAGCTCCTCAGGGGCCTCGCCGTGGCCCACCTGTACGAGCGCCGCGTATCGCGCCAGGAACGCCGCGAACGGCACGATCGTCAGCGGCCTCCATGGCACCCCGTCGATCGTCGGCAGCTGAAACGCCCAAACGCAATAGGCAAACAGCGAGCCCGCGGCGCTCGCCATCAGGATCAGACGCAGCCGCGGCGCCGTGTACCAGCGCAGCACTCCGCGCCTCGAGCTGCCGCGGCCCGCGGTTCGTTTGTGCTCGGCCATGCGCTTGCCGGCGGCCACGAACACCGCCGTAAACGTGATCACGACGACGAACCAGCGCGACAGCGTCACGGGTGCCGCGACGCCGCCCGCAACAGCCCGCAGCACGAAGCCGCACGCGATCGCGACGATGTCGAGCACGACCACCTGCCGCCAGAGGACGGTGTAGCTCATCGTCAGCGCGAGATAGCCCGCCCCGACCGCCAGCAGCAGCGGCCGGATCGCGAGCGACAACGCCAGCCCGGCGAGCATCAGCGCCGCGCCGAGGGCGAGCGCCGTGCGCGGCTCGAGCTCGCCGGCGGCCACCGGCCGGTGGCGCTTGCGGGGGTGAGTTCGGTCCTCGGCCGCGTCACGCACATCGTTGATCGCGTATACACCGGAGGCGAGCAGGCAGAACGCGATGAACGCAAGACCAACGCGGAGCGGCACGTCGTCGTGGCCGAGCGCGCCGGCGGCGCCGGCGGCGGCGATCACGAGCACGTTCTTGCACCACTGGCGCGGGCGCGCCGTGACCAGCGCCGCGTGCAACCGGCCGCGTCGCGGGACGATCTCGGCAGCCGGGACGCCCGCGGCAGCCGGGACGCCCGCGGCAGCCGGGACGCTCGCGGCAGCCGAGGCGCCCGCGGCAGCCGGAGCGCGCGCAGCAGTCGTCGGCGCTACGGCCACGGCCGCAGCGGCGGGCGCCGCGGGGCGGATCAGCTCACGCGCCCAGCGGCCAGCGCGTCCACCGAGGGAGGGCATCTGCGGCACCGTAGGAATGGTTTCTGAAGCGCATGTTTCGCAACGATGAGGACGCTCTCAGGATCGACTGATGAGGACGCTCTCAGGATCTCTTTACTGCGCGCTATTGGACAGAGTGACAAGTTATCCCTCTAAATGCTCGCCCCGACCAGACCCGAGACCGAAGTAATCACTCCGATGCAAGTCGGCGGCCGACGTCGGCGACCCCCAGGGCCGGGCCGCTGGCAGCGGATCAGGCGCGTCGCGCTGTGGGCTGCGGCGGTGTGTCTGGTCCCAGCGATCTTCTCCTATGCACACGCGCTGACGGCGCGCTCTGACTCGAGCATCGGGATCCGAACCGTTGAGTGGCTGCGCGATCACGGCGCACGTGGTTTGGTCAACGACGTCGAGAACATCTACTACAGACTGACCGCCCCTGCAAAGGGCGGGCCGACGCTGCGGGCGCTGCCCGCGCAGGCCGGGACCGCGCTGATCCCGCCGAGTCTGCGCAACCTCCATCGGATCCACGTCTATCGGCCCAAGCCGATCGCTCCGATCATCGATCCGGCGCTACCCGGGGAGGGTCAGTGGCGCGCGACCTACGCCCACGGCGGCGCGCGCCCCCCGGTCCTGGTGACGAGCTTCCGCTCTGACCCCAACTATCCGAGAACCGTCGCCGGGATTGCCTGGATCGATCACACCCGGACATCGACGTGGCTCTACCCCGGGATCTCAGAGCCGGCCGTCAGCCTCACGTCCAGGGGACCGGAGGAGGTGCCGATGGAGCTGCGCCCGCACCTCGTGGCGACGTTCAACAGCGGCTTCAAGATGAAGGACGAGCTCGGCGGGGTCGCGATCGGCGGCCATACCTACAAGCCGCTGCAGAACCAGCTCGGCACGTTCGTCCGCTACCGCAACGGCCGCGTCGACGTGATCTCGTGGGACGGCGGCGCGACCGCCGGGCCAGACATCTCCTACGCGCGGCAGAACCTCCCGCTGATCGTCAACCACGGCGCGCCGAATCCGAACCTGTCAGACGGCCAGGAGTGGGGCTTCACGCTCGGCAACGCCGTCCAGGTGTGGCGTTCGGCCGTCGGGGTCGACGCCCGCGGCAACCTCCTATATGCGGCCGCGCCGGACCAGACGGTCAAGTCGCTGGCGGCGATCATGATCCATGCCGGGGCGGTCCGCGCGATGGAGCTCGACATCAACACCTACTGGACGACGTTCATCAGCTACCGCCACCCCGCACCCGGGGATATCGGAGCCGCTAACTTGCTGAGCACGATGGACCGTCCCACGTCGCGCTACCTGACCCCCGACGATCGCGACTTCTTCGCCGTCTACGTGCGCTGAGGCGCGGGCCGCGCTCGCGGCTGCAGTGCTCGCGATCGCCCTCGCCGGTTGCGGCGGCGGCGGCGACGCGCCCCGGGCGGCCACGACGACGAGCGCGAGCACGAGCGCCGGCGACACCACCAGCGCCGGCTTCACCACGAGCAGCGCCAGCCTCAGCGCGACGAGCAGCACGGCCGCGCCTGCCCGCAAGCCGGCGCCGAGGCCGCCGGGGCCCCCGTTCGCGGTCGGCGAACGGGTAGTGACAATCGTGGACCCGACCCGCATGGTCCGGATCCCGGGCCAGGGCGCCGGCCCGCGCCGGCTGGTGACGATCGTCCGCTACCCCGCGCTCGGCTCCCGGCGGCGAACCGACGCGCTCAACGCGCGGCCGCAGCGCGCAGCCGGCCCGTTTCCGCTGATCGTCTTCGGCCACGGCTTCGCGGTCACGCCCCGCCCGTACTCGGCGCTCCTGCAGGCGTGGGCCCGCGCAGGGTACGTCGTCGCCGCGCCGATCTTCCCGCTCGAGAACGCCGACGCGCCCGGCGGCCCCAACGAGTCAGACCTCGTCAACCAGCCCCGCGACATGAGCGTCGTGATCTCGCGGATGCTCGCCGCAAGCCGAGTGCCCGGCGGCTTCTTCTCAGGCCTTGTGGACCCGCGGCGGATCGCGGTGAGCGGACAGTCAGACGGCGGCGAGACGGCGCTCGCGGTCGCGTACGACCGCCACTTCATCGACCGTCGGATCCGCGCCGCGGCGATCCTGTCGGGCGCCAAGCTCCCGGGCGTCGGCGGGTTCGACTTCCCGGCCCCGAGCCCGCCGCTGCTGGCCACGCAGGGAACGGCGGACACGATCAACCCGCCGCACTTCACCTTCGAGTTCTTCGACGTCGCGCCGCCGCCGAAGTACCTGCTGACGATGTTCGGCGCGCCGCACCTCGGCCCGTACACCGACCAGCAGCCGCAGCTTGGGGTCGTGCAGCGCGTCAGCACGGCGTTCTTTGACCGCTACCTGAAAGGGCAGCAAGGCGCCCTGCAGCGGATGGCGCAAGCCGGCGACGTCGCCGGCGTCTCGCACGTCTCGGTGTTTCGCCGGTGAGGCGTCCCCGCCGGTGAGGCGTCCGCCCGCCGCTCAGTTCAGCAGCGCGCGCGCCGCGGTGACGCACTGCGCGACCACCGGGCCGATATCGAGCTCAGGCTCGCTCAGCCGCCTGACGGCGACGCCGTCGGCCAGGGCCAGCAGGAACGTCGCGACGACGTCCACTTCGGCCCGAAGCTCGAGCACCCCTGCCTCGTTCTTGGCGCGCAGCGCGTCGGCCATGTGGCGGCGGGTGCGGCGACCGAGTTCGGCGAGCTCGACCGCAATCTCCTCGTTGCGCTGCGCGAGGGTCATCATCTCGTAGCAGATCGCCATCTCCGCCGGCGGCTCGCGCATGAAGTCCTCGAAGCTTCTGACCAGCGCGGCCATCACGTCATCGGCGCTGCTCGCCGCGGCGATCCCGAGGTCGAGCTGCTCGATCCGCACGTCAGCCTCGCGTCGGACGACCTCGACCAGGAGACGCTCCTTGGTGCCGAAGTAGTAGTGCAGCAGCCCGCGCGACACGCCCGCCTCGCGCGCCACCTGGTCGAACGTCGAGCCCGCGATCCCGCGCGTCGCGACACTCGCACGCATTGCGTCGACGATCCGGCTTGCCTTGTCGCCGGAAAGCTCGCGCCCGTGGTCGAGCTGAATCGAGGTCGCGGCCTCCACGATCCAGATTCTAGTGGCCGAGGCGCTCTCGGGCATCTCGTCGTCGACGGCGCACAAAGCAGCCCAGCCAGATCCCAAAGGGATGGTTCAAGGGCGCCCCGCGAGGCGCCCCTTGAACCAACACCGATGTTTGCGCGCGACTGGTCAGGCAGCGCTGACCGGAGTCGCAGGTGAGCTGGGCGCGGCAGCCGGGGGCGGCGTGTACTGGAACTCCTCCTCGGCGCCGAACAGCGCGTCGAGCACCTTCGAGCGCAGCTTCTCTGAGGCGATCAACGCGATCCCGCCGCCGAGCATGACGACGAGCAGCTTGCGGCCGAGACGGCGGCGCTTCTTTATCCTCCTGCGGGGCGCCTCGGTCAGCGCGATCGAAGCGTCCCGGACCGCTTCCAGCGCCACGCGCAGATCGTTCTGCAGCTTGCGATCCTCGAGCAGGGACTTCGCCGGCGTCTTGCCGTTGCCCAGACGTGTGTATGCGCTCTTGGACGACTCGATCGCCTTATGTACGTTCTCGCGCAGCGTCGCATCGTCGATCAGACGCTGGATGTACGGGTTGGTCTTGGCGATGTGGGCAACATCGGCGGGATTGAACGCCACCTTGCCCTTCTTGCTTTTTGCTGGCATGAAACTCCCTCGGTGCGTGGGCTCGTGCATGCTCAGGATACGCAATGCGCAGCCGCCGGTCGGTGGTCTTTTCGAACTCGCTCCAACGGGCTTGCGTGAACGCCCGCTAAGCGACGGTCGCGACCAGCGCGGGCGAGCGTCTGCGGGCCTGGCGTCGTTGGAGGGCCGTTTGAAGGACCTCGTCGATCGTCGAGACGAACACGAACTCGAGGTCCTTGCGCAGGTGAGTGGGGATCTCCTCGACGTCCTGCTCGTTGAGCTCGGGGGCGATCACACAGCGGATCTTGTTTCGCTGCGCAGCCAGCGCCTTCTCCTTGAGCCCGCCGATCGGAAGCACCTGCCCGCTCAGCGTGATCTCGCCCGTCATCGCCACGTCGGCGCGGACCGGGCGGCCGCTCAGCAGTGAGGCCAGCGCCGTCACCATCGTCACGCCGGCGCTGGGACCGTCCTTGGGCGTGGCGCCGGCGGGCACGTGGATGTGGATGTCATGGTTGGCAAACCAGTTCCCGTCGAGCTCGGGGACCAGCTCGGCAGCATTGCTGCGCACGTAAGAGACGGCGGCCTGCGCCGACTCCTGCATCACCTCGCCGAGCTGTCCGGTGAGCGTCAGCCGGCCGCTGCCCGGCATCGCGGTCGCCTCGATGAACAACACCTCGCCGCCGACCGGGGTCCACGCAAGCCCGCTGGCGACGCCCGGACGCGACGTCCGCCGGCGTGTCTCGGCGAAGAACCGCCGTTTTCCGAGCAGCTCGCGGACCCGCGGCTCGGTGACCGTCAGCTTGCGGCGCAGCGTGCCCTCGGCGACCTGTCGTGCGACCTTGCGGTTGACCCTGCCGATCTCGCGCTCGAGCTGGCGCACGCCGGCCTCGCGCGTGTAGTCGGCGATGATCACCCGCAGTGCCGCGTCGCTGAACGCGATCCGGGTGGGGGTCAGGCCGTTGCGCTCGATCTGGCGCGCGACGAGATACCGCTTGGCGATCTCGAGCTTCTCCTCCTCGGTGTATCCCGCGAGCTGGATCACCTCCATCCGGTCGCGAAGCGGACCGGGGATGGTGTCGAGCGTGTTCGCCGTCGTCACGAACAGCACGTGGGAGAGGTCGAACTGCAGGTCGAGGTAGTGATCGCGAAACGTCCGGTTCTGCTCGGGATCGAGCACTTCGAGCATCGCGCTCGAGGGATCGCCGCGGAAGTCCGAGCCCATCTTGTCGATCTCGTCGATCATCAGCAGCGGGTTGTTGGCGCCCGCGTCTCTGAGCGCGCGGATGATCACGCCCGGCATCGCGCCGATGTAGGTGCGGCGATGGCCGCGGATCTCGGCCTCGTCGCGCACGCCCCCGACGCTGATCCGCTCGAACTGGCGCCCCAGCGCCCGCGCGATCGAGCGTCCAAGCGACGTCTTGCCGACGCCCGGCGGGCCGACGAAGCACAGGATCGAGCCGGCGGGCGCATCCTGGCTCGAGTCCGTCAGCGAGCGCACCGCAAGGAACTCGAGGATCCGGTCCTTGACCTGCTCGATGTCGTAGTGGTCCTCGTCAAGGACCTTGCGCGCGTGCCGAAGGTCGAGGTTGTCCTCGGTCGACTTGCCCCACGGCAGCGACGCGATCCACTCCAGGTAGCTGCGCACAACCCCGTACTCGGCCATCGCCGGTGCCAGGCGCTCCAGTCGCGACAGCTCGCGGTCGACCTGCTTGCGCACCTCCTCGGGCAACTGCAGCTCGTCCAGCTGCCGACGCAGCTCCGTCGCCTCGGCCGCGCTTTCGTCGGCCTCCCCGAGCTCCTCCTGGATCGCCTTGAGCTGCTGGCGCAGGAAGTACTCGCGCTGTCCCTTGTCGAGCTCGGACTGGACCTGCGACTGGATCTTGGATCCGATCGCAACGACCTCGAGCTCGCGGGCCAGGATCTCCGACAGGCGTCGCAGCCGTTTGGACACGTCGACCTCCTCGAGCAGCTCCTGCTTGTCCTCGGTCTTCAGCCGCAGCGCGCCGGCGATCAGGTGCGTGAGCGCGCTCGGGTCCTCGACGTTGGCGACCATGATCTGGAGCTCTTCGGGGAGGTACGGCACGTCGCTCGACGATGTCGCTGAACGTCTGCTGGACGTTGCGCATCAGCGCGGTCAGCTCCGGCGTCTGCTCGACGACGTCCGGGAGCTCCGAGATCCGCGCGACCAGGTACGGCTCGGTCGCGTCCCAGCCGTCGATCCGGACGCGCTGGCTGCCCTGGATCAGCACCCGCAGCGTCCCGTCGGGCACGCGGATCATCCGTGCCACGACCCCGATCACGCCGACCGTGTATAGGTCTTCGGGCGACGGGGACTCGACTTCTCGGTGCTGCGGCTGGCCACCATCACGATCGAGCGATCGCCCCGCAGCACGTCGTTGACAAGCTCGATGCTCCGCTCCTGGCCGACGTTCAGCGGGATCAGCATCTCGGGGAACGTGACCGTGTCGCGCAGCGGCAGCACTCCGGCTCGCTCGGGCAGCCCCCCGGGCCCGCTCGACCGCCACGTCGCGCGGGCCACCGTCGGGGGTGCCGATGTCGATCACGTTGTGATCTCGCCGCTCTCGATCGGCACCGAGCGCGGGCTGAGCTCGCCCGGTACCAGCGGCAGCTCGACTCGGAGCATCCCCTCCTCGTAGCGAGCCTTTGCCTCGTCGGCGCGCACGTCGGCGCCGAGGTCGATCACGCGGCGGAACGGCCGCGCTCGATCTCGACCTGCTGGTACACGTCGCCTTCGACGGCGGGCGGGTCGCGGCGGCCGGACAAGCAGCAGCTTGCGTCCCTGAATCTCGAGCTCGAGCGTGTCCATGTCGATGCCGGCGAGCTCGGCGGTCACGATCGCCCGCGGCGGGTCGGAGGTGTAGGCGACGTCGACGGCGGGCACGAACCCGAGCCGGCGGCGCGAGAGGCCGGTCCCCCGTCCAACACGTCGCCGAACAGCTCGTCCATGTCGCGGCGCATCCGCTCGAAGTTCGCGAACAGATCTCGTTCGGTCATGGCCGAAGATTAACCGGGCGGAGCCGTCCGGTCTGTCTAGATCGTGTACACGGCGCCCTCTCGCGGGCGAGCTCGACGCCTTGCCGTATGCCCCGGAGGCCTCGGCGCGCGCCCACTCGGAGTCGAGCTCGTCAGAGAAGTGGGTGAGCACGAGCTGGCGCGCCCGCGCGAGGCGGCCGTGCTCGCCGGCCTCCGCCGGGGTCAGGTGACCGCGCTCGCCGGTCCGCTCGGGCCGCGGCAGCGTCGCCTCGATCAGCAGCACGTCGGTGTCGCGCGCGAACGCCACCAGATCGTCGTTCGGGCTGCAGTCGGCGCTGTAGGTGAGCCTGCCGCTGCCGTTGCTCGCCAGCTGGACCGCGTACGTCGGGGTGTAGTGGGGCACCTCGCAGAAGCGGACCGAGAACGGGCCGACCCGCAGCTCGTCGGGGGCGTCGTACTCGTGCAGCGTGAACGCGTTCTCGATCAGGTCCTCGTTGCCCCAGCAGCCGACGACCTGACGGAAGAACTCGGTCGCGCCGACCGGCGCGTACAGATCGCGGGCGCGCGGGATGGGCGGTTCCGGGCCAGCCGGCGACCGGCACCGGCTGCTGGCGCGGCGCGTAGGTCAGCGCGTAGCTGAACGGGACCAGGTCGAGGAAGTGGTCGGCGTGCAGATGGCTGATCAGCACCGCCCCGACGTCGACGTAGTCACAGAAGCCGCGCAGCTTCGAGAACACGCCGTTGCCGCAGTCGAGCAGCAGCGCAAAGCCCCGTCCTCCACCAGATACCCGCTGCACGCCCCACCGGCGTCCTGCCAGGACGGCGATTTGCCCAGCACGGTGATCCGCACACCGCTCCTCTCGTCGTGACTCTGACACTCTAACTGCGTGGCCGTTGGCGATCGTGCAGATGCCGTTGCTGTTCGCCGCCAGCGTGCACACGTTCGAGGTGTCCGCTGCTGGTGTTCGGCGCGCGTGCTGGTGGTCGGCGCGCTCTTGTCGGGGATCGCGCGGCGCAGCGTCCTGTCGCTGGCCGCGGTGTTCGTCCTGATCGGGTTCGTGCTCGGCCCGGGCGTCACGGGCGTGCTGAAGTTCGATGCGCGCTCGCCGTTCGTCGAGGATCTCGCGGTCGTGGCGCTGATCGTGATCCTGTTCCGCGACGGCCTCGAGGTCGACGGCGAGATGCTCCAGTCGCACTGGCACCTGCCGCTGCGAAAGCTCGTCCTGGCGATGCCGCTGACGGCGGTGATCGTGGCGGCGGCGGCGAAGCTGCTGATCGGCCTGACCTGGACCGAGTCGCTTCCTGCTCGGGCGCGCTGCTCTCTCCCACCGATCCGGTGCTGTCCTCGGGCGTCGTCACCAACCCGCGTGTCCCGCGCGTGATCCGGCACTCGCTGAACCTCGAGTCGGGGCTCAACGACGGCCTCGCGCTGCCGGCGGTGCTCGCGTTCGCGGCGGCGCTGACGGTCGGCTCCGAGCACTTCGTCTGGTGGCGGTTCGTGCTCGAGGACGTCACCCTCGGTCTCGCGATCGGGCTGGTCGTCGGGTTCGTGGCAGCGTGGCTGATGCCGCGCGACGAAGGCCTGGAGCACGGCATCCCGGCCCATCAGAAGGCGCTGTACGCGCTCGGCACCGCGTTCGTCGCCTATGGCGTCGCGGCGGCGTTGCCCCGCGGCAACGGCCTGATCGCGGTGTTCGTGGCGGCGATCACGCTCGGCATCCGCCGCGTCGACATCCGCGGCTACTTCGAGAGCCAGGCAGAGGACATCGTCGAGATCGTGAAGCTCGGGATCTTCGTCGTGTTCGGCTCGCTGCTGACGCTCCACGGGCTGTTCCAGCGACGGCTGGGCGGCGGTGGCGATCGTCGCGATCACGCTGCTCGTGGCCCGGCCGGTGGGCGTCTTCGCGGCGCTGGCAGGCACCGATACCAGCACGGCGGCGCGAGCGTTCATGTCGTGGTTCGGGCCCAAGGGCGTTGGCACGATGACGTTCTCGCTCCTGGTCCTCGGCGAGCAGATCACGGCCGGCGAGCGGATCTTCAACCTCGCCGCGCTGGTCGTGTTCTGCTCGATCATCGCCCATGGCCTGACCGACAGGCCGGGGGTCGACTGGATCGAGCGCCAGACCGCGCGCGACGGCGATGCCGCCTACCGGTGCCCGTCGCGACGCGACGGGTCCAGGATCCAGCCCAGAAGGATCGCGACGAGCACGAACGCGATGAAGCCGCCGATCAGTGGCCAGAACATGGAGGAAACATATAGCCCCGGCCGGGCTGCTGCGTCGGGGCTGGCCTTACCGGTGCAGAGCGACTTGCTCGCTGGCCGACGGAAACGCTCCATGCGACCTGCAGACGACGCTCCTGGCGGAACACGAACCGCAGCTGGCTCGGCGGCCGCAGCCCATCGGGGTGTGCCGGGCGGAACGTGGCACACGGGCCTGTCTCTGAGACGGCGCACAGGAGGTTCTGATGAAAGAAGCAGTCCTCGCAGCTCGGCTTTGCTGCCCCGGTCCGGCTGTTTCCCATGGCGTGCGACTCCATCCCGCTCGTGTTTGAGAGGCCCGACGACGACCTCGCAGGATCAAAGCGGAAGTCGCCCCCCTCGCGCAACGGTGATTCCCGGAAAACGCAGAAACTTCTCGGAGTCCGAAATCCCTGCAAAGAGCGGCAGTTTTTGGGCGCGGCCCGAGAACTCGTCGCATTTTCGTAGCTTTCCAGGAGATGCGCGCCGACGATCACGACGCCTCGCGCCCGCCGCTGATCTCGCTCGCGGACTACGAACGCGCGGCTGCGCCGCTGCTGGATCCGGCGGCGCTCGGCTACTTCGCCGGCGGCGCCGGCGACGAGCTGACGATGCGCGACAACATCCTCGCCTGGCAGCGGCTGGCGATTCGCCCGCGCGTACTCGTCGGCGTCGGCGAGCGCGATCACGCTGTGACGGTGCTCGGCCGGTCACGGCCGCACCCGGTGATCGTCGCACCGATGGCGTACCACGGGCTCGCCCATCCGGAGGCCGAAATCGCGACCGCCAGGGCGGCGGCCGCCACCGGCACGGTGATGTGCGTGGCGACGTTTGCGACGGCCGCGCCGGCGGCGATCGTGGCTGCCGCGCCGGATGCCACGCGCTGGTTTCAGCTTTACGTGTTCCCCGACCGGGGACTGACCCGCGAGCTGATCGCCCAGGCGACCGAGGACGGCTGCGAGGCGCTCGTCGTCACCGCCGACCTACCGGTGATCGGGTTCCGCGAGCGAGAGTTTCGCGCCGAGGCGAGCGTCCACTCGAGCACCGCCAGCCTGATCAGCGAGACGGCCGCCGATGTCGCGATGACGCCCGCCGAGCTCGCCGGGAACGTCGACCCGTCGCTGACCTGGGGCGACATCGAGCAGCTTGCTGCCGACAGCGGCCTACCGGTGGTGGTGAAGGGGATCCTGACCCCGGAGGATGCGCGACTGGCGGCCGAGCACGGCGCCCGCGGCATCGTCGTCTCCAACCACGGCGGCCGGCAGCTCGACACGGTGCTCGCCGGCGCCGACGCGCTGGGGCCGATCGTCGACGCCGTCGGCGACCGGCTCGATGTGCTCGTCGACGGCGGTGTGCGTCGCGGCACCGACGTGCTCAAGGCGCTCGCGCTCGGGGCGCGCGCGGTGATGGTCGGCCGGCCGGTGCTTTGGGGCCTCGCGGTCGACGGCGCAGCCGGGGCGCAACGCGTGCTCGAAATCCTGCTCGACGAGTTCGACCGGTCGCTGGCGCTGGCCGGGGCGCCACGCGCGAGCGACCTGCACCGCGGCTTCCTAGCCGCCGCGCCGTGGCTCGCGCAGCACCGATGAACATCCTCGTAACCGGCGTCAGCGGGTATGTCGGCTCACGGTTGGTCCCGCGGCTGCGTCGCGACGGACACGACCTGCGCGGGTTCGCGCGGGGGCAGCCGTCCGCGGATCTCGGGATCCCGACGGTCAGCGGCGATGCCGTCACCGGGACGGGCTTGGACCGGGCGCTCGCCGGAATCGACGTCGCCTACTACCTGATCCACTCGATGGAGCCCGGCGACGGCGCCTTCAACGTGCGCGAGCGAGCGGCCGCCCAGAACTTCGCGCGCGCCGCCAAGCGAGCCGGCGTGCCGCGCGTGATCTACCTGGGCGGATTGATGCCGGCGTCGGGATCGGTGTCTGCGCATCTCGCGAGCCGACACGCCGTCGAGCAGGTGCTGCTCGACGCGAGCCCCTGCTCCGTCGCGCTGAGGGCGTCGATCGTGATCGGCGCCGGCTCGCGGTCTTTTCGCTTCCTGGTGCGGCTGGTGGAACGGCTTCCGGTGCTGGCACTGCCGGCCTGGCGGGAGCACCGCACACGCCCGATCGACGAGCGCGACGTGATCGAGATGCTCGCACGGGCCGCGATCAGCGACCGCGTCTGCGGCCAGTCGCTGGACATCGCCGGACCCGACCTCGTCTCCTACCAGGAGCTGATCGATCGGATCCAGGATCACATGCTGGTCGCTCGGCCGATGGTCGGTTTCGGACTGACCTTGACCCCGATCGCCAGCCGCGTCGCGGCCGTGATCGCGGGCGAGCGACACGAGCTGATCGGACCGCTGATGGAAGGGCTCAACGCCGACCTGTTGCCGCGCGATGACCGCGCGCCGGAACTGCTCGGGGTGCGCTTGCACTCATTGGACGCGGCGGTCGAGCGAGCGCTGCGAGAGTGCGACGCCGAGGGTTCGCTCGCCGCCAGGTAGCCACGCGTTAGTGTCTTGCCGCCCGCATGAGCATTGTTCAGAGCAAGATCCACCTTGACGCACCAGTCGAGCGCGTCTGGGCGACGGTCATGGATCCCCACAAGCTGAAGGATTGGGTCACCATCCACCGCGCGATCCGCGACGTGTCCGAGACGCCACTGCGCAAGGGCTCGACGATCGACCAGGTGCTGCACATGCGCGGCGTCTCGTTCAGAGTGCACTGGACCGTGGTCGACGTCACCGCTCCCAACGTCGCCGAGTGGGAGGGCACCGGGCCCGCGCACTCGCGCGCGCGGATCCACTACCAACTGTCCTCCGACGGCGACGGGCAGACGTTATTCGAGTACACGAACGAGTTCACAGTTCCGGGCGGCAGACTCGGCATTGTCGCCAGTCGGTTTATCGTCGGTGGCGCGTCGGAGCGCGAGACAAGCGCCTCACTGCAGCGCCTCAAAGCACTCGTCGAACAGGGGTAATCGGCTCCGGCGCAACCGCCGGGCACTGCAACGTTGCACCCATCGACTGGCATCGCGATCGGGCGTGTGTATGGTTTTACGTGGTATTTGCTTCACAATGAGGGAGGGAGAGACTCCAGTGCCGGATTTTGTTGACAGCACCGTGAAGGACATCGACGCGCGCTTGCGCGAGCTGAACGCCGAGGTCTCCAAGCTCGAGGCCGCGCGGGCCGCGCTGGTGGGCCAGGGCCAGCGCCGCGGACCGGGCCGCCCCCGGGGCTCCAGCACGGGTTCCAGCACGGGCACCCGCACGGGCACCCGCACGCGGGCGCGCCGCGGGCCGGGGCGGCCACGGGGTCGGCGTGGTGGCAACACGCGCGCCAACCAAGCGCTCGAGCTTGTTCGGAGCAGGCCCGGGATCACTATCCCGCAGATCGCCCAGCAGCTGAAGATCGAGCCGAATTACCTGTACCGCGTGATGCCGAAGTTGGTCGACGACAAGCAGGTCAGGCGCGACGGTCAGGGCTATCACGCGGTCGGCTCATAGTGACAGGCGGCGGCGCGCACAGCGCCGCCGTTGTGCCACCGCCGACTGGTGTCGAATCAGATCAGGCCGAGTGCCTGCACCGCTTCGCGCTCCTCCTTGAGCTCATTGACGGTCGCGTCGATTCGGCCCTGGGAGAACTCGTTGATCTCGAGCCCCTGGACGATCTCGTAGCTGCCGTTCGCGGTCGTGACCGGAAAACTCGAGATCACACCCTCGTCAACGCCGTAAGAGCCGTCTGACGCAACCGCCATCGAGACCCAGTCGCCCGCCGGGCTGCCCAACACCCAATCGTGGACGTGATCGATCGCGGCGTTGGCGGCCGATGCCGCACTGGAGGCGCCACGCGCTTCGATGATCGCGGCCCCGCGCTTTTGCACCGTGGGGATGAAATCGCCCTCCAGCCACGACTGGTCGCTCACGGCCTCGGCCGCATTGGCGCCGTTGACCTTGGCGTGGAAGATGTCGGGGTACTGGGTCGCGGAGTGGTTTCCCCAGATCGTCATGTTGGTGATGTCCTTCACCGCCGCGCCGGTTTTTAGTGCAAGCTGGCCGATCGCGCGGTTGTGATCCAGGCGCATCATCGCCGTGAATCGCTCGCGTGGGATATCGGGCGCGTTGCTCCGAGCGATCAGGCAGTTGGTGTTGGCCGGGTTGCCGACCACGAGCACCTTGATGTCGGACGCCGCGCGATCGTTCAGCGCCTTGCCCTGGGGCTTGAAGATCCCGCCGTTGGCCTCGAGCAGGTCGCTGCGCTCCATCCCCTTAGTTCGGGGCCGCGCGCCGACCAGCAACGCCACGCTGACACCGTCAAACGCCTTGTTCGGGTCGTCACTGATCTCGACGCCGGCAAGCAACGGAAAGGCGCAATCGTCGAGTTCCATCGCGGTGCCCTCGGCGGCCTTGACCGCGGCCGGGATCTCCAACAGCGACAGGTGAACCGGTGTGTCAGGCCCGAGCAGCTGACCGCTTGCGACGCGAAACAGGATCGCGTAGCCGATCTGACCGGCGGCACCGGTTACCGCCACTCGTACAGGGGAATCGCTCACTGTCGTTCATCTCCTTAGCTGCTCGCATGTCACATCCGATGTATACCGACCGAGCGCCGGCGCGGGATCGCCGCTGTGCTGCCGGGCCGGTACTGTGCTGAGCAGGATGAAGATCGTCTACACGCAGACCGACGAGGCGCCGGCGCTGGCCACCGCATCGTTGCTGCCGGTGATCCGGGCGTACGCCGCCGCCGCCGACATCGAGATCGAGCTGCGCGACATCTCGCTGGCCGCCCGCATCCTCGCGCAGTTCCCGGAACGGCTCACCGACGAGCAGCGAATCGCCGACGCGCTGCACGAGCTCAGCCAGCTCGCCGCCACGCCGGAGGCCAACATCATCAAGCTGCCGAACATCAGTGCCTCGGTGCCTCAGCTCAATGCGGCGATCGCCGAGCTACAACAGCAGGGATACGCGATCCCGGATTACCCGGTGCAGCCCGACGACGACGAGCAGCGCGACGTGCGGGCACGCTACGACCGCGTCAAGGGCAGCGCCGTCAACCCGGTGCTGCGAGAAGGCAACTCCGACCGCCGGGCGCCGGCCTCGGTGAAGGCCTTCGCGCGCAACCACCCGCACTCGATGGGGGCGTGGTCGCCGAGCTCGCGCTCACACGTCTCGACGATGAGCGATGGAGACTTCCGCGCCACCGAGAAGTCGGTGACTGTGCCGCGCGAAGGCTCATTCCGGATCGAGCATGTCGCGCCGGACGGATCAACGACGGTGCTGCGCGACAGCGCGCCGATGCTCGCCGGCGAGGTGCTCGACGCCTCGGTGATGCGGCGTGCGGCGCTCGACGCATTCCTGGCCGAGCAGATCGCCGATGCCAAGCGCCAGGGAGTCTTGTTCTCGGTGCACCTGAAGGCGACGATGATGAAGGTCTCTGACCCGATCATCTTCGGCCATGCCGTCCGCGCGTACTTCGCCGACGTGTTCGCCTCCCACGGCGACGCGCTGCGCGCCGCCGGCGTCAACCCCAACGACGGCCTCGGCGCGCTGCTGAAGGCGATCGAGGCGCTGCCCGATGACCAGCGCGGCGCGATCACCGACGGGATCGAGGCCGCCTTGCAGGCCGGACCGGCGTTGGCGATGGTCGACTCCGACCGCGGGATCACAAACCTGCACGTGCCGAGCGACGTAATCATCGACGCCTCGATGCCCGCGGCGATCCGGTCCAGTGGCCAGATGTGGAACGCCGACGGCGAACAACAGGACGCCAAGTTCGTGATCCCCGATCACTCATACGCGGCGCTCTACGCGGAGACGATCGAACATTGCCGCGAGCACGGTGCGTTTGACCCGGCGACGATGGGAACCACGCCGAACGTCGGCCTGATGGCTCAGGCGGCCGAGGAGTACGGATCGCACGACAAGACGTTCGAGATCGTGGAAACCGGGCACGTTGCAGTCGTGCGCGTCGAGGACGACGAAACGCTCCTGGAACACGCGGTTTCCATTGGCGACATCTGGCGGATGTGCCAGACCAAGGACGCGGCGATCCAGGACTGGGTGCGCCTCGCGGTCGCGCGGGCTCGCGCGACCGGCGCGCCCGCGGTCTTCTGGCTCGACGAGGATCGCGCCCACGACGCCCAGCTGCTGGAGAAGGTCCGCCCAGCGCTCGCGCAGCTCGACACCGATGGTCTGCGGATCGAGGTCCTCGACGTCGCGTCGGCGGCGCGGTTGACGCTGCAGCGCGCCCGTCGCGGCGAGGAGACGATCTCGGTCACGGGCAACGTGCTTCGCGACTACCTGACCGACCTGTTCCCGATCCTCGAGCTCGGCACCAGCGCCAAGATGCTGTCGATCGTGCCGCTGATGGAGGGCGGCGGCCTGTTCGAGACCGGCGCCGGCGGCTCGGCGCCCAAGCACGTGCAGCAGTTCCTGCGCGAGAACCACCTGCGGTGGGACTCGCTCGGCGAGTTCCTGGCGCTCGCACCCTCGCTCGAGCTGCTCGCGGACTCCGACGACAAGCCGCGTGCCAGAGTGCTCGCACAGACCCTGGACCGCGCGACCGGCCGGCTGCTGGAGGAGAACCGAGCGCCGTCGCGCAAGGTCGGCGAGCTCGACAACCGCGGAAGCCACTTCTACCTGGCGCTGTACTGGGCGCAGGAGCTCGCGTCACAGCACGAGGACGAGCCGTTGGCGCAGCGATTCGCCGTGCTCGCCCAGCGCCTGACCGACGACGAGGCCAAGATCGTGTCTGAGCTGGGCGAGGTGCAGGGCTCCCCCGTCGAGATCGGCGGCTACTACCGGCCAGACCCCGAGCGGATGACGGCGGCGATGCGCCCGAGCGAGACGTTCAACGAGGCGCTCGAGGCGCTCAGCTACAGCTCGACGCCGTAGACGTAGGACAGCTTGGCCTTCAGGTAGTTGACGAACGGGTCGACGGCGATCGGACCGCCGACGACGCGGTCAAGCAGTTCGGCGGTCGTGAACTTCGAGCCATGGCGATGAACGTGCTCGCGCAGCCACTCGCGCAACGGCGCTAGCTCCCCGGCGGCGAGGCGATCGTCGAGGTCCGGGACGTCGACGCGAACCCGCTCCCACAGCTGGCCCGCGATCAGGTTGCCCAGCGCGTAGGTGGGGAAGTAGCCGATCGCGCCCGATGACCAGTGCACGTCCTGCAGCACCCCGTGCGCGTCATCGGGAACGTCGAGTCCGAAGTACTCCTTGAACCTGGCGTTCCAGGCCTCGGGCAGGTCGCTGACGGCGAGACGGCCCTCGATCAGCTCCTGCTCGATCTCGAACCGCAGCACGATGTGGAGCCCGTAGGTCGCCTCGTCGGCCTCGACTCGGATCAGCGATGGGCTCGTCCTGTTGACGGCCCGGAACAGCGTGTCGGGGTCGACGGCGGCGCCGAAGCGGGCCTGCACCCGCGGCGCGAGCACCTCGCAGAAGGCGCGCCCGCGACCGACCATGTTCTCCCACATCCGGCTCTGGGACTCGTGCAGCGACAGCGATTCTGCGTGCCCGAGCGGCGTGCGCTGCAGCGCGTCCGCGACCCCCTCCTCATACAGCCCGTGGCCGGTCTCGTGCATCGCCCCGTACAGGGCAGAGGGGAAGAACGTCGGGTCCCAGCGGGTCGTGATCCGCACGTCGCCGGACCCGAACCCGCTCGCGAACGGGTGCACGGCATCGTCGATCCGCCACCCCTGGCGGTCGAAGCCCATCAGCCCCACGACCTCGTCCACCAGCTGCCGCTGCTGCGCCACCGGGAAGTCGCCGTGCAGGTAGGAATCATCGACGGTGCGCCCGTCCGCGGTCAACGTCGCGATCATCGGCACCAGCTCGGCCTTGAGCTGGTCAAACAGCCGCGTCGTGGCCGCGGTCGTCATCCCCGCGTCGTAGTCGTCGAGCAACACGTCGTATGCGCAGTCGAATCCGTCGAAGCAGTCGACGTAGCGCCGCGCGAGCTCGAGGTTGCGGACCATGTGCGGCGCGAACGCGCTGAAGTCGGAGTTACGCCGCGCCTCGATCCACACCTCCTGCCCGATCGACCCGGCGCGCGCGATCTCGGCGGCGAGCTCGCTGGGGACCTTGCGCGCCTTGTCCCAGTTGCGCCGCGTGACTGTCACCAGACGGTTGTCGTCGGAGTCTTGCGCGGCACCGTCGAGGTCCGCCGCGGCCGCGTCGAGCCGCCGGCCCGTCTCCGCGGAGATGAACAGCTCGTGGCTGACCCGCCAGAGCGTCGCCAGCGACTCGGCACGCGCCGGGCCGCCGCGTGGGGGCATCATCGTCTGCTGATCCCAGCCGAGCAGGTGCGCCGCATTGCGCAGATCCACCAGCTCCGCAAGGTGCCGGCGCAGTTCACCGAGACGGTCGCTCACTGCCTCAGATGATGCCCTACAACTCACTGCGGCGCCTGTGACACCATTGCAGGATGTTTCGCCGTACCGGCTCGATCAAGCTGATGAACGTCTTCGGCATCCGGGTCGGCGCCGATGCCGGCTGGTTCTTGACGCTGTTCGTGGTGATCATTTGGCTGTCGCCGTCGTTCCGCGACGCGCTGGGCAGCTCCGACGGCGTCGCCTATCTGACAACCGTGATCAGCGCGCTGCTGTTCTTCGGCTCGCTGATCGTGCACGAGCTCGGCCACGCGATCGTCGCCCGGCGCCAGGGGATCGAGGTCAAGAGCATCCAGCTGTTCCTGTTCGGTGGCCTGACGCAGATGTCCCGCGACGCGCGCTCGCCCGGCGAGGAGTTCAAGATCTCGGCCGCGGGCCCGTTCGCGACGTTCCTGATGGTCGTGCTGTTCGTCGTGATCGACCTCGCGATCGTCGGCCCGAACCTGTTGTGGGACGCGATTCGGCTGACGCCGAACATCAAGCTCACGCCGGTGCTGCTGTCGCTGAGCTGGCTGCTGCTGATGAACGTCGTCGTTCTGATCTTCAACCTCGTCCCCGCGTTCCCACTCGACGGCGGGCGGATCGCCCGGGCGATCGTGTGGCGGATCACCGGCGACAAGCTCCGCGGCACCCGCACGGCAGCGAAGCTGGGCCAGGCGTTCGCCGTGATCCTGGGCGGCGTCGGGATCTGGCTGACCGTCCGCGGCAGCGGCCTCGGCGGCATATGGCTGGTGCTGCTGGCATTCTTGCTCGGCCAGTCGGCGCGCGGCGCGCTGGTGCAGTCCGCGGTCAGCGAGCGGATCGACAGCGTCCGGGTCGCGGACATCATGGACCGCCAACCGGTCGCAATCCCGTCCGCTACCGCGGTCAGCGACGCACTCGACAACTACTTCATCCGGTACGGGTGGTCGTGGTTCCCGGTCATCGATGAGGGCGGCCACTTCATGGGGATCTCGCGCCAGGAGCGCCTGCAGGCGGCGATCGACCGCGGCGAGGGCTGGCTGACGATCGATGCCGTGCTCGAACGCGACGAGGCGAGCACATGGCGCGTCGAGGAGGACCAGCCGATCAGCGAGGTGCTGTCCTCCGAGTCGCTCGGCCGCCTCGGAGCGCTGATGGCGGTCGACGCCGAAGGCGTGTTGCGGGGCGTGGTCACCGTCGAGCAGGTCCGCCGCGCGCTGCAATCGGCGCTCGGCTCCCCCGCCGCGTAGCCCGACCTGTCGATCTCGCACCGTCCCGTTCGTCAACGTACGGGGTGTCGAGATGTCAACAAGCAGCCAGAGAGCCGTCGAGGAGGTCTACCGAGCCGAGCGCGCGAAGGTGCTCGCGTCGCTGGTGCGCAGCATCGGCGACCTCGAGCTCGCCGAGGACGCGCTCCAGGAGGCGTTCGAGGTCGCCCTCGCCCGCTGGCCGGCGACCGGAGCTCCGTCCGCGCCGGCGGCGTGGCTGCTCACCGTCGCGCGCAACCGGGCGATCGACCGCCTGCGCCGCCAGCGAGCCGGGCAGGCAAAGCTCGAGGAGCTGGCGGGCGCGGAGGAGGACTGGGTCATGATCGATCCCACGCCCGACCTCCTGGCCGACGTCGGCGACGAGCGGCTGAGCCTGCTGTTCACGTGCTGCCATCCGGCGCTCGGGATGGACGCGCGAGTGGCGCTGACGCTGCAGGCGGTCGCCGGCCTCACCGCAGCTGAGATCGCGCGCGCGTTCCTGGTGCCCGAGCCGACGATGGCCCAGCGCCTGGTCCGCGCCAAGCGCAAGATCCGCGAAGCCGCGATCTCGTTCGAGCTGCCCGGCGACGCGGCGCTGCCCGACCGGCTCGGGGCGGTGCTGGCGGTGATCTACCTTGTGTTCAACGAGGGGTACTCGGCGACCGGCGGTAGCGAGCTGCTTCGGCCCGAGCTGTGCGCCGAGGCGCTGCGGCTGGGCCGGCTGCTGGCGGCGCTGATGCCCGACGAGCCCGAGGTCCTCGGGCTGGTCGCGCTGATGCTGCTGCACGACTCGCGCCGCGGCGCCCGAACCGGGTCCGACGGCGAGCTCGTGCTGATGGCAGACCAGCAGCGCTCGCGCTGGGACCGGGCCGAGATCGACGAGGGCGTCGGCCTGCTGGCGCGGGCGCTGCGGGTGCGCTCACCGGGGCCCTACCAGCTGCAGGCGGCGATCGCCGCCGAGCACGCGATGGCTGCGAGCGGTTCGGAGACCAACTGGCCGCAGGTCGCCGCGCTCTACGGGCGGCTGCTGCAGCTGACCCCGTCGCCGG
Organism: uncultured Solirubrobacterales bacterium; assembly: GCA_963809685.1. Lineage (GTDB taxonomy): Bacteria > Actinomycetota > Thermoleophilia > Solirubrobacterales > Solirubrobacteraceae > Palsa-465. The sequence continues at coordinate 24,551 of CAWEKN010000009.1, read as the reverse complement.
TCGTGGCGCTCAACCACGCGGTCGCGGTCGCCGAGGCGGGCGGCCTCGAGGACGGCCTCGCGCTGATCGACGGGATCGAGGGGCTCGAGCGTTATCACCTGTTTCACTCGGCGCGCGCGGACCTGCTGCGGCGGCTCGGGCGCGGCGCGGACGCCGCCGCAGCCTACCGGCGAGCGCTGTCGCTGGCGTCCAACCCGGCGGAGCGGTCGTTCCTCGTGCAGCGGCTCGAAGAATTGGGCATTGAAGGGGGGTGAGTCAGGGGCCTGTGCAGGCTTTGGGCTGTATGGCAGCCCAAAGCCAGCACGCCGGGGCGATCGGGGCCCTCGCGGCGCGCCAGCACGGCAACGTGACCCGCGAGCAGCTGCTCGCGATCGGCCTCGGCCCGGGCGCGATCAAGCATCGCGTCGTCGTCGGTCAACTGTTCGCTGTCCACCGAGGGGTCTACGCCGTCGGCCGCCCACCCGTCACGCCGCTCGAGCGCGCCGCGGCCGCGGTCCTCGCGTGCGGCCCGGCGCTGCGCTCAGCCACAGCTCAGCGATGGCCCTGTGGGGGCTCGACAAGCGCTGGCGGACCCCCTTCGAAGTCGTCGTTCCGAGCTACCGGATACGACCGGGGATCAGAACGCACCGCTCGACCACCCTTCACCGCCGCGACCTCACGACCCAGCTGGGGATCCGCGCCACGACCCCCGCCAGAGCCATCCTCGACATGGCACGACGCCTCAGCGACAAACGCCTGACCCGCGCGGTCAACGACGCCCTGCATTCGCGCTTCATGTACGAGTCAGACCTGCGCGACGCGAGCGAGCGCCACCCCAACGCCGCCCGCCTGGCCCCCTTCATCGCCGACGTCGCCACCGGCATCACCCGCTCCCACCTCGAAGACACCTTCAAGAAACTCTGCCGCGACTACGACCTCCCCACCCCACTCACCAACTTCCCCCTCGCCGGCTACCGCGTCGACGCCTACTTCCCCGACCACGGCCTGATCATCGAGCTCGACAGCCACGAGTTCCACAGAGACCGCGCGACGTTCGAGTCAGACCGCGACCGCGACGCCGACACCCTCGCAGCAGGCCACCCGACCGTCCGAGTCACCGACGAACGGATGAAGGCCGACCCGCAACGCGAGGCCGACCGCCTACGGCAGATCCTCGACGCGCTGCAACGTCGCAGCGAAACCACAACGCGGCCGATAGGCCGCCTTAAATAGAATCGACCGTCGTGCCATCCCACGACGTGTTGATCATCGGCGCCGGCCTCGCCGGACAACGGGCCGCGCTGGCGGCCGCTCAGACCGGGGCCACGGTGGCGATCATCTCGAAGGTCCACCCGGTCCGCTCGCACTCGGTCGCCGCGGCCGGCGGCATCAACGCGGCGCTGAATCCCGAGGACACGTGGGAGTCGCACGCGTTCGACACGGTCAAGGGCTCGGACTACCTCGGCGACCAGGACGCGATCGAGATCATGTGCCGCGCGGCCCCCGACGAGATCCTGTGGCTCGAGCACGCCGGCGTCACATTTCACCGCAGCGACACGGGCACGCTCGGGACCCGCGCGTTCGGCGGCGCGTCGGCCGCGCGGACCTACTACGTCGCCGACATCACCGGCCACGCGATCCTGCACGTGCTCTACGAGCAGTTGATGAAGCACGGCGAGCAGGTCGACCGCTACGAGGAGTGGTTCACCACCGACCTGCTGCAGGACGACGAGGGGCGCTGCATAGGCGCGATCGGCCGGAACCTCCGCGACGGCCGCATGCAGGTGTTCAACGCGAAGGCCACGATTCTTGCCACCGGCGGCGCCGGCCAGGCCTACAAGCCGACGACCAACGGTCTGATCGTCACAGGCGACGGGATGGCGCAGGCCTACCGGCTCGGCGCCAACCTGATGGACATGGAGATGGTCCAGTATCACCCGACCTGCCTGGCGGGCAACGGGATCCTGATCACCGAGGGCGCCCGCGGCGAGGGTGCGTGGCTGCTGAACGCGCAGGGCGAGCGGTTCATGGAGCGCTACGCGCCCAACAAGCTCGAGCTGGCGTCGAGAGACGTCGTGTCGAGAGCCGAGCAGACCGAGATCAACGAGGGCCGCGGCTTCCCGGATGGCACCGTCGCCCTCGACGTCACGAAGGTCCCGAGGCGACGGACGCTCGAGGCGCTCAGGGAGATCGTCAACATCGGCCGCGACTTCGCCGGCACCGACATCACCCGCGAGCCGATCCACATCCGCCCAGGCCAGCATTACTTCATGGGCGGGGTCAAGACCGACGTCGACGGGCAAACCACGATCCCCGGTTTGTATGCCGCCGGCGAGGTCGCCTGCGTGTCGGTCCACGGCGGCAACCGCCTCGGCGCGAACAGCCTCCTCGACACCCTGATCTTCGGTCGCCGCTCGGGCGAGCACGCTGCCGAGCGCGCGATCCACATGCCGATGCCGACCACTCACCCGTCGAAGGTGCAGGACAGCGAGCGCGAGATCGCCGCGATCATCGACCGCGAGCCCGGCGGCCGGCGCGTGGCCGCGATCAAGGACGAGCTCGGCGAGACGATGAATGAGTACGTCGCGGTGTTCCGCGACGCCGACGGCCTCGCGAAGGCCCACGAGATCGTCCGCCGGCTCAAGGAGGAGGCGCCGAAGGCGGCAATCGACGACCGCGGCACGATCTTCAACCAGGACGTGATCGGGGCGATCGAGCTCGGGTACATGCTCGACGTGGCCGAGGCGATCGTGGTCGCCGCGCAGGAGCGCAAGGAGTCCCGGGGCGCACAGTTCCGCACCGACTTCCCCACGCGCAACGACGACCAGTGGCTCAAGCACATCGACATCTCGGTCAACGGCGCCGACGTGCCCGAGGTCAGCTACTCGGCCGTGACGATCACGCGCTGGCAACCACAAGAGAGGACTTACTAGCCCGCATGCCCGAGTACACGCTCAGGATCCGCCGCTTCGACCCGCAGTCCGGCGAGGCGGCCTACTGGGACGAGCACAAGGTCGAGATGCCCGAGACCCAATCGGTGCTCGACGCGATCCTGAAGATCCGCGACGAGACGGACGGCTCGGTCGGGATCCGTTGCTCGTGCCAGCAGGCGATCTGCGGCTCGTGCGGCGTGCGGATGAACGGCAAGCCCGGGCTCGCGTGCAACACCCACCTCGAACAGGCGGTCAAGCGCGCCCGCCCGACCGGCGCGGACCCAGCCGACAACGGCCACAACGTGATCACGGTCGAGCCGATGGGCAACATTCCGGTGATCCGCGATCTGATCGTCGACATGGACGCTGTCCACTGGAAGAAGATCCAGCGTGTCACGCCGTGGCTGATCAACAAGGAGCCGGTGCCCGAGCGCGAGTACATCGTCCCGCACGACAACATGGTCGACGTCACCCAGTCGATGGCCTGCATCCAGTGCGGCGCGTGCGTGTCCGATTGCCTTTCGATGGAGGTCGACCCGCATTTCATCGGCCCCGCGGCGCTGGCCAAGGCGTATCGCTTCGTCGGCGACCCGCGCGACGCCGAGCACGCCCAGCGGCTCAAGGATCTGTCCGAGGACGAGCACGGGATCTACGACTGCACTCACTGCTTCAGCTGCATCGACGCGTGCCCCAAGGGCGTGGACCCGATGAGCCAGATCATGCGGCTGCGGCGCAAAGCCGGCTCCGACTACAAGATCAAGGACCGCAACAACGGCTACCGCCACGAGCACGCGTTCGTCAAGAACATTCGTAAGAACGGGCTGCTGCACGAGGCAGACCTGCTGCCCGACTCCTACGGCGGCAAGTTCCACCCCACATGCAGTCCCCGAGCTGATCAGCTCGCTGCCGACCGCGGCGACGGCGCTGTCGCGCCGGAAGATGACGCCGAAGACGGTGCTGCTTCACCCGCACAAGGCCCCGAAAGAGGTCAAGCGGATGTTCGACAAGATCGAGGGCCGCGAGCAGCGCGTCGAGCTCAACATCTACATCACGGGCTACGAGGACGACGAAGGGCAAGCGCCTCACACCGACGTCGCGACGCCGCTGGCGCCCGAGACCGAAAGCGAGAGCTCATGAAGGTCGCCTACTGGCCCGGGTGCGTGAGCCGTGGCTTCACCCCGGAGTTGCACGGCTCGATGGCGAAGGTCGCACCGCTGCTCGACATCGAGCTGATCGAGCTCGACCGGGCCGCGTGCTGCGGCGCCGGCGTGATCGCCGAGCACAACCAGGAGCTCGCCGACACGCTCAACGCGCGCACGTTCGCGCTCGCGCAGCAGACCGACGGCGAGCTGATGATGAACATCTGCTCGACCTGCCAGGGCGCACAAACCGAGTGCCAGCAGCGGCTCGACTCGAACACCGCCTACCGCGAGCTGATCAACGGCAACCTCACCGAAGAGGGCCTGAGCTACGAAAAGGATCCCGCCCGCCCTCTGACCAACAAGAACTTCCTCTGGCTGCTGGTCGAGGAGCTGGGTCTCGACGCGCTCAAGGCGCGGGTCAAGCGGCCGCTGGCCGAACTTCGCGTCGGGCCGTTCTACGGCTGCTACATCGTGCGCCCCGTGGACCGCCTCGGGATCGACGAGCAGCACCCGCGCGACCGCTACCTGCACATGGTGATCGAGGCACTCGGCGGGACCGTGATCGACTACGCCGGCGTCTACAAGTGCTGTGGCTTTCCGATCATCACGATGAACAAGCAAGCCTCGCTCGCGCAGGCAGGGCGCCATCTCGGCGACGCGATCGATGCGCAGGCCGACTGCCTGGTGGTCCCGTGCCCGCTGTGTCATCTGAACCTCGACCTGCAGCAGCCCGCCGCCTCGAAGGTCGTCGGGCGCGAGCTCGGGATCCCGGTGCTGCATCTGCCGCAGCTCGTCGGCCTTGCGCTCGGCCTCTCCCCCAAGGAGCTCGGGATGAGCAAGCACATCGTCCGCCCGACCTCGGTGATCGATTGGTCGACGTCGGTGGTGGCGGGCGCAGCGGCCCCGTGATCGACACGCTGAGAAGACGTCTGTCCTCGGCGCTGCACCGGCGCGACAACGCCGCAGCAGGCGCGGCCGCGACCCGGCCGCGCCGCCCGGCCCGGCCGCGCCGGCGCGAGGGCGCCGACGCGCAGCGCCGGATCGACGACGCGAAGCAGCGTCTGAGGGCGACGATCCCGCCGCCCCCAGAAGACTGACTCGCCCGCGCGGCGATCCCTCGGCTCTCCCCAGCCCGGCCGGGGTTACCAGGGCTCGCCGAAACGCTCCCCGAAGGTGAAGTCCTCGACCGCGTTTCGAGACAGCTTCGTGGGCCACGGGTCCGCCCGATGGCCGACCGCGATGTGGCCCGCCAACGCGATCTTGTCGGGCAGCCCGAGCAGCTCGCGGACCTGCGGCTCCGACGGCGTCAGCAGCGTCGTGAACGCCGCCCCCAGCCCCTCAGCGCGCAGGCCCAACAGGATGTTGTGCACAAACGGGTAGATCGAGGCGCCGGCGACGACGCTGGTGCGGTCGAGGTTTGCGTCGACGATCGCCAGCCCCTCGAGCTCGGCGCAGACCACGAGGTGGACGGGTGCCCGGTCGAAGGTGTGGGCGAACTCGTCGGCGCCGCGGAGCATCTTCAGTCGTCCCGGCGGGATCCCGGGCGGCGGCTGTGGCGCGTCGAGCACCGCGCGTGCCCCGACCATCTCGGTGTACCAGGCCCAGTTGGGCTCGTACAGCTCACGCAGCTTCGTGCGCGTCTGCGGGTCGGTGACGACGATCACCCGCCACGCTTGCCGGTTGCCGCCGCTGGGCGCGAAGCGGGCGTTGTCGAGCACGCGCTCGAGCACCTCCCTGTCCACCGGCGCGTCGGTGAACCGCCGCGTCGACGGCGTGCTGCGCATGACCGCGTAGAGGTCGCGGCCGTCGCTCGGGGGCTCAGGCAACCCTGGCCGCCGTCGGGCTTCCAACCAGGAGCTCTGCGATCTGGATCGCGTTCGTGGCCGCGCCCTTGCGGAGGTTGTCGCCGACGATCCAGAGGTTCAGCGTGCTCGTGTTCGAGTCGTCGCGGCGGATGCGGCCGACGAACACCTCGTCGCGGCCGTTGACCTCGCTGGCGAGCGGATACCGGCCGTTGGCGGGATCATCGACGACGATCACGCCCGGGGCGCCGGCGAGCAGCTCGCGGCAGGCGTCGGGGCTGAGGTCGTCGCGGGTCTCGACGTTCCACGACTCGGAGTGGCAGTTGAGCACCGGCACGCGCACGCAGGTGGCGGTGATCCGAAGCTCGGGGAGGCCGAGGATCTTGCGGCACTCGGCGATCACCTTGCGTTCCTCGGTCGTGTAGTCATCGCCGTCCTTGAACGTCTCGACATGCGGCAGGACGTTGAACGCGATCGGGTGCGGGTAGACGGCCGGCGTCGGGGGCTGCTCTCCGCGCAGGATCGCGCCGGCCTGGTCCTTGAGCTCGGCGATCGCCTTTGCGCCCGTGCCCGACGTCGACTGGTAGGAGCTCAGCACCAGCCGCTGCAGCCCGACGGCGTCGTGGATCGGCTTGAGCACCGGCAGCGCCTGCATCGCCGTGCAGTTGGGGTTGGCGATGATCCCGTGGTGGTCGGCGATCGCCTCGGGGTTGACCTCCGACACGACGAGCGGGACGTCGGGCTCCATCCGCCAGCACGACGAGTTGTCGACGACGATCGCGCCGCTTTGCACGAACCGCGGCGCCCACTCGCGCGACACGCTCGAGCCGGCCGAGAACAGCGCGACGTCGAACCCGCTCAGATCGGCGTCGCCAGAGAGCGGGCGGACCGACAGCCCCTCCACCGACCGGCCGGCCGAGCGCTCGGACGCGAACGGGACGATCTCCGATGCCGGGAACTCGCGCTCGCGCAGCAGGCGCAGCATCGTCGTGCCGACCGCGCCGGTCGCGCCGACGACCGCAACGCGAGTCATCGTGCGTCCTCCCCGAACGGCCGCTCCGGCTGGATCCCTCCGACGCCGAGCTCGAACGCCGCGTGCAGCGCGCGGGCCGCCTCGGGCACGTCCTGCGCCCGGATCACACAAGAGATCTTGATCGGCGACGTCGAGATCATCTCGATGTTGATCTCCTTCTCGGCGAGCGTGTCGAACACCTTCGCCGCGACGCCCGGATGCGAGCGCATGCCCGCGCCGATGATCGAGACCTTGCCGATCTCGGCGTCGGTGTCGATCCGGGCGATCGCCAGCTCCTCGCGGACCGGACCGAGCGCCTGCTCGGCCGCGCGGAGGTCTTCGGTGGCGATCGTGAACGACACCTCCGCCTGGCGCCCCTCGCCCAGCGGCTCGTTCTGAATGATCGTGTCGACGTTGCAGTTCGCGTCGGCCAGCGCGCTGAAGATCGCGGCCGCGGCGCCGGGACGGTCCGGCACGCCCAGCAGCGTGATCCGCGCTTCCTCGGTCGAGTGGGTGACCGCGGTGATCAGGGGGTGTTCCATCGTCTCGTCCTCTCCTAGGACAACCGTACCGGGGGCGTCTTCGAAAGCTCGAACGGCAGTGGATCTTGACGCCGTGCGTGCGGGCGTACTCGACCGACCGCAACTGGAGCACCTTGGCCCCCGAGGCGGCCATCTCGAGCATCTCCTCGAAGCTCACGAACGGCAGCTTGCGGGCGTCGGGAACGATTCGCGGGTCGGCGGTGAACACGCCGGCGACGTCGGTGTAGATCTCGCACACCTCGGCGTCGATCGCGGCGGCGAGCGCGACCGCGCTCGTGTCCGACCCTCCGCGCCCCAGCGTCGTCACGTCGCGGCTGGTCGAGACTCCCTGAAAGCCCGCGACGAGCACGACCAGGTCGTCGCTCAGCGCCTGGCGGATGCGGTCGGCGCGCACGTCGATGATCCGCGCTCTTGTGTGTGACGTGTCGGTCACGATCCCGGCCTGGGATCCGGTCAGCGAGATCGCGCGGTGGCCGAGGTCGTTGATCGCCATCGCGCATAGCGCGCAGGAGATCCGCTCGCCGGTCGACAGCAGCATGTCCATCTCGCGCGGGTCGGGGGTCGGCGAGACCTCTTCGGCCATCGCGATCAGCTCGTCGGTCGTCTGGCCACGCGCCGAGAGCACCGCGACGACGCGCCGGCCGGCCTCGCGCTGGGCGACGATCCGCCGGGCGGCACGCTTGATCCGCTCGGCGTCGGCGACCGAGGTTCCGCCGAACTTCATGACAACGGTCCCGGGGCTGGGCATCGGCTGGGAGGTTACGTGGTGCGCGGACCGGACCGCGGGCTCAGCGCCGCAGCGCGCGAATCGACGCCGTCGCCCTCGCGGCGCCGTTGGCGTTGCGGCCGCTGAGCAGGAATGCCGCCGACTCTTTTCGTCCCGCAGACAGCGCCGCCAGCGCCGCGGAGGGGAACTTGAGCACCGCCACCCTCGACGCGCGGCCGTTCAACGACACCTTGACCGCCGTGACCTCGAACGTCTTGGTCCTGGGCTCACCGCGCTTCTTGGGCAGCGTCTCAGTGACGGTCCCGCCGACGGTGACGTCGACCGCCTGGTTGCAGGCGCCCTTCAACGACAGCGTCGCGGTCGTGATCCGCTTCTTGCCCTTCTTGTGCTTGTGCACCGCGACCTTGCCGCTGACCGGGGTCAGCGTGCACTTCGGCCCGGGTGTCACCGGCGGCTTCGGAGGCGGCGGCGGTGAGGGGTTGGCGGCGGTCGTGAACGTCTGATCGGCGCCGACCGCATTGCCAAAATCGCTGTTGGCGACGACTCGATAGTGGTAGACCGTCGCCGGGGCCAGACCGCCGATCGCCGTGCCGACGGCCACGGGCGCGCTCCCCGACCCCGCGCTCTGAGCGGTCGAGATCAGGCCGTAGCTGGTCGTCGTGCCGTACTCGAACTGGTAGTTGGTCGCCACGGCGTTGGGATTGACGCTCCCCTGCAGGGTCGCGCTGGTAGTGCCGACAAGTGTCGGCGGCAGCGTCGTTGCCGTCGCGGCCCATTTCTCGACGGCGCCCGCGTCGCAGGCTGCCCCCTGCGGCCGCGCGAGGCCGCGCTGGTCGGTCGTCAGGGTGTTGCCTTGGATGTCGGTGCAGGGCGCGGCACCACCCTGGTCGACTCCGGCGGGGCCAATCAACGGCTGGGTCGCGGTCGGGCCGCCGTTCTTCCCGCGCGTCCCGAGCGCGACCGGGGTGTTCGGGTGGTCGGACACGCCGTCGTCGAGCCCGCACGTCGACCCGTCATCGAAGTTGAAGCCGAGCGTCGTCGGGCCGTTGGTCGAGAAGCTGCAGTTGACGCCGTTGTTGGCGCTGATGATGTTGCCCTTGAACGTGTCACCGGCCGTGGCGACACGCGTGACGACCGCCTCGCCCGGCCCGGGGGTGTTGCCGCTGATCGTGTCGTAGGAGAACTCCGCGATCGCCGGGGCCGAGCCGTCTTGGATGATCGAGCCGGTCCCGGTGTTGCCGCTGATCGTGCTGTTGACGACGTCGGCCCTGGTGATGCCGGTGGGCGGCCCGACGCAGTCGATGCACAGCGCGGTCGCGCTGCCGCCGCTGTTGCCGGCGATCGTGCTGCGGAGCACCGACAGGTTCGTCGCGCCCTGCGCGCTGACCGCACCGAAGCCGACGTTGAGATTGCCGGCGATGTTCGAGTCGGTGATGTCGATCTCACCGGTCGACGTGTTGAGGCTCTCGATCCCGGCCGAGCCGCTGTCGGCCGTGTTCTGGCGCACGATCGAGCTGTCGATGTTCAGCACCGAGCCGGATTGCGTGAAGCTGACCTGAAGGGTCCCGTCCATGGCATGCGCGACGTGCTGCAGCGCGACGCCGACGAGGTTCACCGTCACCGACGTCCCGGAGTCGCCGACCGACAGCGCGTGGGTGATGCTCGCTGCGTTGCCGCCGTCGATGAACGTCGAGAACGGCCCCGCACCGCTGATCGTCGTCGAGCTCACGATCTTCGGGAGGTCGGTGCCGGCAATCGTGTAGGTGCCGGCCGGCAGCGTGATCGTGTTCGGACCAGCATCCGCGTTCGCGGCGGTGATCGCGTCTCGCAGCGTCGCACAGGCTCGGGCTGCAGGAGCCGTCGTTCATGTCGGCCCCGGTCGTGACCGTGACGTTGACCGCGGCCGCCGCGGGCGATGCCGCAACGGCACACCCCAGCGCCACGACAGCGCTGACAACAACCCGGCGCATCCGTAAGCCCGCCACGCTGGCGGTGTCTACACCGCCCGCCGGCCTGAGAGCGCGCGCCCGAGCGTCAGCTCGTCGGCGTACTCGAGGTCGGCGCCGACCGGCAGCCCGCTCGCCAGCCGCGTGACCGACAGCTCGGGGACGATCGCGCGCATCCCGTCGGCGATGTGAAGCGCCGTCGCCTCGCCGGTCGTGGTCGGGTTGGTCGCGATCACGACCTCGCGCACGGAGCCGTCGCGGACGCGCTCGTACAGCTCGGCGATCTTCAGGTCCTCGGGGTCGATGCCGTCGATCGGCGACAGCGCGCCGCCGAGCACGTGGTAGCGACCGCGGAACTCGTGGGTGCGCTCGATCGAGATCACATCCGAGGGCTCTTCGACAACACAAATCAGCTCCAGATCGCGCCGCTCATCGGCACAGATCCGGCACGTGGGCCCGTCGGACAGGTTGAAGCAAGTGCTGCAGAGGCCGATCCGCTCCTTGACCTCACGGATCGCGTCGGCCAGCCCCAGCGCGTCGTCCTCGCTGGCCCGCAGCAAGTGGAACGCAAGCCGCTGGGCCGTACGCCCACCGACCCCCGGCAGCTTCGAGAGCTCGGTGATCAGGCGCTGGACCGGCGGTGCGTACACGCTCTACAGCGCTCGGCTAGAGACCCGGCAGCCCGAGCCCGCCGAGCCCCCGAGCCCGCCGAGCCCGCCGGCGATCCCGCCGAGCTTCGAGGTGGCGAGCTCCTGGGCCGCGCGCAGCCCCTCGTTGACGGCCGCGAGCACCATGTCCTGGAGCAGCTCGACGTCGTCGGGGTCGACGGCCTGCTCGTCGATCTTGATCGACTTGATGTGCAGATCGCCGGTCACCTGCACGGTGACCATGCCGCCGCCGGCCGAGGCGTCGACGACCTCGTCCTTGAGCGACTCCTGCGCGGCCATCATGTCCTCCTGCATCTTCTGGACCTGCTTGAGCATCTGCTGCATGTTCGGTTGTGGCATCGCTACTTGGCCTCGCGTTCGTCGGACTGTTCCTCTTCGAGGATCTCCTCGGCGTCGAACTCCTCCAGGAAGCGTCGCACAAGCTCCTCGCCTGACAGGGCCGGGGCGCCGGCCGGCTCCTCTGTCTGCTCGTCGCCGTCGCGCAACTCGTAGCGCAACGCAAGCGATCGACCCGTGATCTTGCGCAGCGCGTCGGCGGCGACGCGCCGGTGGTCGTCCTGCTCGGCCTTGCGTTTGAGAAACGCGGCGCCCGGAGGGAACGCGAGCGTCAGCTCGCGCTCGTCGACGACGACCGGTCGCGCGTCGGCGAGCAGGGCCGCAAGCATCGCGTTGCCGGCCCTGACCACCTCGACCACCGCCGGCCAGGCGCCGAGGACGCCCGTGAGGTCCAGGGCCGCTGGGTCGGCGACCGCCACGGGCTGGGGCGTGGGTGCCTCCTCGGGCTGCACGGCCTGAGCCGGAGCCGGCGCCGCGGCCGGAGCCGGAGCCGCGGCCGGGGTCCGAGCCGCTGCGGCCGGCGGTTGCGCCCGCCCCGCCTCGAGCCGCTCGATCCGCGCAAGCAGCGCCGACGTCGACGGGTCGACCTCGGGCGCCGCGGCCTTGATCAGCACCAGCTCGAGCTGGATCCGCGCCTGCGCCCCGTTCGCGGTCGCCTCGAGCGCCGCGGACACAAGATCGAGCAGCCGGACCGCGTCGGTCGGCGCCAGCGCCCGCGCCTGCTCGCCGAGCCGGCGGTCGCGCTCGGGCGTGACCTGCAGCTCGGGCGGGACCTCGTCGAGCACTTGCACGGTCAGCAGCTCGCGCCCGTGCACCTCGAGGTCGCGAAGCACCTGTCCGGGGTCGCGGCCGGAGTCCGCGAGCTTGGCCGCCGCCCGCAGCGCAGCCGCGGGGTCGCGCGCGGTGATCGCGTCGACCGCCTCGAACAACTGCTCGGCGTCGGCCACCCCGAGCACGGCGAGCACGTCGGCGGGTTCGATCCGCCGATCGGCGGCGAACGTGACGAGTTGCTCGAGCGTCCCGAGCGCGTCGCGGAAGCTGCCGGTCGCGTTGCGCGCGATCAGCGCCAGCGCGCTCTCGTCGATCTCGATCTGCTCGTCGTGGGCGGCGCGGCCCAGGACGGTCGCGACCTGCTGCACCGACGGGCGGCCGAAGTCAAAGCGGTGGCAGCGATCCACGACGGTCGGCAGAACCTTCTGCGCCTCGGTCGTCGCGAGCACGAAGATCGTCCGCGGCGGCGGTTCCTCGAGCGTCTTCAGAAACGCGTTCCACGCCTGCTGGCTGAGCATGTGCGCTTCGTCGAGGATGTACACCTTGTGTTTGCCCGACACCGGGGCATACGCGACCTTCTCGCGCAGGTCGCGGATGTCGTCGACCGAGTTGTTCGAGGCCGCGTCCATCTCGATCACGTCGAGCGAGGTCGCGCTGTGGATCGCCACGCACGACTCGCAGTGGCCGCACGGGGTGACGGTCGGGCCCTGCTCGCAGTTCAGACACGCGGCGAGGATCTTCGCCATGCTCGTCTTGCCCGTCCCGCGCGAGCCCACGAACAGGTACGCGTGATGGACCTGACTGCGCTCCACGGCGTTGCGCAGAGTGCGCACGACGTGCTCCTGCCCGACCACGTCATCGAACGTGCGGGGGCGGTGGCGGCGGTAGAGCGAGGGGCCGGTCGACACGGGATCTTCGAGTCTAGTGGCGGGGTAGGCGGGGTCGCATGCGACCCCGCCCCGCGGGCGCATGCGCCGCGGCGGAGGCGCATGCGCCTCCCAGGACAGCGAATAGCGGACCGTGCACCCTCTGTCGAAGCGGGGACCCGAGGCGCGACCGCCGCTTGTAGCTCCGGTCCGGCGCTCCCGCTGCGCCTGGAGGTGACCGCTTAAGGCTGCTTCCTTCCGGACCTGACCTGGTTCACGGGCCTTCATCGCGGCGGGACCGGACCATCACCGCCACTGACGGGGCGCTGACCTCGGGCCTCCAGCCCCTCAGGAGGGACTTCAGCCCCGCTAGAGCGGATTGTGGGTTACAGGGCACCGCTAGCACCCCGCCTAGCACGGTCCGCCTGGGATCGTAGTCGGTCCGGCGAGATCGCGCCGGCTGCGCTGGTTGATGGACGTGCCGCCTCGCAGTCCGGACACGCAACTGAGCGCGCGCCACGGCGCTAGGGTGGCGGCGCGCGAAGGGCCTTAGAATCAGCGCTTCAGGGCGCGTAGCTCAGTGGGAGAGCGCTCGCTTCACACGCGAGAGGTCGCTGGTTCGAGCCCAGCCGTGCCCATATCGATTTGCAGGGATTTCTCGACGCTCTTAGCTACTGCTGGTTCGTCGAATCGCTCTCCGTGGCCCAGCGCGCGGCCCATAGGCCTCCGATAGCCCAGCGGGCCGCCGACGATCGAGGGCTGCGCTACACGGTTGAGAGCGTGCTGGAGCTGCTCGCCGCCGGCATGACGATCGACGAGGTCCTCGCCGACTATCCGGACCTTGAGCTCGACGACATCCTTGCCGCGCTTGAGTTTGGTGCGCGCGCCGCGGGACGGGGCCGGGTGGTCCCGCCGCCCGCGGCGTGAAGTTCCTGATCGACGCGCAGCTACCGGCCCGGCTCGCCGAGTTCCTGAAACAAGCCGGATCTCACCCCGATCGTCGCCGCGCATATCAGTTAGGAGTCAAACGCGTCGCAGCTCGGTCGTTTCCCGGACGGCGCGGTATCACGCCTGAAGATCACGACGCTGGCCCGCGGGTCCGCAAAGCCCGCAACGCTGCCGCTTCCGGACCAAACGCAGCCACGCCGGCGCTGTGTGGATCAATACCCGCGCGGTCGGGATTGCAGGTGTCGTCCACCGGTCCGTCGGAGTTGCGCTTCTCGCCAGAAAGGAGTGGCGGCCGCCGGCGCGATGTTCGCTTTAGTGGCAGTGTCGGAAATGGCTGGTAGGGATCTCAGTGTCCGCCCGACCGGCCACCGTCGATGCGAGCGCGGTCGCCGGTGATCTCGGCAATCACCTGGACTCGTCGGCAGGCGTACTCGATGGCCAGTGAGCAGGCGTCCAGTCCCCCTTCGGGTCCGTCGTTTGACCTACTTCGATCAGATGACCGTCGGGATCGCGGATGTAGCAACGGATCTCGTACTGGTGTTGTTTGGGCGGCGTCAGGAAATTCGCACCACGAGCGCTCCACTCGGCGTACACGGTCGCGATGTCTTTGACCCGGATATTGAGAAAGCTGCTGACCCGGTCGCGATCGCGTGGCGTCTGCAGGGTGACCGATGGCTTGTCGTCGGTTGGCCCACCGCCCACGCTGATGACGATCCAGCCGTTAGATAGTGCGACATTAGTCGGCAGTCCGGACTCTCCGGAGAAGACGACCCTGCCGCCGAGTACTTCGGTGTAGAAGCGCCGAGAGCGCTCGACATCGTCCGAGACGATGAAGCGGGTCAGCACAAGCCCCTCCAGCGGCATACTCGATGGCCAGTGAGCAGGCTCCCAGTCCCCTTCTGAGTCCGTGGTCTGCCCCACCTCGATGATGTGGCCGTCGGGATCGCGGATGTAGCAGCGCGTCTCGTACTGGTGCTCTTTGGGCGGCGTCAGGAATAGAGCACCTCGGGCGCTCCATTCGGGATACACGGTCGCGATGTCTTTGACGCGGATGTTGAGGAAGCTGCTGACCCGGTCGGGATCGGGTGGCGTCTGCAGGGTGACCCCCGGTTTGTCGTCGGTCGGGCCTCCCCCGACGTTGATGATGATCCAGGTGTTCGATAGCGCGACGTAGGTCAGCCCTCCGGGGCCGGAGTAGGCGACCCTGCCGCCGAGTATTTCGGTGTAGAAGCGTCGTGAGCGTTCGACGTCGTCCGAGACGATGAAGTGGGCCAGGACAATTCCCTCTGGGGGTGGTGGGAGCTCGGCCATCTCGTACCTCCACTGGTTGGGTCTCACACCCCGCTCACGACCCGGGTCTGGAGCCGATGCCTTATTGGACGCGCATTCCATCGCTTTCCACGGCAAGGGTCAAGAACCCGTTCGGTCCGTCTCGGCTTCAGTGTGGGTGGAGGTCGCCGAGAGCCCCGGTCTGGTGGTGTAGCGCAGCAGCACTCGGCACGGCACGCGCCGACCAGCGCCATCACGATGACCAACCGACGGTCAGGACCCGGCCGGACGACCCCGACCCGACGCCGGGTGGGTCACTATTCAACGGCTCCCACACAAACGCGATGCGACGTGGTAGGTTGCGGTCGTTGGAATACCCGCGGAGGGTCCCTGGGGCACCATGGGGGCTGCGTTCCGAACTCAAAGCGGCGCCAGCTGGAAGCGTCGGGAAGGACTGCCATGTTTCGGAGGACGCTTCTATCAGTCGTTGTCATAGCGGCGTCCGCCGCGGTTCTGTCGACTGCCAGCGCGCTGGCATCGACGGTGACAGTCGGGCCGCCCCTTACTGGCGCCTACCAGCAGTTCCAGCTCGAGAACCCAGCGACCTTGACCAACACGACGGTCGAGGCTGGTGCAAACGTGACATCGCCGGTCACAGGCACGATCGTCTGCTGGCGAATCACCGACGCTACAGGTGGCCCGTTCATGCTACGCGTTCTCGCTCCGCACGGCGCCAACACATACACAGGCGCTGGCACGAGCGCTCCGCAGATGTCTAACGGCGTCGCGACTCAGTCGTTCGCGACCAACCTGCCGATCCGGGCTGGCCAGGCAATTGGGATCGACGACCCCAATGACGACTTCCTCGGGATCAGGTTTGCCGTGGGCTCACACCTCTTCTGGTCCACGCCGCTGCTGGCGGACGGATCGACGCGCGCGGGAATTCCTCCAGGAGGAGCAGCGGGCGAGGTCGGCTTCAATGCCGACGTACAGACGAGCGGCGCCTTGTTGGGCTGTGGTGGTCGAAGTGGCGGTACACCGCCACCACCACCGGCCAAACACTGTGTTGTGCCCAACGTCAAAGGCGACACGCTAAAGAAGGCTAAGAAGAGGCTAAAGGCAGCCAACTGCCGCCTCGGCAAGGTACAGGGACGCGGAAAAAAGGTAAAGACGCAACGGCCCAAGGTCGGAACGGTGCTGCCCGCTGGCAGCAAGGTGAACGTCAAGCTGGGCTAAGCCGCAGCCTTCCAGCGGAAGCAGGAGCCGCCACGCCGCCATCGCGCTCCTGGCGAAGCAGCCCCATACACTCCACTAGCTCAGCCGAACCTCCGCCACGGCTCCCTCGGGGACGGAGACCGTCGGGCCAGCCGTCTCTCCGTCCGCCCACACGAGGTAGTCACCGGCCGGGAGGCTGCCGAAGATCGCCGTCAGCATCGGGCCGGCCTGGGTACTCCGTTCGTGAACGCCGGTGTGGACTCGCCGTCCTTCCTCATCTATCGGGCTTATCTCGATCTCGAGGCCTCGATAGCGGTCGTCCGGGTAGATCACCAACGCGCCCCGTCCCTCACCGATATCGAGCGCGACAGACGGAGACTGCCGCAAGCTGGGACGGATGGCGGGCGCGAGCTCTGTGTCGTTCGCGGTTCTCATCACGAGACCGCGGACAGCGGCGCCGTGTTGTAGCCGCTCTGGGGAGTGCCGAGATACGGGAACTGAGACAGGTAGCTTGTGTTTGCCGAGGTCAGCCCATCGGTGAGCAAGGACGCGGCTGCGTCGGGCGTGTAGCTCTTGTTCACGAGCGGGTATGTAGCTCCTGCGATCGCGCGCAGCTCGATCGAGGTGACGTCATCGAATACCCGTCGTCCGTTCGGAAAGCCGGCTAGATCGCCTCCGATCAGGCCGAGCGGATTGGGGTTACTCGTCGGTGGAATCGCCACGTTGAGCCGAAGCTCGTCGGCGTAGGTGCTGCCGGTGTAGTTCTGGAACCCTGGGACGATCCCGGAAGGAATTCCGGTCAGGAGGATCGCCACGAGATCGGCACGCTCGGCGGTCAACTTCGCGAGGTTGGGGAACACCCCGGGATACAGCACCGGGAGCAAGCGCGCTAGCTCCGGGTGTTGCACGTAGCCGAGAAATTGACTGTCGTCGGCGGGCGTCAGGGAGTTCCACAGGTCTTTCTTTCCCATCGGCACGATGACTTCGTTGATCAGCGGGTTGCCGAGGCGCGACACCTGGACAGCCGGCCCAAACCCCCCAGTGACACCGCCCGGCTCGCGGATCGACGCCTTCGACCGACTCGCGGCGGCCCACACGCCGATGACCGAGTTGCGGAGTCGCCAGTCACGCCCACCAGATGACCGCGTCAGGTCGCGCTTGGGAACCTGAATAGCAATCGAGTGCACACCGAACTCATTGGTGGAGTTCACACCCATCGAGTTCGCCATGCCGCCGATGTGAAGCTTCTCAAACGGCCGCAGATCACCCAGATCGAAGACCGCTCCGAGGTCGATGTAGAACCCCTCGAGACGTTGCCCAGCGAATACCCTCCCGCTGCGTCCTAGCGAGTGGATCGCTTCGGCGGCGAGCGCCCCGTACTTCGGCGTGGACGCGGGTCCAATGTTGCACGGCGGGCAAGCCAGGTTGCTCGCCAGCACCTGTGACCCTACGCGTGAAATTTTGGTCACCGAATAGAACTGTTTGCGGTTCCAATTCGGGCTGGAGATCGAGTCGATCGGCCCGGTGTTGTAGAGGAATGTGTTCGGGTTGCCCACTTTCGTCTCGAAGTTGAACTCGTAGGTGATGTCCGGCTCGCCGTCGCCGTCGTTGTCGACGTAGATGTAGTACGTCACGTCGTCGGCGAACTCGAAGAAGTTCGGGCCGCCAAATGGCGCCTCGAACGGCAGATAGTTGGCGATCAACGTGACCGTGTCCGGCTGGTCGGGAGAGACGAATGCATACGTGTCGGTGTTGTCGGCGACCGGGTCCTTGCTGGTCGCTGGTGCCTCACGATGAGACGACATGTCAAAGCCTCCGCGTCGGTAGGTAAAGGCGGATAGGGCAGCCTCCGGTCGGCTGCCAATGGGTTCACTTCGCAGCGCGTGCCAACTGTGCGACGAGCTTGTGGTCGCGAATCGTTACCTCGTGCTTCCCCGACATGACGGTGATCTCGCCGTTGTGCGGGTCGCCGATCCACGCGACGATCGGATGCGAATGAGCGGTATGCCGCTTGGCCTCGGCTTCGCCGGCGGCGATCGCCCCGATCGTAGTCACGCTGACCGTGACTCCCGCCGAGGTCTTGACGAAGTCACGCCTGGTGAAGTCGCTCATGATGCTCCTCCTATCCGGTTTTCGCCGAGCGACTCGTCAACACTCCGCGCGAAGCGCCGACTGACTGACGGCACCCAGCTGTTTCAAATCCCATTCGCGCCGCGCCGGGAACTGGATCACTCGCTCACCGGAAAAGTTCCTCGGCCGTCGCAAGACTCGACGCCGTCGGAATCCGTTGCGCAGTTCCGGGGGGGATGCTGCTTTGTCGGCCAGACAGCTTCGGCCAGGCTGCCGCTCCTGGCCGGACAAGAAGAGCCCGTCGAGGAGCCCGTGCGAAGCGGTGAGCAGATCGGCGGTAATGGCGCTCGGAGAGTCGCTCAAGCCGAACCCGCTACTCGACGGTTCGACTGCCACGCCGGGCTTGGGGTACGCTTTTTGGCCACAATCTCGATCAACCTGATCCTGATCCTGCGCGGTGGCGTCTGAACATGGCCGTTGCCGGTGCATAGCTACTCGGAGGCCCATGCGCATTTCGGCAAAGGTGGACTACGCTGTCCGCGCGGCTGTGGAGCTGGCAGCAGCGCAAGACGGCCGCCCCGTGACGGCCGAACGGATCGCGACCACGCAGGCCGTGCCTCTCAATTTCCTGGAGAACATCCTCGGCGAGCTCCGTCACGCCGGGATCGTTCGCAGCCAGCGCGGTGCCGACGGCGGCTTTCGCCTGGCCAAGCCGGCAAATGAGATCTCGATCGCCGACGTGATCCGAGCGGTCGAGGGCCCGCTTGCCACCGTTCGAGGCGGGCCGCCGGAGGACTCCGTCTATCCCGGCGCCGCCAGCGAGCTTCCTCGCGTCTGGATCGCCGTGCGCAAGAACATCCGCAGCGTGGTCGAGCGGGTCACCGTCGCGGATGTCGCCGGCGGCGAGCTTCCGAAGTCGGTCGACAAGCTTGCGGATGACCCCGAGGCGTGGATCACCAGGTAAGTCAGCGCCTCGCGCTCGAGCTGGCCAGCAGCTGCGCGCCGTTGGTCCGCAGATCGGCGTCGCGGCTCGTCGAGACGGGCTCGACCACAGGGCGATCGGACCCGTACACAAGCTGGCGAGCCCCGACCAGCTGCGCGATCGCATCGATTGCCACCGGGCCGTAGCTCGAGGTGTCGTAGTAGATCCGCGGATCGCGCACGTCGACGCTGGGTCCGCCGCGAGTCGCGAGGCGTTCCGCCTGCAACGGCGCGCAGCCGGCGAGCATCGCGAATACGACGATGAGGTCCGGATGCTCGCGACGACCCTGCGTGACAACCGTCAGCCATGCTGCCTGCATCTGCGCGACGTAGTCCGCAAGCGCCGGCCACCACAGCGGCTCGTTCAGCGAGCCCTCCCACAGGCCGCCGGTCGGACCCGGATGGATGAACAGCGGCACGCGCCGGGCGGCGACCCGCTCGAGCAGCGGCCCGATCGCCTCGAGCGCGCCGATCCCGCTGATCGCGGGCGCGGGGAGCGAAATCCCGATGCAGCCGCGCGCGAGCAGCGCGTCGACGTCGTCCGGATGCGACTCCCGCAGCGCCAGCGGACCCCAGGCGCCAAAGCGCTCGCCGAGCGCGCTGACACCGTCCAGGTGCGCATCGATCAGCTGGGTTGCGGTGGTGCGGCGGAGCGTCTCGATCCCGATCGGACTCGAGAGCGCCACGATCGCACGATCCAGCCGGTCGTGCGCTAGCAGGTCCGCGCGGCGCTCTCGGCGTTCGGCATCGACGTCGATCACATACGGCCGCTCGCCGGAGCAGTGGAGCAACGTCAGCCCGTCCGCGCGTGAGACGAACGGCAACGAACGGCGCCCGGCAAGCGCGTCGAGCAGCGGCTCGGTCCAGACGTGTTGGTGGAGGTCAATCTGCATGCGATCGTTTCCTTAGCAAGGAAGTCAATATGGTCAGTAATGAATCCTTCTCAAGGCGTGATCAGAGTCCCGCGGACGCTCACGGTGCGACCCACGCCTCCGGTCGGCGTGTAGAGGACCTGGAGCCTCACGAGGACCTTCGAGTGGTGCTTCTGGACGAGCTGAATTCCCTTTCGGGTCGGCTTGACGGTGACGCGGAGCGTGCCCGATTGCGTGACCGCGAGCTTCGCCGAACCAAACGTGAAGCGGCCCTTCCCCGGGCCGGCGAGATGCGTCACCGCCGCGAGGTTTGCGGTCGGAGCACTCTCGAGCACGACAACCTTGCCGGGGCCGGGCAGCTTGAGCGCGAAGCTCAGCGACCCGTCGCGATGGCCCTTGACGGTGCTGATCACGAAGCGGTTATCGGGCCGGACCGTGTAGTCCACGGTCGTGGTCACGACAGCGCCGTCATTACTGATCGCCGACACCGAGAAGGTCTGCGGCCCCGGCGTCGAGGTGTCGATCGGCGTCCCACTGTCGGTGTCTCCGGAGCACGCCGTCAATCCGGGTCCAAACGCACCCTCCGCGCAGCGGTAGCGCGCGATGACCTTCTGCCCGAAGTCGAAAGTCGCGCCGTCCTTAGGCGAGGTCAGCGTCACGGTCGGGTTCCCTGCGACTGTGAGCGACTGCGTGTCACCGCTCCCGTCGCCTGACGCCGACGTGACGGATCCGGTGCCGTTCTGAACGGTGCCCGTCACGTTGGACGTCACGCTGGCGGAGACGGTGCACGACGCGCCGCCGGCAAGCTTGCCGCCGGTGAGGCTGATCGTGTTTGATCCGGGAGTCGCGGTCAGCGTGCTCGTCGAGCCGCAGGTGCCGTTCGCCCCGTTCGGGTCGTCGACCACGAGCCCGGCCGGCAGGGTATCCGTGAACGCGATCCCGCTGATCGAGCCGCTCGCGTTCGGGTTCGTGACGGTGAAGGTGAGCGCACTTGTGCCCGCGACGGGGATCGTGGCTGGGCTGAAGGAGCTCGCGAGAGACGGCGGGCTTGCGGCGAGCGCCGACGCTGGCGCTGCCACGGCCGACACGGCAAGTGCTGCGAGCGCGACGACCCGCGCCCGGGCGACGGTGCCGGCGGTCTTTGACCCGGCGAACATCCTGGTTCTTGATCTCAACGCAGTCCCTTTCTCAGCAAGTGATTCCCGAAGTGCCGCGCGACTCTAGCAAAACTTCTGTTTGTCGATTGATTTTGTGGAGTTTGTCCCGCCGGGAACACCCGACGATCGCCCCGAGGTCCGGCATCAGGCTCCCGGAAGCACCCCGGCGACGAAGGACTTGGCGCCCTGCGCGTGCGCAAGCGGCTTGTAGCCGAGGAGGTCCTCGATCGAGCGCAAAAGCGAGTAGGGGTTGTACGCCGTCGCGACCGTCTTACCGGCGGTGGCGTACCGCGAGAGGACGAGCGTCCCGGTGGGGACTGGACCGCCCGCGGGTGCCGACCCTGCGAGCGCAAACGTGATGATCAACACCCCATCGTGCTGGTACGCCGGTGAACTCAGCACTTTGGGGACCCACGTACGCAAGAACGCGTCTTCCCCGGCCAAACCAGCCGGCTGACCGTCGGCGCAGGTCGTGACTGCGCTGTCGTCGCACCCGCGCGGCGCGATGAACGAGAACGCCGGCGTCGTCGACTGCGAGCGCAGATCGTGCGTCAGGGTCACGAGCGAGACGTCGTTGCTCGAGCAGCCGCCAAGATCGAGCAGCGAATGGAAGTAGATGAATGGGTTGTGGCGCGTGTCGTAGTCGGGTCCCGTGCGGGGTAGGCCACCGACATCCGGCGCGTCGGAGTTCGGGTGGGCGCAGGTCGCAGGACCCATGTCATCGATGTACGCCCTCCACGTGTGGCCCGCCGACGTGACCTGATCGGCGAGCGTGATGATCGTGTTCGGATACACGCAGCCGTCGCCCGGGATCTGGCCCTTGGCGTCCGGGTTCGTGTTCGCCGGGAACTCGGAATACGTGGTGCAGTTGCCACGCGTCGACACGTTCGGCGCCTGTCCGCTGATCATCGCGAGGTAGTCGGGCAACTCCGAGCGCGCGAGCGTCTCGTAGCCGCCGAGGAGCGTCCCGCGGCGCCGGAGGGTCCCGTTGAGGTAGCGCGCCACCGACTGCGCTCCGAAGGCGGCTTCGAAACTCGACGTCGAGAGCGCGATCACGAACACGTGCCCTACCTTGTGCTGCGCGGCTCTGGGCGCGGTCGTCGTCGCGCTGCTCGTCGTGGTCGTCGTGCTGCTCGTCGTCGTCGTGTTCGTCGGGGCGACGGCGCTGCTGGAGTCGCCGGACCCGGACGACGCAGCACTCGATGCTGGCGCCGAGTTGGAGCCGGCGGGCGCCGATGGGGCCGGGCTGGTCACGGGTGTGCTCACAGGTGTGCGCAGCGGTTGCGGGGCCGGCCGCGCGTACGCGACCGCGTGGATTTCGACCGGGGGGTGCCGGAGCGCCGCGATCGCCGCGGTCTGAGCGTCCGTCCGACCGAGCGCCGTCGTGATCACCAGCGCCGTCGCGAGACCTGAGAGCGCCCCGACCACCACGAGCGCCGTACGACTCAACCGGACGCCGCGTAGCGCCGCGATCATGGCGCGGTCAGCGGGGTCGCGCACTGCGCACAGTACGCCGCGCCACGGGCGTAGAGCGCACCGCAGTTGCCACAGCTGCCGCCGACGCCTGTCGCCCCACTCTCGAGCATCCGCTCGAGCTGGCCAAGCTCGCCGTCGACGCGTTGCAGCTCCGCAGCTTTCTGCATCAGAACGTCGATGCTGACGTGGTCCCGGATCGCCATCTCGTACAAGAGGCCGCCAAGCTCCGACTGCATCACCGCGAAGCGCTCGGCGAGGCGATCGCGCTGCAGCTCGAGCTCGGGGTCCGTCGCCGTGGTCAGCGGCGCAACCGGCACCGGCGCGGGCTTGCGCATGCGACGCATCACGGCACCGAGATCGCGTCGGGCAGCCCGCGCTGCTGGTCGACGTAGCTCTTGCCCGCCGCCTGCTGGATCTTCTGGACGACCTGTCCGCCGGCGGCCACCTGGCCCTGCGACGGTTGGTAGCCGGCAACCTGATGTGCGGAGCCGTACTGAGTCTTTGCCAGCACCTTGGTCGTCGGGGTGGCGCTCGCGCCCACTGGCTGCACCTCAATGACCTTCGCCTCAGCGAACTTCTTGCGTAGCGTCGCCAGCGCCCGCTGGGCCGCCGCCTTCGTCTTGTATGCGCCGGAGTAGATGACGTAGTCGCCGGCCGCTGGGGTCGGCGTAACCCGGTAGTCGCGCTGCATGATCAGCCCGGGGTGCGGCGCGCCCTTCGCGGCGTCCGCCTGTTGGGCCTTGGTGACGGCGCTCTCGCTCGTGCGCAATGGCAGCGTCTGCAGCTCCACCGCATA
Source organism: uncultured Solirubrobacterales bacterium (assembly GCA_963809685.1). GTDB lineage: Bacteria > Actinomycetota > Thermoleophilia > Solirubrobacterales > Solirubrobacteraceae > Palsa-465. The sequence continues at coordinate 1,043 of CAWEKN010000009.1, read as the reverse complement.
GCCACTCCGCAGCGGGAAGCTGCTTGTCAGCGCGCTGACCGTGCTCGCCGTCCTGGCTGCCGCAGCCGGACCGGCTGTGGCGGCTGCGCCGCCAACGGTCGTCGTGATCACCTCCGGCTTCTGGGCTTTGAGCGCGGCGATCAGCTTCGCATCGCCGCTTGTCGACGCGCGCCCCACGAGGACCCCGAGACCGACCGCGATCGGGATCACGGCGAGCGCCAGCGCGGTGGCGAGCCTGGGCGATGTGCCGCGTCGCGCACTTGCCGGTCGTGGCCCGGCGGACCGCGAGCGGCGCGCGACCGTGCTCAGGTAGCGGGCGGCCGGATCATGAACGTGCCGTCGGTGCGTACCGCAGACCACGCAATAACGCTGAGCGTGGTCGACGGGAGCGTCGCACTGCTCGCAGTGCTCGTATTGCTCGGAGGTCGTGTCGATCGTGTCGAGCATGGAGTCCTATCCGAAGATCGTCGGCGGAGCCTCGGGCGCCACGCGCCCAGCTCGCACGCGCCCGAGCAGTTGCACGTCGACCGCGACGGTCGCGCCACCGGTCAGGTCGTCGATCGTCGTGAGGCCGGCGGCCACGTCGCGCCCTGAGTGCTGCGCGATCGCGTAGACCGGCAGTTGATACTGCGGCACCGTCGAGAGATTGCGGACGATCAGCCGGACCCGCCGCCCGGTGGGTTGCACGACAGCCGTGACCGTGACCCGGGGCAGCGATCGCGGCGCCGGCACCTGTGGCGGCGCGTGCGTGCCGACGGCCGCGAACACACGCTTTCCCGGGTGCAGCGTCCGATCCGTCATGAACACCCAGGTGAGCGTGCCGCCTGACGGGATCGCCGGGAGATGCGTGCGGAAGTAGTCGAGTCCCGGCGTTGCATTCAGGTACACCTTGCGCCCGTCGGCTGCGACGATCCCAACCGAGATCGGCAGGTCGCTGACCGGGCGAGCGAGGCGGTTGCGCAGGCGCACGACGATCGCGGATCCGTGACCGCCCCGGATGCTGTCGACGGACTGGACCGCGATCGCGCGATTGCCCCCGCCGA